>CAZYVI010000005.1:33905-211640 GCA_964651245.1 uncultured Anaerolineales bacterium | reverse complement strand
CCAGGTCCAAGTTCGACCGCTTTTACCCAGCGAAGTCATAGTGGTCATGTACTAGAGACGGACGACCAGATCTTCTGCCCGTGGCGAGACTACATGCTGATGGGCGAAGCACGTTGGGATCCGACGCCCCACGCCGGCAGCCTGCGCGTCATCCGGCTCATGGGTCCCGATGCCGGGAAGGAAGTCGGGCGGCTGGAAGGCGAGACGACGCAGATCGCAGTCGAAGGCGATCGGGCGTACACCATCCGCAGCTGCGGTGGACGAGCCCAGCCGACATCATCGGTCGAGGCAGTTCCGGACTGCAAGCCGAGGTCGGGAAGGCCGATGCTGCCGCCACCAATGATCATGGAGTCCAACCCGGCCTTCCCCGACTGCTTAGCCGTCGTCGACCTGAGCGACCCTAGCCGACCGGACTTGATCGCCGAGCTTGAGCTGCCCTGGACCTTGTATCCCTTCGGCTTCGCAGCGTACGGCGGCTACGTCTACATGGCGACGAACAGGGAAGGGATCCTCGTCGCCGATGCTCGCGGACTGGGCGTGCCGGTGCTCCTCGGCGCGCGAATCGCCAAGGACATGAAGGATCCGATGGTGATCGACTCCGGCGGGTTCCTGGGCCTCGCGGTCAACGGGTCCGTGCTGTACTTCGGCAACCACACGACGCTCGTCGCATTCGACCTGAGCACGCCGGCGGCGCCCGAACCCGTGGCGGTCGTCGAACTCGGCGAGGGAGATTTCATCGACCGCATGATTCTGTCCGACAACCGCCTGTACGTGTCTACGGGCGATGTGCTGGGCGCGCAGCAGTTCGGACTGTGGGTCATCGAAGCGCCTGGTGATCCGGCGAGCCTGCGGCGGTTGTCGGCGGCGCAGTAGGCCTACTCCGGAGAGCCGGACGTTGTCCGGAGCCTCCGTGGGTATGGCCGTCGTACTCGCCGGACACCCTCTGTGCTAGCGGGACATGTCGCTCGCGTCGCCGACCAACGGCGCGGCAGGGCGCGTCACCCGCGCCCCGCATCCAGCAACGTGACGCCCCCCGCCACCCGCCCCGCCCCCGCGACGTCCACCAACCGCCGGACGAGCAGCGCCCTCGCCAACCCCTCCGGCAGGCACGGCGCGAACCGCGTCAGCCGCCCGGCGTTCGCCGCGGCCGCCACCCGGTCGGCCATCGACGGCCAGTCGCATGACCCCAAGGCCTTCACGGCCGCCACCGCGCCTGCGATAGCGGCGCCGTCAAGCTTGCCAGCCGTCGATAGGGCAAGGTTGCCCGAGCGCCACGCTATGTCGCCGGCGGCTTCGAGCGCCTCTTGCAGTAGGCGGTTGATGGCCCCGCCGGCGAAAGTGTGCCAGGTGACGCCGGCGTCCGTGACCTCGACCACGGAGCCTGCGCCGCGCACCACGGGGGCGTATCCGGCTCGCAGCGCGCGAAGCTCGGCACGGGCGCTCGTCGTCAGCCAGGGGTAGTCGACGTCGTCGGCAAGGACGGCCTTCATCGCCTGGCACAGCGCGAACGAGAGGTAGCCGCCGCTGCCGGCCCAGCGCGGCGCTAGGCCGTGCGGCGCGGGCACGACATAGCAGACGTGCCGGACCCAGTCGAGGTGCTGGATCTGCCAGGGCCGGCCGGCGAGCCGGAACGTGCCGCCGCCGTCGCCCTCGCCGATCGTGCGGAGGAAGGCCAGGTCGAGCGTGCCGACGTCGTGGCGGCCGTGCTGGACGCGGAACTCGGGCGGCGTGTCGAAGACGGCGTAGAGGCCCAGGAAGTTCTTGCCGGCATACAGACGCTCGCCTTCGCCGCCCAGCGACAGCAGGCCGTCCGCCTCGTAGAGGATGTCGCGCGCCACCATCGTGTCGACGAGCTCGCGTACGTCCTCGGCGCCCAGGTCGCTGAACGGCGCCGCGCCGGCCAGCCAGGTCATCACCCGGTGGCGCGACACACCGCTCTCCTGGAGCGACAGGGCGAGGATCTGGTGCGCCAGCACGTGCGCGCACGCCGCGTCGGGCGCGACGTCCTCGACCCAGCCCTGCTCGATGAGCCGCACCAGGGCCGCCGCCTGGAGCATCTTCTCGGGCTCGCGACAGACGAAGTGGCACTGCGACGCCGCCCCTGGCCGGCGGCCGGTGCGACCCATGCGCTGCAGCACGCTGGCTACGGTGCGCGGGGCGTCGATCTGGACGACGGTGTCGAGGTCGCCGACGTCGATGCCGAGCTCCAGCGTGCTGGTGCAGACGATGGCGGCTGGGCCGGTGGCCTGGAACGCCGCCTCGGCCCGCTCGCGGTCGGCACGGCTGACCGAGCCGTGGTGTACGAACGCCGTCGTGCCGCCCTCCTCCAACGCGGCGGCCACCTGCTCGGCGGCGCGCCGGCTCTCGACGAACACGAGGCCCTTGCGGCCCGTCACCTGCCGGGCGACACGGCCGACGATGGCCTCCTCGTCGACGAGGTCAACGGACAGCTCGCGCCAGGCCGGCGGCCGCGGCGGGTCGACGCGGCGGTACGGTCGCTGGCTCGATCCGGCCAGCCAGGCGCCGATGGCATCCGGGTTGCCGACGGTGGCCGAGAGCCCGATGCGCTGGACGTCGCGGCCGCCGAGGCGTGAGACGCGCTCCAGCAGGCTCACCAGGTGCGCCCCACGATCGTCGCCGGCGAAGGCGTGCACCTCGTCGACGACGACGGCCGAGAGGTTGGCCAACAGCGACGCCGCGTCGCGCGGGCGGTTCACCAGCAGCACCTCGATGGACTCGGGCGTCGTCATGAGGATGTGCGCCGGCCGGTCGAGGAAGCGGTGGCGCTCGGACAGGCCGACGTCGCCGTGCCACTTGAACGCCTCCAGCCCGACCATGCGAGCGTACGCTTTCACCCGCCCTTCGAGGTTGTTGAGCAGCGCCCGCAGCGGGCAGAGGTAGAGGACCGCGACGGGCGCGATGTCCTCGGCGAGCACGCGCGAGAGCACCGGGAACACGCCCGCCTCGGTCTTGCCGCCGGCGGTCGGCGCCAGGACTATCGTGTTGCAGCCGTCAAGGACGGCGTGGATGGTCTCCTCTTGCACCGGCCGCAGCGTGCGCCAGCCGAGCTCGTGGACGAGGGCGTGTTGGAGCTGGGGGTGGAGCCGCGCGAAGGCGCTCACGACAGGCGGTGCGGCGCCGCGGGCGCGTCGGCGTCCGGCGGCTGCGCACGCGCCGCGGCCAGCTCCTCGGGCGTGAGGTCGTCGTCGGCGACGGTGAAAGCGTAGTCGCGGGCGGGATCGTAGTCGGGATGGAGGTCGACGCGGTCCATGACATCCACGAGCTCGCGCAGGAAGATGCGCGGCGCGATCGCCACCTGGCCGCCGAAGGCGGTGGTCGTGCGCGCCACCAGCCCGTCGATGAAGCCGTCGTCCACGCGCGCAGCGACGCGCTGTGGCGCCGTGGCCGGGTAGAGAGCGCGCACCCGGTGGGCGACGGCCGTCAGGCGCGCGGCGTCGAACGGCTGCAGCCGGACCTGCGGCGCGCGGAGGTTGTCGTGGCGGGGGTCGTCGCCGAACCGCGTCGTGACGCGCGCCGCTAGCGGCGGGAGGGCGCGCAGGCCGTGGTGGCCGTCGAAGAAGTCGGGGGTGCCGGTGACGATCAGGTAGACGCCCGGCAGATCGCCGCCCAGCAGCATGTCCACAAGCTGGCGCAGCGCGTTGAGCGCGCGCTCGCGGCTGTCGGATCGCATGCGCTGGACGGTCTCGACCTCGTCGAGGACGAGCACCAGGCCGCGGTAGCCGCCGGAGCGGATGACCTGGGCCACGCCGCGCAGGAACGCCAGCGCCGCCGGCCCGTCGACTTCGCCGCGCACGTCGGCCAGGCGTTTCACGGCCGCCGCCACCGAAGGGTCGCCGCTCAGCCAGGCCAGCAGCGCCTGCGCCGAGGCGAAGTCGCCTGCGCTCTGGGCGGTGTGGTAGGCCTGCAGGACGCGGGCGAACGTCGGGTTGCTGCGGCTGAGGGAGGTGAAGCAGTGTTCGAGCCTGGCCTCGACCGCCGCCGCGAAGGCCGGGTCGTCCTCGCCGATCCCCTGCAGCCGCGTGACCTCGTCGCCCAGCACGTAGAGCCAGCCGTCGACGATCGCCGGGAACGCGCTCGGGGTGTGGGTGGCCGTGGCGAGGCGCTCCATGAGCCGGCGGTACACCGTTTCGAGGCGCCCCAGGGGCGTGTCGGTGACCGAGATCTGGACCTGGGTCGTGGCGAAGCCGTGGGCCTGGGCCTCAGCGCACAGCAGGCGCGCAGCGAACGTCTTGCCGCTGCCGTACGGGCCGCGGATCCACTTCACCCGCCCGCTGCCTGTGCCGGACGCCACCTCGTCGAGCTCGGTGCGCACCACGGCCAGAAGGTCGTCGAGACCGGTGGCGAAGTGGTGCAGGCCGCTGGCCGGCACGACGCCGGTTCGCAGCGCGGCGATGATCGCGCGCGCCTCGGCGAGCGGGACGGCCGTGGTCACCGACCCTCCGGCGACACGTACACGTACTGCCGCTCGCCGCCGGCCCGCTCTTCGGTGACGAACAGCCGCAACCCGCGGCCATGCAGATGGCGTTCGAGAAGGGTCATCATGCCGGTCACGCGCCCAACGGGCACCGAGACGGCCGCGGCGAGCTCGGACGCCCCGACGACGCGATCGCGGGCGATGCAGGCCAACGCCGTCTGCTGGCGCACGTCGAGGCTGGCCCAGATCTCGTCGTCGACGCCGGCGGGCGGGGGCGGCGCCGTTGCGGCGGCCGGCGCGGCCGGGCCGGCGGCGGGTGCCAACGTCGGCAGCTGTGGCTGGCGGGCGGCGGCTGGCTCGGCCGGCGGCAGCGCGGCGCGCGACCCGACCGCTGACGCCCCCGGCGCCGGCCCTCCCGCGGCCACCCGTCCGCCGTACCACCACGGCGGCTCATCCGCCGGCACGCCGTCCGCCACCAGCCACGCCATGGGGACGACGAGCTCCTCCAAGCTGCAGCCGCCGTGGAACCCCACCTGTGGCATGCCGCGGTAGCACGACATCCGCCACGCGAACGCCTGCCGGTCGCCGGCGCCGCCAAGGCCGGCCATGTCGATCTCGATGAAGCCGTCGGGCGGTTCCTCGCCCGGACCCAGCGCGACGTAGCGCGGCGTGGCGCCCGCGCCGACGCGCTGGTCGGTGCTGTCGAACGGGGTGTGGCCATGGTCGGCCAGGAGCAGGACGGCGCGGCCCGCCCGGTGCGCGGCGCGGATCGCTGGCAGGAAGCCGGCGATGTGGTCCATGCGCACGTCGAGCGGCGCGCCGGTGTTCGACGAGCCGATCTGGTCGTCGATGGCGTTGAACACGGCGGCCACGACCGGCACCGCCGGGTCGGCCAGGGTGGCCTGCAGCGCGGCGCCGCCGTCGGTCATCTGACCCTTGAGGAACAGCCGCCGCGGGCGCTGGCCGAGGGCGAGGTTGGCGTTGAAGCGCGCCGGGTCGGAGGCCGCCTCGCGCGCGCCGCGCCACTGGCTCTCGTCGACCCAGGGGTCCTTGGGGATCTCGCCCTGGAAGATGGCGCTGCGGGAGTGGCTCGTCACCGACGGCAGCAGCGCCAGGCCCGGCAGCCCGCGCGCCGCGGCGCCGGCCCCGTCGCCGTACGCGAGCCCGATCGGGCCGCTGGGCTCGCGGCCGAGCTCGCCCAGGAGCTGCAGGAAGACCGGGTAGCTGCAGCCGTCCATCACGACGACGAAGACCGATGTGCCCGCCTCGATCCGTGGGAGCACCAGCGCCTTCCAGATGCGGTGCACCGGGATCACGGCGGGGTCGTGGATGGCCTTCTCGTAGCCGCCGGCCAGGCGCTGGGCGAAGGCCAGGTTCTCGCGGTCGCGGCGGTCGCGCCACTGCCGCAGAACGGCAGCGGCTTGGGCATGGAAGCCGCTGGTGGACGCCAGGCGCTGGCGGAGCCGAGCGGCAGCGAGGTCGGCAAACGAGCCGGACTCCTGGTAGGCGGTGACGGCGCCCGGCACCGACGTCGGCGGGGCGGTGGGCGTGGCCAGGTAGCGCGACAGGCGGGCCAGCTCGGCGATGACGTCGATCTCGCGAGCATACAACGAGGCCGCGAGGTGCTCCTTCAGCCGCTCCAGGTCGGCGGCCGCGATCGGCTGGCCGGCGGCCGCCTGCTTGGCCAGTGCCTCGCACCGCGTCACCAGCCCCAGCGGCAGGACGGTGCTGCTGGCGATCTGGGCGGGCTTGAACAGCTGGCGGGCCGCGCTGGACGCCTCTTCGAGCAGCGGCCGGGCATCCTCGGCCAAGGCGGCGAGGGTGTCGAGGGCGAGGCGCGCGACCGTGGCGCGGAGCACCGGGGCGGGCAGCCCGACGTCCGGATCGCCGAGCAGCGCGGCCAGCTCGCCCCAGACCGCGGGCGCCGGATCGTCGTCGATCTCGAAGAGGGCGCCTCGGACGACGAGCGAGCGCAACCGGCCGGGGGCGCCCAGCGCCCAGGCCACCACGCGGCCCTCGTTGGCCAGCTGCCGCGGCAGGTGGCGCTGCCAGACCGCCCGCTCGGTGTCGGACCAGCCGTCGGCGGCGCGCAGCAGCAGCGCGAGAAGCTGGCCGGGGGCGATGTGGCGCAGGCGTTGGCCCAGCATCACCTCGGCGAGCAGCTCGTCGAGGAGGCGGGCGTCGACCGCCGTCGGCGGCGCGGCCTCGTCGAGCAGCGCGCGCAGCTGTGGCAGGCGGTCGAGGGCGAGCTGCTGCGTGGCGCCGTCGTGAACGCTGATGACGTGGGTGCCGAGGACGACGCTGAGGACCTCGGTGGGGTCGAGGGCGTGGACGCGGGCGCCGCGCGCGGCGCGCAGGAGGTCCGGCGGCAGGCGCCGCGCCAGGTCCTCGGGTAGGATCGCCAGGAACGGCGCGCCGTTGGCGCGGTTCACCGCTCGCCGCAGCCCCAGCTCCGAGGTCGGCCGCGCCACCGGCAGGCGCACGCCGGCGACCTCGATGGTCTCCGGGACGGTCTCGATCCCGTCGCCGGCCAGCGCCAGGACGTAGGGTCCGTCGGCGGTGATGCCGGCCACCTCCAGGAGGCGGCGCAGCAGCTGGACCTCGTTCACGCGCCGTCCTCGGGCCGGACGTGCACGGTGACGTCGACTTCGACGGTGTCGCCGTCGCCGCCCAGAGCGGCGATCGCGCGGGCGAGCGCGTCGAGGTCCGCCGCCAGCGCATCGCGGTCGGCGCTGCGCACGCGCCGGCGCTCCCAGACCATATGGCGCGCGACGCCGCGAGGATCAGGCGGCGTCGTCGTCGGCGCCGGATCGGGCGTCCGGACCATGCGACCGACGAGGTCGTGGGCGGCGCGGTTCCAGGTCTGGATGTCGGCGGCGGACAGCGGCGAGCGGAGGTGGCGGTCGGCGAGGCGGCGGGTTAGATCTGCGAGCAGGTCGGCGGCCTCGGGACCGAACATGGGATGCGTGCGGGCGTCGTGCAGGTGGCTGCGGGCGGTGCGGTCCACGGACTGGGCGGCGGCGAGGGCGGCGGGGGCGGTGCGGACCACCTCGCGCAGCGGGTCGCCGGCGTCGGGGGGCCACTCGGCGATGAGGGCGCTGAGGGTCTGGAAGGGATCGAGACGGGTGTCGTCGAGCGGGGCCAGGCGCTTGAGGGCGTCGCGGACCTCGGCGCTGCGGTCGGCCTCGGGCGGCGCGAGCGCAGCCAGCAGCTCGTGCAGCTGTTGCAGCTGTTGGCGCCGATCATGGCCGGCGCGGCGCAGTTCGGCCGCCCAGGCGTCCTGGGCGGCCAGCGTCGGCTGGGCTTGGGGTGGCGACAGGGCGAAGAGCGCCGCACCAAGCTCGCGGACCCGGCTCCACTCGGCCAGCTCCAGCACGCGCGCCCGTTCGAGCCGCAGCCCCGACAGCGGCCGGCTGGCCACCTCGACGTCGACGCTCTGGCCGGTGACCTCGTGGACGGCACGGTAGCTGTGGAGCTGCATGACGAAGCGCAGGAACAGGTTGCGCAGGGCCGGCTGGAAGCCGTAGCTGTCGGCCAGGTGGAGGTCGATCGGCGCCCAGGTCACGGACTCGGCCTGGAAGCGACCCAGGACGTCGCGGATGTAGCGGGTGTCGAGGCGCAGGCCGGCGGCGCTCTGGCCGATCGTGCACAGCTCCAGCGGCTCGCCGACCTTGCGCAGCACGTCGGCCGTGGCGTCGTCGATGGCGGCGCGCCGATCGGTGGTGTCGGCGGCGGCGGCGAGCCAGGCCAGGAGAACGTGGAGGTCCTTGGCGGAGGGCTCGCTGGCGAAGCGCGGGTGCTGGGGGAAGCGGCGGTCCAGCAACTCGCGGGCGAAGTGCTCCAGGTTGCCGCGCAGGTCGGGCTGCGGGATGGTGGTGGCCACGTCGCTGGTGAGCGGCACGGCCTCGCCGTGGTCCTTGTAGGCGCTGCGCAGGATCGTCTCCAGCTCGGCGCCCATGCTACGGGCGCGCTCGGCGGCTTGGGCGACGACGCGGTCGCGTTCGAGGAGGGGCAGGTTGCCCAGCAGCGCGTCGCGGCCATCGGGGCTGCCGATGAACTCCGAGGCGGCGAGGTCGACGAGGATCTGGGTCTCGCGCTCGTTGAAGTGGCGCGGCAGCCAGACGATCGTATGGGCCGAGCCCTCCGACTTGCGGAAGGCGGCGGCGCGCTGGCGGTCCTCCTCGACGGTATGGCCGAGCTCGTCCCAGGGATAGTCGATGACGACCCGGAACTCGCCGTCGCGCACCCGGAAGTGGTCGTAGGGCATCTCGCGGACGTTGCCCAGGCTGACGGTGCCGCGGCGGCGGGTGCCGCGCCACGTGACCTCGACTGGGCCGTCGTTGGGGCGGCCGGGGCCGAAGACGGCGTCGTCGTTGAGCCCGAGCAGTGGCACGAGGGCGCCATAAAGCGTGCGAAGGCGGCGGGTGGGGTTGTCGACCTGGGCGCGGGCGCGGTCGAGGATCTCGGCCAGGTCGACGCCCTCCAAGACGATGCCGACTTCGACCGTGGCACCGCTGCCGCCGACTTGGATGGCGGGCACGAGCCGCGCCAGCTCCGCGAGGTCGGCGGTGGACGTGGCGATGCGGCCGCGGGATGTCTCGCCGCTGATCTCGGCGTCGTTCAGGCCCACCAAGCGCTGGACGGTGATCCGGCTGGTGCCCTTCAGGCGGGGCGATGCTTCGGCCAGCAGCGCCGTCTTGATGAGCTGGTCGAGGGCCCACTTGCGCTCCGGGGTGAGGCGCTCGTCGCCGACGCGGCCGGCCATCTCCTTCAGGGCCAGCTCGATGCGCTGCTCGTAGAGGCGCTGGATGTTGCGCAGGCGCTCGACCTTGCGGCCGGCGCTGAAGTCGGCGCCGGGGAAGATGGCGTCGAAGGCGCTGCCGAGGGGGATGAAGCTGCCCAGCGGCAGGTTGCGGTGATCGCGCAGCAGCTCGTACAGGAGGCGCAGGGCGGTGCGTTGGCGCTGCATGAGCGACGAGATGTCGATGAGGGCCTCGATGAGCGCGGGGTGGAAGGGGTAGACGTCGCGCAGATAGGCCTCGTCGGCCGACTGCAGCAGGACGGGCAGCAGCGAGCGTTGCTCGGTGATGATGCGGTCGACGGCCGCGCGGACGAGATCGGGCTGGCTTTCGCGCAGGATGCGCTCGCGGACGATGAAGCGCAGCTCGACGTCTTCGAGCGTGATGAGCTCGAAGCGGCCGCTGTGGTGGTCGAGGTGGTCGTGGAGCTGCTCTTCGTCGGCCAGGTCGGGGAAGAACTCGGAGAAGCGACGCTGGCGGGCGACAAACAGGGCGATCGGGACGTCGCGGGCCGGGCCGTCGTGGTCGACGATGACGTTGAGCTGGTTGATCGCTTCCTTGAAGGCGGGCCCGTCCTGGCCGGAGAGCCACAGCAGCATCTCGTCGAGGAAGAGGACGATGCCGCCGTAGCCGCAAGCCTTCACGTGCGTGGCCAGCCGCCGCAGCCCGTCCGCCCAGGCGGGGCTGAAGCCGGCGCTGGCGACGTCGCGGCCCTTGTAGTCCAGGAAGGCGCGGGCGAGGCTCTCGCGCAGGTCGGGGCTGGCGGCGGCCTCCTCGAAGTCCCTTTGCCCGCCGACGATGCCGGCGCGCTCCAGGTTGCGCCAGAAGGCGTCGCCGTACTGCTCGCCTTCGCGGCGGGCTTCGTCCAGGACGCCGTCGATGTGAAGGAACTCGAACGGCGGCTGGCCGTGGGCGACGAGGGCCTTGTTGACGGCGTCGTAGATCAGGCGGTCGAAGCGGTCGCCCTGCTTGGCGGCGCTGAGGAGGTTCTCGCGGACCACCAGCGGCCGTCGCTCGGCGATCCAGCCGCGGTGGTCGCGGGCGAGGCGGGCGATCAGGTCGTCGGGCTTGGCCCAGGCGACGTCGCGGTTCTCCAGGAGGTAGCTGAGCAGGGCCATGAAGTGGCTCTTGCCGGACCCGAAGCTGCCGTGCACGAACCAGCCGACCTCGCCGTGGCGTTGATCGAAGAGGTGGTGCAGCCGCGTGAAGATGCCCGGCAGCATGTCGCGCACGCCCGGCGTGAGGACGTAGTCCGACACGAGCTCATCGGCCTTCGTGGCGTCGCCGCCGAGCTGGACGACGAAGCCGAGGGCCGAGGCGTCTTCGGGGATGAGGAAGGCGTCTTGGAGGGTCGTCACCGCGGCACGTCCATGTTGTGGGTACGGCGCAGGGCGGCTACGGGGCGGTCGTGCCCGGTTCCACGCGGCCCAGCGCCTCGTCGGTGGCCAGTTCCAGCTCGGCGAGTTCGTCGTCGGACAACGCGCGGATCCGCTCGCGCAGCGCCGCGCGGGGGATGGCGCGCATCTGAAACGCCAAGGCGACAGAGTCCTGCGGCGGTCCGCTCTCGGTGGCGTTCACCAGGGCGGTGCCTGCGAGGTGGGCGCGATCCAGGTTGGTGGTGAGCGGGACGACGAGCACGGAGTGGAGGACGCGGGTCAGCGCGTCGCTCTGCCAGATGACCACAGGCCGGTCACCCGTCTGCTCTTGTGGTCGATGGGCGCCGAGATCGGCCCACCACACCTCGCCCCGCTTCAAGGATGGTCCTCATCCTCCAGCGCCGCCCGCCATGCGTCGAGGCCGAGCGTGGATAGGTCCTCGTCCTCATGGTCGGCGGCGGCGCGGATGCGGTCGAGGTCCCAGCGGCTCGGGTCAGGCCGCCGTTGCACGATCAGGCGGACCCACTCACCCTGCCGCAGCGCGAGGGGCTTGGACGGCGTCAGGATGCCGGCTTCATAGCGTGCGTCGATCGCTTCCATGTCGTCCATTCTATCACCGTGCGGCGCTGTGTCGCGCGGCGCCTGAAACGCCGGCCCGCCCCTCTGCCCACCCCCGCAGCATCCCCTCCGTCACCCCCGCCCGCCCCACCACCGCCTGCACCACCGAGCGGAACTCGGCGGCTGCGGCCTCGGACTCCCAGGCGACCCATGGCAGCAGGAACCAGACGCCGTACAGCAACCCGTACCGCGCCTCGGCCGCCGCCCCCGCGGCCTCGGCCTGCTCGTCGAGACCGACGAGGACGCGCGCTCGTTGACGGGCGGTCCATCCGGCCCAGCCATACAGCGCGCCGGGGCCGGTGGCGCCGGGCATCTCGGTGAAGGCGATGAACCGCTCCTTGGGGACGTCGAGCTTGCCGCGAAGCCGCCAGTAGGCGGTCTTGCGGAAGTCGCCGCTGGCGTACTTGGGCGGCACGGCGGGCACCACGGGCTCGCCGCGGTCTTCCGCGTGCTGCTGCTCCCACGTCCGCTCCCACGCGGCGCGCTTTTCGAGCCCGCCCGCCGTGTATACGTCCATCTTGTTGGACGGCACGCTGTCCGCCTCGACCAGCCGCCGCAGCTCCGCCTCCAAGCTGAAGTCCGTCCGCCCCGTCCGCACCTCGACCACCGCCCGCACGCCCGCGTCCGTCTCCAGCGCCGTGGCCGCCCGCCCGAGCGTCCACGGCCCCGCCTGCCCCTTCGCCCAGTCCTCCAGCCGATCCGCAAGCCACCCGTCCAGCGCCTCGCGCTCCTGCGCCTCGTAGTCCGGCCGGCTCCACCGCCGCTTGTACGTGGGCTGCTCCACGAGCGACAGCAACGGCGACGCCGCGGTCCGCGCCAGCCGCTCCTCGACGATCTGCCGGTAGCGCGCGTCGCCGATGGCCGCCGTGTCCGTCACCGCCTCCCACCCGTGCCGCGCGAACCACGCCGTCGGCTGCTCATCCGGCTCCTCGCCGCGCGCGATGGCGGCGCGCCGCTCGGCGTCCTCGCGGGCGAGCGTGATCTCGAACGGCCGCAGCCCCGGCGTGAGCGACGGGTTGTCCGCCGGCCCGAGCACGACGGCGTCGGGGTCGGTGTCGATGCCGTAGAGTCGGTAGCAGAGCCAGTCGAGCTCCTCCTGGAGGGCGACCATCTGGAACAGCCGGTCCAGGTCGCGCTCACGGCGCCTGGCGAGCGCTTCGCGCAGGTATGCGGCACCAACGGACGCGGACCCGTCGATCTCGGCGCGGACGGGGTCGTCGGTGCGGAGGCGGGCGAGGTGGTCGAGTTGGGCGGCGAGGGACTCGACGTCGGGGTGGCGCGGGTCCGCGATGGGGAACTTGAGGAGCTTAGTGGAGTCGAACTCAAACCGTTGGTGCACAGGATCAGCGTGTGCGCCACCTGAGTCACCCATATGCTTGCCTTGCATCACCTGCTTCATCCAGAAGCACCCCGCCGACGAGTTCAGCAGCCCGAGCAGCGCCAGATGGTCGGCCTCGGTGGCGTCCGGGGGGAGCTTGATGACGGGGGCGGACTGCTTGAACACCTTGCCGCCACGGTCGAGGACGAAGTGGTTGTGGGTGGCGACGAAGGCGAAGGCGATGGAGAGGGGGGTGCGGAAGCGGTCGGCGAAGAACATGGAGTACTCGTACCAGCAGAGGCCACGTTCGAGCTGTGTCTGACCGTACGCAACGCGCCTGGCCAGGATCGAGCGGAGCGGCCACAGGAGTTTCGCAGCGGCGCGGGGCTCGTCTACGGGCACCGCGAGGCTATGGATGTCGTAGGGCCACAGAGCACCCGTCGGATCAGAGATGGCCCAGTCGCGGATGTCCTCCCCTGCCACGAGCGGACGGATCATGTCCTCGGCGATGTCGTGACGCACCAACACTGGCCGTCCGAGCAGGTAGGCATCGTCTTCACGCGTCACGGCCCCGAAGCCTGCGACCTTGATCACGTCGGCGAGTCGTCTTGCTGCGTGCTTCTCGATCACATCGCGAACGTCGGCCGCCCCACCCCCACCTAGACTCCACGGATGTCGATGAAACGTTGCCGCCTCCACCCATGCCACCGACAGGTACTCGTTCTCCCACCCCGCTGTTGCGCGGCCCTCGACGATGCTTGACCACACTCGGCCTTGCCTGGGGTCGGCCGGCACCGTCGGCTCGCCGCGCTTGCCCATGACCGTCAGCACGTCGCGTCCGGCGCTCACCTCACTTCGCTGGCCGAAAAGCATGACGGTGGGCGTGCCGTGGCCGGGGATGTAGGCGCCGGAGGTGTCGACGACCTTCGTCAGCGTGTGGCGGGGCAAGACCTCCTCGATCAGCTTCTTGCCGAACTCGCGTTTCATGAACGAGTTGGCCACGATCAACCCGACGTGGCCGGCGGGGATCACCAGCTGGAACGCCCGCTCGATGAACGGGCAGCAGAGTGAGGAGCCGCGGTACGCCGACACATAGCGCGGTCGACCGCCCACCTTCTCCTTGTGGTACGCCTTCGCCAGCGCGTCGCGCTCGACGATGAACGGCGGGTTGGCCACCGCGGCGTGGAAGCCGTCGCCGAGGACGGTGCGCAGCTCGGCGCGGATCTCGGGGCGGGTGAGGCCGGCGCGGGGGCGGTCCTGGGGCGGGGGCAGGGCGGCTTCGCCCAGACCCATCTGGCGCGCTTGGATCTGCTCGTCGCGCTCGGGCTGGTCGAGACCGTCGGCCCAGAAGATCATCGGGTGGAGGTCGTGCGCGTCGTGGAGGTCGCGGCTGCCGGAGGCCTCCAGGGCGGCCATCACCAGGCGGGCGCGGGCCAGGGCGCAGGCGTAGTCGTTGAGGTCGATGCCCACCACCCGCCGCAGGACGTGGCGGGCGATGGCGGCGTCCGACATCGTCCCGGCATGCAGCGCGTTCATCCCGTCGAACAACCGGTGGAACGCCGCCAGCAGCAGGTGGCCGCTGCCGCACGCCGGGTCGATCAGCCGCACCGTGTCCACGCCGTAGGCCGCGATGGCTGGCGAGAGCGTCTCGTCGAGCAGGAAGTCCACCACGAAGTCCGGCGTCTGCAGCAGCGCGTACCGCTGCTTCACCACCGGGTCGAGGTCCTGGTAGAGGTCGCCCAGGAGCCGGCTGTCGAAGTCCTCGTGGTCGAACCGCCAGCGCCGCACTCCCGTGTCCGGGTCGACCGACCGCCAGAACGCCAAGAGCTGCCGCGCGAACGCATCGGACGGCTCGGCCACCTCGGCCGGCGTCGGCGCGAACAGCTCCGCCAGGCCGGTGGCGTCGCTGGCCAGGTCGCGGTAGATCCAGCGCAGGTAGGCCGCCTCGCCCAGGTCGGGCGCCAGCTTGCGGAACAACTGCTCGGACGTCTCGTCCACGATCCACCGCGTCCGCAGCAGCCCCCGGTCCTCCAGCACCCGCACGTAGACGCTGCGCAGCACCCACATCACGGCCGCCCGCCGGCTCAGCAGGTCCGTCCACAGCTCGAACTCGTCGCCCACCCGCTCGGCCGCGTGCAGCGCCTCCGCCCGCGCGCGCGTTGGCCCGTCGAGCAGGATGCGGCCGCGCAGCTCCGCGGCGGCGGCCACCGAGAGCTTGGACAGCTCGGCCGTCAGGCTCCGGCGGGTCAGGGCGTCCATCGGTGCCCCCCGCGTCCCCGGCCCGCCCTCACGCCGCCACCGGGATCGCGTCCCGCAGCGGCAGCACCGACCCCTCGATCCACGGCAGCGGGTCGCGCTCGTTGAACAGCGGCGTCCGCTCGTAGATGATCCCCGGCACCACCACCGCCCAGAACCCCCGCCCGCCCGAGAGCGTCGCGTCGTAGACCCGGTTCACCAAGTGCTGCGCCGCGCACACCTGCAGCACGGCCGTGTCGCCCAGCACCACCTGCGCCCCGGGCTGGCCGTGCTCGCGCAGCAGCTCGTCCAGCAGCTGCTCGGCCGCCGCCGTCAGCTTCGGCCGCATCGCCACGAACCGCTCGGCCCGCTCGAACGCCTCGAAGTCCGGCTCCAGGCGCGCCAGCAGCCGCTCCTCGAAGCTGATGAACGTGGCACCCGCCCCCAGCGCCCGCGCCACGTTGCGCCCCAGCTCGCGGTGCCGCGCCGGCGGCGTCACCACCAGCCGCCAGTGGCCCTTCACCGCCGCCGCCCGCAGGAGATCGCCCGCCACCTCCTCCGGCCGCCGCTCGGGCGCGATGAGGAACTCCGGCGGCGCATCCTCCACCGCCGCCGCCGGCACCACCCCCGCCGGCGGCGCCAGCACCAGCGCCTCGCCGTCGAGCCGCACATCGCCCAGGTCCAACCCCGCAACCACAACCGCCAGCTCGGCCGCTCCCGGCCACGCAACCGCATCGCCGAACACGTCGTGCGCCCGCTGGCCCAGGCGCGCCAGCGTGAGCGGCAGCGGCTCGCCCTGCAGCAGGTACGGCACCGCCTGGGCCACCGTCACCGGCGACGCGAACAGCTCGCCCGCCGGCGTCAGATGCAACCCCTCGCCCAGCCGCGCCGCCAGCGCCACCGCGTCGCCCGCGTAGTCCGGCAGCAGCACGCCCAGCGCCCGCCGCGCCCCCTCCGCTGCTTTGGGCGGCCATGCCGCCAGCTCGAACGCCTCCGCCAGGAAGCGCCCAACAGCGTCGACGTCCAGCGACGGCCGGGTGTCGTCCGTTTCCGGCACCACGCGGGCGATGACCCCTTCCCGCTGCGCGGCCAACCCCTCGATCAAGCGCGCCCGGCTCGCCGCCGCGTCGTGGACCGCTACCAGCCGGATCGCCAGCAGCGCCAGCCCCTCGTCCTCGGTCGGGATCGCCTCGACGACCGCCCGCACGGCGTCGCCGAGCGGCAGCAGCCCGCCCGCAGCGTCCAGCGCCGCCTGGACCGCGCCGTGCACGGCCGCCAGCGGTCCCACGTCCAGCCGCTTCAGCGCCTCGTGGTACTGCAGGTTCACCGCCTGGCGCGTCACGCCCAGCTGCTGTGCCACGGCCGTCTGCGTCGGCGGCGCACCCACCGAGCCGCTCATGAGCCGCAGCACCTCGGCCTGTCGGTCCGTCAGGCGCGCCATCGCCCGCGCCATGGCCTCGTCCAGGCTGGCCGGCGCCCCCGGCGCCTCCTCCACGGCCGTCTGGCCCAGCGCGTCCAGGACCTGCACGATCCGCTGCAACTTCACCGCGCCCAGCCATGGCACGCCCAGCAGCTCCGCCTCGCTGGCCTGCGCCAGCCGCCCGACGGTGTCGAAGCCACCCCGCACCAACTCGGACTTGAGCCCCTCGGACAGCGGCAGCACGGCCACCGGCCGCGGATCCGCCACCCAGCGCGGCGCGATCGGCGCCGGCGTCGGCGCCACGAACGGCATCTCCGCCGGCACGCCGCGCGCCATGAGCGCCTCGCGCAGCGCCACGATCTCCTGGAGCCGCGTCCGCCCGACGTTGCGCAGCCGCTGCAGCATGTCCGGGTCGGCCCCCACCAACTGGCCCTGGGTGCGCACCCAGCCGCGCCGCAGCGCGTTCAGCGAGCCGCGCGACAGGAACGTCGTGTCGAGGGGCCGGCCCGCCTCGGGCACGATCGCCGCCACGTCGATCCGCGGCGCCGGCGCCTCGCCGCCAGCCGCGCCCAGCGCCTGCCGCAGCGCTTGGCGCATCTCGGCCAAGGAGGCGAACCGCTTGTCGCGGTCCGGGTCCAGCGCCCGGCGCAGGAAGCCCGCCATGGCCTTCGGCTGCACCTCGTCCTCGTCGAGCGCCACTGCCCGGTCCGGCGGCGGCACCTGCCCGTCGAACGCGTGCGCCCCCACGAAGAGCTCGAACAAGCACAGCGCCGCCGCGTAGCGGTCGGCCGCCGCGTCCCACGCCTGGAGCGCCGGGTCGCGGTAGAGCGACGTCCCGATCGCGATCGACTCGGGCGGGTGCGCCACCAGCGAGAAGTCGATCAGCGTCAGCCCGCGCGGCCCCAGCAGTAAGTTGTCGGGCTTGATGTCCTTGTGCACCACGTCGAGGGCCTGGAGGTAGTCCAGCGCGTCCAGCAGGTCGTCGGCGAAGCGCCGCAGCATGGCCAGCTCCGGCTCGCGGTGGGCGTCGAGCCACTTCGGCAGCGGCACGCCCTCGACCCAGTCCAGCACCAAGCTGACGCGGTCCGGCACCGCCCCCGACAGGTCCAGCGCCCGCACGATCGCCGGATGGTCGACTTCGCGCAGCAGGTCGTACTCGGAGCGCAGCGCCTCCTCGGCCGCGTCGCTCGCCCGGGCCACCTTGAGCGCCCGGAACTGGCCGCTCAGGAGGTGCCGGACCTTGTACACCGCCCCCATCCCGCCCCGGCCGACGCGCTGCACCACCTCGTAGTCCGTGCCCAGCCGCGTGCCCGGCGCCAGGTCATCGGCGTCCAGCGGCGCGGCCCGCGGGGCCACCGCCGCCGTGCCCGCCGCCGTCGCCGCTTGGCGGCCGCGGACCTCGGCCACCGCCCGCACCGCGTCGGCCACCGAGTCGTAGCGGTCGGCCGGCCGCAGCGCGAGCATCCGTCCTGCGCAGGCGTCCAGCGCCTTGGGCAGGCGCGGGTCGAGGTCGTGCAGGTGGGGCGGCTGGCCGCCGCGGCGCAGCAGCTCGGTGGTGGACCCGAACAGCGCCTTGCCCGTGGCCAGCAGGCCGAACAGCGCCCCCAGGCTGAACTGGTCGGAGCGCGGTTCGGCGTCGTGGAAGTCGCGCACGATCTCCGGCGCCGCCCACACCGCCCGCGCCTCGTCCAGCGCCGTCGACGCCACCGTCGCCGCGCGCTCCACCCGCTTGGCCAGCTCGAAGCCCGTCAGCCGCACGTCGGGCCGGGTCGGCGTGTCCTCGACCAGGATGACCTCCGGCCGCAGCAGCCGGTGCACCACGCCCTGCGTGTGGGCGAAGTGCACGGCGAGGGCCACCTTGCGCCAGATCTCCAGTCGCTCGCCCAGCGCCGGCCACGTCGTGCCTTCCGCCAAGTGGCGTTCGCACCACGACGCCAGCGACACGCCGCGGAAGCGCTCCATCGGCAGGCAGACGCCGATCTCCTCGCGGAACGGCGGCTCGGCGTCGACGATGAACGGGTGGCTGCCGACGGTGGCCAGGACCTGCGCCTCCCAGGTGCACCGGTCGTTGATGCGCCGCCGCTCCTCGTCGGACACCATCCACGGCAGCGGGTAGACGCGCAGCAACCGCTCCGGGCTGCTGCCGTCGCGCGGCATCATGTCGTGCTGCGCCTCGTACTCGATGTAGTCCTCGCCGCGAGCCAGCACCGAGCCCACCTCCCACTCGCGCACCCGGCGCACCGGCTTGCGGCGCGGATCGGCGCCCGTGAGCAGCTCGTGGACCACGCCGCGGGCGTGCGCGTCCACCGCCTCCGGCAGCTGGCCCCGGGTGAGCTGGTTGCGCAGGAAGTTCGTGTCCTGCAGCGCCGGCAGGACGGACTCGCGCGTGTGGACCCGCGCCTGGCTTGCCGTGCCGTTCAGTGCGACGTCGGTCGTGTGGGACAGGAAGACGAAGCCCTCGACCCACACCCGCCCCGCCGCGGCACTGCGCCGCCGCACCTCGGACTTGAGGACCTGCGCCGTCAGCCGGTTCAGCCGCAGCGGGCTGGGCCGCGGCTCGGGGATGAGCCAGTCGTGGTCCGTGCCGCGGATCGCCCCGCGGTAGCCCTTGATCTCGACCACGAACACGGCGTGCGGCGCCACGACCACCGCGTCGAGCTCGAACACGCTGCCGTCGCGCTCGGCGATCCACGAGTTCGTGTAGACGGTGTACGACTCGGGCAGCCCCTGCACCAGGAACGCCAGCGCCTGCCGCTCGGCGTCGTGCGCCACCTTGCCGACAGGGAAGACCTTGGCTGTCACGGCGCCCTCACACCAGCACCACGGTGGCGGACGGGAACCACGCCTGCAGCGTCGCCGCGTCGTACGGCTGCTGCTCGCGCTCCGGCGCCGCGCCGATCACGTAGTCGAACGGGCGGTCGCCGCCGCGCAGCTCCTCGATGCCCGGGCGATCGCAGATCGGCGCGCTGCCGGTGAGGCCGGCCTCCACGGCCACCAGCCCGGCCAACAGCCGGTCGCGCCAGGTGGCCCAGGCGATGACGAAGACGTCGCGCAGGTGGACGTCGGGCAGCGTGTCGGCCAGGTACTTCGCCAGCTGACCGCCCGTCCCCGGCAGCTCCAGGACGCGATGGTGCGGCCGCACCCTGTGGAGGTCGGTCCGCGCCAGCCGGGTCACGAGACCCAAGTGGCGGGCCTGGGCGCTCAGGTAGTCGGCCGCATCGGCCCCGTCGTCCGCCTGTAGCGCGCCGATCCAACCGGCCACGCGCGCCGCCGAGAGGCGGTCGAGGCCGCGGGCCGCCCGCCCCAGGATGGCGGGCGCGTCGAACGCGAACGGCTGCGTGACCGCCGCGTCTTCAAGCAGCAAGAGCAGCAGGTCGTGCTCGTCCATGCGCCCCCGGAACTGCTGCCACGTGGCCAGCCCCGGCTCGCGCAGTCGCACCGCCCGGCGCTGGAGCGACTCCTCGCGCGCCAGGGCTTGCAGCGCGGCGGTGGCGAACAGGGCGGCGTCGCGCTGGTCGGCCGGAACGCCCTTGAGGTCGAGGTCGGGCACGGGCGGGCTAGCGGCGGGGGGCCGACGGGGCGGCGGCGGAGGGGCGGCGACGCGTCGTCATGGGGCGGCGACTGTAGCCGGGGGCGGCGGCGGTCGTCAAGGCGCCTCCGATGGTCACGTGGCGGGGTGTGGAACTGGACACATGGCCGATGCCGACCACGCCACGATCTTCGACGATGAGCCCGCGCAGCGCAGCCCCTCGGCGCCGACGGCGACCACACCGGCCGCACGTCGTATCGCCGCACCCGCCACCGGGGAACGACGATGGCCACGAAGCCCAGCCCCGCCGACATCGCCCGCGACATGCGGGCCGACCTCGTCGCCCGCCGCCGCGACACGCGCCGGATGCGCAGCTTCACCTTCTGGCGGGCCTTCGGCGTCCTGCGCCGCACGCCCGCCAGCGTTGAGCGGGTGCGGGCGGCGCTGGCGGCGGCCGGCCTGCAGGCGCGATCCGGCTTCGTCGATCTCGGCGAGGAGAACCGCCTCGACTGGATCACGGTGCACCTCGCTGAGGCGACGATCGCCGCGCCGCACCCACCACCGGTGAGCTTCGTGTCCGCGCCCGAGCCGCCGCCGGACGCCGACGTGGCCCCGCAGCCGGCGGTGGCACCGACGCTTGCCCCACGCCCGGCCGCCGCGCCGGCGGCAGCGCACCCGCCGCTCCCCCGCCCGCCAACCGACGCGCCCCACGGCCGATGGGCCGGCGTGCGCATGTTCGTCGGGCGGCATCCGATCGCGTTCGTGCTGGTGCTCTTCAGCCTGTGCGGGGTGCTGACCAGCGGCCTCTCGGGCCCGCTGCTGGTGATGGCGGCTCTCGTCTGGGCGGCCGTGAGCAGCCTCTTCACGTCGGGCGGCTTCGGGACCCGGCACCCCCTGGCGTTCACCACGTTGCTCTTCGGCGCGACGACCTTGATCGTCGGTGACCAGCTGGAGACGCTGGTGGTGATCGCGTGCGTCGTGTGGCTGGCGCGCGTCGGGCTGCAGCGGGCCCCGTGGCTCGCCGAGCGGCTGCCGTCGGTCGACACGGTCCTGAGCTGGGCCGACGGGCACCGCGTCGGTGCGGTGCTGACCAGCGTGCTTGCGCTGGGCACGCTCGGTGCGTTCGGGCAGATGCTCGGCTTCGGCCCTCCCGACACCGGGCAGCCGAGGCGCACCCCCGCGGCGGTAGCCTCGGCGGAACCCGCCGCCACCACCGCCCCGGCCGCCGAGCCCGCCGACACGACCTCGATCGTCGCGCCGGCGGCGACGGCCACGGACGAGCCGGCGCCCACGGTCGATCGCCCGGCACCCACCACAGAGCCGCCCACGGCTGTGCCGACCCCGGCGCCGACCCGCACGTCGCCGCCACCCCCGTCGACCCGCACGCCCGTGCCGCCGCCACCCACGCCCCGCCCGCCGATCGACATCGACCCCAACCGCAACCAGAACTGCGACAGCTTCCCGAACTACGAGACGATGAAGGCCTGGCGCGACTACTGGCGGGCGCGCGGCGTCGCGAACCCCGGCCGTCTCGACGGCGACGGCGACGGCCTGGCGTGCGAGGAGGGCGAGGGCGGCCGGCCCGCGCCGCCGCCCCCGCCTCCTCCGCCGGCGCCGGTGCCGCTGTACCAGTCGCCCGCGCCCGCGCCGCCGTCGGGTGGTGGTGGTGGCGGTGGGGGGTGCTGCAAGTACTGCAAAGCAGGCGTGTCCAAGCCCTGCGGCGACAGCTGCATATCGCTCAACAAGAACTGCCACAAGGGCGCGGGCTGTGCCTGCCAGGGAGGGTGAAGGGCCGCTAAAGGTGAGGATGCGAGTCGACGCCTGGACGCGTCACGGCCGGCGCCGCGCTTGCCGTTCTTGCCGCCCCTACGCGCGCGGGTGGCCGTGTTAACCGCGACCGCCTGACGGGACTGCGACAAAGGTCTGCCTGGGCTTGTGACGTGCCGCCTCACGCCGCCGCGGCCACGCGTGGTCGCCGGTGCGACGGCGAGCCCAGGCTATCATCGGCCGCGTACCGCCCCGGCTCACAGGAGGTCGCCGTGCCTGCCCATCTGGCTGCGGTGCTGCCCGCCGCGCTCGCGGTCGCCGCACTCGACGCGGCCGTGGCGCTTGGGGTGTTGTCGCTGCTCGGGCGCAGGCGACGCCGAGGCGGCGCGGTGGCGCCCGTGGGCGCGTTCGATCTGGTGTTGGCGGCCGGCACTGCGGTTGTCGTCCACGTCGCCGCCGGCGAGGCCGTTCTCCGCCGACACGGCACGGACATCTTCGCGCTGATGGGCCTGCTCTACGCCGCCCTCACGCTCGCCGGACCGTTCGTGGCGCTCGTCGTGCTGTGGTTCGGGCGCCGCCGGCATGGCGGTCGCGGCAGGCCCGTGACGCGCGCGGCGACGGCCCTGTGCGCCCTGGCCGTGCTGCCCGCCCCCATCGGGCTGTGGGCGACGTTCGTCGAACCGTACCGTCTTGTCGTCGAGCGGCCGACACTCGTCGTGCCGGCAGCCCAGGCCGGGCAGGGACCCCTGCGTGTGGCGATCATCGCCGACCTTCAGACGGATCACGTCACGGCCTACGAGCGTCGGGCGATCGACACCGTCATGGCGGAGCGCCCCGACGTCATCCTGATGCCGGGGGACATCTTCCAGGGCAACGACGCCCTGTTCGCCCGCGAGGAAGCGGCGCTGCGCGAGGTCCTTGGGCGGCTCGACGCACCCGGCGGCGTCTGGTTCGTGAAGGGCAACGTGGACCACCCGGACCACCTCGACCGGGCGCTGCAGGGCACGCGCGTGCGGTGGATGCGCGACGCACATGAGGTGGTGGAAGTCGCCGGCTGGAAGCTCCGGATCGCGGGGCTGAGCGAGGACTACACAGCCCCGGCGGCGCTGGCGGCCGTCGCGGCGCTCGGTGCCGCCAACGGCCCCGGCGCAACGGTCGACGGCCGCTCCGCCGCTGGCGCCGCCGCCCCGGCCGCGCTGCGGATCGTCATCGACCACTATCCCGACGTCGCGCTGACCCTCGGCCCCGATGCGCCCGTCGACCTCGTCGTCGCCGGCCACACCCATGGTGGGCAGGTCGTCGTGCCCGGGTTCGGGCCGCCGCTCACGCTGACGTCCGTCCCACGCACCGTCGCCGCGGGCGGTCTGCACCGCCTGAACGGGCGGCCGATCTACGTGAGCCGCGGGGTCGGGATGGAGCGCGCCCGCGCACCGCGGCTGCGCCTGTTCTGCCGCCCCGAGGTCACGCTGCTGACGATCGTGGGTCAGCCGTAGGCTGCAAGGGTCAGCGCCGGCCGGCGGCGGCGATCACCGCCGCCGCCGGAGGCATCGACCTCGCGGTGACCACGCTCGTTGCCCTGGCTGCGATACGCCGACCGCGGCATCCGCCCCTACGCGCGTACGATGCGGCCGGCGAGAACGAGAATACCCTGGGGCATGTTGCGCGTTGATGGCGCGATGCTGATGTTACGATTGGGAATCATCGCTCCGCCGGAAAGAGCCTAGAGCGTAACCTGCAATTGCACCAAGCAAGCTAGCCGAAGTGGATCCATCAAGCTTATCGATGACCGTCAGCATGCCAATCGTGAATGTCACGAGAACGACGGTCACGATTGCCAGTGCCCATCCACCGTTGAAGATATATCTAAGCAGCTCTTTCTCGCCTCTGAGAGTCCATATGGTCAGGGCCCACGCAATGGCTAACAGAATACAAAAAGCCACCAGGATTACGGTGAACTGCTCCCCATTCAGGTCCATATTCGTCTCCAATCTGCAGGCTGTAGCGTCGAGTGCTGCGTTTCGGTGTCGGTCGGAGGATGCTCTCTATCGGACACAACGTCAACCTCGTGCGTGCCGATGTGGAACCTCAGGGTCGAAGGTGGACACAAGTACCCGCGGCGGGACTCGAACCTCGTGTGAGGACAGCGAGGTCAGCCGCACATCTGATCTGCTACCCTACCCGCGCTGCGAACGCCCGTCCAAGGCCCCCACCGCCACCCGAAACCCCGTCACATCCAGCCGGATGTCCGGCAGGTTGTCGCCGCGGTAGCTGCTGCGGGCGTTGCCCTGGACGTAGCTCCACTCGCCGCCGCGCAGCACGCGGCAGATCGCGACCGGCGCTGCGGCGTCCTCGCGGCCGTCGGACGGGTCGTAGGGGTACGGGAAGTCGCACGCGCGTTCGTCGTCCATGAAGCCGCCGATCAGGCTCGACGTCCACTCCGTGACGTTGCCGGCCATGTCGGCCGCGCCGAACGGGCTGTCGCCCTCGACGAAGACGCCCACCGGCGACGTCCGCCAGACGCGCGTCTCGTTCGTGTTGGCCCGCAGCGGGTCCCAGCCGTCACCCCACGGGTAGCGTCGCCCGTCGGGCCCGCGGGCCGTCGCCTCCCACTCCGCCTCGGTCGGCAGCCGGACCGGGCGGTCCGTCTGCGCCGCCAACCAGGCGCAGTAGGCCCGCGCCTCGTACCAGCACAGCCCGACGACCGGCTGCGTGGGCTGGTTGAAGCGGTCATCGCGCCAGAAGCGCGGCTCGGTCTCGCGCTTGGGCTGCCAGCGCGCGTCGATCGCCGCCTCGAACGCCGCCTCGTCCAGCGCCAGCCATGTCCGCCATCGCTCGAGCACCTCGGCGCTCGGGAAGCGGCCCTGGGCTTCCATCTGCTCGAACAGGTCCGGCTCGTCCTGGAAACGGCGGCGCCAGATCCGGTCGTTGGCTCGGAGGCCGGTGTTGCCGAGCTCGCCGCGCCGCCAGCGGCGCCCGTCGTCGGTCGTCCACCAGCGGTCGTCGTCGTAGCCGCCGGCGGCCATGAAGCAGGCGTACTCGACGTTCGTCACCGGGAACTGGCCGATCTCGAACGCCGCCAGCGCCACCGCGTGGCGCGGCATGTGCTTGCGCGTCGAGCCGCGGACGTCGAGCACCGACCAGTCGAGCGGTTCGTCCTCGCCGATCGGGTACCTCCCGGCCGGCACCGCCACGAGCGTCGGCGGCACGAAGTCGCCGTGCGGCCCCGGGCGCGGCGCGAAGCGCGGATCGCCCAGGTCGCCCACCGCCGCGGCGCAGGCGATCCGATGGCGCAGGTCGGCGGCCGGGTCGCGGCTGCGCGCCACCAGCGCCGCGCGCAGGTCGTCCCACAGCGCGGCGTCGAGCCGGCCGCGGACCGTCGGGAGCTGCGCCGCGCGGCCGGCGACAACGAGGTTCTCGGCCATCACCGCCCGCAGGAACGCCTCGGGCTCGGGCGCCATCGCCGCCGCCAGGACCGTCGTCTCCTCCCAGCCCGTCTGGGGCAGCGTCGGCAGCGTCTCGCCCGGCGGCAAGGTGGCGACGACATCGCGCAGTCCGGGGACGACGTCGGCCGCCCGCCACGGCGCCGTGACGAGCGCCGGGTTCGGCGCCCGCGCCAGCACCCGGGCGGCGAAGTACTCTTGGAGCAGCTGGTGGCGGAACAGCACCTCGTCCGCCGCCGGGTCCTCGTCGAGCACGCTGATCGCCACGCCGGCGCGGACCAGGTCGGCGGCGCGCGGGTGGTCCAGCGCGTCGAGCGCGCCGTCGTAGTCGACCCGCACCTGACCCGCCTCGCCCTCGGCGCTCGACGCCTGCATCGCGTGGGCCAGCTGGCCCAGCCGCGGCACGAGCGCGCCGCGCTCCGGCAGCTGGTAGGCGTCCCGCCAGCGCCAGTGCGCGATCTGCCGGACGTCGCGGCTGTCGAGCAGGTCGGCGTGGGCGAACAGGGGGTTGTCGCGCTCGACCTCGCGCCGCAACGCCTGGCGGACGAAGCCGGTGAACAGCCCGGCCCGATCCCCCGCCAGCTCGCCGGTCGCCTCGACCTGGTCGACGACCAGCGCCAGGAAGAACGGCGCCCGCAGCGCCTCGAGCTGCGGGGTGCCGGCGATCGCGCGCCAGATCTCGTCGCCGCGCATCGGGCTGTAGAGGCGCAGGAACGCGCACACCTGGTCGTCGGACAGCGGTTCGATGAGCACCTGCGGCACGCGCAGCGACGGCGTCGAGAGCGGCGCAGCGTAATCGAGCGTCCGGCAGCTGAACACGACCCGGTTGCCGGGTTGCGTCCGGGTCAGCCCGACGAGCCAGTCCTTCCAATCGCCGACGCGCGCGCGGAACTCGCGCTCCGATCCGGCCGGCATCTCGTTCAGCGCATCCAGCAGCAACACCATCCGGCCCGCGGCCAGCAGTTCGTCGAGCGGCGGCAGTTGCGGATGGCGCTCGGCCCAGCGCTCGGCCAGCCAGCGACCCGGCGACGGCACCGGCTGGTCGGGCTCGGACGCCTTGTACTGGTTGAGCTGGACGAAGAACGTCACCGTGTCGGCCGGGTCGTCGCCGCGCAACGCGTCGATCGCGGCGTCGAGCTCGAGGCGCCGCAGCAGCGTGCTCTTGCCGCTGCCCGGCGGCCCGAGGACCACCACGGCCGGCTCGGTCACCGCCGCCAGCAGCGTGCCGAGGTCGTCGTAGCGTTCCGGCCGGGCGGACCAGCGGCCGGCGGCGTTCTCCTCGCCCAGGTCGACCAGCAGCGTCAGGCTGACGAAGCGGCCGTCGAGGCGGTAGCGCGGCTGGCTCCACTCGGCGATCCGGCCGAGGCGGTGCTCGGTGAGGTCGGCCGGCTTGTGCTGCGCCGCCTGGCGCACCTGGGCCGTCGTCAGCACCACGGTCGGGGCGTCGCGCCGGATCACGGCGTGGAGCGCCGCCAGCGTGCCGGCCACCGACTGGGCGACGACCGTCGGCGCGGCCGTCCCGTCGTCGGGCGCGTCGGGATCGGAGACGACGATGCGGTCGCGGGCGCTCAGCTCGCCGGCCGTCGCGAGCGAGCGCACCACGTCGGGCAGGCCGTCGACGACGAGCTGCCAGATGTGCTCGGCGTGCCGCAGGTCCTTGAGCCGGTGCTCGCCCAGGTCGCGGATCGCCACGTCGGGCGCGAGGTGCTCGCGCACGGCCCGCATCGCGGTCGACGACAGCAGGATCTGGCCGCCGTGACCCGCCGCCATGAGCCGCGCGGTCCGGTTCAGCGCCGGGCCGAAGTAGTCGCCGCCGCGGCTCTCGGCGTGGCCGTTGTGCAGCCCCATGCGCACGCGCAGGTCGGCGAAATCGGCGCCGAAGGCGCGCCAGTCCTGGGCGCGCAGCCCGCGCTGGGCGTCGACGGCGGCCGCCAGCGCCGCCGTGGCGTCGGCGAACGCGCCGAAGAAGGCGTCGCCCACCGTCTTGAACACGTGTCCGCCGTGGCCCTCGATGGCGCCGCGCAGGATGGCGTCATGGCGCACGAGCGCCACCGACATGGCCTCGCGGTGGTCCTCCCAGCGGGCCGTCGAGCCCTCGATGTCGGTGAACAGGAAGGTGAGCGCGTCGTGCGAGAGGCTCATCGGTGGCCTCGGCGGCGCGGGCGACTCGGCGGGGCGGTGGGCCGTGTGCGCAGCCCGGCCCGGTAGTATAGTCGTCCTCGTATGGCTCGTACGGGGCGGTGGTCCGATCCGCCCGACCGCGCGGCCCGAGGAGACGGCGATGGCGACCGACGACGAACGCGGTGCGACCGACCTCGACCGACCCGCCCTCGCCCGCCGTGCCGTCGCGTACTACGCTGCGGCGCTCGTCGTGATGGCGGCGATGTTCTTCGGCCCGGCCGGGACGTTCGACTATTGGCAGGCCTGGCTCTATCTGGCGGTGCTGTTCGCCATCGTCGCCCTGCTCGGAACCCACCTGATCCGCCGCGAGCCCGAACTCCTGGCCCGCCGGCTGCGGACGCGCGAGCGCGAGGTGACGCAGCAGCGGGTCATCCAGGTCAGCCTCGTCCTGTTCGTGCTGGCGTTCCTGCTGCCGGGGTTCGACCGTCGCTTCGGCTGGTCGGCGGTGCCGCCGGCGGTGGTCGTCGGCGCCAACGTCGGGATCGTCATCGCCTACGCCCTGTTCGCGCGGGTGCTGCTGGCCAACCGGTATGCGTCGCGCATCATCGAGGTCGAGGCGGGGCAGTCGCTCGCCACGACCGGACCGTACGCCGTCGTCCGCCACCCGATGTACGTCGCCATGCTGGCGATCTGGCTGCTGTCGCCGATCGCCCTCGGCTCGTGGTGGGCGGCGCTGACGATGCTGCCGATCGTCCCGGTCATCGTCGTGCGCATCCGCAACGAAGAGGCGGTGCTGCGGCGCGACCTGGCGGGCTATGCGGACTACATGGGCCGGGTGCGCTATCGCCTGATCCCCGGCATCTGGTAGCCCGGCCTCCCGCCCCCGCTCGACAGCCGACCCGTTCCGTGTCATTACATGGCCTCCGCGCGCCGGCACCGGCGCCGGCGGCCGGAAGCACGCACGGAGGAGCAGGGGCATGGGGGGGTTCGTACGGGGCTTGTTGAAGTTGCTCGTCGGGCTCGTGGCGCTCGTCGCCATCGCCCTCGGCGCGGTCTATTCGCTGAGCGGTCAGCGCCTGGCCCGCACTTACGCCGTCGAGGTGCCGCCGCTGACGATCCCGACCGACGCCGCGGCCGTCGAGCGCGGCCGCCACATCTACCAGACCCGGGGCTGCGCCGACTGCCACGGCGAGGACCTGTCCGGCAACGTCGTCGCCGACGACCCGCTCATCGGCCGGCTCTCCGGACCCAACCTGACCCGCGGCGAGGGCGGCGTCGGCGCCGAGCTGAGCGACGACGACTATGTCCGGGCCATCGTCTACGGCATCGGCCCCGACGGACGGGGGCTGCGCATCATGCCGTCCGAGGACTACGTCAAGATGGGCGCGGCCGACCTCGGCGCGCTCATCGCCTACCTCAAGCAGGCGCCGCCGGTCGACAAGGTCCCGCCGCCCACCGTCTTCCGCCCGCTGGGCCACGCCCTGGTGCTCAAGGGCGACCTCATGCCCAGCGCCAGCCGCGTCGACCTCTCCGCCGGCTACGCCGAGGCGCCGCCCGAAGGCCCGACGGCCGAGTACGGCGACTACCTGGCGAACACCTGCCGCGGCTGCCACGGCCCGACGCTCTCGGGCGGCAAGATCCCGGGCGCGCCGCCCGACTGGCCGGCGGCCAAGAACCTGACCCCCGACCCCGCCACCGGCCTAGGCCAATGGACCGAGGCCGACTTCTTCCGCGCCATCCGCGAGCAGACCCGCCCCGACGGCACCAAGCTCGACCCCGTCATGCCCGCCCAGCAGTTCGCTCGGATGACGGACGACGAGCTCAAGGCGCTGTGGGCGTACCTGCTGACGATCGAGGCCAAGCCGGTCGGGAACCGCTGACGCGGCGCGCGGCGCGCGCAGGGGCATCGCGCCGGCGCCGCCATCGTTCGGCCGCGCCCGTCAGGGCGACGGCAGCCGCAGCGCCAGCGGCAGGAAGAGCCGACGATCGTCGCCGCCTGCCGGCGTCCCGGTCGCGGCGGCCGTCGGCGGCGCGGGGGACGTCGGCGTCGACGCGCGCCCCGGCGTCGGGCTGCCGATGGCGCCGGCCGTGGCGCTCGGCGTCGGCGTGTCGTCGGCGCCGGCCGTCGGCTCGGGCGCGTGGGCCGGGAGCGCCAGCGCGGCGCGGACATCGGCGGCCCAGCGCTGGCCGTGCAAGGCGAGGCCCTGGGCGTTGAAGTGGATCCCGTCGGAGCGCCAAGCCGGGCCGACGAGGTCGTCCGTCGTCGGACCGGCGAAGATGTCGCCGCGCCCGCCGCCGGCGGCGACGACCGCGTTCTGGCCGGCCACGACGGCATCGATCGGCGGCTGGGCCAGCCCCGGCACGAAGCCGACGCGGGCGATGCCCCAGGGCACGTCGTAGCCCGCGTCGAGGCGCGACTGGCGGATGATCGCCTGCAGCCGGGCCGCGTAGACGGCGGTCGAGGTGCCGCCGGCCGCGTCGCTCTCGCCCTGGTGCCACAGGACCGCGCGCGCCCCGGCCGGCCCGAGGGCGACGAGCGCGTCGCGCAGCCGCGGGTAGAGCGTGCCGCCGGGCTGCCACTGCTCGACGGTCGTGCCGCCCCAGCCGACCGACACGAGGCCGATCGGCACGTCGAGGCCGGCCGCCAGCGCGTCGCCGAACGCCGGCCACGGCGATCCGCCGTCGCCGGTGGCGATGGGCTGGGGATCGGCGGCGGGCCGCCAGCCGCCGGGGCCGAACGCGACGACGCGCGCGTCCGCGGGCGCCTGGCGCGGCGCGCCGTGGTTCGCCGAGTTCGACTGGCCGGCGGTGACGAAGACCTCGCCGACGCCCACCGGACCCGACTCCGCGGTGCCGAGCGCCGTTGAACCGGCCGCTGCGCGCGCCTCGATGCGGTACCAGCCCCCGCCGAGGGCGAGCGTGGCGCTGAACGCGCCGCCGGGCGCGAGTGCCGCCGCCTGCCACGCGGCGCCCGAGCCGCGGTCGCCGATCGGCACGGCGCGGACGTCGACCCGGTCGGCCGAGGCGGCGGCGCGGCCGCGGATCGGCACCGTGCCGCGGCCGTCCGGGCCGCGCTGGACGACGCGATGCGGCTCGGGCGCCGCGAGTTCGATCACCGGCAGCGGCGCCTCGCGGACGTAGACGCTGAGCCGTCGCGTCGTGAACTCGGCGGCGTTCTGGCGGAACGTCCAGTCCGGCTGGCCGGTCGGGCTGTTGCCGATGCCGATGTCGCTCGTGTCGGCGAGGCCCCAGCGGTTGTAGGCGAGCAGCGTCGTGCCCGTCGCCGAGGCATGGACCTGGAACGAGCCGTAGCCGGCGACCGGATCGGCCGGCGCGTCCCCGGTGTCGTACGCGTCGTCGCGCGCGCCGCTCACGCCGGCCGCGTTCGCGGTGGCGTAGTTGTTCGGCCAGAACTCGAGGTTCCCCTGGACGTCGTCGCCCACCGGCAGGCCGGGGACGTTCGATCGGACGGACATCGCCCCGACGGCGCGCTGGAAGAACGCGCCGCTCGGCGCCGTCGGCAGGCCGATCTTGCGCACGTCGCGGGTGAAGGCGGCCATCGACGCCCAGACCCAGCTCGTGGCCCCGTCGCCTGTCGTGAGCTCCAGCAGGTAGCCGACCCGATCGAACCCGGCGTCGAGGGCGGCGCCGTCGTCGACCGCGTACGGCACCGGCACGGTGTGGTAGCCGGGCGACGCGACCGGGATGTCGAGGCGGTAGACCAGGCGGTAGTCGCGGGGCACGGCGAACGGCGCCGGCTGGGCGAGCGGGGCGGCGCGGCCGGCGGGCGCGGCGAGGACGGCGGCGGCGATGGCGGCGGCGATCGTCGCGCGGCGCACGGGCGGCCGGGCGGGCGGGGACATCGGGGAGAGTATCGCCCGGCGGGCGCACGCTGGCCAGCGCGGGCGGGTCGAGGACAATGTGTCCCCGATTCGTCCCGTCGCGGCTCTCCTGGGTGACATCCGCATCATCCAGCGAGCACAGAACGAACATGGTGATGTCCGACGCCCCGCCGACCACCCAACGCCCCCGCCCGCCCGACGTCGCCCGATCCATCGACGCAGCCACCCGCCGGTCGACGTTCGACGCTCTCGTGGCCGAGGCCGGTGAGGCCGTCGCCCGCTACCTCTACGGGATGACGGGCGACCGTGCCGCGGCCGAGGACCTGGCCCAGGACGTCTTCACCGCCGCCTGGACGCACCTGGACGCATTGCGCGACCCGGCCGCCACCCGCAGCTGGCTGTTCGCCATCGCCGCCAACGCCGCCCGCCGCCATCTGCGCCGGCGGTCGCGCTTCGGTTGGCTGCCGCTGGAGGCCCTGCCGCTCGCCGCCCCACGCCTCGTCGCCGACGGCCGCGACGACCTGCCCGACGACGCGGTCGCCCTGGAGCGCGCCCTCGGCCGGCTGACCGCCGACGACCGGGCCGTCGTCCTCCTCGTCGGCGCCCACGACCTCTCCATCGCCGAAGCGGCCGAGGCGCTCGGCGTCTCGCCGGCCGCGGCCAAGAAACGCTGGCAGCGAGCCTGCGCCCGGGTCCGCGCCGGGATGCCGGAAGGGATCGAACGATGAACGACGACACGACCTCGAAGCACGCGACCGCGCCGCAGCCGGCATCCATGCCCGCCGCACCCCGCCCGGGCGAGGGCGCGGCCGAGACCGCCGTCCGTGCCGTGCTGGCTGCCCATCCCTGGCCGACGTTTGGGGCGGGCTTGCGGGACCGCCTGGCGCTCATCCCCGCCGCAGGGACCGATTCGAGCACGGCTTCGCCGGCCTCGCCGCACCCGACCTCCCCGTTCGGCACCCCGTCGCCCCACCCGCCCGCGACACCGTCCGCCCGCCGCCCCACCCTGACCACCGGCGGCTGGGCCACCGCCGGCCTCGTCGCCGCCGCGGTCGCCGTCGCGCTCTGGGCGATCGGGCAGGGCCGCCTGCGCGAGCTGCGCCCAGCGGACGCGCCCACCGACGCGGCGCCCGCGCCGACGGCGACCACTGCGGGCATCGTCGGCGTGGGCGACGGCGAGCCGGTCGTCCCGACCGGCCGCTTGATCTTCTCCCAACCTGGCGACGAGAACCCGGTCGTCGCGGCGCTCGACATGCGGACCGGGCGCGAGGAACGGCAGTGGGAAGCCCCCACGCGGTTCGACGTCCGCGGCGCCGTCTCGCCCGACGGCACGCGTCTGGCGATCCGCCGACCGCCGGACGGGGACGACCCTGAGCTCGTCTATGTCCGCCACCTGGACCCGGAGGCGCCCGGCCCGCTCGCCATGGCGGGACCGGACGGCGTGAGCTCGCTGGTCTGGGCGCCGGACGGCCGGGCGCTGTACTACGACGCGGTCCGGTGGACGACGCCCGAGGATGGCGACATGCCGTCCCCGGTCGGCTGGGAGCTCCACCGCTTGACGCTGCGCGACGACGTCACGGGCGTCGACCCGCAGCCGACGGCCGGGCCGCTGTCGGCCGGGATCCAGGCGGGTGAAGATAGGGTGATCGTCCGCCGGGACGCCGCCGCGCTGGGCGACAAGGGCGCAGCGATGCTCATGGCCCTCGACGAGCGCCACGCGCGGGCGGCCGTCGCCCTCGGCCTGGGTGAGAACAGCTGGGGCGATGGGATCACCCTCTACGATCTCGCCACCGGCGAAGAGGTCGAGGGCGGGCGCATCCCCGCCGGCCAGATCGAGGGCTTCACCTGGAAGGCCAGCCGCGACGGCTCGAAGGTGGCCTACACGAACTGCCTCGGCTGCTACGAGGGCGCGGCGCCGTACAGCCTCCGCATCCTCACGCTGGCCACCGGCGATGTCGCCGAGATCTGGGCGGACCCCCTGGTCCAGCTCGAATCGATGCGGCTCCTGTGGGCACCGAACGACCGCTGGCTCGTCTGGACCGCGCACGGTTCGACACGCGTCAGTGATCTGCTCGCCACACCGGTGACGACCGTAGAGCTGCCTGAGTCGTTCGGCCATCCGATCGCCTTTGCGCCCGACGGCGCCACGCTCCTCCTCTCCACCGGCCAGCTGCTCGACCTCGACGGATCGACGCCGGACGACTGGCGTCTCCGGCCGCTGCCGTGGGCGATGCCCGCCTGGTTGACAGAGTGGAATGAGGTGGGCCGGGTGATCGCCTGGGCGCCGGATGTGGACCGCTCGGCCATCGCGGCGACGTGGGGACAGGCGACGGCGACGCCTGTCCCGGGCGGCCCCGGAGCGCCCGGTGCATCGGGCGACGGCGCGGCGGGCTTCGTGCCGGTCACCCCCGTCGCCACGGTCGCCATCCCGCCGGACCCGCTGGACGTGACGGCCGGACCCAGCCTCGCGCTCGGCGGCTGGGCGCCGGATGGGCGATGGCTAGCCTTCTGGACGGCGGGCGGTTCCGACCACTACGAACGCTGGAAGTGGCCGTCCGCGCTGCACATCGTCGACGTGGCTTCCGGCACGGTGTGCGAGGCCGCCGCGCCGCCGGCGACGACGCACTCCGACATGGTGTACTGGCCGGCGAACGACACGATGGCCGTCCGCGTCGAGGGCCGCGTCCACGTCGGCCGGCCGTGCGGTCCGCTCGCGCCGGACCCGCGCTCCACGTACGCCCTGCCCGCCGCTCCGCCGGCCGAGACGCCTGCGTGGGCGTACGCGCCGCCGCACGAGGGCACCAACAGCGCCGGACCGGAGGACCGCGCGACGTCGCCGGACGGGCGGTGGCTCGCCGAGACCGTCGCCGCCGACACCGACGGCGTCCGCTTCACGACGACGATCAACCGCACGGACGGCACGGCCGGCGGGCTGGCGGCCACGTGGTCGAGCAACGGCGGGCTCGGCGACATGGGGCTCGGCGGAGAGTGGCTGCCGGACAATACGCTCCTCATCGGTTACAGCTACGACCAGGGTCCCCTCCTCCTCGATCCGACGCGGGGGAACGGCTCGGGCGGTGTAACGCAGGTCGCCGAAGCCTGGTTCCAGCTGTCGCCGGCGGCGGCCGATCCTACGGCGGTCATCGCCTGGGCGCACATCGACCCGGACGGTGACGGCTACCACGCCATGCTCACCGGCGCCGGCGGCGTCCGGCTGTACCACCCCCACTCCGGCCGCGTGGAGACGCTGCCCTCTGACGACCTCTGGGCCGGCGGGTTCAGCGCCGACGGTCGATGGCTCCTCCTGCACGGCCGGGACGGCGCGGCCGGTTCGAGCGAGGGCCTCTGGATCCGCGAACTCGAATCGCCCGACGCCCCCTTCCGGCTCATCCCGGAGTCCGAGCACAACGACACGGACTGGGCGCCGCTGAGCGAGGACGGCCGGCGGCTCGCGTTCGCCGACATGAACGCCGGCACGGTCGTTGTCGTCTCCTTCCCCGAAGGCGAGGTCCTGGCCCGCTGGCGGCTCGCGGGTTACCAGAACGCCACGGCATCGTGGTCGCCGGACGGCCGACATGTCGCGGCCGAGGGCGACCGCCTCGACGCGGAGCACCGCATCGTCGAGCGGGCTCTGTTCCTCCTCGCGCTGCCCGCCGGTCCGTGATCCCCGTACAATCGGCGCTCCGCCCGTTCGAACGCCGCCCGACGACCCAGGAAGATCCCCATGATCCGCGCCCTCGACATGGTCATGCTCTTCACGTCTGACATGGATCGCGCCCTCGCGTGGTACCAGGACGTCCTGGGCCTCGCCACGCGCGCCCGCCACGGCGACTTCGCCGTCCTCGAGACCGGCGGCGTCCCGATCGCGCTCCACGGCGGCGCCGACCCGGCGGCCGCCGCGGCGCGGTCCGCCGGCGCCACGCCGGTCCTGCGCGTCGACGACTACGCCGCCGCCAAGGCGGCGCTGGAGGCCAAGGGCTGCGCGTTCACGTTCGAGAACCGGACCCCGCACGCCGTCTTCGGTTCGTTCGCCGATCCCGACGGCAACCCGCTGCAGATCATCCAGCGCCTGGGCGGCTGAGGCCGGCGGGCCGGCGCGGCCCGGCGCCGCGCGTATAATCGCCCGCCATGAACACCAAGACCCAGCTCTCGGCCTGGTGCGCCGGCCTGCTCGAAGCCGCCGTGCTGGCGGTCGTCACGGCCGCGCCGCTGCTCGTCAACCACCAGGGCTTCCGGGCGTTCGAGCTGCCCAAGGCGGCCGTCGTCCTCACCTTCGCCCTGCTGGCCGCCGCCGTCGGCCTCGTCGCGCTCATCGAGGGCGGCGCCGCCACGCGCGAGGGTCTGGTCGCGGCCGCGCGCGTCGGCCTCGTCCGCGCCACGCTGGCCGTCGTGGCCATCGAGGCCGTGGCGACGCTGCTGTCGATCGTCCCGCGCGTCAGCTTCTTCGGCTCGCCCGAGCGCGCCCAGGGCTGGCTGGCGCTGGCCGCCTGCGCCGTCCTGTTCGCCGCGACGGCCGCCGTGGCGCGCGTGCCACAGCGGCGGCGGCGCATCGTGGGCGCGTTGATCGCTGGCAGCGTCCCGGTGGCCGTCTACGCCCTGGCCCAGGCCGCCCGGCTCCAGGTCGTGCCCGGCACCGTCGAGTCGGCGCTGCGCGTCTTCGGCACGCTTTCGAACCCGATCTTCCTCGGCGCCTACCTCATGCTGATCGTCCCGCTCACGCTGTGGCGGCTCGGCGCCGCCCTCATGGGCGGCCGGCCGCTGGTGGCCGGGGCGTACACCCTCGTCGCGCTGCTCCAGCTGACGGCGCTCGTCCTGTCGGCCAGCCGCGGCCCGCTCGTCGGGCTGCTGGCCGGCCTGGCCGTCCTCGGCCTCGGCTGGGCGGCGGCCACCGGCCGGCGCCGGGCCGTGGGCGGTGCGGTCGGCGTCGCCGCCGCGGCCGCCGTCTTCCTGGCGGTGTTGGCGATGCCCGGCTCGCCGCTGGCCGGGCTGCGCGACGCGCCGGTCATCGGCCGCCTGGCGCAGATCGGCGAGACGACGTCCGGCTCGCAGGCCGTCCGCCTCGGCATCTGGCGCGCCGTGGCCCGCACGATGCAGGCCCCCGCCGATCCCAACGCCGACAGCCGGCCGCTCAACGCCCCCGTCCACCTCAAGCGCGGCCTCGTCCGGAAGTGGCTCGTCGGCCACGGCCCCGAGATGCAGCGCTACGTCTTGCTGCCCTACGGCGACACCTACCTCGGCGGCAAGGCCCAGGCCGACCGCCTCGTCGACCGCGCCCACGACGTGCCGTTCGACGTCGTGCTGACCACCGGCCTGCCGGGCCTGGCGGCGCGGCTGGCGTGGTGGGCGGCCTGGCTGGCGGCCTGCGTCGCCGCCCTCGGCCTGACGCCGGACCGCCGCGCCCGGCGCACGCTGGCCGGCCTGCTCGCCGCCGGCGCCCTGGCGGGCGCCGGCGCGTGGTTCGCGGCGCCGATGTTGGCCGGGCCGGTGGCCGCGCTCGGGCTGGCCGTCGGGCTCGGGCTCTACTTGGCGCTGGCCGGCTGGCGCGGCGGCGGTGGCGCCGTCGACGGCCTGGCGCTGGCGCTGCTGGCGGCCGGAACGGCGACCGTCGTCGAGGCCGCATTCGGGATCGAGACCGTCGTCACCCAGCTGGTGGCGTGGGTGCTGGCCGGCCTCGTCGTCGCCCGCGCGCTGGGCGACGTGGCCGAGGCGAAGCCCGTGGCGGCCGCGGCCGCCGTTCGCCGCCCGGCCGTCCGCCGCGCGGCTGCCGCGACCGCCGCGACCGCCGACGGCGACGACGACAACGCGGCCGCGGTGCGGGTCGGCTTCGGCTGGTCGCCCGGCGGGGCGGCCCTCGGCCTCGTCGCCGCGGCGGCGATGAGCGTGGCGCTCTACGACTTCGTGCTGCCCGGCGCGGCGCCGCTGCAGCACACCTACACGGTGCTCGGCGTCGTCATGGCCGCGGCGTTCGCGGCCCAGCTGTTGGCCGTCGTCGACGCAGGCGAGAGCGTGGGCGCCTATCTGCTGTTCGGCCTCACGGCGGCGGCGCTCTGGACGTTCCTGCGCACCCTCATCCTGCTCGGCGCGCAGCCGTCGGCGGCTGACCCGGTGCGGGTGGCGACGACGGCGCTCTGGGCGGCCCTCGTGGTCTGGCTGCTGGCCCTGGCCATCGGCGCCGGCGTCTTCCTGCGCGCGGCGCGCGGTCCCAAGGCGCCGTTCTGGGCCGGACCGGCCGGCGTGACCTATCCCGTCGTGGCCGTGCTGGCGGTGGCGGTGGTCATGGCCCTGGCGGTGCGGCCGGTCCAGGGCGACCTGCTGTTCCAGGCCGCCTACGCCGACTTCCAGCTCGCCCTCCAGGGGGACGACGAGCCCCGCTTCCAGGCCGCCGAGCAGCGCTTCAACCGCGCCACCCAGCTCCAGCCACGGGACGACATCCTGTACCTCAAGTGGTCCGAGCTCTACGCCCAGCTGGGCGAGCTCCTGGGCCAGGGCGGCCAGGTCCAGAACATGGCCACCGCCCTGAACACGGCCCAGCAGCTCCTCGGCCGGGCCGAGGCGATCAACCCGGCCATGGTCTTCCACGTCTTCAACCGCGGCCATGTCCAGCTCATGGCGGCGCAGCTCATGGCCAGCGACCCCAACGCCGCCGGCGGCGTCCCGGAGGTGGCCCGGAACGCCGAGCTCGCCCTGCAGCAGGCGTTCGACATCCTGACCTACGACCCCCAGGTGGCCAACGAGCTGGCGATGTCGAAGCTGCTCCAGCCCGACAAGCAGGCCGAGGGCCTGGCGCTGCTGGAGTACTCGCGCGACACGCTCGACGCGAACAACGCCACGACGCATCGGATGCTGGCCGAAGCCTACCGCCAGGCCGGCGACACCGAGAAGGCCGACGCCGCGATGGAGCGCGCCAGCGCCCTGGGCGGCGGCGACGACCCGGCGATGCTGCTGCGCGAGGGCGACGAGGCCCGCCAGGACGGCGACTTCCCGACCGCCATCGCCAAGTACGAGCAGGCCATCCAGGTCCTCGGCCAGCGCGCCGACTGGAAGGTCTTCTTCAACCTCGGCCTGCTCTACCGCGACGGCGGCGATCCGCAGATGTCGGCCCAGGCGCTGCAGAACGCGATGCGCCTGGCGCCCGCCGACCAGCAGCAGACGGTCCAGGACGCCCTGATCGGCGTCCTCCAGGACACGGCGGCACCGCCGCCGGAGTTCGGGCAGCCGATGGAGCCGTCCGCACGGCCGACGGGGACGCCGTAAGGGCCGAAGCCGGTTCGGCGGGAGGCAGGGACGGGGGCGCGGGCGCGGGCGCGGGGAGCGTGCGCGCGGGGAGCGGGCGCAGGGAGCGGAACACCGTGGCCGTTCGGAGAACGCCTGCGCTCGCGGGCGGTGCTCCCAGTTGGGTGCGGAACCACGTGTGGTGTGGCGCCGGACCCACCGTGGTTTCGCTCCCAACCAACGGTGATTCCGCCGCGAAGCATCCGTGGTTTCGCGGGAAGCCACGGTTGATCGGACGACAGGTGACGTACGGCCCAGGGACATGTTGGCGGTCGGCTGCGCGTGCCTGGCGCGGCGGCTGGGCTGCGGCTGCCGACGTTCCCGGAGGGCGATTGACGGTTGGGCGGATCGATCTATGATGGGCGGCAGCGCGCTCGGTGGTCTCTGGCAGCGCACGGCGGCGCGGTTAGGCCGGTCGGCGTGGCGGTGGCGGGCGGTGCGGATGGGCGGATGGCGGGGGAGGGATAGCGGGGGGCACGGGGGTCGGGGTGGAGGGGGCGAAGGATAGTGGGAAGTTAGGTGTACAAGGATGACGCATGGCGACAGGCCGTGACAATCAGCTAACGAAGCAGGTCGGCGAGTACCTCGTAGCGGCCGAGGTCTGTAGGCGCGGTTTCATTGCCACGACGTTCACAGGAAATGTCCCCCACTACGACATCATCGCCTCAGATGGCAGCGGCAGGCACCAGGCAATTCAGGTTAAAGCCATCATTGGCGGGTCCTGGCAGTTTGATTCCCGGGCCTTCGCCGAAATCCGGCTCGATGGCAAGAAGCAGGTCATCGGTCGTCCGACCGAACCGCCGTACCCTGACCTCGTCTGCGTGTTCGTTCGCCTGCGGGGACAGGGGGCCGACGAGTTCTACATCATGACCTGGAGCGACCTCCAGAAGATCGCTATAGCCAGCCACCGTCGATTCCTCGATAGCCACGGCGGTGTTCGTCCGCGGAAGTACGACTCGTTCCATATGGCGATTCGCCCCGACATGTTGAAGGGGCACAGGGACAAGTGGGATGTTCTTGACAAGCGGCTGCGTTAAGACGCCTAACAACAGCATGCAGCGGACGGCGCTGCGCGCCGCCGCTGATGCTGGGCGTTAGGTGCCGAAGGAGATCGGCGTAAGAAATGAGACTCACGAGCCTGTCCATCGCGAACTACCGGGCGCTCAGGGATGTAACGATTCCCCTTTCCCGCTTCGGCTGCCTCATCGGGGAGAACAACTCTGGTAAGTCGTCCTTCTTGCAGGCATTGTCCCTGTTCTTCTCCGGCACAAAGCTGGCTGCCAGCTACTTCTTCGACCAGTCCAAGCCTATCCGTATCGCCGTGACTTTCGAAGACATCACTGATGCAGACTTGGCGCGATTGGCTGACGAACACCGCACGCGGGTTGCCGGGATCGTCAAGAATGGCCGCCTTGTTCTTGTCAGAGCCTATGACACCACTGGAAGGAGCTCGCTGTTCCACAACACGCTCACCCCGAGTGATGTCCGGTTCTCCGCCGACAGCATTGCCACGCTCGTGAGGAGTCAACGAGCGGGCCAGGCGTTCGTCGACAAGGTGGTCCAGGCTTTCCCGGAACTGAATGGTGTTGTCGATACGACCATGAATCAACAGGCCGTGAAGCTGAAGATTCAGGTACTCGCTGACTCATTACCTGACAATCAAAAGACTGCCGCCGATCAGGCGCTGCCCACCGGCATCGATAAGAGCATCGAGCCTATGCTGCCTGACCCAATCTACATCCCGGCGGTGAAAGACCTTGCTGACGACATCAAGACAACCGAGAGTACCCCGTTCGGGAAGATCCTGGCCATCATTCTGCAAGCCGTCGAGTCGAAGTTGCCGGATGCGCAACGGCTCTTCGAAGAACTCAACGCCAAGCTCAACCGCGTCCAGCATCCCGACGGAACGGTTGTGGACGGGCGGCTCGATGAGGTAAAGCTGATCGAGTCCACCGTCGAGAAGTACGTCCGCGAAAGTTTCGCCGACGTGGCACTCCGCATCACGATCCCGCCGCCGGAATTGAAGACCGTCTTCTCGTCCGCCCACATCTACGCCAACGATGGTGTCGACGGCTTGATTGATTCCAAAGGCGACGGGTTGCGTCGCGCAATTGTCTTCTCCATTCTGCGGTCCTACGTGGAACTCAAGGCGAGACTCGCGCCAGTTGTGACCCCGGTGGAAGAACCGGCTCAGTATGCCGAACCGGCGCAGCCACAAGTGGAACCCGCCCCGGCATCCTACCTGCTGATGTTTGAGGAACCGGAGTTGTTCCTTCACCCCAAGGCCCAGCACATCCTTTTCGATGCCCTGCGGGTCTTCGCCAAAGAACATCACGTTCTCGTTACGACTCACTCCCCGATGTTTTTCGGCCCCGGGGCGACAGAGACGTTCGTAAAGCTGCGTAAGGTGACGAATGCCGCGACAGCGCCAAGGCCATTCACGCAGGTCCAGCCGGTTGACCTGTCCGACATGACCGCCAAGGACCAGTTCCAAATCATCTACTTCGAGAACAACAACGCCGCCTTCTTTGCGGACACGGTCGTTCTGGTCGAGGGAGACAGCGATTACCTGCTCATGCCGCACGTCGCCCGGACGCTTGATCCCTCGTGGGACGTGGCGAAAGTGCCGATTGTGTTCGCTCGGATCACGGGCAAGGGCAACATCCGGCGGTATCGAGAGTTCTTCACCAGGTTCGGGATGAGAGTACCGGTCATCGCCGACCTCGACGTGCTGGTCAACGGCTTCGACCACATCGCTCCCGAAAATGCCGTCAAGACCGCAAGGGACAATCTCCTGGCAAAGGTCGATGAATTGATCGTGCCGGATGCGAACGGTCCATCCGCGAAAGAAGCCAAAGATGCCCACGATTCTGGCGAACTTCGTGGTCTGTGGCGAAAGGTCCGGGAGTCCCAGGCGAAGCTCAAGGATGGTGCCTGCACGCAAGCTGAGCATGACGCCGCCGTAGAGGCGTTCTTCGCTTGGCAGCAAAAGGCCGATCGCCTCGTGGTCCTCAAGACAAGCACCGACGCACAGATGCAGCAGTTAAAACATCGCCTGCTGGAGATGCTGAGAGCGGTCGATGTCTATGTACTGGAACGTGGCGCGATAGAGCAGTACTACCCCGACACCATCACGGGGGCGGATAAGCCGTCGCGCGCCCAGGACTTCTGTGCCAAGGTTGCCACGCGCGACGCGATCCTTGCCTGTTGCGGCGAACAATCTGTCGAGCGCAACGGTGCGCTGCAGAGCATCAAGGAATTCGATCTCATTTTTCAAGGCATCTTTGGAGATCCTCAAGGGCAAAGTAGCTGAGTAATTCGGCACCTAACAATAGCATGCAGCTGCCGGCGCTTCGCGCCGCCGCTGATGCTGGGCGTTCTACAGTAGAGGGAAGATGAGATGCGACACGTTCCCGTCGAGACTCTTCTGGCGATCCAGCACCACTTCCACGAGGTGATTCGTGGCCGAGCATCGGATCTGATCGTAGAGCATGGCGTCGTCCTGCCCGACATCTCGCAGCTCCTGGCCTTGGGGGATGAGAAGGCATGGTTGGCCATCCCAGGGATGTATGGCGGGTTCAGCTACTGGCTCGAGGGTGACGGTCAGGACACGAGGCTGATCACAGAGAGCTGGAGCCGCGTAGTCGAGGGGTCCGGCGAGCGACACGAGATCACGATGGAAGGCAGCAAGCTGGTAGAGAGTGGGTTTGTTTGACGACCCCATCCTCAGCCGGTGCCCGTCGAACCACGCGTTGCAGCCGACGCCGCCGCTGCGCGGCGGTGCCCTCGCTTGGCTCGGCGCGGCTGCACGCGCGCGTTAGACCGATGAAGGCCGTGACCGCAGTCGACCACTTCTGCCGTCAGGTACGCGCGCGTTCAGCGGAGAGTCGTCAGGCGATGGACTTCATGCGGGCGCAGCCAGGGCAGATGGTTTCCGCTCTTCGGCAGGACCTCGACTCGCCGGTACGGGTTGTGTTCCTCCTAGCGCAGGAAGATCATGCCAATCGCCACCGCTTGATCGAGGACTCGGTGTCTGGCCGTCGGTGGAAGGAGCCGGGCTCGAGGAAGGTCGTGACCGATCGGGAGATGGTTGATCTCACCGACAGGCTCCACGGTTGGACGAGGTCGGTGTATGCCTTCGGTTGGGCCTTCATCCACCGCTCCAGCTTCCACGACCACAAGGACCGAGATCCCCTCGACCAGGTTTCCGAAGCCGAGCGCAAGGCGATTCTGGGCCATCGGTCCTGTTCAATGGCACGATCCGCCGGGCCCTGCTGGACGACCTCGACGACATCCGGACGGCCGTCGAACGGCGATGATCGGTCCGGTTGTCCTTCCATGAGCCGGAGGCGCAGGGCGATGTGGCACGACGTCGGCCGGTACAGGCGATGACCCCCTCACCGCGCGACTGGCGGCCGTTCGCCCTCCTGCTCGTCGACGCCCAGGCGGGCTTCTGGCCCGAGGTGATCGCCCGGGGCTTCCCGGACTTCCCGGACCGCGTGGCCGAGCTGCTGCGCGTCTGCCGCGCCGAGGGCACCGCCGACCTTGCGATCCGGCAGCCCAACTGGCTGGCGGACCTGCAGCGGCTGGACGACCCTGCCCGCCCGCCCTCTCCGCCCTACCCCGGCCGCCCCACCACCACCCGCGCCGCCCGCAGCAGCTCGCCGCGCACGGTGTAGCCGGCGCGCTCGACGTCCACGACCTGTTCGGCGGCGAGGTCGGGCCGCGGCACGACGCTGATCGCCTCGTGCAGCGCCGGGTCGAACGGCGCGTCGTCGGCCGCGATGCGCTCGACGCCCTCGCGCGCCAAGAGCCGCTCCAGCTCGCGGTACGTGGCGTCGACGCCGGCCACGAGCGAGGCGGCGTCGCTGTCGGCGTGCCGCAAGGCCCGCTCGAGGTTGTCGGCCACGTCGAGGAAGCGCAGCAGCAGCTCGCGCCGCATCTGCTCGACCTGGAGGTTCAGCCGTTCCTCGGCTCGCCGCCGGACGGTCTGCATCTCGGCCACGGCGCGGACATAGCGGTCGTGGTTCTCGTCGGCAGCGCGGCGGGCGTCGGCCAACTCACGCGCGAACGCCTCGGCCAGCGAGGCCGTCGGGTCGTCGTCCGACGCCACCGGCGCGGCGCCGCCGTCGGCCACCGCCAGCGGCTCGTCGCCGTCGTGGTCGGCCGGCGCGCCGGCGTCGCTGGCCGTGTCGGCCGGGGCGCGGCGGATCCAGGGCGCGGGGGTCATCGGCTACGCCTCCCGGAACTCGCCCTCGACGACGTCGTCCTCGGCAGGCGCATGGGCGGCGTCGGGCCCGCCGGCGGCGGTGCCGGCCGGCTGGGCGGCCATCGCCTGCGACAGCTGCTGCATCGCCGTATCGAGCGCGGCGGCCGCGGCCTCGATGCGCGCCTCGTCGTCGGCCTCCAAAGCCTCGCGCACCGCGGCCACCGCGCCCTCGACGGCCTCGCGGGCGGCGGCATCGGCCGCGCCGGCGTCGCGGACGAGCTTGTCGCCCTGGTAGGCCAGGCTGTCGGCGCGGTTGCGCAGCTCGATCCGCTGGCGGGCCTTCTCGTCCTCGGCCCGGCTGGCCTCGGCCTCCTTGACCAGGCGGGTCACATCGTCCTTGGAGAGGTTCGTGCTGGCCGTGATGCGGATCTGCTGCTCGCGGCCGGTGGCCACGTCGCGGGCCTTGACGTTGAGGATGCCGTTGGCGTCGAGGTCGAACGTGACCTCGATCTGCGGCATGCCGCGCGGCGCGGGCGCGATGCCCTCGAGCCGGAAGCGCCCCAGGGTCATGTTGTCGCGCGCCAGCGGCCGCTCGCCCTGGAGGACGTGGATGTCGACGGCCGTCTGGTTGTCCTCGGCGGTCGAGAACGTCTCCTTGCGCTCGGTCGGGATCGTCGTGTTGCGCTCGATGAGCGGCGTCATGACCCCGCCGAGCGTCTCGACGCCCAGGCTGAGCGGCGTCACGTCCAGCAGCAGGATGTTCTTGACGTCGCCGGCCAGGACGCCCGCCTGCAGCGCGGCGCCGATCGCCACCACCTCGTCGGGGTTGACGCCGCGGTTGGGCTCCTTGCCGATCAGCGACCGGATGAGCTCCTGGACCATCGGCATCCGGGTCGAGCCGCCGACGAGGAGGATCTCGTCGATGTCGCCCTTCTTGAGCGAGGCGTCCTTGAGCGCCTGCTCGACGGGCGTGCGCAGCCGCGCGACGAGGTCCTCGCACAGCTGCTCGAACTTGGTGCGGGTCAGCGTCATCTGGAGGTGCTTGGGACCATGGGCGTCGGCGGTGATGAACGGCAGGTTGATCTCGGTCTGCTGCAGCTCGGAGAGCTCGATCTTGGCCTTCTCGGCCGCCTCCTTGAGCCGCTGCAGCGCCTGGCGATCGCCGCGCAGGTCGATCCCCTGGTCCTTCTTGAACTCGTCCGCCACCCAGTTGGCGATGCGCTGGTCCCAGTCGTCGCCGCCGAGGAACGTGTCGCCCGAGGTCGCGCGCACCTCGACGACGCCCTCGCCGACGTCGAGGATCGAGACGTCGAACGTGCCGCCGCCCAGGTCGAAGACCAGGATCGTCTCGTCGGCGCCCTTGTCCAGGCCGTAGGCCAGCGCAGCGGCCGTCGGCTCGTTGATGATGCGCTGGACCTCGAGGCCGGCGATCTTGCCGGCGTCCTTCGTGGCCTGGCGCTGGCTGTCGTTGAAGTAGGCCGGCACCGTGATCACGGCGCTGTCGACCGTCTCGCCGAGGTACGCCTCGGCGTCGCGCTTGAGCTTCTCGAGGATCAGGGCCGAGATCTCCTGCGGCGTGAAGCTCTTGCCCAGCTGCGGCACGCCGACCCGGGCGTCGCCGGCGCTGCCGGCCTCGATCGCGTACGGCACGTGCTCGCGCGCCGCGACCGACTCGGGCTCGTCGATGCGGCGGCCCATGAGCCGCTTCACCGAGAAGATCGTGTTCTCGGGGTTCACCACCGCCTGTCGCTTGGCGGCCGCGCCGACGACGCGCTCGCCGCTCTTCGTGAACCCCACCACCGACGGCGTCGTGCGCGCCCCCTCGGCGTTGGGGATGACGACCGCCTCGCCGCCTTCCATGACCGCCACGACCGAGTTCGTCGTGCCGAGATCGATGCCTACCGTCTTGGCCATTCTATGTCCCTCCACGAACCGTGATGCCCGCGATTATATCGGCCGCCTCGGGCCCCCCGGCCGGCCTTGGCGACGGGTCGCACTAGAACCGCGCTAGAGCGCCGATCGGCCGAACGGGCCGTGCGCGGCGTCACGACACCGCGGGTTCGGGCTTGACAACCGGCTGAAAAGGGCGTACCTTTGGGCCCGACTTAATCCGAAAGTAACCGACCCCCACCGGATTCTTCGGAGCCAGCCCCTGGCGCGTCCGCGCGCCACGCTTGAAACGCACCCCAACAACCGGAGGATTCCATGCGCTCTCGACTCACGATCACGGTCCTGGCTGTCGCGTTCGCCGCCGTCCTCACCGCCGTGCCGAGCCGCACGGCCGAGGCTACGAACTGGGGGCCGGGCTGGCACGGTGGCGGCAATGTCCACTGCGTCCGGCACGGCGAGACCCTCTACGGCATCGCCTGGCAGAACGGCACGACCGCCCAGGCGATCGCCCACGCCAACGGCCTCTGGAACCCGAACTACATCCGCGCCGGCCAGTGCCTGGTGATCCCGTCGGGCATGCACGGCGGTCAGGGTTGGCAGGGCCAGCCCGCCCACGCCGGCTGGGACAAGAAGCCAGACATGGGCTGGGACGGCGGTTGGGACAAGGGTTGGGACAACGTCGATTACAAGTACGGCGGCCACGCCGGCAACCGCTACTTCGTGCGGCACGGCGACACGCTCTACAGCATCGCCATGCGCAACGGCACCACGGCCTGGGCGATCGCCCATGCCAACGGCATCGCCAACCCGAACTACATCCGCGCCGGCCAGATGCTGGTGATCCCGGGCCGCGGCTGGTAGCACCCGGCTTGCGGCCGGCGGCGCCGCGCCCACCCGCGGCGCCGCCAAGCGCGCGGCACGGACGGCGACACGCCGGAACGACGCCGCACCCATACGAGCAACGGGCGGGCGGGGGAATGCCCCCGCCCGCCCGTTGCGTGTAGCGCGTTCGAATCGAGCCGGCGAACGGGTCGGGCGCGAGCCCGGCGCTCCGCGATCGGCGGGGCGGCCGCGGACGATCGCGGCGTTCCGCCCCGGTCAGCGGATCCGGACGGACCGCAGCACGATCGGCAGCGTGATCTCCCAGCGCGGCCCGGTGCGATCGGGGGTCGGCGTCGCCGCCCGGGTGGCGGTGGGCGACGCGCCCACCGGCGGCGTGCCCGCGGTTGGCGACGGCGAGCCGGGGCCGGACGTCGGGGAGGCCGTAGGCGGTGTCGTGGGCAGGGCACCGCTGGTCCGCGGCGCGGCGTAGGCGACGGTGTCGAACACGTCGGCGTCGACCCAGTCGCCGACCGCGCCGAACGGCGTCTCGTAGACCAGGACGGCGACGGGCTGATCGCTCTGGACCAGCGCTCGGCCGCCGTTGGCGTCGTCGCCGAGGGCCACGACGCGCATCTCGCCGGCCGGCACGCTGGACTCAAGCGACGTCACCCGGCCGCCGGGGGCGATGACCTGGACGGTCACTTGGGCCGCCGCGCCCGGCGCCTGGACGTAGAGCCGCGTCACGCGCTCGCCGGCTCGGCTGCGCACGGCCGGCACCACGAAGTGCTGGCCGAGGTCGGCGGCGGTGAACGCGTTGTAGGCGGCGCTGGTGCGGGTCCGGTCGGGTTGGCCGCTCGTCTCGAGGACGGCCGCGACGACCGGCTGGTCCGAGGTGACGACGGCGCTGCCATGAAAGCCGGTGTTCGTGCCGCTGCCGCGGTCGACGGTCGTCGGCGCCACGTCGCCCAGGTCGCCGCCACGGCCGAGGTCGACGACGTGCATGCCGTAGGGGCCGATGCTGAACGACTGCGTCACGGTCTGGCCGCGGTGCTTCGGGCTGTCAGGCGCACCGCGGAACGTGATCGTGACCTCGGCCTTGCGGCTCTCGCGGTTCTGGACGGCGATCGCCGAGCTGCCGAGGAAGTTGCCCCGCACCAAGGGCAGGTGCTGTGTCGTGGCGGCGGCGCTGAAGGGCCGGGCGCCGAGCGCCGCGACGCCGCCTTCGTTGGCCTCGTTCTGGTAGACCAAGACGGCCACCGGCGCCGGCGACTCGATCCGCAGGCCGCCGACCCACCCGTCGCCCGGCCGGTTGGCGACGAGGTCGGACACCGCCGTGCCGAACTCGATCGCGTCGAGGCTGATCACATCGCCGGGGGCCAGCCGCTCCTCCCACTCGGCCAACAGCTCGCCCGAGTCCGGCGCGAACGCCTGGAACGTGACGGCGTTCGTCTCGCGGGTCGTGTCGACGTTCATCACCGTGTAGTCGGAGTAGAGGCCGTTCACGCCGCGCACGAACAGCGGAACGAGCTGCTTCGTGGCGGGGCGGAGCCCCTCGTAGGCCGAGGTGCTCGTCCCGGACAGCACCCAGCCCGAGCGGACCACGGCGCCCGTCGCGCCCGGGGCGCGGACGGCGGCGTGCCAGACGCCGTCGGAGACCGTGCTCTCGTCGGCCAGGCGGAACGTCAGGGCGCCGCCGCCCGGCAGTTGGCGGGTGAAGCTGCGCGCGTTGCGGCCGCGCTGCGAGAGCTCGAGCTTGAGCGACAGCGCGCCGGAGCCCAGGTTCGCCAGGTCGATCGCCGAGTAGCCGAAGTCGCTGATGCTGCCCGGCGCCGCGGCCCGCCGCGGGCCGAACCGCCGCCGGACCGGCTCGGCCAGCGCCGCCGGCAGCGACGCGGTGGTCGGCCCCGCCGAGCGCAGGTCGGGGGCGTAGAGGTCGTGGGCGCCGTCCTGTGCGCGTGCCGGCGCCGGGGCAACGGGCGCGACGGCGAGGGCGAGGGCAAGCGTGAGGCCGATAGCGGCGGCCAACCGGAGGGCGAGCCGCGATCCGACCGCGATGTGAGGGGTATGGGCCCGGGACATCCGCAGCGTCTCCTGGGGTGGGGAGGGAAGGGGCGCGCCGACAGGGCGCCCCGCGGCAGCGGCGAACGATAGGGGGCGGCCGTGGCCGGGTCAACCATGCCCCGGCGGCCGCGCGACGGTCGACTGTGACCGCGACGGCCCCGCGCTTCCCCGCCCGGCGACGCGCACGACCCCAGGGTCGACGGTCGGCGACCGTTTTGTGCCGCCCGGTCGGTGCTGTACACTCGGCGCCCGCCGCCGGCCCGGTGGCCGCGGCCGGATCGGCCGCGCCCGCGGCGCAGCCACCGCGCTGCCCGCGTCGAATCGGGCGCGGCGCGAGCGCCAGGAACGGGGTACATGACCAAGCTCGTCATCGTCGAGTCGCCGACCAAAGCGCGCACGATCCGCGACTACCTGCCGCGCGACTACGTCGTGATGGCCAGCATGGGCCATGTCCGCGACCTGCCCTCCTCGGCCAGCGAGATCCCCAAGGCGGTCCGCGACGAGCCGTGGGCGCGCCTCGGCGTCAACGTCGACGACGGCTTCGAGCCGCTCTACGTGATCACCGCCAACCGGCGCGACACCTACAAGCAGCTCAAGGACGCCCTGGCCAAGGCCGACGAGCTGATCATCGCCACCGACGAAGACCGCGAGGGCGAGAGCATCGGCTGGCACCTGGTGCAGGTGCTCAAGCCGAAGGTGCCGGTGCGGCGGATGGTGTTCCACGAGATCACCCGCACCGCCATCCAGGCGGCGCTGGACCACACGCGCGGCGTCGACGAGCACGTCGTGCGGGCCCAGGAGACCCGGCGCATCCTCGACCGGCTGGTGGGCTACACCCTCTCGCCGCTGCTGTGGCGCAAGATCGCCGCCAAGCTGTCGGCCGGCCGGGTGCAGAGCGTCGCGGTGCGGCTGCTCGTCGAGCGCGAGCGCGAGCGGCACGCGTTCCGCAGCGGGAGCTACTGGGACGTCAGCGCCGAGCTCGCCACCCGCCCCGGGAGCGAGCCGTTTGCGGCCACCCTGGTGAGCGTCGGAGCGCAGCGGATCGCCACCGGCAAGGACTTCGACGACGCCACCGGCCGCCTGGCCGCCGACTCCGGCGTCCGGCTGCTCGACGCCGACGCCGCCCGGGCGCTGTGCGACCGGCTGGCGGGCGCCGCCTGGCAGGTCGGCGCGGTCGAGACGCGCAGCGCCGTCCGCAAGCCCTATCCGCCGTTCACGACGAGCACGCTGCAGCAGGAGGCCGGCCGCAAGCTGCGCCTTTCGGCGCGCGAGACGATGCGCATCGCGCAGGACCTCTACGAGAACGGCTACATCACCTACCACCGCACCGACTCGGTCCACCTGTCCGACGAGGCGATCGACGCCGCGCGCGGCCGGGTGCAGAAGCTCTACGGCGCCGATCACCTCAGCCCGTCGCCGCGGCGCTTCAAGACCCAGGCCAAGGCCGCCCAGGAGGCCCACGAGGCGATCCGGCCGTCCGGCGCCGAGATGAAGCCGGTGGCCGACCTGCCGCTCACCGGCCGCGAGGCGCAGGTCTACGACCTCATCTGGAAGCGCACCGTGGCCACCCAGATGGCCGATGCCGCGCTCGAGTTCGTCACCGCCGACGTGACGGCCGAGGACGCTACGTTCCGGGCCCGCGGCCGCCGCGTCGTCTTCGCCGGCTTCTTCCGGGCCTACGTCGAGGGCTCCGACGACCCCGACGCCGCCCTCGAGGACCGCGACGCGCCGCTGCCGAAGCTGACGACGGGCGATCCGCTCGACGTGCGGCAGCTGACGCCGGTGGGGCACGAGACCCAGCCGCCGGCTCGCTTCACCGAGGCGGCGCTCGTCAAGGCCCTCGAGGCCGCCGGCGTCGGCCGGCCGAGCACCTACGCCACGATCATCGGCACGATCCAGGACCGCGGCTACGTGCGCAAGTCGGGCACGACGCTGCTGCCCACGTTCACCGCCTTCGCCGTCACCGGCCTGCTCGAGCGCGACTTCGAGCAGCTCGTCGACCTGGGCTTCACGGCCGACATGGAGGCCGACCTCGACCGCATCGCGGCGGGCGAGATCGATTGGCAGGCGTACCTGTCGCAGTTCTACAAGGGCGACGACGGCCTGGCGGCCCAGGTCGAGGCGGCGCAGAGCCAGATCGATCCGCGCCGCGCCAGCACCGTCGAGCTCGGCGACATCGCCGTGCGCATCGGCCGGTTCGGCCCGTTCGTCGAGGTGGGTGAGGGCGAGACGCGGATGACGGTCGCCCTGCCCGAGGACCTGGCGCCGGGCGATCTGTCGCGCGCGGTGCTCGACGCCTTGGTGGCGAAGGGCGGCGAAGGCGCCGCCAGCCTCGGCCCCGACCCGACGACGGGCCTACCCGTGTTCCTCCGCGACGGCCCCTACGGACCCTACGTCCAGCTGGGCGAGGCCGAGGCAGACGGCGCCAAGCCCAAGCGGGTCAGCCTGCCCAAGGGCCTGGAGGCGGCCGACGTCGACCTGGCGAAGGCGCTGGCGCTCCTGGCGCTGCCGCGCGAGCTGGGCGTCCATCCCGAGAGCGGCAAGCCGGTGCGGGCCGGCGTCGGCCGCTTCGGCCCCTACGTGGTCCACGACGCCACGTTCGCCAGCCTCAAGCCGACCGACGACGTGCTGACGGTGGACCTCGATCGCGCGCTGGCGCTGCTGGCCGAGAAGGAGGCCCGCGGCAGCGGCCGCGCCGCCGCGGCGGTGCTGCGCGAGCTGGGCGCCCATCCCGAGAGCGGCGAGCCGGTCCAGATCCTCGACGGCCGCTACGGACCCTACGTCAAGCACCAGCGCATCAACGCCTCGCTGCCCAAGGATGCCGACGTGGCCGCGGTGACCCTCGACGAGGCGCTGGCACTGCTGGCCGCCAAGGGCAGCGCCCCGAAGGCCAAGCGCCGGACCACGACGCGCCGCGCGGCGGCCGGCTAGCAGGTCCGCGTCGACGCGCGGGCCCGACACGTCCTCACCACCTCGGACCTCACCACCTCGGACCTCGACAGCGACGCAGCGCCTCGGTGCGCCGGACTTGTCCCGGACGCGTTGCGCGGCGCGGCCGCGTCAGGCGCCGTCGGACCCGTCGTCGGGGCCGACGGCCGGTGCGGCGACGGCGTCCCCGCCATCGCCGTCCGCCCAGCTGTCCGGGACCGCGGGCGCCGGCAGCCACTCCGGCTCGGGCGTGATGCCGTCGGCCGGCGTCGGGCCGGCGTCGTCGAGACCGCTGGCGGCCAGCGTCATCAGCGGGCGGACGGTCATGTCGCGCTCGACGAGGCACTGGCACGCCAGGTCGAAGTCGCCCAGTTGGCCGTTGGCGACGAGCCGGTCGTGCTGGGCGCGGGTGATGCGCGCCGGCCGGCCGGCGGTGATCTCGACCCGGCAGGTGGTGCACTTCGCCCAGCCGCCGCAGCGGTGCAGGATGTCGGCGCCGCTGTCCTGGATGGCGCGCACCAGGCGGGTGCCGGCCGGGACGTCGACGGTGCCGTGGCCGAGGATGGTCAGGGTGGGCATGGATCGGTCACTCCTGCGGGGACGGGGGTACGGTCAGGCCGGCGACCCGGCCAGGTAGCGGTCGATGGCCGCCCGCTCGTCGGGGGTGATGCGGCCGTGCGCGGCGAGGGCGGCCGCGATCTCGGGCAGCGTGAAGGCGGCGTGCAGCCGGAAGCCGGCCGCGTCGAGGTCGGTGGCGTCGGCCCCGCGCCGGTCGATGAGGACGGCGATGTCGCGCACGACGAGGCCCGCCTCGGCCAGCGGCGCGATGGCCTCGATCTTGGAGAGGCCGCTCGAGACGAGGTCGTCGACGACGACGGCGGTCTCGCCCGGCGCAAACGCGCCCTCGATGGCGCGCCCGCGGCCGTACGCCTTGACCTCCTTGCGCGGGAAGATGAGCGGCCGGTTCAGGCGCAGGCTGACCGCGGCGCCGATCGGCAGGCCGGCGTACGGGATGGCGGCGATGCGGTCGTAGGCCAGCGGGGCCAGCAGCGCCGCGTAGTGCTCGGCGGCGGCGGCCAGCACCGTCGCGTCGCTGACGAGGAGCCGGAGGTCGCAGTAGACCGGTGACGCGGCGCCGCTCTTGAGCGTGAACGCGCCGAACTGCACCGCGCCGATGCGGTGGAGCTGCTCGGCCAGCGCGGCGCAGTCGCCGGGCGCCGGCGGCTGGCTGGCCAGGCGGACGGGGTCGATCATCGGACGCCTCCCGGGGTGCGGGCGGTCAACGGTGGCGTGCCCGGGCCGCGTTCAGCGCGTCGCGCAGCCGGCGGGCGGCGGTGCCGGGGTCGTCGGCGTAGAGGATCTCGCGCGAGCTGTTGACGACGAGGCCGCCGCCGGCGCGGTCGAGCCCAGCCGCCAGCGCAGCCTCGACGTCGCCGCCCTGGGCCCCGATGCCCGGCACCAGGAACGGCAGCCGCGGCGCGGCGTCGCGGACGGCCTCGAGCGCCGCGGGGTAGGTCGCGCCGACGACGAGGCCGGCGTTGTCGTTCCCGTTCCAGCGCGCCGCGACGAGATCGGCGACGTGCAGGTAGAGCGGCCGGCCGTCGACGGGCAGCGTCTGGAGGTCCTGGGCGCCGGGGTTGGAGGTGTGGCACAGGACGAACGCGCCGCGGCCGGGGTCGGCCAGGAACGGCCCGACGGCGTCGCCGCCGAGGTAGGGGCTGACCGTCACGGCGTCGGCGCCGATCGCCCCGAACGCGGCGCGGGCGTACGCCTCGGCCGTCGGGCCGATGTCACCACGCTTGGCGTCGAGGACGACGATCCGGGCGCCGCCGATGTGGCGGACCACCGTCTCAAGCGCGCGCCAGCCCTCGGCGCCGAGCTGCTCGAAGAACGCGCTGTTGGGCTTGAACGCCACCGCCGCCTCGATCGTGGCGTCGACGATGCGCCGGCAGAAGTCGGCCAGCGGCGTCTCGAGGCGGTCGAGTCGCGGGTCGAGGCCGACGCACACGAGCGAGCCGGTGCGCTCGATGGCGTCGGCCAGGCGGGCGTTGAACGACGGCACCGCGGTGGCCGCGGCGCTGGTCGGCCCGTGGGCGGTGGCGACCGGTGTCGATGACGGCATCAGAACCTCCTCACGCCGCGCCCAGCACGGCCGCCAGCAGCGCCATCCGGATGAACATGCCGTTCTCCATCTGCCGGAAGTACGCCGCCCGCGGATCGACGTCGACGGCGTCGCTGATCTCGCCGACGCGCGGCAGCGGGTGCATGACGACCATCTTCTCCTTGGCCTGCGTCATGAGCTCGGGGGTGATGTTGTAGAACCCCTTCGCCTCGTCGTATTGGGCCAGGTCGGTGAAGCGCTCCTTCTGGACCCGCGTGACGTAAAGGACGTCGACGTCGCCGATGACGTCGGCGACGCTGTAGGTCTCGCGCACCGGCAGACCGGCGTCGCGGACGGCGTTCATCAGGTCGAGTGGCAGCCGCAGGATCTCGGGGCTGACGAAGGTCAGCTTGACGTCGTACTGCAGCAGCAGCCGCGTCAGCGAGTGGACGGTGCGGCCGAAGCGCAGGTCGCCGACCATGGCGATGTGGAGGCCGTCGAGGCGGCCGAGCTCGTCGTGGATCGTGTAGAGGTCGAGCAGCGCCTGGGTCGGGTGCTCGCCCGCCCCGTCGCCGGCGTTGATCACCGGCTTGCCCGAGGCGTCGGCCGCGACCCGGGCGCTGCCGACCTCGGGGTGGCGCAGCACGATCGCGTCGGAGTACTGCTCGACGGTGCGGATCGTGTCGGGCAGGCTCTCGCCCTTGGCCACGCTCGAGTACTGGACGCCCTGGGTGATCGGGATGACGCTGCCGCCGAGGCGCTCCATGGCGGCGATGAAGCTGGCGCTGGTGCGGGTGCTGGGCTCGTAGAACAGGCAGGTGAGCACCTTGTGGCGCAGCAGGTCGCTGCCGCCGCGGTCGCGGACGGTGGATCGCATCGCGTCCGTCAGGGCGAAGATCGCGCCGAGCATCTCGGTGTCGAACTGGTTGACGGACAGGATGTCCTGGCCGGTCAGGCGATGGCCGCCGCCAGGTCGATCGGCGCCACGGGTCATCGAACGCTCCATGGTGGGGGAGGGCACGCACCGATATCGCTGTCCTGACGAACCACGCCAGGCGCGGTGGGTAGGGGCACGGCATGCCGTGCCCATCGTCCGTTACATATGCGCGACGGGCACGTGTTCCCGATCGATGGGGCACGGCATGCCGTGCCCCTACACGGCGTGCTCGGGACGCCGTTGGTCATCGACCCACCACCGCCGCCGCGAACGACAGCACCCGCCCGCTGCCGGGCGCCGCCAGCAGCCGGCCCTCGTCCCAGGCCGTGGCCCCCCGCAGCGTCGTGCGCACGACGCGGCCGCGGACGGTGGCGCCGGCGAACGGCGACCAGTCGGGCTTCGTCTGCCAGCCGCGGTCGGGCAGCGTCCAGGCCGGGCCGACCTCGACCTCGACGGTGCTCTCGGCGGCCGTCGGGATGCCGAACAGCCGGGCGGGCGCGGCCGACGCCAGCTCGACGAGGCGGTCGAGCGTCAGCCGGCCGTCGTCGACGGCGGTGAGCATGAGCGGCAGGGCCGTCTCGAGGCCCGGCATGCCGGGCGGCGGCTCGGCCGCGGCCTTCTCGGCGCGGGTGTGCGGGGCATGGTCGGTGGCCAGGCAGTCGACGACGTCGAGGTGGTCCCAGAGCGCGTCGCGGTCGGCCGGCGTCGCCAGCCGGGGGCGCACCTCGCCGAACGGGCCGAGGCGGGCGAGGTCGTCCGTCGAGAGGAAGAGGTGGTGCGGCGCGACCTCGCAGGTGACGGCCAGGCCGGCCGACTTGGCGGCGGCGATGAGGCGGATCTCCTCGGCTCGGCTGACATGGGCGATGTGCACCCACTGACCGTAGGTCCGGCCGAGGCCGATGGCGGTGGCGACGTTGAGGTCCTCGGCGTGCAGCACGATCGGCCGGCCCGTGGGCCACGCCTCGAAGTACGGGCGCAAGGCCGCCAGCGACTCGATGCGCAGCCGGCCGAAGGTGTCGTTGAGGTAGACCTTGAGGCCGGCGGCCCGATCGGCCGCGGCGCACGCGTCGGCGGCATGTCCTTCGGCGGCGCCGAGGTAGAGGCCGACGTCACAGCACGCCTCGCCGGCGACGTGGTCCAGCGCGGCATCGAGGGTGGCGCCGTCGATGAGCGGCGGCGTCGTGTTGGGCATGCCGAGGACCGCCGTCACCCCGCCGGCCAATGCGGCGGCCGTTCCGGTGGCGATCGTTTCCTTGTGCGCGCCGCCCGGATACCGCAGATGGACGTGCACGTCGACAAGGCCCGGCAGGATGTGCGTCGACATCGGCGCCCCATGGCTCGCGGACGGCCTTCCGCCGGGAGGCGATGATACCACCGCCGGCGGCGGCCCGCCAGGCGCGATCCGCCGTCGCCCGGCCCTGGCCGACGCCCCGGAGAGGCCTTGGGAGCCGATGCTATACTCGCCGCGTGCTCGAGCCCAGCGCCCGCCGCCGCCCGCCGCGCACCGTCCCGCTGCCGGTGCTCGCGGCCGCCGCGGCGCTCATCGTCGTGGCCGCAGTGGCGCTGCGGCGCATCGGGCTGGGGCCGGCGCCGGCGGGGCGCGGGGCGGGCGACCGCTCGGGCGTCGCGGATACGGTGGCCCACCGCGACGACACCGCCGCCGGCCCGACGGCGCCGGCCGCGACGACGACGTACACCGTGGCGCCGGGCGACACGCTGTCGCTCGTCGCCGGCCGCTTCGGGACGTCGGTCGAGGCGATCATGGCCCTCAACGGCCTCGTCGACCCCGACGCGCTGGCGGCCGGACAGGTGCTCACCGTCCAGGCGCCGCTCCAGGGCGAGGGGCCTGCCACGCGCTCGCTGCCCGACGCCGAGCTGGTGAACGGCCCGGCCTACGCCGGCTTCGACGTCGCCCGGTTCGTGGCCGAGCGCGGCGGCGCGCTGGCCGGCTGGCGCGAGGAGGTGAACGGCGAGCCGTGGACCGGCCCCGAGATCGTCGCCCGCGTCGTCGACGAGTTCTCGGTCGGCCCGCGGGCGCTGCTGGCGATCGTCGAGGCCCGCACCGGTGTGGTGTCGGGGCCTGGCCGGACGCCGGACGCCGCCGACTACCCCGCCGGCCTGGCCGACCCGGCCCGTCGCGGCCTCTGGCTGCAGCTCAACTGGCTGGCCGACCGCCTCAACGGCGGCTTCTACGACGCTTCGTCGCGTGGCGCACCGGTCCTGACGTTCAGCGACGGCGTGCGCCTCGCCGGCCACCCGTCGCTCAACGCCGGCTCGTTCGCCGTCCAGCGCGTGCTCGCCCTCCAGTCGACGCCGACGGCGCTGCCAGCCGACGTCGCCGCCGTCCTGGTGGCCTACGCCGGCCTGTTCGGCCCAGCGCCGGCCGCCGACGCCGTCGATGCGGCCGGCGCGTCCCGCCCGGCCGAAGGGTTCCCGACGCTGACCCTCCCGTTCGCCCGCGGCGAGACGTGGTGGCTGACCGGCGGCCCGCACGGCGGCTGGGGCGACGGCAGCGCCTGGGCGGCGATCGACTTCGTGCCCGACGAGGCGCCCACCGGCTGCGGTCCGTCGGCGGCCTGGGTGACGGCGGCGGCGGCCGGCGTCGTCGTTCCCGGCGGCACCGGCCAGGTCGTGCTCGACCTCGACGCCGACGTGCCGGCCGACGGCGATCGGCGGACCGGGCCGGTCCTGTTCCACCTCCACCTGGCGGCCGAAGGGCGGGTCGCGCCGGGCACGCGGGTGGCGGTCGGCGATCGGCTCGGCCACCCGAGCTGCGAGGGCGGTTTCTCGAACGCCACCCACGTCCACCTCGCCCGGCTGCGCGACGGCGCCTGGTTGTCGGCCGCCGGCGACGAACCGCTGGTCCTCGGCGGCTGGACGGCCTTCGGCAGCCCGCGGGTCTACGACGGCGGCCTGCGGCGCGATGGGGCCACCCGAGAGGCGTGCGAGTGCCGCGCCGTGGGGGGCAACGATGTCCGGTGGTGAGCCGGACGGCGACGACCGTCGCGCCGCGCCCGGCGCCGCGGCGCCGACCGCCACGCCCGGCGCGCCGATCGACTGGTCGGCGCGCCTGCGCGAGGCGCTGCAGGACCTGGCCGACCGCCCGCACGACCGCCACGCCGAGCTGCGCCGGGTGCAGGCGACGCTGGCGCTGGGCCAGCCGGGTCCGGCGCTGGCGATCCTCCGCCACTACCTCCACGCCGTCCCCGACGACGCCCGCGCCCTCGACCTGCTGGCGGCGGCGCAGCTGATGCTCGGCCGCCCCCGCGCCGCCGCCGTCGCCGCCGACCTGGCGCTGGCCGCCGACCCGGGCTACGCGATCGCCCGCTACAACCGCGCCTGCGCCCGCGCCCGCCTCGGCGACGCCGACGGCGCGCTGGCCGACCTGACGGCGCTGGCCGCGGCGATGCCCGCCCTCGTGGCGCGCGCCCTCGACGACCCCGACCTGGCGGCGCTGCGCGGCGACCCGCGCCTGACGGCCCTCGTCGACGCGGCGGTGGCCGCCGCGCCGGCGTCGGGGTAGCCGCGATGGGAGCTGGACCGGCGATCGAGCGGCCTGTCGGCGCCGCCGACGCGGCGCAACCGGCGCGGCTCGAGGGCACGATCGAGCGGATCACCTACCAGAACGCCGACACGGGCTACACCGTGGCCCAGCTGGCGGTGGCCGGCGGGCGCGACACGGTGCCGGTCGTCGGCCGTCTGCTCGGCGTCAACGTCGGGGCCAGCTTCCGGCTGTGGGGACGCTGGACGAGCCACGCCCAGTACGGCAAGCAGTTCGAGATCGAGCGGTTCGAGGAGAAGCTGCCGGCCACGGTCGAGGGCATCCGCAAGTACCTCGGCAGCGGGCTGATCAAGGGCATCGGGCCCAAGACGGCCGAGCGGATCGTCGACGCGTTCGGGCTCGAGACGCTCGAGGTCATCGAGTCCCAGCCCGGGCGGCTGGCCGAGGTGCCCGGCGTCGGGCCGGGGCGGGCGGCGAGCATCACGGCGGCCTGGGTCGAGCAGCGGCAGATCAAGACGCTCATGGTCTTCCTGCAGAGCCACGACGTGACGACCGGCCTGGCGGTCCGGATCTACAAGGCCTATGGCGACGCGGCGGCCGACATCGTCCGCTCCGATCCGTACCGATTGGCCCGCGAGGTCTGGGGCGTTGGCTTCAAGACGGCCGACCGCATCGCCCGCAACCTGGGCCTGCCGCCCGACGGCCCGGCCCGGCTCGAGGCCGGCGTCCTGTTCGCCTTGAGCGAGGCGGCCGACGACGGCCACACCTACCTGCCGCAGCCGACGCTGGTGGCCACCACGGCGGCGCTGCTGGCCGTCGACGACGCATCGGTCGAGGCGGCCCCGATCGAGGCGGCGCTCGAGCGGTTGACGCTGGCCCAGGCGGTCGTGATCGAGGACGTGCCGGGTACGGCGCCGGAGGCATCGACCGGTGCCGCGCCGGGCGCGGCGGCGGCATCGCCCGGTCCCGATGGGGGCGAGGTGACGCCCGGCATGGCCCACCAAGCGGTGGCCTTGCCGGTGTTCCACTACGCCGAGGTCGGCATCGCCCAGCGGCTGCGGCGGATCGTCGACGCGCCCGAGGATCGGCTGGGCGCCTACCGCAGCCTCGACTGGCCGGCGGCGCTCGGCTGGATCGACCAGCAGCACCCACACCCGCTGGCGGCGCGGCAGCGCGACGCGGTGCGCGCCGCCTTCGCGCACAAGGTGGCGGTGCTGACGGGGGGTCCCGGGACGGGGAAGACGACGACGGTGCGGGCGATCCTGCAGATGCTGGCGGTCCGCGGCGCCTCGGTGCGGCTGGCGGCGCCGACCGGGCGCGCGGCGAAGCGGCTGGCCGAGACGACGGGCACGCCGGCCAAGACGATCCATCGCCTGCTCGAGTTCAAGCCGACCGGCGGCGAGATGTTCCAGCGCAACGAGCAGAACCCGCTCGACGCCGACATGATCGTCGTCGACGAGATGTCGATGGTCGACACGCTGCTCATGAACCACCTCACCAAGGCCATCGATCCGGCCTCGCACCTGCTGCTCGTCGGCGACGTCGACCAGCTGCCGAGCGTCGGCGCCGGGCACGTGCTGCGCGACCTCATCGCCTCCGGCGCGGTGCCGACCGTCGTCCTCGACCAGATCTTCCGCCAGGACGCGCACAGCTACATCGCCACGAACGCCCACCGGATCAACCAGGGGCAGCCGCCGATCTTCGACCGCGACGCGACCGACTTCTTCCAGTTCCGGGTGGGGTCCGCCGAGGACGCCGCCGACCGCGTCGTCGACGTCGTGACGACGCGCGTCCCGCGCCGCTTCGGCCTCGACCCGCTGTCCGACATCCAGGTCCTGACGCCGATGCACCGCGGCGCGGCCGGCGTCGCCGCGCTCAACGAGCGGCTCCAGGCGGCGCTCAACCCGCCGGGCGCCGGCAAGGCCGAGGTCCGCTGGGGCGGCCGCGTCTTCCGGACCGGCGACAAGGTCATGCAGGTCCGCAACAACTACGACAAGGACGTCTTCAACGGCGACATCGGCCGCGTCGAGGCCATCGACGCGGCCGAGCAGACGGTGGCCGTCGACGTCGAGGGGACCCCGGTCCTCTACGCCTTCAGCGAGCTCGACGAGCTGACCCACGCCTTCGCCTGCAGCACCCACAAGAGCCAGGGCGCCGAGTACCCGTGCGTCGTCCTCGCGCTCGTCAAGGGCCACTACATGCTGCTCCAGCGCAACCTGCTCTACACCGCCGTCACCCGCGCCCGCCGGCTGTGCGTGCTGGTGGCCGACGACGCGGCGATCCGGCGGGCGGTGGCCAACGACCGCGTGGCGCGGCGATGGACGGGGCTGGCGCGGCGGTTGGCGGGGCGCTGAGCGCAGACGAGCTTCGGCGCGCCTGGAAGCGGCGTTCGACCGGCCGCGAACCGGTTGCCGCCGCCCGCACGCTCCCTTATCCTTCGCCCGTCACCCACGCGCCCCGCCTTGGAGGCGCGCCATGCCCCGAACCGCACCGCCCGTGGTCCGTCCGTCCCATCCCCCCCAGCCCCCATCCCCCGCCCGCCGGCCGCGCCCCGCGCCGGTGCCTCGGCACGCGTCCGACGACGACCTGCCGCCGCTGTGCAACGGCGATCGTCTGACGCAGCCCGAGTTCCACCGCCGCTACCTGCGCACGCCGAAGACGCTCCACGCCGAGCTCGTCGAGGGGATGGTGTTCGTCATGGCTTCGCCGATCCGCTTCCAGCAGCACGTGGTGCCGCAGTCGTTCCTGTGGCGCTGGCTGACCGAGTACGCTGAGTCGACCCTGGGCTTCGCCGCCCACGCCAATGGCACATTGCTCATCGACAACGAGACCGAGGTCCAGCCCGACGGCCTCCTGCTGCTCGATCCGGCGCACGGCGGCCAAGTGCGCGTGACGGCCGACGACTACCTGACCGGCGTACCCGCCCTCGTGTTCGAGGTGGCCGCATCCAGCGCCGCGTACGACCTCAACGCCAAACGGCGCGTCTACGCCCGCATCGGTGTCCCGGAGTACATCGTCGCTACGGCGTACGAGCGCGGCCTGCATTGGTTCGTGCTGCAGGACGGCGCCTACGTCGAGCTCGCACCGGGTGACGACGGCGTCTTCCGGAGCCCGACGTGGCCAGGGCTCTGGCTACCAGCCGACGCGCTGTGGTCACACGATGTGGCGGCGGCCATCGCGGCCGTGCAGGCCGGGGCCGCGACGGGCGAGCACGCGGCGTTCGTGGCGCGGCTGACGGGCGAGCCCGGGGCGGGGACGGCGGGCGGCTGAGCGAACCCACGGCCGGCACGGTGCGGACGGGTCGGGTTCTCGACATCGAACGCCGCGAGGACGGCGCCCCGGTCACCGTCGCCATGACCGTTCGTTGTGAACGCCCATGGCCATCGGCAGCTGACCGCGAAGTCTGCCGCCTCACCACCCGCCGGTCGGCGCTGCGCCCCTCCGCCGGATCGGCTAGAATGCCGGCGCGGGCGGGCCGGCGCGGTCCGCCCGACGGCCGCAATGCGGAAGGACGGGACGATGCGCGCACCTGCCCTCGGGATCGCCGGCCTCGCCGTGCTCGGCGTGGCGCTCGTCACCGCGAGCGGCGCCGGCCTCGACGCGCTGCGCCGCCGGGCCGCGCCGGCCGCGCACGCCCAGGGCAACCCGCCGGCCGACCCGCGCACGATCCGCATCGCCTTCGACAACGTCGTCGGCGACATCGACATCCCGGTCGACATCGCCCACGCCGGCGATGGGTCGGGGCGGCTGTTCGTCGTCGAGAAGCCGGGCCGGATCCGGATCGTCAAGGACGGGCAGCTCATGCCCACGCCCTTCCTCGACATCACCGACCGCGTCGAGGCCGCCGCCAACGAGCGCGGGCTGCTCGGGTTGGCGTTCCATCCGAGCTACGCCACGAATGGCCGCTTCTACGTCTACTACACCTCGAAGGCGGTCCGCGGCCGGCGGCGCGGCGACCTCGTCATCGCCCGCTACACCGTGACGGCCGACGCCGATCGGGCCGACGCCGACAGTGAGGCCCAGCTGCTGACCGTCGAGCACTTCCAGAACGGCAACCACAACGGCGGCAACCTCGAGTTCGGTCCCGACGGCTACCTCTACATCGGGACCGGCGACGGCGGCGGCGGCGGCGACCCGTTCCAGGCCGGCCAGGACCTCCAGACGCTGCTGGGCAAGATGCTGCGCATCGACGTCGACAGCGCCGAGCCCTACGGCATCCCGCCCTCGAACCCGTTCGTCAACACCCCCCGCCGCGCGCCCGAGATCTGGGCCTACGGGCTGCGCAACCCTTGGAAGTTCGCCTTCGACCGCGCCACCGGCGACCTCTACATCGCCGACGTCGGGCAGAACGCTTGGGAGGAGGTGAACTTCCAGGCCGCCGACAGCCCCGGCGGCGAGAACTACGGTTGGAGCGTCATGGAGGGCGCCCATTGCTACAACCCAGCCACCGGCTGCGACCAGCGCGGCAAGGTGCTGCCGGTGGCCGAGTACAACCACAGCCAGGGCCTCTCGATCACCGGCGGCGAGGTCTACCGCGGCGCGGCCTTCCCGGGCCTGACCGGCACCTACTTCTACGCCGACTACTCCCGCGGCCGGATCTGGGCCCTGAACCGCGGCGGCGACGGCGCTTGGCGCAACGCCGAGATCCTGACCGGCAAGAACGGCATCACCAGCTTCGGCCGCGGCGAGGACGGCGAGATCTACGTCGCCCTCGAGACCGGCCGCATCCAGCGCCTGCGCGACGCCAACGCGGCCGCGACGCCGCCGGCCGCCACGACGACGCCCCCCCCGCCGACCGCGCCGGCGACGAGTCCCGCGACGCCGACGCCGCCCGAGTCCACCGAGCCGCCGCCCGCGACGGCGACGGCGGTGCCGTCGGTCGCGCCGGTGCGCTTCACGATCGTGCTCCCCGTCGGCTACCGCGGCCAGCCGTGAGCGCGGACGCGACGCCGGGCCTGCCCGCCGCCGCCCCGTCGACGGGCGGCCCGGTCGCGTTGTCGATCGTCGTGCCGTGCTACAACGAGTCGGCGTCGGTGAACGCGCTGTTCGAGCGGCTCGAGCGCGTCCTCGACGGCCTGCGCGCCGCCGACCCGGCGCTGAGCTACGAGATCGTCTGCGTCAACGACGGCAGCCGCGACGACACGCTGCCGCGCTTGATCGGCCACCACGGCCGCAACCCGGCCATCAAGGTCGTCAGCTTCGCCCGCAACTTCGGCAAGGAGGTCGCGCTGACGGCCGGCATCGACCATGCCCGCGGCGACGCGGTGATCCCGATCGACGCCGACCTCCAGGACCCGCCCGAGCTCATCGGCGAGCTGCTGGCGCAGTGGCGCGCCGGCTACGACGTCGTCTTCGCCACGCGCCGGACGCGGGCCGGCGAGAGCTGGCTGAAAAAGGCGACCGCCCATGCGTTCTACCGTGTCATCGACCGCATGAGCGAGGTGCCGATCCCGCCCAACACCGGCGACTTCCGGCTCATGGACCGCCGCGTCATCGAGGCGCTGCGCCACCTGCCCGAGCGCAACCGGTTCATGAAGGGGCTCTTCGCCTGGGTCGGCTTCCGCCAGACGGCCGTCCTCTACGACCGCGAGCCCCGCTACGGCGGCCAGACGACGTGGAACTACTGGCGGCTCTGGAACTTCGCCCTCGACGGCCTGACCGGCTTCACGACCTGGCCGCTCAAGGTCTGGAGCTACGTCGGCGTCGGGGTCTCGGGCCTGTCCTTTCTCTATGCCTTCGTCGTCATCGTCCGGCGGCTGTTCATCGCGCCGCAGGACACGCCCGGCTATGCCTCGCTCATGGCGGTCATCCTCTTCCTGGGCGGGATCCAGCTCATCTCGTTGGGCGTGATCGGCGAGTACCTCAGCCGGGTGTACGGCGAGGTCAAGCAGCGCCCTCTCTACCTGGTCCGCGACCGCTGGGGCTACGGCGACCTCGGCGTGACGCGCGACGGCGTCGGCGACGGGGCGGCGGCGCGGTGACGGCGCCCAACCTGCGCCTCTACGCCCTCGTCGACCCGGCCCAGTGCGGCGGCCGCCCGGCCGCCGAGGTCGCCGCCGCGGCCGCCGCCGGCGGGGCGACGCTGCTCCAGGTGCGCGCCAAGGCGGTGACGACGCGGGCGCTCGTCGCGCTCGTCGAGGTCGTGCAGGCGGCGGCCCGGCCGTTCGGCGTGCCGGTCGTCGTCAACGACCGCGCCGACGTGGCCCATGCGACCGGCGCGGCCGGCGTCCACCTCGGTCCCGACGACCTCGATCCGGCCGCCGCCCGCCGCCTGCTCGGCCCGGCCGCGCTCGTCGGTTGCTCGGCCGGCACGCCGGCCGAGGCGATCGCCGCCGCGGCCGCCGGCGCCGACTACCTGGGCACCGGCGACGTCTTCGGCACGGCCTCGAAGGCCGACGCCGACGCGCCGATCGGCGTGGCCGGCCTGGCGGCCGTCGTGGCCGCGACGGCGCTGCCGGTGGTGGCGATCGGCGGCGTGACGGCCGCCAACGCTGCGGCGGCGATCGCGGCCGGCGCCGCGGGCGTGGCCGTCCTGGGCGCCATCGGCCGCGCCGACCATCCCGAGGCCGCCGCCCGCACGCTGCGGCGGGCCGTCGACGCGGCGCTGCGCGACGCCGCGGCGCGCGCCGCGTTGGGCGCGCCGGCGGCGACGCGATGAGGCGAGGCGAGCGATGATCGACCCCCCCGTCCGCATCCCGACCGCGCTGACGATCGCCGGCTCCGACTCGGGCGGCGGCGCCGGCATCCAGGCCGACCTCAAGACGTTCCAGGCCCTGGGCGTCTACGGCGCGAGCGCCGTGACGGCGCTGACGGCGCAGAACACGCTCGGCGTCCAGTCCATCTTCCCGATCCCGCCGGCGTTCGTGGCGGCGCAGATCGACAGCGTCCTGTCCGACATCGGCGCCGACGCGGTCAAGGTGGGCATGTTGGCCGACGCGGCGATCGTCGCGGCCGTCGCCGACCGCCTCGTCGCCCACCAGGTGACGACGCTCGTCGTCGACCCCGTCATGGTGGCCAAGGGCGGCGACGCGCTGCTGGCGCCCGAGGCCAAGGACGCCCTCGTCGACCTGCTCCTGCCGTTGGCGACGGTGGTGACGCCCAACGTCCACGAGGCGGCGGTCCTGCTCGGCCGGCCGGTGCGCACGTTCGACGACATGGTGGCGGCGGCGGCGGCGATCCATACCCTGGGGCCCAAGGCCGTCCTGGTGAAGGGCGGCCACACCGTGACCGCCGAGGGCGACCCCAGCGAGGACAGCATCGACGTCCTGTTCGACGGCCAGGGCCACCGCACGTTCCGCGCTGCGCGCATCGACACGCCCAACACCCACGGCACCGGCTGCACCTACGCCTCGGCCATCGCCGCCGAGCTGGCCAAGGGGCAGCCGCTGGCGGCGGCGGTGGCGGCGGCCAAGGCCTACATCACCGAGGCCATCCGCTACGGCGCCGGCTGGCGGCTGGGCGGCGGCCACGGGCCGGTCGACCACGCCTGGCCGTGGCGCGCGGCGGAGGAGGGGCGATGAGCCCGCCGATGGCAGCGATGTCGTCACCGGCGACGCCGGGGCCCGCCACGGCGTCGCGCCTGCGGCCCTTCGGCGCCAGCGTCTTCAGCACGATGACGGCGCTGGCGCTCGAGCACGGCGCGATCAACCTGGCCCAGGGCTTCCCCGACTTCGACGGACCCGACGTGCTGCTCGACGCCGCCGCGGCGGCGATGGGCGCCGGCCACAACCAGTACGCCCGGTCGGCCGGCCACCCGCGGCTCGTCCAGGCCGTCGCCGACCGCGTGGCCCACGACCACGGGCTGGCCTACGACCCGTGGACCGAGGTCGCCGTCACGTCGGGCGCCACCGAGGGCATCGCCGCCGCGATGCTGGGGCTGCTCGAGCCGGGCGACGAGGTCGTGCTGTTCGAGCCGTTCTACGACAGCTACCCGGCGGCGGTGGCGATGGCCGGCGGGGTCGTCCGGCCGTGCACGCTCCGCTTCCCCGACTTCGCGCTCGACGAGGCGGCGCTCGCGACGTGCTTCACCGCGCGGACACGGGCGGTCCTGCTCAACACGCCCCACAACCCGACCGGCAAGGTGTTCTCGCGCGACGAGCTGACCGCCATCGCCCGGCAGTGCCAGGCGCACGGCGCGTTCGTCGTGGCCGACGATGTCTATGAGCACCTGACGTACGACGGCATCGCGCACGTCCCCATCGCCACCCTGCCCGGCATGCGCGAGCGGACGCTCACGCTCTCGTCGCTCGGCAAGACCTACTCGCTCACCGGCTGGAAGACCGGCTGGGCGACCGGGCCGGCCGACCTCGTCGCCGGCCTCCAGGCGGCCCACCAGTTCCTGACGTTCTGCAGCGCGACGCCCTTCCAGCAGGCCGCCGCCGTCGCGCTCGAGACGCTGCGCGACGACTTCGTGGCGACGCTGAAGGCCGAGTACACGGCGCGGCGCGACGTGCTCGTCGCGGCGCTGCGCGATGTCGGCCTTGACGTCGCCGTCCCGCGCGGCACCTACTTCGTGCTCGCCGACTTCGAGCGCGCCTGGCCGGGCGGCGATGACCACGCCTTCGCCCGCCACCTGACCACGACCGTCGGGGTCGCCTGCATCCCGCCGAGCGTGTTCTACGCGGACAACGTCGACGAAGGGCGGCGCCTCGCGCGGTTCGCGTTCTGCAAGCGGACGGCGACGCTGGCGGAGGCGGCGGGGCGGTTGAAGGCGGGGCTGGGGGCGTGATCGCCCGCGACGGTTCGGCCGTCGAACGGTCGGCGCGATGATCGTCGCCGGCGTCGAGCTCGACATCGCCTGGGAGGACCCGGCCGCCAACCTCGACCGCGCCGACGACGCCGCCGCCGCGGCGAAGGCGGCCGGTGCGTCGCTCGTCGTGCTGCCGGAGATGTTCGCGACCGGCTTCTCGATGGCGGCCGAGCGGATCGCGCCGTGGGGCGGCGAGATCCGCATGGGGTTGGCCGAGATCGCCCGGCGACACAACCTCTGGGTGCTGGGCGGCTACGCCGAGCCGGGTCCCGGGCGGCCGCGCAACGCCACCAGCCTCCTCGACCCCCGCGGCGATGAGGCGCTGCGCTACCACAAGATCCACCCGTTCACGTTCGGCGGCGAGGACGCCCACTACGACGGCGGCGACGCGCTGGCGACGGCCGACGTCGACGGCGTCCGCGTCACCCCGCTCATCTGCTACGACCTCCGCTTCCCCGAGCCGTTCCGCGCCGCGGCCGAGCGCACCGACCTCTTCGTCGTGATCGCCAGCTGGCCCGCCGCCCGCAGCGCGCACTGGTCGACGCTGCTGGCGGCGCGGGCGATCGAGAACCAGGCGTACGTCCTGGGGGTGAACCGCATCGGCGAGGGCGGCGGCTTGACCTACGACGGGGGGTCGACGCTGCTCGACCCGTGGGGCGTGGTCGTGGCCGTGGCCGAGGACATCGGCGGCGCGGCGACGGTCGGCACGGTGGACGGGGACGTCAGCGATGCCGGGCGGCTCGTCGTCGGGTCGGTCGACGCGGCGGTCGTGGCCGACGCGCGGGCGCGGTTCTCGGCGCTGGCGGATCGGCGGGGTGAGGTGTACCGGCAGCTCTGAACCGGTGCGGGTCAGCATGGCGGCGCTGGTTGGTTAATGGTTGCTGACCAAACGCTGACCAAACGCCGACCACACCGGGAGCCCGACGATGCCCGCCGCCCGCCGGCCCGCGCGCCGACACGTAGCCCTGCCCTCCGCCCTCGTCGCCGCCATCCTCGCCCTGGCCGCGGTCGCCGCAGGGCGCTCGGCAGTGGGCGCGACGGCCGTCGCGGTGTCCCCCGACCGGACGTGGCAGCTGCCGATGACGCCGGCGTTCGAGCCGCTCGACGTCGCCCTCCTGCCCGACGGCCGGCTGGCGATCGCCGACGGGCGCTCGCATTCCGTCCTGCTGTTCGACTCGGCAGGCCGGTGGGTGGGCACCGTTCGGGGGAACCCTAACAGCACACCCGTCGCCATCGCGGGCAATCCGCTCGACGGTAGCTGGTGGGTCGTGTGGCGGTTCACCCGCGATCACGGCGACGCCGACCCCCTCGAGCCGGCGCCGGACGACGGTCGGTCGGATCGCATGTACGCCTGGGTGGAGCAGTACGGCGCCCACGACCAGTCGCTGATCTTCCGCATCGGGACGACGTTCAACCATGTCCACGACGGCCTGCTCGACGTCGCCGTCCGGCCGCTCGACGGGCGCATGGTCGTGCACCCGATCCCCGTCACGAACCCGGCGACGCTGCTGCCGAGCGGGGTCGTCGCGACCGGGTCCGTCCGGCCCCGGATCGCGGTCTGGCGCAACAACTGGCTGGGGTTCTCGCCGGGCAACGGACGCCCGTTCGAGGTGTACGACGGAGTCACCACCGGCCCCGAGGCGCCGAGGGCCACGCTGCGCCGGGCGATCACGCTGACGGGCGAGGTGCCGATCGCCGTCGCGGCGAACCACGACGTGCGCTTCCACGTCCTCGTCCGGCCGGACGGCACCGCCCCCCCGGCTGGCGGCGATGCGCTCGTCCGGATCATCGACGCCGATCTCAGCCCAGCCGGCGCCGTCCGCCTCGAGGACACGCCGACCCAGCCCCCGACCGAGTGGCCGTGGGCGCTCGACGTCGGCACCGACGGCGACTACGCCGTGTCGACGGCCGGCGAGCACTTCGAGGTCGTGCGCAGCGACGCGTCCGGCCAGCCCCGGTTCCGGCTCGTCGGCGCCCGCGCCAGGGCACGCGTCGATCCACCGGGCGCGCGCAACCCGGTGCCGCAGCTGCCGTTCGCCGCGGCCGTGGCCGCCGCAGGCGGCGGCGTGCCCGTGGCCGTCGATCGCACCGCCGATGTCTTGTTCACCCTCGGCCCGGATGGTGTCGCGGCCGCCTTGCGGCGCGGCACGCCGGCCATCGACGTGGCCGCCATCGACGGCGCGACGTTTACCCTCGACGAGTTCGGGCGCATCCGACGCTTCGACCGCGCGGGCCAGCCGGACGCTGCTTGGTCGGCCGTCGCCGCCCCCGGCGGCGCCCGGATCGCCGCCGCGGGCGGCCATGTGGTCGTCGCCCAGCCCGTCTCGGGCACGATCGTCGCCTTCGACGCGGCCAGCGGCGCCGTCGTCGCGCGCCACGCCCACCCGTCGGCCGGCGCCTGGCCGGACGATCTGGCCATCACCGCCGATGGCGCGATCTACGCCATCGACGCCCGGCAGCGGGAGATGACCGTCCTCGCACCCTCCGGCGCCGTCGCGGCCCGGTGGCCGGTCGGGCTGGCGTCGGCGCCGCGCTTCGTGGCCGTCGCCGACATCCCGGGCGGCCGCGTGGCCGTCGTGGCCACGGACGACGGCACGATCGAGCGCTACGACGCGGCCAGCGGCGCCTTCGTCGACCGCTGGCAGCCGTCCGACGCCAACGGCGTGGCGTTCGCACCGGGCGACGTCGCCGTCGGGCCGGACGGCACAGTCTACGCGGCCCAGACGGAGCGCGGCGCCGTCCACGCCTATGCGCCCACCGCCGTGCCGCCGGCCACGCCGCCGGCCGCCGCGACGCCGGGGCCGCGGTCGTGCGTCGTGCGCGGCACCAAGGGCGCTGCGCCGCAACGGATCGTCCTCGGTGAGAGCGTCGATGTCTCGATCACGCTGCGCGCCGCCTGCCCCGACGCCTCGCGCTTCGACGGCGCCGATGTCCTCCTCGTCTTCGACCGCTCGGGCTCGATGGACCGGGCCGACAAGCTGCCGACGGCCAAGGAGGTCGCCCAGCGCCTGGCGCGGGCGTTCGCCGGCGCGCCGCACCGCGTCGGCCTCGTGACGTTCGCCGCCGAGGCGCGCCTCGACGCGCCGTTGACGGCGGGCGACGACGCCACGGCGGGGCTGGCGGACGTCGCGGCCGAGGGGTCGACGGACATCGCTGCCGCGCTCGCGCTCGCCCACGCCACGTTGGGCGCCGACCGCCGGCCGCGGACAGTGCCGATCGCCGTCGTCGTGACGGACGGCCGGTCCGACACCGCGTTCGCCGACGACGCGATGGCCGCCGACGGCATCGTGCTCGCGACCGTGGCGGTCGGGGCCGACGCGTCGACTGCCCGCCTGTCCGACATCACCGCGGCCCCCGATCTGGCCTTCCTGGCCAGCGCACCGGGCGCCGCCGCCGCGATCCATCGCCGTCTGCTCGCGACGGTCTACGGCACCGTCGCCGTCGACTGGACGGTCGACGACGCCCTCGGCGCCCAGGTCGAGCTCGTGCCGAACAGCCCGCGCCCGGCGGCGGCGTTCGGCGACGACCTGCTGCGCTGGGCGCGCCCGATCCTGCCGCCCGGCGGCATCACGCTCACGTACCGCGTGCGTCCGCTGACCACCGGCCTCGTCCCGACGAACCGCTTCGCCTGGGCCGACTACACCGACGCCGACGGCGCCCGCCGCCGCCATGTCCTGCCGATGCCGGTCGTCGAGGTGATCGCGCCGACGGCCACGCCCACCCGGCCGCCGACGCTCACCCCGACCCCGACGCCGACGGCCACCCCCACCCCGGTTCCGCCCGCCATCTACCTCCCGCTCGCGCTGACCGAGCGCTGTCGCGGCTCCACGCGCCCGATCGACGCCGTGCTGGTCATCGACGCCTCCACGAGCATGCTCGAGCGCGCCGCCGATGGACGGACGAAGCTCGCCGCGGCGCAGGCGGCGGTCGGTCCGTTCCTCGACAGCCTGCGCTTGGCCCAAGGCGATCGGGCGGCCATCGTGTCGTTCCACCAGTCCGCGGCCGTCGTCGCTCCGCTCACGGGCGACCGCGACCGCTTGAACCGCGCCCTCGTCGCGATCCGGACCGAGCGCCAGACGTGCCTCGTGTGCGGCGTCGACGCCGCGCTGCAGGTCGTGACGGGGGATCCGGGGCGACCGGGCCGGCAAGCGGTCATCGTGCTCCTGACCGACGGGCGCTCCAACCCCCGCCCTGCCAGCGAGGCCGTCGCGAGCGCGGCGGCGGCCAAGGCGGCCGGCGTCGCCGTCTACACGATCGGCCTGGGCCTCGACCTCGACGTCGAGGCGTTGGCGGCGATCGCCTCGTCGCCGCGCGCCTTCTTCCGCACCGTCGACGCCGGCGCGCTCGAGGCGATCTACCGCGACATCGCCCGCGAGCTGCCGTGCCCGGCGGGATCGTTCTGGGGGCGGCGCTAGCGGTGCGGGCGGGGCGGTCGGGCTATCATCACCGCCCCGCCTCACACCTCGGCACCTGGAGTCCGCCATGCCCACCCGCGTCGCCATCAACGGCCTCGGCCGGATCGGCGAGATGGTCCTGCGCCACTGGCTGCACGATCCGCGCGATGTCGAGATCGTCGCCATCAACGACCTGGCGCCGCTCGACCAGCTGGCCTACGCCCTGCGCTACGACTCGGTCCACCCGGCGCCGCCGGCCGACATCGCCTCGGGCGAGGGCTGGCTGCGGGCCGGCGGGCGCGAGATCAAGGCGCTGCAGCAGCGCGACCCGGCGCTGCTGCCGTGGGCCGACCTGGGCGTCGACATCGTCGTCGAGGCCACCGGGGTGTTCGAGGCGCGCGACGGGATGGCCAAGCACGTCACGGCCGGTGCGAAGCGCGTCGTCCTGACCGCCCCGGCCAAGGACGACGGCGCCGACGTGACGGTCTGCATGGGCGTCAACGAGGCGGCCTACGACCCCGCCGCGCACCACCTCATCTCGAACGCCAGCTGCACGACGAACTGCCTTGCCCCCGTCCTGCGCACCCTCGACGAGGCGTTCGGCGTGACCTGGGCGATGGTCTCGACCGTCCACGCCTACACCGGCTCGCAGGCCCTCGTCGACGTCGCCGCCAAGGGCCGGCGCGGCCGCGCCGCGGCGCTCAACATCGTCCCGACCTCGACCGGCGCGGCCAAGGCGATCGGCCTCGTCCTGCCCCATCTGGCCGGCAAGGTCGACGGCATGGCCTACCGCGTCCCGGTGCCCGACGGCTCGGTCATCGACGTCGTGGCCGAGCTCGGCCGTCCCGTCGATGCCGCCGCGCTCAACGCCGCCTTCCGCGCCGCCGCGGCCGATGCGTCGTACCGCGGCGTCTTGGCCGCGACCGACGACGAGATCGTCTCGTCGGACGTCATCGGCCGCCCCGAGTCGGCCGTCGTCGACCTGCCGAGCACGATGGTGCTCGGCGGCAGCGGCCGCGTCGCCAAGGTCGTGGCGTGGTACGACAACGAGTGGGGGTATGCCGGGCGGGTGATGGACCTCGTCGACTACATCGGAGCCAGACCATGAGCATGAATCGGAGCGTGCGCAGCGGCCATCGGAGCGGACGGATGCAGGTCCTGGCGGCGGTTCTCGGGCTCTGTGGGGCCGCGTGCCAGCGGCCGGTCGCCCCGCCCGCCGTGCCCAACGGCACCGCGACAGCGGGCGAGCCTGCCGCCGCACCGACCCTGGAAGCCGGGCTGGAGCTGCCCGGACCCGATGTCTTCGCCACCGGCCGGGCCGAGCCGTACGACGCCACGCCGACCGAGATGCGCGACGGACGTCACTTGGCCTTCCTCGTCGCGCTCGAGCCGGGGCCGCCGCCCCAGCTCGTCCTCGACCCGGCCGTCTTCTTGGGAGAAGCGGCATCGATCGCCGACGGCCACACGACCTACCTGGGCGAGCTGCCCAACGGCTTCTACATCCGCAACCTCGACGCGACGACGGTGACGCTGCCGTTGTCGCCGAAGGCGTCCATCGAGCTGATCGCGGACGGCGAGGCGTCGGGTCAGACCGGCCTGCTGCGCGTCGGTCCCGACGACCTCGCGGGCTGGTTCGCCGGCACCCCCGTCGCCGGCGCCGCCCGCTTCGGCTTCGGCGTCCCGCCGAGCCGGTCGGGCGATGGGCAGCTGACCGCGAACCCGGTGCATGTCACCGCCGAGGACGGCGTCATCCTCGCCATCGAGGAGCAGTACATCCCGTAGCGGACGCACCCCGCCCCGCTCACCACCCCAGCGTCGCCTGTCCCTGCTCCAGCGCCAGCAGCCCCCGCTTGCGCGCCAGGCCCGCGGCGTAGCCCACCAGCGCCCCGTCGGCCCCGATCACCCGGTGGCACGGGATGACGACGGCGATCGGGTTGCGGGCGTTGGCGGCGCCGACGGCGCGGGCCGCGTCGGGCGGTTCGCCGATCGCGGCGGCAACGGCGCCGTAGCTCGTCGTCCGGCCGTACGGGATCGTCTGGAGCTGCGCCCAGACGCGGCGCTCGAAGGCGGTGCCGTCGGGCGCTACGGGCAGGTCGAAGTCGGTCGGCGTGCCGGCGAAGTAGGCCGTCAGCTGGGCGACGGCCCGGGCGAGCGCCGCGGCCGCCGCGTCGTCGATGGCACGGCGGCCATCCGCGGCATCGAGCGCCGCAGCGCCCGCAACAGCGCCCGCGGCTCCACCGCCGTCCTCCAGCCCCTCGTCCGCCCCGTCGACGAAGTCCGCCCGCACCAGCCGGCCGGCGTCGTCGACCGCCAGTCGGAACGGGCCGAACGGCGTGGCGATCACCGCGTCGCGCCGGTGGTCCGGCGGCATCCCCGGCGCATCGTGCGCCGCCGCGCGCGCGCCGCTCACCGGTGCAGCACCACGCCGCCGATGCTGACCCACGAGGTGCCCTCGTCGTCGGCCGGGCACTGGTCGTAGTCGATCAGCTCGCCGCCGGTGGCCTCGGCCACGGCCATCGTCAGCCAGAACGGGGCGACGCCGCAGATGTTCGTCCGGTTCGCGCTGTGCTGGATCGGGGCCAAAAAGCCGGCCCGGTCGCCCGCGCACAGCCGCTCGAGCAGCGCGTGGTCGTCGGCGTGGAGCGTCGCCATGTCGTCGGCCGTCATCGGCAGCTGGCCGAACGCCGGCCCGACGTGCGACAGGTCGCCCGAGGCGATCACCAGCGCCTTGCGGCCCGCGATCACCGCCCGCAGCGCGGCCACGGCGGCTTGGACCGTCGGGTCGCGCTCGGGCTCGTCGGGGGCCGCCTCGAAGTGGTCGAAGCCGCCCACCAGCACCGGCACGACCTCGATCGGCCGGCCGCCGCGCATGTGGTGCAGCCAGACCGCCACGAGCTCGAGCGCGTGCTCCTCGCGGTGCCGCAGCTCGCCGGCGAAGGCGTGCTCGGCGCCGACCGCCTCGGCCAGCGCCGCCACCGCGGCGCGCGCCGTGGGGAGCGGGCCATAGGGCGTGGCGTAGTGCTGCTCGGTCAGCGTCCAGCTGCCGGGCGGACCCTGGTGGTCGGTGCCGATCAGCACCGCCACCTCGGCCGCCTCGACCGCCGCCCGCGCCCGCTCCCAGACCGCCGCGTACACCAGGCCGCCGCGGGCGTAGTCGATGTGCGGGCTGAAGAACGCAAACGGCCACGCGATCTCGTCCGCTTCCGATCCGTCACCCAGCGATCCTGCGCCCGCCCGCTCGTCCCCGATGGGGCGCCCGCCCACGCCGGCCAGGAAGCCGTCGAGCAGCCGCGCGAGCGCATCGCCGGCCGCCGGGTAGACGGCGTCGGCGTGGGCCGGCGGTCGGTGCGGCAGGTCGCGAAAGGCGGCTACGGCCCGGCCGAGCGCCGCGGCGCTGGCCGGGTTGTCGAGCAGGAAGGCGCGGTCGAGGTGGTCCAGGACGCCGTCGATCACGTCGTCCGGCCAGCCGCCATCGTCGCGCTGCGCCAGGTCGATCGCCAGCCGGGTCCGGTCGCGTGAGCCGTCGAGCAGCTGGACGATCGGCGCGAACGCCAGCGGCAGCACGACCGGCCGACCGGCCAGCCGCGCCGGGTCGACGAACACGAGCGCGGCGCGGCCCTGGATCTGCGCCACCTCGATCGGCACAGGGCGGAGCTTGAGGGGCGGATCGGAGACGGCAGCCATCGCCGGCCGATTATAGATGGGCCGCTCGATTGCGGCCCCCCGCCCCTCGCGCTACCCTTCGCCGGCCGCCCAGCGCCCGCGTAACGCGGACCGCCGCGGCGACGTCGCACTCCTTGCCCCGGAGTCGCCCCCGTTGATCCCCCCCCGCAGCCCTGCCCGCACACCGCGCACCGCCGCTGCGGCGCTGTGTGCGCTCGGCCTCGCCGCCGCCGCCGTCGGCCGCGCGCCGGCGCCGGGCGCCGCGGCGCCGGCGGCGCAGGGCGCGCCCGGCGCCAGCCTGGTGGCCGAGTGGCGCAGCCAGGGGATGGTCCTCTACGAGTCGCTCGAGTGGCCGGCCGGCCACGAGAGCGGCGGAATCGGCCGGCACGCCTCGGCCGCGCAGCTCGCGGTCACCGACGTCACGTCGGGCACCGTCCGCATCTACGACCGCGACGGCGCCTTCGTCAGGACCGTCGGCCGCGACGGCAGCCAGCCGGGGAGCTTCCGCCGGCCGCGCGACGTCGACTACCTGGCCGACGGTCGTCTCGTCGTCGCCGACACCGGCAACGATCGCGTCCAGGTCGTCTCGGGCGCCGGGGTGCCGCTGGCCAGCTGGCCCGTGGACGACCCGCAGGGCCTCGAGGTCGTGCGCGACGAGATCTTCGTCGTCTCGCGCGGCGACCAGCAGGTGCACGCCTTCCAGCCCGACGGGACGCGGCTGCGGACGATGGCGGTCCAGAACCGGGTGAGCGAGCCCGAGGGCCTGATGTACCGCGGCGACGGCATCGGCCCCACCGGCCAGGTGCCGACGTTCGACCTCGCCGACCCGCGCGACGGACGCGAGTACTACGTCGCGTCGGGGTCGAACACCGCCCTGGCGCAGTACCAGCTGGCGGCGATCCGCACCGGCGGCCTCATCGCCCGCAGCGGCAACAACGCCCGTTTCCTGGTCGGCGCGCCGCGGGCCGGTTTGATCCTGGGCGATGAGCTCAACAACACCGTGGCCCGGCTGCCGTTCGACGACGTCAGCGACGTCGAGGTGACCAGCGCCCGCGTCGCCTATGCCGCGGTGGCGCCGGACGGCCTGATCCGCGTCCCCGACCTCGGCCTGCTCGAGCTCCAGCAGCGGCTGACGTTCGGTCTGCTGCTGCAGCCCAGCCGCATCGCCGTCGGCGACCGCGCGCTGATCGGCGATGCGGCGCCGCGCGTCCAGCTCTGGAGCCTGGGCGGCGCCCCCGAGCGCGACGTCCCGTTCGACCCGTCGGTCCTGCCCGTCCTCGGCACCCCGATCCCCCCCGGCGCCCCGCTGCGGCGCGAGGAGCTCACGCCGCCGATCGACGTGGCGACGGCCGGCGACGACCCCTACGTGCTGTGGGAGACCGGCGCCGTTCGCCGCCTGGCGCCCGACGGCAGCTGGGCGGCCGAGTGGTTGCCGCCCGTCGGTTCCTGGATCACCGCCATCGCCGCCTACGGCGACCGCTTGGCGGCCCTCGACTCGCTCGGGCAGCGCGTCTTCATCCTCGACCGCGGCTTGGCGGCCGTCGGCTCGTTCCGGCTCGATGGCGGCGGCTACCTGGCCGCCTTCGACATCGCGCTCTCCGCCGATCACGTCTTCCTCGTCGACCGCAGCGCGGCCACGCTGGTGGTCTTCGCCCGCGACGGGACGCTGCAGCGCACCGTGCCGGTCATCGCCGGCGCGCAGCGCGTGGCGGCCGGGCCGGACGGCAGCGCCTACGTCCTGACCCGCAACGGCTGGGTGTTCGGCTGGCAGCCCGACGGCACCCTCGTCACCGCCGCGCCGGTCGGCACCACGAGCGACGTCCCGACCGACCTGGCGCTCGACGGCGACGGCCGGCTCTACGTCGCCGACCGCAACGACGCCGTTCGGGTCTACGCCCTGGGCGCGCGCGGGGGCCCGCTGCCCAACCTCACCGACAACGGCTGCCAGCTGGTGTCCAGCAAGGCCGCCCAGCCGGCCGAGATCCAGCTCGGGCAGACGATCGAGATCCAGCTCGTCGTCGATGGCGTCTGCCCCGAACCGCCGCCCGCGGCCGACATCGTGCTCTCGATCGACAACTCGGGCTCGATGCTCGGCAGCAAGATGCAGGCGGCCCGCGACGCCGCGGCGACGTTCGTGGTGCGCGGCGGGGCGGGGTCGCGCTTCGGCGTCGTCACGTTCAGCACCGACGCGTCGCGCGTCCAGAACCTCACCGCCGACCGACCGACCGCCATCCGGGCCATCGCCGGCATCGGCGCCAGCGGCGGGACGAACCTGGTCGCCGGCCTCGACGAGGCGATCAAGACCGTCACCGCCTCGGCGCGCACCGGCGCCCAGCCCGTCATCGTCATGCTCAGCGACGGCCGCCACACCAGCGGCCTCAACGACCTCGGCCAGATCGACGGCGTGATCGCCGAGGCGCGGCGGCTGCAGATCCAGGTCTTCACGATCGGCCTCGGCAGCGACATCGACGCCGACACGCTGGGGCGGATCGCCAGCGGACCCGACGACTTCTTCGTCAGCCCGACCGAGGCCGAGCTGGGCGACATCTTCAACCGCATCGCCGGCCGCATCGGCGCCGTGCCGCTCTTCCGCGACGCCATCGTCACCGACGTCCTGCCGCCCAACGTCGACTTCGTGCCGGGCTCGGGCCGGCCGAGCGAGCCGGAGTGGGACGCGGCCAGCCGGACCCTCACCTGGCGGCTCGGCCAGGTCAACCTGCCCGGCTTCCGGCTGTCCTACCAGGCCCGCCCGACCGGCGGCGGCACGATCCCGACGAACGTCGACGCCCGCACCCGCCACACCGACGGCACCGGCCGCGTCGGCGAGGCCCAGTTCCCGGTGCCGCTGGTGCGCGTCATCGTCCCGACCCCGATCGCCAGCGCGACGCCGACCGAGACGCCGACGCCGACGGTCACGCCGACGCCGCAGGCCACGGCCACCGCCGCCCCGACGGCGACGCCGACGGCCACCGCCACCCCGACCGTCACGCCGACCCGCACCGCCACCCGCACGCCGCGGCCGCCGGAGGACATCTACCTGCCCTACGCCGTCGTGAACCGCTGCAAGCCCGGCCAGCGCCTGGCCGACATCGTCCTCGTCCTCGACACCTCGACCTCGATGGCGGTGTCGACCTCGGCCGGCGGCGTGACGAAGATCGAGGCGGCCCGGCAGGCGGCGCTGAGCTTTGTCGGGCTGATGGACCTGCGCTATGACCACGTGGCGCTGGTGACGTTCGACGACGACGCCCGGCTGCGGGTCGGCCTGACCGGCAACGGCGCCGCGCTGCGAACCGCGCTGGCCGAGCTGCCGATGGCCCCCGGCACGCGCATCGACGCCGGCCTCGACGCCGCCCGCGCCGAGCTGCGCGGGCCGAGCCGGCGCAGCGCCGCGCGGCCGGTCATCGTGCTGATGACCGACGGCCAGCCGACGCGCTCGACGGTCGGCCGCGTCGTCGCCGCCGCCGACGCCGCCAAGCGGGCCGGGGTGACGCTGTTCACGATCGGCCTCGGGCCCGACGTCGATCCCGCGCTGCTGCAGCTGGTGGCCACGTCGCCGCGCCACTTCTACCAGGCGCCCGGCGCCGAGGACCTGGCCCGCGTCTACCGCGCCGTGGCCGGCGTGATCCCGTGCCCGTGATGATGGGGCGACCACGTTAGCCGACCTTAACGCCGGCTTCCTCCGCCGCCGCGCATCGCGCCTGCCCGCCGCGGTACAATGGGCGGCCGGCGCCACGGTCGAGCCGCGGCGCCGACTCGACGGCACGGCGCCGCCGCCCGGCGCCGTCGTGCCGAGCCGCAGGAGGCCGCGATGACCCCCCGCCTTGCCCCGGCGCGCGCGCTCGCCGCCGCCCTCGCGACGCTGGCCGCCGCGGCGGCCCTCCTGTCCGCCACCGCCCTCGAGCGCGCTCCGGCGCGCGCCGCGGCGCCACTGCAGGGCGGCAGCGGCCTGCCGCCGTCGGCCTGCGGCGCCGCGATCGGCCACGCCGTCACCCCCGGCGCGATGCAGCTGTGCGACACGGCGTCGGTCACCGTGACGGTGGCCGTCACCTGCCCGGCGGCCCGGCCGGTCCACCTCATCATTGCCGTCGACCGCTCGCAGTCCATCGAACCGTTGCTGCCCGACGTGCGCAAGAGCGCCCGCGACGTCCTGGGCGAGCTCGACTGGACGATCCCCGGCACGATGGTCGCCGTCCTGTCGCACGGCTTCAAGGTCACCGTCGAGTCCGACTGGACCGACCAGGTCGGCAAGGCCCAGGGCGCCGTAAACGGCATCCGCTACGACGCGGGCGACCTCGGCGAGAACCCGCCGCTGGCGATCGACGAGGCCGTCGAGATGTTCGAGAAGGTCCGCAGCGACGCCGCCGGCCGCCCGCTGTCGCCGATCGAGATCGTGATCCTCTACGGCGACGGCTGCGATCCGAGCGTGCCGTCGTGCCCGGGGGCGGCCCAGCGCGCTGCCGGGGGCGCCGCCGGCAAGGGCATCCAGATCGCCACGGTCTGCTTCAACAGCGGCCCGCGCGCCAACTGCGGCGACTACCGCGCCATTGCCAACCCGCGCACGCTGGCCTACACGGCACCGGCCGGCCGGCTGCCGCAGGCGGTGCGCGACCTCCAGGAGGCCGGCCGCGGCGTGACGGTGGCCAGCGTGCGGCTGCGCGACGTCCTGCCGGCGGCGCTGCAGCTCGTGCCCGGCTCGGCCAGCCCGCCGCCAGCCGTGGCCGGCCCGGCGCTCGACTTCACCTGGGCGAACCTGGCGCCCGGCACGACCGTCACCGCCAGCTACCGCGTCTCGGCCACGGCGCTGGGCCAGACGCCGAACCGCACCGCGGACAGCCAGGTCACGCTGACCGACTCCAGCGGCCGCGCCGCCGCGCCGGCGGCCGTGCCGGCCGACGCGATCGACGTCACCGGCCCGTGCGAACCGCCCACCGCCACGCCGACGCCCGAGCCGCCGACCCCGGCGCCGTCCGACACCCCCGTCGTCAGCCCCACCCCGGCGCCCAGCGATACCCCGACGACCGCGCCGACGCCGACCGTCACCGCCACGCCCGAGGCGCGTCCCGGCACGGTCTACCTGCCGGTCCTCGCCCGCGCCGTCTGCCTGCCCAAGGACATCCGTTCCGACGTCGCCCTCGTGATCGACGCCTCGAGCAGCATGCGCGAGCAGAGCGGCGGCGTGGCCAAGATCGACGCCGCGAAGACGGCCGCGCGGGCCTTCGTCGATCTGCTCGAGGCCGGCGACCGCGCCGCCATCGTCGTCTTCAACGCCGAGGCTGTCCTTGCCGCGCCGTTGACCTCCGACGCGGCCGCGTTGCGCGCCGCCATCGACGCCATCGCCACCGCCGACGGCACCCGCCTCGACCACGCCCTCGACGTCGCCGCGGCCGCCCTGCCCGCGGACGCCGGCCCGGCCCGCCAGCGCATCGTCATCGTCCTGACCGACGGCCGCGCCAGCGCCACCGACGACGAGGTCCGCGCCGCCGCCGCCCGCGCCCGCGACGGCCGCAAGCTCTACGCGATCGGCCTCGGGGACGACATCGACCGCGACCTGCTGCGCGGAATCGTTTCCGGCCCGCAGTTCTACCTCGAGGCCCCGACCGCCAGCCAGCTCGAGGCGATCTACGCCGGTATCGCGGGGACGCTGCCGTGCCCGGGCGGGGAGGTGTGGCCGGGGGCGGGGGGCTGACGGCGTACGGGGGGTGCGCGGCGACGGTCGCTCGGTCATCGGGCGCCCGCTGCAGCGGCGCTGTCAGCCGCCGCCCCCGCCGAACAATACCCACCCCCCCACCGCGAAGATCGCCGCGTCGACGATGCCGTGGCCGAGCCAGGCGCCCAGCAGCGACCGGGCGACCGAGCGCTGGACGCTCCAGGCGGCGCCGCCGATGCCGACGCAGGCGGCCAGGAACAGGGCCAGCGGCAGCTGGCCGGGCAGGAGCGTCGTCACCAGGACGACGTGATGCAGGGTGAACGCGACGCTCGACACCCAGACGGCCGTTCGGGCGCGGGTCCGGCCGCGGACGGCGGTGAAGACGAGGCCGCGCCAGTACGCCTCCTCAAGGCCGCTGTGCACCAGGGCATAGAACAAGCCCAGGACGGCGAACCGAACGGGCGTGGCGATGCCGAGGGCGGCCGCCTTGTCCGACGCGGCGGCGGTCAGGGCGGCGTGGCCGGCCGGGCCGAGCAGGTCGAACGGGCGGCCGGCGTAGACGGCGAACAAGGCCGCGGCGACGAGCGCCCCGAACGCTGCGCCCACCGCCAGATCGCGGCGGGTCGTCCGCCCGCGCGGCCGGATGATGTCGGGGCGGACGCGGGCGAGCCACCACAGCGCCGGTCCGAACTGCACGGCCTTGCCAAGCCCGTACGCCAGCTGCGGCCACGGCGCCGGGACGCCGGAGAGGGCGATGAAGTAGAGCCAGGTCAGGACGAGGGGGTAGACGAGGGCGGCGGCAATCCACCACGCGGACCGCAGGCCCGGCACGCGGACCGTCGTCATGTACCCTCGCGCGGACCGTCGTTCACGCCAGGCTTTCCGCCACGACCCGCACGACGTGCCGCGCGCCATCGCGGGCTGCCTCGGCGTCGCTGCGGGCATAGAAGTCGGTCGGGGTCAGGTCCTCGGCGCCGTAGAACGCCAACTCGCGGTCGCGGCGCAACGACTTCGAGATCGTGGCCAAGCGTGTCGCCTCGGCCTGTAGCGATGCGGGCAATCGGCCGCGTTCGCTCAGCAGCACCTCCGATACATCGTGGATGCGCGGAGGCTCGATCCCGAAGTGACGCAGGCAGCCCTTCAGCGCCAACTCCACGACCTCCTGCGCCTCCCGCACGACGTCGGGCCAGCTCTCGGCATCGAAGAGCACGTCGATGGCGGCGAGGCGAGCCACGGAGCGGCGGAGATAGTCCGCCGCCAAATCGGGGTTCCTCATGGTTCGACTGCCTGTGACGCGACCGTCCAGTACGGCTGTCCATGAGCCATCGCACGGCGATGGTGGCCACCCAACAACTGCCGGCGGACCTTGCCGAGATACCTCGACACCCGATGGTCGCGGTCGAACGCGATGATGCCGTCTCGCGCGACCTCTGCCCACAGCGACGAGAAACGTTCGTCGTCCACCGGCAGCGCGACGAAGTGGACATCGACGACCCGACGCTCGATGGTAGGCGAGGCGATACGATCCCAGCGCCGGTAGATGTCCCGCGTGATGGCCACGCTCGGCGCCAACACGAGCAGCACGTCGATGTCGGACACGGTCGTCGCCTCGCCGCGGGCCCAGGAGCCGAACGCCACGACGCCGACGAGGTCGCCGTCGAACACCGCGACGGCGGACTTCACGACCGCGTCGAATTCTTCGCTGCACCCACCGCGGCGACCGTCGGCCAACAGGTCTGAACACAGCGCGTTGAGCGACGTACCACGCGCTGCGGCTTCGGCCCGTAGGGCGGCGTGAAGTCCGGGATCGAGGCGAACGACGAAACGGCCGGACGGTTCGGCGCCCGGTTTCACGGCCGCTCGCCGGATAGTACCGTTCATGGGGGCGTATGATATCACGCCCCACCCCCCTCCACGTGCCCTCGGATCACCGTCAGGAACGCCTCCCCATACCGCGCCAGCTTGGCCTCGCCGACGCCCGAGATGAGCGCCAGGGCGTGGGCCGTCGTCGGGCGCCGGGCGGCCATGGCCAGCAGCGTCTTGTCGTGGAAGATCACGTAGGGCGGCACCGCTTGCTCGCGGGCCAGTGCCAGGCGGCAGGCGCGCAGCGCCTCGAACAGCGCCGGGTCGGCCGCCTCCGCCAGGGCGTCGTCGGCGCCGCCGAAGAGCGACGCGCCGGCCGCGCGGCGGCGCTCGCCGGCGCGGTCGCGGCGGGCGCCGCCGGCCGCCGGCGCCGGGTCGCGGCGGAGCGTGACGCTCGACCGGCCGCGCAGCACGTCGCCGGCGGCGTCGGTGAGGCGCAGGCTGCCGTGGCCCTCGACGTCGACCGCGACGAGCCCGGCGGCGACGAGCTGGCGCAGCACCGAGCCCCAGGCTCGGGCGTCGAGGTCGGCGCCGACGCCGAACGTCGGCAGGGCGTCGTGGCCGAAGCGCTCGACCTTCTCGGTCCGCTCGCCGCGCAGGACGTCGGTGACATGGCCCTGGCCGAAACGCTGGCCGGTGCGCAGGATCGCCGACATCGCCTTCTGGGCCGCCACGGTGCCATCCCAGCTGTCGACCGGCTCGAGGCAGGTGTCGCAGTTGCCGCAGCGGCTGGGCAGGCTGTCGCCGAAGTACTCCAGCAAGACCTGGCGGCGGCAGCGGGTCGTCTCGCAGAAGCCCAACAGGGCGTTCAGCTTGAGCTGCTCGACGCGCTGGCGCGACTCGTCGGCCTCGCCGTCGGCGATCATCGAGCGCAGCCGGGCGATGTCGGCCATGCCGTAGAGCATCGTCGCCGTGGCCGGCAGCCCGTCGCGACCGGCGCGGCCGGTCTCCTGGTAGTAGGCCTCGAGGCTCTTGGGCGGGTCGACGTGGAACACGAACCGTACGTCGGGCTTGTCGATGCCCATCCCGAACGCCACGGTGGCGACGATCACCGGCACCTCGTCGTGCGTGAAGCGGCGCTGGTGGCGGGCGCGGACGTCGGCGTCGAGGCCGGCGTGGTAGGGCAGGGCGGGGATGCCGGCCGCCGCCAGCCGCTCGGCCGTCTGCTCGACCTTCTTGCGCGACAGGCAGTAGACGATGCCGGTCTCGACCCCGCCGTCGGGCGCGGCGTGCTCGCGTTGGAGGCATGTCAGCAGCTGCCGGAACGGGTCGTCCTTGAGCCAGACGCGGTAGCGGATGTTCGGTCGGTCGAAGCCGGCCACGAACACCCGCGCCCCGGCCAGCCGCAGCCGCTCGACGATCTCGCGCCGCGTCGGGCCGTCGGCGGTGGCGGTCAAGGCGATGCGCGGCACGCCCGGGAAGCGCTCGGCCAGGAGGTCGAGCTGGAGGTACTCGGGCCGGAAGTCGTGCCCCCATTGCGAGACGCAGTGCGCCTCGTCGATCGCGAACAGGGCGATCTCGACCTCGGCCAGCAGCGCCAGGAAGCCCTCGGTGACGAGGCGCTCCGGGGCGACGTAGACGAGGTCGAGCCGGCCGGCGCGCAGCGCGGCCTCGACGCCGCGCTGCGCGGCCGGATCGAGCGACGAGTTCAGCGCCGCCGCCCGCACGCCCAGCGCGCGCAGCGCCGTCACCTGGTCGGCCATCAGCGCGATGAGCGGGCTGACGACGACGGCGACGCCGGGCCGCAGCAGCGCCGGCAGCTGGTAGCACAGCGACTTGCCGCTGCCGGTGGGCATGACGACGAGCGCATCGCCGCCGCCCACGATGTGGTCGACGACCTCCCGCTGCTGGCCGCGGAAGTCGTCGAAACCGAAGACGCGGCGCAGGACGGCGCGCGGGTCGGCGGCGCCGGCGAGGTCATGCGCGCGCGATGGTCCCATCATCCGCTGAGCCTATCGGCACCCACCGCCATCGACAAGCTGCGCCGCGACCCGTCGGCGACAGCCCGCGGACACGGCGCGGTCTCGCCGCCCTCGGCGCCGCCCCTCGCCGCCCGCCGCAGGCGTGTCAATACATGTGCTGCCCGCCGTTGATCGACAGCGTGGCGCCGGTGATGAACGCGGCGTCGTCGGCCACCAGGAAGACGACGCCCCGCGCGATTTCCTCGGCCCGGCCGAGCCGGCCGGCCGGGATCCGGGCGATGATCTTGTCGAGCACCGGCGGCGGCACCGCGGCGACCATGTCGGTGTCGATGTAGCCGGGCGCGATGGCGTTGACGGTGATGCCATGTCGCGCGCCCTCTTGGGCCAGCGCCTTGGTGAAGCCGTGGATGCCGCTCTTGGCGGCGGCGTAGTTCACCTGTCCGTACTGCCCCGCCTGGCCGTTGATCGAGCCGATGTTGACGATCCGGCCGAACTTGCGCTCGACCATGCCCGGGAAGGCGGCCTTGGCCATGTGAAAGCACGAGCCGAGGTTCGTGGCGATGACGCGCTCCCAGTCGTCGGGCGACATCTTCACCAGCGTGCCGTCGCGGGTGATGCCGGCGTTGTTGACCAGGATGTCGACCGGCCCGAGATCGGCGGCGACCTGGGCCATGCCGGCCTGACAGGCATCGTAGTCGGCGACATCCCACTTGTAGGTCGCGATCCCGGTCTCGGCGGTGAAGGCCGCCGCCGCCGCGTCGTTGCCGTGGTAGACGGCGGCGACGGTGGCGCCGGCCTCCTTGAGCGCCACGCTGATCGCGCGGCCGATCCCGCGCGTCCCTCCGGTCACCACAGCCACGCGGCCCACCGCCACCTCCTGTCACGGTCGTCGTCAACCAGCGATCGCCAGGCCCCCGCCCGGCGCGACGACGTTACCAGCGGCGACGGGGGGGAGTCAATCGCCCTGCGCCGCTTGCGTCGATCTGCCGTTGGTCCTACCCTCCGCCGCGCTCCCCGACAACCGAATCGCCCCGTAGGACGTGACGCCCGCGATGTATGCCCAGGCCGTGTTCGAGTCGATCCAGCAGCGCGATCCGAACCAGTCCGAGTTCCACCAGGCCGTCTGGGAGGTGCTCACGTCGATCGAGCCGGTGCTCGAGCGCAACCCGCAGTACCGCGAGGCAGCCATCCTGGAGCGGCTCGTCGAGCCGGACCGCATGGTGTTGTTCCGGGTGGCGTGGGTCGATGACAACGGCGCGGTCCAGCTCAACCGCGGCATGCGGGTGCAGTTCAACAACGCCCTCGGCCCGTACAAGGGCGGCCTGCGGTTCCACCCGTCGGTCAACCTCTCGATCATCAAGTTCCTGGGCTTCGAGCAGATCTTCAAGAACGCCCTGACGACGCGCCCGATCGGCGGCGCCAAGGGCGGCAGCGACTTCGACCCCAAGGGCAAGTCGGATGGCGAGGTCATGCGCTTCTGCCAGGCGTTCATGACCGAGCTGCACCGCCACATCGGCCCCAACATCGACGTACCGGCTGGCGACATCGGCGTCGGTGGCCGCGAGATCGGCTTTCTCTACGGGCAGTACAAGCGCCTGACCCGCAGTTGGGACGGCGCCATGACCGGCAAGGGCTGGGGCTGGGGCGGGTCGCTGATCCGGCCCGAGGCCACCGGCTACGGCCAGGTCTACTTCCTGCGCGAGATGCTGAAGGACCGCGGCGACGGCATCGAGGGGCGCACCTGCACCGTCAGCGGCAGCGGCAACGTGGCGCAGTACTGCATCGAGAAGATCCTCGATTACGGCGGCAAGGTCGTGACGGTCTCGGACTCGAGCGGCTTCGTCCATGACCCGGCCGGCGTCGACCGCGAGAAGCTGGCCTGGATCATGGACCAGAAGAACGTCCGCCGCGGCCGGATCGAGGCCTACGTCGACACCTTCCCGGGCGCGACGTTCCACGCCGGGGCCCGGCCGTGGGCGGTGCCCTGCGACATCGCGCTGCCGTGCGCGACGCAGAACGAGATCGACGAGGCCGACGCCCGGGCGCTCATCGCCGGCGGCTGCCGGGCGGTGAGCGAGGGCGCCAACATGCCGTCGACGATCCCGGCCATCGAGGCCTTCGTGGCCGCCGGCGTGGCGTTCGGCCCGGCCAAGGCCGCCAACGCCGGCGGGGTGGCGACGTCGGCGCTCGAGATGACGCAGAACGCCCAGTTCGACACGTGGGCGCGCGCCCAGGTCGACGCCGAGTTGGACCGGATCATGACCGGCATCCACCGCCAGGCGGCCGAGGCGGCGGCGGCCTACGGCGTGCCGGGCAACCTGGTAGCGGGCGCCAACATCGCCGGCTTCATCCAGGTGGCGAACGCGATGCTCGACCAGGGCCTGACGTAGCGGTCGGCGGCGGCTGATGGCGGGGGACGGTCGGGACGGCGCGGCGGGCCCGCCCGGCCGCGCCGCGCCGCCGCCCCTTCCGCCGCCGGACCTCGAGGCGATCGTCGAGGCCTACGACGCCCAGACCAGCCAGCTCCAGTCGCTGCAGTCGTTCCGCGTCCGCCGGGTGCTGCTGGTGGCCAGCCTCTACGACTCCTACACGCTGTCCGAAGGCGCCCACCTGGCCGAGCTGATCTTCACGACGTTCCAGAGCCTTTCGCTCGAGGGCCCGCCCGAGATCACCCGCGTCTCGACCCGCGGCCGCGCCCTGGAGCTGCTGGGCGCGCGGCCGTTCGACATCGTGATCACGATCGCGGCGGTGAGCGACGTGGCGGCGTCGTACTTCGGGCGCGCCGCCAAGGCCGCGTGCGCCGGCGTGCCGGTCTTCCTGATGGCCTACGACATGCGCGAGCTGTTCGCGATCCCCGGCGGCCCCGGCGCGATCCCGTTCGTCGACGGCGTGTTGCTGTGGCGCGGCGACGTGCGGCTGTTCCTGGCGATCATCCGCCTGGTCGAGGACCAGCGCAACGCCGAGCACGACGCGCGGGTGGGCGGGGTGCGCAGCATCATCCTCGTCGAGGACAGCGTGCCGTTCATCTCGTCGTACCTGCCGCTGGTGTTCCGCGCGCTGACGCGCCAAACCGACCAGCTCATCGCCCAGAGCCTGAACGAGGACCAGCGCCAGCTGCGGCGCCGGCTTCGGCCGCGCCTGCGGCTGGCCACGACCTACGAGGCGGGCTGGGCGCTCTACGAGGCGTCGGCCGACCACGTCCTGGCGGTGATCAGCGACGTCCGCTTCCCGCGCGGCGGCGTCGACGACCGCGAGGCGGGCCTGGCGCTGCTGCGCCGCATCCGCGCCGTCGATGCCGAGACGCCGCTGCTGCTGCAGTCGTCGCGCGACCGATTCGCGGCGGCGGCCGAGGCGCTGGACGCGGCGTTCGTCAACAAGAACTCGCCGACGCTCCTGGCCGAGTTCAACACGTTCATGCGCGAGCGGCTGGGCTTCGGCGACTTCGTGTTCCGCGCCGGCGACGGCGCCGAGGTGGCCCGCGCTGCCGACATCGACGCGTTGATCGGCGTGCTGCCGGACGTGCCGGACGACGTGCTGGTGAGCCACGCCCGGCGCAACGGCTTCTCGAACTGGCTCATGGCCCGCACCGAGTTCGCGCTGGCCTCGGAGCTGCGGACGCTGGGGGTGGACGACTTCGCCTCGACGCAGCAGATGCGGTCGTTCCTGATCGACCGGCTGCAGCAGACGCGCGACGCCCAGCGCCGCGGCCAGGTGGTCGACTTCGCCGCGGCGCGGGCGACGGCGGGCGACACGTTCGTCCGGATCGGCGGCGGCAGCTTGGGCGGCAAGGGGCGCGGCCTGGCGTTCACGTTCGACCTGCTGTCGCGCGGCGACGTCGGCCGCGACCTGCCGCGCATCCGGCTGTTCGTGCCGACGACGGCCGTCCTGGGGACCGACGTGTTCGACGCCTTCGTCGGCGCCGGCGAGCTGCAGGCGTACGCGCTCCACGAGACCGACGACCGGGCGATCCTGGCCCGCTTCCTGGCGGCGCCCCTACCCCCCGCGGTGCGGGCCGACCTGGCGGCGTTCCTCGAGCGCGCCGACCAGCCGCTGGCGGTGCGCTCGTCGAGCCTGCTCGAAGACTCCCACCACCTGCCGGCGGCGGGCGTCTACCCGACCCACATGCTGCCGAACACGGCGCCGACGCCGGCCGAGCGGCTGGCGGCGCTCGAGGCGGCGGTCAAGCACATCTACGCGGCCACCTACTTCGCGGCGGCCAAGGCCTACTTCGCGGCGACGCCCAACCGGGTCGAGGACGAGAAGATGGCGGTGGTGATCCAGCAGATCGTGGGCGACCGGCACGGCGACGTGGTCTACCCGCACTTCGCGGGGGTGGCGCAGTCGCACAACTTCTACCCGGTGCGCGAGATGAAGGCCGAGGAGGGGATCGCCACCGTGGCGCTGGGGCTGGGCAAGACGGTGGTCGACGGCGGGCGGGCGGTGCGATTCTCGCCGGCGCACCCGCGCTGGCTGCCGCAGCTGTCGCTGACCGAGGACATCCTGGCCAACGCGCAGCGGACGTTCTGGGCGCTCGACCTGACCCGCCCGCCCGACCTGAGCCGCCCCGAGCCCGAGGCGGCGCTGGTCGAGCTGGGCCTCGACGCGGCCGAGCGCCACGACACGCTCTGGCCGGTGGCCAGCGTCTACGTGCCCGACAACGACGCGGTCTACGACGGGCTGGCCCGCCCGGGCGTGCGGCTGGTGACGTTCGCGCCGATCCTCAAGCACGGCGTGGTGCCGCTGTGCGCGACGCTGGAGCGGCTGCTGCGGCTCGGGACGCTGGGGATGTCGGGTCCGGTCGAGATCGAGTTCGCGGTCCGGCTGCGCCCGGCGCCGCACGCGCACGAATTCGCCTTCCTCCAGATCCGGCCGCTGGTCCTGGGCGCGGCGGCCCAGGCGATCGACCTGGGCGCGGTGGCGCCCGGCGATGCGTTCATCGCCCGCAGCCGGGCGCTGGGTGTGGGCCGGACGGCCGGGCTGCGCGACATCGTGGCCGTCCGCCGCGACACGTTCGACCGCGGCCGCACCCCCGAGATCGCCGCCGACGTGGCCGCCCTCGACGCCGCGCTGCGGGCCGAAGGCTGCCCCTACCTCCTCATCGGCCCCGGCCGCTGGGGCACCGCCGACCGCTGGCTCGGCATCCCCGTCACCTGGCCCGACATCGCCGGCGCCCGCGTCATCGTCGAGTGCGACCTGGCCGGCAAGGCGGTCGAGCCGTCGCAAGGGACGCACTTCTTCCACAACATCTGTTCACTAGGGATCGGCTACTTCACCGCGAGCGAAAAGCGCGGCGCCCACGTCGACTGGGACTGGCTGGACGCCCAGCCCGTCGCAGCCGAGACAGCGTGGGTTCGCCACCACCGGCTGGACGAGCCGCTCGAAGTGATCATCGACTCGAAGAGCGTCGAGGGCGCTGTCTTGAAGCGCACCTCTCCGTCTGAGGATAATCCCTGAGACGATGCTGTGTTGGAAAGGTCAGGGCCGAACAAGAAGCGGAACACACGTTCGACTGAACGCCAGTCTAGCCGCGCGCCCACGGGTTGTCAAACGACCCTCCGAGGACGCGCACCGCACCACCCGTCTGCGCCTGGATCGCACCGGCCGCCGCGTCCATGCCACGCTTCATCGTGCCGTAGTAGACGCGCTCGATGAGCCGCCCATCGGCGTGACCGGCGAGGCGCACGATCGTTGGAAGGGCCACGCCTGCCTCGACCAGCATCGACACCCACGCGTGTCGCAGCATGTGGAACGTCGGTGCCGGGTCCAGGCCAACCGCCGCGGCGATGTCGCGGCGCGTGCGCGCGAGGGTCTTCCCGCAGGCCGGCGTCCCGTGCGTGCTCGGGAAGACCAGGTCCAGATCGGTCCAGCGCCGCGTGCCGGTTTGGAGTCTCTGCCGTGCAACCCTCACGCGCTGGGCTCGCAGCACGTCGGCCAGGTCGGGCGTGATCGGGATCCGCCGAACTCCGTGCGCGCTCTTCGGAGGCTGGAAGGCGTAGTCATCGAAGTTCAGGTAGTCCACCTGCTCGAGCACGTCAATCACCCCCACGGCGCCCTTCGCCATGCGGTCCGCGAGCTCCGCGGCGCCTGCCCGTGCCAGACGCCCCACGTCTGGGGGCGCCGCCTCTGGGTCGTCCATGTGCACGTTGGCCCATCGAAGGCCGGCCAGCTCTCCCCTGCGCATACCGGTCATGAGGGCGACCGCGATCAGCGGACCGTACCAATGCTTGCCACCGACGCCGGATGGAGCGAGCGCCGCCCGGAGGAACGCCAGGAGGTCCGCCTCCGACGGCAGCACCAGAAGCCGCCCCGTGCGCTCCGGCGCCCGGACCCGGCGAACCGGGTTGTGGTCGATGACGCGGTCGGCGACCGCCAGGCGCAGCGCCGTCGCGATTGCGCTCCACAGCACGTGCACGTACGACGCGGCCCAGCCCCTCTCTTCGAGGAGCAGATCGACGGCGTTCTGCAGATCGAACCTCGTCAGGCTCCCGAGCCGCACGTGCCCGATGATCTCGGCGAAGACCGTCACAGCGCGTCGGTTGTTGCGACGGGTGGACGCCCTGTGCCGAGCCCCCTCGGTGTCCAGCCACCACTCGAGGTACTGCTGAAGCGTCCAGTCTGCGGACGGGTCTGTCGATGGGCGGACGATCGCGAGGGCCATGTGCGCGCTCCAAGTGGTCAAGCCTCAAATAGAACACCCGTTCTATTGTAAGGGTGACGACGGTCCTGTCAACCCCCTATCGGCCGCGACCTAGGATGTCCCGGTGGTCGGTTGCCGGCGCCGCCGCTCGATGGCCCAGCGTGCGGCGTTGTACTCCGGCGGCGGGTACTGCGGGGTGCCGCGCGGGCGCGGGTTGCGGCGACGCCAAGCACGCGTATACAGCAGGCGCGCGAGGCCATAGGTGATCTGGTCCTGCCGGTCCCCAGCCATGAGGACGTTCCAGGCCGGGACGGCGCCGGAGATCATGTTGTCGCGCAGGCTGTTGCGCGACACGCCCAGCATGTCACACGCGGCGCGCGAGCTGATCTCGATGCGCCCCAGGTCGAGGCGGACGAGCGCGCTCGCCACGATGCCGGCCGTCGCCGCGTCGAAGCCCTGCATCATGATCAGCTCACGAAGGATCATCTGCTCGGGCGACAAGCCGTCCGTCGGCCCGTCGACGTTCATGTCGTACATCAGCATCGCAAGGCGCAGGCACTCGTCGGCCGAGTAGCCCAGCGGCTCGAGAACAGGGACGAGCGAGTCCGCCTCTCGGCGAACCCAGCGATCACGAGCACTCTCGCTCATGGGGATGCTCCGGGGTCAGCGCCTAGCACGGATGTCCTATAGCACACCCGATCTACAGGCGCAAGGGTTTAGGCGGCCGCCGCCGCCCTCCCGCCCCAACGCGACCCGCCGCCTACGGAGCGGGTGACCTCCCCGGCTCGACGCCCGGAAGGTGCAGCTGCATCGCGGCGGTGACACCGCGGCAAGCCTCGCGCGCGCCGTCGAGCGCCGCCTCGAGGACGGCCAGCGCCAGCGGTGAACCCGCGCACTCGTCGGCGCTGTGGCGCTCGGTGGCTCCGTCCGGGCCAACCTCGGCGCGGTACCACATGCGCACCCCTGGAGCTTCCAGGATGAGGTGCAGGCTCGCCGCTGGCCGGGGGGTATCGGTCGTGTCCATCAATGCGCTCCGGGGTGCTATGTAGAACGGGTGTTCTATTATACGGGCTGCGATGGAGCGCGCAACGGGCGCGGTCTTAAGGTCGCGTTGGGGTCGGGAGGGCGGCGGGGAGGACGGGGCACGCGCGGCCGTGGTGGCGCGCGTGCCCGCGGGCTCAGGCCCGCGGCGATGGTGGTGGGTCTAGCACCGGAAGCCCCCTGCGCTGCGTAGAATATGGGGAGCCGGGAAGCCCCCGGCCCGCGCCGGCCACCTCGCACGTGGTCGGCGCTTCTACATGCGCACCCGCCCCATACGCAACTTAGGCCCTCAGGGTTGCACGTGGACGGCGTCGGGCGGGAAAGACGCCGCCGCGCCTCTCCCGCCCGACGATCGAACTACGCCGCCCGGCCGCCCGCCCGCTCGTGCAAGCCGAGCCGGCGCTCGATCACGGCGAGCACGTGCTTGCACCCGACACCCGCGCGCCCGTCCGGCCCCTGCGGCCGTGCCCAGTTGCACTCGCACGTGTAGGCGTCCACGTCCAGCCCGTGCGCTGGCATCGCCGCCGGCCCGGTCACGACGTAGCCGTGCGTCGGGTTCGCACCCGACGGCACCGCCCATGACGTGCGGCCGAGCTGGACGATCCGCGGCGCCAGCTCGCGAGCGGCGTTGCACAGTGGCCCCCACCGCGTCGGCCGGCGCGGGGCGATCGGACCGACGCGGGTCACGCCGAGCCCGGCGACGAGGTCGCGCGCCGGCGCCCAGTCGTCGCCCTTCATGTCGCCGTCGCTCGTCACGACGACCGCGTCGGGGGCGATCGTGCGAGCGGCCCACAGTACGGCCGTCACGGTGAGGTCGTACGGGCGGATGCTCACGAATCCCGTCTTGCAGAACGACCCGTGGTCGTCGCCGTACCGGTAGAGGGCGAACGACTCGTAGTCGCCGTCTACCGCGGCGCTCCCGTTGAACGCAATCTCGAGCGGCGACGTGATCGGCTCGCCCTCGCCGTCGGGCCCGGCGATGGAGATCCCGCGCGCCTCGCAAGCGGCGAAGACCTCCCGAGCGGCGGCCCGAAGTGCGGTCCACTGCGCTTCGGTGAAGTCGGCCGGGCGCGTCCAGTAGTGCGTGTAGCCCATCGTGCGTGCTCCTGTCGTGTTGCCCCGGCGAGCGGGGCGCGGTCGTGGATGTCTGAGCACAGTATACACGCTACCGCGCGCAATGTCAAACCCCAATATACACGCGCTCAGGCGGGCGCACGGGCTGATATCTGTGGATAACTCGCGCCGTGTTCGTGCGCGAACCGCTTGCAATAGGCGCGGTAGCGTGTATAATGTCTACCAGACAACCGCGACCGCCGCCCTTCGGGGCACACGACAGGAGCACGACGATGATCATGGCCACCGACACCTTCGAGGTTCTTCGCCGGACGGAGCGCGCCCTCCTCATCCGCCGCAACGGCCGCGAGGCGTGGCTCCCCGCCAGCCAGGTCCGCTGGCACGCCGAGGGCCTGTGGGTGCCGGGCTGGCTGGCCGACGTCAAGGGGTTCCGCGCTCCGCTTCCGACCGGTCGCCCGACGGCTCGCCAGCGGTTCGCCCGCGAGTGCGCCGACATGGCCCGCCGCGATGCCGAGTGGGCGGGGATGAGCCGGGACGAGGTGAACGCGGCCGGCCGCCGGGCGTACGAGCTCGAGACGGTCTAGGACAACCGAAGGGGGCCGGGAGACCGGCCCGGCCCCCTGTTCCGTTTCCACACGCTTTCAGGAGGAGGGATCGTGAAGCTGATCGACGGTGTGCCGGTGTTTGGAGATCTCCAGCCGGAGGCCCTGGCCCAGATGGTCAACTGCGCCCGTCACGAGGACGTGGTCGGGTGCGCCCTCATGGCCGATCACCACCTCGGCTACGCGGTGCCGGTCGGGGGCGTGATCGCGTACGGCGAGCACGTGTCGCCCAGCGGCGTCGGGTACGACATCGCGTGCGGCAACAAGGCCGTTTTGCTCGACATCCCGGCGGCCGAGGTCCGGGCCCGGATCGACGCCATCATGGACGACATCTGGCGCGCGCTCGAGTTCGGGGTGGGGCGCAAGAACCCGGACGCTCCGGACGATCCGCTGTTCGATGACGACCCCGCCTGGCACCTCGAGGCGGCGGCACCCTTGAAGGAGATGGCGCGGCAGCAGCTCGGGACGATTGGGTCGGGAAACCACTACGTCGACCTGTTCGAGGACGAGCAGGGCCGCACCTGGGTCGGGGTCCACTTCGGAAGCCGGGGCCTCGGCCATAAGCTGGCGACCCACTACATCCAGGCCGGCGGCGGCCGAGACGGGATCAACGTCGATCCGGTCCTGCTGCGCCAGGACGCCGACATCGGCCGCGAGTACATCGCCGCGATGACGCTGGCCGGCCGGTTCGCCTACGCGGGCAGAGACTGGGTCTGCGGCCGCGTCGCTGGACTGCTCGGGGCCCAGATCCTCGACTCGGTCCACAACCACCACAACTTCGCGTGGCGGGAAGAGCACGACGGGCGCGACGTCTGGGTCGTCCGCAAGGGCGCGACGCCGGCGTTCGCCGGGCAGCGCGGGTTCGTCGGCGGCTCGATGGGCGACATCAGCGTCATCCTCGAGGGCGTCGCCTCCGAGGACGCCGCGGCGACGTTCGCGTCGACCGTGCACGGCGCCGGACGGGTGATGAGCCGCACGGCCGCCGCGGGAAAGTACAAGGGATGGGGCCCGAACCGGCGGCAGGTGAGCCGCGGAGCTGTCAGCCCGGGCATGATGGCCGAGTGGCTGGAGCGCGAGGGCGTGGCGCTGCGCGGCGGCGGGCTGGACGAGTCGCCGCACGCCTACCGTCGGCTGCCCGACGTGCTCGAGGCGCACGCGGCGTCGATCCGGATCCTGCACACGCTGCGGCCGATCGGCGTGGCCATGGCCGGCGCGGGAGAGTTCGACCCGTACAAGGACTGACCCCCAGACGCGAAGCGAGGCGCCGGCCCGGTGGGGTTGGCGCCTCGTCCGCAGACAACCACGACCCGACAGGGTCGCAATCGGAGAGAGGGTATACTCGATGAACGACAACCGGCAAACGACAGGGGTGATGGAGATGGGGATCGGAGCGCCTGGCACGCCCGACGAACTCCTCGGGACCGCCGAGGCCGCCGAGGTGATGGGTGTCACCGACGCTCACGTGCGCCGCGTGATCGGCACCGGCGAGCTGAAGGCGACGCGGTTCGGCGGGCACTCGTGGATGGTGCGGCGCGCGGACGCTGAGGAGTGGGCGAAGGTGGAGCGCAGGCGCGGACCGAAGCCAGACTTGGAGGCGACGGTGCCGATCGGCCAGCTCGCGGAGAACCTCGAGCGCGCCCGCCTCGGTGCGACGAAGGTGCCCGCGCACGCGCTCGAGCTGGCGCAGCGCCTTGTCGCCGCCGGCGTGACCAGCGGGTCGTTCCCGTCCGGCGCGGACGTCGTCGTCACACTCGAGCCCGGGCAGGTTCGCTTCCTGCTGGGGCGGTCACGATCGGGGCGGCCGCGGATCGAGTTCCACTAGGACACGCCGGCTACACGTCCAGCCGCCCCTGCCCCGGCCCATCGGTGCGCGCCCGCGGCGCCCGGTCGTGCGTGACGTTGGACTGCCCGCCGTAGGGCATGTCGATCCGGCGCCCGTCCAGCAGATCGCCCACGGTGATGATCTGGATGCGCGGGAACGTCGCCGTCCCCCACGCCGACTCGTACATGCCGGCCGACGCCGCCTCCTCGCGCATCGGCTTGGTCGGCGGCTTCATCGTCAGCAGCACGCCCATCGCCGCGCGCTCGCGCTCGACCACCCCGCGCAGCTCGTGGACCATGTTGCGGTGGATTTGCTGGCCGGCCTTCACGCTGAGGATGACGGTGCGCGTCTCGTCATTCGGCCCGTCGGTGAAGTACAGCCGACCGTCGATGCCCTTGTCGGCGCCCTTCTTGCGGTCCATCGGGCTGGCGCCGACAAGCGACAGCGCCCACCATTGGAACTGGTACGGGTCCGACTCGGCGAGCTCGGCGGCGTCCTGTTCGGTCGTCGGCTCGCCGTGAACTGTGAACACCGCGGCGTCGCCGAACATGTCGTGCAGCCGCTTGCGCATGAGGCCGATGGCGAGGTGCGTGATGTCGATGCCGATCCACCGACGACCGAGCTTCTGCGCGGCGGCGACGGTGGTGCCGCAGCCGCAGAAGGGGTCGAGGACGACGTCGCCAGGGCTGGACGAGGCGGAGATGATGCGTTCGAGGAGGGCGAGGGGCTTTTGGGTTGGGTAGCCGAGGCGTTCGGCGGCCTGAGAGTTGATGGGGGGAATGTCATCCCACAGGCTGTCGACTGTTTCGCCCTCAAGTTCGTCGAGGTACCGCTTCCTCTGAATTCGTCGTGACGTGTCACTGGGAAGATACAGCCTACCCTCCGCGTCCATCTGCTCCATCCGTTCCCGCGACACGGCCCAGCCATTTGGCGGAGGATTGAATCCCTTGTACTCGTAAACGAGATTGGGCCGGAAGGAGGGACTTGTAATGTTGTCGAGGCGGTACCGGCGCCCAGACGGATCAACGTGCGTGAACTTGCTGGCAATGTAGGAAGGATTGCTCGGCCGGTACTGTCGCGAGAACACAGCCGAGCTCGCCCGTGAATAGAAGAGGATCGAGTCGGAGCTGACCCCGAACCGGATCGCAGTCCTGTTCGTCTCGCCGCGTCCGGCCTTCCGCTTCCAGGTGATATCGTTGCGGAACTGGTCGATGCCAAACACCGCGTCCATCAGCACTTTGAGGTAGTGGCTCGCCGTCGGGTCGCAGTGAAGGTAGATCGACCCCGTCGGCTTGAGCACCCGCCGCAGCTCCACCAGCCGCGCCGCCATCATCGCCAGGTACGCCAGCATGTCGTTGTGGCCGAGCAGCCGCTCGAACGCCATCAGCGCCTCGGCCGCCGCTCCGCCCTGCCGCAGCACATCGTGGAACGTGGCGGCCGACGCCTGGTCCCAGTGCCACGTGTCGCCGAAGGCCTCGATCTGAGCGGCCGCGTCGGCGCCGCTCTTGTCCTTGAACAACACGTTGTAGTTGGCGTTCGAGTTGAACGGCGGGTCTAGGTACACCAGGTCGACGCTCTCGTCGGGGATGTACTGGCGCAGGACGGTTAGGTTGTCGCCGTAGATCAGGGCGTTGGGGTCGATGCGCGGCATGTGGCGGGCCTCCAGGTGGCGGCCGGTTATACCCCGCGTGCCAGGCTCTGCGCAACCGTCCGCCTCGCCGCTTGGGGCCACGGCGTTTCCGCCGGCGACGTCGGCGCTCGCGAGGCGATGCACAGCGCGGACACCGGCGTCGCGCACGGCGGCGTCGCCGGCGCCACCACGACCGTAGGTGGCAGCACAGGCTTGTGGCACCGCGAGCCAGGACGTGAACGACGAGGCGCCCTGCTGCGTCGCCCTCGAGGACAGAGACGAAGGAGGACCAGAGGTCGGTCGGAAACGGCACGGAGGAGGTACCTTTCCCCCCGGCCGCAGTCCAAACAGCAAGACGCGGCCGAGGAATTGCTCCGCGGCCGCGTCACTCGCGACTCGTTGATTGAACTATGGGAACAGCATAGACGCTGCGCTCGCAGCTGGCAAGCCTCTGTGGTCAGCAGCGCCCGGGCTCCCGACGTGCGCGCCCCCGGTCGACCTCAGCCGACCGGGGGCGCGCGTCCCTCGCGGGTCCCGTGCGCGTGCGGCGTCACCGCCGCCGCCAAGCCTACGCCCGCGCCGCCACCCGCCCCTCGACCACCACCGGCGCCGGCGCCGGCTTCGGCGCGAACCAGCGGTCATAGATCACGTTGGCCAGGATGCCGAGGATCGCCCAGCGCGAGCCGAGCCACAGCGCGAACGGCACGTCGGGCGACGGCCCCGCCACCCAGCCCAGCGCGTAGCCGATGCCGAGCAGCGCGCCGGCGACGACCCAGCTGACCCACCGGCCGGCGCTGATCGACTGGCCGCCGGGCAGCGGGACGTCCGGCAGGCCACCGAACAGGCGCCGGACCTCGGTCAGCGGCACGACGAGCGCGGCGAGCGGGGCCAGGCGGCCCAGCGTGTCGAGCAGGTCCAGCAGCTGCGCGAGCGTCGCCTGGTCGGCGGGATCGAGCGGCGTGCCCTGCACGAGGCCGGCCGCCTGGGCGCTGCCGGCGGTGAGGACGGCGACCGCGGCGACCACCGCCGCGGCCAGGAGCGGGCGCGCGAGGCGCCGCAGACGGACGAGCACGTTCATGGTAGAGCCTCCAGAGGATCAGTCCGTGCACGGCCGTCGCCGGCACGGTATCGCCACGCGCTCGAGGCGAGCGCGGTGGTCACTACGGATGCAGTGCTTCGATCACGCGCGCCCGCAGCCAGGACATCGGCAACCCGCGCGGGTCTCGCCGCCGCCGGGGGTCGACCTCGGCGTGGCTGAGGATGTTCTGCGGGTCGACGTCCAGGTCGCGCGCCAGGTCCGCCACGCGCGCGACCGCGGCCGTCAGCATCGGCTCGGGGAACGGGCCGTTGTCGTCGCGGTGCTTGTAGAGGCAGAGGCCGACGCTGACCTGATTGAGGTTGCCACCGGCCGCCTTGCCGAAGACGGTGCCGGTGCGCACGTCCGTCGCGGTTCCGAAGCCGGCGTGGCCGACCCAGTTCTCGGGCCGCGACAGGCGATGCACCTTCGGCGGGTTGCCCGGCTCGAGCACCTCGTCGTAGCCGACCTGTAGCGCGTTCGCCCGCAAGTACCGCAGCAGTCCGGGCACGCTGGCGGCCACGGGGTCGTGGACGATGATGAAGATCGGCGTCGCCCGCCCGCGCGGCCACTGGCCGTCGATGCTCTCGGCCGCGTCCGTCACGAGGATGTACGGCGGCTTGTCGCCCCCGCTCGGCGCGTCAGCGCAGCGGCCCGGCACGACGAGTTCGTCGCCGGGGTGAAGCATCGTGCGGAGCGTGGCGCCGTTGGCGGCGGCCAGGTCGACGGCACGAACGCCGAAGCGACTGCCGATCCGGTACCACGAGTCGCCCGGCTTGACCGTGGTCGTGTACTGGCGGCACGTCACGAGAGCACCGCCTTGTGCCACGGCGAGCGCAACCAAGCGCCTTCCTTCAAGCCCCCCGGGTTGGCAGCCTGTAGCTGCGCCGCCTCGGCCATCGTGACATGCGGCCGGCCGAGCGCCCGGCGGGCGACGGCCAGCCAGCTCTTCTCGCCCGGCAGCACCTGGATCCGCGGCTCGACGCCCAACGGCGTCGGCGGCGCCGGCTGCGCGGGCGGTTGCGGACCGGGTGGGGCCGGCGCTGGCGCCGGCGCGGCGCCGATCGACGCCTGCAACGCCGTGAACCGCTCGAGCATGTCGCGGTCGCGGGTCAGGTCGAAGCTGTGCCAGTCGCGTGAGACAGCGCCCCACCCGAAGTCGACGGCGCCGACGATGTAGTGGTCGTGCGACAGCTGTCGGGCGTACCAGGCCATCTGCTCGGCGAAGTCGCCGATGCCGGGGAGCCGCGACCACTCGGTGTTGTGGAAGTCCCGCCAGCCGCGGCCCTGGCCGCCCGGCCGGTTGGTCACGTTGTCGATGCCGCTCTCGCTGATGAGCATCCGCACGCCGGTGAGGCCGCGCCGCTGGAGGATCTCCCAGAGGTCGCGATAGCGGAGTGTCAGCCAACCGCGCAGGGCGGGCGACTCGAGCAGGCGCGGGTCGGTCGTCGCGCCGGTGAAGCCGGATCCGTGCGGCTGCTGGTTCTTGCCGTCGGCGGTCTTGACCCCGAACTGCATGTAGGGGCCGCTGTACTCGTGGAAGTGGAACAGCACGCGCCCGCTGTTGTCGTGGCAGAACTGCAGCGCCTGCATGAACGGATCGATCTCGCGGTCGTCGAGGACGCCGGTGGAGAAGCCGCCGATGGCCGCCCCGAAGCCGGCGTCGAGTAGCCGCTTGGCGAGGCCCACCTCCGCGTCGGCGAACTTGCGGATGTACGTCGCCGGCGCGTCGTCGGTGATGTGCTCGTTGAAGCCCTCCCACCAGTCGACGCCGTGGCCAACCTCGCGGGCTCGCGACAGCGTGCGCTTCTGGAAGTCGCCGTAGGCGTCGAGCGTCTGCGGATCCCACACGACCCGCCCGACGACGCGCGTGCCCGGCGACACCGCCTTGACGCGGGCGATGATGTCGGCGGCCGGCGCGAGCATCTTGATGACGGGCGGCTTCACCCGCGCGCAGTAGGCGATCAGCGCGTCGGTCTGTCCGTTGTCGTTGACGTGCGGTCCGATCTTCACTGGCGCACCTCCGACCCCATGGCGCGCGCCGACGGCGGCGGCGGCGGAGCGTTGGGCGGCGTGCCTCCGCCGCCCTTGGCGAGCTCGTCGGCGACGACGCCGATCAGCCCGTAGCCGGCGATGTCCTTGAAGGGCGACTCGCCGAAGGCGTCCTTGCGGGTTGCGATGCGGCCGAGCTTGTCGATGATCCGGGCCACAGCGAGCATGTCGCCGTACTGCTCCGGCTGGACGCCGTCGGGGTAGAGCAGGGCCAGGATCTGCCCCGAGGCGTAGAAGCTGTCGCCGTAGGCGGTGTTCTTCTCGGCCGTCAGGTCGCCGATCCCGGCGGCGATCCGGCGGATGAGGGCCTGCTTGTCGGCAGGGTTCATGGCGCTGTCGCCTCCTGGAACTCGGGGCACTCCCACACCGGTGCCACCAGGTCGTGCTTCTGGCAGAGTGCGAACAGCTCGGCAGCGATGGGGCACTTCGGGCCGCCGGCCGGAGTGAACCGGTCGCAGCTGAAGCACAGGCAGTGCTCGCGGTGCTTGCCCTTCAGGTCCTCGCGGACCGCGACCGGGCGGGCGGGGTTGTGGTGGACGTAGCGGACGATCGCCATCAAAGAACCTCCCCGATGGACGCCACGAGCCCGGCCGCGACGAGGCGCTCGGTCGCGCGCATCATCGCGTCGGCCGCGTGGCGCAGGTTGCGGTAGTGGAGGACCGTGTCCTCGATGTCGGAGCGCAGCGTCGCGTCCGAAGGGCGGACGGCCTCGATCGTCAGGCGCTCGCCCGAGTGGATGTAGGCGATCGCGCCGATCGGCCTGGCGGCGCCGCCGAGCTTGTACCGCTCGGGCCTCGTCCAGCCGCCGACGGTGTCGAGCTTGAGGCCGCTGCCGAGCACATCCTGGCTGATGTTTAGCCAGTGCGTGTGGCCGCTGATGACGCGGCGGAGCATCTCGCCGTCGTACCGCTGCAGAATCGCCGCCTGGATCGCGCCGGCGGCGACGGCACGCTGGTGGCTGTAGCCGTTGGCGTAGTAGCTCGATCCGCCGAAGCCGTGCTCGACGCCGGCGAGGTAGCGCGGCGCACCAACCGGTGCGAGGTTCACCGCGGCGCGCTGCCCGGCGTAGACGACCCGACTGCCGAGCTTGCCGAGCACGTCGCACCACTGCGCGGTGAGGTTTAGGTCGACGCCGTTGGCGTCGTGGTTGCCGTCGACGACCACGCCAGCGAGCGGCGCGACCTCGGCGAGTGGGCCGAGCAGATCCTCGTGGTAGGTCGTGGCGCTGTAGAGGACCTGGGCCGAGGTGTTCGGCAGTGCGACGGCGTACGACTGCCCGCGGAACACCGACGCGCCCGTCACGACATCGCCGGTGAGGATCACCTTGATTTGCGCCGGGGCGATCTCCCTGGCGCGCTCGACGAGCCGGGCGCAGACCTCGGCCCACGACCGCAGGCAGAACTCGCGCTCGCCGTGCTGAGTGTCCCCGACCGCCACCGTGAACACCGCCGGCGCCGCCCGTCCGCCCACGTGCTCGGCGTCGCGGTCGACGATCGCTGGGTGCTCGTCAGGGGCGACGGGCTCCGGATCGGCTGTCGCCCCCTCCTGCCGGGTGCCCTGGAGCCGCCGGATGCGATGGCGTGCAGCGTCCGCCGAGACGCCTCCGACCTGGTCGCCGATCTCGGCCCAGTCGACGCCCTCGCTGGCGAGCCGCAGGGCCTCGCGCTTCTGGACGTCGGTCCACGTCGGCGCCCTCACGCTCCGCCCCCGGTTCCGCCGGATGCCCGCTCGAGCTCGGCGACGCGCGCCTTCAGGCCGTCGACCTCGGCCTCGAGCTCGCGCTCGCGGACCGTCCAGCGGGCCCGCGCTGCCTGCAGCGTGACGTACTCGGACTGCAGCACGGCGTGTGCCTTCTGCAGCACGACGTGCTGATCCCACAGCTTGCGGTACTGCTCTTCGAGGACGAGCACGCGGCCGCGGATGCGGTCGTTCTCCTCGCGCATCTCGTCGACGACCTTGGTCATGCGCTCGAGGTCGGCGGCCTTCACCGCGCTCCCGCTGGATCGCAGGGACTGGATGAAGGCGCCCGCCCCGCCGGCGCCGACGAGGGTCACGATGAAGCCGATGATCTGATCCCACTCCATGCGCTCAGCCTCCCGTATCGGCGCCGCTCGTGGCGCCCGGCTCAGGTCGTCGGTGTGCCGCGTGCCAGCAGGCAGCGCTCAGCGCGAGTGACGCGCCCAGGCCGAACGCGGCCGCGGCGGTGACGGAACGCGGCGCGTCCAGTGGTGCGGCGAGCAGGAGGTTGGCGGCGAAGTAGAGGCCGCCGGCCAGCCAGGCGAAGGCACGGGTGCGCGCGGTCATCGGCGCACCGCCCGCCGGAGGAACGTGAAGGGGAGATAGGCGCGGCACTGGACGCGACCGCCGGTGGTACACGGATCCAGCCACGTCGGCGTGGGCTCGGGCGTCCAGGTCGGCGGCATCGCCCGCGTAGGCGTCGGCTCGACGGTCGGCAGCGGCGAGGGCGTCGCGGTCGGCACCGTGGCCGTGGCCGATGGCGTGGCGCTCGGCGGCGCGGTCGGCGTGTCGGTCCCGCGGGCGATGGTCGTCTGTGTCGCCCACGCGGCGACGATCGTGGCGACGTAGGCCGCCTTGAGTCGCTCGCACTCCGGTGAACCCGGCGCCAGCGGCGGGACGTGGCACTCGCAGATGCGATCGACACCCCACTCGGGCGACAGCGTCGGCGTCGCGGTGGCCGTCGCCGTCACCGTGCGCCGCGCCTCGGCGGTCAGCGTCGCCGCCGCGAGCGTGCCGCTCGTCGCGGCGCGCGCGGCCGTTGCCGTCATGCGGGCTGCCTCGATGGTGGCTGTCGTCGGCAGCCGGCGCGTGGCCGTCGCGGTCGAGGTCGGGCTGACAGCCATGGTCGATGTGACCTCTGGCGTGGTCGCGAGCGTCGGCGTAACCGCCCCCCCACGCGAGAGCGGCGAGAGGGGGGCCAGGAGGCCCGAGCCAAGCAGGGGGGCAGCCGAGCGTCGCCCCGCAGCGCGCGGGCTCGCAGCGCGCGCGCTGGCGGGCAAATACGACGAGTGCGCCGGCGTCACCATGACGGGTGTCATGTCGCGGAGCGTAGCAGAAGAACGGCTCCCGCGCGAGGACCCGACGAGGAGTGAGGCGCCTACCGCAAGGACAAGACCCGCGAGAGCCAGACACGTCTTGTTCACTACAGACCTCCATTCGGCGGTGTGACACCAACATCGGAGAGCTTGGCCAGAAGGTGGATCTCCCTTCCGGTTGCCCGATCGAGGACCTTGACGTACCCGTTGCAGACCGGGCAGGGGCCGAAGAAGTCGGCGATGATCTGAACCTCGAGCTCCTCCTGCGTCTCTTCGTCGTCCCCGCCGTCTGCCCCGAAGATGCGTGCGCGGATCCGGTCGTTCGCCTCCCCATGCAGGTACAGCTCGTCGTCCACCTGATCGAACACGACGTCCGAACCAACGTCGGGCTCGATGAGGCGCACGGTGTCTGGCTCACCCGTCTTGCGCTTGGGCTTCCCGCCGGCGCGCCGGGACCCGCTTCCGCCGCCGCCGGAGCGCTGGCTCTTCTGGTCCTCGTTGTCGTCGGCGCGGCCCGTGTGGATCTCGAGGTCGGGGGGTTCGGGGACGGTGCGGGTGAGCCGGAGTTTGGTGATCCAGTCGTGCGCCACCACGTTCCGGGCGCTGCAGTAGATCTTCACCTTGTCGGAGAGCACGAAGTTGGTGTTCCAGATGCATCCGTCCCCCTCGACGATCCGCGCCTCGTAGCGCCGCTCGGTGCCGGAGACCTGTGCGATCACGAAGTCCGCGTTGTTCTGCGCGTCTGCGGCGTCCGCAGACGGGTCGCCCTCGCCCGTCTCGATTACGCCAAACAGGTCTCGAGACGTCTCGCTTTGGGCGAAGGCGCGGGCCTGTGTCTCTCGCGACCCCTTGCCGGTCGTCTCGGCGACATTCGCTTCGCGCCCGCCGTTGCCGATGAGCTTGAATCGCTTCAGTGTTCCCCGCTCGCGGTCGAAGACCACGGGCCGCGCCGGGTCGGCGCCGGTCAGTGGGTACACCACGTCGATCACTCGCTCGCCGCCGGTGCCCCAGCTTCCGGAGAGACGCATCCCCCAGCGTCGGCAGTATTCGAGGAGCGAGCCAAGGAGAGGCTCGTTGTGATGCCACCGGACCCGCGGGTCCGTGTCCGGATGCGAGCTTGAGTCAGAGGGGATCGTGACGGTGTACGGACCGAAGTCCTCGCGGTCGACCCCGTTCAGCGCGTACCACGTCGGCTCAATGCCGCCGCCGCCTGGGGCCTGGGTGTTCGCCCGCAGCAGCGCCCGGGCCGCGTCATCGGGGGGGACGTTCTCCTGGGTGTAGCGACCACCGTCCGTGCCCTTGACCATCCGCTTGGACAGCAGGAACGCGTCCGTCTGGCGCAGGTGCCACGTCACCTTCGTTGGGATCTCGCCCGGGCTGCCGGCTCGCTCCTCGTCGTCCTCGTCCTCCCAGTCCTCAACGATGGCATCCAGGAAGGTGCCGTCCCGGTAGCGGATGATCACGCCACAGTTGTAGGGTAGGTCGCGCACCTGGTGGCTGCTGCCGGCGCGGTCGTAGGTGAGGGCAAGCACAGGCTCGGTGCCGTCGATCTCGATCGTGCCGGTGCCGAGGTTGAACTCCACCTGCTCGGCCTCGAACGAGAGATAGCGCTCGATCTCCCCGGCGTACACATGGCCGGGCAGATAGAACTCGACCACGGCGGCGCCGACGGCGTCTGCGGTACCCGGGGCTGGCGGGGGTTCCGGAGGAGGACTACCCCACCCGAAGATGCCGAGCCAGGTCGAGAGCCCCATCAGGCGATCCCCGTGATATGGCCGTCGCCGTCAAGCGTCAAGGTCTTGGTGCCGAGCGTCGTGGAGCCGTCGGTCTTCTTGGCCGTCAACGTCGTGCCGCTGATCGCCGCCTCCTGCATCTGCTGCACGAGGCCGTAGAGGCTCGACAGGTCGAGCGCGTCGCCGTCGCTGGACGCCTCGACGTTGTCCATCTGGCGCCGCAGCACCGCGTCCGCGATCTTGGCGATCGCGTCCGACGCCAGCTTCGCCGCGGCGATGGCGTTCGACGCGATCTTGGCCGCCGTGATCGCGCCGTCCTCGAGGGTCATCGCCGACCCGACCGCTGCCGGACTGGCCGGGATGAGGTCGGTCTTGGCCTTGATGGCCGCCACCTCGGTGTCGACCGCGGCCAGGATCGCCGCCACCTCGGTGTCGATGTAGCCGGAGATCGTCGAGAGGGTGGACGCGATCGAGCTGAACGACGCGGCGATGTCGCTGGCGTCGGCCGGGTCGCTGGGGAGGTTGTCGGTCTTGGCCTTGATGGCGGCGATCTCGGTGTCGAGGAAGTCGTCGACGATCGTCAGCGCAGCGGCCGTCGCCGGCGCCAACTCCACCTTGAAGGTGTGGCTCATCGTGCCGACCACGCCGCCGACCGTGGCCGAGATGTAGATCGTGTAGCACTTGCCGACCTCGAACCCGTTGGCGGCCGAAAGCGTGAGCTGTTCGGAGTAGAAGCCGGTCGTGTTCGCGTCGTCGAGCTTCGCCATCGAGCCCGACAGGATGGCCGTTCCCGTCTCGTCCTCGTAGACGCGGTAGGACGGCACGCTGTCGGCGTCGGTTGCCGCGCCGGTCGTGGGCGTGTGCGTGTTCGCGGGGAAGACCAACAGGTCGTCGATCTCCCAGGTGCCAAGGAATGCCATCGTCTCACCTCACAGTCTGGCCGCCGAAGATCGGCGACCACACGCTGTCCGTCCCGAGCACCGGCTGCGCGAGGCTCGCCGGCACATCCTCGGTGATCGCCAGGAACACGCTGGCGTGGTCGGCCGAGAACAGCGTCGGATCGCTCGTCTCGCCGGTCGACGTGTTGATGCGGAACTCGCCGCGGGCGCCCATGCTCGTCGCGCTCGTCCCGGTGTTGGCGACTGAGCGCGAGAGGGTCGTGAACGACGCGGACGGAGTGATCACGGCCGTGTTGTTGGACTCCGAGGCAAAGCCCCGGACGAACAAGTACTCGCGGCTCGTGAGCCCGCTCAGGCTCATGCTGCCCGGGTCTGCTCCGTCATCGGCCCGTGTCTGGACCGTCCCGGCCACGGCCAGCTCGGCGCCGGCGGTGACGGTGAACTCGTGGACGATCATCGCGCTGGCCGTCACGCTGCCGCTGAAGTTGGCCGTGACCGTCCCGACCGTGCTCACGAGCTGCGTCGCCAGCACGCTGGCCCACACCGACACCGTCGCGCCCGCGCCGGCGGACCCGTTCGCGTTCGTGAACTCGCCGAGCTTCTGGTAGGTGTTGCCCGCTGAGTCGGTGACGCTCGTGACCTCGCTGTTGTCGCCGTCCGATGTGCCCAGGTTGTCGATGGCCACGACGACCAGCGCCACGTTGCCGGCCTCGATCGTGGCCGTCACCGTGCCCGTGATCGACGTCCCGGCCGACGTGTCCTGGAACAGGCCCGCTCCACCAACCGCGCCCCACGCCATCGTCTAAGTCCCCCCTCAGTCCCGCGCCGAATCGGCAGACGTCATCACGGTGTGCTCCACAGGCGGTAGCACGAGAGTGAGATCTGCCCGCTGCTGATGCTGCCGGCCGTGACTGCGAACTCAAGCTCGTTGACCCCAGGGGCGAGCATGAGATTGCTGCCCGCCTGCAGGTGGTCGATCAGGGAGGTGCCGGCCTGGGTGATGGACCGTGACGTAGGGTCGGTCGCATACCAGTCGATCGAGATGCTCCCACCGGCGAGGTCAATGTCGGTGAGGATCAGGCCGCTTCCCACCACGTTCTCGGCGGCGCCGACGGTGGTGTTGGTGATCGAGATGGTGAGGCCGGCGCCGGTCCCGGAGATCGCGCCCGCCACCCCGCACGGATGGTCTCCGCCGTTGTCGAGGTTGACGGTGCCGGGCGACGACGACAGTGTCACCGGTCCCTCCGAGTCCCCGACGGCGGTGTCGCGGAACCAGGGGAATGGGCAGTCCCACTCGGCCGTGATGCGGGCGTGCCCTGCCTCGGCCGGGCCGACCATCCCGTCATCGAGCGAGCGCAGCGCCGCCTTCCATGCCGGGATCGCGGTCAGCTCTCCAAGGATCTGGCGGCTGATGGTGGCGCCGGTGGCGTCGAGGCGGGTCTGGCGCAACGTGTAGAGACCGCTCTGGGACAGGTGCCGGACGAGCAGCGCCATGGCGTCGTCGCGGATCGCCTCGACGGGCGCCTTCAGGACGTCGATCATGATCGGGGTCACGACCGTCCGACCGTTACGCACGGCGCCGCGGCGGAAGAAGCCGTCGCCGGCGGCTCGGGCCCGACGGAACCGGACGGTCTCGGCCGAGCCCCAGTCGATCTCCCCGAGTGTCAGCTGGTGCCCGCCCGTGGTCACGGCGTTCGACGTGGTCCGCGGCGAGATCTGCAGCGTCGTGCCGTCCGGCGCGATGATCGTGACGGTCTTGTTCATGGGGCTATCCCGGGTCGCCGGCGCTACGAGAGCGCGAGCGCTGGAAGTCGCCCGACTTCTGGCTCTTGGAGATCACCTCGCCGTCCAGCTCGACGGTGACCTCTTGGCCGTCCTCGACCAGGATCCGCCCCGTGGCCGTGACGTCGCCAGAGAGGACGGCGTTCGTCAGCACGACCGTGGCGCCGTCCAACTCGATCGTCTGCGGGAGCGGGACCGCGCCGCCGATTCCGCCGGTGCCGGGCGGCGGGGAGAGGACCGGCGCGCCGATGGAGGGCGGCAGCGCGAGCGCGCCGGGACCCGGCGCACCGGGCGAACCCAGACCCAGAGCCAGGGCGCCAGCGGCCGCGCCCGCCGGCAGCGAGATCTCCGCGAGTACGCGGCTCGCCTTGACGAGGTCGGCTAGTACGCCGAAGTCGATCTCCGGCATCTGCATGGCGCTGTCGATCGCCGCGACGAGTCCGTTCACGACCGAGATCAGGCGCGACACGCCGGCGTCGATCCCGCTCGGGACCTTCACCCCCTTCAGGCCGCGCACCATGACGTCGACCATCGTCTGGATGCCCTTGACCATGTTGTCGGCGAGCTGCTTGATCCGGGTCTGCGCGGCCCGCGAGCTCCACGCGGTTCGGCTCTTGGAGTCGACGAGCGGGTTTTCCATGAGCTTCTGGATCGGCTCGGTCATTGACCCGATCGCGGAGGCGACCGGGGCGATGCGATCGGCGACGAACTGCGCGCGGGACAGGGCGTAGGAGCCGACCGACGACAGGATGTCCGAGAGCGTCAAGATGACCATCTCGATCCCGCCCTGCAGGCCGGCGCGCACGTTGCCGCCCCACTGCCGGATCACCGCCTCGCGCTTGCCGGTTTCGGCGTTCTCCTTGAACGCGAAGTCGTAGATCTTGGCCAGCGCGTCGACCACGCCGCCGAGCGAGCCGGCCATCTTCGACGTCTCGTCAGCGAACGCGACGCTGCGCTCGATCGCCTTCCGGCTCTCGAGGGTGGCCATGTCGTACTGAAGTGCCATCTCCATCATGAGTCCCACGACGGCCTGGATGCCAGCCTTGATCTGGGCCTTGGCTGTCGAGGTGAGGGCGCCGAGCTTGCCCTGGCTGTCGAAGAGCTTGACCAGGAAGTCGACCGCTCCGCCGGCAGCATCGAGGGTGGACTTGGCTGCATCGGAGAAGCCGGAGATCGCGCCCGTTCGAGCGGCGTCGAGTTCACCGCGGGCGTTGAGGTAGCCGGACTTCAGCTCGTCGATCAGCTGCATCATGGTCGCGACGGTCGCGCGCACCCGATTCACGGCCGCCGGGGTGATCCGACCCTGCTCGGAGTTGGAGAGCGCCTGGAACGCCTCGAGCGCCGGCTTGACGACATCGAGCGCGGCGCGGGCCGCCGAGCTGAAGCCGGTCATCTGGGCGACGCTCTCGGTGAGCCGGGCCTTGCCTTCGGCCCAGCCGACCGCGAGCTGCTCGATCGCCAGCACGACGCGCGCGATGACGCCAGAGAGCATGAGGTAGGAGGCCTCGCTCGGCGCGACGGCACCGTAGAGCTTCTCACCGAGCGGCGCCGCAGCAGCGAAGAGGTCGAGCGCCGGCTTCGCCAGGTCGAGGAACGCCTTCCCTCGCTCGCCGAGCCGCTGCATCGCCCCCGTCAGCTTGGGCATGAGGCGGTCGACCAGACCGACGAGCGAGGAGAACACAAGCTGAATCGTCGTCTCAACCGCAGCGAGGTCCTCGGGACGCAAGGGGATGACCTCGCGCAGGTCCAGGTCGCGTGCCTTCGAGAACAGGTCCAGCGCGCCACCTGCCATCTCGATGAACGCCTTCGCTCCCGAGAGGAGGTCCTCCCGGACGAGGTCACCCAGGGCACGGAAGTCCGCCGAGATGCGGAGCAGCGCCGCCCACGCCGCGGAGAGGATGCCCTCGACGATGCCCAGCTCGGACGGATTGACGGGCTCGGTCGTCACGAGCTTGTGGGTAAGGTCAGCCGTGTCGGCGAAGACCTTGATCCACGAGCCGAAGGTGTCAGCGACCGCGCGGCTCATCTCGAGGACGGGGCCGGGGTCGGCAGCGCGCATGACCGCCTGGACGATGGGAGCGGTCAGCCGGGTCATTGCGAGCAAGAGGTTCAGCGCGCCCGACAGGACGTTGTCGGGGATGTCGACGACTTCGGCCAGCGCCTGCGTGGCCGTCTTCAGTCCGCCGAAGGTCTTCACCCAGGCGTCGAAGGTCTCAGCGACCGCGCGGCTGACGCCGAGCTGCTCCTCGGGCGAAGCGGCCCGCTGCACAGCCTGAACGATCTCGTTCGAGGTCGAGGCGATGGTGGCCAGCATCATGACCATCGAGCGCAGCACGCCGGCGTCAACGGTGTGCGTGCGGCGGATGGAGTCGGTCGCCTGCCCGAGCTTGGCCAGGATGTCGAGCCACGTGCCGAACGTCTGGCCCACGACCTGGCTGACCTTCAGCTGGCCCTCGGGGTCGGCCTCGCGCTGCACTGCCTGGACGACCTCGTTGGTCACGAAGCCGATGCCAGCGAACATCGCCTTCACCGCGCCGAGGGTCGAGTCCCACCGCGTCTGGGCCATGCGCCGCACGACGTCGACCGACGTCGCGACCTCGCCGAGCTTCGAGAGCGGCTCGAGCCACTTGAGGAACGTGTCGGCGATCTGCCGGCTGGCCTCCATCGCCCGCATTGCCTGGCCGCCCAGGGCCCGAGCCGCGCCGCTGGCGAGCGCTCCCGACATCATCGCGATCTCGACGAACATGGCGCCGGCCGCGTTCATCGTGGTGTCCCACCGGGTGTGCGCCTGCAGGCGCACCTTGTCGACGGAGAGCGCCACCTCTCCGAGCTTGCCCAGGGGGTCGAGCCACTTGCCGAAGGTCTCGGCAATTTCCCGGCTGGTGTCCAGCGCCGACAGCAGTTCGCCCGAGAGGACCTGCTGCCCGGTGGCGACGAAGCGTCCCGTCATGACGGCAAGGCCGGAGAGGAACTCCCAGAGCGCCGTCAGCGTCTGGTCGCCGCGCTTGGAGGCGTAGAGCCGCAGAGTGTCGATCGCCCCCAGAACGTCGGCGGTCGAGGTCAGCGGATCCATCCAGGCGCCGAGCGTCTCGGCAATCAGCTTCGAGTCCTCGAGCACGATGAGGATCGCGCCGGCCGTCTGCACGGCGATCAGGCTGTGCAACTGCGTGAGCTGGTTCCACAGCCCGACGTAGAACGCGCCGAGGCCGGACATGTCTACGCCGAGGTCAGCGCGCCCGATCGAGGCCGCGACCTCCTGCGTCGCCTTCAGCGGCTCGAGCCACGACGAGAGCGTCTCGGCGATCAACTTGGCGTCTTCGAGGACGACGAGGAGGTCGTTCGTGAGCTGCTGCTGGAGCGAGCGCGCGATGCCGACCACGGCACCAGCGAGCATCGTGAAGAAGCGCTCCGGCCCGGAGAGGTCAGAGGGGAAGCGGGCGCGGGCCAGCTTTCCGGTGGCCTCTGCTGCAGCGGAGAGGTTCTCGATCCAAGGCTTGATAACCTCGGCGACGAGCTTCGCGTCGTCGAGGGCGAGCAGGATGGTGTAGCCGATGTCGCGCGCGAGGCGCTGCTGCAGGCCGATCACGAAGTAGGCGAGCCGCACGAAGAACGCCTCGGGCTTGCCCATGTCGATCTGCCACCGCGCCTTGGCGAGCGCCTGTGTCGCCTCGGCGATCCCCTTCAGGTTCTCGATCCAGGGCTTCAGCGTTTCGGCCGTGTCGCGGCTGTCCATGAGGAGCAGCCGCATGTTCTCCTGGGGGAACGCGTACCGGAACCAGACCTGCATCCACACCGCGAAGCGGGCGATCTCGATGAAGAAGCGCTCGGGCCCGCCCATGTCGATGGTGGTCCAGCGGCCCTTGGCCAGCGCCTGCGTCGCCTCGGCCATCCCGGTGAGGGTGTCCACCCACGCCTTCAGCATCTCGGCGGTCTTCTGACTGATCGCGCTCTGCTCGAGCGACTGCGCCAGCCCTGCCTCGCCCATCTTGGCGACGAGCTTCTTGGCGATGACGACGATCGTCTCGCCAAGCTGCAGGAGCGAATCGAGGTTCGGTTGCGCTGGCACCCGGAAGCGAGCCAGCTTCTCGGCGAGATCGACCATGCCGGTGAGGGCAGAGGTGAACCCTGAGAGCATCTGTGCAACGGCGCCTGCCGCCTGTGCGCTCTCGGCCGAGACGCCGGCGGCGAGCGACATCGCTCGCTTCATGATCTCCTTGAGGGCATCGAACACGGCGTCGAGGATCTCAGGGGGCGGCAGGCCCCGGAACGAGAACATCTTCTCGATCGCGTCGAGTCCGCTCTGGATCATCTGCCCGGTCTGCTGGACGGACTGCATCGCCGTCTGGACAGGGTCCTGCGCCCCGGCACCGGCGGCGCCCTTTCCTGCCCCCGCCCCAGCATCAGCGGGCATCGCGGCGCCCGCACCGGCCCCGGCCATGCCGGCCGCGGCGTCGGTCACCTGGCCCTGGTTGGCCTTGATTCCCTCGGCGGTCGCCGCGGCGAGCGCGGCTCCGCTCTTGGCGCCGCCGCGCATGAACTCCATCTCGGTGTCCGAGACGACGCGGTTGGCGTTCGCCCGCTGCCCGGCCTGGAACGTCGCCCACGGGCTGCGGGCTCCCGCCTCTGCTCCATTCGGAAGCGCGGCCCCGAGCCCGCCCGCCGCGCCCTCGATTTCGCCCTTGCCACCTGCGATCGCAGAGAGGAAGCCCTTGACGAGTCCGGTCGCCAGCTGGATGGCGGCCTTGATCAGCATTGGCAGGCCGGACGTGACGATCCACTGGACCACGCGACCGATGAACGTGACGAGCGACACGATCACGCCGGGGATGGCCTTGATCGCGAAGCCCACGAGCTCGACGACCCAGGAAGCCAGCGCGCCGATGATCGGCGGCACGGCGCTGATGATGAACGAGAGGACGCTCGCAAGAATCGAGCCGAGCCCGGCCGCCAGGTTCCCAACCGCGCCCGGCACCCAGGCAGCGAAGACCACCGCCCACTGGTAGACCTGGTTGATCAGCAGCGGCAGCCCAGACGAGATCAACGTCCCCAGAGTCCCCATCAGCCACGACCAGGCCGTCCGCAGCAAGCCACCGGCGCCGAACACGAACGACACGAGCGCCGATGCCCACGTGAGGACCATCGAGATCAGGACGGGCACGTACGCGGTGATCAGTCCGAAGAGGATCGCGCCGAAGCCGGCCAGAGCCGCGATGAGAGGCGGGATGGCGTTCCACACCCACGAGCCGAGCGCCGTCGCCCAGCCAAACAACGTCTGGACGAGGACGGGGCCGTAGGTGGTGATCAGGCCGGCGAGCGACGTGAGGAAGGTCTGGAGGCTCGAGACAAGCAGCGGGATCGCCTGCAGGGCGAAGGTCCCGAGCGAGGTCGCCAGTGCGGAGACCTTCGCCAGAACGACAGTGCCGATCGTCGTGAACACGGTCGAAACGAGCACGCCGAGCGCGGGCAGACGGGCCGCGAAGCCGGCTAGCCCCTGGCTCAGCTGATCGCCGGCCGCAGCCAGGTCGCCGGCGAAGAGCGCCCGAAGGGCGTTGCCGACGTAGGTGAGGAGCGGGAGGAGAATCGAGAACGTCGCCTGCAGGACGTTGCCGACGCCCTGGACGACGGTCTGCACGCCGAGGAAGTTCGTCTTGAACGCGAGCCACGCCGCGCCTGCGATCGCGGCGGCGGCGGCGGCCATCGGAAGCGCGCCGGTCACGATGCCGAACGCGGCTCCGATCCCACCGACGAGCGGCCCGATGACGGGCAGGCTCGTGGCCACGGCGCTGATCGCGGGCACCAGGACGGTGCTCATCGCAGTCGCGAAGGCCGCCACGGCAGCGGCTATGACGCCCAGGTTGCCGCCAGACAGGCTTCCCAGGGCCGAGCTGACCGACGAGAACAGGGTGCCCAGCGGGGCGAGGGTCGTCTTCAGGCGGGTCAGTGCGGCGTCGATGGCCTCCGCACTGGGCATCCAGTCAGCGAAGGCCTGGATGAGCGGCGTGAGGGCGTTAACGACCATGATCGCGCCGTCGGCGAGGAGCTTGAGGATCGGCGTGAACGCGCTCCCAAGGATGATCGCGGCCGTTTCGATCGAGCCCCTGAGGATCGTGACCGAGCCAGCGAGGTTGTTCAGCTTCTCCTTGGCGACGTCGGCCGCTGAGACCTTGCCGATCGCCGATGCCATCTCGGTCACCCCTTCGGCACCGGCCTGGAAGAGGGCGGTGCCGGCCTTGAGGCCGAACGTTCCGAACATGGTCGTCAGCGCCGTCGCCTGCGCCTGCGGATTCAGATCCTTGAGTGCTCCCTGCAGGTCACCCGCCAGCACCGGGAGCGGCTTCAGTTTTCCGCTGGCGTCGAACGCGCTGAAGCCGAGCTGCTTCATCATCCCGGCCGCTTCCTTCGACGGCGCTGCCATCGACAGGAGGGCACGGTTCAGCGAGGACCCGGCCTCGCCGCCGGTGACGCCGATCTTGGCCAGGAGCGCGATCGCGGTCGACGTGTCATCGATCGAGAGCCCCATGGTCGCCGCGGTCGTGCCGACGTTCTTCAGCGACTCGCCCATCGCCAGCACGTCGGTCGAGCTAGCGTTGGCCGCGCCCGCGATGAGGTCAGCGACGCGCGGCATCGCCTCGGCCTTGAGCTGGAACTGGTTCAGCGCCGCGGAGGCGATCGAGGCGGCCTGCGGAAGCCCGATACCACCCGCCTCGGCCAGCGCCACCGCTCCGTCTGCCGCGCCACCGAGAACATCCTTCGCGGAGACCCCGGCCTTGATCAGCTCTTCGATCGCGCCCGCCGCCTGCACGCCGGAGAGAGACGTGTCCTTGCCGATCTGGAGCGCCTTGTCCCGCAGGTCCCCCATTGCCGCGGCGGCCTCTGGGCCACCGACGGCGCCGATGTTGGAGAGGACCTGTTCGAACCCGGTGGCCGTCTTGATCGCCGAGCCGAACCCGGTCCCGATCGCCAGCGCGCCGCCGAGCACGACGGCGCCGAGCGTTCTCATGCCGGCCGCTGTGCGCGCGGCGCCCGCGTCCGTCTTGCCGAGGTTCGCGTTGGCGCCAGCGATGCCACCGCTGAGTCCGTTGAGGGCGCCCTGGACTTGGGTGGCGCTCGCGACAAGACCGCGCAACCCCGCCGAGAGCTGATCGTTCAGCTCCAGCGACAGCGTTGCGGTCCGGCCCTCACCTGCCACGTCCCACCCCCAAACGACCAGCGCCCCCACGATCCCGAGGGCGCTGGTGGCCCGAAGGTCGTGGGGGCGCTGTGGCCCGGATCTCTAGGTCTCATCGGCGCCGGCCGCGCCGCGCCTGCTGCTTGCGTGCCTGCACTGCCTCGTAGTACTCGAGCTTCGCGCGGTAGCAGGCGACCAACTGCGTGTACCGGATCACCGTGTCCGCAGGCTGTTCGTCGAGCCGTGTGCCCGGGCGAAGATCGCCCGGCACGAACACGAACCCAGCGTCCTTGCACATGAGCCACTCGGCCAGATCGGGCGGGCACGGCTTGTCCAGCCGCCGGATGTCGAACCCCTTCGCCGCCCGGCCTGGCCCTCGGAACACCTGGTCCACGAGCCAGGCGTCGATCTCCTCGGCCTCAGCTTTTGGAGACCCCGGCCAGTTCCTGGATCTTCTCGATCCCGGCCTTGATGATCTTGACGTACGTCGGCTGGTCGATCGCCTCGACGGCCGCCACGGTCAGCGGGTTCGGCATCGGCTCGCCGGAGTCGTCCACGAGGTTGTGGTCGAGCACGAACTCGCAGAACGCCTTGTCCACCTTGTCCTGGTCGTCGGCGATCAGGCGCTTGATCAGGCCGCGCGGGCAGTTGGCCCAGACCTCCACCCACAGCCCCTTGTAGGCGCCGCCGAACTCGAGCCGCACCCGGCGCTTGCGGTAGCCACGAAGGTACTTCGCCTCGACGTGCAGGTCGTCGTCCATCTCGACGTCGACCTGCACTGTGTCGGGCGCGACGCCCGCGGGGGATTGGACGGGGGTTCCGACACGAGTCTCGTCGTCGGCCAACGGATCCTCCTTGGGATCGAGGTCCGAAGCGGGCTCGGGATCGCACCCGCTCCGGACCCATGGGGAACGGTCAGCGGTCCTAGATCCCGAACTCGCCACAGTCCGGCCGGCCAGCGACCAGGCCGAACGGAAGCTTCACGATGTCCTCGATGCCCAGCTCCATCGACGGCTCGTCGAGGATGAACGAGCCGTAGAAGTACTTGTTGTACACGCCGGACTGAGCCAGCGGGTACAGGTACGCCACGGCCACCGAGCCGGTCTTCATCGAGCGGATGAGGTCCGTGACCGCCGTCTGGCTGGCGGTCCACTGCGGGTCCTCGACGTCGATCGTGGGGGCGTCCTGCTGCACGACCACGTTGTAGTCGTGCCGGTCTCCCCACCCGCCGCCGCCCTCCGCGGTGCGGGTGTTCCAGTTGAACGTCGCGCCGCGCACGCCGCTGACGACGACACCCCCGAGCACCAGCAAGCCCTGGTGCCCTCCGACCGCATAGTTCGTATCCCAAGCCATGAGGAGCCTCCGTTACCGGGGCAACAGAAAGCGCCCCGCGATCTGGCTGCTGGAGCCGAATCGGGGGCGCGGTGGCCCGAGGTATCAGAGGGCCGACGCACAGGCCGGCAAACACATTATAGAGCGGGCGGGGGGTGCTGTCTACGCCGCCCGCCTCGTCATCATCCCGCGGATGTCCGCGAGCGTGTCGGCGATCGTCCGGGCACGCTCGTGGTAGCTGTATCCGGAGACGAGCGCAGGCAGCCGGGCCGCCATCGCGCGACGCTCGTCTTCGCGGGTCAGGTAGTAACGCACGAGGCGCTCGAGCTCGTCAGGCGTCCGGAACGTCGGGACGGCGTCCCCGAACACCTGCTCAACCTCCGGCCGCCATTCCGACAGCATGAAGCATCCCATCGCTGCGGCCTCGATCATTCGAGGGTTGATGCTCTGCCCTGCCTCGGACGCACTGAGCGTTCGAACATCGTCCCAGGAGCGGCCGACCTTCTCTCGACGGAACAGGTTGAGGGTGATCTTGGCGCGGCTGTACAGAGAGGCAGCGATGCGGTTATCCACGGGGGCCGAACGCTGGCCGGGACTGCACCCGACCGCGAAGGGCCACAGCGGCCAGTCGGCGTCGTCGATCATCTCGAACACGCCGTAGAGCCCGAGGTCGATGCCGTCCCAGGAAGCGCCCGCCAGCATCTCGGCCCGGGAGGGGTAGACGTTCCCCACGAAGACGACGTCGTGCCGGGCGACGCCATCCGCGTCTGTCCCGTAGCCCGGGTAGTGCGTCTGGGGATCGTAGCCGAGTGGGAGGTGCAGCACGCGCGTGTCCGCTTTGTGCGCCGCCACCACGTCGCGGAAGCGCGGGGCGCTGGACGCCTCGTTCGTCGAGAACGCCGCCACGCTCGGGGCGACCTGCCGATAGAAGTCGTCGTTGTAGGGGGACTCGGTCCCGAACAGGAACACGGGCAGCCGAGCCCGGGCGAGCAGCACGTAGAGGCGCGGGTCGTACATGAGGCCCGTCACGACGACGACGCCGTCGGCGGCGATGGCGAGCGCCCGCGCTATGGACTCCTCGCCCGCGCAGTAGACGACCCGTCCCATGTCTTCGGCGGCCTCTTCCCCATCGCAGAACGCCAGGAAGTCCCGGGCCCGCGGGATGCGCCGCTCGAGATCGTACAGGTAGGTCTCGACACCGATTGCCTTGAAGCCGTTGTGGAGCCCGGTGAAGGCGTCGTATGTGGACCAGCTGTGCCCCGGGCTGACGAGCAGGACGCGGCGGACGCTACCGCCCACCGAACGCGCCCTTGTCACGGGTGACGGGGTGCCGCTGCTTGTCCAGGCGCACCGGGTCGCGCTCCTTGGCCCCCTCGTCGCCCGCTTGCGCGGGGGGTGCCGAGGGCTCCACCTCGGCCACGGCATCGCCCGCGCCGGCGCCGTCGTCGGACGGCGCGTCGAGACCGGGAGGCGGGGCCGTTTCTGACTCGTCCGCCGCGACGTCCTTGGCCCCCTCGTCGCCCGCTTGCGCGGGGGGTGCCGAGGGAAGGGCGGGCATCGGCAAGAGGGCGGGATGAGTGAAGCCGGCCTTTGGTCGGAGTTCCCCGTCGCGCCCGGTCTCGACCTGGTCGTCCGCGTACCACAGCCCGTCGATGTAGGTTCCCACTGCGATCTCCTCCTAGCCGTTGACGAGGCCGGCCTCTTTGTGAACCGACGCCCCGCGAGTGAAGTGTCGGACGGAGTAGATCAGCTCCTTGTGCCAAGTGAGCTTCTCCACGCCAGCCGCTGCCACGACGGCGTTGATGAATCGATGGTCGCTATCGGCGCCGTCGGTCCAGAGCCCCAGCTTCGAGTGCTCGACTGACGCCACGAACATCGGCCCCCCAATCGTCCCGAAGCCGAGCGTTTGCTCGCGCCACAAGATCCCGTTGGCCCAGCAGTCCATCCGGAAGACGTGCATCCGCCCCTCGCCTGCGTCGGCGATCGCACGCCGTACGATGGGGAGCGCCCCGGGCAACAGCGCGTCGTCGTCGTCGAGGTAGAGGATGTACTCGTTCGGGTTCCCGGCCCGCAGGCCCTCGATGATCTGATTCCGACACGTCGCCCCCCAGTCACCGTGTGGGCCGCCTGTGCACGTGTGGACGCGAAGCGCGCAGTACAACCGCCCCGCCGCCTCTCGCACCGCGGCCAAGGCGTCTGGCGGCCATGCGTCGCCGTCCCAGACGATGTGGAGGGTGTCGTCCTCCATGACGCCGGCGGCCTTGAGCGAACCGATGGCGTCGGCCAGCGTTGCGCGCCCGACGGTCGGCATGACGATGTGGAACCGAACGGCGCTCGCCTTCACGCTGCGCCACCCTTCGGGTAGATCGTGAGCCCAAGCGCCCGCCCGAAGAGAGGGTCGTTGTTGGGGAGGTTGTAGATCTGGGGGCGCTTGCCGGGTGAGACGCGCAGGCTCTCGACCACGCCGCCGAGCGCACCGCCGGGTGCATGGGTGGCCATGAGGATTCGGAAGATCGACCGATCGCCCTCGCTGCCCGTGTAGTCATAGAGCAGGCGCGGTCCGTCGACGCCCGAGGCGTACTTCACGAGCACGAGCAGCTCGCCGGTGTAGACGCCGCCCGCGCGACCCCAGCTTGGGTTCAGGTCCGGCTCGAGGAGGGGCACGCAAGCGGGCGTCTCCATCTTCGTCGTCGGCGCGTGGTACGCCTTCAGCCCGGGCACCGTCTTCAGGACGGTCACCAGAGCGTCGATGATCTCCCACTCGGTGGCCATCTACAGACTCCACTCTCCGAGCACGGCCGCCATGATGTCGGTCTCGACAACGCCCAGCAGAGACCCCATCTGTTCGGCGGCAGGCTCGATGTACGGGAACGGCTTCGTCCCCTCGATCCCGATCTTGCGGGCGACGACGAACTCCGCCGAGTCGGGGAACCCGTGCCGCCCCAGCCAGCCGCTCTCGACGAGCGAGCCCGGCGGCGGCGCCTTCTGGCCGGGCTTCCGCCCGTACTCCACGGCCAGCGCGTGCGGGGGCATCTTGCCGGACTTCGCGCCGGGCCCCACCGTGAGGGCCTGCCGGCCACGGCGATCGTCCAGGCGGTAGTCGATCGAGTCGGCCAGTGCGCGCGTGTCCACCTTCCCGTGGCTCTTCAGGTTCTGGCGCATCTGGGCAGCGAGCAGTCGCCCGGCCTGGTGCATGCCCTTCGTCGCCGCCGGCCGCACGCCCCTCTCGGAACGGTTGAGGGCCTTCACGAGGCCGCGGTCGTCCCACGTCGCCTTGATCATCCCGCCGCCACCGCCGATCGACATGGCGCCCATTAGGAGACCTCGTAGCCCGTGTAGCGGTAGCCGGTGATCAGGTCGGTGACGTCATAGTCGTTCTTCGCGATCCGCGAGAACACCCCGTCACCGACGATGTACTGCGTGCCCAGGACGGCGCTCCGGCGCGCCCACAGCCGGGCGGCGCGGATCATCGCGGCCTGGATGATCGGGGCGGGCGCGAGGCTGTCTGCCGGCTCGACGTAGCCCCAGTCTCCCGGGACGGTCACCGCGCGGCCGACGTAGGCCAGCAGCGACACCGACGCCGTAGGCGTCGAGGCCAGGACCTGGAACCGGCGCCCCGGCCGACCGCGCTCGTCGGTGCGTGGGAGGAGCTGGAGCGAGGCAGCGGGCACGACTGTCTCGGGAACGCCGTCGCCATTGGCGTCGACGAGGACGTCACCGGTGAGCGCGATCAGGTCCTTCACCGCGACCGTTCCGTCGATGTCCACAGCGAAGGCGCGCTCTTCGTCCTCCGCCAGTACGAAGGAGCGCGCGCACAACTGCTCGATCTCCTCGCACCCCGCGTCGGCGCATTGCTGCAGGAGTGCGTCGAAGCTGTTGTCGTCGGCGTCCTTCAGGTAGTCGACGTAGTCGGACAGCCACTGCTTGAAGTCCGCCAGCTCGAAGTACGCCACTCGCTACTCCCCGTCGACGGGGGCACCGGGATCGTCGCCCGGTGCCCCCGTCCCCCCGACCCGCACGGCAGAAGGCTTAGGACGTGGGCAGGCTGGTGATCTTGCAGAAGGCGTTCGGGCGGCGGACCGTCAGAGCGGCCCGCAGCTCGGCCAGCAAGCGCACCCGGTTGTTGATGAAGTCGTCGTTGGCGAAGCCGACCTTGATGTTCGCGTCCTCCCGCATGTGGAGGCGCGCAGCCGGGAAGTACCCCACGAGCCCGGTCTGGCTGGCGAGGCGGTTGGACACCGCCAGCGTCATCCCGAAGATCGTGCGGGGGCCACCCGTGGTCGGGCTGCCCGAGAGGTACTCGCCCGACCCGGTCGCCTTCATGGTCGCGAAGAGGTAGTACTGGATCGGGTTCATGACGGCGCCCGAGGGGTTGGGCTCGTTGGCCGTCATGATCGCGATCGAGGCGCGCAGGAAGTAGTCGGCGATGTTCCAGCCCGTCGCCGAGCTGTAGGCGATCGACTGGATGCTGGCGTTCAGGATGCCTCCGAGGTCCGGCGCCGTGCCGCCCCCCGAGAGGACCTGGTAGTCCAGCTGCAGGTCGAGGTCGCTCTGCAGCTCACCGTCGATCACACCGCGGATCTCCGGCGCGTCGGCCAGCTGCTGGTTCGTCACCGGCACCCAGACGGCGATCGTCTGGACCGACGTGCTCTGCCGGCTCCAGGCCATCGTGCTCTCGGGCTTGGTGCCGAGCGTGCCCGTGACGGCCGTCGCCTGGCTGACCGACGTGGCGGCCGTCGAGCGCGTGTCCTGGCGCATCCAGTAGATCGTGTCCGCGGCGGTCCGCTGGACCGGGAGCAGCGCCAGCACGTCCGGCGTCGGGCGGGCGGCCGGCTCGACATCCATCTGGTACTCGGGCAGGACGAACGCACCACCCGACGAGGCGCCGGTGTGGATGACGGACTTCTCCCAGCGCTCGGCCGCCTTCATCAGGCGCCGGTGCACCGCGAAGCTGGACTTCCGGCCGAGCTCGACGGCGAACTCCGGGATGTTGCCGCTGTTGGGCTCGTGCGCGAACGCGCCATCCTTGAGCAGCTTCTGATAGATCGCCGAGCTGACGAACTTCAGGCCGGGCGTCATGATCGGCTCGTCGCCGTTGTCACCGCCCTCCGGCTGGCCCTCGGTGCCGAGCATCGCGGCCAGCTGCGTCGGCGCGGCGGCGGCGCGGCCGAAGGCGCGCATGGCGTCCTTCTCGGCCCGCACGCCGATCTCGGTCTCGAGGATCTGGGCGTCCTCCATGAACGCCTTGTAGCTCGTGCGCTCGTCGCCCGAGAAGTGATCGTACGGATCGGCATCGCTGCCGATGCGCGCCTTCACCCCGTCGACGATCTTGCGGGCCTTCTCCCAGCGCTCCTGCTTGGCAGCGTGGAGAGCGGGCGTCTCCATCTGCGCGACTTCGAGTGGCATGTCTCTACCCTCCCAGGACGTGGGCCCGGCTCATGCGCTCGAACGCACTCCGGGCAATCTCGAGGTCCAGGTCAGGGAGGGCTTCCGCCCCGGCTGCCGCCTTGGCGCCCGGGGCCTTCGCCCCGCCGCGCTTCGGCTGACCGGCATCCGTTGTCGAGCCTTCCGGCTCGTCTTCCTCGTCGTTGGTCTCCACGGCCGGCGCGGCAGTCGCCGCGGCGTCGTCGCGTCCGTGGATGAGGTTGGCCAGCGAGTCGATCACCGCACGCGTGTGGCGCAGCTGGGTCGAGCTCGCCGCCTTCACGTCGAGCTTCCCCGCCGTCGCCTTCAGGACGACGAGGTCGCGCGCCGTGTCGAGAGCGTCGACCAGGAGCGCGTCGACCGCCTTCCACGCCTCGGCCTTCAGGTCGCGATCCTCGGCGACGCGTCGACGGCGCATGACCTTCACGCCTCCCGGCCCCTCGACCGCCGCGCGAAGAACCTCGCCCGCGTGCTCGAGCAGCTCAAGCGTCGGCGTCGCCGCCAGCTGATCGGCGCTCTTGAGGCTGACCGCGGTGTAGGGGTTGTCGCCGAACGTGACGGGCGACACCTCCCAGATGTCCAGGTCGGTGAAGTCCCAGCCACCCGCCGCGTTCTTCTTCGCGCCGCCCGGGGCCGGCGAGAAACCGATCGACCCTTCCTGCACCGGAGCCTGCGCGCCGTGGTCGGTCTCGATCGGCTGCATGAGGATCGCGAGGTCCTTGCCGGCCGAGGTGGGGTAGATCCGGTACTCCACCTCGAGCCCCTCGTCGGTCTCGGTGGCGCTCGTCGCCTGGCCGACGGTGACGCCGTGGTGGTCCTTGATCTTGGGCAGACGGGTCTTGATCGAGCGCTTCGTCGCGCCCTTCTTCACCACGTCCTTGGAGTAGTCCTGCTTCTCGAACACGCTGAAGGTTCCGGTTCCGACCCAGCCGCCGACGTCGTCGTCGGCCTCCTTCATCGCCTTCACGGTGAAGCCGGCGCGAACCTTGCGACGAAGGCTCGCCCCCTTGGTCGTCACGGTCCCTGCCTCATCCCCGTCCGAGTCGTCTCCGCCGTCGCCGCCCGAACCCGGGTCGACCAACTGCTCGACGTAGACCTTCTGGACCTCGCGCATCGAGCCGACGGCGATCTCGTCACCGTCCTGGGTGAACTCGACGCGGAAGAGCTTCGAGTCCTCGTAGCCCTCACCCCACCGACGGACGACAACGTAGCCCTCGTCGGGGAAGGTGTCGGTGATGTAGAAGCCACCGGTGATCAGCCCTGCCTCGCGGATGCTCTCGCGGATGGCTTCGTTCAGCCGCTGGAGCTTCTCCTCGGCCGATCCCGGTAGCGCCTTGGTCGTGGTCGTCTTCGCCATGCTCACTGCCCCGTAACGCAAAGCGGCCCCAGGCCGGTGGACGCTGGTGGTCCGTTGCCTGGGGCGCGCGTGGCCCGTGGTATGAGGTTGGCGGCGAGGCGCCTACGTGGAGAGGGGCTCCACCGGCTTCATGGTACCCCCCGCCGCGCCGCCTGTCAACGTCGCTCCGATCACCATGAGCCACGTCCACTCCCGGCAGCTGTGGCAGCGGTAGCGGTTCATCGCGCCGGGCACCGGGAGCATCTCCCCCACGGTGCGCCCGCAGTTGGGGCACTTCACGATGTGGACACGGTCCCGGTCGAACTGGATCACCTGATCAGGTGGTGGCTTGGGCGCTGGCATGAACCCCCTCCGGCAGCAAGACGTGGCGGCCGACCGCCTCTCGGATCGAGCACCAGGCGGCCACGTGCCGCCAGGCGTTGACCGCCACGGTGTGACGGGCGCGCACCTTCATGAGCATGCGACGCTGCATCGTGCGCCGCAGCTTGGGCTTGCGAACGAGCGCGTCGATGTGCCGCACCCATCCGTCCACCTCGTCGGCGTCATCGACGACGAGGCCGTCGTTCCCATGCTGGACGTAGGGTCCGTACAGCCAGCGGGACGCCACCACCGCGGCGCCGGCGGCGGTGTACTCCCAGATCTTGATCGGCGTCTTCGCCGCGTTGAACATCGTGGGGGCGACGATGGCGCACCCGATGTCGATCTCGCGAAGCCCCACCCCGTAGAACGGCACGTCGGGTCGGCTCTCCAGCGGCAGCCACTGAATCTGGTGCAGGCGGTCAGAAGGGACTGCGTCGACGAGCGGCGGCAGCTGGTGCCCCATGATGACGAAGTGCACCTGTGGGTGCATCGCGGCAACCCGACGCCAGGCGGCGGCCAGAGGCAGGACGTCACGGTCGTAGCGATCCCCGCCGAACCAGCCGATGGTGGTGATGTCGCGGGGGATGTTGCGGCTCCGGCGCTTCCCATCCGCTACCCACCCCGCGGACTGTCGCTCCCAGAAGTCCAGGTCGATCGCGTTCGGGACTACCTGCACCGGCAGCCGAGGCGCGAAGCTGTGGATTGACGTGCGCAGCCTTTCGCTGGAGACGATGACGCCGTCGTAGAGCTGGACACTCTCGCGCTGCTGCTCGATCGGCGCCTCGGGCTCGGCGAAGCCCAGCTCCTCGTGGCTCTTCTGCTCGTCGCGTGACACCCACATGTCGTCGTCCACCTCGAGCAGCACCAGCCGCCGCCCACCCGCGCGCACCTTGTCCAGCGCCTCACGGCCACCGGCGGTGTCCAGCCACACGAGGCGCTGGAACAGGACGATGTCGAACGCCTCTATCGCAGCCGTGGCGCGCGGGTCGTGCATCGGCATGTAGCGCGCGTTCACGCCCTGGCTCTGGAGGTACTTGAACGGCCATGCAATCCTCCAGGCCGAGCACGCGTTCCAGTCGGGGAGCAGCGCCAGCACCGATGGGATCGGCGGCGGCGGGTCCGGCTGGCCGGGGACGAGGATGGTGGTCACCAGAGCGGCCCAGCGTTCGGGTCGATGCGAACGCGCAGGCGTTCGAGGTCGTCCTCGAGATCCGCGATCCGGGCCGCCAGCCATCGGCGCCAGCGAGCGACCGGCGTCGGCGGGACGTAATCGCCAAGCGGGGCGAGGCCATAGAACATCCACGGCACGGGGGTGCGCCCGGACAGCGTTCGCCCTTCCGGGTCGACGACGACCTCGTCCAGCTCGATGATCTCGACGGCCTCGATGTCGTCGTCATGCATCCTGCACCTCCTCCCCGTCCGCCGTCCTCGTCTTGTCCAGCGCTTCCGCAATCGGGAAGAGAGCGTCGAGCGCCGTCGAGATCGGGACGCGCACGGCGCGCTCTCCGTCGGACAGGAGCAGCTCATCGCCCTGCTGTCGGATGACCCGACCGTCCGTCTTTCCGGCCAGGCGATCGGGTCGCGGCTCCTGCAACCGTGCGTTGATCGTCGCGAACACCCCGCGCCCGTCCGGCCCGACGATGCGGATCGTCTCCCCGCAGCGGATGACGGTGGCGCACTCGTCTGCGAACGCGCTCGGGCTCGGCCCGGTCCGTACGGCGTCGATGACCGCCGCGAGTTCCTCGAGGGTGCTCGCGAGCGACGCTGCCTTGTCGCCGCTGACCTGTACCACCCCGTGCTCATCGCGTGGGGCAGAGCGCAAGGCGGCTGCGAAGACGCGGGCGTCGGCGGTCAGGATGTCATGGCTCAGAGCCACCGCACCACCGCCTCCGGCTGCTCGACCGGCTCCGGCTTCTCTTCCTTGCCGACGATGTACCGCCGCTTGCCCTGGGCGTTCTTCAGCGTGGCGATCACCCAGCCGTCGGCGTTGAGCGTGTGGCCAAGCAGGAACCAGCCGAGCGTCATCCCCATGACCATCATCCCGAGCGCCAACGCCACGGCACTCAGCCCCCCGACCCAGAAGGCGACGGCCCCGTTCACGACGAACGCGATGACCATGCCGAGCGGCCCGAGGAACACCATGGGCGTCGGCTCCGAGAATCCGTCCAGCCTCGACATCCTTCACTCCTCCTGGGCGCTTGGCCCGTCGTCCGCGGCGTCCGGATCGCGCCGCGTCTCTGACCAGTGCTCACCGCGGTTTATTCGACTTACCGTCGCCCTTGACAGACCGACGGCAGCGGCGGTCTTCGTGAGGGGTACCCCGCGCTCGCGATCTGAGAGGATCGTCTGCAACTGCTCGTTGCTGGGCACAACTGCGCGCGGGTGCCGTTCGCCCCTGGGACGGCTCTCGGGTCGAATTCGAGCGCCGTTCGCATCGCCCCGCCGGGCCATGCGGTCAGGGAAGCGCCGGGCGTAGTGAAGATCCCCCGTCACCCCGCGGCCCCTTGCGTGCATCTCGGCAACATTGTCCGCCTGGGTTCCGACGTGTAGATGCGCGGGGTTGCAGCACGGGCGGTTGTCACAGGCGTGGAGGACGCTGAGCCCGTCCGGGGTCTCCCCGTTCGCTATCGCAAAGGCGACGCGATGGGCGCCGACCGTCCGGCCCCCGACCGTCATCTGGCCGTAGCCGTCCCCGTTGCAGGGCCCAGTCCATGGCCAGCACTTGCTCGGGCCGAGGCCTGAGTCCACGTGCGCCCGGAAGTGGTCCACCTGCCGCCTGGATAGCTCCGCATCCTTCACTCGTCTGCCTCCCCTTGCTCTTGGGCCCTTCGGGTTTCGATCGAGCACCGATCGTTCGATCCGCACTCCGTCCCACCGCGGTGCCCCAGCAGGAAGCCCGGCTCGTCGATTCCAACCCACCCGCGTCCGATCTCGTCGAGGCACGTGGCGCAGCTGTGGCCATCGCCTGGACCGACGCGGCGCTTCTCGTTGTGCCCGTCGCGCTTGGCCGCGCGGATGTTGGCCGTGACGTAAGCGTTGGCCATGTTGCTGCCGGCGTAGTACCGGGCACGCTGGACGAGCCGAGCCTCGGATAGACCACCTGCCTCATCGACGAGCTTGCGTAGGAAGCCGTACTCGCTTCGCAGCTGCTGGCCGACGAAGCCCCAGTCGCCCTTTGTGGCTCGGTCCCGCCCGCCGACGCCGAGCACTGTGCCCTGGATGTAGCCGGTCTTGATCGAGCGACGCATCGCCGCCTCGAACTGCGCCGCCGTGAGCTTGCCCTGGGCCAGCGCGCGAGCGTGTCGCTCCATCTCGTCGGCGAGCGAAGCGCGACGCGCGCGGAACGCGCCTGCGACCCGGCTCTGCGGGACCGGGCGCCCCGTGTTCGGCCAGCGGAAGCGGTGCGCGCCGGCGTCGAACCGCCAGTCGGCGGCGGCCTTCGTGACCAGGCGAAGGGCGGGAGCGGCGCTCACTCCTCGTCGCCCTCCTCGTCCGGCTCCTCGACCTCCGGGTCGAGCATCCCGACGTACTGCGGCGCGTGCTCCTTGGCCCACGCGTCCCAGTCGTCCACGGCGCCGTCGACGTCGTCCTCGCTCACGGATGTCGAGACGGCCGAGGCCGCCTTCGTGAAGTCCGGGAGCGCGCGCTGTGGGACGGGCAGCACGCCGCCGATGCCCTTGGCCACGAGCCGGTCCGCGAGGGCCTTTCCCAGCGCAGGCCCGAGTAGACCCGACAGCTGCGCCGCGCCCTCGATGTCAGCCTTGCGAAGCGCAGGGTCGACGCCCGCCGGAAGCTCGAGGCCGAGCAGGTGGTGATGCTGGCCGATGGTGAGCTCGTTGCGCCCCCAAGCCTCACCGACGCGCTTCCACTGGTCGTTCTCGTCCTGCTGCAGCGCGCGCACGGTGTCCCAGGCGAAGCCGATCCACTCGTCCTCGCCCAGCGCGAAGTCGCGCTCGAGCCCCATCGTGAACGCCTCGCCGTCCGCCACCCAGGCGGGCATGAGCACGCTCTCGGTAGCGTGCTCCTTCAGGCCGTCGATCGTGGCACGGTTCGCATCGTTGAGGCCCACGCCAAGGCCGGCGAGGACCGCCGGCCACCCGATGGCTCCGCTGATGCGCGTCTCGACCTGACGCCACAGCTGATCGAGCTTCAGGATCTCGAGGTTGGACTGGAACTGGTTGAAGTCAACGGGCTTCGACAGCACGATCGTGCTGCCCCGCTTCGCACCGGTCGTGCGCGCGTTGATCGAGTCCCGCATCTGGTCGCGGTCGGCCTTGGGGATCGTGTCGCCGCCACCGCCAGAAAGCATCTTGGGCGAGACGACGATGCCGGGGATGCCCAGGTTCGTGATGACGGCGCGGGAGAGAGCCGTCAGCTCCGCGTCGGTCGCCAGGTCTTCGAGGATCTGCGCGATGGGCTGCAGGGCAGAGCGCGGGTCGCGCGGATCTGGGATGAGCGTGAACTCGATGACGTTCTCCGGCGGCAGCTGCAGCACGTGTCCGCCGCCGATCTCGTAGGCGTAGTAGTCGATCCAGCCGTTCGACGATGCGCGCCGAGGGTCGCCCTGGGCGTACACCTTCGGCTTCACCCGCATGACGTCCAGCGGCCACAGCTCCGCGACGGCGCCCGTCGTGTTCGTCTCGATCGTGCCGGACCCCGTGCGCCGCTTCACGAGGTACGCGCGCCCTCGCCAGAGAAGCGACCACCGAAGGACCACCTTGATGGCGTTCATCGTGAGCCGCGGGTGCGGACGCCGGAGCAGCTTCGCGAGCGGCCCCGTCTTGATGGCCTCGGACATCTCGGGCTGCATCCACTCGCCACGGTAGTGGTGGATCTGCGGCTCCCGGTAGGCGGTGATGTAGCTGGAGAGCACTGCCCACAGCGCGGACCCCGCCTGCCCCTGCCCGCGCGCCTTGTCGATGATCTCGGAGGCGCCGGGGCCGTGGACGAGCAGGCCCGACGGGTGCGAGCGCCACGCGAGGTCGCCGTGCTCGGAGACGTAGACGCCCGTGAGGTCGACGCCCTTCGTCGCCTCGGGTCTTGCGAGACCGAGCTCGACCTTCGCTTGCCGAGCGATCTCGTAGCGCCGCCGGGTCTTCTCATCCATGGCGTCCTCAGCGCGCTGGATAGCCGCCAGGCGCTGCATGTGGGTCATATCGCGTCCGTCCACGTGGCCTACTCCTCGCCCTCGTCGTGGGGCGCCAGGCCCTCATCGTCGTCGTCGTAGACCTCCCAGCGAGCACCGCCGATCTCGAGCGCCGCCCACACGCTCATCGACGCGGCGACGAGGGCGTCCACTTTCCCCGACCCCTTCACGATGCGCAGACGCATGCGGTCGCCCGTCGGGCCCGGGCTCTGGACTGCGTCCGCGGCCTCGACCGCGGCGTCCAGGTGCGGGTTGTCGCAGTGCGCGATGCCGCCGTCGCGGATGCGGCGCCAGAGGGCGGTGTCGGCCTCAAGGCGCGGCGTGCCCTGCTCGAACTCGCGCACGGTGAAGCCTCGGCCCGACAGCTCGAGCGCCACTGCGTGGAACTGGTAGGGGTCGTAGACCCAGAGAGCGATCACCATGCCCTGCATGGCCAGCGACTCCAGCGCGGGGATGATCGCGGCCGGGTCGATCGTCCGCTTCCCTCCGGCCCGCTCGTCGGGCGCGGGCGCCCAGTCCTGCACGAAGCAGATCTCTGGGCGCCCGCCGCGGATGCGCGTGCCGACGAGCGCCATGTGGTCGCTGCGCATGGCGGTGTCGCCGGCGAGGAAGATCACGTCGGGGTCGCCGGGCTTCCACGGCTCCACGCCACCGCGGGCGCGCCAGGTGGTCATGTCGCAGAACTGCCCGCCTCGCCGCGAGCGCTTGTTCAGGTGCAAGCGCGAGAAGGCGTTGTCGTCGAGGTCGCTGGCCTGGGCGGCGTAGTACCGCCGGCCACGCTCGCCCGACTGCCATGGCATCCGGCGCGCCCCCTCGCCCTCATCCCAGAACGCGTACAGGCGCGCCGCCTCGTCGACGTACACGGGCAGCGGATCCGGATAGCGCACCGGCCCCCGCCCGCGGTCACGCGGCGGGAGGAGGAACGTGGCAAGCTCGGGATCGGCGGCCGCCAGGGCACGAGCGTAGGAGCGGTACTCGGGCGGCAGCTCGTAGCCGTCAGTGTGGAGGCGGCCGGCCGCCTTCGCCTGGTCCTCGATGCGGTTCAGCAGTCCCGACTCGCCCTCGTAGCCGGCGTACGTGTCGACGATGCGCATGCTGTCGCGGATGGTCGGAGGCGGCGTCATCTCGTGCCAGGCGCGCATCTCCTTCTCGTGCTCGTACCCCCACAGCTCGGTCCATCCCGAGGCGTAGGGGTTCGCGCCGGCGATGTTGGCGTGCATGGCGGCCATCGACGTGAGCGTCGTGCCGTTGGCCATGCGGATGATCGTCTCCAGGACGTCACGGCAGCGGCCCATCAGGCCGGGCGACGCCTCGACGGCGTAGCGCACCGCCTTGAACACGCGGCCGGTCGACTGCTCCTTCGAGTTGGCGAAGGTGTACAGCTCGGCGCCGGCCGGAGCGCGGTTGAACATGAGGTTCGCGTGGATGGCCCCGTTCAACGCGGTCTTGCCGCTCTTCTTGACCGTGCTGTAGACCACCAGCTGGTAGGGCAGGTGTGCCTCATCGTCGGGCAGGATGTCGAGCAGCACCCGCGCCACCCACGGGAAGACGATGAAGGGGCGCGCCTGCAGCGTGTCAGCGTCGGGAACGACGAAGTTCTCCGCGATCCACTGCCACGCCGGCACGCGGTCGGGGGTTGCGCCCGCCGGGGATCGGGCGACCCGCGTTGCCGACTCGCGGACCAGCTGGTCAGCGAGCCGCCGCAAGTATGCGGTTTGCCTCGGCGAGTACGTCTTCAGCATCGATCCCCTCGTCCGCCGCCATGCTCCGCAGGTCGCGGATCACCACTCTTGCCGGGGCGTCGTAGCCAAGCATCGACGCCTTCCGGTTCAGCAGGATCACCAGTCGGTCGACCGCCCACAGGTTTGGCGGCTTCAGCTCGCCCGCCGCGTCCCTCGTCTTGCCGATGACCATCTTCCAGATGGCCGCGATGGCGGCCTCGATGCGCAGCAGGTCGCGCTCGAACGCCTCGTCGATGATCGCCGTCGCCTGGTCCCGCCATCCCTTGCGGATCGCGGCCACGTCGTTGGCCACGGTGCCGTTGGCGATCCCAAGCTCCTGGGCGATCTGGCGCTGCGTCAGGCCGCCCAGGAGCAGCTCGGCCACCTTCGGGCGCCGCTCCTCGGCGGGCACAGTGGTCCGCTGACGAATACCCTTGGGCTTGCTCACAGACTTCGTGCTCATAGCTCACAGGTCTGATTGTACCCTGTCGACCGCGTCCGCGTAAGGGTGACGGACGTCCCTTCGTGCGACATGCAGAGTTGGCCGGGCCGATCGGATGGCGCTGGCTCGGCGGGGCGAGGGGCGTAGCAGGTGACCGTCAAGGTGCCACCGTCTCCGCCGGCTCCGGCGCCACCGCCGTCTGCACCGCGTACAGCTTGGCCGCCGCCGTCTGCAGCGAGACGAGGCACGTGTCGTGATGCCCGCGGCACGTCGACAGGCGCGCGTCGGCCGTGGCGTACGCGATCGCCATGCGCGTGGCGGCCGCGGGGAGGTCGTCGGGCGGCTGCTGCGCCGCGGGACGGGCGAACAGGATCGGCAGCACGATGGCCGCCAGGGCGAGGCCAGCGCTGCGGCCGGCGGAAGTGTTGACGTTCAAGGGTCGCTCCTGTCAGATCGCGGGTCGGTGCCCGTTGGTGTCGTGGTGATGCGGGGTACGCTTGCCCCGCTCGATCAGCGCGTCGGCGATCGCCTCGGCCCATCGCTTCTGTCCGCGCTCCGCTCCGCCCGGCGGCGGCTCAACGTCCGGCCCGTGGTCGAGGTGGCGAGCGGTGACGGCGAGGACGTCGGACAGCCAGCGCCGCGATGGTGGCCAGGCCAACGCGCTGACGGCGACGATGGCGATCGCGAGGCGGCGGAGGAACGTGCGCATGGTCAGAACCTCCCGAGGATCGTCTTCGCCGCGCACCTCTCGGGGGTCCAGAGACACGGGAGCGAGTGGGCGAGCATCAGCAGTCCAGTCACCGCGCATCCGAGGGCGATCATCGGCAGGAAGAACGGGAGAGCATCGAGGTCGTCGACGTCGTCGTCGTGGTGCAAGCGGTATGCCCACACGCCGGACGCCGCGCCGATGATCGCCACCACGGCGCCACAGACGCTCCACGACACGGCGTTGACGAACTGGCCGCGGACGGCGATGGCCCAGGCGGCCGATCCGATCCGCTCTGCGAGCTCGGCCCAAGCGGGATCAATGTTCATCGTTCGCCCCTCTCTTCGATGGCGCCGCAGATCATCGCGCCAACAAGCAAGATCGCCCACGCAATCCGGTATGCATCCTCCGTCGGGCCGGGGGGCGCGAACGCAGCGAACACGGCGGCGAGGAGCGCGGCGATACCGAGGAGCAGCGCCCGCCAGCCGGTCATCGGCGAGCCTCCAGTTCGCTCAGGACGATATATGCCGCGCCCCACACGGTCGCACAGATGACGAGGTTCCAGCCGCTGAGCATATCGCCCCCACAGAAGAACACGATGCCAAACGCGCCCTGGATTAGGGCCGTCAGGAGCGCGGCGCGAGACCGCTTCATCGCCCCACCTCCTCGTTCGCGCCGCGCGGCTTCATGAAGGAATGGGCGCCGGTCTGAATCCACCCCTCCGCAATCATCGCCTCCTCCCGCAGTTCCATGAGTCTTCGGAACATCCGGTCCGACCATCCGTGCGGGAGGTCTTCGACATACATCGCGGTCAACTCGTCCCACTCGCGGACAATGCCCGCCCAAAGCGGAAAGCGCACCGCGACCTCTGGCATCCTCGCGCGCCACTCCGGGAATTGAGCCAACAGCCTGTGGCATCGCCCGAAGTCGTCTACGTCCATCGGCACGCCGGAGCGCCAATCGGGCATGTCGGCCCCCATCATCGCCGCCCATATCGTCCTACTGCTCACGCCCGTGTCTGACCCCATAACCCAGTCGTGCGGCGTCATCGCCCCACCTCCCCGTTCATCGCTTGCAGATACGGCACCGCCACCCCCGGCGCCCCGCGCGGCCCCCACGGCGAGCGCCATGGCGCGGCGGCGGCGGGCGCGTCGGCGGGCGCGGTGCCGCGTTCGGCGAGCGCCACGCCCCACATCTCGGCCATCATCGCGCAATACCGATGTGTCTGGCTGTCGAACCCGCCGGGGATGCCACCGCAAACGTCGCGCCCGGCCTGCGCCTCGGCACGCGCACCCCGGTAGGCCGACGATCCGGCGCCGGCGTTGTACGCGATGGACGCGACCTGCAGCGCCGGCAACTCGTCATCCGCCCGCCACACACCCGACGCGGCCAGCAGATCGCGGAAGTGAAACGCGCCGCACCGAAGGCTGGTCATCGGGTCGAACTTCTGCGCCCGGCACGGGTAGCCCGATTGCCCCGCGATGACATCGGCCGTGTCGTCGGTGATCTGGGCCAAGCCTCCGGCCAGGCTCCCGTTGTTGTACTGGCACGACGGAACCGGCAGGCTGTTTACGCCGAGTGGGCACTCCACGACGACGACGGCCGCCCATGCCCACGGATCGAGGCCGTGCTCCCGCGCGGCGCGGTCGATCTGCGGCCAGTGCGGCACAAGGCCGGGCGTGAGATAGGACGGCGGGCCGATGTCGGGCGGGCCGCCGGGTGATGCGTACATGCCAGCCGATGCGGGTGTCGGCTGCAGTCGCGGGTCAGCCGTCGCGGTCGGCTCCGCTGCGGCCGCGCCGACGCTTCCAACGCCCAGCGCCATCTGCACCCGCGGCAGGTGCAGCGCGCCGCCCGTCGGTGGGAGCGTGGCCCAGGTGGCCAGGGCCGCGGCGGTGGGCGTGACGACGACGACCGCGGCGAGGAGCGGCGCCCACGTCGGGCGCATCGTGAGCAGCGCGCGGCGCGTGTTGCGCAGGGTGGAACGGACGGCGCGGAGCGTGCGGGCGCCGATGACGGGGGCGCGGTGGGCGCTACGCATGGGCAGCCTCCTGTGTGGGTGTGAGCAGGCCTGCCCGGCGCCAGCGCCCGATGGTCGAGCGCGGGACGCCGGTGGCCTCGCTCACGTCGGCGTCGGTCGTGAACCCGTGGGTGGTCACGTGGGCGCGCGCAGCGGCGAGGCGCTCGTCGTCGCTCGCGGAAGCGGTGGGCGCGCGGGCGGGCGTGGGCTCTACGGGAACCACCCATCGCCCGTACTTGAGCGCTGCCATCCGTTCGTCGTGCGCGTGCTCGCGACGCGCCAGTTCGGCCGCCCACGCCCGCTCGACCTCGCGCTCGTCGGCCTCGTCTTCGTAGTCGTCCTCGCTCGCATGCTCGTGCTCGACCAGGGCGCTCATGAGGACGGTGAGCGAGGGCAGGACAAGCGAGAGCACGAGCACGCGCGAGCGGACCCACCACGTGAGCGTGGGCCATGCGCCCACGACGCCCAGCGCGTGGTCCACGTTGGCATAGGCCACAGCGCCGCCGGCGATGAGCACGCCGAGCACGGGCCAGCCGAACGAGCGCTGCTCGCGGCGGCGCTCCATCGCGAGCCAGGTGAGCGCGGCCATGCCCGCGTCCGTGCCCACGGCGGCGACGACGCCCACGAGCCACCACCAGCCCGAGCGCTCGAGCTGGGCGAACGACCAGGCGGAGTGCGTGACGCTCGCGGCGTTCACGAGCACCCAGCAGACGGCCAGGGCGAGCAGACGGCGGCTCATGAGCGGACCGCCTGCTGAGCACGGTGGCGCGGGCAGAAGTCGGATCGCCAGTCGTGCCAAGAAGAGGTCCGCGTTTGGCAGCGGGTCCCGTTCTTGAGCACGCCCCGGCACTGGAAGGTGTGGCACTTGCAGTGCTCGTCGTGGTTCGGGACGTAGAAGTGGTGCACCAGGCACGACAGCTCCGGCGCGCCGAGCGCCGGACACGTGCACCAGTCGTCCCATTCGCTCTTGAGCTTCCAGGGCCCCCCATCGCACTCGTGAGCGGCGTCGAACAGGATCCAGTCGCCGTTGTGCTTGAGGAGGTGGGTCGCCGCGACGACACGCGCCTCATCGTCGCAGAAGCTCGGGAGCCAGTGCTCGGTGACGTAGCCGACCCTCGTGTAGCAGCCGATGCTCTTACGGATGCCGAAGCAGACGCCGGCACAAGCCATGAACTCGCGCTCAACGTCGTCCGGCCGATCGGGAGTCGTCCGCGTCCAGAACTCGGCCGTGCCGTAGCCGTAGTCGATGTCGTAGATGTACCAGAGCGGAGGGCGGTCGCCCACGATCTACTCCTCGGCATTGCGCAGCCGCGCGAGCGGCCGCAGACGGATCATCGGGACGGGGCCGCGCAGGCGGCGCGGGCGACGAGCGCGCAAGGCGAGCACGGTGAGCACGAGGACGACGAGGGCGAGGGCGGTCATCGCGGGCCGCCCTCCTGAAGCGACCGCGCCTCACGCCACAGCGCCTTCAGGACGTGCTTGGCTACCCGCCGGATCGCCCGTGCGTGCTGGTGCGCGGCCGACAGCGGCGACCCCGCCGGCGCCGGGCTACCAGATGGCCCGCACCGCGCGCACGGGACGGCGTGGACCGCGTCCACGTAGTGCGCGCGGGTGGCGTCGTACACCATGCGCAGCTCGTAGCCCTGCGTCGCGCACGTGCAGTCCGGCGGCGGCGGCGTCCAGCCGGCCCCGTCGTCTGCCGAAGCAGCTCTGCTGGCCGCGGTGCACGCCGCGCAGCGGAACTTGAGTGACGTGGAGGCGATCAACCAGAGTCGCTTGCGGGCGTCCTCGTTCCAGTTGGAGCGCACACCACGGGCTCTTCGCGGCGCGACGCCGAGGGCGACGGTGGTGTGGATGCCGGTCGTAGATTGGCCCCCGGCGTCGCTCGCGAGCACGTGCAGTCCGCAGTACGCCTGGAGCTGATACAGCCCGCGCGACGTCTGCAGGACGGGGTGCCAGTAAGGATCGCCGATCACAGCCAGGAGCCGGGCGGCCTGTCGCCAACCAAGGCCCTTGGTCCGCGCGACCAGTGCGCCGAGCGGATGCACCTTCATCGCCCGCCCCAGCTGATCCGCCACGCGCCCCTCAACGGACCGCACATCTTCGACGAGTGCCGTGAGCGTCGCGATCTCCGGGACGACCGGCGATAGCCCGGCGACCGTGGCGAACGAACGGAGCCGGTTGTCGGCGGCGATGCGCGCAGCCTCCAGGTCGTCGAGGACGGACGCCAGGAGGAGCAGTCGCGCGTCGGCTACCTGCCAGGCCGAGTCCCGGGGAAGGGGCGGTTCAAGCGTGGGCGCCGGAGGCTGAATGGCCCCCGCCCCGGGCTCGGCTTCGTCGCGCGGCGGCGCGTATATGGGGAGCGCCGTGCATTTGGCCGCGGCAATCACAGAGGGGTCGACGGGGTCGGGGGACGGCGGATCAACAGTGGGCTTCGCCCGTAGTGTGGCCGTTCCCCCTTCCCCGCCGGTCCGAGCACGCGCAGTTTGGATGGGCGTCGGACCCACTATGGCGTGCTCGGCGTCATCGCCCGGCGGCGCCGCGTGAACGGGCAACGCCTGACCAATGGCCGCCGGGTGATGGTCCAGAGCCGGGTGGCGATGGGTCATTGGGAGGTCGCGGGTTCTGTGGCTCGCCCGGCTCATGGCAACAACTCCTTCAGGCGGTCGGGCGCGACGCGCTCCAGGTCGGCGACGGTCTCGACCTCGTAGAGCACGAGCGCCTCGACGAGGGCGTCGTAGGCGCGGGACCGGCGCGCGGACTCGACCGCCACGCCGGCGTAGTAGGTCGATGCGGCCCGCAGGTCGTCGGCTGTGCAGTGCGCGAGGACCTTGGTCGTGCTCGGGCCCGTCGTGACCACCACGGCCTCGCTTCGCAGCGCGTCGCCGGCCTGAGCCCAGCGGGACGGGCCACTGGCGGGCGACGTCGCACCGCTGCCGCCCGATCCGCCGGGCGCGGCTGCGCGTGGGCGCTGGTAGAGTTCAAGGCCCGCGAAAGCGTCGCCTGCTTCGCCCGCCCGCCCGCCGCCGGCTTGGCGGATCGCCCCCGCCTTTCGGTCTAGGTCGCCCTCCTCGCCCGCCAGGACCTCGCACAGCGCCGCTCGCAACGCCGAGCGCAAGTCGTCATCGCACGTGAGCAGCACCGCGGTCCTGGCGATCTGGTCGCGCCCGGCCCCCGGCTGGGCAGTTCGCCTGGCGGAGCCCAGGAGCGCGTCGAGGCTGAACCTGGCCGAGCCCTCCAGGCCCTCGGTCTCAGCGCGCCCCTTGCTCGTCAGGCGGTAGATGGCCTTGTCGGCGTCACGCTCGGCAAGGCCGTGGGCCATTAGGGCGCCCATCGCTGCGCCGTCGATGCCGGCGTCGGAGAGCGGCAGCCACGGTCTCGTGGCGTTGGTGACGTGGGCGGCAAAGCGGCCGAGGGCGTGGAGGAGGTCGATCACGCCGACACCGCCTCTCGCTTCGCCACCCTCGCATCCACTTCGAGCGACACCTCTCGTACCCGCTGTCGGCTCGCGGCCGGCAGCCGCGGCGCAATCCGCTCGGCTACCTCGACCACCTCCGCAGGCGAGATCCCACGCAGGAACGCGGTCGACAGAAGCCGGTCGGCCAGCAGTCGCTCGCCCGGCGGGCAGCTGGCGGGCGTGTAGCCCAGCGCCTCGAGCAGTGGGCCGAGATGCGGCTCCGGCCACAGCATCGCCGTCGGCGGAATCGGTGGCGCCGTCGACGGGGCCGCGACAGAGGTGGGCCGCGGCGCAGGTGCGACGTTTGCAGAGGCGGGGGCGGCGGCACCGTCGGCGGCCGTCGGCGGCGCCGCTTCGGGCTGCGGCGGCGTGTCGTCTGCGGCGAAGAGCGGTGCTGCGGGAGCAGTGCGAGCCCACTTGACCAGGGCGTCGAGCACCTGGCCGCTGCGGGGCGGGCGGACGGCCGTCTGCCGGTGGCCACGTTCCAGATCGCGCCGCCACGCTGTCACGGCGTGCGGCACGTCGGCGGGTCGGTGGCCTAGCTCGACCGCGCGCCGGGCGTGCCGGACGAGCTCGCGGCGGACCTCGTCGGGCAGGGCGTGGACGTCGGTCTGCATCGCCTCGACGAACGCCGCGACCATCGTCGCCTCGGGCAGCACGGGCGCCGCGGCCGGCTCGCTGTCCACCGCGTCGTCGCCCGAGCTGGCCAACTGGCCAGGTGCCGCTGCTGCCGCTGCTGCCGTCTCGCGCGCGCTCGCGTTGGCTGCGGCTGCATCTTCCCTTGTCTCTTCGAGGTTTCTTAACCCTTCTTTCTTAGGCAACGCCTCGCGTTGGGGTAGGGCAACGCCTCGCGTTGGGGTGGCCAACGCCTCGCGTTGGGGGGCCAACGCCTCGCGTTGGGGTGGGGGCAACGTCTGGCGTTGGGGTCGTGCCCCCTGGTCCACGCCAGCCACCTGAAGCACCCATCGGCCAGAGTCGTGGTAGATCGTCGGCCGGCCCGGTCGGGTCTCGGCTGCGATCCAGCCGCCAGCCTCGAGTGCGCGGAGGCGCTCTCGGACCGCCGTTGTGCCGAAGCCAGCGCGCTTCGCGATCGTCTCGAGGGTGGCGTCGCATTGGCCACGCCCCATCTGTGAGAAGCGCCACACGACGCCGAAGACCATCGCGGCCAGCGGATCGATGGTGTCACGGATGACGTCGGGAGCCGGATTGAAGCCGGTGAAGACGTCGCTCATGGCCGAGCACCGATCGTCGGACCCAATGCCCTCACGTCCTCGCTCGCGGCCTCCAACAACCCGTACGCGGCCGCGAGCGCATCCCGACGCGCTTCCTCTCGCGTCGCAGCCCAGCCGTCCCGAATGGGCTCGCACGGATACAACCCGTCCTCGTGTCCGACCGCCCAGGTGGACTTGCCGGTCCACTCGCACGTCGGGTCGGGATCTCCGGGACGCGTCCTCGCGGGGTCAACCCACACGACCAGCACTTCGCCGAGCTCGAGGCGCTCGCCCACGCCCCAGCTTTCGTCGATGAGTTGCCAGCCGCTCACGACCGCACCGCCCGTCGAGGCCCCTTCGGCACGGTCGCGTCGATGAGCGCCGCCCACTCGCGAGCGACGAGGGACACCTGCGGGTCGTCAAGCGCGCCCGCGAACATGCGGCAGTTGGGCGACTCGCCTGGCGCGGGCTCGATGTCCAGCGCGATCACCGCACCCGGGCGCTCAGCGCGAGCGTCGAGGATGATCCGGTCGAGGGATCGACGCGCGCCGACGATCGGTCCGCCGCGAGCCGGGGTATGCTTGTCCATGTGGTGCGCCCCTCCATAGGGCCACTGCGGAGGGCGTCCGGGCCGTTCGCCGCCAAGCAGAAGCGGCCCGGACGCCCTGGTCGGATGCTGTCAGCGCGCCATCGCCTCTGCGACGTCGCGGGCGGAGTCAGGGTGCAGACGCTGAAGGTTCGCCTTCACGTCGACGCCGCGCATCACGGCGCGCACGATGCACGCTTCGGCTAGTCCTGCCTCCGGGCGCCCGGGGAACCGCGCCTCGGGGATGCGTATCCGCCGCCGCCCTCGCCCGGTCGTGGTCACGTCCACCTGCCACACGTCACCGGAGGCATCCCAGGAAACGCCGCGGGGCAGCTCCTGACCGAACGGATCCGTACGCGGGCCGGAGACTCGCACCGGCGAGTGACCATTCACGGCGGATCCACGCTCGTTGGAGAAGGCTGCGACCATCTCAGCGAGGGCAGTCGGCAGCGGAGCGGGGACCAGGTGGAGCTGCTCCACGTGCTCGTTGGCAGCCCGCTCGCCGACGGCGTCGAGCAAGCGCTCGATCCCCTCCCGGATGCGGAGCAGCTCACCTGTCTGGATGCGAGCCTCCTCGATGACCGCGGCGTAGAACTGCTCGGGTGTCTCGAATGCCACTGTCTCACTCCTCTTCGGGCGGCCGGGGCGGTGGCACGAGCCACCGCCCCGGCCCTCAGACAGGAGGTCAGAAGTCGTATCAGGCCAGCGCCGGCTGCTCGATCTTCGCCGGCGCCCGGCGTGCTTCGGACAGCTCGCCGCGCCGGATGTCGATGAAGCCTCGCGCGTCCTCCAGACGCGGCGTCGCCGTCGGCGCAGCCGCGACCGCCTTCGCAAGCCGGTCCAGCTCCGCGGCGTCGGCGCCGCTCGAGTCGCGGATCACGATGTCGACGACGCGCGCCCACCAGAGGCGCTCGACGTTGGCCTTGCGGTTCACCTGGTCGATCGCCTGGATCTCGCCGCGCATGACGAGCAGGTCGTCGAGGGTGTCGGCGGCCGCGATGAGCGGCGTGAAGCTCACCTCGCCCCCGAAGTCGTCGGCCGGCGGCGGCACGCTGGTCGAGAGCACCAGCGCCTCGGCCGCACCGTCGTCGTCGTTGTACGGAGCCGGGAGCGCCGCCGGCCCGGCCGAGCCCGCCTCGAGCAACGGCGCGGTCGTGGCTCCGTCCGCGAGCATCCGCGCGAGCGCAGCCGGCGCCGCCTCCAGGTGCAGCAGCCACTTGTGTCGGCGCACCCGGAGCGGGCGCCCCTTCTCGTCCTTGCTCGGCGTCGAGATCGGGCGCTGGACGCGCGTGATCCGCACCGGCAGGCGCGTCAGGTCGCCGAGCATGAGGGCCAGCACGCGGATCGCGCCGTCCAAGTTGCGGATGTCGTGCAGGCTGGTGGTGAGCAGCGTCACGGTGCCCATGCGCTGCAGCTGCGGGACCACCACCTCGAGCCGCCCGACGGGGTCCGCCTCGCACCGACCGGACCCGGGACACGGGACGGGGTCGTGGCGGTACTCGCCCGTCTCGGTGTCCAGCCACAGCACGTGGTTCTCGCCGTCGCAGCGGTAACGGAGTCCGCCCGCAACCCAGCACTCCCGCCACGCCTGCCAGCAGGCGTCGATCGTCGGGTAGGGAAGCGTCACCACCAGCTCAGCCGGGATCGTGAGGCCGTCGAAGGCGGCCATCCAGGACGCGGCCACGTCGTCGTCGACCGCCTCGAAGCGGAGCTTGTCGTTCAGGTCCACGCCGTACGTTTGGACGGTGCGGCCGTTGACCTTCTTCTCGACCTTCGGGCCGCCCTTGCGGAGCGTCCCTAGCCTCGGCCATCGCAGATCGCCGGTCAAACCCTTGATGCCCATGTTGGTCTCTCCTGTCGTCGTACGTGGGGTGGGGTGAGGGGGTGGGGCTACTCGGCGTCGTTGGCGCTGGCGCCCTGCACCGCTTCCTGGATCAGCGCTTCGAGCTGGTCGAGGAGCGTTCGCAGCGAACCGACCTCCTCCACCTGCGCAGCCGCCTGCTGCGTGAGGTCGGCTAGGCGGACGTCGATCGCAAGGCGCAGCGCCTGCAGGCGGTGCATGGTGTCGCTAGACACGGGTGCGCTCCTCTGTTACCGCCAGCGCATCGGCCGCGGTCTGCCGCCCGATGAGCACCAGCAGGGCCGCCATTCGCACGCGCGGGTTCTCGCCGTAGGCCACGAGGTCCGAGAGCGACTGGTCGTCCATCTCGCCGAGCGCCGCGATCGACACGCGATGCGTGAGGCCCGAGCGCAGCGGCGGGGACATCGGGGCGGCGGGGGCCGGCGCGGTGGCAACGGCGCTCACGAGGCACCGCCGCGGGCCGCGCGGATGACCAAGGAGCCCGGGACGCTCGTCTCCTTGCGGTGCGGGGCGAGCACGCGCGCCAGCTCGGGCGACGACGCGCACAGGGCGTCCAGCGCACGCGCGTCGTACGTCACGCGAGTCGACGGGGCCGGGACGTAAGCGTCGCCGGAGGGCGTCCTGTAGGTGGTCTGGCCCGTCTCGGCCATGATCCCGTCGAGGACGCGCCGCGCCTCGGTGTTGACGTCGGCGTAGGGCTTGGCGGCGTTCTCCGCGGCGGCCTTGGCGTCGACGGCCACCGCGATGGCCTCGGTGGCGGCGTTGTCTGGTGTCATGTTCTGCGCGCTCGCCAGGCGCGCGCGCAGCCGATCGGTCGTGACGATGACGTCGATGGCGATCACAGCGCACCGCCCGCGACCACCGGGACGGCGGGGACGGCGGCGGCGCACTCGCACCGCTCGTGGACCTCGTTGCCGTCGCGGTCCGTTCCGCCGAGCCAGCCGCCATCGTGGCAGAGCGCACAGGCCGGGGCGGGACGGGCGTCGTCGGTGGCGGCGCGGTCTGCCGACGCGCGGGCCGCGGCTAGGGCCGCGACGGGCTCGAGACCCCGGCCGAGGATCAGCGCCTCGAGCAGCGGGGCCGCGGCGTCGAGGAGGGCCTGGCGCTCCGCATCGCCGTGGGCGTTGACCGTGAAGCGCGGGGTGGGGAGAATGGGGGAAGCTGTCGTCATCAGGGGGCTCTCCTGGTGGTGGTGGTCAGGGCCCGTGTCGGTGTACCACCACCGTGCGGGCCCGCTTGTTTGGTTATGGGAGCGATGATATCAGAAACTAGATAAGATGTCAATCCCCTGTGGACAAGTCGGCCGCGTGTCTGCCCGCGGCCGACAGGCGAGGGCCGGCCGTCCGGCTGCCGCGAGTCGGCGCCCACTCGATGAGGCCATCGGCTGCAAGGTGGATAAGATGCTGGCGTGTCGGCGTGTAAGTCAGGTCGATCGCTGCCGCAAGCTGGTTGATCGACGGCGCCGGCTCGCCCGCCAGCTCCCGTCGCCGCAGTTCCCGCAAGATCGCCCGGCGCGCTTCGATGCCAGGTCGGTAGGGCTTCACCATCGGGCCGATTGTACCTGTGCCCGCCTCTGTCGCTTGCATCGTCCGCGCTCCCGTGGTTTAAACGCCCGCTCTCGCACTCGCATCGCACATCAGACAGGGGGACAGGGTGAACGCAATCAAGGGCGCGTTCGTTGGCTTCGGTCGTTGGCTGAAGAACCTGTGGTCCAAGGGCTGGTGGGGCAAGCTCGGCGCCATCGTCATCGTGCTTTTCATCATCGGGATCGTGCAGAGCGGGCTCATCAAGGTAGGACTCGTGGACGCTCCACCGACCCCCGTTCCAACCGCGACGGTCGATGCTGCAGCGGTCGCCGCCAAGCTCACCGAGGGGGCCGCCGGGAAGGGCACAGAGCAGGCCAATGAGGCCGCCACGGATGAAGCCAAGCAGGCCGCACGGGCCAACGATGCCCAGACATCGGAGGCCGAAGATGCTGCCGAAGCAACCAAGGAAGCAAGCGGCGCCGGCGTCACCCTCGCGAACTTCCAGAAACTGGAAACCGGAATGACCTATGAACAGGTCGTTGAGATCCTCGGTGATCCCGGCGAAGAGTTGAGTCGATCCGACATCGCCGGTTACACGACCGTCATGTACTCCTGGAACGGTGAAGGCGGGTTCGGGGCCAACATGAACGCCATGTTCCAGAACGGGAAGATGGTCTCCAAGGCGCAGCTCGGGCTCCGGTAGCCGCCCCCAAGCAGGGCATTGAGACGACCACAGCCACAACCCCAGCCACACCCCCAGCGCGGTCGTGACTACGTGGACCGCCCCCGTCAGCAGCAGGGGCAGCCAGAGGTCTCGGCGCCGCAGCGGGCGCCGGCGTGGCGGCCGGGCCCGCGAGGGCATTGAGACATCCAGCTGGACGACCTCGACGTCGTCGACGGTCTCATCAGGGGCGCTCATCGTCGGCACGCCTTCCGCCGTCGCGGCGCCCACGGCTGTGAGTGGAACGGCGGGCGGGGCGCCAGAGGCTCCCAATACCCGTGGATCCATCGCGCAATGTCACCGTAGACCACGCGTGCGTCTGCGATCATTGCGCGCCACGCGTCGTGCAGCTCGGCGTCATCGTACTTGGCACAAAGGACGTCGAGGCGGGTGGCGATGTCGGGGTGCGTTTTCATGCTCATAGTGGCCGACTCACCCAGCCCGGAGGCTGCGGGAACGACGGCAGTCCATCGGCCTGCCGCCATGCGTCGACCGCGCCCTGGATCAACCGCGCGTTCGCCTCGACGTTCGCCAGCCGCCGGTCCAGCGACGAGAGCACGTCGGCGATGCGGCGCAGCTCGGCCACGACGTCCGGCGCGGAGGCCTGCGCTGGCGTCGGCATCACCCGATCCACTCGCGCACCGCCGACACCGCCAGCCGCACGACGAGCACGACCGCCATCAGCGCGCCGGCCCAGAACGCCACCAGGAAGGCAGCGCCCACAGCCAGCAAGATCAGCTCGACCCCGCTCATGCCGACATCGCCTCGGCGCTGAGGCCGCCCGGCTGCCCGTTACGGGCAAGGCGAAGCGACGCGACCGCCCGCTCCAACGTGTCCAGCCGCGCCCCCAGGCCGCTCCCCGTCGGCCGGTCGACCAGCCGCTCGGCCGCCGCCACGACAGCCTCGGCCGCGACCAGGACCTCCGGGACCGCGGCGACCTCCTCGGGAGCGCCGGCCTCGACCCGGCCCGCCGCGGTGACGATCAACCCCCGCGAGATCCGCCCACCGCGCACGATGAGGCCGCGGTCGGCGAGCTTGTCGAGGTGGTAGTTCACCACCGAGGTCGAGTCGATCCCCACCGCTTCGCCGATCTCGCGGATCGTCGGGGGGGCCCCATGCCGGTCCACGCGATCCACGATGTGGGCGAGAATCGCGCGCTGTCGCGACGTGATCGGTCGATCTGGTCGTGCCTCTGTCACGGTGACGTGAGTCATGTCCACCTCTAAAAAAGTAGGCCTCTATGGGCCCTGGCCTTCTTCCACAACATGACCAGCCTCGGCATCGGCTACTTCACCGCCAGCGAACGCCGCGGCGCGCACGTCGACTGGGCGTGGCTCGAGAGCCAGCCCGTCGAGCGCGAAACCGACCTCGCCCGCCACTACCGCCTCGACGAGCCGCTCGAGGTCCTGATCGACGCGCGGAGTGGGGAGGGGGCGGTGGGCAAGGTCGAGGCGAGGCGAGCCGAGCTGGACGTGTGAGGACGGTGTCCGACCGTCTCTGCCGGCCCGAGGCATGAGGTTCTGCCGTATCCGTGTCGCGACACCGCGTAGGGGCACCCCTTGTGGGTGCCCACAGGCGACAAGCGAGAGGCCATGGTGTGGTCTGCTTCCCGACACGCCCCGCCCGGCCGTGAACGGCCGGGCTACAGTAACGACGCCGGCTGAAGCCGGCTAGGGGCGGACCATCGGCCGTCTCGGCGCGTTCACAGAAAGCGGAGCCTCTTGGTCTGTTGAGCTGGGGTGAGGACTAAGGGAACAAACCGCAAGTCGCGACAACGGTTCCTGCCTGTAGCCGGCTTCAGCCGGCGTCGTTACTGTAGCCCGGCGACTCATCGCCGGGCGATCGGACGGCAGCGCGATGATCTGCTTGCGGCCCCCAACTTGTCGCCCATGGGGCACCCCATGTGGGTGCCCAGCCTTTCTCGCCCGCCCTTCGCGCTTCCCAACCGCCCCCTCACCCCCCCGGCCGCCACGCCACATCCCCCACCCCCGCCCGCGCGTTCGCGTACCGCGCCGCCACGAAGAGGTAGTCGCTCAGCCGGTTGAGGTAGGTCACCACCGGCGCGCCGATGACCTCGCCGGCCTCCCCGGCCGCCAGCACGCGCCGCTCCGCCCGCCGGCAGACCGTCCGCGCCAGGTGCAGTCCCGCCGCCAGCGGCGTGCCGCCCGGCAGGATGAACGCGGCCAGCGGCGGCAGCGTCGACGTCATGGCGTCGATCGCGGCCTCGAGGTCGGTGGCCCAGGCGGGCGGCACGCGCGTCAGCCAGTCGCCGGCGGCCGTGCCGGGCGGGGTGGCGAGGTCGGCGCCCAAGTCGAAGAGGCGGTCCTGGATGTGGCGGAGGGCCGCGACGACGTCGCCCGGCGCGTCCGCTCCACCAAGCGCGAGCGCCAGGCCGATCGCGCTGTTCAGCTCGTCGACCTCGCCGTAGGCCTCGACGCGCGGATGGGTCTTGGCCACCCGCGCGCCGCCGAATAGGCCGGTCTCGCCGGCGTCGCCAGTGCGGGTGTAGATCTTCACGGCGACGACGGCGTCGCGCGCTTGCGCGGCGTCCGGGCCGCCTTGGCCGGTGCGGCCGGCGGCGCGCCCGACTCGACCTCGTCGATCGCGTCGAGCAGCAGCCGGGCGAGGCGATGCGTCGCCGCCCGCCCCGCCACCGGCGCTGCGCCGGCCGCGCCCGCGACGTCCGTTGACGCGGCCGGGTCGGCCGGCGTCGCCGGCGCCGAAGCCGTCGGCGGGGCCGCGGACGGGCCAGGCGTCGCGGCGGGAGGCGTCGGGGTCGCCGCGGGCGGCGTCGGCGCGGCGGTCGGCGGTGTGGGGTGCGGCACGGCCGCGGGAGTCGCCGCCGTCGCCGTCGGCGCCGGGGCTGCGTCGGCCGGGTCGACGACGCCGCGCCGCCACGGCGGTGCGTAGAGCGTCTCGCCGGCCGCGGGGGCTGCGGCCGATGCGGCGGGCCGACCGGTGCCGGCGAGCCGGTCGGTGGCCGTGGGCGCGGCTGGCGCGTCGATCGCACCGCCCGCCTCCGCCGGCGGCGGCGCGAAGCGGGTGTGGTCGTCGCCCGGCGGCGCGGCGAAGGACTCGCCGAGCGGCTCGGCCACGACGCCCTCGTCGAGGACCGTCTCGCCGCCGGCGGCGACGAGGGCGTCCGCGGCCGTGGCAAGGTCGGACCCAGCGCCCGATGCCACCGCGGCGGGGACCGGGCCCAGCGGCGACAGCTCGCGCGAGCCGGCCACGCGGAACAGGTCGCCGACGGCGCGGGCTGTCGGCAGGCTCTCGGAGCGGACGATCAGGGCCGTGGCGCCGCCCTCGAGCGCCGTCAGGACCTCGGCCTGGTGGGCCTTGGGCACCCGGACCGTCTCGGACAGCGCCCCCAGCGCCGCGCCGGCCGCGGCGCCCAGGACGGCGCCCAGGGCCATCGCCAGCAGCCAGCCGACGGACTCCGGGACCAGCGTCGCGCCGGCGTAGCCGCCGAGCGCGGCGCCGGCCAGCGCGCCGGCCACGGTGCCGGCCAGCGGGCTGCGGTGGGCCGGCAGGCCCGCCTCGCGCGCCAGCGAGCGCTGGGTGTCGAGGTCGCCGTGGACAACGCTGATCTGGTCGAGGTCGAGCGGCGACGCGGCCAGCTGGTTCAGGACGCGGCGGGCCGTCTCGAGGTCGTCGAACAGGCCCAGGACGACGGTCTTCATCGGGATCCCTCGCGGGCGGTCGGCTGCGGCGCGGTCACGGCGCCGCGCCGATGCGGATCGGGACGCTGTAGGGCGGGTCGAGGAAGTTGCCGTCCGTCTTGACCAGCACGAGCCGGACGGTGTAATCGCCGGGCGCGAGGCTGGCCGCGTCGAGCACCTCGAGCGGGCCGTTGACGACGGGCTGGGTGTGCGTCTGGCCGAGCGTGATCCACTCCGCCGGCACCACGTCGCGCCGGCTCAGCTCGACCTTGAAGTACTCGATCTCGGCCGGGTTGAAGGTGGCCGTCCCGGTCAGGACCGTCCGGCTGTCGAGCACCGTGCCCGCGGCCAGGCCGAGGCGGTAGACACTCTGGCTGTAGGCGGTGCGGACGGTCCCGCTGATGCCGATCGTGCCCGAGATCGGCACGTCGGGGCCGGGCAGCGAGCCGGGCGCCAGGGCCGCGTCGACGAACGCCTGGCTGCAGACCTCGCTGGGCTCGAGCGCCGCGAAGCCGTTCTCGCGCGCCCACTCGATCGCCCCGGCCCGCTCCTGCTCGTCGGCCGGCAGCGGCAGCACGGCCACCGGCTGGACCTTGTCGGCGCCGAAGCCGGTGGCGGCGTCGGGGGCGGCGTCGGGGGCGCACAGGATCGCCGGCGCCCACCGGAGCGGCTTCTTCTCCGCCTCGGCCGCCGCCACGACCTCGGGCGGCGGCGGGCCCTGCGGCACGACGACGGCGCCGATCGTGGCCCAGACGTCGCCGCCGGCCGCCGCCGCCACCGGCGTGCCGCCGACGCCCAGCGCCGAGACGTCGAACGCCGGCGCCGCCGCGGCCAGCGGGTCGGCGGCGGCGTCGGGCGCGCCGGCTGCACCGTCTGCATCGCCCTCGCCGTCCACGAAGCCCTCGAGGAAGTACTCGTTGCGGTACTCGCGGCAGGCCGTGCCCAGGTTGTTGAGCGAGGCCAGGTTGCAGACGCTGCGCTCGACGACGTTGTCGGGCGCCTCGAAGCGCGTCGTCCAGTCGTGGCCGAACATCGCCCGCGCCGACTGCAGGACCGCCTTGCGCTCGTCGTCGAACAGGATGCCGCGCATCACGGCGCCCCAGATCGGCGCCGCGCCGGTCAGGCCGCTCGAGCGGTTCATCGCCGAGTTGTCGCTGTTGCCGGCCCAGACGCCCACCACCAGGCCGGGCGTGTAGCCCAGCGTCCAGTTGTCGCGGTAGTCGTTCGTCGTGCCGGTCTTGGCCGCGGCGGCGACGCCCAGATAGAGTGGCGAGCGGCTACCGAAGGCCGGCGCGCGGGCGTCGTTGTCGGCCAGGAACTGGGTGACGATGTAGGCCGCCCCGGCGTCGACCGCCCGCTCGGGCGCCCGCGACGCCTCGTCGTCGCGCAGGCTGTAGAGCAGCTTGCCGGCCGAGTCGGTGATCGTCAGGACGGTGTGGGGGCGGACGAGTTCGCCGGCGTTGGCCAGCGTGCCGTAGGCCGTGGTGAGGTCGAGCAGCGTCACCTCGCCGCCGCCCAGGGTGAGCGAGAGCCCGTAGCTCCACGGGTCGCGCTGCAGCCCGGTGATGCCCATCTTGTGCGCCGTCTCGACGACGAGCTCGACGCCCGCCTTGCCGGCGTCGTCCTTGCGGTCGGCGCGGGGCTGGATGCGGTCGAGGACCTTGAGGGCCGGGATGTTGTAGGAGTTGGCCAGGGCGGTCCGCAGCCGGACCGGGCCGTGGAACGTGTCGTCATAGTTCTTGGGCTCGTAGAGCTGCCCGTTGGGGTAGAGCTTCCACGGCACGTCCCAGATGAGCGTCGCCGGCGACATCCCGTGCTCGATGGCCGTCACGAACGTCAGCGGCTTGATGCTCGAGCCCGGCTGGCGCTCGCGGGTGGCGACGTTGACCCGGCCGTCGATGGCGTCGTTCCAGTAGTCGGCGCTGCCCACCATCGCCAGCACCTGGCCGGTGCGCGGCTCCATGGCCACCACCGCGCCGTTCGTGAGGTTCTGGCGCTCGGCCAGCTTGGCGACCTGCTCGCTCACCTCGGCCTGCGCCATCCGCTGCATGCCCAGGTCGAGCGTCGTGGTGACGTTCAGCCCGCCGCGCGCCAGCCGCTCGGGGCCGACGAGGTCCTCGATGACCTTCTCGACGTGGACGACGAAGTGGGGCGCCTCGAAGCGGTCCTCGTCGAGGCGGCGGAAGTTGAGCGGGGCGCGGTAGGCGGCCTCGGCGGCGGCGGCCGTGATGACCTCGCGCTCGGCCATGAGGTCGAGGACGATCCGCTGCCGGGCCTTGACCCGCTCACGCACTTCGGGATCGGGGTCGAGCGGGTCGTAGTAGCGCGGCGCCTGCGGCAGGCCGATGAGCAGCGCGGCCTCGGCCAGCGTCAGCTCGGCCGCCCCCTTGTCGAACACGGTCTGCGCCGCGGCCTCGATGCCGTAGGCCAGGTTGCCGTAGTAGATCTCGTTGAGGTACCACTCCAGGATCTGGTCCTTGCTGTACTCCCGGGTCAGCATGACCGCCAGGATGATCTCCTTGGCCTTGCGCTTGTAGCTCCGCGCCAGCCGCTCCTCGTCGGTGAAGGCGACGTGGCGGACGAACTGCTGCGTGATCGTGCTCCCGCCGCCGCCGCTCGAGGTCGCCTCGCGGTCGCCGAGCACCTTCTGCCCCATCGCCCGCGCCTCGCCCAGCACCGCCCGGGCGATGCCCTCGACGTCGATGCCCGGGTTGCGGGCGAACGTCTCGTCCTCGACGGCGATCGTCCCCTGGACGACGAACGGCGCGATCCGCGACAGCGGCACGTACGTCCGCCGCCCCTCGCCGATGACCTGGCGCAGCAGGACGCCGTGGCGGTCGAGGATGTTCGTCGTCTCGAACGTCCGGCGCGCCTCGAGGTTCTGGATCTGGTCGAGGTTGGCCCGCAGCTCGTCCGACAGCACGGCGTAGCCGACCCCGGCCCCGACGAGCGCCGCCAGCAGCCCGGCCGCCGGCACCGCCACCAGCGCCGCGACGACAACGCCCAGCCGGCTCCGGCGCCCGCGCAGCCGCGCCAGGCGCCGCTCGAGGAGGACGCGCTCGAGGGGGGTGATGGCCATCGGGCGGGATTATACGCCGCCCGGATGAGGGGATCGTGGGAGGCCGGGTGCTAGAATCGCCGCCGTGACCCCCCCCGTCGACCCTTCGCCGGCGCCCGGCCGGATCACGATCGTGGGCCTCGGCCCGGGCGACCCGCGGCACCTCACGGTGGCCGCGCGCGACGCGCTGGCGGCGGCGGCGGTGGTGCATGTGCGCACGTCGTCGTTCCCGGGCGTGGCGGCGATCCCGCCGTCGGCCGAGCGCTTCGATTGCGACGACCTCTACCGCGCCCACGACGCCTTCGCCGACGTCTATGCCGCGATCGCGGCGCGCATCGTCGACGCGGCGGCCCGCGGGCCGGTGGTCTACGCCGTGCCGGGCGATCCGGCGGTCGGCGAGACGACGGTCGGGCTGGTGCGCTCGCTCGCCGCATCGCGCGGGATCGACGTCGACGTGCTCCCCGGCGTCTCGTTCGTCGGGCCGACGCTCTCCGCGCTGGGCTGGGACGCGCTGGACGGCCTGCAGCTCGCCGACGCGACCGAGCTGGCGGCGCGCCATCACCCGCCGATCGACCCCGACCGCGCCGCGCTCGTCGCCCAGGTCTACAGCCGGCTCGTCGCCAGCGACGTCAAGCTGGTGCTCCAGAACCAGTACCCCGACGATCACCCGATCCACATCGTCTCGGGCGCCGCGTCGCCGGCGCCGCGCGTGACGACGACGACGCTGGCCGCGCTCGACCACGCCGAGGCGTTCGACGACGTGACCACGATCGGCGTGCCGCCGCTGGCGCGCGCCGGGTCGCTGCTCAGCCTGGCCGAGGTCATCGCCCACCTCCGCGCCCCCGACGGCTGCCCGTGGGACCGCGAGCAGACGCACGAGAGCCTCCGGCCCTACCTGCTCGAGGAGGCCTACGAGGCCGTGGCCGCGATCGACGGCGGCGACCCCGACGCGCTGGCCGAGGAGCTGGGCGACGTCCTGCTCCAGGTCGTCCTCCACAGCCAGCTGGCCGTGGAAGCGGGCGACTTCACCTTGAGCGACGTCATCCGCCACATCACCGAGAAGCTGATCCGCCGCCACCCCCACGTCTTCGGCGACGTCCAGGCCGACACGCCGGCCGAGGTGCTGGCGAACTGGGACGCCCTGAAGGCCGCCGAGAAGGCCGACAAGGGCACGACGGCCGTCGCCGGCGACCCGTTCGCCGACCTCCCGGCGGCGCTGCCGGCGCTCATGCGGGCGCAGGCGGTGCTGCGGAAGGGGGCCAAGGCCGCCGCTTCGCCGGCCGACGGACGCCCCGCCGACCCGCTCACCGACCTCGGCGCGGCCATCGACGGCCTCGCCGCCGTCGCCGCGACCGCCCCGGCGGACGCGGCCGCCGCGCTCGAGGCCGACGACCCGCGCGCTCAGGCCGTCGGGCAGGCGCTGTGGGCCGTGGCCGCCCTCGCCCGCGCGCTGGGCGTCGACGCCGAGACGGCGCTGCGCGACGCGACCGCCACGACCGAGCAGCGCATCCGCGCCGCGATCGCCCCTGGAGGAGGCTGAACCATGACGACGTCGATCACCGCCGTCCGCGCCCGCGAGGTCCTCGACTCGCGCGGCAACCCGACGGTCGAGGCCGTCGTCACGCTGTCGGGCGGGGCGCGCGGCGCGGCGATCGTGCCGTCGGGCGCCTCGACGGGCGCGCACGAGGCCGTCGAGCGGCGCGACGGGGACGCCGGGCGCTACGGCGGCAAGGGCGTCCAGGGCGCGGTCGCCTCGATCAACGGCGAGATCGCGCGCGCCGTCGTCGACGCCGGCTGCGATGCGCTCGACCAGCGCGGGCTCGACGCGGCGCTCATCGCCCTGGACGGCACGCCGAACAAGGCCCGGCTGGGCGCCAACGCGATCCTGGCCGTCAGCCTGGCCAACGCCCGCGCCGCCGCGAGCGCCGTCGGGCTGCCGCTGTACCGCTACCTGGGCGGGCCGAACGGCCACGTCCTGCCGGTGCCGATGCTCAACATCTTGAACGGCGGCAAGCACGCCTCGAACTCGACGGATTTCCAGGAGTTCATGGTGATGCCCGTCGGCGCGCCGACGTTCGCCGAGGGGCTGCGCTGGGGCGTCGAGGTCTACCAGGCGCTGAAGGCCGTCCTCAAGGGCATGGGCCAGGCCACGAACGTCGGCGACGAGGGCGGCTTCGCGCCGAGCCTGCCGTCCAACGAGGCCGCGGTCGAGGTCGTGCTGCAGGCGATCGAGCGCGCCGGCTACCGGCCGGGCGAGGATGTGGCGATCGCGCTCGACCCGGCGGCGACCGAGGTGTTCGAGGGCGGCGCCTATCGGCTGGCCACCGAGGGCCGCGACGTGTCGCCGGCGGCGATGGTCGACTTCTGGGCCGACTGGGCGGCGCGCTATCCGATCGTGAGCATCGAGGACGGGCTGGCCGAGGACGACTGGGCGACCTGGGCTGCCCTGACGGCGCGGATCGGCGACCGGGTGCAGCTGGTGGGCGACGACCTGCTGGTGACGAACGTGGCGCGCCTCGAGCGGGCGATCGCCGGCCGCCACGCCAACAGCATCCTCATCAAGCTCAACCAGATCGGCACGCTCACCGAGACGCTCGATGCGATCGACCGGGCGCGGCAGGCGGGCTGGACGGCGGTCATCAGCCACCGCTCGGGCGAGACCGAGGACACGTTCATCGCCGACCTGGCGGTGGCGACGAACGCGGGCCAGATCAAGACCGGCGCCCCGGCCCGCTCCGACCGGGTGGCGAAGTACAACCGCCTGCTGGCGATCGCCGACGAGCTGGGCGGCGCGGCCGCCTACGCCGGGCGCGCGGCGCTGCATGGGCGCTGAGCGCACGTTCGCGACGTCGGCCGAGCTCTTCGCCGCCGCCGGGCGCATCCTCCCCGGCGGCGTCGACAGCCCCGTCCGCGCCTTCCGCGCCGTCGGCGGCCAGCCGTTGTTCCTCGAGCGGGGCGACGGGGCGCACGTCTGGGACGCCGACGGGAACGCCTACCTCGATTATGTGGGCTCGTGGGGGCCGCTCATCCTGGGCCACTGCCATCCGGCGGTGGTCGCGGCGATCCGCGACCAGGCCGGCCGCGGCACGAGCTTCGGCGCGCCCACGCGGCTCGAGACGGCGCTGGCCGAGCGGATCGCGGCGGCGATGCCGGTCGTCGAGCGCCTGCGGTTCGTCAGCTCGGGCACCGAGGCGACGATGAGCGCGCTGCGCCTGGCGCGGGCGGCGACGGGGCGGACGGGGATCGTCAAGTTCGACGGCGGCTACCACGGCCACGCCGACGCGCTGCTGGTGGCGGCCGGCAGCGGCGTGGCGACGCTGGGCCTGCCGGACTCGCCGGGGGTGACGCCGGGCGCGGCGGCCGACACGCGCGTCGCGCCCTACAACGACCTGGCGGCGGTGGCGGCGCTGTTCGACGCGGCGGCGGACGACGCCGGGCCGGCGAGCGGGCGCGGGGTGGCGAGCGGTCCGGGCGGCGGGATCGCGGCCGTCATCGTCGAGCCGGTGGCCGGCAACATGGGCCTGGTGCCGCCGGCGCCGGGGTTCCTGCAGGGGCTGCGTGATCTCTGCGACCGGCACGGGGCGCTCTTGATCTTCGACGAGGTCATGACCGGCTTCCGCGTGGCCTACGGCGGCGCGACGGCGCGCTACGGCGTCCGGCCCGACCTGGTGGCGCTGGGCAAGGTCATCGGCGCCGGCCTGCCGGTGGGCGCCTACGGCGGCCGCGCCGACGTGATGGCGCTGGTGGCGCCCGCGGGGCCGATGTACCAGGCCGGGACGCTGTCGGGCAACCCGCTGGCGATGGCGGCCGGGATCGCCCAGCTCGACGTGCTGGCCGAAAAGGGGACGTACGAGCGCCTCGAGGCGCTCGCGACGCGCCTCGTCGACGGGCTGGCGCGGGCGGCGCGCGGTGCCGGCGTGCCGTTGACGACGGCGGCGGTGGGCGGGATGTTCGGCTTCTTCTTCACGCCGGACCCGGTCGTCGACTACGCCTCGGCCAAGCGCGCCGACGTCGACGCCTTCCGCCGCTTCTTCTGGGCGATGCTCCACCGCGGCCACTACTTCGCGCCGAGCGCGTTCGAGGCGGGGTTCGTGAGCCTGGCGCACACGGACGCCGACGTCGACGCGACGGTGGGGGCGGCGGGGGAGGTGATGTAGCCGCACCCCATTGCGCCCCATGCGCCGCCGGCGTATCCTCCCGCCCGGCGATCGCCGCCCGACCTCACCCTACGATTGACCGGAGCGCACCATGGCCCGTCCCGCCGCCGCCTCTGCCGCCCATCCGTCCGCGCCCGCAGCGGTCGGTCGCTTCTGGCGCGCCCTCGCGGCCGCCGGCCTGGCGCTCGCCGTCGGCGCCGCGCTCACGGCGTGCGGCACGCCGACCGCCACCCCGGAGCCGGCGATGCCGACGGCCCTGCCCGAGCCGCCGACGGTCGTGCCGGCCACCGAGGTGCCGGTCGTCACCGCCACGGCCACCGTGACGCCGACGGCCACGGCCACCGTGGTCGTGCCGACGCTGGCGCCGACCGCCGCCCTCGTCGCCCCCACCCCGGCCGCCGCGCAGCCGACGAGCGCCGCCCAGCCCACGACTGCGGCGCCTCCGCCGACGGCGGCCCCGCCGACCGCCAGCGGCGGCGCGCCGGTCATCGAGTTCTACCCCGACAACGGCGTGTTCGAGGTGCCCAAGGACCAGATGTGCATCGCCGTCAACTGGCGCACCGAGAACGTCACCGACGTCCGCCTCGAGTGGGGCGGCAAGGCGATCTCCGTCGCCGCGAGCGGCCGGCAGCCGGACATCTGCTTCGGCGAGAAGAAGATCGAGCTCAAGCTCCTCTACAAGCTCCCCGACGGGCGCGAGGAGACGCGGGTGATCGAGGTGAAGAAGAAGGATTGAGGGGAGGCGGGTCGACGGTCCCTCTCTGGAAATGCCCCCTTTACACCAATCTTGCACCTTTCCACCTTGATGCGTACCCTATGGCGCGGAGGCGGACGATGGCATTGAACATCAAGAACGACCGCGTCGAGCGCCTCGTGGCTGAGGTCGCGGCAATGACCGGCGAGACCAAGGTCGAGGCCGTTCGGCGCGCGCTCGAGGAGCGCAAGGCCCGACTGACGCTGAGCGGCGCGCCCGGCGACGGCGCGGGTTGGACGAGGGTGATGCGGATCATGGAACGTGAGATCTGGCCGGCCATCCCCGCCGCCGAACTCGGTCGGCGCCTGAGCCGCGAGGAAGAGGATGCCATTCTCGGCTACGGTCCGGAGGGCGTGTGATCCTCGACACCTCGGCGATCATCGCGATCGTGTTCCGCGAGTCCGGTGCCGGTGCGCTGCTGGAACGCCTCTGGGGTGCCACGGAGCGCGCCGTCGGTGCGCCGACGCTGGCGGAAGCGGGGATCGTGTTGACGGCCAGGGCCGGCGAGACGGCCGTGCCGCTGCTCCATCACTTCCTCGAAGCATTCGGTGTCGTCATCGTCCCGTTCGATGGCCGCCATGCACAGGAGGCGGTGGCGATCTACAACACGTACGGCAAGGGCCATCACCCGGCGGGACTCAACTACGGTGACTGCCTGAGCATGGCCGTGGCACGGCTGGCCGGGCTACCGCTGCTCTGCGTGGGCGATGACTTTCGGCGGACGGATGCGGTGTTGGCGTGATACGACGTCGAACGGCACCGTTCGCAGCGCCGCGAACGCCGATGGCCGCCATGAGCAAGCCATACACCTTGACCGGCCCCGACAACCGCCCCTACCCCAGCCCCACCCCCGGCACCCTCGGCGGCAACCGCCGCGCGAATATCTACGGCCGCCTCGACTGCCCCTCGGCCCTCCGCGCTCTCCCTGCCGGCTACGCCGCCTACCGCGTGTTCTTCGCCGACGAGGCCACCGCCATCGCGGCGGGCTACCGGCCATGCGGGACGTGCATGCGGGCGGCGTATCGGGCGTGGCGGGAGGGTCGCGAAGGTCGCGACGGGCGAGAAGGGCGGGAGGCCCGGGGCTAGCGGACCGCCGCCGCATCGACCACGGTCAGCCCCTCGGCCGCGGCCGCCCGGCACAACGCGGCGTCGGCGGCCACGAAGGTCACGGCCGGCAGCCCGGCGTGCCGCAGGTGGCGGTCGAGGTCGAGCGCCGCGGCCAGGTGCACGGCGTCGTAGCCGCGCAAGGGGCGGCGATCGCCGCCCGCCAATCGTGTACGATGTCCGGCCGCACGCCAGCCGGAGAACACGATGCCAGACGCCGACCTCGCCCCCACCCCCACCCCGACCCCCACCCCCCTCGAGCTCGGCCTCGACACGTTCGGCGACGTCACCCTCGCCCCCGACGGCGCCCCGCTCCCTCACGCCGCCGTCCTGCGCAACGTCCTGGCCGAGGCCGAGCTGGCCGATCGCCTCGGGCTGCACTGCTTCGGCGTCGGCGAGCACCACCGGGCCGACTTCGCCATCTCGGCGCCCGAGGTGGTGCTGGCGGCGATCGCCGGCCGGACCGAGCGGATCCGGCTGGGGTCGGCCGTCACGGTGCTCAGCTCGGACGATCCGGTGCGCGTCTTCCAGCGCTTCAGCACGCTCGACGGGCTGTCCGGCGGGCGGGCGGAGGTCATCGTCGGGCGCGGGTCGTTCACCGAGTCGTTCCCGCTGTTCGGGTTCGAGCTGGAGCGCTACGAGGAGCTGTTCGAGGATCGGCTGGCGCTGTTCGCCCGGCTGCTCGACGAAGGGCCGGTGACGTGGCGCGGCACCACCCGCGCCCCCCTCACCGACCAGCGTGTCTACCCGCCCACGGAGTCGGGCCGGCTGCCGGTGTGGATGGGCGTCGGCGGGACGCCGGCGTCGGTGATGCGGGCGGCCAGGTACGGCATGCCGCTCATGCTGGCGATCATCGGCGGCGACCCGCTGTCGTTCGTCCCCTACGCCGACTACTACCGTGACGCCCTGGCCCAGCTCGGCCGCGACCCGCTGCCCATCGGCGCCCACTCGCCCGGCCACGTCGGCGAGACCGACGACGCGGCCCGCGACGAGCTGTTCCCGCACTTCGCGGCGATGTACACCCGGATCGGCCGCGAGCGCGGCTGGCCGCCGCTGACCCGCCCCGCCTTCGACCAGATGGCCGGCCCGCGGGGCGCCCTCTACGTCGGCTCGCCCGAGACCGTGGCCGCCAAGATCGTCCGCACCGCCAAAGCCCTGGGCCTGGCCCGCTTCGACCTCAAGTACAGCGCCGGCACGCTGCCGCACGAGGCGATGCTGCGGTCGATCGAGCTGTACGGGACGAGGGTGGTGGGGTTGGTGCGGGAGGGGATGGGGTGAGGCGGCGGGGCCGGATCTGGCGGCGGACTCGGTGCTCATTGACGGGGACGGTCGGACCGCGAACCAGGCACATGGTCCGTTGACGGTGGGCGGGTCGCGTCTATCATCCGGCCACCGTCGCCTGGTCAATCCGGCCAATACAGTCCGCTCAGAGCGCAGGAGGTTGACATCGTGGCCGCAGCTTCTGTCCGTGCCGACAAGGTGAGCGCCTTCGTGCAGCACATTGCCGATGAACTGAGGCGGTCTAGTGCAAAGGGCGTGGATAGACCCGTTGAGCGGCGGAAGGTGCGGACGATCACGGAAGAGTGCGGCTACAAGAAAGCCAGCCAGGCACTTCTCGATCGTCTGACTGGGGAAGTTGAGCGCGCCGGGCTGTACACGTTGCCGGGCCTCGGTGCCCCGGGACTGCGTCCCGACGATTGGGTCCGCTTCTCGACCCAGCCGCTAGCCGAGCACCATGCCTTCTTTCCCAGCGAGAAAGCGCTGTGCGAGTTCGTCAAGCTCGGCATCCAGGAACGCGTCGGTATCTTCCGGGACCTGAAGCTCGTGCCAACGGGGCGGAATCGCGGTACAGAGGTAGGGCTACCGAGCGGTAAGCGGGTCGACATTCTCTGCGAGGAGCGAACGCGGTCCGGTAAGGGTGCCCTGGTGGCGATCGAGCTCAGCCGGGAGAAAGATCGGGGCGTGGCGACGCAGCTCATCGAGTACATGGACGAGCTGCGCCGGCTCAACAACGGCCGCGAAGTGAAGGGCATGATCATCGAGGGGGGTGAGGCGGGGCTGTTGCCCTCCATCATCGAGCCCTCACAGGCCAAGCACGTCACGTGGCACGTCTACGACGTCTCGTTCCGCGAGGTGCCGGTAGGGCCGACCGCGCAATGAGCGGTGCGACCGATCAAACGCAGCTGGCGTGGATCGCCAACTTCATCTGGGGCATCGCGGACGACGTCCTGCGCGATCTCTATGTCCGCGGCAAGTACCGCGATGTCATCCTGCCGATGACCGTCCTCCGCCGGCTCGACGCCGTGCTGGAGCCGACGAAGGGGGCGGTACTGGAGATGAAGGCGGCGCTCGATGCGGCGCGGATCGTCCAGCAGGACCATGCGCTACGGCAGGCGGCGGGACAGGCGTTCTACAACACGTCGCGGTTCACGCTGCGCGACCTCCGGTCTCGCGCCAGCCAGCAACAGTTGCGGGCGGACTTCGAGGCGTACCTCGACGGCTTCTCGCCCAACGTGCAGGACATCCTCGACAACTTCGAGTTCCGCAACCAGGTCCCCCGGTTGTCGAAGGCGGACGCACTCGGCACGTTGATCGGGAAGTTCATGGACCCGGCGATCAACCTCGGCCCTGAGCCAGTCCGGTTGAGCGACGGGACGGTCCGGCTGCCCGGGCTGGACAACCACGTCATGGGGACGATCTTCGAGGAGTTGGTGCGGCGGTTCAACGAGGAGAACAACGAGGAGGCGGGCGAGCACTGGACGCCGCGAGACGCGGTGAAACTGATGGCGCGGCTGATCTTCCTGCCGATCGCCGACCGGATCGCGTCCGGAACGTACCTCATCTACGACGGTGCGTGCGGCACGGGCGGGATGTTGACCGTTGCCGAGGAGACATTGCGGCAGCTGGCGGAGGAGCACGGCAAGGCGGTGGCCACGCACCTCTACGGGCAGGAGATCAACGCCGAGACCTACGCCATCGCCAAGGCGGACCTCCTGCTCCAAGGCGAGGGCGAGGCGGCCGACAACCTCGTCGGGGGGCCGGAGTTCTCGACGCTCTCCAACGACGCCTTCCCGGGCCGGGAGTTCGACTTCATGCTCTCCAACCCGCCGTACGGCAAGAGCTGGAAGAGCGACCTGGAGCGGATGGGTGGCAAGGGCGGGGTAATGGACCCGCGGTTCGTCATCGAGCACGCCGGGGATCCGGAGTACTCGCTCCTCACGCGCTCCAGCGACGGGCAGATGCTGTTCCTGGCGAACATGCTGAGCAAGATGAAGCACGGCACGCCGCTAGGCAGCCGGATCGCCGAGGTCCACAACGGCTCGTCGCTGTTCACGGGCGACGCGGGCCAGGGCGAGAGCAATATTCGGCGCTGGATCCTGGAGAATGACTGGCTGGACGCGATCATCGCGCTACCGCTGAACATGTTCTACAACACGGGCATCGCCACCTACATCTGGGTCCTGTCGAACCGCAAGGCAGCCCACCGCGCCGGCAAGGTGCAGTTGATCGACGCCACGCAGTGGTTCACGCCGCTTCGCAAGAACCTTGGCAAGAAGAACTGTGAGCTGTCCGAGGCGGACATCGACCGGATCTGCCAGACGTTTCTGCGGTTCGAGGAGACGGAGCAGTCCAAGATCTTCCCAAACGCTGCGTTCGGCTACTGGAAGGTGACGGTCGAGCGGCCGCTGCGGATCAAGGGCATCGACGCCGAGCGCGTGTACAGCGCCAAGGAGATCAAGGCCCTCAAGGAGACGGGCGAGCGCGCCGACGACGCCCCGCAGGTGATCCGGAAGGTGCACCGGGGCGTCGTGGTGCGGGACGGGATCCGCGGCCAGCATCGTCCCGATCCGCTCCGCGGCCTGTTCGCCGCCACGATCGCGGGCCAGCCTTGTGTAGTGGAGTACGAGCCGGACCCGGACCTGCGCGACACCGAGCAGATCCCGCTCCTGGAGGACGGGGGCATCGAGGCCTTCCTGCGCCGCGAGGTGCTGCCGCATGCGCCGGACGCGTGGTACGTGGCTGACAGCGTGAAGACGGGGTACGAGATCAGCTTCACGCGGTACTTCTACAAGCCGGTCCCGCTGCGGACGTTGGAGGAGATTCGGGCGGACATATTGGCGTTGGAGAGGGAGACCGAGGGGCTGTTGGGCGAGATCATCGGGGGCGCCAAATGAAGGAAGCACAGAAACCAGATCATGTGAGTCTGACGGTCCTCGTGAACCGACTTCGCGAGGGACGATTCGTGATCCCCGACTTTCAGCGGGAGTTCGAGTGGAAGCCGTGGGACATCAGCGAGCTGATGCGCTCGATCTTCCTCGACTACTTCATCGGCAGCCTCCTGCTGTGGAAGGGCAAGAGGGAGAACTTCGAATCCCTCGCCTGCGAAGCGATCTACGGCTTCCAGGGTGCTAGCGATCCAGAGTACATCGTTCTGGACGGTCAGCAACGCCTTACCGCCATGTACTACGCCTTCATGGCGCCAGATGTGCCAGCTCCCAGTCGCGCCAATCGCTTCCTGTACTTCATACGGGTCGACCGCTTCATGGAAGAGGCGTACGATGCGGCCTTCGACTACGACTGGACAAGGGCCGGCGAGAAGACGCTGGAGAACGCCGCCGAGCAGTATGAGAAGCACAGGTTCCCGCTCGCTGTTGTGGGCAGGGGCGACCGCGCCATCGTGCGCTGGTCACAGGGTTACGAGGACTACTGGAGCAAGAAGCGGGATGAGGCACGGGCCGCCGCGGACGAAGCGGCTGCCGTGACGGCCCAACGGCATGCCGACAATGCGCGCCTCTTCGACAAGCACCTCGAGGGCATCACGCAGCAGTTCCAGATCGCCTACATCGAGCTCGACCGCAATCTCGAGATCGACAAGGTCTGCGACATCTTCACCCAGATCAACAGCCGCGGGATCCGTCTCGACGTTTTCGATCTCGTCAACGCGCTTCTGAAGCCGAAAGGGCTCCAACTCAAGCATCTTTGGCGTGAAGCCGCGCAGCGGCTCGAGTTCGTCGACACCGAGCGGATGAACGTCTACCTGCTGCAGGTGATGTCGATACTTCGTCAAGCCTATTGTTCTCCCAAGTATCTCTACTACCTGCTCCCCGGCCAGGAAAAGAAGGTCCGCGAATCGGACGGCTCCCTGCGCAGGGAGATACTCGTCTCCGACACAGCGGAATTCGAGCAGCGCTGGAACGAGGCAGTCAACGCGGTCGAGAGTGCGATCAAGCTGCTGCGCCACCCTCAAGAGTTCGGTGCCATTTCGTCGCAGTACCTGCCCTACGTCTCCATTCTCCCGGCCTTCGCGGCGCTCCAGACGGCCCTCCGAGCACTCCCCGCCCCGCGCCAGCTCGATGCCCAGCGCAAGTTGCGTCACTGGTACTGGGCCAGCGTCTTCACCATTCGCTACTCCGGTTCGGTGGAATCCACCAGCGCGCGCGACTACCTCGATGTGAAAGCCTGGTTCGACGACGATGCCGCGGAGCCAGGCCTGATCGCCGAGTTTCGGACCCGCTTCAAGACCCTGGACCTGCGTAGGGAGATCAAGCGAGGTACCTCGGTCTACAACGGCATCTTCAACCTCCTGGTGCTGCGCGGCGCGCGCGACTGGATGACCGGCAACGTTCCACAGTACGGCGATCTTGACGACCATCACATTGTCCCGAAAAGTTGGGGAAAGGAGAACGGTCTCGGTAACGCAATCGACACCATCCTGAACCGCACCCCGCTCACCGCGGAGACCAACCGCAACGTCATTGGGGATCGCCTGCCGAACGAGTACTTGCCCGAACTGATCGCGGCGAGCGGTGAGGCCAACGTCCGCTCCACCCTCGAGTCACACTTCGTCTCTCCGGCCGCCTTCGCCATCCTGCTTCGCGACCCCTTCACAAAGGACGATCTCGAGGCTTTTCTCGCCGAGCGCCAGCGCACGCTCCAAGACGCGATCGAGGATCTCCTTGTGAAGGAGCGGCTGGACCTCCCACCCCAGCTCCGCGAGCTGGACACGAAAATCGAGGGAGTCGAACTGGCCCTGCGCCGCTGCGTCGACGAGGCGCTAGGCGGCGACCCCGCCCAGCTTCCACCCCATGTTCTGCAGAAGATCGACGAACGCCTCCAGGCAGCAGCGAAGAAGAACGCGGCGCACGATAGCTCGCGCTACGAGTCGCTCGCCGGCAAGCTTGAATATGCCGACCTGCGCGAGCTCGAAGGCACCATTACCAGCAAGGTGTTGTGGCCGCGCTTCGAAGTTCGCTTCGGTAATAAGGAGACCCTGGTTGTGCGCTTTGGTCAGCTCGCGGAGCTGCGCAACGGCATCCGCCACAGCCGCAGCGTGGACGAGATCACGCGCAAGGAGGGAGAGGCGGCCATCCTCTGGTTCGAGCAGGTGGACCGGCGATGATCGACGGCCTCAAGCCCTATCCCGCGATGAAGGACTCCGGCGTGCCGTGGCTGGGCGAGGTGCCGGAGCATTGGGAGGTTCAACCCATCGGAAGAATCGGCCAGCTCTTCAAAGGAAACGGTGGAAACAAGGGCGATGAGGTCTCCGCTGGGGTCGCGTGTGTTCGCTATGGCGATCTCTATACGAGGCATGAGTACTTCATCACGAATTCGAAGGCATGCGTGTCGGAGGAGCGGGCCGGCGACTACACGCCGATTCGTTACGGCGACGTACTGTTCGCCGCGAGCGGCGAGACGATGGAAGACATCGGAAGATCAGCTGTCAATCTGATCGATGGGGAGGCGCGATGTGGCGGTGATGTTCTCGTGCTCCGTCCTGAAATTCCCGCCGTGCCACGCTATCTGGGGTACGTGGCTGATTCTCCGGCGTCACGAAACCAGAAGGCGTGCATGGGACGTGGCTTTACCGTCGTGCACATTTACGGAAGCCAGCTGAAACGGTTGCTGCTTCCCCTCCCCCCCCTCCCCGAACAGTCCGCCATCGCCCGCTTCCTCACCCACGCCACCCGTCGCATCCACCGCTACATCCGCGCCAAGCAGAAGCTGATCGCCCTGTTGGAGGAGCAGAAGCAGGCCATCATCCACCGCGCCGTCACCCGCGGGCTCGACCCCAACGTGCGGATGAAGCCGTCGGGGGTGGAGTGGTTGGGGGATGTGCCGGAGCATTGGGAGGTGGTACGGCTGCGGTACCTCATCGAGGGTCGGCTGACGTACGGGGCGAATGCAGCGGCAGAACATGACAATCCTGCATGGCCTCGCTACTTGCGCATCACGGACTTTCGGCTCGATGGCACCCTTCGCAGTGATACGTTTCGGTCCCTCCCGCCGGACGTCGCGAAGGATTATCTCGTTCAATCCGGCGACGTTCTGCTGGCACGAAGCGGCGCCACTGTGGGCAAGGCGTTTCTCGTAACAGCCGAAGCTGAAGCCGCATGTCATGCTGGCTACCTGATTCGCGCCCGCCCCAAGCGCACATTGATAGAGCCCGAGTTCCTATTTGCTTTCACCCAGAGCTCGGGTTTTTCGCGATGGAAAGACTCGACTTTCATCATAGCAACGATTCAGAACATAGGTGCGGACAAGTACTCTGACCTACTCGTACCGCTGCCGCCCGTTGCTGAACAGGGCGGTATCATTCAGTTTCTCAAGGACGCGACAGCAACAATCGGGTCTGCAACCGAGAGATCTCGCCATGAGATCGCGCTACTCCGCGAATACCGCACCCGCCTCATCGCCGATGTCGTCACCGGCAAGCTGGACGTTCGCGAGGCGGCGGCGCGGTTGCCGGAGGAGGTTGAGGATGCCGAGCCGTTCGATAAGATCGATAGCGAGGCTGAGGGTGACGGTGAGGAAGGGAGCGACGCCGAGGGCGCCGACCGAGACGGGGACGGTGATGACTTGGGGTGATCGCCCACCCGGGCGCCCGATGCGGTCCTGGGGCGGTCGGCGCGCATGACCGTGCCGCCGCCCGACCCGATCCTCGTCTACCACATCACCCACGTCGACAACCTGCCCGGCATGCTCCGCGACGGCCGGTTGCTGTCGGACGCAGCCGTTCTGGCGCGCGGCGGGCCGGAGGTGGCCATCGGGATGACGAAGATAAAGCGCCGACGGATCGAGCGCTGCAGGGTCACGTGCCATCCTGGCACCCAGGTGGGCGACTACGTCCCGTTCTACTTCTGCCCGCGGTCGGTCATGTTGTACATGATCCGCCAGGCCAACCACCCTGAGTTGACATACCGCGGTGGCCAGGAACCCATCGTCCATCTCGTCGCCGACCTGCGCGCCGTCGTGGGATGGGCCGATGGGCACGGCCGGCCGTGGGCCTTCAGCCTGTCGAACGCCGGCGCCGCCTACGCGGAGTTCCGCGACCGCCTGGACCAGCTGGGCGAGGTGAATTGGCGCGCCGTCGGCACGAACGACTGGAGCGCCCCGAGCGTCAAGGAAGCCAAGCAGTCGGAGTTCCTCGTGCATGACTTCGTGCCGTGGCACCTCATCCAGCGCATCGGCGTGCGCACGAACGCGATCGCCACCCGGGTGCATGACGCACTATCCGGAGCGGAGCATCGGCCGATGGTCACCGTCGAGCCCGGCTGGTACTATCCAGGCTCGGGAGGCGGCGCGCGATGATCCGGTTCACCCAGGGCGACATCCTCACCGTCGACGCCGAGGCGCTGGTCAACAGCGTCAATTGCGTCGGCGTGATGGGCCGTGGCGTTGCGCTGCAGTTCAAGAACGCCTTCCCGGCCAACTTCAAGGCCTATGCCGCCGCGTGCCGCCGCGGCGACGTGCAGCCCGGCCGGATGTTCGTCTACGAGACCGGCGGCTTGGCCAACCCCCGCTACATCATCAACTTCCCGACCAAGCGCCACTGGCGCGGCAAGAGCCGCCTCGAGGACATCCGCGACGGACTCGAGGCGTTGGCCGGCCTGATTACCGAGCGCCGCATCCGATCCGTGGCGCTCCCGCCGCTGGGCAGCGGGCTGGGCGGCCTCGACTGGGCGGCCGTCCGGCCGCTGATCGAAGCGGCGCTGGCCACGCTGCCGGACGTCGACATCACGGTCTTCGAGCCGTCCGCGACGCCTGTCGACCGCCGCGCGAACCGCTCGACCGACGTGCCGCCCATGACGGCCGGCCGCGCCGCGCTCGTGGGCCTGATGGATCGCTACCTGGCCGGGCTCATGGACACCACCATCACCCTGCTCGAAGTCCACAAGCTCATGTACTTCCTCCAAGTGGCCGGGCAGCCGCTGCGGTTGCGGTTCGTCAAGGCCGCGCACGGGCCCTACGCGGAGAACCTGCGCCACGTGCTGCGCACCGTCGAAGGCCACCTCGTGTCGGGCTACGCCGACGGCGGCGATGCGCCGGACAAGCAGCTCACGCTCGTTGCCGGCGCCGTACGCGATGCGGCGGCGTTCCTCGCCGGCGACGCCGATATCCGCGCGCGGTTCGATCGCGTCGCCCGCTTGATCGACGGCTTCGAGTCACCGTTCGGCCTCGAGCTACTGGCCACCGCCCACTGGGTTGCCTGCCGCGAGCACGCGGTCGGTGATGAGGCGATCGCATCCGCTGTCCGGTCGTGGGGCGAGCACAAGCAGCGCTTCACGAGTGCCCAGATCGTCATCGCCACCGAGCGACTGCGCGAGGAAGGTTGGCTGGAAGCAGCCTGATGCCGCCGAGGACCGAATGACCACCGACACCACCGAACGCGGCCTCGAACGCCTCATCTGCCTCGCCCTCACCGGCTCGCCCTGTGATCCCATCCCTGCCGGTGACGGCCGGGCCACTGCGGTCCGCGAAGATCCCTCAACCTACGGCGGCAGCGGCTGGCTGGCCGGCCAGGCCACGGACTACGACCGCGAGCACTGCGTCGACCTCGCGCACCTCAGCGCCTTCCTGAGGGGCACGCAGCCCGACGTCGCCGAGGCGCTCGACCTCGACGCGGACGGCCCGACGCGCCGCAAGTTCCTCGCGCGGCTGCAGGGCGAGGTCGCCAAGCGCGGCGCGATCGACGTCCTCCGCAACGGGCTCAAGCACGGGGCGCACCCGATCGACCTCTTCTACGGCACGCCGTCGCTCGGCAACACCCGCGCCACCGCCTTGCACGCCGCGAACCGCTTCAGCGTCACGCGCCAGCTGCGCTACAGCCGCGACGAGACACAGCTTGCCCTCGACATCGCCCTCTTCATCAACGGCCTGCCAGTGGCCACGTTCGAGCTGAAGAACAGCCTCACCAAGCAGACCGTCGCCGACGCCGTCCAGCAGTACATGCGCGACCGCGAGCCGCGCGAAGCGCTCTTCGCCTTCGGCCGGTGCGTCGTCCACTTCGCCGTCGACGATCACGAGGTCCGTTTCTGCACGCACCTGAAGGGCAAGGACTCGTGGTTCCTCCCCTTCAACCGCGGCTGGAACGACGGCGCCGGCAACCCACCCAATCCGGGCGGGCTCAAGACGGACTACCTCTGGAAGGACATCCTCACGCCGGCGGGTTTCACCGACATCCTCGAGAACTACGCCCAGGTGGTCGAGACCAAGGACGACAAGACCGGCCGCAAGCGTGCCATCCAGATCTGGCCCCGCTACCACCAGCTGGCCGTCGTCCGCGCCCTGCTCGCGGACGCGGCACTCTACAGCGCCGGGCGGCGCTACCTCATTCAGCACTCGGCCGGCAGCGGCAAGTCGAACTCCATCGCCTGGCTGGCCCACCAGCTCATCGGCCTCAAGCCCGCCGCCGATCCGGACGGCGCCGACGTCTTCGACTCGATCATCGTCGTCACCGACCGCCGCATCCTCGACCAGCAGATCAAGGACACGATCAAGCAGTTCGCCCAGGTCGGCGCCACCGTCGGGCACGCCGAGCAGTCGGGCGACCTGCGGCGGTTCATCGCCGAGGGCAAGAAGATCATCATCACGACCGTCCAGAAGTTCCCCTTCATCCTCGGCGAGATCGCCGACGCCCGCGAACACCGCGGCCGCCGGTTCGCCATCGTTATCGACGAAGCGCACTCGAGCCAGGGTGGGCGGACATCGGCCGCGGTGTCCATGGCGCTGTCGATCGCCGGTGTCGAGGAGGACGACGAGACGGTCGAGGATCGCATCAACCGGATCATCGAGGCCAAGCGGCTGCTGCCCAACGCCAGCTACTTCGCCTTCACGGCCACCCCCAAGAATAAGACCCTTGAGATCTTCGGTGCACCCGATCCGCTGCCCGACGGACGGATCCGCCACCTGCCGTTCCACAGCTACACGATGAAGCAGGCGATCCAGGAGGGCTTCATCCTGGATGTCCTGCAGCACTACGCCCCGGTCGCCAGTTACTACCGGCTCGTGAAGACGATCGAGGCCGACCCCGAGTTCGATACGAAGCGCGCGAAGAAGAAGCTGCGACGCTACGTCGAGGGCCACGAACACGCCATCCGTATCAAGGCCGAGATCATGGTCGACCACTTCCACGAGCAGGTCGTGGCCCTCGGCAAGATCGGTGGCCAGGCCCGGGCGATGGTCGTCACGAACGGCATCGAGCGCGCGATCCAGTACTTCCACGCCTTCCGCGACTATCTGGCCGAGCGGAAGAGCCCCTACCAGGCGATCGTCGCCTTCTCGGGCGAACACGACTTCGGCGGTGTCAAGGTTACCGAGGCCACGCTCAACGGCTTCCCGTCGGGCAAGATCGCCGACCGGATCCAGGAGGACCCGTACCGATTCCTGATCTGTGCCGACAAGTTCCAGACCGGCTACGACGAGCCGCTTCTGCACACGATGTACGTCGACAAGACGCTCTCGGGCATCAAGGCCGTCCAGACCCTCTCGCGTCTGAACCGCGCCCACCCCAAGAAGCACGACGTCTTCGTCCTCGACTTCATGAACGACGCCGACACGATCGAGAAGGCCTTCGCCGACTTCTACCGCACGACGATCCTGGCCGACGAGACCGACCCCAACAAGCTCCACGACCTCAAGGCCACACTCGATGGCCACCAGGTCTACGCCGCCGACCAAGTCGTCGAGCTCGTCGAGCGTTACCTGAACGGCGCCGATCGAGACCGCCTCGACCCGATTCTCGACGCCTGCGTCGCGGTCTACTTGGAGGCCCTTGACGAAGACGCCCAGGTGGAGTTCAAGGGCCAGGCGAAGGCGTTCCTGCGGACCTACGGATTCCTCGCGTCGATCCTGCCGTACACGAACGCCGAGTGGGAGCGCCTCTCGGTCTTCCTGACCTTCCTCGTGCCCAAGCTTCCGGCGCCCGTCGAGCCCGACCTGTCGAAGGGCATCCTCGAGGCGATCGATATGGACAGCTACCGCGCGGAGAAGCTCGCCGTGATGCGCATCCAACTTGCCGATGCCGACGCCGAGATCGCACCCGTGCCGACGAGCGGTGCCGGAATGCGACCGGAGCCCGAACTGGACCGACTGTCGAGCATCATTCAGATGTTCAACGATCAGTTCGGAACGCAATTCGGTGACGCCGACCGCATCGCCCGCCGCGTGGCCGAGGAGATCGCCCCGCGCGTGTCCGAGGATCCCGCCTTCCGCAACGCGCGCGCCAACTCGGACCGGCAGAATGCCCGCATCGAGCACGACAAGGCGCTCCAGCGCGTCATCATCGGTCTGATGCGGGATGACACCGAGTTGTTCAAGCAGTTCAGCGACAACGACGCATTTCGGCGCTGGCTGACGGACACGGTGTTCGATCTGACCTACGCTGCCGGAGTGTGAGCGAACGCCGCCGGCAATGAGATGCAGCGCCAGCGGAGTCTGATGCGTCCACGCCCGGTTCCGCTTCGCGCGCCAGGCTCACCGGCGGGTCGGCGTCCGAGGCGAAGCGCCCCACTCCGGTCAGGCGCGTCTCCGCCGCAAGGTCACTCTGCGATCAGCGCACGAGTTCCTCGGCGGACGACGACCGGTGCACCGAACTGACCCTGCGTCATGTCGTCCCCTCGATCGGCGCGGCCTCGTCCACGTCACGCCCCCAATCCTCGACCCCCACCCCCTCGAACCCGCGAAAGTCCCCCGCGTTCACCGTCGCCACCACCAGCCCGTTCACCGCCGCGATCGCCGCGATCTGACCGTCGACGAACGACGGCGTCCGCCCGAGCGCCGCCAGCCGCGCCCGCTCATGGGCATGCCACTCCGCCGCGCGCTCGTCGTAGGGCAGGATCGGCACGGCTGGCTGGACGACGTGGAACAGGTAGCGCTCGATGGCCGTGCGCCGCGTCGACGGCGGCAGCCGGAGGCAGCCGAACACGAGCTCATGCCAGACGGGACCGGCGGTCGCAACCTGGGCTTCGTGTACCTGAAGACGACGCAGGGCGTGGGGATGCGGTCGGGGCCGGACCGGCTGCGAGAGAACATTCGTGTCGACCAGGAACGTCGGCCTCACAACTCGACATCCCGACCGGGCGACGGATCGCGCACGTCGGCGAACGGGTCATCCCCCTCGGCCAGCACCGCAGCGTACTCGGCCTGGAGTTCGCGGATTCCCAGCCACAGGCTCGCCGGCCGCGTCGTCAACCGTTCGTACGCGTCGGTCGACAGCAGCACCGCCACGGCGCGACCGCGGCGCGTGATCTCCACCACGGCCCCCGCCTCCGCCTCGTGCACGAGCCGCGGGAGCTGGTCCTTCGCCTCGGCGACCGAATACGGACCCGGCATCTCGCCTCCCCGACGGCCCGTTCCTGGCCATCTAGATGGCCATCATAGCACCGCGCTGCCGCCGGGCGCCACGTCGTGCAGCGGGCGGCATGTCGTGGCCGTGGGCAAAGGGTGATTGGACGGGAACATGACCAGTACCGCGGCCAGCGCCGCCGCCACGCCTCCCCTACCGCCCCCCCTCACCCTCCTCCGCCCCCCGCACCTGCCCCTCCGCCGGCAGCGCCATCCAGCCCTGCCGCGCGTGGTCCAGCGAGAGGCCCAGGATGCGGGCGCCCTCTTGGTCGGCGTGGAAGCCGGTGGAGTTCTCGGCCTCGGCGAAGTCCAGGTAGAACTGGGCCCGGCGCTGGTGGTCGCGCGCCGCGGCCAGCGCCTCGTCTCCGGCGCCGGCCGCCTTGGCCGCGGCTTGGCCGTCGATCAGGTCGATCAGGGCGTCCATGGCCAGGTTGCGCAGCTCGAAGTGGCGGTCCTGGATCGTCAGCACCCGCGCCACCAGCTCCGCCTCGGGCACCTGGTGGCAGGTCTGGCAGGCGTTGTTCACGTTGAGCAGCGGGCTGCGGATGTGGTGGTCGCTGATCTTCAGCGCCCCCTGCCGCGTGTAGGGCATGTGGCAGTCGGCGCAGGCCACCCCGTTGGCGGCGTGGATGCCCTGGCTCCACAGCTCGAACTCGGGATGCTGGGCCTTGAGCGCCGGCGCCCCGGTCTCCTGGTGCTCCCAGTCCTTGTGGCCCACCTCGTCGTAGTAGGCCAGGATCTCGTCGGCCCGCAGGCCGTTGTCCCAGGGGAACGTGAGCTCCTTGCCCTCGCCCTTGAAGTAGTACTCCACGTGGCACTGGGCGCAGACATAGCTGCGCATCTCCTGGCGCGTCGCGTCGCGGTGGACGTCGTATCCCGCGATTCCCTCGGCCGCCTTGGCGCGGGCGATGCCGCGGGCGAAGGCGGGCCGGGTGATCCGCAGCGCCATCGTCTCGGCGTCGTGGCAGTCGATGCAGCCCACCGGGTGCTCGAGCTGCTCGCGGACCTCGAAGTAGGGCATCGGGTTCATCGCGTCGAAGCCCTTCTCGATGTCGCCCCCGCCCAGCGCCTTCATCGTCAGGTACGTGGACGCGTGGCAGTTGGCGCACGCGCCCGGCTGCGGCTTGCCCTGCCGCCCGGTGTAGGTCTGGTCTTCGAGCATGAACGCGTGCCCGCGCTCCTCGCGGAAGTCGACGCTGAAGCCATAGCCGGCCCACATCCGCTTCAGCCGCCCGTCCTCCTCCAGCTTGCTCTGCGAGACCACCGAGCGCGGGTCGGCCTCGCTGGGCGTGCGCGGCAGGGCCTCGCTGCCGCCGTAGCGGGTGCGCTGCTGGTCCACCGTGCGGCGGTAGCCGTCGTACTGCAACGGGAAGTTCTTGCCCCAGATCGCGGGGTCGGCCGTGTCGTCGTCGATCTCCACCACCCGGTAGAACGGGTTGCGGGCCTCCTGCCGGCGCTCGAGGATGTTCACCAGGAGGGCGGTCAGCACGAAGCCCGCCGCCACCGCGGCCACGGCCGCCGTTGCGATCCAGACGATCGTGCGCCTCCGGGTGCGATCCGGGGCGGGCGGGGACACCGGGCTCGGGTTGGGCTCGCTCATGGGCTATCGCTCGTGGGGCTTCGCGGGAACGGGGCAGGTGCGCGACATCTTCACCCGCCGGCTCAATGGCCGACGCCGGCGTGGCAGTGCAGGCAGGCCAGGGGCTCGTGGCCGGGCGTTCCGCCCGACCCGCCGTGGACATCGCCGAACGGGTCGATGCCCTGCACGATCGGGGCGTGGCAGGTGCGGCAGGCCGCTTCGGTCACGGCGCGGTTGGCGGGCTTGATCTGGATGGGCTCGTGGAAGTCGCCGGTGGTGAAGGCCAGCGAGTGGTGGTAGCCGTTGGACGCCTTGGCCAGCCACTTGCCCGCGAAGTCGTGGGGCGTGTGGCAGTCGTTGCAGGTGGCCACGGCGTGGTGCGAGCCGCGGCTCCAGCCGTTGAGCTGGTCGCGCATCACATGGCAGTTGGCGCAGGCCTCGGGGTCGTTCTTCAGGTAGGACGCGCCCTGGGCGTACCAGAACGTGTAGCCCCCCAACCCCCCCGCCAGGCCCAGCGCGACCGCCACGATCAAGCTGCCGACGATGATCACACGCACGGCTGATGACGTCCTGTTGGCGCGTTTGGGCCGCCCGCGCGGCGGGTCGGCATTGTGGCCGGAGTTGGCCGCGTGTCAAGGCGACGGCGGCCGATCGTCAACCCTCGCTGCCTCAGCCCCCGCCCCCGCCCCCCCCCAATCCCCTTACCAGCTCCCCGATCGCTGCCGCCGGCGCGGCCGACAGCCGGTCGCCGAGCCCGTACGCCCGCCCGCCGGGGTAGACGACCCAGAGGTGCGCCAGCCCGAGGTCGTCGCGGGCGATGTGCATCGCGCGCGTCGCGCGGGGCGCGTCGGTGAACTTGAACTCGAACCCGTAGCGCCGACCGTGCGCCAAGACGAGCAGGTCGAGCTCGGCGCCGGAGTGGCTGGCCCAGAAGTAGGCGTCGCGGGTGTCGAACAGACCGACGACCTGCTCGAGCGCAAAGCCCTCCCACGAGGCGCCGAGCTTGGGATGGGCGTGCACGTCGGCGGCGGTGGTGAGCTGGAGCAGCGTATGGAGGAGCCCGCTGTCGCGCAGGTAGACTTTCGGCGAGCGGACCTGCCGCTTGGCGATGTTCTCAAACCACGGCGGCAGGACGCGCACCATGTAGGCGCCGGCCAAGATGTCGAGGTAGCGGCGGACGGCGCCCTCGCCTGATCCGAGCGAGCGCGCCAGCTCGGCGGCGTTCCAGACCTGGCCATGAAAGTGGGCGATCATCGTCCAGAACCGCCGCAGCGTCTCGGCCGGCACGGTGATCCCCAGTTGGGGAATGTCGCGCTCGAGGAACGTCCGAACGAACGCACTTCGCCACGCCATGCTCGCCACATCGTCGTCGGCCAGGAAGGCGCGCGGATAGCCGCCGCGCAGCCACAGCGTGGCCAGTTGGTCCGTGCCGACCTCGTCGAGGTCGAACCCCGAAAGGTCGACAAACCCGATCCGCCCGGCCAGTGACTCCGATGCACCCTTCATCAAGTGTGGGGAGGCCGACCCGAGGAGCAGGAAGCGCGCGTCATTGTCGGCACGGTCCACCAGAACGCGCACGAGCGCCATCAGCTCCGGCTTCCGCTGGACCTCGTCGATGATCACCAGACCCGACAACCCCTCGAGGACGGTCATCGGCGCCGACAGCGCACCGACGTCGCGCGGATCCTCGAGGTCGAAGTAGGTGCTCGGCTCGGTGGCCGCGATCTGGCGCGCCAGCGTCGTCTTCCCGCACTGGCGCGGGCCCAGCAGGCCGACGACCGGATGAACCCGAAACGCCGACCGGATGCGCGCGAGGACCGCAGGTCTTGGCAGCATTCAGACATCATATCCCGGAAGATCCTCCGGTCAATGGAGGATTTTCAGGGATCCCCGCACCGCACCCACCGCGGCTCGATCTCCTCCACCGCCCGGTCGAACAGCCCCCGCTGGCCGTCGATGCGGAACAGCTGGGCGAAGTCGTCGGGCGCGAAAGCCTTCTTGAGCCGGCCGGCGTAGGACGTCACCAGCGCCTGCACGTACCACCCCACGTCGTAGTCGCGCCGGTCGTCGCGCCGCTCGGCCAGCGCGGCCGCGGCGGCGTGGCTGTCCGCGGCCGCGCCGTCGGCGTCGGGCAGCCAGACGTAGCCGCCGCCTTGGGCGCGGTAGCACCGCACCCGCTCGCCGGGCGACCAGTCGTCGCGGCCGGCGGCCAGCAGCGCCTCGTAGGCCGGCTCGCGGTGGCCGTCGCGCGCCGCCCGGTAGGCCGACGGCGTCTTCGTCAGGCGCACCCGCGTCGCCACGTCGGCGGCCGGCAGCCGGCGGGTCGTCACGGCGTCGACCGTCGCCCGGAACGCGGCGTGGACGCCCGGCACGTCGCCGGTCAGGAGCGCGGCCAGCGCCCGGCGCAGGAAGCGCTCGCCGTAGGGTTCCGACCGGCTCGAGCGCAGCGCCCCGCCGCGCACGACGAGGTCGCCGCCGTACGTCAAGAGCGCGTAGTTCTTGACCTCGTGGCTCAGCATCGCCCGGTAGCGGCCCTCGTACTCCAGCCGGATCCCATCGGGCAGCGCCCGCGCCACGTCGGCCACCAGCGCCCGCTCGTCGGCCTCGGTCCAGGCGGGCGGTGCGGCGAAGAACACGCCGTCGGTGTCGGCCTCGAGCAGCGCCATGCCGCGCGCCCGCAGATCCTCGACGACCTGGCCGAGGACCGCGCGCCCGCGGCCGGTGATCGCGTCAGCGGCGCGGCGGTCGGCGAACAGCGCCAGCGAGCCGGCCGCCAGGTAGCCGTAGGCGCTGTTGACCAGCAGCTTCATCGCCGCCTGCATGGCGTCGTGGTGGCCGCGCGCCAGCGAGCCCGGCGCCGCGGCGCGCAGCGCGTCCTTGTGGACCAGCCGCAGCGCCGTCATCCGGTCGACGACGTGCAGCAGCGCCCCCAGCCGGTCGCACGCCGGCCCGATACCGAAGGCGCGCATGATGGAGGGGTACATCGAGGCCACGTCGACCTTGACGACGTGCTCGGCGACGCCCGCGGCGTAGAGACGGACGGCGCCGCCGACGTGGCCGGCCAGCGCCTCCTCGCCGCGCGACGCGCCGTAGGGCGGCGCCGCCCCAGCGCGCAGGTAGGCCCGCACCAGGATCGGCTCGAGGATCCCGGTCGCCGGGCCGGCCGTCGCCAACTGCTCGTAGCGCCGCGGCGCCATGCCGGCCAGGGCGAACGCCGCCCCCATGAGCCGCTGCGACAGGTGGTCGACCTCGGCCACGTCGTCCAGCGCGTAGCGCCGGATCCGCTCGGGATCGGCGCGGTAGACGGCATGGACCTCGCGGCCCGGCACGTAGGTCCGGTCCGGCGACGCCACGCCGAAGTGCCGCGCGACGTCCTTGAGGCCGTGGCTCGGCAGGTCGCGGGCCACGAAGTCGTGGCGCCGCACGGCGTCCAGCGTGTCGATGAGCTCGCGCCCGGCCAAGGTGTAGCGCGGCGTCCGGCGCCCGCGCCGGCCGTCCGCCGGCGGCTCGGGTTGGCGCGCCAGCCGCGTCGGCCCGCCCGAGCGGCCCAGCGCCAGCGGCACCCCCAGCGCCGCCGCCCGCGCCTCGAGGAACGGCAGGTCGAACCCCATCAGGTTGTGGTTCTCGATCACGTCGGGGTCGCGCGCCCGGACGGCGTCGCAGAGGTCCGCGATCAGGCGGCGCTCGTCGCGCGCATCGGGCGCCTCGATCGTCGCCGCCAGGCCGCGGCTGTCGCGCAGCGCGACGAGGAAGATCCGACCCTGCGCCGGATCGAGCGACGTCGTCTCGAGATCGAATTGGAGCCGGTGCAGGTCGCCGTAGGCCAGGCCCCGGAAGTAGACCCGCCCGGTCTGCATCAGGTACTGCTCGACCGGCCCGACGCGGTAGTAGCCGTCCAGCCCCCGCAGCCCGCCCTCCGGCCGCCCGCGCCCCCCGGAGCGGCGCGCCGCCCCGGCCAGGATCGCCTGCTCGAGGGCGCGCCCGCTGTCGGCGGTGAGCAGGTAGCGGTACGACGCGGGCGGACCGTCCAGGGTCCGGACCTCGACGCGCGCGCCGCCCGCGGCGTCGACGTCGTCGCGGTGCGCCGCGAACAGCCACGGCCGGTAGCGCTCGCGCTCGCACACCAGCCGCCCGTCGACGCGCCGCCAGACCACGGCCTGCCCGTCGCGATCGGCCCAGACCGAGACGATGCCGGGGGTCGGGTCCCAACCGAACAGGATCGGGTCGGGCGCGCCGGCGGTGGGCGGATCGGGGGTGGGCACCGGCCAAGGATACCGGCCGGGGGCCGCGACACGGCACGCGCCGGATCGACACGCGCTACTTGCCTTCCCCCCGCCTGCCCCGTTACAATCGTCCGCTGATCTCCCGCTGAGAGGTTTTCCCATGCACGTCATCCTCAAGACCGATGTCCCGAAGCTCGGCCAGGTGGGCGAGCTCTGCAAGGTGGCCGACGGCTTCGGCCGCAACTACCTCCTGCCGCAGGGGCTGGCGATCCTGGCCACGCCGGGGGCGCTCAAGCAGATCGACGACCTCAAGCGCGCCGAGACGCGGCGCAAGGACCGCGTCCGGGCGGAGATGACCGACCTGGCCGCGGCGATCGGCCGCCAGTCGGTGTCGTTCAAGGCCAAGGTCGGCGAGACCGGCCGCCTCTACGGTTCGATCACGGCCACCGACATCGCCGAGGCCCTCGAGGCCCAGCTCGGCTCGCCGGTCGACCGCCGCAAGATCGTCCTCGACGACACGATCCGCACCCTGGGCGAGCACGACGTGCCGATCCACCTCATGCAGGGCGTCGACGCCGTCATCAAGGTGGTGGTCGAGGCCGATGGCGAGCTGGTGCCCGACAAGCCCGTCGAGGCGAACGACGAGGACGACGCCTGGGGCACCGTCACCGTCACGGACCTGGGCGACGACGACGACGAGGACGACGAGGGCCGCCGCCGCCGGGGGCGCCGGGGTCGCTGACGCGGCCACGCCGCGCCGGCCCCGGGCATCGGGCGCACCGATGGAAGCGTCGACCGCGGAACGGGTACTCCGCTTCCTGGTCGACCACGCGCGCTGTCGGGACTGCGCCGGCCCCTACGACATCGCCAACGTCCACGTCCTGCACCGCACCGGCGACCGGATCTGGGACCTCGCCGCCGTCTGCAGCCAGTGCTACGGCCTGGCGCTGATCCGGGCCGTCGTGCGCAGCGAGGACGGCCAGATCCACACCGAGCCGGCGGGCGAGCTGTCGAACGGCGAGCTGCGCCGCTTCGGCGGCCTGCGCCCGATCGACCGTGACGACGTCCTCGACATGACGGCGTTCCTGTCCGGCTTCGACGGCGACTTCGCGCGCTGGTTCGCCGAGGGCGAGCGGGACGGCGGGGCGTGACCGCCGCGCGGCGCGTTGCGCTGGCCCTGGTGACCTTGGCCGCCGCGGCGATCGTCGCGGCCGGCCGCGCCACGGCGCAGGGCGTCGAGCCGGCGGCCGTCGGCGACGCCGCCAGCAGCCGCCTCATCGGCCATGTCACCGATCTCGTCACCGGCCGGCCGCTGCCCGGCGCCCGGGTCCGCGCCGGCGACGCCGACGCCGCCACCGACGACGGCGGCCTCTACCGCATCAGCCTGCCGCCCGGCGCCTACCGCATCCGCGTCACCGCGCCCGGCTACCAGGGCGTCACCGTCGTCGAGCGCGAACTCGATCCGCTGCTCGGCGACGGCGAGGTCCGCGTCGACGTCGCCCTGCCGCCGCTCGTCGCCAGCCCGGACGACGCCCGCGCCGTCGTCGACGCGATCCGCGCCCGGCCGCCGCTCACGCCGACGGCCGGCCTGACGCCCACCGTCGGTGTCACCGTGACGGACGCCGTCACCGCCGCAGCCGTCGAGGACGCCGACCCGCAGCGCTTGACGGCGCCGCTGGCGGTCACCGAGGTCCCGGGCACGATCCGCGTCCTGATGCCCGAGGGCCAGATCGTGGCCATGGCCACCGACGAGTACCTCAAGGGCGTCGTGCCGGCCGAGATGGGCTGGGTCTTCCGCCGCGCCTTCGAGGCCCTCAAGGCCCAGGCGATCGCCGCCCGCACCTACGCCGCGGCGCACTGCCTGCCCGACAGCGCCGGCGACCCCCGCGTCTGCGAGCGCGGCCTCGACGCCCATGTCGACACGACCACCCGCACCCAGGTCTGGCGGCCGGTGCACTACGACGTCACCGACGCCGCCGTCGAGGCCACGAGCGGCCTCGTCGCCCGGCTGGACGGCGCGCTGTTCAGCACGCTCTATTTCGCCCGCGCCGCCGACCGCACCCTCAACAGCGAGAGCAGCCCGTGCTGCGGCGGCCGCGTCGTCGGCTACCTGCGCTCGGTCGCCTCGCCCGACCCGTTCGAAGCCCGCTACGGCCACGGCGCCGGGATGAGCCAGGAGGGCGCCGCCGTCCTGGCCGAGTGGGGCGCCACCGCCGAGGAGATCGTCACCTACTACTACACTGGCGCCGCCGTCGCGGCCGACCCGCCCGCGGCGGCCGGCGCGGCTGGGCCGCCGGTGGAGCGCGCGCCCGGCGATGCCGACGCCGCCGACGGCGCGCCGAGCGGCGGCGACGAGATCGACGGCGGCGCCGACGCCGGGGACGAGGGCGATGGCGCGCCCGCGACGCGGGCCGGCACCGCCACGCTCGCCGCCGACACCTTCGACGCCGTCGCGCCCGGCTCGATCCCCGCCGACGATGGGCTGGCCATCCTGTCGCTCGTCGCCGACGCCGAGCCCGCCGATCTCGACATCGTCGACAGCCCGGTCGTGCGGGCCGACTTCCCGTTCATGGCCCTGGCGGTGCGCTGGGACACCGCGCCCATGACGGCCACGGCCGCCGACGACCACATCCTGGTGCGGGTGAGCGACGACGGCGAGGACTGGTCGGCGTGGCTGCCGACGATCGTCGACGAGGACGGGCCGGCGCCGGCGGACGCGCGCTGGACGCGCCTCGTCGTCGCCCGCGGGCGGTACGTGCAGCTGCGGCTCGTGCGGCACGGCGGAGCGGCCGACGCCGCGTTCGCGGGCCTCGAGGTCCACTACTTCGATGCCGACGACGGCCCGCGCGCCCCGATCGTCCCGGCGTCGCCGGCGCCGGCCGACCTGAGCGCGATGGCCAACGGCGAGGCGGCGGCGCAGTCCATCGAGGACACCGTGATCCGGCGCGCCGGCTGGGGGGCCAACGAGCAGCTGCGCTTCAAGGACGGCGCCGAGGTCTGGCCGCCGGAGTACACCGTCCCGAAGGCGCTCATCGTCCACCACACCGTCACCGAGAACGACCCCGTCGACCCGGCGGCCGTCGTGCGGGCGATCTACTACTACCATGCCGTGACCCGCGGCTGGGGCGACATCGGCTACAACTTCCTGATCGACCACCGCGGCAACGTCTACGAGGGGCGCTTCGGCGGCGAGCGCAACGGCCGGATCAGCCAGGGCGGCCACGCGCTGCAGTTCAACACGAACTCGATCGGGCTGGCCTGGCTGGGGACGTTCACCGAC
>CAZYVI010000005.1:0-33895 GCA_964651245.1 uncultured Anaerolineales bacterium | reverse complement strand
GCCGGCCGCGGCCGAGTCGGCGCTCGTCGCGTTCGCCGCCGCCAAGGCCCACCGCTACCGGGTCGACCCGATCGCCAGCGTCACGCTCCTCGGCACACGGTTCGCCCACGGCCTGATGGGCCACCGCGACGCCCTGCCCGGCCACACCGCCTGCCCCGGCAACGCCGCCTACCCGCGGCTCGACGCGATCCGCACCGGCGTCGCCGCCTTGCTGGCCGAGATGGGCGGCGCGACGGCCGTCCCGCCGACGGCCCGACCGACCGCCACGCCCACCGCCCGGCCCACCGCCCGGCCGAGCGCCACGGCCACCCGCCGCCCCACCTCGCCGCCGACGACGGCCCAGCCGCCCGCCGGCGTCCCGACGACGTCCCCCGGCTGCGCCGACGCCGTCGACAACGGCGGTTTCGAGGCCGACGCGTCGGAGTGGGTGTTCAACCGCGCCGCCCGGACGCGCTGGGATGTCCTGGCCGGCGCCCAGGCGGCCTTCGTCGGCCTGCGCAACGACGATCCCGACAACGGGACCACCTACGCCTCGATCGTCCAGACGATCACGCTGCCGCCGCGCATCGACCGCGCCACGCTCCGCTTCGGCTTCCGCGCCGCCGGCGACGACGCCGACCGCCGCCTGGTGCGGCTGATGGACAGCCAGGGCCGCGTCGTGGCTCTCGGCGCGATCGAGCTGCCGGCGAACACCGGCGCGTGGACGGTGCGCAGCTTCGACGTCAGCGCCAGCATCAAGCCATTGGCCGGCCAGCCGTTGCGGATCTACTTCGGCGTCGTGAACAACGGCGACGGCCGGCGCAGCTACGTCCGGTTCGACGACGTCCGGCTCGAGATCTGCCCCGCCGCCAGCGGCCAGACCGTCGACCCGACCGCGACGCACACCCGCGCGCCCTCCGCCACCGCGACGACCCCGCCGCGCCCGTCGCCGACGCGCACCGCTGCCGGATCGGGTCCGACGGCTACCGTTCCGGCGGCCGTGGTCTGCGACGCGTGGTTCCACGACGGCGGCTTCGAGGACGTGGCGGCCGGGGCCGTCGGGGCGACGGCCGGCGTGTCGGGCACCGCCGCGGCCGAGTCGCCGGGCATGGTGCGGGCCAAGGGGGCGTTCGGCCTGTGGCGCGGCCTTGGCGACCTGCCGTCGCGGGTGGCGCGCGGCGAGGGCGTGGCCCACGGCGGTGCGGCCGCGCTGCGGCTCGGCCCGGCGGCTGGCGATCCGGACCGCTTCGGCTACGCCGCGGTCGCCCAACTGGCGACGCTGCCGCCCGGAGTCGTCTCGGCCACGCTGACGCTCTGGCTCCGGCCCGAGACGCTCGCGCCCGGCGACGGCGTCGCGGTCGAGCTGCGGCGCCCGCTGCAGGGCGTGCGGCAGCCGCTGGCGTTGCCGGCCGGCGGGCTGCCCGCCGGCCGCTGGACGCGGCTGCGCGCCACGTTCGACCGCGACGCGCTCGGCACGGCGGCCGAGGTCTACGTCGCGCTCGTCAACCGGCGGCAGGCCGAGGCGCCGATGGCGTCGGCGCTCTGGGTCGACGACATCGACCTCGAGGTCTGCCATCGCCCCAAGCCGGCCCTCTCGGTGCCGATCCTGACGGTCGACCGCCCGTAGCCGCCAGCGCGGACGACGTCCCGGTCTCGCCGCGCCTCTATTCGGCCGCGGTGCTCGAGGCCTTCGCCGGCGGCGAGCACGCCGCGTTCCTGGCCGGCGGCGGCCGCGACCTCCGGCCGCGCCTGGCCCGCGCCCTCGCCCTGGCGGACATCGGGCCCGGCATGGTCGTCGTCGACCTCGGCTGCGGCCGCGGCGAAGCGGCGGCCTGGGCGGCGCGGTCCGGCGCGACGGTCGTCGCCCTCGATTACAGCCTGGACGCGCTGGCGCTCACGCGGCGCACCGCGGCCGTGGTGGACGGCGCGTCGCCCACGCCGCCGGCCCTCGCCGCCGCCGACGCCACCGCCCTACCTCTGCCAAGCGGCTGCGCCGACCGCGTGCTCTGGCTCGACGTCGTCGAGCACCTGTGGCCGTGGCAGGTCGACGCCGCGCTGCGTGAGGTGCGACGTATCCTGCGTCCCGGCGGCTTCGTCGTCATCCATACGCTACCCAACCGATGGGCGCTGCGCTGGGCGTACCCGTGGCTGCGGTGGATCGCGCCAATGCTGCCGGCCAACCCGCGCTCGGCCTACGAGCGGGCGGTGCATGTCAACGAGCAGTCGCCGCGGTCGCTTGCGCGGGCCTTGGCCGCGGCCGGGTTCACCCGCCGGGTCTGGGTCGAGGAGTGGTCGACGGTCCAGGCGGGGAGGGACGTCGGTGCGGGCTACCCGGATCCACAGCGGGCGATCGGCTACCCGGTGCTGCGGCGCCCGGCAGTCCGGCGGGCCGCGGCGCTGGCGATGCGATCGCCGCTGCGCTGGATCGTCGGCAACGACATCTTCGCCGTCGCCCGCCCGGCCGAGGCACGCTCCAGCCGTCGGGCGCCCCGGAAGGGGTGCTCACGACGGAATCCCGCTTGACAAGCGACGGATTGGCCTCGAATCGAGCCGGATCGGGTGCGGATCGACCGCCGCAGCCGTTGACGCGGCCCGGCCGCTCGGGTACGATAGGCACGGTCCGGTGGTCCCGTTAGCGCGTCCCCGAGGCGCCGTCCGCAACGTCCCGACACCGTCCAACGGTCTGTCGTTGTCCGTCCCCACCACCCGCCGCCGCCCTGTTAATGCAACGTTTAGGCGCGGCCGTATCCCCACCGAATCCACGCCCGTTAACACGTGTAAGGAACCGCGCCGTGCAGGATGAGCACGATCTGGTCCGCAAGGCACAGGACTACGACCCCGAGGCCTTCGGCGAGATCTACGAGCGGTACTACAACGGTGTATACCGATATATCTACTACCGGGTCGGGGAGCAGACCTTGGCGGAGGACCTCACGATGGAGGTCTTCGTCAAGTCGATGGAAGCGATCGACACCTACACCTTCCGTGGGGTGCCCTTCTCGGCCTGGTTGTATCGGATCGCCAGCAACCTCGTGGTGGACCACTTCCGCCGCCAACCGGCGCAGGGAGCGGTCTCGCTGGAGGAGAAGCTGGTGGCGTCGATGGAGGTGCCGACCCAGGCGCTCGAGTCGGAGTTCGCGCATCACGCGCTGCGACGGGCCATGGCGGAGCTGACCGACGACCAGCAGCAGGTGGTGATCCTCAAGTTCGTGGATGGTCTGAGCAACCTCGAGGTGGCCCAGATCTTGGGGAAGACGGAAGGGGCGGTGAAGTCGCTCCAGCATCGCGCGCTCGCCTCGTTGGGGCGGGCACTGGGGGAACAAGGTGAACTTCCGGTTTGAGCAGGCGCTCGACGCTTGCCTCGCTCAACTCAATACCGGGGCCGACCTCGAAGCCGTGTTGTCCGGCTTCCCCGAGCATGCCGATGCGCTCCGTCCGGCCTTGGCCGCCTCGGAGTACGTCCAGCGTCTGGCGCCGCCGCCGGAGCGCCGGCTGGCGTCCAAGGGCGCGTTCGTGGCCGCTGTCGCCGAGCGGCGCCGGCTGGTCGAGCAGGTCGAGGGCCTCGTCGTCGAGGTGAAGGTCGGCGTGCCGGTGGGCGAGATCCTCGCCCGCACCGCCGCGCCCCTCCAGGCGGTCGTCTGCGCCGCCCACGCCATGCAAGTCGACGTGGATGCCGTCCCGATGCCGTCGCCCGATGCGATCGCGCGCGGCAAGGCGCTGCTCGTCGCCCACGCCGCCCAGCGCCGCGCCGCGTCCGGCCGGCGGGTCGCCGCGGAGCGCCGCACGGCGCGCCCCAGCGCCGGCGGCTGGTCGTGGCCGTCGCTCGTGCGGCGTGCCGCCTCGAGCGCGGTGGCGCTGGCCGTCGCGGCGTCGATCGGCCTCACGGGTGCGCTCCAGGTGACCCGCGTCGCCGCCAGCAGCCTGCCGGGCGACGCGCTGTACCAGGTCAAGATCATCGGCCAGTCGGCCCGGATGTTGTTCACGTTCGACCCGGCCGCGCGCACGGCGCTGCAGGCCGAGATCGCCCAGCGGCGCCTCGCCGACATCGAGCGGCTGGTGGCCAGCGGGCGGTCGGTGCCGGCGGACGCGATCGAGCGCCTGCTGGCCGAGAAGGCGTCGATCGACGGCCTGTCGGCTGTGCAGCGGGCGATGTTGGGCGGTTGGGTGCGCACGATGGCGCGCGACGACGCCGCGCTCGCCGAGCGACTCCGCGGCGCGGCGGTCGACCCGTCGATCGTCGACGATCTGCTCCGCGACGACGAGGCGGCCGTCGTGCCGCAGCGCAAGCCAGCCGAAGTGCCGCTGCCGGCCGAGGATCTGGCCCCGGTGGTCGAGTCCGACGCCCCGGCGGCCGCCGAGGCCGCGCCGGCCCCGCAGCCTGCCGCACCGTCCACCGCCGAGCCGGCCGGGCCGGGCCTGACGGCCGGCACGACCGGTGACGCCGCCGTCCAGGTCGGGTCCGGCGAGCCATCGTCGTCGGGCGGAAGCCAATCGCCGTCGGGTGCGGCGACCCGTGGCGGCGACGAGCCGGAGGCCGGCCCGAGCGGCAGCGGCGCTGCGCCCGCGCCGGACGAGCCCGAGCCGCCGGCGCCGCCGCAGATGCAGCCGAACGCCGATCCCGAGCCCGAGGAGCCCGCGGCAGCGCCCGTGATGCCGTAAGGGCGGCGGTCCTACGCCGTCGCCGCACTGCCAAACGGTGCACACGAGGGCATCCAAGCCGATTCGGCGTCCGGTTTCATTCGCCCAGGTTGCGCGCCCGACCCCACCGGTCGGGCGCGTTGTCGTCGACGCGGTGTGCAGCTGATGGCACGCGCATCGCACCCGGACAAGTCGCCCGGCCGCGGCCGTATCTAGTCGCCGGGCTGCGCCGTTGTATAGCGTGCCCAGGACCGACAGTCCGAAGCCGTTCTGATACTGGCTCGACGGGGACGGTGCGACGCACGCGCACCCGACGGGGGGAAAGGAAAAGAGAGTCGCGCTCGCCCGAGGGACAGGGGGGATGGGTGACGCGCGACTCTCTTATCCTGGGTCGGGAGTATACGCGACCCCTCGCCCCGCCGTCAAGCCTTGCATTCACGCGCCGTGGCATTGCCCGGCGCGTTTGTCGTCGTCGGGCGGTTGCTCGTCGCTGGGTTAGGCCGTGCCGATCGCCTGCGCCGTGACGATTTCGGCAGGCTCGCCCGTGCGTTCGACGAGCACGGTGCGATCGGCCAGCCACGCCAGCGGCAGAACCGCCAGCGCGTGCCAGGCGCCGCCGAACGCCGATGCCGAGGTCACGCGGGCGCGTGCGTGGCGGCGGCCCGCGGGCACGGACGACGCGGTCGCCGGCACCAGGGTGTCGCCGGGGACCATCGGTGCGCTGGCGTGCAGCCGCACCAGCCGCCGCTGCACCTTGTCGTAGCTGTCGAGGCGCGCCACGATCTCCTGGCCCACGTAGCAGCCCTTGGCGAAGTCGATGAGATCGGTCAAGCCGAGCTCGAGCGGGTTGGCCGAGCCGTCGATCTCGGCGCCGAACGCCGGCACCCCGAGGGCGATGCGCAGCGACGCCTCGGCCGCGGCGTCGCCGGGCGCCAGGCCGGCGGCGCGGCAGGCGTCCGCCACGTCGGGCCGCGCCGCGCCAGCGGGCACGACGATGTCCCAGCCGTCGGCCGGCCAAGGCGCGGTGTGGCGCAGCCCCCAGGTGGTGGCCTCGTCCGCGCCGCGGCGCAGAAAGGCGCCGGCCGGGGCGTCGGCGGCGCCCGGGAGCAGCATGGCGGCGGCGTCGGTCGCGCCGCGGCCGAAGAGGCGAACGACGACGACCTGGCCGGAGGCGTCGGTGATCCGCACCCGATCGCGTAGGACGTAGCGGGCCAGGTGCGCCGCCACCGCCGGCGCCGCCGCCGGGTGGCTCGTGACCAACGCCGTGCCGTCGTCGCCGTGGTGGCACGCCAGCCAGTCGACGACGCGGCCGGCGTCGGTGAGCAGCACGGTGCTGCGGCCGTGGCCCGGTGCTAGGTCGGTCAGGCGGTTCGTCGTCAGCCGCTGCAGGAACGCCAGGCGGTCGTCACCGCCCAGCCACAGGACGCCGGTGCCGTCCGCGCGCCAGAAGCCCGCGCCGGCGTCGGGCGACGGGGCCGCATCGGCGGCGGGCCGGGCAGCGCGGGGCGTCGGATCGCTCATCGTCGGCGGGCGACGATCGCGCGCGGCGCGCCGCTGCGCCGCGCGGCGGCCACGGCCGACGCCAGGGCCGCGGGCTGGCCGGCGAATGCGGCGTGGTCGAGGCGGCCCTCGGCGAGGCCGAGGACGAGGTCGGTCAGGGCCCGGCAGGTCGGGACCGCGACGCCCGCGGCCTCGCCGACGTCGGCGACGGCGCCGTGGAGGACGGTGATCTCGGAGGTCGCGCGGCCGGCGCGGAGGTCGGCGCCGACGCCCGGCAGCCGTGTGCCGCGGGCGGCGGCCAGGCGGGCGCCGAGCGCCCGGTGCAACACCGCCGCCGGCACCCAGCGCACCGCCGCGGCCAGGCGCCGCACGCCGTAGCCCGGCAGGTCGACGACCGCGATGCCGTGCGCGCGCATGACGGCCAGCGCCTCGCGCCAGGCGCTGAGCTCGAGTCCGAAGACATCGCGCCGCGCCAGCACCTCGGCCGGCGCACGGTCGAGGATCGCCGTCGTCGCCGCGCCCAGCATGTTGAGCAGCAGCTTCGACCACTTCAGGGCGACCGCGTCGTCGACGAGCACCGCCGGGACGCCGGCGGCGGTGAACCGCTCGGCCAGCTCACCGCCCCAGCCGCCGTCGCGCTCGAGGCCGACGCCGCCGCGTTCGCCGGCGACGACGACGCCGGGGCGCTCGACGGCAACCCCGACCGTCACGGCGCCGGCGCCGACGGCGGCGCAGCGGCGGGTCGCCCGCTCGGCCAGCGACGGCTCGGGGCGGCCGGCCATCGCGGCGGCCAGGACGGCCTCGTTGCCGACCCCGTTCTGGAGGCTGATCACCCGCCCGACGCCGCCGGCGGCGGCCAGCTCGGCGCCGACGGCGACCGTGGCCCAGCTCTTCACGGCGACGAGCGCGACGTCGTAGCCCGCGCCCGCCGCGGCCATGGCCTGGCCGACCGACCCCGCGACCGCCGGGCGAACGTGGTGCGCGGCGGTGCCGACGCGGACCGTGAGGCCGCCGGCCGCCATCGCCGCGCCGTGGTCGCCGCGCGCCACCAGCGTCACGTCGGCGCCGCCGCGCATCAGCGCGGCGCCGGCCCACGACCCGAGCGCGCCGGCGCCGACGACGATCACCCTCACGACGTGGCGCGCCCGTGCCCGCCCCACAGCGCCACGGCGATCAGCGCCGCGACGAGCACCGCCGACGCCGCAGCGTGGCCCCAGCGGCCGTCGACCCAGACCACGGCGACGAGCAGCAGCGTCGCGCCGAGCCAGCGGGTGACCGTGGTGCGGTTCACGGTGCGCGGCGCGGGTTCAACGCGGGTGCCGACCGGCCAGCGCATCGCGCGAGAGCTCGATGCGCCGTTCCTCGCCCCGCAGCAGCCGGACGAGGTTCGGCCGCAGCGCCCAGACGACGACGACGAGCTGGGCGATGCCATAGAGGAGGTAGCCGGGCGGGCCGTCGAGGGCGACGACGCGGTAGACCATCGCCGCCAGCGCCCAGGCGGACATCGTAAGCGTGGCCACCGAGGCGATGCGGATGCCGAACCACGCCAGCGCCGCCAGCGCGATCCCGGGCAGGAACGCCGCCGGCCAGATCGCCAGCAGGGCGCCGGCGTTCGGCGTCCCGCCGGCGCCGCCGCGGAAGCCGATGTAGAGGGAGTGGTTGTGGCCGAGGATGGCGGCCACGCCGGCGGCCGACGCCGCCCAGGCGGCCGCCGGGCCGGCCGGCGCCAGGCGGCCCGCCAACCAGACCGCCACGGCGGCCTTGGCGATGTCGCCCAGCAGCGTGCCGAGCGCGCCGGGCAGGCCGACGGCGCGGTAGACGTTCGTCGCCCCGGTCCGGCCGCTGCCCACGGTGCGCGGGTCGACGCCGAGGGCGCGCCCGATCACGATCCCGAACGGGATCGACCCCAGTAGGTAGCCGACGGCGGCGGCGGCGATCGGACTCCAGAGGGCGCTCACGCGGCTAGCGTAGCACGGACGATCCAGGCCGGGCCAGCACCGGACGGCGGCTATACTCGGCCCATGCGCGACGCTGAGGTCGACCATCTGATCGAGCGCCTGGCGCGGCCCGGGATGAGCCTGGCCGAGGCCGAAGCGCTCCTCGGCGCGCTCGACGGACGGGAGGCGTGGGCGCTGCCGGCCGTCTTCCGGGCCCTGCACGACGCGCCGTCGCCAGCTCGGCTCAACGCGGCGGTGCAGATCCTGCGCCGCTGGAGCGCGCTACCCGTGGCCGCCGCCCTGCCGAACGCGCTGCGCGCGCTGATCGAGGAGGACGGCGTGCCGGACCTCCACAAGATCGCCGCCGCCGGGCTGCTGGCGGTGCTGGGCGAGCCGATGGACGACGCCCTGCTGGCCGCGTCGCTCGACGATCCCGGCGCGCTGGCCGCCGCCTCGCTGGCCGACGCGGTGTCCGCCAGCCGGTCGCCGGCGGCGCTGGCCCGCTTCGTCGAGGCCGTGTCGGGCTGGGACGAGCGGCGGCTCGTCGCGCTCTGCGATGACCTGGCCGGGCTCGGCGACCCGAACGCCGGGGGCATCCTGGGCTGCCTCGCCTGCCGTCCCGACCACGACACCGCGATCGCGGCGATCGCGGCGATCGACCGGCTGGCCGCGGGCGGCGCGGCGCGGCTGCTGGCGGTGGTCGGCGCCGCCCATCCGGAGGCGGCGGTGCGGCGGCAGGCAACCTGGACGCGACGCCGCTTGGCCGACGGCACGGCGGGCGGACCGGGCGCGCGCGGCGCCGTCGGGCCGGCGGCGCCACCGCCGCGCGCCTGGCTGTCGAGCGCCGGCGATGCACGGGCGGTCGTATTGGCCCGGCCCGCCGACCGCGGCTTCGACGTCTTCACCGCGATCGCGGGCGGCGACGGCGTCGTCAGCTACGCGGCGGCCGAGGCGGTCGACGCCGACGGCGTGGCGTACGTGCTGGCGCAGCTGGCGGAGGGCGGCCTGCCGATGGCCGAGGCCGACGCCGAAGCCGCGGCGGACGTCTTGGCAACCGCGTCGGCGCGGACCGTCGGCGGTGCGGGTGCGGCGGCGGCGGGCTTCGCGGCCTGGGCCGCTTGGCTGCCGGATCCCACGGACGGCTGAGCCGGCGAGGCGGTCGCGGCGGCGCGCAAACTTGCCCGACGCGCCGGCGCTGTGTTACCCTCGCCCCGACCGAGGAGATGCGCGTGGAGGCGCCCGATGAAAACCGGGCACATCGCGCTGCTGGCCTCGCAGCTCGCATGGACGATGGCGTTCATGGTGTTGATCCCGGCCGGCATCGGCGTGTGGATCGACCGCCGTTTCGGCACCGCGCCGTGGGCGATCCTGGCGGGAGCTCTCGCCGGGATCGTTTTTGCGACCATCGGCATCACACGACGGGTATTGAACCGCTACGAGGCCCTGGCGCCGCGTGACGCGGCGGTGGGCGACGGCGACGTCGCCGGACCGGGTCCGGAGGAGGAATCCGAGTGGGCTGGTTGACGAACCGCAAGTTCTGGATCGGCGTGGTGGTGCTGGCGATCATGGTCGCCAGCGCGATCTACATCAAGGTCCCGCTGCCCCACATCCAGGTTCCGCCGGAGACCCTGTTCGAGATCGGCCCGGTGCCGTTCACGAACACGATGCTGGCGCTGCTGTTCGCCGACCTCGTCCTCATCGTCATGGCGTTCCTGGCCACGCGCAAGATGGAGATGGTGCCGCGCGGCCTCCAGAACTTCTTCGAGATGGTCATCGAGTTCTGGCAGACGCAGGCCCACAACAGCATCGGCGAGAAGCTGTCGCGGACCTGGCTGCCGCTCGTGCTGACCGTCTTCTTCATGATCTGGTTCTCGAACTACGCCCACTTCCTGCCCGGCTTCGACACGATCGGCATCCTGTGCAAGTCCGGCGAGTGCCCGGGCGAGCACGGCGCGGCGCACGCGCCGGCGGCCGACGCGGCCGCATCGGCCGGTGAGCACGCCGCCGAGCCGGCGCCGGCCGAGGGTGAGCACGCCGCGCCGGAGGGTCCGAAGCACACCTACTTCAAGGTGACGGACTGGAACGGGATCGGCATCATCACCGAGCGCTACCCGGAAGAGGCCTCGGAGGACGAGAAGCACGAGCAGGGTCGGGTCCTGGTGCCGTTCCTGCGGGTCGCGGCCTCCGACCTCAACATGCCGCTCGCGCTGGCCCTCATCGCCTTCCTGGTCATCGAGTTCGCCGGCTTCAAGGCCCTGGGCTTCGGCTACCTCGGCAAGTTCTTCAACTTCAAAGAGGGCGCGATCATGGCCGGCGTCGGCCTGCTCGAGCTCGTGAGCGAGGTGATGCGCATCATCACCTTCAGCTTCCGGTTGTTCGGCAACGTGTTCGCCGGACAGACGCTGCTGTTCGTCTTCCCGTTCTTGGTGCCAGCGCTCATGGTCCTGCCGATCTACGGCCTCGAGCTGTTCGTCGGTCTGATCCAGAGCTACGTCTTCGCGGTCCTGATCCTGGCGTTCATGCAGCAGGCCGTCACGGCGCACCATGGCGGGGACCACGGCGAGCACACAGCCGCCGAGCACCACTAGTCGCTCGGGTGGCGTTGGGTCGATCGTCCAGACACGTCAACACGGAACCGTCCGGTCCAAAGGAGAGAGAGAACGATGGAACTTGATGCGGCCATGGAGCTCGGCAAGCTGATCGGCGCCGGTATCGCCGTCGGCACGGGCGCGATCGGGCCGGGCATCGGCATCGGCTTGGTGGTCAACGGCGCCCTGATCGCCATGGGGCGCAACCCCGAGGCGAGCGGCGACCTGCGCGCCACGATGCTCTTGGGTATCGTCTTCGCCGAGTCGCTGGCGATCCTGGCGCTCGTCATCTCGCTCGTCTTGCTCTTCGTCATCTAAGACCGGCTGCGACGGCGGCGACCGCCACCGATCGTAAGGAGCGCGTTGTGGACAAACTGGGGATCAACCTTCCGCTGCTCGGGCTGCAGATCCTGCACTTCTTCCTGCTCATGTTCCTGCTGCGGATGCTGCTGTACAAGCCCATCCTGAACATGCTGCACAAGCGAACCGAGCAGATCCAGAACAGCATGGCCGAAGCCGACAAGGTTCGCCAACAGGCGGCGGCCGAGCGGGCCCAGCTCGAGGCGCAGATCGCCGAGGAGCGCCGGTCGAGCCAGGACCGGCTGCGGCAGGCGGTGGCGCGCGGCGAGGAGGCGGCCGACCGACGGCTGGCCGAGGCCAACGCCGAGGCCGAGCAGCTGCTGGCCCGGGCCCGCGCCGAAGCCGAGCAGACCCGCGCCCAGGCCCTGGCCGGGATGCAGAACGACATCGCCGAGCTGGCGATGTTGGCAGCGGGCAAGGTGCTCGGCGAGGCGATCGACGCCGGCAAGCACCGCAAGCTCGTGGACGGCTTCATCAGCCAGAAGCTGGGCGAGCTGGCATGAGCGACCTGCTCGAAGGCCTGAGGGACAAGGCCCGCGAGCTCATCGGCGAAGCCGCCAAGTCGATGAACCTCGACGACCTCAAGCGCATGCTGAGCAAGCTCGAAGGCGACGACGACGGTCGGATCGACGCCGACGTGACGAGCGCCGTGCCGCTGACCGACGCCGAGCGCGACGCCATCGACGCCCGTCTCAAGGCCCGCTACGGCGACGACCTGGCGATCCAGTACCGCGTCGACGCCGCGATCCTGGGCGGCCTCATCGTGCGGGTCGGCGATCGCTACATCGATGACAGCGTGGCGGCCCGGCTGGGGCGGCTGCGGGAGACGTTGACGGGGGCGCAGACCGGCTAGGTCGCGCGAACGTGCCGAAAGGTTGATGACCGTGTCTGTGAATGTGCGCGACTGGGCCGCCATGCTGCGGCAGCAGATCGAAGGGTTCGAGACCACCGCCAAGGCGGTCGACGTCGGCACCGTGATCGAGGTCGGCGACGGCATCGCCCGCGTCGCCGGGCTGCGCGGCTGCCTGATGAGCGAGCTCGTCGAGTTCCCGGGCAAGGAAGGCGGCTCGGTCTACGGCATCGCCCTCAACCTCGAGACCGACTCGGTCGGCATCGTCATCCTCGGCGACTTCACGGCGATCGAGGAGGGCGATATCGCCCGCTCGACCGGCCGCGTCATCAGCGTCCCGGTCGGCGATGCGTTGGTCGGTCGCGTCGTCAACGCCCTCGGCCAGCCGATCGACGGCAAGGGCCCGATCCGCACCGACAAGACGCGCCCGATCGAGCGCATCGCGCCGGGCGTGACCGAGCGGCAGAACGTCAAGGAGCCGGTGATGACCGGCATCAAGCCGATCGACACGATGATCCCGATCGGCCGCGGCCAGCGCGAGCTCATCATCGGCGACCGGCAGACCGGCAAGACGGCGATCGCCGTCGATGCGATCATCAACCAGAAGGGCTCCGACGTCCTGTGCATCTACGTCGCGATCGGCCAGAAGCGCTCGCAGGTGGCCAGCATCGTGGCGCTGCTCGAGGCCAACGGGGCGATGGACCACACGATCGTGGTCGTGGCCAGCGCGTCGGAGTCGGCGGCGCTCCAGTACATCGCGCCCTACACCGGCACGGCGATGGGCGAGGAGTTCCTCGAGAGCGGCCGGCATGCACTGATCGTCTACGACGACCTCTCGAAGCACGCCGCGGCCTACCGTCAGGTGTCGCTGCTGCTGCGCCGCCCGCCGGGCCGCGAGGCCTACCCGGGCGACGTGTTCTACCTCCACTCGCGCCTGCTCGAGCGCTCGGCGAAGCTCAACGATGCCCGCGGCGGCGGCAGCCTGACGTCGCTGCCGATCATCGAGACCCAGCTCGGCGACATGTCGGCCTACATCCCGACGAACGTCATCTCGATCACCGACGGCCAGATCTATCTCGAGCCGAACCTGTTCAACCTCGGCATCCGCCCGGCGGTGAACACCGGCCTGTCGGTGTCGCGCGTCGGCGGCGACGCGCAGTTCAAGGCGATGAAGCAGGTCGCCGGCAAGCTGCGCCTCGAGATGGCCAGCTTCCGCGAGCTGGCGGCGTTCGCCCAGTTCGGCTCCGACCTCGACGCCGCCACGCAGCGCCAGCTCGACCGGGGCCTGCGGCTGCAGGAGGTGCTCAAGCAGGGCCTCTACCAGCCCTGGCCGTTCGCCGACCAGGTGCAGGTCATCTATGCCGTGACGAACAACCACGCCGACCACGTCCCCGTCGACCAGATCAAGGCGTGGGAGGAGGGGCTGGTCAAGTTCATGCGCGACACGTTCCCGCACGTCGGGCGCGCGATCGAGGAGAAGAAGCAGCTCGACGACGATCTGCGCGGCCAGCTCGAGGAGGCTCTCAAGGCCTACCAGGCGAGCTGGGACGCGATGCGCGGCGGGGGGGCGTAACCCCGTGGCCGGTGGTGCCCGCGAGATCAAGCGCCGCATCCGGTCGGTGTCCAACATCGGCAAGGTGACGCGGGCGATGGAGGCCGTCAGCGCCTCCAAGATGCGCCGCGCCCAGGACGCGACGCTCCGCAGCCGCGCCTACGCGCAGATGGCCGCCCAGGTGATGAGCCACCTGCGCGCCCAGCCGGGCGGCGCCGGCACCGGGCACCCGCTGCTGCGGCCCGACGTCGACGGCCAGCCCGGCGTCCTGCTGATCACGCCCGACCGCGGCCTGACCGGCGGTCTCGTCGTCACGCTGATCCGGTTCGCGGTGCGGTCGGCCGAGGCCGAGTTGGGCAAGGACATCAAGTGGATCGCGCTGGGCCGCAAGGGCCGCGACTTCCTCGCCCGCGCCCGCCGCGATCTCATCGCCGGCTTCGCGCCGCTCCCCGACAACCCGCGCCCGATCGACATCACGGCTGCGGCTCGGCTGGCGATCGACGGCTTCCTCGGGCCGGAGCTGTCGTCGGTGCACCTGGTGTTCGCCGACTACGTCAGCGCCACGAAGCAGAAGCCGACGTTCGTCCAGCTCCTGCCGATCGTCCTGCCCGACGACGTCGAGCCGATGAAGGCCGAGTTCGACTTCGAGCCCAGCCCCGAGGCCGTCCTCGACGAGATCCTGCCGCGCCTGGTCGAGCTGCGGATCTACCAGGCCCTGCTCGAGGCGCAGGCCAGCGAGCACTCGGCCCGGATGGTGGCGATGCGCAACGCCACCGACGCGGCCAAGGAGCTGGTGAGCTCGCTCACCCTCGAGTACAACAAGGCCCGTCAGTCGGGCATCACCGCCGAGATCCTCGACATCGCCGGCGGCGCCGAGGCGCTGCGGCGGTCGATGAAGGACGCCTGAGCACCGCCGATCGCGGGCGACCGCGCCGACCCACGCCAGACCGCGCGGCCGCACCCGAGCCGCGACCCAAGCGCAGATGCGGAGGACAGCCGTGGCCAAGAACGGCACGAAGAACGTCGGAGAAGTCACCCAGGTCCTGGGCTCGGTGGTGGACGTGCGGTTCCCGTCCGACTCGATGCCCGAGACGTACTTCGCCCTCGAGATCGCGATGGGCAGCGGCAGCCTGACGGTGGAGGTCCAGCAGCACCTGGGCGACAACACCGTCCGCTGCGTGGCGATGGGCTCGACCGACGGCCTGTCGCGCGGCGCAGAGGTCGTCAACACCGGTGCGCCGATCACGGTGCCGGTCGGCCCGCCGACGCTGGGGCGCATCTTCAACGTCCTCGGCAAGGCCCTCGACCCCGGTGACGAGGTCAAGGCCGACGTCCTGTACCCGATCCACCGCCCGGCGCCGCGCTTCGACGAGCAGAGCACCAAGACCGAGGTCTTCGAGACCGGCCTCAAGGTCATCGACCTGGTGGCGCCGTTCACCCGCGGCGGCAAGACGGGCGTCTTCGGCGGCGCCGGCGTCGGCAAGACGGTCATCATCATGGAGATGATCCAGACGATGGCCCTCGAGCACTCCGGCGTGAGCTGCTTCGCCGGCGTCGGCGAGCGCTCGCGCGAGGGGACCCAGCTCTGGGGTGAGATGCAGGAAGCCGGCGTCATGAAGAACGTCGTCATGGTCTTCGGCCAGATGAACGAGCCGCCGGGCGCCCGTCTGCGCGTCGCGCTGACGGCGCTGACGATGGCCGAGTACTACCGCGACCAGGGCATGGACGTGCTGCTGTTCGTCGACAACATCTTCCGCTTCGTCCAGGCCGGCTCCGAGGTTTCGGCGCTCCTGGGCCGCATGCCCAGCGCCGTGGGCTACCAGCCCACGCTGGGCACCGAGATGGGCGCGCTCCAGGAGCGCATCACGTCGACGAAGAAGGGCGCGATCACGTCGCTGCAGGCGGTCTACGTCCCGGCCGACGACTACACCGACCCGGCGCCGGCGACGACGTTCGCCCACCTCGACGCCACGATCTCGCTCGAGCGCGCGATCTCCGACCGCGGTATCTACCCGGCCGTCGACCCGCTGGCGTCGACGAGCCGCATCCTCGACCCGCTCATCGTCGGCGACGACCACTACAAGACCGCCCGCGAGGTGCAGCGCGTCCTGCAGCGCTACCGCGACCTCCAGGACATCATCGCCATCCTCGGCGTCGACGAGCTCTCCGACGACGACCGGCTGCTGGTGTCGCGCGCCCGCAAGATCGAGCGCTTCCTGTCGCAGCCGATGCGCGTCGCCGAGCAGTTCACGGGCATCCCCGGGCGCTACGTGCCGCGCGAGGAGACCGTCCGCGGCTTCAAGGAGATCCTCGAGGGCAAGCACGACGATCTGCCCGAGCAGGCGTTCTACATGGTCGGCGGCATCGAGGACGTGATCGAGAAGGCGAAGACGCTCTAGCGCCGACGGCGCCAGGTCCGAGCGCAGCGCCCGGGTCGCAAGGGGTCAAGGAGACACACCGTGCCGCTCAAGCTCAACATCGTCACGATGGAGCGCGAGGTCTACAACGCCGACGATGTCGACGCCGTCGTCGCGCCCGGCAGCGAGGGCGTGCTCGGCATCCTGCCGCGTCACGAGCCGATCATCGCCGCCCTCAAGGAGGGTGAAGTCGAGATCGTCCGGGGCGGCCAGCGCGACGTCCTGGCCATCGGCGGCGGCTTCATCGAGGTTCGCGGCCGGCAGGTCATCATCATGGCCGACGCGGCCGAGCACTCCGACGAGATCGACCTGGCGCGCGCTGAGCGCGCCCGCCAGCAAGCCCTCGACGCGCTGGCCAAGGCCCCGGTCCAGGCCGAGCGTCTGGACATGATCCACGCCCTGCGGCGCGCCGAGGCGCGGATCAAGGCCGCCCGGCGGCGGCGCGGGGACAGCGCGCGGATGTAGCGGGGGCGGTGGGCGGCGCCGTCGCCCTGTTCGAGGTCAGCGCGGCGCGGGGCGCGGTCGTCCGGCGGTCCGCGCTAGGGCGTCCACCACCCTGGCCGAAAGCCGTTCGGCGCAACCTCCCGAGCTGCGCCGGTCGCGACGTCGATCCGCCAGATGGCGGGCCGTGCTCCAGGGATCGAGGCGTCGACGCGCTGGCAGAGGATCGTCCGGCCGTCGGCCGACCAGGCGGGTGCGGCGAAGTGGACGGTCGGTTCGGATGCGAGCGGGCGAGCGTCCGAGCCATCCGGCGACAGCAACCAAATGCCGCGACCGGGCGAGGCGACGGCACCGCTACGCACGCGCCGGGCGAGCGCGATCTGGCGACCGTCGGGTGACCATGCCGGCTGACTGTCGTCGACGTCGTCCCGCGCGCTGATGTCGACCGGGGCGAGAGGCGCGCCCTGGGCGTCGAGGTCGACGCGCAGCGTGTGGACGAAGAACTGCTCGCCCCGCTCGACGACGTTCGTCAGCGCCACGGCCCGGCTGTCGTGACGCCAGCCGACCGGCTCGCCCATCTGGCTATCGAGCACCGTCTCGGCTCCGCTGTCGAGGGCGTAGATGCGCACGCCGCCGTCATCGGGGTTCAGGTAGGCGAGCAGGCGGCCGTCGGGGGAGAACCGCGCGCCGAAGCCCAGGCGCTGCGTGTCGGCGAACAGCGCCACCGTCTCGCCGCTCGACAGATCCAGCCACCACAGCTTGGGTGGACCGGCCGGGCCGGCGTCGGTCGCGGTCGAGCGTCGCTCGAACACCATCGTCAGCCCGTCCGGCGCCCAGGCCATGCCCTCGCACTGTGCGTCCGGACACTCGAGAAGTACCCGCCGCTGCCCATCGGGCGTCAGCGTGACGATGCGGCTGCCGCCGCCGTCGCGGAGCGTCGACAGGGCGATCACGCCACCCGTCGGGCCGACGGCGTAGTCCCAGACGCCGAGCGGCTCGTCCGTCAGCGCCACCGCCACGCCGTCCGGGCCGACCGTGAAGAGCTGGTCGCGGTCCGATGCGTCGCGGCGAAGGAACAGCACCGCCTCACCGCCGGCGGTGCGCTGGCGGGCACGACTCCGGTCGATGGCGTCGCTGCCGATCGCTACCGACAGCGCGAGCAGCAGCAGGCCGACAACGGCGCCGACCGCGAGATCGAAGCGCGAGACGAGGCGGCGCCGGGTCATGGATAGAGGTAGGGCTGGGCCGGCGGCTCGACCGCCGTGACACGGCTGGCCTCGAGGACCGGCACGTCGCGACCGAGCAGCGTCCCGACGCCGAACACCCCCTCGACCTCGAGCCAGGCGTCGTTCTCGAGCGTGTGCGACTCAGGCCAGCGCACGGGCAGCCAGACGGCGGATCCGTCGGCCACGCAGCATCGGATCGTGAAACGGCTGATCAGGAACATGTCGTCCGGCGTTCGATCGTCGCGGTAGACGAAGCCGACGACCTTGGCCGCCTGGCCGCGATGGCTGGCGGGATCCGGCGTCGCCGCGAAGGCCACGAGCCAGTCGAGGATCGTGCGCTCGCCGGCCGGCATCGCCAGCCGGCGCTCGATCGCGGCCCGGGCTGGGCTCAGGCCGGCGCCCCCCAACGACAGGTCGCGTCCGCCCATCGCCGAGGCGCCGAGGGGCCGTGGTTCGACGGCCAGGCCGAGCACGATCGGCAGCGCGATGAGGAAGAGCGCCGGCCACGAGATGTGGTCGTGCGGCTCGTCGCCAGTGTCCGCGGCCGGACGCAGGGCTGGGACGAGCCGGCTGGCATACGTCGCGCCGATCGCCAGGAGCCCGAGCGCGGCCGCCAACGTCAAGCCGCTGAAGCGGGCATGGATGTAGTAGACCAGCGTCCCGTTGGCCAGGCGGCTGTACAGGAACGCGCCCAGGGCGAACAGCACGAGCGCCGTCGCCGGGCCGCGCAGGCGCTCGATGCGCGCGGCACGCACCGATCTCGCGGCCGCGGAGCCGGCGGCGCCGTAGGTCGGCTCGGACATCGTGGTCACCCCCCGAGCGCGATCGCAGCCGTCCGATGGAGCCAGACGGCCGTGACGAGGGTCAGCAGGAATGGCAAGAGCACCAGGTAGACGACGGCGCGGCGGCGGAACACCCCTTGGAACATGAGGCAGCTCTTGAGGTCGACCATCGGCCCGAACACCAGGAAGGCCAGCACGGCCGCCGGGCTGAACGTGCCGACGAACGCCAGCGCCAAGAACGCATCCACCGTCGAGCATACCGAGAGCATGAACGCCAATGCCATGAGCGCGATGACCGAGATGACCGGCCCGCGCCCGAGCGCCAACAGGACCGACTGAGGCACGAGCGTCTGGAGCGACGCGGCGATCAGGCTGCCCGTGATCATGTAGCGCCCCATATCGACGAAGTCGCTGGTCGCCAGGACCGCGGCGTCGGCGAGGCGGGTGGCCGTCGGGCGGGGCGCGACGGGCGTGCTCGGCGCCGGTCGAGCGAGGGATGCATCGATGTCGGCCGTGACGTCGGCACGCAGGACTTCGGCCGGCGCCGCCAGCGCGAACAGCAGGCCGACCGCAAAGGCGAAGGCGAGCGTCAGACCGATGCGCCCCATCGTCATCGGCCCCCAGCCAAACGCGGCCCAGGTGCTGGCGATGGCGATCGGGTTCACGACCGGCGCCGCCAGCAGGAACGCGACGCCGACGCTGATCGGCAGCCCCTTGGCATAGAGGCGGCGCGTGACGGGCACGACGCCGCACTCGCACACCGGGAAGGCCAGGCCCATGACGCTGCCGACAGCCGCGGCGCGCACCGGCCGCCGGGGCACGATCCGCTCGATGGCCGATCGATCGATGAACACCTCGAGGACGCCCGAGACCAGCGATCCGGCCAGCAAGAACGGCACCGCTTCGATGAAGATGCCGAGAAACACCGTCACGAGGTGGACCGCCCGATCGCCCGCCGACGACGTCGCGTCCCCGAGTCGCAGCCCCACCGCGGCGGCCATCAGCAGGCCGACCACGCCAATCGCCGCCCAGACGCCGCGCGCAGGGCGCACGTCGGCTGCCGCCGGGTGGAGCGGAGCGCCCGTCATGTCTGGGCCGCCAGGTGTCGCCCGCGCCGGCGGTTCAAACTCGACCACGCCAGCGCCGCCCCGAAGCACAGCGTGCACGGCAGGACGATGGCGGCGCTGGCGGCGATCGAGGCGTAGTAGGTCAGGTAGAGCCCGGCCACTCCCGATGCACCCGCGACGAGCCCGCTGACGACGATCATCGCCGGCAGCCGGCGCGTCACGAGCCGGGCGGTGGCGGCGGGCGTCACCAGGAACGCCACCATGAGCACGACGCCGACCGCCTGGAGGCCGACGACGATCGTCACCGCCAGCGCGACGAGCAGCAGCGTGTCGAGCGCGGTCACCGGCAGCCGCAGCGTCGTGGCCAGCACGGTGTCGAAGCTGACGATCACGAGCTCCTTGTAGAGCGCGATGACGACGGCGACGACGACGCCGCCGGCCACGGCCATGCGCGCGACGTCCGGCCAGCCGACGGCCAGCAGCTGGCCGATGAGCAGGTGCGAGAGGTCGATGCCGACCGCCGGGCGCGAGACGAGGGCGATGCCGAGGGCGAACATCGCGGCGAAGACGATGCCGATCGCGCTGTCCTCGCCGACGTCGCCCCGGCGGCGGATGGCGCCAATGCCCAGCGCCGCCAGCAGCGCCGCCGCGAGCGCGCCGCCGAACATCGCGCCGGCGTGCGGGCCGCCGGCGACGAGGTAGCCGAGGGCGACGCCGGGCAGGATGGCGTGGGCCAGGGCGTCGCTGAAGAAGGCCATCCGGCGCAGCACCAGAAACGAACCGACGACGCCGCAGATCGGCGCAAGCACCAGCACGGCGGCGAACTTCGGCCACATGAAGTGGGCCTGCCACGGCCCGGCGAGCCAGTCGAGCATCGCACGAACCGCGTCAGCCACCATGAGGCGCCATCGACGGCGCGGCCGGCGTCGGGGTGTGGCCGCCCAGGTCGGCCAGGACGAGCCGGCCGTCCGGCCCGTCGACGATCCGCAGCCCGCCGCCGTAGGCCGCGACGAGCCGGTCCGGCGTCAGCACGTCGTCCGGCGGACCGACCGCCACCATCCGCCGGGCCAGCAACAGGACGCGGTCGAAGCGGGCGGCGGCCACCGCCAGGTCGTGCATCGCCGCGACGACGGTCACGCCGGCGGCGGCCAGCCGGTCGAGGACGGCGAGGACGGTCTCGGCCGAAGCCGCGTCGAGGTGGTTGAGCGGTTCGTCCATGAGCACCAGACGCGCCTCCTGGGCCAGCGCCCGGGCGATGAGCACCCGCTGCTGTTGCCCGCCCGACAGATCGCCGATCCGCCGGCCCGCCAGCTCGGCGATCCCGAGCGCGTCCAGCGCGTCGCGCACCGCGCGGCGATCGGCCGCCGCCGGCCGCCGCAGCCAGCCGATGCGGTGTGCCCGGCCCATCAGCACCACGTCGGCCACCGACAGTGGGAACGACCAGTCGATCGCGGCCCGCTGTGGCACGTAGGCCACGCAGCGGTCGTGACCCGGGGCATGGCTGTGGACCGTCAGGCGCCCGCCGTCGAGGCCGACCAGCCCGACGATCGCCTTGAGGAACGTGCTCTTGCCGCTGCCGTTCGGCCCGACCACCGCCAGCCGCTCGCCCGGCGCCAGCGCGAGCGTCACACCGCTCAGCGCCTCGATCGGTCCGTAGCGGACGGCGAGGTCGCCGACCTCGAGGATCGGCGCGCTCATCGGCAGCCGGGGCACTGGCCGAACAGCTCGAGGAGGTGGCCGTGGATCCGAAAGCCGGTCCGCGCGGCCAGCGTCGCCTCGAGGTCGCCCAGCGGGCAGTCGTCGAACTCGACCACGGCGCCGCAGTCGGCGCAGACCACGTGGTGGTGGCCGCCGACAGCGAGCGCATAGCGCAGCTCGGACCCGTCGCCCAGGTGCAGCGGGCGGATCGCCCCGAGCCGCACCAACGCCTCGAGCGTCCGGTAGACCGTGGCGCGGCCGAGCTCGGGCCAACGGGCGCGCGCCAACTGCCAGACCTCGGTGGCGGTCGGGTGGGCCGCGGCGTCCTCGAGGACGGCCAGCACGGCCCGGCGCGGCGCCGTCAGGCGCAGGCCGGCGGCGACGAGGCGGTCGGCGAGCGGCGCGGCGGGCGCGGGGTGGTTCACGCCGCGAATCATGATCCAACTGAGACCGATTCGCAATCACGCCCGCCCTCGCTCGGCGGCCGCGGCTTCCGTATGATGCCGGTCGCGCGGCGCACCGGCCGCGCCGCGACGGCTCGGCTGGCGAGGCCGGGCGACGGAAGGAAGCGATGAGCAGACTGGCGGAGCGGGTGGCGATCATCACCGGCGGCGGCTCGGGCATCGGCCGCGCCGTGGCGTCGACGATGGCCGCGCTGGGCGCCCATGTCGTGGTCTGCGGGCGGCGCGGCGACGTCGTCACGGCGCTGGCGCGCGAGGCCACCGCCACCGGGCTGACGATGCGCGCCGTCGAGGCCGACGTGGCCGTCGAGGCCGACGTGGCGCGCGTCGTGGCCGAGGCCTACGACAACTACGGCGCGGTCGACATCTTGGTCAACAACGCCGGCATCTTCGAGAACGGCGCGATCCACGCGCACGACGTGGCCGCCTGGGACCGCGCCATGGCGGCCAACCTACGCGGCCCGTTCCTGATGTGCCGCGCCGTGCTGCCGATCATGCGCGCCCAGCGCCGTGGCCACATCGTCAACATCAGCTCCGAGGCCGCCCTGGCCCACTACCCGACGAACGGCGCATACGGCGTCAGCAAGCACGCCCTGAACGCGCTGGGCGAGTACGTCCAGCGCGAGAACCAGGACCACGGCATCCAGGTCAACACCGTCTGCCCAGGCGTCGTGCTGACCGACATGACCTCGGCCCTCGGCGAGGTCGAGCCGGCGAACTGCCTGGTGCCCGAGGACATCGCCGAGCTCGTGCTGTGGCTGGTGACGCGGCGCGACAACGTGAAGATCGGTGCGCCCGTGCTCATCCAGACGATGCGCAGCCCGTGGCGGGCCGACGGGGCGTGAGCACGCCGTCGCCCGCGGTCGATTGCGTCGGGGGAGACGGTGTGGCACCCTGACGGCCGATGAGGCCGATGAGCTGTTCGCGACCGTCCCGGCCGGACCGGGCGACGTCCCTCCGGCGGGCGACCGCATTGGCGATCGCCGTCGCACTGGCCGGCGTGGCGTCGAGCCCGCCCACGGCCGGCGCCCAGGCGCCCACCGCCACCCCCGAGGCGACGGCTGCCGCGACCGCCGCGCCGACGCCGCTGCCGGACCTGATCCTCGACGGCGGGCGGGTGCAGCTGGCGGGGGTCCGCCGCTACGGGCGGGTCGTCCTGCGCAACCGAGCCGTCATCGAGGTCCAGCTGTTCTCGGGGACCGACGACACCGGCCGGCTCGAGATCCACGCCGACTGGATCGAGATCGACCGCACGTCGCGGATCCTCGGCGACGAGGCGGGCTACCGCGGCATGCTGCGCGGCAACGGCGAGGGGCCGGGCGGCGGCGAGGGCGGCCTGCGCACGTTCGACGGCGGCGCCGGCGGCGGCTATGGCGGGCGGGGCGGCGACGGCGTGCTCGACGGCAGCCCGACCTCGGCGGCCAGCGGCGGCCGGAGCTACGGCACGAACTGCGGCGACGACCTCGACCGCGGCTCGGCCGGCGGCGCGCCTGGCGTGGCCGACGCCGCCGGCGACAGCGCCAAGGGCGGCAACGGCGGTGGGGCGGTGGCGCTGATCGCCGACACCGTCCTGATCACCGGCACGATCAGCGTGAACGGCGGCGACGGCCTCGTCTCGGCCAACGACTCGGGCGGCGGCGGGGCGGGTGGTGGGATCACCGTCCACGCTCGGCGCCTGCAGCAGACGGGACGCCTCACCGCCAACGGCGGCATCGGCGCCGACTCCGACGACGGCGGCGGCGGCGGCGGCGGCGGGCGGATCAAGCTGCGCTACGTCGTCGGCAGCCACGCCGTGGGGGCGTTGAGCGTCGACGGCGGCCGCGGCGACGGCAACGGCCGCAACAACAACGGCGGACGCGGCTCCGTCTGCATCAGTGTCCCGACGGCGACGCCGACCGCCTCGGTCACGCCGACGCCGCTGGCCAGCCCGACCGACACGCCGGCAGCGGCCACGGCCACGCCGACGCCCAGCGACACGCCCGAGCCCTCGGCCACGCCCACGGCGACGCCGACGGCGACCGCGACGGCCACCGCCAGCGCGACGCCGACGCCCACCCCGGCGCCGCTCTACCTGCCGCTGGCGCTGCGCGAGCGCTGCCCGATCGTCGCACTGCGGCCGGTGGCGCTGGCGCTCGTGATCGACGCGTCGTCGAGCATGGAGGCGTGGACGCGCGATGGACGGCCCAAGCGCGAGGCGGCGGTCGAGGCGGCCAAGCGCGTCGTCGGCCTGCTGGGCCGCGGGATCGCGGGCGACGGGATCGCGATCGTCCGCTTCCACGCCGACGCCGCGGTGCTGGCGCCACTCACCGACGACCGCGCGGCGCTCGAGCGGGCGCTGGACGGCCTCACGACGGCCCCGGGCTCGCGCCTCGACCTTGGGATCGGGGCGGCGACGGCGCTGCTGGCGGCGACGCGGCCGGACACGATCCGGCTGATGGCCGCGGTGACGGACGGCGAGATCGACGAGGCACGGCGGGCGATCACCGTCGGGGCGGGGGACGAGGCGCGAACCCACGGCATCGGGCTCCACGTGATCGGGATCGGCGCCGACCCGGCGAACACGATGATGATGGCGGTGGCGGGCGACGGCGAGCACTACCACGTGGCGCCCGATGCCGAGGACCTGGCACGGATCTTCGACGATCTGTCGTTCCTGCCGCCGCCGTGCCCGGGCGCGTTCTGGCCGGTGTCGCCGGCGGGGTCGCCGTTCCCGTCGTCGGCGGTTTCCGGGCGGCGTGCGCTGTCGTCGATGCTGGCGTCAGAGCGGCGAGCGGGGGAGCGATGAACTTCGGGTTCCTCATCGACAACCGGAAGTGCATCGGCTGCCATGCCTGCTCGACGGCCTGCAAACAGGAGAACCGGGTCCCGCTGGGTGTGAACCGGACCTGGGTGAAGTACGTCGAGAAGGGCGCGTTTCCGGACACGCGCCGCTTCTTCCAGGTGACGCGCTGCAACCACTGCGCCAACCCGCCGTGCGTCCGGATCTGCCCGGTCACGGCCATGTACCAGCGCGCCGACGGCATCGTCGAGTTCGACGGCGACGCCTGCATCGGCTGCAAGGCCTGTTTGCAGGCGTGCCCGTACGACGCGATCTACATCGACCCCGACACGGGCACGGCGGCCAAGTGCCACTTCTGCAGCCACCGCACCGACCTGGGCCTCGAGCCGGCCTGCGGCGTCGTCTGCCCGACGCAGGCGATCGTCTCCGGCGACCTGGACGATCCGGGGAGCGAGATCCGGCGGCTGTTGGGCCGCCATGACGTGAGCGTTCGCAAGCCCGAGCAGGGGACGCTGCCCAAGCTGTTCTACATCGACGCCGACGCCGTGACGTTGGTGCCGACGCTGGCGCCGGCGGGCGGGGCGCTGATGTGGGCGGATCGCGATCCGACGGCGGAGGGCGGGCGGGCAGCCTTGCCTGACGGGCGGAGCGCGTCGGAGGACGACCGTCTGATCGCCCGCGGCGGGACGATGGCGGGGCACCTGGTGCAGACGGGCTACAACGCGCAGCACAAGGCGCCGTGGCACTGGCCGGTGCCGGCGTACCTGGTGACGAAGGGGATCGGGGCGGGGGCGTTCCTGCTGCTGGCGGCGCTCGGGCTGTCCGGGCGCGTCGACGATCCCGTGTGGGCGACGGTCGCTTCGGGCGTGGCGGCGGTGTTCACGGCGATCACGGCGGCGCTGCTGGTGTTGGACCTCGACCGGCCGGAGCGGTTCCTGCGGATCCTGACCCGGCCACAGTGGCGCTCGTGGCTCACGCGGGGGGCGTTCATCTTGCTGGGGTTCGGCCTGGTGGCGACGCTGAACGTGGTGATGGCGGGGGCGACGTGGGCGGGGCTCGTCGGGCGGGATGCGTTGGGGTGGGCGCGGACGGGGTTGTTGGGGGTGGGTGGGGCATTGGCGGTGCTGAGCGCGGCCTACACGGCGTTCCTGTTCGGCCAGGCCGAGGGGCGCGATCTCTGGCAGAGCCCGCTGCTGCCGGCGCACCTCGTGGTCCAGGCGGTTGCCGCCGGCGCGGCGGCGCTGCTGGTGGTCGACGCGATCGCCGTGCCGCTCGACCTCCCGTTCGCCGCGGACGGGCTGCGCGGGTTCGGTGCGGCGTTCTGGGTGCTGGCGGCGGCGCTCGTCCTCAACCTCGGCCTGGTGCTGGGCGGCGAGCTGGCGATGCCGCATGCGACGCGCGAGGGGGCGATGGCGGCGCGGGAGATGACGCGGGGGCGGTACCGGCGGTGGTTCTGGTGGGGGGCGGTTGGCGTCGGGCACGCGATGCCGCTGGCGTTGGTCGGTCTGCTGGTCGCATCGGCGTCGCTGCCGGCCGAGGTGCGCCTGGGAGCGATCGCGGCGGCCGGGCTGGCGGCGATCGGCGGGCTGTACTGCTATGAGTACGCGTATGTCATGGCGCCGCAGGGGGTGCCGAACAGCTGACGGGCGTCGGCCGGCAGGTGGGCCATGGTGAGGGGTATGAGGTGCAGGGCCGCCGGGCCGTGAGCGCTCGAGGCGGGGCGCTTCGGGTTCGTGCATGTTTGCAGGGGGGCGCCGGCCCCCCTGCACCCGCGGCCAGGGGGCGCTGCGCCCCTCTGGACCCCCCGCATCGGAGGTGCGGCTCAGGGGACCGAGGTGGGGGCGTTCTTGCGATGGGTGGAGCCGAGAGTGGGGGACCGGACGAACGAGGGTGACTGATGGTGGAGGCGAGGTCGCCGCGGTCAGTCCTCTAGCGTCTCGATCGCCACCGCCTGACCGGCAGCATATTGTGCGCGAGCCTCAGCCACCCGTTGCTGGAATCGGGCGTCGTGTGCCAGGCGGTACTCGAACCAATCGTCCTCGGTTGCGAAGCCAATCAACACGCCTGCCGGCTTTCCGTGGCGCGTAATGACGATCGGTTCCCGCTCGGCTACGCGAAGCAGGCGCGACAGATCGTCCTTGAGTTCGGCGATCGGGATTCGCTTCATTCGGTTACTCCGTGCTCCGCGAGCCATGCGGCGGCGTCCGCTTTGCGGACCATGGCGAGGATGACCACTGTATCTTCGACGATGTCGTAGAACACGCGTACCGTTCCGACTCGAAGCCGATACTGAGGCTGCCCGATGCTCCTCAGGTGCTTGATCCGGCTGCGGCTCGTGGTCGACGGGTGAATCCGGAGATGGGCCTCAATCGCCCTTCGAACGACCGGACGAATGTGGGCCGGAAGCCGGTGGAGATCGGCAGCGGCGGCTGGAACGACGACGATGTCGAAGCGCATTGTGGCGCAAGGATAGCCAGACTCTGGCCAAAAGCAAGCGCCTTGGCCTCATGGGCGCACCGCGTGCCAGCGGGCTTGATCGACCTCAGCTGCCGATGAGGACCGGCGGTTCGGCGCCCGTGTGGACCGGGGCGGTGACTCCCGTGAGGCGTTGCCAGAACAGCGTCCAGGCCGTAGAGCGCCACGCGCTGTAGGCGCCGACGGGGACGAGCAGGATCAGGATGCCCGGGATGCCGAACGCGATGCCGGCGGCGACGCTGTCGCTGGCGATGCCGGCGATGATCGCCGGCGTGAGGGCGAGGGCGGCGATGAAGGCGAACACGAACGCGAACGCGAAGCCGCCCAGCAGCATGACGAGCCACATCACGACGACGTCAACGAACCGCCCGCGCAGGTTCCGCCAGGCGGCGCCGACGGCGTCGAAGACGGGGCGGTCGGCGAGGATGGCGTGCCGGAGGGCCAGCTCGAGGATCAGCGTGGCGATCAGCGTGGCGAGGAAGAGGATCGGCAGGAACAGCAGCGCCAGGCCGATGACGGCCACGACGCCCGAGCCGCCCAGCCCGGGCCGATCGGCGCCGAACGCGGCCAGCGCGCCGAGGCCGGTCACCCCGAGGACGGTCGCGCCGACGAGGACGACGGCGACGATCGGCACGAAGATGACGAGGTGCGTGCCGAGCGTGCGCCACCAGTAGTGGAATCCGACCCGCCAACCGTCGCGCGCGACGACCGGCGCCTCGGCCTCGGCGCGGGCCGACAGGTGGACGAGGCCGCCCTTGGCGGCGATGCCGAGGACGAGCAGGACGAGCCCGAGGAGCGCAGCGAGGGCGACGACGAGCGCGATGGTGCCTGCGTTGCGCTGCAGCCACTCCAACGCCATCGGACCGAAGCCGCCACCCTGCCAGGGCATCCCTTCGCCCATGCCTTCGGGCATGCCCGGGAAGCGGCTGCCGTCGGGCAGGGCGTTGCCGCGGCGGCCGACGTCACCGAGGTCGCCGAAGTTGATGCCGCCGCCGGCGCCGGCCAGCAGGCCGAAGAGCCAGAGGATCTTGTGGCGTCGGGTCAGGAGCCAGGCACGCTTGAGGATGTCGCCGTACGGCATGGTGTCGACCTCCGGTTGGGGCGAAGGAGGGTCAGGTGGGTGGCTGGGCCGCCCAGGCGCGCGAGGTGGTCGTGTGCCAGCGCGGTGGCGTCGAACGCCGCGCTTGACGTACCGTGATCGCGCCAACCGGAGTCTACGCCCGCCTGCCGTCCAGGTTGCGCGGGGCGCGGCGGCACACACGCCGTTGGGCGTTCCCCACACGAGGTGTGCGAGCCTGCAGTGCCGCTCCGAAGAACCTGGTCGTGCCGTCTCGTCCGGTGCCCTCAGACGTACCGGGCCACCGCCATGCACACCACCGCCACCGTCAGCAGCCACGTCAGCAGCCGGACGCCGCGCATCGCCTTGGCCTGGAGGGCGCCGATCTCGGCCGCCTGTTCGGCCGTCGGCGTGCCGCCGGCAGCGTCGATGGCGGCGCCGACCACGCCCATGCGCAGCGTCGTCGGGCGCTGCACCGCCAGCCCGAAGCCCAGCGCGATGATCGCCGCCAGGCCGCCGACCGACAGCGTGATGCCGGCTGGGCTGCCGAACCACGTCGAATCGCCGCCCGACGCGGTCCACATGAGCCCCAGGCCCGACAGCACGGTGAGCACGGCCGAGCCCGCCAGTGCGTTCGGGAACGACGACTGCGCGAACCGCCGCATGAACGGCGCCCCAGCGGGACCGGCGCCGCGCGCCGTGGGCATCAGGAAGCTGGCCAGGAAGAACATCGATCCGGCCCAGAAGATGCCGAAGACGATGTGGACCAGACGGAGGACGAGGACGAGGGCGTACATGGGGTTCTCCCGTGGGGTGCGGCGGCGCCGGCGCAGTATACGCCCCCTCGCCTAGCCCTTCCGCCGATTCCCGCGCATCATCTGCCGCGCGCCACCGTCCCGCGCCCAAGGACGTCCGATGCCCGCCTTGCCAGACGCGCCGCTGCCCGGCGCCGCCCCCGGCCTCCGCCCCTACCCCCCCACCGACCGCTGGGACGACTGGACCGAGCACGACCCGCGCGCCTGGCCGCGGCGCGTGGCGCGCAACTACATGCTCATCCCCACCGTCTGCTTCAACTGCGAGAGCGCGTGCGGGTTGCTGGCGTACGTCGACCGCGAGACGCTCGAGGTCCAGAAGTTCGAGGGCAACCCGGCTCACCCGGGCAGCCGCGGCCGCAACTGCGCCAAGGGGCCGGCGACGCACAACCAGGTCCACGACCCCGAGCGGATCCTCTACCCGCTGAAGCGCGCCGGACGACGGGGCGAAGGGAAGTGGGTGCGCACGACGTGGGATGAAGCCCTGGCCGACATCGGCGGTCGGATCCGGCGGGCGTTCGAGGAGGGGCGGCACGACGAGGTCATGTACCACGTCGGCCGGCCGGGCCACGACGGCCTCATGGAGTACGTCCTCTGGGGCTGGGGCATCGACGGCCACAACAGCCACACGAACGTGTGCTCGGCCAGCGCGCGCGCCGGCTACGCCTTCTGGACCGGGCTCGACCGGCCGTCGCCGGACCACGCGAACGCCCGCGTGATCCTGCTCATCAGCGCCCACCTCGAGACCGGCCACTACTTCAACCCGCACGCCCAGCGGATCATCGAGGGCAAGCTCAACGGCGCCAAGCTCATCGTGATGGACACGCGCCTGTCGAACACCGCCAGCCGCGCCGACCACTGGCTCTCGCCCTGGCCGGGCAGCGAGGCGGCCATCCTGCTGGCGATCGCCCGCCACATCGTCGCCACCGGCCGGCACGACCGCGCCTTCGTGCGGCGCTGGGTGAACTGGGAGGCCTGGCTGGCGCACGACCATCCGGACGACGAGCGGACGTTCGAGCAGTTCGAGCGGCGGTTCCTGGAGCACTACGCCGCGTTCACGTTCGAGTTCGCCGCCGCCGAGAGCGGCGTCGACGCCGCGGTGATCGCCGAGGTCGCCGACATCGTCGCCGACGCGGGCGCGGGCCTCGCCGCGCACACCTGGCGCAGCGCGACGGCCGGCAACCTCGGCGGCTGGCAGGTGGCGCGCTGCCTGTTCCTCCTCAATGTCCTGACGGGGAGCGTCGGCACCGAGGGCGGGACGTCGATGAACGCCTGGGACAAGTGGGTGCCGCGGCCGCCGCAGCTGGCGCCCAACCCGCCGCGCTGGAACGAGCTGTCGTGGCCGCGGGAGTACCCGCTCACCTTCTTCGAGCTGTCGTTCCTGCTGCCGCACTTCCTGAAGGAGGGGCGGGCCAAGCTCGACACCTACTTCACGCGCGTTTACAACCCGGTCTGGACGAACCCCGACGGCGCGACCTGGATCGAGGCGCTGACGGACGAGGACAAGGTCGGCCTGCACGTCTGCCTCACCCCGACGTGGAGCGAGACGGCCCACTTCGCCGACTACGTCCTGCCGATGGGCCACGCCAGCGAACGCCACGACGTCATGAGCCAGGAGACGCACGCCGGCTGCTGGATCGCCTTCCGCCAGCCCGTGCGCCGCGTCGCGCTCGAGAAGCAGGGCCGGAGGGTCGACTGGACGTGGCAGGCGAACCCGGGCGAGGTCTGGGAGGAGACCGAGTTCTTCATCGCCTTGTCGTGGCACATCGACCCCGACGGCGCGCTCGGGATCCGCAAGCACTTCGAGTCGCCGCACCGGCCGGGCGAGCGGATGACGGTGGACGACTACTACGGCTGGCTGTTCGACCACCATGTCCCCGGCCTGCCCGAGGCCGCCGCCGCCGAGGGCCTGACGCCGCTGGCCTACATGCGCCGCTACGGCGCGTTCGAGCTGCGCCGCGGCCCGGGCGCGCCGTACGAGCAGCCGGTGGCGGACGACCTGCTGGCCGGCGCGACGACGGACGAGGCCGGCGTCGTCCGATCGCCGGCGCCGGCGGTGGCGGGGTCGAACATCACGCCCCACCCCGCGTTCCCGCCCGACGCCGCCGGCCGGCGCGTCGTCGGCGTCGTCGTCGCGGACGATCCGCCGGGCGTCGTTCGGCGCGGCTTCGACACGCCGTCGCGGCGCCTCGAGCTCTTCTCGCCGACGCTGGCGCAGTGGGGCTGGCCGGAGTGGGCGCTGCCGGGCTACACGCCCAGCCACGTCCATCCCAGCCGCGTCGACCGTGCGCGCGGCGAGGTCGTCCTGATCAGCACGTTCCGATTGCCGACGCTGATCCACACCCGCAGCGGCAACAGCAAGTGGCTCTACGAGATCAGCCACAACAACCCGCTCTGGCTTCACCCCGCCGACGCCGGGCGGCTCGGCGTCGCCAGCGGCGACCTGGTGCGCGTCGAGACCGAGATCGGCTACTTCATCGACCGCGCCTGGGTGACCGAGGGCATCCGGCCGGGCGTGGCGGCCTGCTCGCACCACCTGGGCCGGTGGCGGCTGACCGAGGACGGCGGCGGCCGCCTCAGCACGGCGCTCGTCGACTTGACGCGCGGCGGCGTGCCGGTCGTCGACGGCCCGTCGCCCGCGCCGGCGGCCGGCCGCGATGGCGAGGGGCAGTCGTGGTCGATGCGCCGCCGCAAGGGCGCCGGACCGTTCGCCAGCGCCGATCCCGACACGTCGCGCATCTGGTGGAGCGATGTCGGCGTCCATCAGAACCTGACGTTCCCGGTCCATCCCGATCCGGTCAGCGGCATGCACTGCTGGCACCAGAAGGTGACGATCCGGCCCGCCGCCGCCGACGACCGGCTCGGCGACGTCCACGTCGACACGGCGCGGTCGATGGCGGTGTACCGGGAGTGGCTGGCGCTCGCCCGCGGCGCCGACCGGGTCTCGCCCGACGGGACGCGCCGACCGTACTGGCTGCTGCGGGCCTACCGCCCGCAGCGCGACGCCTATCGCTTGGCGAGGCGCGACGAACCGAGCACCGCACAAGGAGCAGACCCGCGATGAACGTGACGGTGGTGTGGGTGATCGTGGCGGCGGCGGCGCTGGCCGTGGGCGCCGCGGTGGCGACGGCGCGCGCCTCGCGGCTCGGCCACGCCGCGGCGCGCTGGGTGGCCGTGGCCGTCGGCACGGTGGTGACGGTGGTGGCGACGGTGGCGGCGGTGATCCTCGCCCTGGGGCTCTACCGCCTGCGCGACCGTGACGACCACCCGCTGACCGACATCGAGGTCACGGCCTCTGCCGCCGCCCTCGAGCGCGGTGAGCGGCTGGCCCGTGCCTGTGCCGGCTGTCATTCGAGCACGCGCGAGCTGCCGCTCGACGGCAGCGAGGACAACTTCCTGGAGGGGCTGGGCACGCTCCACGCGCCGAACCTGACGCCGGGCGGGCCGCTGGGCGACCGCTCGGACGGGCGGATCGCGCGCGCCATCCGCGAGGGCGTCGGCGTCGACGGCCGACCGCTCTTGATCATGCCGTCGGCGTTCTTCCACGCCATGAGCGACGACGACGTGGCGGCGATCATCGCCTATCTGCGGACCGAGCCCGAGATCGACGACGAGGTACCGGAGCGCGAGATCGGCCCGATGGGCACGCTGCTCATCGGCGCCGGCATGTTCCCGCTGGCCGTGCAGGAGCCGATCGACGACGAGGTCGAGCCGCCCGACACCGACGACGAGGAGGAGTGGGGCGAGTACACCGCCACGATCATGGCCTGCGCCGAGTGCCACGGCGACGACTTCCGCGGCCGGAACGCCGACGACGGCCCCCAGGGCCCGGACATCGCCTACTTCGCCGATGAGTGGTCGGCCGAGGAGTGGCGCGACACGATCCGCACCGGCGTCGACCCCGAGGACAACGAGCTCGACCCCGACAAGATGCCGTGGGAGGAGTACTCGGCCGCGCTCACCGACGGCGAGCTCGAGGCGATCCGGGCCTACGTCCGGACGTTCGCCGAGGACGACGACGACGACGAGTGAGGGCGGGCCGGGATGGGCCGGGACGTGAACCGCGACGGGCCTGCGGCACCAGCGGACGACGTCCCGCACCCGGATCCTGTGCCCCTTCGCCCGCTCGCCGGGCTGTGGCTCGCCGAGCCCACCGGCGACCTCATCGCGTTCGCGCGGCGGGCGCCGGAGCTGGCGGCGCACGTACCGACCGGGGACGATGCGGCCGCCCGCGTGGCGCTCGCCATCGCCTGGCTCGACCTCGTCAGCCGCCAGGTGCCGCCGCACGAGAGCGTGTTCGTCGACCCGAGCGCGATGCTCGAGGCGCCGGCCACGGCGCGCCTGCGCGCGACGCTGGCAGGCCTCGGCTGGTCGCCGCCGCCGGGGCTGCGCGTGCCGGCCGTCGACCAGCTGGGCGTCGAGCTCTGGGCGCTGGCCGAACTCGTCGAGGGCGGACACGCCGCCGGCGCGGCGGCGGTGCTGACCGACCACCTCCTGCCCTGGCTCCCGGTCTTCGCCGACGCCGTCGCCCACGCCGACGTCCACCCCCTCTACGCCGCGCTCGCGCCCGCCACCGCCGACGCCGTCCTGACCCTGGCCGACGGCCTGCCGCCGGACGTCCTGGCATCCACCGCCGCCGACGCCCTGCCCACACTACCCCCCCGCCCGCGCTACCGGCCCAATGAGCACGGCGACGGCGTGCCGATCGGCGCCGACGCCGACGTCGTGGATGGGCGGGACGGCGCGGTCGGGCGCGACGGCGCGGTCGGGCGCGACGGCGCGGATGGGCGGGACGGCGTGGATGGGCGGGACGGCGCGGTCGGGCGCGACGGCGCCGACACGCGCTTGGGCGATCTGCTCGACGCGCTGCTCATCCCGCGCGACGCCGGCCTCTACCTCGGCCGTGCCGACCTCGCCCGCTGCGCCAAGGCGCTCGACCTGCCGCTCGGCCTGGGCGACCGGCGCGCGATGCTGCGCGGCCTGTTCGAAGCCGCCGGACGCCACGACGCCGTCGATGCGCTGCTCGCCGCCCTCGACGCCCGCTGGTTCGCGGCCGACACCGCCTACGCGCACGTCGCCCGCGACCACCCCGCGTGGACGGCGTACGCGTCGGCATGGCGGGCGCGGTTGGATGCGACGCGGGGGCGGATCTCGGCATGGCGCACGTCGGCGGCGTAGGCGGTACGGGGGCGGGGGCGTGGGCGTGGGCGTGGGCGGGGGGGGGGTGGGTACGGGTGCGGGGCGGGTGCGGGGGCGGGTGGGGGGGCGGGGGCGTG
>CAZYVI010000004.1:0-223074 GCA_964651245.1 uncultured Anaerolineales bacterium | reverse complement strand
GCACCCCTGCACCCCTGCACCCCTGCACCCAGCACCCCTCACCCCACCTCATCCCCCCAATCCCGCCCGTCCCCCCGTTCCTCCCCGATGCCGCTCGCGCCCCCCTCGCCCCCCTCGTCCCTCGCGACCCCCAACTCCGCCGCCACCACCCGCACGTCCAACGCCGCCGCCGCCTGCTCCGCCTGCACCCGCTCCCACTCGCTGAGCAAGCTCGCGTCCGTCGTCAGGATCAGCGTCCGCAGCGCCACCTCGATATCGAACACCGGCCGCGTCTTGTAGGCGTCGGGCACACTGCGCGCCAACGCCCGCCACACCTCGCCGACGTACCGCAGCAGCGTCCCCTCGCTGCGCTCGAGCCCGTAGCGGCGCACGTAACCCCCGAAGTCGTCGCCATGCTCGATCATGTCGCGCACGATCGACTTCGGCACCACATCCTCGTGCGCCACCCACGGGTGCGACACCGCGAACCGGTCGAGCGCCGCCCCCAGGTAGTCCACCAGCGGCTGCGGGTAGCCCACCTCGTCCAGCTGGCGCTGCCGCTCGTGGTACGGCACCCCCTGGCGCTTCAACCGCTCCAACAGCTGCCGCTTGGCGCGCTCCGACTGGGCCCGCAGCACCACCACCGGCGGCTCGAGGATCGCCTCCGTCACGCTCAGCACGTCCAGCGGGTAGCCTCGCCCCTCCCGCGGCAGGCCGGCCACCGCGTCGGCCAAGAACAGCGACAGCGTGTGGTGTAGCGTGAAGTCGGCCTGCAGGTCCGGGTCGACCGCCACGAACCCACCCCGTGTCGTCCCGTGCACCGCCACGATGCCCGCCGCCCGCAGGCTGCGGAACAGCGCGGCCGCCCGCTTCAGGTGCCGTCGCCGTCGCGCCGACGGCTCGTGGCTGCGCTCCACGAGCGCCACCAACGCCCCGTAGCCCGGCGCCGAATTGACCGCCTCGCCCCCGTCGCCCCGCCGACCCGGCCCGCCGCCCAGCGCCCGCTCGCCGCCCGGCACGGCGCCCCAGGCTCCGCCCGACGCACCGCCGTTGAGGGCGTCGAGCAGCATCCCCATCGTCACCCGGAACCGCGACTGCAGCGGCTCCGGCGGTTGGTTGCGCAGCCGGTCGAAGGTCTGCTCGTTCCACGTCACCATGTCGCGCGGCGGCGGCTTGGGGCGCACCACCGCCCCCTTGCGTCCCCGCCCGCCGCCCTTGCGCGCCAGCTGGTCCGCCTTGCGCTTGGCCTCGATCACGTGCGGCGGCGCCTGACACACCACCGTTCCTCGGTCGTCGAAGCCCTTGCGGCCCGCCCGGCCGGAGATCTGCTTGAAGTCGCGCACCCGCAGGATCCGCACCTTCTCGCCGTCGAACTTCGCCAGGCCGGTGAACACCACCGTCCGGATCGGCAGGTTGACGCCCGCCCCGAGCGTGTCGGTGCCGCAGACCACCTTGAGCAGGCCGGCCTGCGCCAGCTGCTCCACCAGCAGCCGGTACCGCGGCAGCAGCCCCGCGTGGTGGATGCCGATCCCCTGTTGGAGCAGGTGGCGCATCGTCTTGCCGTACGGCGTCGCGAAGTCGGCGTCCTCGAGCGCGTCGCGCAGTCGCCGCCGCTCGCCGCCGTCGACGACGTCGATGCTCGTCAGCGCCTGCGCTTGTTCGGCGCACTGACGTTGGGTGAAGTTCACGATGTACGCCGGCACCAGCCCGCTCCGCAGGAGGTGGCGCACCGTGACCTCGATCGGCGTGTCGCGGTAGGCGAAGTCGAGCGGCACCGGGCGGAACGACGACGTCACCCAGCTGGCTGGCCGGCCGGTGTCGGCCTCGAGCCGGGCGATGAGGGGCTGCATATCGCCCAGCGTGGCGCTCATGAGCAGGAATTGGCTGTCCGGCAGGCTCACGAGCGGCACCTGCCACGCCACGCCGCGCTCGCGGTCGTCGTAGTAGTGGAACTCGTCCATCACGACGCACTCGGGCGGCCGTGCCGTGGCGCGCACGCACATGTTGGCCAAGATCTCGGCCGTGCAGACGATCAACGGCGCGTCGTGGTTGATCGCCGCGTCGCCGGTCAGCATCCCGACCGCGTCGGCTCCGAAGAGGTGGCACAGCGCGAAGAACTTCTCGTTGACCAGCGCCTTCAGCGGCGCGGTGTAGAACGCCCGCTGGCCGTCGCACATCGCCTTGAACTGCAGCGCCGTGGCCACCAGCGTCTTGCCCGAGCCCGTCGGCGTGTCGAGCACCACGTGCCGCCCGCCGAACAGCGCGTCGATCGCCTCGACCTGGGCGCTGTAGAGCGTGAACCCGGCCTCGGCGGCCCAACCCCGAAAGCGATCGGCCACCGCGTCGGGCGAGCCGGGCGCCACACGGCGGCCGAGCGGCGTCGTCACCGCGCGCGCCGCCACGCCACGCAACGCGCGCCCCTCGTCCCGAACCGGACGAGGGGCGCGCTGCAGGGCGAGGTCAGCGCGGCGTCCGGCGCCGCGCAGCGGTCGAAGATGGGCCTACGCCTTCTTCTTGAGGACAGGCAGGCCGTTCTTCGACTCCGCCACCATGTAGCCGGTCGGGACCGCGTCCAGGGCGCCGGCGCCGGCCGCCTTGGCGAAGTAGAACAGGCGCTGCTGCCGGCCGCCACGCAGCGTGACGTCCTTGGCGTGCAGGAAGTAGGTCGTGCCCTTGCTGTTCTGGGTGCTGAAGGCCATCTGGCGTGTCTCCTTGTTCGTGACTGTGCCCGCGGGCTCGAAGCCGCGGTTCGGCACGCCTTCCTCTGACGCAGGGTCGGGCGAAGGCGTTACGGTGGCCCGGGCATGACCCCATCGATCGGGGGGCGAGGTCGCCGAGCAGGAACCTGCCGGCGAGTATACCCCTACAGAGAAAACCGTCAAGACCGAGCGACCGTTGCAGGCAGGATGCCGCCGCCCATTTGGGAACGATCGCGAGCGGCGGCGCTAGCCGGCGGGCGCCGCCTTCCACTCGGCCGTGCTCGCCAGCAGCTCCGCCGCGTTGCGCCGCCCCGCCTCGGTGGCGATGCCGAGCATGGCCGTGACCTCGGCGAGGCGCGCCGCGTCGTCGAGGCGGTCGATGCGGGTGCGGGTACGTCCGGCGTCGGTGTCCTTGCGCACCTGGAAGTGGACGTCGCCGAACACGGCCACCTGCGGCAGGTGGGTCACGCACAGCACCTGGTGCTGGCGGCCCAGCTGCCAGAGCTTGCGCCCCACGACGGCGCCGATCCGGCCCCCGATCCCGGCGTCGACCTCGTCGAAGACGAGCGTCGGGACGCGGTCGGCGGAGGTCAGGATGCGCTTCAGGGCCAGCATGATGCGCGCCGTCTCGCCGCCCGAAGCGACGGCGGCCAGCGGCAGAAGCGGCTCGCCCGGGTTGGTGCTGACCTGGAATGCGACGCGGTCGATGCCGCGCTCGTCGAACGCGAAGCGGCCGGCGGGCGTCGGCGCGCCGTCGTCGTCGGGCCGCGTCGTCTGCGCGACGGCGAATCGGCCGCCCGGCATGCCCAGGTCCCCGAGCTCGACCACGACGGCCGCCGCCAGCCGCTCCCCGGCGGCCTGGCGCGCGCCCGAGAGCACCGCCGCCCGCGCGCCGATCTCGTCGAGCAGCGTCGCCCGCTCGGCCTCGAGCGCCGCGATGCGGTCGGAGGCGCCCTCGAGGTGCGCCAGCTCGCCGGCGGCGCGCTCGGCGAAGGCGAGCACGTCGGCGATCTCGGGCCCGTACTTGCGCTTGAGGGTGCCGATCGCGTCGAGCCGGTCGTCGACCGCCTGGAGTCGCTCCGGATCGGCCTCGAGCCGGTCGCGGTAGCCGCGCAGCGCGGCCGCAGCGCCGGCGACCCCCTCCACGGCGGCGCCCAGCGCGTCGACCACGTCCGCCAACGATGGATCGAGCGCGGCGATGTCGCCGGCCGCGCCGAGCGCCGCGTCGAGGCGGTCGAGCGCGCCGGCCGCCTCGTCGTCGCCCTTGAGGGCCTGCCAGGCGCCGTCGGCCAGCGTCGCCAGCCGCTCGGCGTTCGCCAGCCGGGCGCGCTCGGCGCGCAGCGACTCGGCCTCGTCGGCGTCGAGCGCGGCGGCCTCGATCTCGTCGACCTGGAAGCGCAGCAGCTCGGCCCGCCGCGCCAGGCTGGCTTCGTCGGTCCGCAGCGCGGCCAGCTCGTCCTGGACGGCGCGCAGCTGCCGCACGCGGTGCGCCAGCTCGGCCCGCTGGGCGTCGCAGCCGGCGAAGCCGTCGAGGAGGTCGAGGTGCGTCGCCTCGCGCTTGAGCGAGGCGTTGTCGCTCTGGCCGTGGACGTCGACGAGCCGCGCGCCCAGCTCGGCCAGGGCGCGCACCGGCACGGACCGCCCGTTCACCCGTCCGGTCGAGCGCCCCTCGGCGTGGACCTCGCGGGTGACGATCAGGACGGGGTCCTCGTCGATGCCGTACGCCTCGAGGATCGGCCGCACGACGTCGGCGCGGGCGCCCGGCTCGAACACGCCCTCGATCACGGCCCGCTCGGCGCCGGCGCGGACCGCGGTGGCGTCGGCCCGCTCGCCGAGCAGCAGGCCCAACGCGCCGATGATGATCGACTTCCCGGCGCCGGTCTCGCCGGTCAGGACGTTGAAGCCCGCGGCCAGGCGCAGGCGCAGGTCATCGATGATGGCGTAGTCGCGGATGGCGAGCTCGACGAGCATGGCGTCCAGTCCGGCACGGCCGCCGGCGACCGCGCGCGGGGGCGGCGGTCTGGGGCGGACAGGTGAACACGCGTGCAGTGCGATCGTAGCCGAGGCGCCACGCGGCGTAAAGCCCCGGCCGGGTCGCGGCGCGACGTCCGCGCGCCAGCGCGGGCGACCGTCGCGCGACCGTCGCCCGACCGCCGACCGCCCGCGACCCTCGGCGGCGCGCCCCGGCTAGCGCAGGCGCGCCGCGGCCGCGCTCGTGGCCAAGACCGCGAACACCACGAGCCCGAGGATCGGGACGCTGCGCAGGCCGGCGAACTGCCAGACCACGGCCGCCGCCAGCGCGACGGCCGTCACCACCGCCCCGCCGGCCACCGCCATCAGCCCGCGGCCGCGCTTGCGCCCGGCGGCACGTCCCACCACGTCGCCGATGCCCGTGCCCAGGCTCGAGCCCAGGATCACGGCCAGGAACAGCTGGAAGAAGCCGCCGATGAGCGAGAACGCCGCCAACGCCACGGCGACGGACGCGGCGGCCGCCACCAGCCCGGTCACGGCGCCCAGCGCGTAGCCGCGGCCGGCCACGCGGTACAGCGGCGAGCGGGTCTCCTTGGCGCACTGCTTGCACCGCAGCCCGACCGGGTGCGGCCGGGCGCACGACGGGCACATCGGCCGGCCGCACCGGGCGCAGTGCAGCACCGTCTCGCGCGCCGGATGCCAGCTACAGTGTTCGACCGCCGGCGGCGGCGGGGCCGCGCTCACGCGCCACCCTCCGGCGCCCCGTCGCGCGGCCGCACCGACTTGCCGCGCTGCAGGCGTTCGACAAGGCCGGCGTAGAACGATGCCGACGGGCCCAGGCGGAGGAACCGCGCTCGGTGCGGGCTCAGCACGATGCGGACGTGGTCGCCGTCGGCCAGGTCGTGGGCGGGGCCGCCGTCGACGGCCAGGATCGCGTCGTAATCGGTGCGCACCACGATGTCGATCGCGCGCTCGGCCGCCAGGACCAGCGTCTTCACCGGCACCGGGTGCGGCACGACCGGCGTCACGACGAGCGCCGCCATCGCCGGGTCGACGACCGGGCCGCCGGCCGAGAGGCTGTAGGCCGTCGAGCCGGTGGGCGTGGCGACGATCAGGCCGTCGGCGAAGTAGCGCAGATAGGGCGTGCCGTCGATCGAGGCGTCCAGGCGCACCGGGCGCGACACGCGGCCGCGGCCGACGAACACGTCGTTCACGGCGTCCAGCGGGCCGATCGCCTGGCCGCCGATGCGGCCGGTGCAGCGCAGCAGCACGCGCGGCTCGACGACGGCCTCGCCGACGGCCACCCGGTGCACCGCCGCCTCGGCGTCGGCGGGCTCGACCTCGGTCAGGAAGCCGAGGCGGCCGAAGTTCACGCCGATGAGCGGCACGTCGGCCGCCGCCGCCAGGCGCGCGACGCGCAGCATCGTCCCGTCGCCGCCGAGCACGACGAGCCAGTCGGAGCCGCGGACCGTCCGCTCCAGCGCGTCGACGTCGTGCCAGGCGTCCGCCACGTCGCACGCGGCGCCGGCGGCCGTCAGCGATGCCGCGAGCCGGTCGGCCAGCGCCCGTGACTCCGGTACCCGCGGGTGGAACAGCACCCCGGCCCGCGGCCCGGGCCGAAAGCCGCCCGCGGCGGCGGTCATCGGGCGCCCGGCGTGCGCCGGCGCTCCCGCCATCGATCCACCCCCCACAGCGCGGCGAGGCCGACGAGGCCCAGCGACGAGACGAGCGCGCCAAGCGTAACCGACCGCGGGCGGTAGGTCCACTCGATCCGCGACACCCCGTCGCCGACGCGCACGCCCAGGATCGCGCCGTAGAGGACGAACGGCTGGGCGTCGACCGTCCGGCGCCGCGCCTCGGCGGCATCGTCGCGCCGCGCCCACGTCGTGACGCGCGCCCGCCAGTCGCCCGGTGCGCCGGCCGCGGTCGACAGGGCCACCACGGCGTCGCCCGCCGCGGCCACGTCGACGACGGCGCGGCCGCCCTCGAGCCCGACGAGGCGCGCCTCGCCGGGCGTCGCCGCCAGCGCGGCGAGGTCGGCGGGCACGTCCGCCCAGCCCACGAGGCGGGCAGGGACGTCCGGCAGCGGGTCGGGCAGCGCGTCCACGGTGCCCAGGGCGAACGGGTCGAAGTCGGCCGGCGGCGCCCAGCCCGGCGGTCGGACCTCGAGCCGTGGCACGACCCAGGTGAGCCGGCCCGGCAGCCGCACCGCGAACGCCGCGCCCGCCCCGGCGGCGGCCGTCATATCTGCGGTGGGCCCGGCCGACCCGCCGGCGCCGAGCAGCGGCGAGAGGAGCGCCTCCGCTCCGGCCCGCGGCTCCGTCACCACGTAGCGCACGCCCAGGATCTTCCACCACGCCAGCTCCGGCGTCGTCGTGACGAGCGTCTCGACCTGCGCCAGGTGCAGCGGGCTGTCGCCGGTCACGTCGAACAGGCCCAGGACGCTGGCCGCGTTCGGTCCGGCCGCCAGCCGCCCCTCGCTCGAGACGCGGCCGTCGCGGGCGTGCGGCAACAGGGCGGCGGCGCGCGGGTCGGCCGCCGGGTCGAGCGCGGCGGCGTCGACCGGGCCGAGGGCGTGGCCGCGGTTCACGCTCAGCAGGTCGAACGCGGCGAGGGCGACGAGGGCGATCGCCGCGCGCGGCGCCGGGAAGCGCGCCGGCGCCCGGCAGACCACGGCGGCGGCGGCGGCGATGAACGCGGTGAACGCCAGCGCGTCGGCCGCCTCCGGCGCCGCGAACCGCAGCTGCGCCGCCAGCGCGGCGGCGGCGGCCGCGGCGGCGAGCGCGCCGAACACCCCGCCGACCTCGCGCCGCCGCGCCACGGCCGCGCCGAGCGACAGCGCCGCGGCCAGCGCCAGCGCCAGCGAGACGACGACGACCGCCCGCTCCTGGTGCCGGAACAGCGCCAGTGCCGGAATGAGGCGCGCCAACACCGGGAACAGCGGCCCGTTGCCGCCGAGCGCGAACAGCCAGGCGCCCAGCGCCAGCACCAGCCAGCCGCGCCCTTGCCGCGCCCGCACGCCGCCCCAGAGCGCCACCACCAGCGGCACGATCCCGACGTACAGCGGCGACCACCGGCTCACGACGTGCGGCGCGACGAGCTGGACGACGTCGCGGGGCGGCAGGCCGGCCAGCACCTCGTCGACGCCGAGGGTGCGCGACGCCTGGCGCGCCAGCTCGAGCGTCGGCCACCACTGGACGGCCGACAGCGCCGCGGCGCCACCGAGCCAGATCGCCCCGATCCGGGCGACGTCGGCGGCGGTGGGGCCGATCGGCGCGCCCCGGCGCGTCCGCAGCGCGGCCGCCGCCAGCCACAGCGCGCCGGTGCCGACGACGTAGCCGGCCGTCTGCGGGTGGCCGGCGAACACGGCCAGCGCCGTCGCGACGGCCGCCGCCACGGCGGCGCGGCGCCGCGCTCGGTCGTCGGCGGCCTGCGCGGCCGCCACCAGCGCGGCCAGCGTGGCGGGCAGCCAGACCGCGGTGTCGAGGACCGCCAGCTGCACCACCGGGTAGCCCGTCAGGTAGCCGCCGGCGCCGAAGGCCACCGCCGCCAGCGCCGCCGCCGCCGGCGCCGCCCCGAGCCGGCGGGCCAAAGCGAGCGCGAAAGCGGCGCCCAGCGCGAGGTGCGCGACGGCCTCGAGGGTCACCGACCCCAGCGGCAGTCGACGCGCGCCGATCGCCAGGGGCGCCTGGAGGAGCCGCCACGGGTAGAGCACGGCCTGCTGCGGGTCGGCCAGCACGGGGGTGCCGGCGTATTGGTGCGGGTTCCACAGCGGCACCGCGCCCGACGCCCAGGCGTCGGCGACGAACGTGCGCCACGGCACGACCTGCCGGGCGAAGTCCTCGCCCGGGCCGCCGATCATCCGGCGGTCGGCCGCCTTCGGGGTCAGCGCCGGCCACAGCAGCGCCGCGGCCAGCGCCGCGCAGCCTGCGGCCGCGGCCAGGGCGCGGCGGGTGGACGGCGTCGCGGTCATGGGCGGTAGGGTACCATTGCCGCCCACCCAGCGGCCCGCCCGGTGCGGGCCGGCTCCGTCCGCCGCGCCCGCGCGCGTCCCCCACCATGGGCAGCCGTCCGATGCAGCGCCTGGCCTCCCGCTCGATGCACCGCCTCCTGGCCCTCGACCACCGGGTGGCCCGCGCCGCCAGCACCCATCCGCTGCCGGCGCCGCTGGCGCCGGCCGTGCGCGCGGTCAGCCATCTCGGCCTGTTCCCGCTCCACGTCGCGCTCTGGGCGCTGGCGGCCGTGTCGGTCGGCGGGGCACGGTCGGTGGCGCTGGCCCTCGGCGGCGCGGTGGTCGTGCGGGCCGCGTGCTTCGCGCTGAAGGCCGCCACGCGCCGCGCCCGCCCCTTCGAGGCCGTCGCGGGCGTGGCGCGGCGCGGCGCCCGACCGCCCGACGCCTCGTTTCCCAGCAGCCACACCGCCCAGGCCGTCTACAGCGCGGTCGCCCTCGCCCGCGTCGCCGCGCCGGCCGGCGTGCCGTTCGTGCCGCCGTGGCCGGTGCTGGCGGTCCTGGCGGCGGCGGTGGCCTACGCCCGCCTGCGGCTCGGCGTCCACTTCCTGAGCGACGTTGTGGCCGGCGCAGCGCTCGGCGCCGTGGCCGCGCTGGCCGTCGCGGCGCTGGCCTGACGGAGGCGTCAGCGGCCGGTCAGCGGCCCGCCAGGATTCTCGCGTATCCACGGTCGTCGCGCCGCGTCTTACTGTGCACATTGGCAGGTTTCGATCGGCGACTTTGGAGGTGGGTGATGACGACTGGACTGGTGATCTTGACGGTGATGGTGCTGTTGGCGTGCTGCGATGGCCTTGGTTTGTCGCAGCAGTAAGCTCGGCCCAGCCCGACGCCGCGCCCGCCGCGGCGCCGCGCACGGGGCCGACCCCAAGCCTTGACGCCGCCGGGCGGATTGCCCGGCGGCGTCTTTGTTGTCCCGGGCAGCCGATGTGGCGCCGATCGTCGCACGAAGGTGCGTATCCCCGGCGCGTCGAACGCGTCATGACTGTCACGAACGACATCGCCGCTGCTGGGACCCATTTGCCCCGTTCGAAACCGGACACCGAAGCGCGACCATTTGGAGGTTTGGCACATGAGCACGGGCATCATCATCTTGACGGTCATGTTGTTGTTGGCGTGGTGCGAGACGCTCGGCTTCTCGGGCAACAACTAGTCGCCCGGGGCGACGAGCCCCCTTCGACAACGCTCGAGCCCGGCCGGCGCGGTCCGCCTACCACCGCCGCCGATCGTGGCGACAGCTCTCTCCTCTGCGGCGCGGCGCCGGATGGTCTCCATCCGGCGCCGCCGCGTTGTGGGCCGCCAGCTGGGTGTCGACGCGCCGCGGGCGGTGGGCCGTCGGCGGCGCGGCTACAATGCGCCCATGGACGAATCCCGGTGGGCCTGGATCGACGGCGTCGGCACCGCGCTGGCCGTCGCGGCGGCGATGCTCGCCGCTGGCGCGCTCGCCGGCCAGCCGCTGGCGGCGGCGGTCGGCCGCTGGTTCTACGCCGGCGTCGGGCTGATGGTGGCCGGTGGCGTCGTGGGCGCCGTCCGACGGCGGCCGCCGCGTGGGCTGGCGTGGCGCTGGCGCGGGCGCACGGAGGCCGCGTCCGGCGGCCGAAACGCCTGGCTGGACCGCTGGATCACCCGCGACAACGCCTGGTTCGTGGCCGGGGCGGTGCTCGTCGCGCTGTCGCTCGCCGGCGCATGGCTGACGGCGTGAGCCCTCGCGGGCGCTAGGCCTCCCAGCGCACGCCCTGGCCCGCCGCGAGCGCCCGCCAGGCCGGGTCGGCCAGCGGGGGCGACGTCAGGATCAGCGCGTCGTCGCCGGTGTCGGCGTAGTAGCGCGGCCGTCGCCCGGTGGCGACGAGGCCGAAGCGACGGTAGAGCGCCAGGGCCGGGGCGTTGCCGGTGCGCACCTCGAGTGTCAGCTGAACGAGGCCGCGCGCTGCGGCGGCCTCGACGAGCGCCGCCAGCAGCCGCCCGCCGATGCCGCGGCCGCGCAGGCGCGGCTCGACGGCGATCGTCATCACGTGCGCTTCGTCCAGCTGCTGCCACAGGCCGGCGAAGCCGGCCAGGGCGCCGTCGTCGCCGATCGCCACGACGTAGTCGGCGATCGGGTTGGCGAGCTCGCGCGCGAAGTGGTCGGCGTCGAGCGGCGGGGTGAACGCGCGGCGGTAGAGCGCCGCCACGGCGGCGACGTCGCCGGCCGCCATGCGGCGCACGGCGGGCGGCGGCGCGGCCGCGGCCACGCCGGCCGCCCGGTCGGCGTCCGGTGGCCGTCCGGCGGCGGAGGGGGCGCCCGCGCCGGGCGTCGGGTCGCCGCCGGCGTAGATGGGCGCGAGCCGCGCCGCGTCGGACTCGACGCCGGCGGCCAGGCGTGCCCGGCCCAGATGGGCCAGCCAGCTCGGTCGGCGCAGCCCGGCCGCGGGCGGCAGCACCGTCGCCCCGGCCGCCGCCAGCGCCGCGCGGGCGTCGGCCGTCAGCTCGCCGGCCACCCAGTCGCCCGCCGCGATTGCCGCCGCCAGCTCGGCCACGGTCTGCACGGCCAGCGCGCGCGGGTCGGGCCAGCCGGCGCCGTCGCCGCGGGCCGGGTAGCGGGCGGCGAGGACGCGCCCGCGGCCGGCCTCGAGGACCGCCCAGAGCGGCGCCGACCGCGCCGCCGAGGCGGGCGACAGCGGCTCGGCCACGATGTCGAGCGTCGGGACGCCGACGACCGGCAGCGGCCGACCGTCGGCCGTGTGGTCGGCCGCGCCGAGCGCCAGCCCCTTGGCCAGGCTCAGGCCGATCCGCAGGCCGGTGTACGAGCCCGGTCCGATCGCGACCGCGATGCCCGCCAGGTCGGCGGGCCGCGTCCCGGCCTCGCGCAGCGCCTCGGCCACGGCCGGGGCCAGCTCGCGCGTGTGGCGTCGGCGGCTCGTCCAGCTCCGCTCGAAGACGAGGGCGTCGTCGATGCAGACGCCGACGCCGGCGGTGTCGGTGGCGGTGTCGATGGCCAGCCAGGCGGCGGGCCTCATGCGCCGCCGTCCAACCCGGCGGCGGCGAGGGCCGCGCGCAGGCAGGCCACGATCGCGCGCCCGACGTCGGACACGGCCGCGACATCGATCGTGCGCTCGTCGTCGCCGCCCGCCGCGCCCGGCGGCGTCAGGCGGACCGCCGCGTCGACGTCGTCGAGCCCGCCCGCCGCGCGCGACGGCCACTCGACGACGACGCGGTCGCCGTCGGCGCGGTGCTCGTCGAGCCCCAGCTCGCGGGCCTCGGCCGCCGAGCCGACGCGGTAGAGGTCGGCGTGGACGAGCCGCGAGGGCGGGTCGGACGCGCCCTGGGCGGTCGGCGGCGCGGCATAGCGCCGCAACAGGGTGAACGTCGGGCTCGTGACCGGGCCGGCGACGCCGAGGCCGGTGGCGATGCCCTGGGCTAGGGTCGTCTTGCCGGCGCCCAGCGGCCCGTCGAGCGTCAGCAGCGACCCGGGCGGCAGGCAGCGGCCCAGGGCGGCGCCGAAGGCGCGGGTCGCCTCCGCCCCGCGGCCCGTCCAGCGCAACCGCGGCGCGCCGGCGCCCGGCGCGCCGCCGGTCGGCGCCGCCGGCGGGCGGGCGGGCGGGTCGGCCGTGGCGGCGCGGGCGAGGTCGTCCATGGCGGCGATTATAGGCGGGGCCGGCGCGCGCTCGAGCCGTCGCCGCCGCCGCCGACGCCCCGCGGCCGCGCCGCGCGCTGTGGTACCATCGGCCGCGCCGCGGGAGGCAAGGTGGACGCGATCGTCCTGTCCGACATCCACGCGAACCTCGAGGCGCTCGACGCCGTGCTGGCCGATGCCGGCCGGTTCGACGCCGCCTGGTTCTTGGGCGACGCCGTCGGCTACGGACCCGACCCCGAGGCTTGCGTCCAGCGCCTGATCGACCTCGGTCCGGCTGTCTGGCTGGCCGGCAACCACGACCACGCCGCGCTGGGCAAGCTCGACATCGACGACTTCAACCCCGAGGCGCGCGAAGCCGTGCACTGGACGGTCAGCCAGCTCTCGGAGGCCGCCCGGGCGCGGCTCGACCGCTGCCTGCCGCGGCACACGCTCGCATCGCCCGACGTCACGTTCGTGCACGCCAGCCCGCGGAGTCCGGTGCGGGAGTACATCCTGAACCCGGCCGTGGCCGAGGCGGCGTTCGAGTCGTTCAGCGGTCCGCTGTGCCTCTTTGGCCACACCCACGTCCCGGCGGCGTACGACGAGGCGATCGACGGCGCGATGCGCCACCCGCTGGCGCCCGACGCGCCGCTGTCGCTCGCCGGCGGGCGCTGGCTCGTCAACCCGGGCAGCGTCGGCCAGCCGCGCGACGGCGACCCGCGCGCCAGCTACCTGCGGCTGACGTTCGCCCCGGACGGTTCGGTGTCGGCCGTCCTGCGGCGGGTGGCGTACGACATCGCCGCGACGCAGGCCAAGATCGTGGCCGCCGGCCTGCCGCCGCGGCTCGCGGCGCGGCTCGAGTTCGGCTGGTGAGGCCGGCCAGCGGGCGCCGGCCCGTCGTCGCGCGCCGTCAGATGCCCAGGTAGGCCTCGACGACGGCGGGATCGTGCCGCAGCGCGGCGGCCGTGCCGGCCAGCCGGACCTCGCCGGTCTCTAGCACGTAGCCGCGGTGCGCCACGTCGAGCGCCGCCAGCGCGTTTTGTTCGACGAGCAGGATCGTCGTGCCGTCCTCGACGTTGAGGCGGCGGATGATGAGGAAGATCTCCTCGACCAGGATCGGCGCCAGCCCCATCGACGGCTCGTCGAGCAGCAGCACCTTGGGCCGGGCCATGAGGCCGCGCCCGATCGCCAGCATCTGCTGCTCGCCGCCGGAGAGCGTGCCGCCGGCCTGGAGACGCCGCTCGCGCAGCCGCGGGAAGCTGGCGTAGACGCGCTCTAGGTCGGCCGCGACCCCGGCCGGGTCGCGGCGCGTGAACGCCCCAATCGCCAGGTTCTCCTCGACGCTGAGCCGGGCGAAGATGCCCCGCCCCTCGGGCACGTGGACGACGCCATCGGCGACGATCTCGTGCGGCCGGCGCGCCGCCAGGTCGCGCCCCGCCAGCCGGACGGCGCCGCGCGTCGGGCGGATCAGGCCGGAAATCGTGCGCAGCGTCGTGCTCTTGCCGGCCCCGTTGGCGCCGATCAGCGTCACGACCTCGCCCTCGTCGACCGACAGCGAGACACCCTTGAGGGCGTGGATGTTGCCGTAGTGGCTGTGGACGGCGTCGACCTCGAGCAGCGCCATGGCGGGCCTACCGCTCGCCGGCCGCGGCGTCGCCGGCCGCGGCCTCGACCGCGCCGCGGCCGAGGTAGGCCTCGATGACCACCGGGTCGCGCTGGATTGCCGCCGGTGCGCCTTCGGCGATCTTGCGGCCGAAGTCCATGACGCTGATCCGGTCCGACACCGTCATGACCACCTTCATGTCGTGCTCGATGAGCAGGATCGTGATGCCGAGCTCGTCGCGCAGCCGGCGGATGAACGCGACCATCGCGTCCTTCTCGGCCGGGTTCATGCCCGCCATCGGCTCGTCGAGCAGCAGCAGCTCGGGCTGGGTGGCCAGGGCGCGGGCGATCTCGAGCCGGCGCTGGTCGCCGTAGGCCAGGTGCTTGGCCAGCACGTCGCCGCTGCCCGTCAGGCCGACGAATTCCAGCAGCCGCCGGGCCTCGGCCAGCGCCGCCGCCTCTTCGCGCCGCGCCGCGGCCGTGCGCACCAGCACGCCCCACAGCGACGCCCGCAGGTGCTTGTGCTGGCCGATCAGGATGTTCTCGATGGCGGTCAGGTTCGGGAACAGCCGGATGTTCTGGTAGGTCCGCGCCACCCCCAACCGCGTGATCTCGTCGGTCCGCCGGCGATCGAGGCGGTGCCGGCCGTCGAACAGGATCGTGCCGGCGTCCGCGCGGTAGAAACCGGTCAGGCAATTGAAGAACGTCGTCTTGCCGGCGCCGTTGGGGCCGATGACGCTGTAGATCGCCCCGACCGGGATCGACAGCGTCATGGCGTCGACGGCGGTCAGGCCGCCGAAGCGCTTGGTGACGCGTAGCGCCTCGAGGACGTTCGTCATGCGCCCGCTCCGCCCGGCGCGGGCGCATCGTCGGCGCGGAGCTCGCGGCGGCTGACGGCGCTGGGGATCATGCCCTCGGGCCGGTAGAGCATCATCGCCACCAGCACGATGCCGTATGCCCAGAGCCGGTACTCGGCGAACTCGCGCAGCAGCTCGGGCAGGCCCACGAGCGCCAGCGCCCCGACGATCACGCCGGCGATGGAGCCCATCCCGCCGACGATGATCAGGGCAAGGATGTTGATCGAGATCAGCAGGTTGAAGCTGTGCGGGAAGATCGACACCAGCTTGGGGGCGAAGATCGCGCCGGCCAGGCCGCTGAACGCGGCGCCGATCGCGAACGCCAGGAGCTTGGTCCGAACGAGGTGGATCCCCATCGCCTCGGCCACGTCCTCGTCCTCGCGGAGCGCCATCCAGGCCCGCCCGAAGCGCGAGTCCTTGAGGCGCGCCGCGACGAAGGCGGCCAGCAGGCAGGCGGAGACGATGACCAGGTAGAGCCGCTGCGGCATGTTCGGGCCTTCGATGGCCAGCCGGTAGATGCACACCGGCACGTCGATGCCGCGCTGGGCGCAGCCGTCGCCGAAGGCCAGCCACGGCAGGCGGATCGGCGGGATCTGCTTGAGGCCCAGCGAGCCGCCTAGGAACGGCTTGAGCCACTCCGAGAGCGCCAGGACGCGGATGATCTCGCCGAAGCCCAGCGTCACGATCGCCAGGTAGTCGCCGCGCAGCCGCAGGACCGGGATGCCGAGCAGGACGCCGGCCACCACCGCCACGGCGATGCTGATCGGCAGCGCCGCCCAGAACGACAGCGGTCCGACGGCCGGTCCGCCGCCGGGCGGCACGGCCGCCAGGAAGCTCTCCGGCGACGTCAGCACGCCGACGGTGTAGGCGCCGAGCGCATAGAAGGCCACGTAGCCCAGGTCGAGCATGCCGGCGAAGCCGACGACGATGTTGAGGCCGAGGCCCATCAGGACGAACAGGCCGACCTGGTTGAGGACCTCGCTGTGGTACGAGCCGGCCAGGCGCGGCAGCAGCACCAGGACCAGCAGCGCCAGCCCCACCGCGCCCCGCCCGATCCAGCCACGCACCGGCGGCGGCGCGGCGGCGAGCCGGCGGCGCAAGGGGCCGCGGGCGCGCTCGATCGCCGCGCGCGCGCCGGCCGCGGCGGCGAAGAGCGCTGCCGCGCCCGGCACCGTCAGCGCCTTGCCGCGCAGCAGCCACGCCGTCGATGCCCGCGGCACGCCGTTGTGGTCGAGCAGCAGCGTCACGTGGTCGCTCAGCACGCCGACCAGCGCCACCGTCAGCGCGCCGGCGCCGACGGCGCGCCGGGCCGGCCCGGGCAGGTGGGCGGCGACGATCGCCGCGACGGCCGCCAGCGGCAGGTGCCAGGCAAAGCCGCCGAGCAGCGCGAACAGCTCGGGCGTGGCGTGGATGAAGACGTCGCGCAGCGCGAAGCCGCCGGCGGCGCCGTCGAGCCGCGGCCCCAGCCAGGCGAACGCCGCCACGACCGCGCTCGCCGCCGCACCCCCGGCCAGGGCGGCCAGCGCCGGACGCGGGCCGGGGCGTTCGCCGACCAGGCCGCGCACGGCGACGAACGCCACGCACAGCGCCGCCAGCTCCGGCAAGCTCAGCAGCGTGCGGGCGCCCGACGGGCCGGCCGCGGCGCCCGCGGCGCTGAGGATCGAGCGGGCGCTGAACGCCTCGAACAGGCCGATCAGGCCCAGGAACACGATCACGCCCCCGACGACGAGGCCGCGCCGCAGCTGGCGCCCCAGGAGGGCGGCGTCGGCGGCCGTCATGCCCGCTTCTCCGCGACGCGCTCGCCGAGGATGCCGGTCGGCCGGAACACCAGCACCAGCACCAGCAGCGAGAACGCGATGGCGTCCTTGAGCTGGTGGGCGGCCGGGATGCCGAGGCCCTCGAGGAACAGCGCCGGGCCGAGCGACTCGACGACCCCGAGGAACAGCCCGCCGAGCATCGCCCCCGGCACGTTGCCGATGCCGCCGAGGACGGCCGCCGTGAACGCCTTGAGGCCCGGCTGGAAGCCCATGTTGAACACGACCTGGCCGTAGATCAGCGCGTGCAGCACGCCCGCCACCCCGGCCAGCGCGCCGCCGAGCATGAACGTCTGGACGATCACCCCGTCGACGTCGATGCCCATCAGCGCCGCGGTGTCCTTGTCTTCCGACACCGCGCGCATCGCCCGGCCGGCCCGGGTGCGCTGCACGAACAGGTAGAGCGCCGTCATCAGCCCGACCGCGGCGCCGAACACCAGCAGGTGGACCTTGAGCACGGCCACCGGCCCGAGCTGGACGCTGCCGTCGAGCGGGGCGATGTCGGGATAGGCGCGCAGGCCGGAGCCGAACAGGCCGCTGAACGTGTACTGCAGGAACAGCGACGCGCCGATGGCGGTGATGAGCGGCACGAGCCGCGGGGCGCGCCGGAGGGGCCGGTAGGCGATCCGCTCGAGCAGGACCGCGACGCCGGTCGACGCGCCGATGGCGACGGCCAGGATGACGACGAGGCCGGCGAGCGCGCCGGCCGTCGTCTCGAGCCAGCCGGCGGAGTGGAGGGCGTCGGCGGCGAAGAAGCCGATGAACGCGCCGGTCATGAACACCTCGCCGTGGGCGAAGTTGATCATGCGCAGGATGCCGTACACCAGCGTGTAGCCCAGCGCGATCAGGGCGTACAGGCTGCCCTGCGACAACCCGACGACGACGAAGTAGGCCCAGTTCTCGATCCCGTACTTGCCCGCGGCCAGGATCCGCCACGGCCCGACGACCAGGACGCCGAGGACGACGAGGGCGGTGAGCCAGGACATCGCCGGAGCGAACCAGTCGCCGCGCGTGGGGCGGGGCATGGGCGGCCTTTCGGGGCGGTCGTCGGGTCGGGTGGCGGGCCGGGGATCGCGGCGGCGGCGTGGCCGCGGCGATCGCCGCGCCACACCGCCGCCGCGCGAACATCACTCCGTCGGCCAGACCTTCTCCATCTCGGTCAGGCCCTTGCCCGCCTCGACGTCGGACAGGTTGACCTTGTAGACGGCCAGCACCGGATCGGCGCAGTCGCCGTTCGCGTCGCACGTGAGGTTGCCGGTGAGGCCCTGGAAGCCCGACGTCGCGGCGATCGCGTCGCGCAGCGCCTGGCGGTCGATGTGCAGCGTGCCGTCGGCGTCCTGCACGGCCACCTTCTCGATGGCGGCGTAGATGATGTTTGCGGCATCGTAGGCGTGGGCGTGGAAGGCGCTGATCGGCCCCTCGCCGTAGGCGGCCTCGTGGGCCGGCAGGAAGGTGTCCTTGTAGGCGCTGCCGAACACCGAGAAGTCGGGGCTCGACAGGTACATGCCGTCGACGGCGTCGCCGGCGGCCTCGATGAAGTCGGGCGAGAACATGCCGTCGGCGCCCATGCCGGGCACGTTCTCGAGGCCCGCGATCTCGCCCTTCTGGGTGGTGATGTAGCCGCCGCCGGCCGAGAACACGGGGTAGTAGAGGAACTCGGGCGCCGACTGCGCGATCGTGGTCAGCACGGCGCGCATGTCGGTGTCCTTGTCGCTGACCGCCTCGTGGGCCACGACCTCGCCGCCCAACGCCGTGAACGACGCCTCGAAGGCCTCGACCAGGCCGGCCGAGTACGGGCTGCCGTCGTTGATCGTGGCCACCTTCTTGAGGCCCAGGCCGTTGAAGACGAACTCGGCGCCCACCTTGCCCTGGACCTTGTCGTTGTGGGCGGTGCGGAAGAAGCCGGGGGCGCGGCTGTCGGGCGCGGTCAGGATCGGCGCCGTCGCCGACGGCGAGAGCATCGTCAGGCCGGCGTCCGAGATGATCGGGGCGCCGGGCACCGACTCCGACGAGCACGACGAGCCGATCACCGCGGCGATCGTCTTGTCCGCCGCCAGCTTCGTGGCCGCCGCCTGGCCGCCCTCGGCGTTGCAGCCCGAGTCCTCGCCGACGAGCTCGACGGTGTGGCCCAGCAGCTCCGGCCGCGCCGCGATCGCCAGCTCGATGCCGCGCTTGGCGTCCTGACCGAGCGTCTGGTTGTCGCCGGCGACGACGAGCATGTACGCCAGCTTGATCGGATCGCCCGGCGCCACGTCCAGCGTCCCGAGCGCGCCGCCGGCCGCGGTCGGCTCGACCGGCGGCGCCTCGGGCGCCGTGCCGGCATCGGTGACGGCGGTGGTCTCGGCCGCCGAGTCGGTGACGGGCGCGTCCTCGGGCGCGCATGCCACGGTCAGGAGCAGCGGCGCGAGCAACCAGGCCGCGGTGAGTCGCAACTTCATTCGGTCTCCTCCTTACAGAGAGCGGAATGGCGGGCGATTCTATCGGGCCGTCTGGGTGAAGTCCAGTCGCCTGTCCGGCGGCGGGCGGGCGTCATCGCGGTCGAGTCAACCAGGTCGCCACGTGCGCCGCGACGACGCCGAACGGCGCCGCCGCCGGCCACGGACCACCGTCGGCCGGCCGGTCCTGAACCGCCGCGGCCCCCCGCCAGTCGACGACCTCGGCCGCCTCGCGCGGCGAACGCGGCGCGCCGATCCGCCGCCGTTCGGCGTCGCAGGCGGTCCAGATCGCGTCGGCCAGCTGCGGGTCCAGGGCGGCGACGGCCGCGGCGGCGGCTTCGACGGACCGGACGAGGCCGCCGCGGTTGCCCCCGCGCAGGAAGCGCTCGATGGACGCGGCGTGGTGGCGCGCCGCCGCCGCGCCGTCGCCGTGCTCGTGCGCCAGACGCCCCAGCGTCCGCAGCGCCCAGCCGGCCGAGACGTCGTCGGCGACGCTCGACACCCGGCGCCGCAGGACCGCCGCGCGGTCGCGCAGGGTGGCGCGGTCGCGGCGCTGCAGCGCCAGCATCGCCTGCAGCGTCACGACGTCGAGCTGGAGGTCCGCGGTGAGGTCGCGCGGGTCGAGCGTCCCGATCCGCCGCACGGCGTATTCGGCCCGCGCCCACTGCAGCTCGTCGCACCACAGGTCGGCGATGTTGCACAAGCAGGTGGCCCACAGCAAGCGGTCGTCGGCGCGCTCGCTGTCGCGCAGGACGCCGGCGAGCACCCGCTCGGCCTCGCCGGCCTGCCCCAGCCAGCGCAACGCCAGCGACAGCTCGGCGCGGGCGCGGTTGCGTTCGCGCGCCATGCCTTGGCGGGCCAGGCGCTCGGCGGCATCGCGCAGCACCGCCACCGCCTCGGCATACGCGCCGCGCTCGATGGCGATCGTCCCCATCCGCAACAGGATGCGCGCCGCGCGCGGCGAGCGCGGGATCCGACGCCGGTCGATCCGGCGCGCGGCCCGCAGGAGGCGGTCGGCATCGTCCAACGCCCCGGAGCGCAGGCAGATGTCGGCGCCGAGGACCAACACGTCGATCCGGGTGGTGGCGTCGGCGCCGTCGTCGAGCGCGGCGACGGCGGCCAGGGCGTGTCGCGTCGCCGCGCGCCGATGGCCGCACATCGCCTCGACGCCGGCCAGGTGGACGCGGTGGAGCGCCGCGCGGCCCCCCGTCCCCGAGCGTGCCGGCACGTCGCACGCGGCGCGGCACCGGCCGAGGGCGGCGTGGAGTTCGCCGCAGGCGTAGTGGAGCATGCCCAGGACGTCGAGCCCGGTGCTGCGGACCACGGGGGCGAGCCCGCCGGAGGCGTCCCAGGGCAGCGACTGCAGCCAGGCGACGGCGTCGGCCGCCACGCCCTGCTCGAGCCAGCCGCGCCACAGCGCGTCGGCGGCGAGGACGGCGCGCGCGACCGCCACCGGGCCGCGGTCCGCCGTCTGGGCCAGCGGCAGCCGCGCCTGGGCCAGCGCCGCGGCGTCGGACGGCGCCATGGCCGGCTCGCCCAGGCCCATCGCGGCCAGGTGCGAGAGGCGAAGATCGTCGGACCGCTGCGCGAGGCAGGCGCGCTCGACGGGCGAGCACAGGACCTCCAGGACGTGGTCGCGCACCGCCGCCGCCACGGCGCGGCCGGCCGATCGGATGTGGCTGTCGGCCACCAGCCAGCCGGCTCGGGTCAGCGCCGCCAGATCGCCGGCCGCGGCCGCCGCGCCGTCGCGCGCCGACTCGGGCCCGGCGACGCGGCGTAGGCTCGCCGCCGAGACGTCGCCGTCGACGATGCAGCTGCGGCGCAGTGCGTCGCGCAGGTGTGGCGGCAGCGCGCGGTACGCCGCGCCGAAGGTCGACAGCCGATCGCCCAGCACCGCCGACACCGCCGTCTCCGGCGCGGCGATGGGCGGCGACGACGGCCGGCGCGCGACCTCGGCCAGCGACGCGGCGCGGACCAGCGCCGCGGCGTGCTCGATGAGCAGCGGCAGGCCAGCACACCGCGCGACGATGGCCTCGACATGCGCGCCGTCGCCGTCGCCCAGGGCGAAGCGGAGGTCGGCCTCGCGGCAGCGCGCGACCAGAAGTTGGCCTGCCGGCGACAGCCCGGCCTCGTCGCCCGCCAGCCCGCCGGTCGGCGGCGCGGCCGTGTCGCTCGAGGATCGCCGCGTCGATGCGCCGGCCACCGGCAGTGGCGCGACCGGCCAGCGGTGACGCGTCGGACCGCCACCGCCGGCCCGCGCCGTCACCACGATCCGGACGTGCGGCCAGAGCTGCGTGACCGCGTCGGCCAGCGCCTCCGCGGCGCGCCGCCGGCCGTCGGCGTTGTCGATCACGATCCACCGCACGGCGGCGTCGTCGGGACCGCGCGTCGTCGGCGAGCGCGCCACGGCCGGGCCGCCGTCGGCCACCGCGGCGAGCACCAGCAGCCGCAGCGCATCCAGCGTGCCGAACCGGCGCGCGTCGATGCAGGCGTAGCCGCGCGGCCCGCCGGGAACCGGCTGCCGCAGCGCCTGGTGCGCCAGGCGCGACTTGCCGACGCCGATCGGGCCGTCGATCGTCAGCCAGCGCGCCGCGTACGCCCTCGCCAGCAGGCCGTCGATTCGCGGCGGCCCGGCGACGTAGTGGCTGAAGAGGGACAGCGGCCGCGCGGGCGCCGCCTCGACTGCCAGCAGCCGGGCGACGCGCGCCGCGAGCCGGTCGAAGGCGTACCAGCCCAGACGCCCCGCCGTGCGCTCCGCGGCGCCGCCGCCCTCGTCCAGGCGGTCGAGCACGGCGATCGCCCGGCGGGCGCCGGGCTCGTCGCCCTCGAAGTGCCGCAGCGCGACGGTCAGCCGGACGGTGCTGGGGTCCGGCCCGTCGGTCGCGGTGCAAATGTCCAGGAGATCGGCGGCGCCGGTGCGGTCGCCGTCGACGGCGTGGCGGTCGGCCAGCGGGCGGAGCAGCGCCTGCGCCGCCGCCGACGTGATCCGGCGCTCGTCCGCGACCCACGCGTCCGGCCACCCCGGCGCCAGCGGCGTCGTCGCGGCCCGCGCGCACTGGCGGGTCAGCGCCGCCGCCTCCGGTGCGGTCGCCTGCAGAACGCTGTCCGGCAGCCGGATCGCGGCGTCGAACACGCGCTGGGCGTCGACGGCGCACGGAACGGGCGGATGCCACGTCAGGCGCTCGCCCGACCGCTGGACCCACGGCTGGTGGCCGGTGAGGTCGGCCAGATAGCGCTCGAGGTCGGCCACGTGCCGCCGCAGCGCGGCGACCGCCTCGGCCTCGCCGGCGTCCGGCCACAGCAGCGCCCCGGCCGCGGCGCGCCGGATGCCGCCGCTGCGCAGGACGAGCAGCGCCAGCAGCCGCTGGGTGCGCGTTCGCACCGGCAGCGCGGCCGGCACGCCGCGCCAGGCCACCGTCAGGCCGCCGAGCAGCCCGATCGCGAGACCGTCGGCCGCCGCGGCCGCGGCGCGCCGTGACGTCGCGCTAGAGGCCACAGCCCACGCAGCACGTCACGCGCACCGACACCTCGCCGAACGCCGGCACGCTTTCGCCGCCCGACGGCGTCAACGGCACGCCGACGAGCGCCGCGGGCAAATCGTCGAGGCAGACACCGTTCAGGTTCGGCTGCGAAACACCGATGTCGGTGTCGTCGGACCGCCGAACCCAAACCTCCACCGGCGCCTTGCTGAACGCGCCGCCGCCACCGTCGCAGATCAACGGCCGGAAGGTGACGGCCACCCGGACCGGTCCGCCGCAGGCCAGCGCCAGCGACGCGGCCAGCTCCGGATCGGGCAGCGGTACGGCGAACGAGATCGGCGTCTTCTTACCGTCGATACCGTCGGACGGGCACGGCAGCAGCTCGCTGCTGGCCCACAGCGCGCCGCACATCGCCGTGGCCGGCAGCGCGTCGCGGTCGAGCGGGCGCGGCGCGGCCGCGGCGGTGTGGACGTGCCAGACGAACGCCAGGGCGAGGGTGGCTGCGCCGACGAATGGCGCCGTCGAGAGCCGGACAGACTGCATCGTGGGACTCCTGCAAGGTGCGCGTGGGTGGCTGCGAGCACGCCGCCCGCCCTCGTCGGACCGCAACGCGTGTCGCGTCGGTCCACTCCGCGCGGTGCGTGCGGCGCCCGCCCAAGCTAGCCACCCAGCGTTGCACGAACGTCCCACGCCGTCCAACGCGGCGGCGCCCGCCGGATGCGCCGCGTCCCATGCGGCGCTCGCCGGCAGTGCATCGCCCCTGCCGACCCGGCGCTGGTTCGGCTCAGCGCGCCCCCGACGCGTCGCGGGCGGCCTCGAGCCGTACCCGAGCCACCAGCCCCCAGGCCAGGATCAGCGCATACGCCGTGAGCGACAAGAGCACCGCCTGCACGATGCGCGGGTCGGCGGCCGGTCCGTCGGGTCGGGTCAGGATCGGGGCGGGGTGGTAGGTCCGGAACAACAGCGTCGCGAAGTGGTTGAGGATGCCGGCCGGGATCGCCGCCACGGCCAGGACCGCCGACAGGGCAGCGCGGCGATCCCCGTCGGTGACCTGTCGGAGCACCAGGTAGCCCACGAAGACGAACCACAGCAGCAGCGACAGCGTGAGCCGCGGGTCGCGCCACTGCCACCACCAGCCCTGGGCGGTCTTGGCCCAGATGCTGCCCGTCACCAGCGTGATCGACGCCAGCACGACGCTCCACTCGGCGCCGGCCACCGCCAGCCGGTCGGCGCGCGGATCGCGCCGCCAGAGGTAGGCCAGCGCAGCGGCGGCGGTCACGGCATGCGCGGCGTAGGCCGTGAACGCGGCGCCGACATGCACGTACAGGATCCGGATCGACGCCCGGAGCGTGGCCTCCTCGGGCGAGCGCAGGAACACCCACAGCGTCGCGGCCACCGCCGCCGCGGCGGCCAGCACGGCCAGCCCGCGCTCGGCCCGCGCCCACCGCGCGTCACGGCGAGCGACCTCGTCCTCCGCCATCCACCACCTCCGCTCGCCCGGCGTCACCCGCTCTCGACGACGAACGGGAACAGCCACAGCCCGACGACCCAGAATACCACGCCGTAGGCGCCCATCAGCGCCAGCGCCGGTCCGAGCGCGGTCGTCGTCGCGCCCCCGATGACCGCGGCCGATGCGCGAACGGCGGCGAGGACCAGCGGCAGGAGCAGCGGGAACGCCAGGATGGGCAAGACGACCTCGCGGCCGCGGGCGGTCGCCCCAAGCGCCGCCACCAGCACGCCGACGGCCGCCCAGCCCGGCACCCCGGCAGCGGCGACGGCGATCAAGCCGAGGGCGGCCGACGCCTCGAGCGCGAACAGCGCCACCCACAGCGGGGCCAGCGCCGTGGCGACCGTCAGCCCGAAGATGCTCGCCGCGGCCCACTTGCCCACGAACAGCGCGCCCGGGTCGAGCGGCGAGAGCCGCAGGGCCGAGAGCGCGTCGCCGTCGAGCTCGGCGGCCATCAGGCGGCCCAGGCCCAGCGTGCCGCCGAACAGGAGCGCCACCCAGTACGCCCCCGGCGCCACCCGCGGCAGGTCGGCCATCGCGTCGCCGAAGGCGTAGGCCAGCACCGTGCCGCACAGCGCGGCGAACACCCCGACCGCCGGGACGAGCTCGCGCGCCCGCAGTTCGGCGCGCACGTCCTTGCCCACGATCAGCGCCGCGCCGCGCCACAGCCCCGCGCCGCGGCCGGCGCGCGCGGCGGCCGGCGTCGCCGCGGCCGGCGTCGCCGCCGGCGCGGCCGGCACGTCGTCCGCCTCCGGCCGGCGGCGGACCGCCGGCGGCGGCACCTCATCGAGGCGTCCGCGCGCCAGGGTGACGACCCGATCCGGGGCGAGAGCGGCCCGGCCGTCGTCGTGCGCGGCGAACAGGACGGCGGCGCCGCCCGCTGCGGCGCCGGCGATGGCCCGATCGAGGCACTGCGCCCCGTCTTCGTCCAGGGCCGTCCACGGCTCGTCGAGCAGCACCAGCCGCGGCGCCGTCATGAACGCCCGCGCCAGCGCCAGGCGCTGCTGCTGCCCGCGCGAGAGCTGGCGCGCCCGGGCGTTGGGCCGCGCGGCCAGGCCGAACGCCGCCAGGGCCGCCGCGGCCGCCGCCTCCGGCGCGGCCAGGCCGTGCAGCTGGGCGAAGAGCACCAGGTGCTCGCGCGCCGTGAGCTCGGGGTAGAGCTGCGGCTGCGGGCCGACGAAGGCGACGGCGCCCGGCGCCGCCGCGGCGTCGAAGCGCTCGACCTGCCCCGCCTGCGGCCGCAGCAGACCGGCGAGGATCCGCAGCAGCGTCGTCTTGCCGGCGCCGTTCGCGCCGCGCAGGGCTACCCGCTGCCCGGCGCGCAGCGCCATGTCGACATCGGATAGGACGGCGAGCCGACCGTAGCGGTGGGTCAGCCCGGCGGCGACCACGACGGCATCGGTCGGCGTCGCCGCGGCGGTGGGCGCTACGGAGCGGCCGCCAGCCACACCGGCACGCTGACCGACTCCGCCACCGTGCCGCTGACGGGGTCGACGGCCACGACCTCGACGGTGCCCGGCGCGGCCTCGTCCAGGGTGTACGGCAGCGCCACGCGGAACGCGCCGTCGGCGCCGATGGTCACGCGCGCGTTGCCGCGCTGCGGCACCGGCGCCGCGGCCACCACGACCTGGGCCACGTACAGCAGGTCGGCGCGGCGCTGGACCGTGCCCTGGACCTGGATCGGCGACGTGAGGCGGGCGTCGGCGACGGGCGCCTCGATCTGCAGTGCGGCGGCGACTTCGATCGAGGGGGTCGCGGTGGGGTGGGCGACGGCGGCCGCGACATCCGGCGGCAGGGCGGTCGACCGCGTCGCGCCGCCGAACAGGCCGCCGTGGCGCGGCCGCGTGCAGCCGGCCGCGGCGACGGCCAGCAGCGCCGCGGTCGCCAGGGCGACCCCGGTCGGCCGCGCTGCCACTGCGCGCTGCCCGCTCGGCGGGCTAGTTCGCCCGGCCGTTGACGCCGGCGCGATGGCGATAGGTGATGCGCCCGCGCGTCGCGTCGTACGGCGAGAGCTCGACGCGCACGCGGTCACCCAGCAGCACCTTGATGTAGTACTTCTTCATGCGGCCCGACAAGTACGCCAGCACCTCGTGGTCGTTGTCGAGCTGCACCTTGAACATGGTGTTGGGGAGGGCTTCGGTGATGACGCCCTCGACTTCGATTTTCTCGTCCGCGGCCAATGCGTTTCCTCCGGGTCCACCGCCCACTCCGCGCGCCGCTCACTCGGCGCGCGCCCGGACGGCGATGCGAACGAACATCATAGCATAGACCGCGGTCCGACAGAGGGCCGACGACGTGCGGAGCCTGCCGGCGAGCCGCCAAACGCCTTGACCCGCTGCGCCGCCGTCGGCTAGACTTCGCAGCCGCATCGCGGCCGCGAGCCGCGCGCGCCGCCGTGCTTCCCGCGTCGGATTCCGCCGACCGCGCCGTAGGACCACCTTTTGGCCGCCCATCTCGACGCCATCCTCGGCTACGCCACCGACGCGGGCCGCGGGTCAAAGGTCAACCAGGACAAGCTGGGCTTCTACCTACCGGACGACCCGCGCCTGGCGGACCTGGCCGGGCAGATCTACGTCGTGGTCGACGGCATGGGGTCCAAGGACCGCGGCGCCGCCCTGGCCGACCTGGCGATCCGCGTCGTAGTGCGCGCCTACTACGCCGCCGTCGTCGAGCACGGCCGCGCCGACGCCCTGGCGGTGGCGATCGGCGCCGCCGACCGCGCCCTGCGCGCCGACCTCGCCGAGCGCCCCGACGACGCCGACGCCGGCTGCGCCCTGGCGGCGGCCGTCCTGCGCGGCGACGAGCTCCTCGTCGGCCACGTCGGCGACTGCCGCGCCTACCTCGTCCGCGACGGGCGCCCGTACCGCCTGACCGACGACGTCGCCGACGAGGCCTACCTGGGCCGCGGGGCCGCGGTCCGGCCGGTGATCACCGACGCCATCCCGCTGGGACCGGGCGACCGGATCCTGGTCTGCTCCGACGGGCTGCACCAGCTGGTCGCCGAGCCGCAGCTGGCCGAGCTGGCTGGGGTCGGCGCGCCGCCCGAAGCCGCCGAGAAGCTCGTGGCGGCCGCCAACGCGCGCGGCGGCTGGGACAACATCACCGCGCTTGTCGTCGACCCGTTCGCCTCGGCGGCGCGCCCGGCGCCGGTCGCGCCGCCGCCGTCGGTGGCGCGCGCGCCGCAGGTCGAAGTGCCCGAGATCGAGTGGCGCAAGGTCGCCATCGCCAGCGGCCTGATCCTGGCCGCGGCGGCGCTGATCATCTTCCGCCCGTGGCAGCGCCTCGACGTCGCCGACGCCGTGGCCGGCGTCTTCGCCCACCCCACGCCCACCCCGCTGCCGCCGACGCCGATCCCGACCGACACGCCGCCGCCGACGGCGGTGCCGACCGAGACGGCGCGACCGACGGCTTCGGTCGTCGGCGTGCCGGCGCTCGTCAGCGAGTCGACCGTGAACGCGCTCCAGGCGCTGGCCGCGGTCGGCCTGCAGCCTGAGATCATCCGCCAGTACTCGGCCACCGTGGCGCCCGGCTTCGTGATCAGCCAGGATCCCGCCGGCGGCGCCGAGGTGGCGCCGGGCAGCGCCGTGCAGGTGGCGATCAGCATCGGGCCGGCGCCGGCGCCGACGCGGCCGGCCGTCCGCGCCTGGCCGACCTGGACTGCGGCGCCGCCGACGGCCCTCGTCGAGGTCACGGTGGTGCCCACCGCGGCGCCGACGGCGCCGCCCGGCGGCGACGACGGCGACCGGGGCGGCAACCGCGGCGGTGGCGATCGGCCGAAGCCGACCTCGCCGCCCGCGCCGCCGCCCGAGCCGACGTCGCCGCCGCCGCCGCCCACCGACAAGCCGCAGCCGCCGACCGAGAAGCCGCCGCCCGCGCCGTACGGCGTCGAGACCCCGGGCGCGCCGACGTCGCTGGGGCGGCCGCCGGCGCGCGGTCCCGTCATTGCCGCGCTCGACGTCGCGGCGGGGGCCGCCGCGGCCCGGGCCGGGCTGGCACTCGTCGTGACCGAGCTCGGTCGGGGCGCGGCGCGGCCGGCGCTCCAGGGCGCCACGCCCTCGGCCACGGCGTCGACGACGGTGACGGCGACGGCGACGATCACGCCCACCGACACGCCGACTCCGACCGACACCCCGACCCCGACGAGCACCCCGACCGACACGCCCACCCCGACGAACACCCCGACGCCGACGAACACGCCGACGCCGACGAACACCCCCACCCAGCCGGCGTACCTGCCGCTGCTGGTCCAGCTGCAGTGGCACCTCTGCAGCCAGCCGTGGTTCATGGACGACCAGACCGAGCCCAACGACCGCCGCACGGGCGCCGAGATCCTCGTCGGCCGCAACGAGCGCGTCCTGTGCCCGCGCACGTCCTACAACGGCCGGCTCCGGCGCGCCGACGGCGTCGAAGACATCCAGGACAACTTCGTCCTGACGCTGCGGCGCAGCGGCGGGATCCGGGTCTACCTCCAGGTGCCGCCGCGCTCGGCCGGCGACCTCGACCTCTACCTCTATCCCCTCTCGGACGTGAACACGCGGCGGCCGAACTGGTACAGCGATTTGCCGCCGGGCCAGGACGAGCTCGTCCAGCTGCCCGGCCGCGAGCTGGCCGGCGAGCGCCACCTCTGGGTCACCGTCTGGGGCCTGGGCAAGGAGGTCGCGACGCCGTACCAGCTGTGCTTCGAACACGAGGGCGACAACCGCTGCGTGGCGGCGATGGGCGATGGCGCCCGCCGCCTCGCGGCGCGGGCCGCCCAGCGCGCCTTCCCGTCGTCGGCCACGCGCAAGTGGAGCGCCTGGCCGCAGTAGGTGCGATCGCCCGGCCGGGACGGCCGGACGCGAACCGCTGGCCGCGCCGCCGCGCGCCGGCGGCGCCGTTACGCCGGCGAGGCGGGAACGCCGCTCCGCCAGCCCAGCAGCCGGAGCCCGTTGAGCACGACGAGCACCGTGCTGCCCTCGTGCGCCAGCACGCCCAGCGTGAGCGGCACGCCGACGCCGATCGTCGCCGCGCCCAGCGCCACGATCACGCCGACGCTGAACGCCAGGTTCTGGGCCACGGTCCGGCGCGCGGCGCGGCCGAGGGCGACGACGTCGACGAGCCGCTCGAGCCGGTCGCCCATGAGCACGACGTCGGCCGTCTCGAGCGCCGCGTCGGTGCCGCCGCCGCCCATCGCGATGCCGAGGTGGGCCGTGGCGAGCGCCGGCGCGTCGTTGACGCCGTCGCCGACGAACGCCACCGGGCCGTCGGCGGCCAGCGCCCGCAGCCGCTCGACCTTGTCGGCCGGCATCAGGCCGGCGTGGATGTCGTCGTCGGGGATGCCGAGCGCCGCTCCGACGGCGCGCGCCACGGCGGGGTTGTCGCCGGTCAGCATGGCGACCCGCTGCACGCCGGCCCGCCGCAGGCCGGCCACCGTGGCGGCCGCGGTCGGCCGGAGCTGGTCGGCCACGGCGATGACGCCGCGCGGCCCGTCGTCGACGGCGACGACCATGACCGTCTGCCCCGCGGCCTCGAGGTCGTCGACGACGGCCGCCACGTCGTCCGCCAGGCGGCCGCGCTCCGCGAACAGCTTGGCCCGCGCCACTGTCACCCGGCGCCCATCGACGTCGGCCTCGACGCCCAGCCCGACGAGCGCCCGCCCGTCGACGGCCGTCGGCCAGGCGAGGCCGGCGGCGCGCGCCGCGTCGAGGATGGCGCGGGCGATGAGGTGCTCGGAGTGCGCCTCGGCGGCGGCGGCCAGGGCCAAGACCTCGTCGCCGTGGGCCTCGCCCAGCGGCACGACCTCGGTCACGGCCGGCCGGCCCTCGGTCAGCGTGCCGGTCTTGTCCACCGCCACCGTCCGCAGCGACGCCGCGGCCTCGAGATGGGCGCCGCCCTTGAACAGGACACCGCCGCGCGCCGCACGTGCGATGGCCGACAGGTAGGTGGCCGGCGTGCTGATGACGAGGGCGCATGGGCTGGCGACGACGAGCAGCGTCATCGCGCGGTACAGCGCCACGTCGGCGGGCCAGCCCAGCAACCACGTCGGCACGGCGAACATGAGGGCGCTGGCGGCCAGGACGGCCCAGGCATAGCCGTTGCCGAAGCGGTCGATGAGCCGCTGCGTCGGCGCCTTGGACGCCTGGGCCTCGGACACCAGGCCGATGATCCGCGCCACGGTCGACGCCTCGGCCGGAGCCGTCACGGCGACCGTCAATGCGCCGGCGCCGTTCACGCTGGCGGCGAAGACGCGATCGCCGACCGCTCGCCCGACCGGCATCGACTCGCCGGTCAACGCCGAGGTGTCGATGTCGCTGGCGCCGGCCGTGATCGTGCCGTCGGCCGGGATGCGCTCGCCGGGCAGGACGACCACGGCGTCGCCGACGACGAGCTGCTCGACCGGCACCCACTCGTCGCCGCCGTCGGCCCGCCGCCGGCGGGCGACGTCGGGGCGCAGCGCCATCAGGCTGCGGATCGCCCGCTGGGTGCGGCCCATGGCGAACTGCTGCAGCGCTTCGGACAGCGTGAACAGGAACAGCAGCACCAGCCCCTCGGCCGGCGCGCCGATCGCCGCGGCGCCCCAGGCGGCCAGGATCATCAGGACGTCGATGTTGAGCTGTCCGTCCTCGATCGCCGACCAAGCCTTGACCGCGCCCGAGACGCTGCCGGCGACCATCCCCACCAGCAGCACGGTCCACCACAGCCATGGCGGCAGCGCCGCCACCTGGATCGCCCAGCCTGCCAGGCCGGCGACGAGCGTGACGGCCGCCAGCGCGGCCAACCGCGGCGCCGTCAGCCAGACCCCGCGCTCCGGCTTCGCGGGCGCGCAGCACGCGCCCACCGGCGGCGGTAGGTCATCCGCGGTGGCGAGGGCGGTCCAGACGCGGGACCACCAAGTGCTGAGCGTCGACATCCGGGCAAGGCTAGTGGCGCGCGGCCCGAATCGCAAGGATGCCCAGGGCCCGACACGGCCGGTCCCGCCGGCCGCCCGCGGTATACTTGGCGCCCCGGCCCGCCGCGCCCGCGGCCGGCCGACCGCCGGACCCCGGAGCGCCCCATGCCCGCCGCCGCCGTGATCGCCGCCGACCCGCGCCTGGCCGCCGCCCGCGCCGCGGCCGCCGCCGACGCCGCTGGGGCCGTCGAGCGGCTCACGGCGCTGCTGCGCATCCCAAGCGTCAGCACGGTGCCCGAGCACGCCGCCGACGTGGCGGAGGCGGCGTCGTTCGTGGCCGAGCGGATGCGGGCCGCCGGGCTGACGGGGGTGCGGGTCGACGCCACGCCCCGCCACCCGGTGGTCTACGGCGAGCGCCTCGTCGACCCCAGCCGGCCGACCGTCCTGATCTACGGCCACTACGACGTCCAGCCGGTCGACCCGCTGGCCCTGTGGCAGTCGCCGCCGTTCGAGCCGACGCTGCGCGACGGCGCCCTCTACGCCCGCGGCAGCTCGGACGACAAGGGCCAGGTCATGGCGAACCTCGAGGCGATCGCGGCCTGGGAGGCCGTCGGCGGCCTGCCGGTGAACCTCAAGGTGGTCATCGAGGGCGAGGAGGAGATCGGCAGCCCCAACCTGGCGGCCTGGCTCCGGGCGCACGCCGGCGCGCTCGCCGCCGACGTGGCGCTCGTCAGCGACACCGCGATCCTGGCGCCGGGCACGCCGTCGATCGTCTATGCCCTGCGCGGCCTGTGCTACCTCGAGATCGAGGTCGAGGGACCGCGGCGGGACCTGCACTCGGGCCAGTACGGCGGCGCGGTGGCCAACCCGGCCAACGCCCTGTGCGCGATCGTAGCCTCGCTGCTCGATCCCCACAGCGGCCGCGTCCTGGTGCCCGGCTTCTACGACCGCGTCCGCGCGCTCGACGCCGCCGAGCGCGCCGAGCTGGCGCGGGCGCCGTTCGACGTCGGCGCGTTCGAGGGCGCCACCGGGGCGGCGGGCGGCTGGGGCGAGCGCGAATTCAGCCTCGTCGAGCGCCTCGGGGCACGGCCGACGCTGGACGTCAACGGGCTCGTGAGCGGCTGGACGGGCGACGGCGCGAAGACGGTGCTCCCGGCGAAGGCGCTGGCCAAGGTCAGCATGCGCCTCGTGCCCGACCAGGACCCCGACGAGATCGCGGCCCTCGTCGAGGCCCACGTCCGCGCCGTTGCGCCGCCGGGCGTGACGGTGGCGGTGCGCAACCTCCACGGCGCGCTGCCGGCCGTGGCCGACCGCGACACGGCGGCGATGCGGGCGGCGGCGATCGCCTACGAGCTGGCGTTCGGCCAGCCGCCCTACTTCACCCGCGAGGGCGGCTCGATCCCGGTCGTGGCGTTGATCCGCGAGGTGCTCGGCATCGACACCGTGCTGATGGGCTTCGGACTGCCGGACGACAACCTCCACGCCCCGAACGAGCGGTTCCACCTCGACCAATACCACCGCGGCATCGACGCCGCGATCGCGTTCCATGCCGCGCTGGCGGCCGAGGGGGCTCGGTGAGCCTGGCCGAGCTGCACGCCAACCTGGCGCGCACGGCGCTGTTCTACACCGCGGCGATGGGGCTGTGGTCGCTGTGGCTCGTCGTGCGCGGCCGCGGGCTGGACGGGCGCTACATGGGCGCCCTCGTCATCGGCGAGTTGGTGCTGGTGCTCGAGCTGCTGCTCGGGCTGTCGCTGGCCCTCGACCGTGGCTGGGGCGCGGTGCGCTACCTCCACGTGCTCTACGGCGTCCTGGCGGCGCTCATGTGGCCCTTCATCTACACCTTTGCGCCGCGCGACGGCAGCCGGCGCGAGGCGGTGATGTTCAGCGCGACGTCGTTCTTCCTGTTCCTGTTGCTGGCCCGGGCGGTCACGACCGCCGTGCCGCCGAGCTAGGCGGCCGGTCGGTGGGCCGCCGGACGGTGCGCCGCCGCACCGAGGCGAGGTAGCCGTGTTCAACATCAACGGCTGGGAGTTCGTCTTCGTCGCGATCCTGTTCCTGCTGCTGTTCGGCCCCGAAAAGCTGCCGGTGGTGATCGTCGAGGGCATGAAGATGTTCCGCCAGCTCCGCTCGGCGGCCGAACAGGCCACCGACGAGATCCGGCGCGAGTTCGAGGCGGCCGCCAGCGAGATCGAGGCGGCCAAGGCGGAGTTGGTGGCCGCGGCGGACGACGTCCAGCGCTTCGGCGCCGAGACGCGCGCCTTGGTCGACGACGCCCAGCGCGTCGCCGAGACCGGCGCGCCCGGGACGCCCGGCGCGGCCCCCGCGGACGCGTCGATCCTGTCGCCCGGCCTGGCCGAGGCGCTGGCGGCCCAGGCGGGCAGCGGCGAGGGCGGCCAACCCTACGCCGACGGGCCGGCCGACGATGTCGACCCGGCGGCGCACGCCATCGAGGCCATGGCCGGCCGCCCGACGCCGGCCGACGACGAGGAGGCGCGGTCGTGACGTCCGCCCCGCTGCCGGCGATGCCGCTCATGGACCACCTGCGCGAGCTGCGGACGCGCCTGATCCGGGCCGTGGCGGCCGTGCTGGCCGGGATGGCGATCGGGTTGGGCTTCTCGAAGGCCGTGATCACCGGCCTGATCGGGATGTGCACCGCCTGTCCCGAGATGGTCGTGCTGCAGCCGCTCGAGGGCTTCACGACGTACTTCCGGGTGGCGCTGCTGCTCGGGATCTGCTTCGCCACGCCGGTGCTCGTCTACCAGCTCGTCGCGTTCGTCATGCCGGCGCTGCTGCCCAGCGAGCGCAAGTGGCTCTACATCTTCCTGCCGGGCGCCTTCGTCCTGTTCGTCTGCGGGCTGCTGTTCGGGTATTTCATCGTCTTCCCGCGCACGATCAACTTCCTGATCCGCTTCCTCGACGGCAGCGCCGCGGCCCAGATCACCGGCGGCGCCATCGAGATCGTGCCGCGGCCCCAGCTCAGCCTCTACATCGCGTTCTTCACGAACCTGCTGCTCATCATCGGCCTGACCTTCGAGACGCCGCTGCTGGTCCTGCTCCTGGCCAAGCTGCGCCTGGTGACCCCCCAGAAGCTCGGCGCCTACCGCCGCCACGCCGTCCTGGTCATGGCCGTCGTCGCCGCCATCCTCACCCCCACCCCCGACCCGTTCACGATGCTCATGGTCCTGGTGCCGATGTACTTGCTCTACGAGATGGGCATCGTGCTGGCGCGGTGGGCGTAAGGGGCGGCGGGCGTCGTGACGTCGCGACAGCGGGCTGCCGCGGGACGGGCGAGGGAAGACCAGCGGAGCCTGGACATCGCCATGATCATCGGGCTGGGCGCCATGCTGGCGGCTGCCCACGCCGTCTTGACCCGGCCCTTTCAAGCGCCCGATGAGCCGGCCCATGTGAACTATGCCGTGTCGTTGGCGCGTCAGGGACGACTGCCCGTCATTCAGCCAGGAGACTGGAATCCCGCCCGCGTCGCGCAGTTCATGCCGTTGGAGGCCGACGTCTCATCGAGCGCGCGCGCCATCGACGACATGAGCTACGAAGACCATCAGCCGCCCCTGTACTACGTGCTCGGCTGGTGGCCAGCCACATGGGCGAACAACAGCTGGATGCGTCTGGCGTGCCTTGCGGGGCCCACGGGCGTCGTCGAGAACCTCATTGTCCCGTGCCGGGCCATCGCCGTCATGCGGGTCATGCGCGGCCTCAGCGTCTTGCTCGCCCTGCTGACCGTCGCGGTCGCCTGGCGGGCGCTCGCGAGCGCCTTCCCTCGTCGAACGGATGTCTCGACGGGCGCCACCGCCTTCATCGCCTTCCTGCCGATGAACGCCTACATGTCCGGCATGGTGAACAACGATGCGCTCTCCCAGCTGGTCATGGCGCTGGCGCTGCTGGCGGCGGTGCGGCGGCTGGCGGGGCGGGTGGGGCGGCGGCGGTACGCGGTCGAGGCGGGGATGGTGTGGGGGGTGGCGCTGCTCACCAAGCTGACGGTCTACCCGGCGATCGTGCCGCTGGCGGCGGCCGAGGCGCTGCGGACGCGGCGCGAGGGCGGGCGGTGGCGCGACGCCGCGGCGCCGGCGGCCGGCATGGCCGGCCTCGGGCTGGCGATCGGCGCGCCGTGGTTCGCGCGCAACATGGCCGTCTACGGCCTCGCCGACCCGTTCGGGCTGGCGGCCCACGACCGCGTCGTCGTCGGGCAGCCGCGGACGGTGGACTGGATCGCCCAGCACGGCTGGATCGGCTACCTCGAGCGGGCGGTCGTCTTCACATTCGATTCCTTCTGGGGCGTCTTCGGCTGGATGGGCGCCTTCATGGACCGGCGGATCTACGCCGTGCTGGCCGTCGCCTCGGTGGCCATGACGATCGGCTGTGCCGGCTACCTGCGCCGGGCGTGGCGGGCCGGGCGTGACGGCCGCGGCGGGCGCGAAGTCCGCGGCGTCGTCGGCGCGCGCGGTGCCGATGCGACCGTCGGTGACGCCGGCGCCGTCGACGCCGCGGCCGAGCGGGCCGGCGACGTCGGGCCGCTCCAGCGCGACGCCGTCGTCGTCCTCGGCCTCGTCGTCGCCACGACGGTGGCCGGGTTCGTCTGGTACAACCTGAGCTTCGTCCAACACCAGGGCCGCTACCTCTTCCCAGCCCTCGTCCCGATCGCCTGCGGCGCGATGCTGGGCTTGCGGGAGTGGGGCCGCTGGCTCTCCCGCGCCATCGGACGACCCGCCTGGGCCGACGGCATCGCGGCGGCGGCCATCAGCGCGTTCGACGCCGGCCTGCTGGCCACCTCGATCTGGGCCCTGGCCCGCGTGATCCCGACGTTGTGGCCCGCCGGCTGAGGTGCTACACTGCGGCCGGCTTCGGTCAGGCCACCTTCATCTCGGCGCATACGACGCGCCACCCTTCATCCGACCGGCACAGCACCCCATGGCCATCGCGCACCTCACCGCTCTCGATCCGACCCGCCCCGCCGGCCCGCCGTCCGCGACGGCCCGGCGCGGGGCGTTCCCGGCCGCGCGCGCGTCGGCTGCCATCGACCTGCGCACCGCCTAGTCGGCGCGCGCCGCTTGCTGTGGCGGTCCCGATTGCCTCGACGGCAGACGGGAGTACCGCATGTCCAACCGCCGCTACACCACCTGGCTCCGGCTCGCCGGAGCGCTGGCGCTGGCCGTCGTCGGCTACAACGCCGGCGCCGCGTTGCTGACGCCCGACGTCGCCGAGCGCATCGCCCAGCAGCTCGACGCCGGCAACATCGGCGGCAGCCAAGAAGTCATCATCGTCAACTTGGCGTTCGCCACGTCGTTCGCCCTCTTCGGGCTGGCCCTCGGCTACCTCTTCACGCCGACGATCGTCCGGCCGCTGCTCGAGATCCGCAGCGACCTGGCGGAGGCGCCGCCGGCGACGCTGGCCGGCGCCGCGCTCGGCCTGATGATCGGCCTGCTGCTCTCGGCGCTCCTCACCCCGGCCCTCGGCCGGCTGCCCGAACCGTTCAACCGCTTCCTCCCGTTCGCCTCGGCGATCGTCCTGGGCTACCTCGGCGCCGGCGTCGTCGGGCGCAACCCGAACGCCTATCTGTCGGTCGTGTCGCGCGTCCTGTCCGGCCGGCCGATCGACGAGGCGTCGGGCCGCTACATCCTGCTCGACACCTCGGTGATCATCGACGGACGGATCGCCGACGTCGCCGACACGGGCTTCATCGACAAGACGCTGCTCGTGCCGCGTTTCGTCCTGGCCGAGCTGCAGCAGATCGCCGACTCCGGCGACGCGCTGCGCCGCAACCGCGGCCGGCGCGGCCTCGAGATCCTCAACCGGCTGCAGAACGCGAAGGCCGCCCGGGTCGAGATCACCGACCGCGACGTCCCGGGCACGCAGGACGTCGATCGCAAGCTGGTGAGGCTGGCGCAGGAGCTGCACTGCCCGGTGATGACGAACGACTACAACCTCAACCGCGTGGCCGCCATCGAGAGCGTCTCGGCCCTCAACCTCAACGAGCTGGCCAACGCCGTCAAGACGATCCTGCTGCCCGGCGAGCAGCTCGACATCAAGATCATCCAGGAGGGCAAGGAGTACGGCCAGGGCGTCGGCTACCTCGACGACGGCACGATGGTCGTCGTCGAGGGCGGCCGCGACCACGTCGACGAGACCCTCGACGTCACCGTCACCCGCGTGTTGCAGACCGTCGCCGGCCGCATGATCTTCGCCCAAGCCGCCGCCCACCCCCCCCGCCCCACCCCGTAGGGACGGACCCCCACGTCCGCCCCCCCGCCCCACCCCGTACGGGCGGACCCCCGCGTCCGCCCCCACCGGGTATGGTGACATTCGAATCGATGATCGAAAGGACGTGCCTCATGACCACCCCCACCCCGCCGGCCCGCATCGTCGACCCCGGTGTCGGCCACCACCGCACCGTCATCGCCACCGATCGTGCGCCGTCGGCGATCGGGCCGTACTCGCAGGCCATCCGCGCCGACCTGTCGGTGTTCGCGTCGGGCCAGGTGCCGATCGACCCGGAGACGGGCCAGCTCGTGGACGGCGACATCGCGGCCCAGACCCGGCAGGCGTTGTCGAACCTGGCCGCCGTGCTCGAGGCGGCCGGCTCGTCGCTGGCGCACGTGCTCAAGACCACGGTGTTCCTCACCGACATGGCCGACTTCCAGGCGATGAACGCCGTCTACGCCGAGTTCTTCCCGGCCGCGCCGCCGGCCCGCTCGACGGTCGCCGTGCTGGCCTTGCCGCGCGGCGCGCGCGTCGAGGTCGAGGCGATCGCGCTCGCCCGCGGCTAGCGCCGGCGCCTGCCTTGCCGCCGCGGCGTTGCGATGCGGTATAATCGCCCGCAACTCTGTGTGCGAGGAAGACTGAATGACCGACCCGTTTACCACCACCACGTCCGCCATGCCCCATCCGATGCTGGAGTTGCTGGAGTCCTATGACGACGCCAAGCGCTTCCAGCGGGGCGACATCGTCCAAGGGCACATCGCCCTGATCCGCGACAACGAGATCCTCATCGACGTCGGCGGCAAGCGCGAGGGCATCCTCTCGAGCCGCGAAATGTCGGCGATGAGCAAGGACGACCTGGCCGGCTTCCAGATCGGCGACGAGGTCGAGTGCCTCATCGTCAACCCGGAGGACCGCCAGGGCAACTTGGTCCTGTCGTTGTCGCAGGCGCGCATCGGCCAGGACTGGGACCAGGCCGAGGACCTCCACAAGAACGACCAGACGTTCGAGGCGAACGTCAACGGCCACAACAAGGGCGGCTTGATCGTCTACGTGGGCCAGGTCCGCGGCTTCGTGCCGGCGTCGCAGATCGACCGCCGCCACGGCTTCAGCCGCGAGCAGATCGACGGCAGCGGCGAGAGCCCGCTGGCGTCGCTCGTCAGCCAGCCGATCTGGCTGAAGATCATCGAGATCGATCGGCGCAAGAACCGCCTGATCCTCTCGGAGCTGGCGGCGATGCGCGAGCGGCGCAAGTCGTCCAAGAGCGAGCTGCTGACGTCGCTCGAGGACGGGCAGGTGCTGACCGGCATCGTGACCAGCCTCGCCGACTTCGGCGCCTTCGTCGACATCGGCGGCGCCGACGGCCTGGTCCACCTGTCGGAGTTGGCCTGGAACCGGGTCAACCACCCCAGCGAGGTCCTCAACCTGGGCGACAAGGTGACCGTCAAGGTGATCAGCGTCGACCGTGACCGCAAGCGCATCGGCCTGTCGATGAAGCAGCTCATGCCCGAGCCGTGGAGCGACATCGAGCAGCGGTTCGTCGTCGGCGAGGTCGTGACCGCCACGATCACGCGCCTGGCCGACTTTGGCGCCTTCGCCCGCCTTGACGGCGACATCGAGGGTCTGATCCACGTCTCGGAGCTGTCGGACGACAGCAAGCCGGCCGGCGAGGTCGTCCAGCCGGGCGACGAGGTGACGGTGCGCGTGATCCGCGTCGACCCGGACCGCAAGCGCATCGGCCTCAGCCTCAAGCGGGCCGACGTGGCGTATGACAACCTGGTGATCGCCGACCTCGATGACGACCTGGCCGCCGAGCCGGCCGCGGTCGCCGCGGCGCCGGCGGCCGCCACCGACGCCGAGCCGGCGGTCGCCGCCGCGGCGCCGGAGGCGGAGGCGCCGGCCGTCGAGGCCGAGGCGCCCGCCGCCGAGGTCGAGGCGACGCCTGTCGCGGAGACGGAGGTCGCGGCGGCCACGACCGAGGACGGCGCTGCGAGCGACGCGGCCGTCGGCGACGATGGCGCCACGGCGGAGGCGAGCGACGAGGCCTAGGCGGCCACGCGGCGGTGCGAAGGGGCTCCGTAATGCGGCCGGCCTGGGTCTAGACCGTACGGTATGGAATCGAGCGGGGGTGGTGGGGCGCCCGCCACCCCCGCCGGTCTAGATGGGATCGATGATGGCCAAGTTCGACGATCGGTTCACCGAACGCGCCCGGCGGGTGCTCATGTTGGCGCAGGAGGAGGCCCGCCGCCTGCAGGACAGCTACATCGGCACCGAGCACCTGCTGCTGGGCCTGGTCCAGGAGGAGCGCGGCGTCGCCGCGCGGGTGCTGCGCGACCTCGGCGTGAACCCGGTCCAGGTCCGGCGGATCATCGAGGAGTCAAGCCGCCGCACCGGCCGGCGCTCGCCGGGCCAGACCACCGGCCTCAGCCCGCGCACGAAGCGGGTCATCGAGCGCGCCGTCGAAGAGGCGCGGCGGATGAACCACCAGTACATCGGCACCGAGCACCTGCTGCTGGGCCTGATCGGCGAGGGTGGCGGGCTGGCGATCGATGTCCTCAAGGACCTGGGCTGCGACCTCTCGCTCGTGCGGATGCAGACGACGCGCGCGATCATGCAGACGCCCAGCCGTGAGAAGGCCGAGCGGCCCAAGAAGAGCCAGCAGACGCCGATGATGGACCAGCTGGGCACCGACCTCACGGCGCAGGCCGAGGAGGGCCAGCTCGACCCCGTCGTGGGCCGGCGGCGCGAGATCGAGCGCGTGATCCAGATCCTCAGCCGCCGCACCAAGAACAACCCCGCCCTCATCGGCGAGCCCGGCGTCGGCAAGACGGCCATCGTCGAGGGCTTGGCGCAGCGCATCGCCGAGGGCGACGTGCCGGCGCAACTGCGCGACAAGCGCGTCTTCATGCTCGACGTCGGCAGCTTGGTGGCCGGCACGATCTACCGCGGCCAGTTCGAGGAGCGGATGAAGCGCGTCGTCGATGAGCTCAAGGGCTCGGACGCGATCCTGTTCATCGACGAGCTGCACATGCTCGTCGGCGCCGGCTCGGCCGGCTCGAGCGTCGACGCCGCCAACCTGCTCAAGCCGGCCCTGGCCCGCGGCGAGCTGCAGTGCATCGGCGCCACGACGCTCGACGAGTACCGCCGCTACATCGAGGCCGACGCCGCGCTCGAGCGGCGCTTCCAGACGGTGTTCGTCGAGGAGCCGTCGGTCGAGGAGACGATCCAGATTCTGCGCGGGATCAAGCCGCGCTACGAGGAGCACCACAACCTCAAGATCCGCGACGACGCGCTGGCCGCCGCGGCCCAGCTCGCGGCGCGCTACATCACCGACCGCTTCCTGCCCGACAAGGCGATCGACCTCATCGACGAGGCCGCCAGCCGGGTGCGGATGTACAAGCTGCCGGACGCGCCCGGCCTGCACGAGAAGTTCGACAGCCTGCGCGACCTCCAGGGCGAGCGCGACAAGGCGTTCACCGAGGAGCGCTACGAGGAAGCCGTCGTGCTGCGCGAGCGCGAGCGCGAGCTGGCCGGCGAGATCGAGACGCTGCGCGACGCGTCCAACGATCAGCTTGAGGTCACCGAGGAGGACATCGCCGAGGTCGTGGCGATGTGGACCGGGGTGCCGGTCGTGCGCATCGCGGGCGAGGAGAGCGAGCGGCTGCTGCAGATGGAGCAGACGCTGCACGCCCGCATCGTCAGCCAGGACGAGGCGATCGAGGCGATCAGCAAGGCAGTGCGCCGGGCGCGGGCGGGGCTCAAGGATCCCCACCGGCCGATCGGCGTCTACGTCTTCCTGGGTCCGACCGGCGTCGGCAAGACCGAGCTGGCCAAGGCCCTGGCCGAGTTCATGTTCGGCAGCGAGGACGCGCTGCTGCAGATCGACATGAGCGAGTTCATGGAGCGCCACGCCACGGCGCGGCTGGTCGGGGCGCCGCCGGGCTATGTGGGCTACTACGAGGGCGGACAGCTGACCGAGGCGGTGCGGCGCCGGCCCTACCAGGTCGTGCTCCTCGACGAGATCGAGAAGGCACACCCCGAGGTGTTCAACATGCTCCTCCAGATCATGGAGGACGGGCACCTCTCGGACGCCAAGGGACGCAAGGTCGACTTCCGCAACACGATCATCATCATGACCTCCAACGTCGGCGCGTCGCAGCTCAACAAGCAGCAGGCGCTGGGCTTCAACGCCAACAAGGACGACCAGGCGCGGCTGTCCGCCGAGTACGACGACATGAAGGACAAGGTGATCGAGGAGCTCAAGCGCACCTTCAAGCCGGAGTTCCTCAACCGCGTCGACAAGCTGCTCGTGTTCCGGCCGCTCAACCGCGACAACCTGCGCCGGATCGTCGACGTCCAGATCGAGCGGCTCGGCCCGCGGCTCGAGGCCCAGCACGTGACGATCGAGGTCACCGATGCCGCCAAGGACAAGGTTCTCGAGCAGGGCTACGACCCCGAGTTCGGGGCGCGGCCGCTGCGCCGGGCGATCATGGACCTCATCGAGGACCCGCTCTCCGAGCAGATCCTCGCCGGCACGATCCAGCAGGGCGACCATGTCGTCGTCGATGCAGCGCCGGACGGCTCGCAGCTCGTGTTCCACGTCGCCGAGCCGGCGGCGGAGCCGGCGTAGGGCGGCGGGGCGGACGATCGGGGGCGAAGCGGCCGTGTCGGGGGCGGGGCGTCAGCCGGTGAGGGCCGGCCCGCCGCCAGGCGTCCCGGAGCAGGCCACCCGAAAGCCCAGGTTGGTGCCCCGGTAGTCGGGCAACAGCGGCGCGCCCAGGCTTCGGCAGGTCGAGGAGGCCATCGTCACGTCGCCCGACCACGCTCCGCCGCGAACCACGAGCTTCATCGTCGGCGAAGGATCGGGCGACTCCCGGCCGTCACGGGCGTCGTAGGGATAGCCATAGACGTGCGACCCGTCGATCGGCCCGAGATGGCTTGCGGACCACTCGAACACGTTGCCGTGGAGATCGGCCACGCCTTGCGGGCTGTCACCGGCGGGGAAGACGCCGACGGGTGACGGTCGGAACAGGTGGACCTCGACGGTGTTGGCCGCCCCGACCGCGAAGTCCGCTCCGAACGCATACGGGCGTCCATCCGCGCCGCGCGCGGCTGCCTCCCACTCCACCTCGGTGGGCAGCCGGAACGGTCGTCCCGTCTGGGCGGAGAGCCAGTGGCAGAAGGCCCAGGCTTCGTACCAGCTGACCCCGACGACCGGCTGCAACGGATGGCGGAACGCCTCGCGCCGCCAGGCCGCCGGCTCGGTCCGGCGGCCGTCCGGCCAGCGTTCTGTCAGATGCCGCTCGAACGCGGCACCGTCCATCGTCAGCCGCGCGCGCCACGCTTCGTAGGACTCGGTCGGGACGCGGCCCTGGTCGCGCATCTCGTCGAGCAGCGCCGGGTTGGCCAGTAGGCGCTGCCGCCAGAGCCGATAGTCCCAGCGGGACCCTTCCGCCGTGCCCGACCCGCTCCGCCAGGCCTCGGCGCCCGGCGTGGGCCACCACCGCGGCTCGTCGTAGCCACCGGCGTCGAGGAAGCACGCCCATTCGGCGTTGGTGACGGGAAACTGGCCGAGTGCGAACGCCGCGACGTCCACCCGGTGCACCGGGCGCTCGTCAGCCGGCCCGTCGTCGCGGCCCACGAGGATGCGACCGCCGGCGAGCTCGACCATCGGCGGATGGAGGTAGTCGCCGAATGCCCCGCATCGCCGCACGAAGCGCGGGTCGCCAAGGTGCCCCAGGACGTCGGCCGCGGCCAGTCGAGCCCGCAGGTCGGCGTCCGGATCGCGACTGCGGCGAACGAGCGCCCATCGGAGCCGCTCGCGCGTCGACTCGCCGAGACGCACCTCATCGCGCAGTGCCGCGCGCCCCGCCAGCGGCAGGTTGAACTCGGCCATCTCCAGCACCCGTTCGTCCGGTTGCGGGGCCAGGCAGAGGGCGAGAAGCGCGGTCTCCTCCCACCCGGTGGTCGGCGCCGATGGAAGCGGTTCGTCGGGCGCAAGCGCCGCCAGCACGTCGTCGAGCGCCGGCGTGACCTCATCCATCCGCCACGGCGCGCGCAGCCGCGCGTCGATGGGCCGGGGCGCGAGGCGGCGGGCGGCGAAGTACTCCTGCAGCAGTTGGTGGAAGAACAACACGGTGCCGTCGAGCAGATCCTCGTCGAGGATGCCGAGGGCCATGCCGGCCCGCAGCACCGGGTCGCCGCCCGCCTCGCCCACGATCGACACCGCCACGTCGTAGGGCACGCGGACCTGGGCGCCCGCGCTGGCCGCCGCGCGCTCCTGCATCTGGAGTGCGAGCCCGGCCAGCCCCCCGATGAGCGGCCCGTGCTCGGGCAGCTCCGAGGCATCCCGCCACGGCCGTGATTGCACGAGGCGGCGCCGGTCGCGCTCGGTGAGCAGCGCGCCAGGCGCGAAGAGCGGATGGTCGCGTTCGACCTCCCGGCGCAGCGCGGAGCGAACGAACCCGGTGAAGAGCCCGGCGTGGCCGGCGGGGACGACGACCTCGCCGGGCCACTGCTCGACGAGCAGCCGCAGGAAGTAGGGGGTCCGATACAGCGACAGGTGCGCCGTGCCGGACAAGCCTGCCCAGAGCCGCGCGCTTCGATCGGGCGCGTAGCGATCGAGGAACGTGCGCACTTGGTCGTCGGACATCGGCTCGAGGCGCACCTGCGGCACGCGCAGGGTGGCCGACGACAGGGGCGAGCTGTAGTCGAGGCTGCGACACGAGAGCACGACGCGGTTCGCCGGCTGCGGCAGCAACACGTCGTGCAGGAGCTGCTTGATCGCGAGAACGAGGCGGTGGAAGTCGGCCTGGTCCTGATGCGGCATCTCGTTGAGGCCGTCCAGCAGCAGGACGACGCGGCCGGCGTCCAGAAGCTCGTCGAGCGGCGGCAGCGTCGGACCGCGCTTTCGCCACAGGCCCGAGAGCCAGTCGCGCGGCGCCGGAGGCGGATCGCCGGGCCAGGCCGAACGGTAGTGGTTGAGCGGCACCAGGAACGGCACCGCCCTCGTAGCGCCCCGCAGCGCGTCGATGGCGGTGTCGAGCTCGAAGCGGCGCAGCAGCGTGCTCTTCCCGCTGCCCGGCGGCCCGAGCAGCACGTAGGCTGACTCCGGCACGGCGGCGTCGAGGGCGGCCAAACTGTCGAACGAGGCCTCGCGAGGCTGCCATCGGCGGTCCTGCGCCTCCTCGCCCATGTCGACGAGCAGCGACAGGCCCACGAACCGCTCGTCGAGCCGGTAGCGCGGCTGCGACCATGCGGCCACGCGACCGAGGTAGTACTCGTCGAGCGTGCGCGGCACGTGGCGGGTCAGCACCGCGACGTCCGACGTCGACAGCCGCAGCGAGGCCCGGTCGCCACGGATCGTGGTCATCAAGGCGGCGAACACGTCGGGCACGGGCGGCACGTCGGCGTCGGACCGCACCTCGATGCGTTCGCGCGGCGGCGGTGGCGCACTCGCCGACAGCAGCTGGGCCGCGGCGACCTCGCGCTCGCGCAGCGCCGCCGCGAGGAGCCGGTGCCCGCGCGCCAGCCGCCGCTCCAATGTCCGCCCCGAGACGTTCAGGGCATCGGCCAACGTCCCGGTCGGCGGCTGGCTGGCGCTGAGGTAGCGGATCGACAGCATGCCCCACGCCTCGAGGTCGGGGTCGCCGGCCCGGAAGTCGTGGCGCAGGCGCGTCAACGCATCGGCATCGGGCACGGCGCTCGATCCGCCGCCTGCTGGGTCGGCGTGGGTCCGCACGCGCGCGTGGCGCATCCCGTCGGCGACGGCCTCCGCCAGCAGCTGGCCAAGCAGCCATTCGCGGACCGTCGTCGAGTCGTCGAGCCCTTCGCGCACGAGCCGCAGCGTCACCTGGTCGAGCGCGAGAAGGGCGCCGTTGCGCAGCGACTGGCCGTAGCGCAACGACCACAACGCGCCCTGGACGGCTGCTTCAGTGATCGAGTCGACAGCCAACGCTCGCCCGTCCTGCTCCCCCCAGGCAAGGGCGCCGGGGCGCGGCAAGGCTAGCCGAGCGACACAGCGGGCGTCAAGAGGCGGGGCGCACTCCGACAGCCGCGGTTGGCGGAGTGTGGGCGGACGGGTGTCGGAGGGCTCTGGTGGCGCCGATCCGGGGTCGATACGCTGCCCGATGTCGCCGAATGGCGGCGCGCTCCAGCCGCGGGGGGCCTGGCTGGAGCGACCGAGGAGCGTCAACGCACCCGGCTCGCCCGCAGCCCCAGCGGTCGGGCAACGCAGCCTGGAGGTCCGATCATGGTGTTCTTCCGCACGCATCGACCACCGTCTCTCGACCACGCAGCCCGCTGGCACACGGTTCGGCTCTGCTGGGTCGGCTGGCAACGCGTCCTCCTCGTCGTGTCGCTGCTCGTGCTGCACGGCGCGGGACTGGCGGCCGGCCAAGGGGGCGCCGCGATCGGCACGGCCCAGGCGGCGCCGGCAGCAGCGCCGCTGCAGCAAGCGCAACCGACGGTGCTGCTGCCGGCACTGCCGACGTACGGCCTCATCGGCACCGACGTCAACCTCTCCGCGACGCTGATGAACACCGGCGGGCCGAACGACCTGGGCTACGGCCCGTTCATCGACCTCGTCCTCGACCGGCGCGGCGCGGACGGGAATGACATGAGCCTGCAGTGCGACGGCCTCGAGCTCGTCGCCGGCAGCGCGCTGCTTGACGGTGCGCCGCCGGCCGACGTCAAGGTGTTCGGTGGCGGCGTCGACTGCGAGAGCGAGCCGACCTCGTTCCCGCACCCGTTCCTGCCGGGCAATCCGACGGTGACGGTTCCGGCGGGACATCAGCTCGTGTCGATCCGCCTGCCGGTGGGCAGCTACGCGCCGGACGCGCCGCCGCTGGCCATCCAGATCCAGGCCCACATCGATGCGTTCGCCGACGAGCAGGCGCCGATCGACGTCTACGCGCGCGGCGGCTTCCTCTACGGCGACAGCCCGACCGGCACGACGCCCATCGTCAGCCACGGCGACGACGTGGTGGCCGACGGCTGGACGAAGACGACGGTCATCCCGCTCGTCCTGCTGGCCAGCAAGGCCTACCTCGGGCCGGAGGGCGAGGCGGCGACGGGGCCGAGCCACAAGGACGGCTACCCGCTGCGCTACGGGGTGACGGCGGCGATCGCGCCGGGGCAGACGGTGACGAACCTCGTCGTGACGGACCAGCTGCCCGCCGACCTCGTGTTCGACGGCTTCCACAGCCACACGCCGGGCTGCACCGCGACGGTGCCGGCCAAGTCGCCGGCCGCCGGCGCCGTGGCCAAGCTGGAGTGCGCCTCGGCGACGGGGACGGTGGCGATGTCGTTCTGGTTCCACTTCGACCGCCTCGGCGCGACGAACACGCCGGTCATCAACCTCAACAACTGCACCCCGGTCACCGCCGTGAACGACATCGCCGTCGAGGCCGACTGGACGCCGCTCGACCCGCGCGACAGCGCCAAGCACGTGGCGCTCGACCCCGTGGTGGACGACCACACCCTGCAGAACAAGTGCGTCGCGCTGCAGAAGTCGGTCAAGGTGGCCAACGACTACGGCGCCAAGGGACCGTCGCCGGTCGACCTGGTGGACTACACACTGTCCTTCCAGGTGACGGACTACGCCTACTTCGCCGACATCAAGATCGAGGACTTCCTGTCCGACGGGCAGTCGTTCATCACCGCCAACCACCCGCCGGTGCTCACGATCAGCGACGGCACGCTCGCGGCGCCGCTGAGCATGAACTGGCCCTGGGCCGACTTCCAGCCGACATCGGTGCCGAGCGAGGTCTGCTCCGCCAGCTACCCCGACGACGGCACGCCGTTCGACCTGACCGGCGGCAGCAAGGTGACCTTCGACGTGAGCGCGCTGCTCGAGGCGCAGGCTGCAACCCAGTGGCCGACCGCCTCGCCGTCGATCAAGCAAGGCGTCCTCTCCGGCGCCGCCACCCCCCAGGGCCAAGGCAAGCCGGCGTGGGGCACGATCCGCTTCCGGGCCCGCATCAACCACCAGTTCGCCCTGCCCCAGCCTGGCCCAGGCGCGACCGGCAACCTCCACGTCGACAAGCACGACCCGCTGTGCAACCGCGCCTCGCTGCGTGCGCTCCGCGTCGAGGTCGAGGGCATCAACGTCTGGGCGGGGACGAACGTCTGGGCCACCGACGACAGCGCCGCGGCGCTCCAGATCGTGGCCGGCGACCTCGAGAAGCGGGTCGTCGCCCGCAACGATGCGGCGGATGAACTGGTGCTGGACGCGAACACCGGGCTGTATGCCTTCTCGCCCGGCGACACGATCACGTTCGAGATCGCCAAGACGATCCCATCCGCCGACGCCGAGGACATCGTGATCGAGGACTGGCTGCCGGCGCCGGTGCTGAGCAACGGCGAGTTCAACGGCATGACGACGCCGTTGCCGAAGTGCGCCATGAACGGTTCGATCGTGGGCAACCCGGCGCCGGGACAAGCGTGCTGGTTGCTCACGCCGACGCAAGCGCCGACGACCGTGTCGGCGCCCATCGCCTCGGTTGGCGCCGGCAACAGCCTGCGCTTCGAGTTCGGCGACCTCTGGGCGCAGAACATCCAGCAGCGCACCCTGATCGTGCGCCTGACGGCCACCGTCACGACCGACCCCTACGCCGACGGCCTGCACATGACGAACCTCGTCCGCGAGTGCGAGCGGAACACGCTCGGCAAGGCCTACTGCCAGGCCTACGCCGCGGCGTTCCAGGTGGCCGCGCCCCGGCTGGCGATCCGCAAGGGCGTCATCTGGACGAGCAAGGACACGGCGGACATGCCGCCGCACTACGAGCCGCTGAACGACAAGGGACCGTTCACGGGCTGCAATCTGAACGGCGTGACCTCGACCGTCCTCGACGCGAGCCCGAACTTCCTGGGCGGGGCGCCCGGCGCGAGCGTGTTGGCCGGCCTCGACGCCGGAGACGAGGTGCGGTTCGCCATCGTCGTCGAGAACTTCGGTGCGGCGGTGGAGGGCGCGTTTGATGTGAGCGTGAGCGACAAGCTGCCGCCTCAGCTACAGAACGCGACCGTGGAGTGCGTCGTCAACGGAAACGGTTCGCCGATCGTCCACTCCGGCGCCCTGTTTTCCTCCGCAGGCCTGACGCTGGACGATCCTGGACCGACGACCTTGACCAAGGGGGCCATCGATCCCTACGACCCCGACGACGGGCTCAACCTGGCGATCATCATCGTCCACGCCACCATCGCACCCAACGTGGAAGCCGGCTGCTACGTGAACGAGGCGGAGCTGCTGAGCTACGCCGGGCGGGAGGGTGGCGCCAACCACGTGGCCGCCGGCCTGGCCGTCAACACCCACGCCCAGGCCAGCGTCTGCGTCGGGCCGCGGGCGTTCAAGCGCCTGGTGGAGACGTCGGAGGCGCACACCTCGGATGCCGAGGACGGCAGCCTGGCCGAGCCGCGCCCGGTGGCGATCGGCGAGATCGTGCGCTACGAAGTCGAGGTGACGGTGCCGGAGGGGCTGTCGCCCGCACTGGAGGTGACGGACCTCCTGCCAGCCGACCTCGTGTACCTGCCGCAGACGGCGGAGGTCACCTTCGTCGACACACCCATCGCCGGAGTCGCGGTCGGAAACCAACCGGACGTGAAGGGCGGTCCGTTCCACTGCCTGGTCGGTGCGCAGCCGCCCACGTTCGAGTTCGGCAAGGTGATGTTGCCCGGCAACGGCGCCACGAATACACCGCGGACGTTCCGCTTCCGGTTCAACGCCCTGGTGTGCAACACGCAAAACAACGTCGACTACGATGAGACGCACGAGGTGAAGGGCAACAACGTTGCCGTCGCCGCCGCCGGGCAGACGTTCCCGGACGTCAACCTGGACTGGGGTGGCCAGGGCCTGCCCGATGCCTACGTGAAGATCGTCGAGCCGCGCCTGACGCTGGACAAGCGCTTCCCGACGGCACAGCTGCCGGCGGAGGTGACCCTGGGCGCGATGATCCCCTACGAGCTCGTCGTGACGAACGCCGGGTCCGCCACTGCCTTCGAGGTGGCGCTGGAGGACGTCCTGCCTGCCGGGCTCTCGCTGGCGGGCACGACGAGCATCGGCATGACGCCGCCGAACTGCGCCGCTGGCATGACGATGGCCTCACCGTTGCAGCTCGGGATCGACGCCATGCGGCCGGGCTGTGAGGTGCGATTCCGCTTCGACGCCGAGGTTACGGACACGGCCTGCCCCGCGCTCGTGAACCACGCCACGGCTACCTGGATGAGCCTGCCGAACGGCACGGGCACCCCGAAGCACGTCTTCGGCGCGCCGACCTTCAATGTCACCGGCTCGCAGACGCCCGGCGCCCACGGCGCCTTGGACGGCGCCCGCGACGGCTCGGGCGGCCCGCAGGGCGTGCCGAACGACCACGCGGTCGCCGCCGACCTGCCGATCTGCGGGCGCGTGTGCGGCGTGAAGTGCGAGGACGCGGACCAAGACGGAGTCTGCGACCCAGGCGAGAACCACCTATCCGGATGGACGATCGTCGCCAGCCAGGACGGCGCGCAGGTCGCGACCACCGTCACCGCCGATGGCACAGGCCTGCTCCGCTCGGGGGAATACTGCCTCGACGCGCTGCCGGGCGACACCACGATCGCCGAGCAGATGACGCCGCAGCAGCAGGCGGACGGCTGGCACCAGACCGGCCCGCAGCCGGTGCCGCCTGGCACCCACAAGCTGGCCTTGGGCTTCGGCGCCGAGGTGTGGGACGTGAACTTCGCGAACTTCAAGACGCCGCCGTGCGAGGTCACCCTCAGCGGCATCAAGTTCCGCGACGCGAACGGCAACGGCAAGCGCGACAGCGGCGAGCCGGGCATGGGCGGCTGGGTGATCACCGCCACCGAGCCCGGAGCCACCACCCCGGCGTTCAGCGCGACGACGAACGCATCGGGCGCCTACGTCCTCACGCTCCCCGTGGGCATCTACTACATCGAAGAAGTACCCAAGGCCGGCTACCTGCAGACGCTGCCCAAGCTGCCGCGGAAGTACGAGGTCTACGTCTACTGCGACGCTACGCTGCCCCCCTTTGAGATCCACGAGACCGGCACGATGAAGCCGATCGCGCCGGACGAGCTGGACTTCGGCAACCTGCCGCTGATCGTCTGTCCGAAGGTGCCCTGGTTCCTCGCGAACCAGCGCCGCCTCTACGTCTGGGGCGACGACCCCCAGTACTACGGCCAGATCGGCGGTGTGCCGGCCTCGGCTTCGCCGAAGTCTTTGTCGGCCGGCTACAAGGCCGTCGCCCAGGGGTTCGACCACACGGTGGCGCTCCTGAACAACGGCGACCTGGTGGCGTGGGGCGGACCGCCCACGGCCAAGGTGCCGGCTCCGACCACGCCGTTCATCGCCATCGCCGCTGGACAGGGCTTCACGGTCGCGCTCGACGCGAAGGGGGCGATGCACAGTTGGCGCGCGAGTCTCGGAGTCGCGGAGGCCCTCTTCAGCGGCTGTCCGAATTCTCTGAAGTGCTCCACCAAGCCTACCGTTACGATTCCGGGGTACGTGGCCATATCGGCCGGGGATGAGGTCGCCATGGCCATCGATGAGAAGGGCAACCTGCACAGCTGGGGGCCCAACAACTTCCATGGTCAGCTGCCCGGCTGTGCAGCGCCCACCGCCGGCCACTGCGTGGAGAGCAGCCGCGTGTACGACGCGATTGCCGCCAGCGGCGGCAGCACCCTGGCCCTCTCGGACGGCGACATCTACGGCTGGGGCTTCAACAACCTCGGGCAGGTGCCGGGTTGCACCTCGGGTAGCTGCGTCATGCAAGTCATGCCCAAGAGTCCCGATCCGTTCGTCGCCATCGACATTAACGTCACGCACTCGCTGGCTCTGGACACGCAGGGACGCATCTGGTCGTGGGGCACCGTTTTCGACGAAGCGTTACCCAGTGCGCACGGGACATCCTTCGGCACCGGCTACCGCGCCATCGCCGTAGGCTTCGGCCACAGCCTTGCGATGCGAGCGAACGGTACGCTCGAGTCTTGGGGAAACTTCTCTGGCTTCAGCCCGTCCATCACGCCGCCCCTGGGCAAGTTCTTCGCCATCGCCGCCGGCGGGCACGAGGTGCAGACGTTTGCCGCGGCGCTCCGCTGCCCGACGTTCGGGTGGGGCGGCTCGGTCACGTCGCAGATCTTCCTGCCGGGCACGGTCATGAACGCCCCGCTGGGCGGCGTGCCGGCCGTGCCGGTGCCGAGCGGCCCGACGTCGACCGGATCGCCCACACCGACGCCCAGGTTGCGGCCGACGTGGACGCCCGGCCCGACGCCGCGCCCGACGTGGACGGCGGCGCCGACGGACGGACCGGAGCCCACCGACGAGGTCGAGCCCACGGCCACGCCACTGCCGCCGAGCGCGACGCCGCCGCGGCCGACGGCGACGGCCAGCGCGACGCCGACCGCCACGCGGCCCGGGCCGACGCCGGCGCTCGTCGGGCAGATCCGGACGGACCGCGGCTGCGCCGAGGACACCGCCGACGTGCTCTACGGCCAGGGCGAGACCGTCCCGATCGCCGTGCGCATCGACGGGGCGGCGCAGGCCACCGTCCGCGTGATGTACCAGTGGCCGGACGGCGGCCAGGAACGGCAGATCGACGGCGGGACGATCGACGGCGGCGTGACCTACACGGTGAGCCCGCCGCTCGTCCTGCCCGCCGACGCGCCGCTGGGGCTGCGACGGCTGTCGTTCCAGGCCCAGCAGCCGGACCAGAGCTACCGCGAGCTGCGCCGCTGCAGCTTCCAGGTGGTGGCGGCGGCCCAGCCGACCGCCACGACGCCGGCCGCGCCGCCCTCGGTGACGCCGCCGCGCCCGTCCGCCACGCCCACGCGAACCGGGTCGACGTCGTGCCTGCCGCTCAGCCAGCTGCCCGGCCTGGCGGCCTGGTGGCGGTTCGAGGAGGCGGGCGGCGAGGTCGTGCTGGACGCCGTCGAGGTCCCGATCCTGAACTTCGGCACGCTGAACGGCGCCGCCCGACGCGGCTCCGGCCACGTCGGCCGCGCCCTGCGTTTCGACGGGCAGACGGCGTACGTCGACGTGCCCGACCACGCATCGCTCGACGTCGTGGCCAGCCCTCGAGGCGACTTCACGCTGGACGCCTGGGTGAAGGTGCCGCCGGACGCGACGACGAACGGTGTCCACGTGGCGATGGTCAAGCAAGCCAGCGCCGGTGGGCCGGGGTACCAGCTCTACCTGAACAACATGCAGCCGGGGCTCCAGCTGGCCGATGCGTCCGGGTACACGAACTTCGGCGCCGGCGTCGCGATCCCGAAGGACGACCGCTGGCACCTCCTGGCGGTGAGCGTCGACCGCGACCGCGCCGATGGCGGCCGGTTCTTCCTGGATGGCCAGGCGATCGGCGAGCCCTTCGATCCGCGCGTTCGGCCCGGGAGCCTCGAGAACGCCAGCGTGCTGCGACTGGGCGCGCTGTCCTTCCAGCCGACCAGCTTCTTCGACGGCTGGTTGGACGAGGTCGAGTTCATCGGCAGCGCGCTGCCGGCGCAGGCGATCGTGGCGCTCTACCAGCGCGGCACGGTCGGCAAGTGCGTGCCGGCGCCCGCCCCGACCTCGCCGCCGCTGGGCGGCGGGCGTGGGCAGGGAGCCGCCGGATCGCCGAGCGATGCCCTGTACAACCCCATGGCGCGCCAGCACAATCGACGGGCCTACCCGTAGCTTGCCGCCCAGGCTGGGATCGGCCGCGCGCCGATCCCAGCCTGGGCCGCTGCAACGAACGGACCCTCGCACGCTGCACATCGATCGATCCACGCGGAGGACCAAGCCATGAGACCATCCAGCATCGTCGTGCTCGCCACCCTCGCCGTCGCCGCCTGCCGCGCTCCTGACCCAGCACCGCCTGCCTCCGACCTCCCGTCAGCGATCACGGCTGCCGCGCCGCTGGGCGATGTGGGCACCGGCGAGGCGATCACCGAAACAGCGCGCATCGGGGCGGGCGAGTCGGGTGCCCCGACCACGGATGCGGCGCCGCTCGCGGTGAGCGGGACGGTCGAGGCGCCCACGGATGACGCCCACCCGCTCGGCGTGGCGGCGTTGGTGAACCTCGACGTGACGAACAACTGCTCCCCGCAGAGCGAGCCCGGTGCACTCGGGTTGCAGTTCACCTTGCTGCCGGAGGACCCGCGCTTTGCCGCGCCCGCTCCCGGCGAGGTGACGGAGTCGGTGAGCGACCTCTGGGCCGGCATCGCGAACCCGTTGTCGAACACCTTGGTGTACGAAGATAACGCGCTTCCACCGAACACGATCATCCGGTGGCCCACCGCGCTCCAGCGCGAGAAGTTCGTGCCGTACGGCATGATGACGCACGTCGGCTACCGCCTCATGGGCGACCCGAACCACGTGAGCCGCGTGGAGTACCTCTTCGACCTGGGCAACAACGAGCTGGAAACCGTGGAAGGCTGCATCGACGAGGAACTCTCGACGAACTGGGCCTTGGGAATCACCCTGGGCCAAGGGCGTGGCGGAAACGTGCCGGTGTCGTTCAGCGCCCAGCCCCAACCCGCCGCCGGCCGCGGCACGTTCACGATCGCCCAGCTCGGACGGCGCACCACGGCGCCGTGGGTCGACGTGCGCTACGTCACGACGTCGCAGGACGTCGAGGTTGCCCAGCTTGTCGAAGGCTCGCCCCTGTACGCCACGGGAGTCGTCACCGCGCACGTCGGCGTCGCGATGCCGGCCGGACAGCCCCTGGCGACCGAAATCCCATGGTCCGTCGGCGACAAGTGGGCGCTCGTCGTCGCCACGTGGCGCGAGGGCAGCGTCGACGGTCCGCCCTACCTGGTGGCGTACTACGGCTACCCGGTCGGGCTGCGCTCGTCGCCCGTGAATCCACCCGACCGCACGAACTAGCCCGCCGCGCCGGGCGCCGGCCTGGCGCGGCCATCGGGCGCGATGCACCCCGTGAGGGCGGGCCGCCCCGCCCTCACGGCGTCGCGATCACGCTCCCATCCCCCCGCCCCTCCACCACCCGCCCGTCCGCCCGCACCACGCGCAGCCACGTCGCTGTGGCGCCGTCCGGGAACGTCGTCGGGGTGCCGCGGCCGTCGTAGAGCGTCCATTGCGGGGCGCGGAGGAAGTCGACGCGGCGGCCGTCGACGAGGGCGCTGTAGGCGTCGAGGTCGGCGCCGTCGACGAGCCAGCCGTCGGGCGGCAGGTCGACGACGGTGTCGTCGTGGACGACCGGCCAGTTCGTCGCGCCCAGGTTGACCCAGACCGTCACCGGCGCCGGCCCGCCGTAGCGCAGCACCAGCCGCGGCCCGATGAGGTCGAGGCCGTCGACGAGCGCCGCCGCCAGCGTGCGCGCCCGGCCGTCCGGCCCCACGTAGTCGACGCGGTCGACGGGTGCGTCGAGGGTGCGCGTCTGGAGCGGCAGGAAGAGGTGGTAGTCCTTGACCTCCTCGGCCAGCGACCACGGTGCGGTCGGGTCGCCCCGCCAGCCGTCGCCGTCGGCGATCGCCGCGCCGGCCGTCAGCCAGGCGCCCGCGTGGCCGAACGCCAGCTCGGTCGCCCGCCAGGCGTCGAGCTCGGCCATCGACAGCGGACCGCGCGGCCGGTCGGCGCCGAAGAAGCGCTCGACGTCGCCCAGACCGTACGCGATCGCCTTGGGCCGCGCCGCCCGTAGCGCGAAGTCGGGCACCACCAGGACGCCGGCGCTGGCGGCGTCGCCGAACGCGCCGCTGGAGAGGCTCCGCGCCACACCGTCGACGTAGCCAAGGTAGAACGTGTCGTAGCGGGCCGGCCACGGCCCGTGCGCGCCGTCGGCCCAGACCGGCCCGATCTGGCGCTGCAGCTGCTGGAACAGCCGGCCGTAGGCGGCGACGCTCTCGCCGACCGAGCCCGGGTGTCGCGGGTTGGCGTCGAAGTCGAGGTTGTTGTCGGGCGCGCCCGGCCAGCCGAAGGCCGGATTCCAGGCGCCCAGCACGTCGAGCGTCACGCCCTGCGCGCCGGCGGCCGTCCAGCGGCCCGCGTCCTCGCCGGCCTGGCGGACGGCGCCGGCCGGAGGGAGGAGGAACCGCGGTGTCGTGGCGCCGTCGGGACAGGGCTGCGCCGCGTCCATCGCCTTTGGGACGCCGTCGCGACCGGTCACCCGCTCGCTCGATCGATGCGACGGGTTGGGCGCATCCGGGCAGCCGGGCACGGTCAGCGTGTAGGCCGCCGACGGCGCGACCGCGACCGACGCCGCCAGCGCGCGCCAGGCCGCCTCGCCGCCCTGCGCCGGATCGGGCGGCCACTCGGCCGGCGGCAGCGCCGCGGGATCGCGCCACCGCGGCACGTGCACGACGACGTCGTCGACGCCGAGCGCTCGCAGCGCCGCGGCGTAGGCGACCCGGTCGCCGAACGACCGCTGCGCCGCGCCGGGCACGTCCACGACCGTCGCATGGAGGCGGCCGACATGGGCCGCGCGGTGCGGCGCTACCGGGCCGGGCGGCGCCGGGAACGCGTCGGCCACATCGGTGCTCCAGGTGAGCCAGACCGTCTCGTCGACGGCGCGCACCAGCCCGAGGGCGTCGGGGTCGTAGTAGGCGGCCAGCTCGTTCGCGAAGCCGCCGCCGCTGGCGCCCGGTCCCCGCGGCGCCAGGGCGTTGGCGCGCGACTGCGGGATGTCGAGCAGGGCGCTGGTGAACCAGGTGCCGTCGACGAAGGTCACCGGGACGCTGTCCATGTACGGCACCCGGACGTCGACCGCGCTCTGGCCGCCTTCGATGTCGCCGGCGGTGAAGCCGGCGTAGCGACCGCTGGCGTCGCCGGCGCCGTCCAGGCTCTGGGCGCGCACGCGGACCGCCCGCCCGACCGGTGTCAGCGTGTATCGCTTGCGGTGCGCCACCTCCTCGAGCCGCTCGGTGACCGTCACCACGACCGAGCCGCCGACGATGCCGTGCTCGAGCCGCTCGATCGCCCACTCCAGCTGGAAGAGCCGCGGCTCGATGACCTCGTCCTCAAGCGACCGGTAGTAGAGGCCGGCGCCCGCCACCGGGTAGCGTCCGCTCGCCAGCTCGCGCAGGCTGATCCGGCCGCGCTGAACGTCGGGGTGGGTCAGGTCCAGCGACCAGTTCGGCTGCGCGCTGCCGGCCAGCGTGAAGCGGTACGAGCGCGTCGCCGCGTCGTAGCGCACGGCCGTGGCGCCGCTGCGCCCGGCGGCGAGCGGCGCCAGGTGGTCGTCGCCGGGGTCGTCCGCGACGAACGCCGCCGTGGGCGTCGCCGTCGGGGGCGCTGCGGTCGCGAGGGTGGTGGCGGTCGCGGCGCCGGGCACGGGCGTGGCCACCGGCGGCGACGGCGACGGCCGGACGGTCGCCGTCGCCGGCAGGGTCGTGCCGGACGGCCGCGGGGACGCGGTGGCCGTCCTCGACGCTGTCGGCGTGGCGGTGGCCGACGGGGTGCGCGATGCCCGCGGCGTGCGCGACGCGGCGGCCAGCTGCGTCGCCCGCGTCCGGGCGTCGACGAACACGACCCCGAACGGCAGGAAGACCCGGGCGCTGAGCGTCGTCGATGCGATCGCGGCCGGCTCGGCGCGGCTCGACGCATGCAGTCGGACGGCGCTGGCCGCGCCCGCCGCCACGGCGATCGCCGCCACGAGCCGGCCGGGCGCGGGCACCCGTCGGGCAGCGGCGGGTCCGCGGACCACGCCCCCGTCCCCGCGGTCGCCGGTCACGGCCGCCGTGGCGTCCGCTGTGGCTGGCGCGTCGGCGGCGGCGGCCGCTCGGCGAGGTCGGTGGCGCGCTCGTTGGCGCGGGGGTTCTCGGGTGCCGTCGTGGGGGCGGGGTCGTGCGGCGGCGCCGGATCGGCGGGCGCGTCGGTGGCCGCGGGCGGCGCGGCCGTGGCTTCGGCCGGCGCCGGAGCGGGCGGCTCGTCGGCGGGTGCGGGGACGCCCGGCGCCGCCGTCGCCGGCGCCGTTGCCGAGGGCAGCGCGGGCGCGGCCGTCGCCGGCGATGCCCCGGCCTCCCGCGGCGGACCCGAGGCGCCCGCATCCGCGGTCGGTGTGGCCGCCCGCGGCGGCGCTTCCGGGCGCGGCGGCGCCGAACGCGGGCCGGCGTCGCCCGGCTGGGGGACCGACGGCGCCGGTGCGGCACGGGGGGCGAGGCTGTCGGCCGCGCCGCCGAGCAGGTGCGCGGCGGCGGGCGAGCGGTCGGCCAGCGCGCGCAGGCCGTCGGCGGCGTCGCGGCGGGCCGACGCGGCGCCCTCGACGAGCGACGGCTCGGCCGCGTCGCCGGCGGCGGCCTGGGCCGACGTCAACTCCTCGAGCAGCGCCTCGACGACCGCTGCGGGCGGGTTGTCGCCGCGGTCGATCAGGGCGCGGATCTCGCTCAACCGCAGATGCGCCAGCTCGATGTGCAGCGCGGCCCGGCGCGCCGGGTCGAACGTGATCGCCAGGCGCGCCGACTCGGCGGCGCGCTTGACGCCGTACAGCGGGTCGCCCGGCAGGTCGTCCGCCGCCACCACGACCGTCGAGCCGAGGCCGAGCGAGGCAGCGACGACGGCCGCGCCGAGGCGCAGCGCCAGCTGCGGCCAGGCCCATCGCCGGCGCGCCAGCGGCGCAGCGGCGGCGCGGCCACGCGGGCCGCGGCCCGCCGCGGTCGGCATCGCCGCCAGCAGGGTCCGCTGTCGATCGCGCGTCGCGGTGTCGACGGTGGCCGGCAGCACGCGCGCCGCCGCGTCCGCCAGGCGCAGGAGCTCGGCCAGCTCGGCGTCGTCAGCGAACGCGGTCACGACATCGTCCACCGCGGCGCCGCTCTGCACCGCTTGCCAGGCGCGGGCAAACCGCTCGGCGGCGGCGTCGACCGGTCCCTCGCCGCCGCGGTCGTCGGCGGCGGTGCCGGGCCGTCCGCGTCCGGGGCAGTCGGGCGCGGTCATGCGCGCTCGTCTCGGCCGATGGCGCGCCGCAGGGCGCGCACGGCGTGATGCTGCAGGTTCTTGATGGCGCCCTCACTGCGGCCCATGGCGTCGGCGGTCTCGCGGATGCTCAGGCCGGCCGCGAAGCGCAGGGCGATGACCTCGCGCTGCAGCGCGGTCAGCTGCGCCGCCGCGCGCTGGAACGCGGCCCGGTCGAGCCACGCCTCGGCCTGCACGATCCCCACGTCTCCCTCCTCGTCGACCACGCGGCCGATCATGCTTTCGTCGTCGTCCCCGTCGCCCTCGGCCTCCACCGCCGACATCGGACGCTCCGGCCGCCGGCCGGTGCGCCGCCAATGATCGACGACGGTGTTGCGCGCGATGCGCAACAGCCACGGCGCCAACGTGCCCCGCCAGTCGTAGCCGTCGAGGCCGCGCAACACTTGGACGAACACGTCCTGGGTGAGGTCCTCGGCGACGCCGGCATCGCGCACGCGGAAGAGCACGAAGCTGTAGACTCGGTCGACGTAGCGCTCGTAGAGTTGCCCGAAGGCCTGTCCGTCGCCGCCGCGCGCCCGGTCGACCAACGCGCGCTCGTCCATCGGGTTGCTCAACGCGCGCTCCGCCAGCGTCTCACCCAGCCGGCCTAACGTCGTGACCAGGGAGAGGGTTAGGTGCCCGGCCATCGCGGGCGGCACGGCCCAGGGCGGTGGCGCCCGGTGCTGCGGCGGCGATTGTAGGAGGGCGTGCCGACGTCGGCAAAGCCGCTCCAGACCCGCGCTCGACGCGGGAGACGGGCGGGCTAGCGTCCGCGCTGGCCCGGGGGTGGGCCAGGGTCCACCGCCGTGGGCGTCGGTTCGGGCGGCGACGACGTGGGTGGCGGGGTGGCCGTCGGGTTCGCCGGATCGGTCGGCGGCGGCTTGGGCGTGGGCGGCAGGCCGTCCGGCGTCGACGTCGGCGCCGACACGGTCGGCGGCGCGAGGGTCGGCGGCGGCGGTTCCGGATTGCGGCGGGTGGGCGTGGCGGTCGGGACCGGGGTCGCGCTGGACGACGCCGGGCGCGTCGACGTGGCCGTCACCGTGCGCCCGGTCGTCGGCGACGCCGTCGGCGGCACCGGGGCGGCCGGCGTGGCGGACGGCACGACGACCCGGCTGGCGGTGGGCATCGGCTCGGGGTCGGACGGCGGCGCGGAGGTCGCCGTGGCGCCCGGCGGGACGACCGACGTCGGCGCGCCCGGCGACGGCGGCCCGCCAGGTGTGGCCGTGGCGGTGGAGGGCGGCGAGGTGGGCGTGGCCGGGGCACCGGGCGTCGTCGTCGGCGCCGGCGTCGGCCCGGGCGCGCGCGTGGGCTCGACGGTGGGCTCGGCGGTCGGTGCGGTCGGCGCCGGCGCGGGCGGGACGGGCCCGGCGCTGGCGGTGGCCGGCGGCGCGAGCACGATGCGCTCGCCGCCCGGCTGCAGGCGCGGCGGCTCGTCGGGCGACGTCGGGTCCGGGTCCGGCAGTGGCGCCGCCGCGATGCGCAGGCGCAGCCGGTCGCTCGCGGCCGCCAGCGCCGCCCGCACCGGTGCGGGCCGCCCGATGGCCAGCCGTTCGAGCACGGCCGCGGCGGCGTCGGCGTCGGCGCGGGCGCGCCGGAGGGCGCGGTCGTCGCCCTCGGCCACCATCGCCAACGCGATCGCGTCGGCGTAGTCGGACAGGACGTCGTCGACCCGCTGCTGCAGCTGCGACGTCGACCCGTCGCCGGCGGCGATCCAACGCTCGAGGTCGCCGAGACGCTGCCAGGCCCGTTCGAGCTGCGACTCGAGCGGCCCGCCGTCGGCGACGGCCGTCCATCGTGCCGTTTGGAGGGCGCCGGCGGCTGGCGGCGGCGCAGGCACGGCCCGGTCGCCGCCCGCGCGGACCACGATGCCGGCCACGAAGCCGAGCACCACACCGGCCAGCGCGATCGGCCGCCAGTCGATCGCCGCCCACGGCGCCGGACGCGCGTGTGCCGCCTCGCGGCCCGTGCCCGGCGCCGGCGGGTCGACGAGCGCGATGCGCAAGTCGGTGCGCAGCTGCTCGCCCAGGCCCAGCACGAACCCGGGCCACGGGGCGTCGCCCGCCGGCCGGTGCTGGCGCAGGCGATGGCCCGCCTCGAGCAACGGTCGGAGCTCGGCCGGCAGGCGCGCCTCGACGTCGCCGAACGACTCCCCGCGGTTCAGGGCGTCGATGGCGGCGTCGAGCGCGTCGCGCTCGGCGTCAAGCCTCGCGTCGAGCGTCAAGCGCGTCGGCCTCCTTCGCGTCCGCGGCCCGCTTGAGTGCCCGGTGCTGCAGCACCTTGGCGTTGGCCACCGAGATCTCCATGCGCTGGGCGGTCTCCTCGATCGTCAACCCATGTAGGAAGCGCAACTCCAGCACGCGCCGGTAGCGCGGCGGAAGCGGCAGCAGCAGCGACAGCACCATGGCGGTGTCCTCGACCGCGGGCGACGGCGGGTCGTCGCCATCGGCCGCCCGCAGCAGCGGCGACAACGCCACGGTCCGCCGATATCCGGCGGCGCGGCGATGGTTGCGCACCGCGTTGCGCGCGATCTGGTACAGCCAGTTCTTGAAGCTGGCCTCGTGGCGGAACCCGGCCAGCCCTTGGATCATGCGGGCGAACGTCTCGGCCGTGAGGTCCTCGGCGTCCTCCCGCGACCGGAGCTGGGCGAGGATGAAGCGGTAGATGGCGTCGACGTGACGACCGTAGAGCTCGCCCAGCGCCGATTCGTCCCCCTCGACGACGCGCGCGACCAAGTGGGCGTCCGAGGCCTCACCAGCCTGCTTGAACCCCTCCCAGAACCCGTCGGGGCCGGTCCGGCTCACGGTTCCTCACCTGCCGCCTGCGCCGACTGCGCACCGACCCGCGCGTAACGACACGCGACGGTTACGCCGGCCCGGGGTTGCGGCGCGCGGCCCTGGGCGGTTATCATGCCGCGCCCGTCAAGCGGAGCGGTGGGTAGACGGGCCGTCCGTCGTCGTCGTCGAGGTGAATCGCCAAGGTCGGGCACGCGTACGCCGCCGTCCACAGCGTGGCCGCGTCGGCCGGTGCGACGAGCACGGCGCGATGACGACCGGGTCCTGCCTCGACCAGCGCGAACGCGGCGGGCGCGGCGGCGACGCACAGGCCGGCCCCGGCGCACAGGTCCCAATCGATGTGGACGCGCACCGCGCTCTCCCGGTGGACGACGGCAGGTTGGGGACAGGCTGCCAAGGATAACGCATTCGGGCAATCGAAGGGTACGGTGCCGATGACCGCCAACTGGCTCGAGGGGGGTGCGCTGTCGAAGCGCCTGCGCGAAGAGGCCGCGGCGCGCGGCCGGAAGGTCGCGGCCGACCTGGGCCGACCGCCGACGCTGGCATCGCTGCGGGTCGGCGACGACGCCGCCAGCGAGGGCTACCAGCGCACGAAGGGCGGCGCGGCGACCCGGATCGGCCTCGACTACCGCGCCGAGCACCTGCCGGCGGGCACGCCGACCGGCGCCGTCGTCGACGCGCTGCGGCGCCTGCAGGCCGACGACGGCGTCGACGCCGTGATGGTCGAGATGCCGCTGCCGGCCGGCTGCGACACGGCGGCGGTGGTGGCCGCCATCGACCCGGCGCGCGACGTCGACGCCGTCCACCCGGCCAGCCTCGGCCGGCTGGCGTGCGGGCTGCCGGGGCCCGTGCCGGCGACGCCGCGGGCGGTGATGGCGCTGCTGGCCGAGAGCGGCGTGCCCTTGGCGGGCGCGCACGCGGTCGTCGTCGGGCGCTCGCGGACGGTCGGCTTGCCGGCGGCCCTGCTGCTGCTGCAGGCCGACGCCACCGTCACAGTCTGCCACTCGCGCTCACGCCGGCTGGCGGCGCACACCCGGCGCGCCGACGTGCTCGTCGTCGCCGCCGGCCGGCCGGGGTTGGTCGGTCCGGCCGACATCAAGCCCGGCGCCGTGGTCGTCGACGTCGGGACGAACTGGGTGTCCGACGGCGCGCGCGAGCACATGGTCGGCGACGTCGACACGGCCGCCGTGGCCGAGGTGGCCGGCTGGGTCACGCCGGTGCCGGGCGGCGTGGGTCCGGTGACGACGGCCCTGATCCTGCTCTCGACGGTCGAGCTGGCCGAGCGGCGGCTGGCGCGGCCCGCGGGTTGACGAGCGAGCGGCGGCGGCGCGTCCGGGCGTGGCGCCATGGCCCACCGGGCGGCGCAGCGCCGGCGCCGCCTCAGGCCATGCGCGCCACGAGCGGCGCGGCGGACCACATCGACTCGAGGTCGTAGTAGGCACGCCGCTCGGGGTCGAAGACGTGGACGATCAACCCGCCGTAGTCCACCAGCATCCAGCCCGACTCGGGCGCCCCTTCGACGAGCGACGGCTTGAGGCCGAGCGATTCGCGCAGGGCGTCGACGACGGCTTCGGCGACGGCCTTCATCTGGCGCGTCGAGCCGGCCGTGCCGATCACGAAATAGTCGGCGATCGGCGAGATGGGCCGCAGGTCGAGCAGGACGATGTCCTCGGCCTGTTTGTCGCCCATCGCGTCGAACGCCTGGCGGGCGGCGGTGTTCCAGTTGAGGGCCGATGTGTCCAATCGCATCCCAGTCGTCGGCTGGCGGCGGGCGCCGCGCGGCCGGCCATTGTACCCGCGCGGCGCCGGCCCGGCCAGGCGATCGCGCCCGCTTGCGGCGCCGCTGATGCACAATAGCGTTCCGTCGGCTCGTCGCGCCGCGGCGCTCCCCCGAGGACCGCTGACGTGTTGGTTCCGCTCCCATTGGCGGGCGCCCCCGACCCGCCGCCCTATCCGTTCCAGCCCGAGCGCATCCCGCGCGACACGTTGCGCGCCGGCAACTACAGCGTGCGGTGGGCGCGCGACGAAGCCGACCTCGACGCCGTGCTGGAGCTGCGCTACCGCATCTTCAACCTGGAGCTGGGCGAGGGCCTAACCGCGTCCCACGCCACCGGCCGCGATCGCGACCCGTTCGACGCGTGGTGCCACCACCTCATGGTGAGCGACGCGGAGAGCGGCGCCCTGGTGGGCACCTACCGCGCCCACACCCGGGCCATGGCCGACGCCGGGCTCGGCTGGTACTCGGCGACGCTGTTCGACCTCACGACGCTGCCGTCCGCGGTGCTCGACGCCGCGGCCGAGACCGGCCGCGCCTGCATCGCCGCGCATCACCGCAACGGGCGGGTGCTGTTCCTGCTCTGGACCGGCCTGGCCCGCTACCTCGTCCACAACGGCTGCCACTACATGTTCGGCTGCACCTCGCTCACCAGCCAGGACCCGGAGGAGGGGCTGGCGACGCTGGAGTGGCTCGACGCCCAGGGCTACCGGCACGACCGCTGGCGCGCGGACCCGCTGCCCGACCATGTCTGCGCGATCGACGCCGAGCACTCGATCTCGACCGTGCCCGAGGTCAACATCCCACAGCTGATGCGGATCTACCTGCACCACGGCTGCAAGATCCTCGGCCCGCCGGCCCTCGACCGCGACTTCAAGACGATCGACTTCCTGACGATCCTCGACGTCCGCGAGATGGAGGACCGGGTGCGGCGCAAGCTGTTCGGGGGCGAGCCGTGACGACGGACGGCCGTCTGCGCCGGGTCTGGCGCGCCGCGCCGCGCCGGGTTCCGCGCCTCGCCGGCAGCCGCCTGCACCGCCGATCGCGGGCGGTGGCGCGCCTGGCGACGCTCTCGGCGCTGACGGCGGTCAGCTTCAGCGCGCTGGTGGTGGGCCAGGCCGTGATCGGCCGGGTGTCGCCCGGAGCGCGGCGCTTCCGGCAGCGCATGTTCCGCCGCTGGTGCGCGCGCGTGTTGTGGGTGCTGGGCATCGAGGCGCGCGTCGCCGGGCCGCCGCCGCCGGCGCCGTTCGTCCTGGTCACGAACCACCTGAGCTACCTCGACGTCGTCCTCCTCGGCGCCCACCTCGAGGCCGTGTTCCTGGCGCGGCACGACATCGCCGGCTGGCCCGTCATCGGCTGGGCGGCCGAGCGGCTGGGCACGCTGTTCGTCAACCGCCGCGACGTCACCGATCTGCACGCCGTGAACGCTGCGATCGCCGCCGTCCTCGGCCGCGGCGACGGCTTGATCGTGTTCCCCGAGGGCACGACGACGGCCGGCCGCCATGTCGGCCCGTTCCGCTCGCCCGTGCTCGAGCCGGCGGCGGCGATGGCGCTGCCCGTGGCCTACGGCGCGCTGCGCTACGCGACGCCCGACGACGAGCCGGGGGCGCACGAGGCGGTCTGCTGGTGGGGCGACGCCGAGTTCTCACCACACTTCTGGCAGATGCTCCACCTCTCGCGCATCGATGCTATGCTCACCTTCGGCCCGGATCGGGTCACCGACACCAACCGCAAGGCGCTGGCGCAAGCCCTGCACGGGCGGGTGTCAGCGCTCTTCGTGCCGGTCGTGGCAGGAGACGACGCATGACCGATCCCGCGCCGCTGGCGGCGGCCAACCTCGCCTTCGTGCGCCAGGGCTACGCGCTGCTCGAGGCCATCGACGACGACGCGTTCGTCCGCGTCGCGCCGCCGATCTACGGCAGCGGCGTCGGCGCCCACCTGCGCCACTGCCTCGACCATTACGCCCAGTTCTTGGACGGCTGGCGGGCGGGCCGCATCGACTACGACGCGCGCGGCCGCGACCCGCGCGTCGAGTGCGACCGCGCCGTCGCCGCCGCCGTGCTGGGCGCCGTCGTCGACGGGCTGTGCGCCGTGGCGCCGGGCGACGTCGACCGGCCGGTGACGGTGACGATGGACTGCGGCGACGACGACGTCGCCTGCAGCGGCGCCGACTGCCCGTCGACGGTCCGCCGCGAGTTGATGTTCCTGGTCAGCCACACCGTCCACCACTACGCGATCATCGCCCAGATCCTGCGCCATCAGGGCATCGACGTCCCCGACGGCTTTGGCGTCGCCCCCTCGACGTTGCGCCACCGCCGCCAGGCCGACGTCCGCTTGGCCGTCGCCGGCCGCTAGGCCGGTCCGGCGCGCTACGGCTTGCCGGTGTGCACCGTCACCTGGCTGGACGATCCGAGCGGCGGCTACGCCGTGTGGTTCAACCGCGACGAGCGACGTGACCGCCCGCCCGGGCTGCCGCCGATGCGCGCCGACGCCGGCGGCCTGCCCTACCTGGCGCCGGTCGACGCCGAGGCCGGCGGCACCTGGCTGGCGGTGAACGCGGCCGGCGTGACGGTCGGCCTGCTCAACCACTACGCCGCGGACGCCGCCCGCGCCGCGGCGGCCGCCGCCGCCCGCGCGTCCACGCCGGCTCACGCCACGCCGCTGGCCGCGCCGCGCTCGCGCGGGCTGCTGGTGCGCGACCTGATGGCCTGCCGGTCCGTCGCGGCCGTCGTCGCCGCGCTCGACGGCGGCCGGGCGGCGGCCTACCGCCCCTTCGAGATCGTGGCCCTGGACCCGGGCGGCGACCGCGCCCGCCTTACCTGGGATGGCCGCGTCCTGGCGCGCGCGCGCGGCGACGCGGTGCGGCCGCCGGTGTCGTCGTCCGGGCACGACACCGCCGCCGTCCTGGCCTCGCGGGCGGCGGCGTACGAGGCGCTCGTCGGGCCGGGTGCGGCCGGTCCCGCCACGGCGCCCGGTGGGCGCGAGGCGGCGCTGGCGCGGCTGGAGGCGTACCAGCGGTCGCACCACCCGGCGCGCGGCGCCTTCTCGGTCTGCATGCACCGGCCCGACGCCCGCACCGTCAGCCTGACGCTCGTGACCGTGGCGCCGGCGGCCGTGGCGATGCGCTACGGCGACGGCCCGGCCTGCACCGCCGTCCTGGGCCCGGCGATCGTGCTGGCGCGCGGCGCGGCGGCGGCGGATGGCGGGGCGCTGGGGCGATGAACGGGCGCGCCGTCGCCAGCGCCGGGAGCGACGAGAGCCCCGCGGACGGGACGCCCCCGCCGCGCTCGGGCGCGCGCGCCGCCGTGTGGCGCCGCTGGCGGCGGCTCGTCGGCCATTGGCGGCGGCTCGTCCACTGGGAGTTCTGGCCGCCGGCCGCGTTCTACCCGCCGGTCGTGGCCTATATCCTGTGGCTCGGGCTCAAGCACCGCGGGCTGACGGTCTTCACCGCCGCCAACCCCGGCATCCGCGACGGCGGCTTCATCGGCGAGTCGAAGCACGCCATCCTGACGGCGCTCGCCGGGGCCGGCGACGCCGTCGCCCCGCATCGGCTCATCGAGGCCGGACCGCCGCCCGACCGGCTGGCGGCGCTCGACGCGGCACTCGGCGCGATCGGCGTCGACTATCCGATCGTCCTCAAGCCGGACGTCGGGCAGCGCGGGGCGGGGGTGCGGGTGGTGCGCGATCGGGACGCGGCCGCGCGCTACCTGGCCGAGGTGGGCGGGCCGGTGATCGCCCAGGCGTTCGCGCCGGGGCTGGAGTTCGGCGTGTTCTACGTCCGCCACCCGGCCGAGCCGCGTGGCCGGATCTTCTCGATCACGGCCAAAGAGCTGCCGACGGTGACCGGCGACGGGCGGCGGACGCTGCGCGACCTGATCCTGGCCGACGACCGCGCCGTCTGCATGGTCGACGCCTACGCCGCCGCCCAGGCCGGGCGCCTCGACGGCGTGCCGGCGAAGGGCGAGGTCGTCCCGCTCGTCGAGGTCGGCACGCACGCCCGCGGGGCGATCTTCCGCGACGGCGGCTGGGCCCGCACCGAGGCGTTGGAGGCGGCCATCGACCGCATCAGCCGCGGCGTGCCGGGCTTCTACTTCGGCCGCTATGACCTGCGCACGCCGTCGCTGGCCGACTTCATGGCCGGCCGCAACTTCCGAATCGTCGAGCTCAACGGCGTGACGGCCGAGGCGACCGACATCTACGACCGGCGCAACGGCGTCGTCACGGCCTGGCGCACGCTCTGCCGGCAGTGGGCGCTGGCGTTCGCCATCGGAGCGGCCCACCGCGCCAGGGGCGCGCGCGTCACGCCCCTGGCGGAGCTGTGGCGCAACATCCGCGCCTACGAGCCCATCGACTGACCGGCGGCGTCGTCCTCCGGCACGTCGACGACGACCCGCGCCCCATCGAGCTCGACCGCATCGCCGTTCTTCAGCTGGCGGCGGCGGCGCGTCTCGACGGCCCCGTTCACCCGCACGTCGCCGTCGGCGATCCGCGCCTTGGCCTCGCCGCCCGACGCGGCCAGGCCGGACCACTTCAGGAACTGGCCCAGGCGGATGACGGTCGGCCGGTCGTCCGCGCTGTCGCTGGCCGGACCGCCGTCGGCGACCGGGGCCGCCGGACGGCCGTCGGTCACTTGGCCAGGATCCGTTCCTGGTTGGCCAGGATCTGGTCGAGCTTGGCCTGGTTCGCGCGCAGGACGTCCTGGTTCTCGACGATCTGGCGCTGGTTGGCCAGGATCGCCTCCTGGTTGGCGACGATCGTGGACTGGTTGTCGAGGATCAGGCGCTGGTTCGTCAGGATGAGCTGCTGGTTGGCCAGGACGTCGTCGGTCGTCATCGTTCGCTCCTCACAGCGCCGGTGGGGCGGCCGGGCCCGGCGGCGCCGTCGGCGCGCCGCCGCAGCAGTGTAGGGCGGCCGCGCCCGCCGTCAAGCCGGCCGCCCAGCGCGCTCGACCGGCAGCGTCATGCAGCGCACGCCGCCGCCGCCGCGCAGGCGCTCGCCGCCGTCCAGCGCCACGGCGATGCGGCCCGGCGCCGCGAGGTCGATCCGGCCGGCCACGACGTCGTCGGCCGAGACGACGCGAAAGCCCCGCGCCGCCAGCGCCTCGAACGTGGCGGTGTTGCGGCCGTAGCCGACGACCTTGCCGGGCGCCACGGCCAGGAAGTTCGTGCCGCACGCCCACTGCTCGCGGTCCTGGCGGACGGGGTCGTCGCCCCCGCACGGCGCAACGTCGAGCGCGACGCCGCGCTTCGCCAGCGCCGGCAGCAGGCCGGCGGCTGGCGCGAAGCCCACGACGGCGCCGCCCGCCAGCGTCGCCACCGTCACCCGGCAGCCGTGGTCGCCGGTGACGAGGCGGGGATAGGCGACGCAGAGGTCGTCGTCGACGAGCGTGAAGATCTTGTCGAGGTGGAACGTCGCCCGTCCGCCCGGCAGCTCGACGATCACGACGTCGCGCGCGGCGCCGTCCTCGGCCAGCGTCGCCAGCAGGGCGTCGATGCCGGCCACGCTCGTCCGCTCGCTGTAGCCCACGACCACGAGGTCGTCGCGCACGGCGCAGACGTCGCCGCCCTCGATCGACGCCGCCGCTCCGCCGCGGGCGCCGAGGTCGACGACGGGCTCGCCGAGCGCCGGGTGGTGGCGCAGGACGGCGCGCAGGACGTCGCGCTCGGTGGCCCGCACGTCGCGCGCGAAGGCGCCGACGAAGGCGCGATGGCCGAGGCAGAAGGCCGGATCGCGGGTGAAGAAGGCGTTCGGTTGGGGCGGCAGCGCGAAGTGCGACGGAGCGACGAACTGGGCGAAGGTGTCGCGCCGCTCGGGCACGCCGCCCAAGATCGCGTCGACCAGGTCCGCCGGCGGCCGCTCGGCCAGCGCCGGCGCCAAGTCGGGGTGGCCGGCCCGCTCGCACAGCGCCGCCAGCAGCGGCCGCGCGACGGCCGCGTCGGCGAGCACTTCGGCCAGCAGCCGGCGCAGCGGCAGCACCTCGGCGCAGCGCGCGAGCACGGCCACCATCTGGCGGTGCTCGGCGCGGGCCGGCTCGAGGAAGAGAACGTCGTCGAACAGCGCCTCGGCGGCGGTGTCGGGCGTCACGTTCTCGATCTCGGCGCCGGGTTCGTGGACGATGACCCGGCGCAGCGGCGCGAGGTCGGAGGGAATCCAGTAGCCGCCCATCGGCGCCTCCGGCGTCACCGGCCGCCGTGGCGGGCGCGGTCGAAGGGCCGAGTCTAGCACGACCGCGCACGGGCCGGTGGGCGACCCGCGGGCTGGCGCCACGCGGGTCGCCCACCGACGACGCGGTCAGTCGAAGCCGACGACGACGAGCGAGCGCTGATCGCGCTCGGGGTGGTGCTCCTCGACGCGGACGAACTCGAACCCCATCCAGCTCTCGACATAACTGGCGAGCTGGGCGGCGCCGCCGGGGCCGCTGGCGTCGTCCTCGGCCAGCGCGAGCGCCTTGAGGGCCTCGGCGCCGCTCATCCGCGCCGGCAACAGCGCGCCCAGCAGCGGGATCGGGATCGGGATGCGGACGTTCACGCGCTCCTGGCGGCCGCGCTTCGTCTCGCGGACGTAGACACGGAACCAGATCCAGAGCAGCCGCCGCAGCCGCGTTGCCGGCGGACGGCCGAACGCGGCGCGCAGCGTCTGCACCTGGACGGCCAGCGCGGCGGCGTCGCGCGGCGGCGTCGCGCGGCGGCGCCAGCGGGCCGGCGGGCCGGGCGTCGACGACGAGATCGCGGGCGGTCGAGGCCGGGCGGGTCGCGAGGTCGTTCATCGCCCGCCCCTATTCGACGAAGATCTCGACGCGCTGGCCCTCGTCGTCGTCGTAGACGTCGACGATGCGGCCGATCGCACCGGAGGCAATGGCGTCGGCGACGTCGTCGAGGTCGACGGCGCCGAGGCGCTCGCCGTCGATCTGGGGCGTGAAGCGCCGGCCGAGCTTGAGCCCGTAGTTCACGAGCCCCAGCGGCAGCGTGACGTTGACCCGGTCGCGCCCGGTGGCGGCGTCGGTGACCCGGACCTTGAACCACCGGGCGCGGCCGCCGTCGCCCCCGGCGCCGCCCGCGCCCCCGTCGCCGGCGGGCGGGCGGCTGCCGGCGGCCAGGAGCCGGGCGCCTTCCTCGGCCGAGAGCCGGCCCTCGGCGACCAGGTTGAGGATCCGCATCCGCTCATCGTTGTCGGACATGTCAGCCCTCCCTAGGGTGTGGCGGCTACGCCGCGTGGTCGGCGCCCAGAGCGGCCGTCGTCGCGGCCGGGCGCCTGTCAGACCCGCTGCTCGACGCGGCCCAGCGCCGCCAGCAGCCGCTCGGCCTCCTCGGCCGAGATCTTGCCCTCACCGAGCATGCGCAACACGGCCATCGTCTCGCTGTCGCCGCCGGCGGCGCGCGGTCCGCGGTGGCCGAACGGGCCGTCGGCGCCGGGCGCGCCGTGCGGGCCGTGGCCGAACGCCATGCGGGCGCCCCAGCGCCGGCCCTCGCCGCCGCGCTGCGCCTGCCGCGCGGCGCGGTCGGCGGCGCGCTCGGCGGCCTGGCGCGCGCGGGCCACCACATGGGCGACCTTGTGCTCGATGCGCTCGGCGGCCCGCTCGCCCGCCTGGCTCAGCCCGGCGCGGATGCGCTCGATCTCGTCCGGATCGAGCCCCGCCGCCGCCAGGCGGTCCGGCAGCGACCGCAGCGCCTCGTCGATCCGGCGCTGGATCTCGTCCGACAGGCCCTCGAAGCGGGCGGCGAAGCGCTCGGCGGCGTCGCCGGCGGCCTCGGCCGCCGCTTCGGCGGCGCGCTCGGCGGCGCGCTCGGCGGCGCGGGCGGCGTCGGCGGCGGCGTGCTCCACGTCGCGGGCCCACTCGGCGCCGCCGTCGAAGCCGATGCCCCGCGCCTCGGCGGGCGGCTCGTCGTGGCCCCAGGCGGTCGCCGGCGCTGCGGGCGCGGGCGGCGACGGCGGGGCTGGCGGCGCCGCAGCGCTGGGCGGCGCGGGCGGCGACGGCGGGGCTGGCGGGGAGGGAGGAGCGGCGGCGTCGGGCGGGACCGGGCCATCGCCCGGCCGGTCGATGTCGTCTGGGACCATCGTGGGAACTCCTGTGGGGTGGGGCGGTCGGCCGGCGGCGGACGGCATCGCCGCGCCGCGCGTCGGCCACCGCCGGCGGGCGGGTCGCTAGGGGCGCTCGCCCTCGAGCGCCTCGACCGCCTGGGCGACGGTGATCCGGCCGGCGTCGAGATCGGCGAGGACCTTGGCGCGCCGGGTGTCGTCGTCGCCGCTGGCGGCGTCGTCGCCGGGCTCGAAGCCCATGGCGCGGATGCAGGCGTGCAGCCGGGCGCGCAGCGTCGGGTACGACAGGTCGAGCTCGCGCTGCATGCGGGTGAACTTGCCCTCGCAGCGGACGAACGTGGCCACGAAGGCCAGCTGCTCGGGCGACAGGCCGCCGAACGCGCCGCCACCATCGAAGCGTCCTTCGATCGTGAGGTCGCACTCCGGGCACCACAGCCGCGTGGTGACCAACGGGCCGCGGCAGGCGGGACAGGACGAAACGTGGGCGTACATGGAACACCTTTCGAGCGGTGCCGACGTCAGGCGCCGCGTATTGTACGCCGGATCCGCGCTTTGTCAATAGGCGCTTTAGGATTCTCAAGCATTCGCTTGCGATTCTTGAATCGCCTCGCTCGCACCGCGCTCAGGCGCCGAGCACGGTCCCGTCGGGGACGACGACCGGCGCCGCGGCGTCGTTGACGAGCGCGACCTCGCCGCGCACGACGACGCCGGCGCCGAAGCGGAAGCGGCCCGTCAGGCGCAGCGAGCGGCACCCGGCCAGCGACGGCGGGCCGGCGGGGAAGCCCTCGTCGAGGTCGGCCACGGTGCGCCAGTGGTCGTCGTCGAGGCGGACGATCGGCAGCGGGCGGTCGGCGTCGTCGAACGGCGCGGCCGGGGTGATGCGCCAGGCTTCGTCGAGGCGGTAGACGTCGGAGCGGACCAGCAGCAGGTCGTCGTTCTTCTTGACCGGCGCGAACCGCTGCCGCGGCACCTGGACCGCCCGGGCGCCGTCGAACAAGCCGACGGCGGCGCCCATGGCCGTCTCGAGCTGGTAGACGGCCGGCGACGACGGGTCGCCGGGGTCGACCGGTTTGCGGTTGCGGATGAGCGGCAGGCCCAGGACGCCGTCGTCGGCGCGCAGCCGGTCGGCCAGCGTTGGGAGGTGGAGCCAGAGGTTGTTCGTGTTGAACCAGGCGTAGCGCGCGATGTCCTGGAAGTCGTCGAGCTCGTCGGGCGGGCATTGGGCCAGCTCGCGCAGCATCAGCCGGCCGTCGGGGTCGACCGCCAGGTGGCCGCCCTTGCGGTCGAGCGCCGTTCGCGCCGTGACCTCGAGGGCGAACGGCACGCGTTCGGCGGCCAGCCAGCCCAGCAGCGCGAGGTCGAGCGTCGCGCCGAGGTTGTCGGCGTTGCTGACGAAGGCGTAGGTGTAGCCGGCCGCCAGCAGCGCGTCGAGCACGCCGGACGACGCCAGGGCGGGGTAGAGGTCGCCGTGGCCGGGCGGGCACCACGCCAGCGCCGGGTCGGCCGGCCAGTCGATCGGCGCGAGGTCGTCGGCGCGGACCTTGGGGACCTGGTGCTGCAGGAAGTCGAGCGGCACGTCGGCGGTCAGGTTTGGGTAGCGCGCCAACGCGGTGCGCGTCGGCCCCTGGGTGGCGAAGCTGTTCATCAGGACCAGCGGCAGCCGCGCCTGCTGCGCGGCGCGGGCGTGGAGCACCTGCCGCGCGATGCAGTCGAGGAAGGTCAGCCCGTCCTTGACGACCAGCAGCGACTTCGGACCGCGCAGGCCCATGCTGGTGCCGAGGCCGCCGTTGAGCTTGAGGACGACGGTTCGGTCGAGCGCCGCGCGCCCGGCGTCGGCGTAGCGCCCGAGGTCGGCCAGCGCCGTGAGGTCGGTCGGCGGCCGGGCGTCGCGGCCCGGCACGAACCCGGTGCCGCCGCTCCGCAGCGCGTCGTAGGCGCGGGCGAAGTTGCGGACGGCGATCGCCGGCACGCCGGCCGCGGCCATCCGCGCGGCAAACGGTGCGAACGCGCGGTCGGCGTCGTCGGGCTTCGGGGCGGGCGGGGCCGGCGTGGGCGCGGCGGTGGTCATCGGCGTCCCCTCGGGGCTCGGGCCGGCGCGGGCGCGCGGCGTGCCCGGGGCGTGGCCGGCGCGGCGATCATAGCACGGGCTCTTGTGCCGCTGTGGGCGTTGCGCTATAACGCGCCCGATCCCCCGGCCGCCTTCGGCGTCGGGCTTGGCACGACTGGAGATCCACCCGATGCAACCACGCCTGTCCGGCCGCGTCGCCGCGGCCCTCCTCCTGGTGCTCGCCGCCACCGTCGCCGCCTGCGGCGGGGGCGCCGGCTACCCGCGCGCCCGACCGTACCGCGATCCCGGCACGCCGACCGGCTACCCGGCGCCCGGCGATGCCGCCGTGACGTCGGACGGCGCGGACGCCGCCGGCGTCCTGACCACCGACAGCGTCCAGAGCCTGGGCGGCGCGGCGATCAAGATCGGGACCGACGCCACCTACCCGCCCATGGAGTCGGTCGACACCGCCACCGGCGCGATCGTCGGCTTCGACCCCGACCTGATGCAGGCGATCTGCGACCTCGTCGACTGCGTGCCGACGTTCGAGGCGACGCAGTGGGAGGGCATCTTCGCCGCCCTGGCCGCCCGCGAGTACGACGCCCTGATGAGCTCGATCACGATCCTGCCGGAGCGCGAGGCGTCCGGCGTCGCGACGTTCACCGACCCGTACTACTCCGTGGGCCAAGTGATCGTCGCCCGCGCCGACGACAGCGCGATCGCCGACGTCGCCTCGCTGGCCGACGCCGTCGTCGGCGTCCAGAAGGAGACGACGGGCGACGCCGCGGCGACCGAGCAGGGCGGCGTGGCCGAGGCCAACATGCGCCGCTTCCCGCGCATCGACCTGGCCTTCCAGGCGCTGAAGAACGGCGATGTCGACGCCGTCGTCTGCGACGACCCGACCGCGCAGCGCTTCGTGGGCGCCGATCCGGGCGTCTTCCGGCTGGCCGGCGCGCCGTTCACCCAGGAGGACTACGGCATTCTGGTGGCCGCCGATCGGACCGACCTGCTGGCCGCGTTCAACGCCGCGATCGCCGTGCTCAAGGCGGACGGCACGATCGACGCCCTGCTCGAACGCTGGAACGTCGGCGCGCCCGCTGCGTCCGGCGACGCGGCGGAGGCCGGCGCCGCCGCCAGCGGGGCCGTGACGACGACCGGCGCGGCGGCGCCGCTGGGCGCCTCGGGCGCGACGACCACGACCGGCGCGACCGCGCCGTGACCGGCGGCGGCCCGGCCGGCCGCCCCGCCGATCGCCTCGCGGCGCGCCTTGCGCGCGCGCCGTGGTGGGCGGTGGCGCTGGCGGCCGGCCTGGCCGCCGTCGCCGCGTACGCCGCCGTCACCCCGGAGGCGCGGCTGACGCTGGCCGTGCTCCGCCGCGGCCTGCGGGTCACCGTGGTCGTCACCCTCGTCAGCTTCGCGCTGGCGTTGGCGATCGGCGTCGTCGCCGGCCTCGGGCGCGTCTCGCGCCGCCGCTGGGTGCGCGAGGTCGCGACGCTCTACGTCGAGGTCGTGCGCGGCATCCCGATGCTCGTCGTGCTGCTGTGGTTCGGCTTCGGTCTGGCGCCGTGGCTGGTCACCGGCGTCCGCGACGCCGTGCTGGCCTGGGCAGGGCCGGCGGCGACCGACCCGGCGGCCGCCCGGTCGGCGCTCGGCGGGCTCAAGGCGGCGCTGGCCGAGGCGGTGGCGCCGTGCCGGCGGCCGTCGAACTGCCTGTCGATGGAGATGCGCGGCATCCTCGGCCTGGCGTTCGGCTATGGCGCCTACGTGGCCGAGATCGTGCGGGCCGGCGTCCAGGCGGTCGGGCGCGGCCAGACCGAGGCGGCGCAGAGCCTCGGGTTGACGCGACGCCAGGCGCTGCGGCTTGTCGTCGGGCCGCAGGCGCTGCAGCTGGCGCTGCCGCCGCTGGGCAACGACTTCATCGCGCTGCTCAAGGACAGCTCGCTGATCAGCGTCCTGGCGGTGGCCGATCTGGTCTACGTCGCCAGCCAGCACGTCTCGAACACGCTGCGGACGCTGCAGGTGTACAGCCTGATGGCGGCGGTCTACCTCGTCCTGACGCTGGTGCTCTCGCTGGGCGTGCGCTGGGTCGAGGGTCGGGCGGCCTGGACGCGGACGGTGCGCGGGCTCTAGCGGCCGCCGCCGGCCGGACCGCCGCCCTGGGCGCCGCGCTCGCCCGCCGCGCCCGCGCCCGGCGCGTCGACGACCGCGAGCTGCACCATCGCCAGCTGCAGCGTGTCGCCAGCCGCCAGGGGCGCCGCGCGGACCACGACGCGGCCGTTGAGGCGCGTCGGGCTGGTGCGGCTGAGCGGTCGGACCACGAAGCGGCCGCCGTCCGCCTCGATCGAGGCGTGGCGGCGCGAGACGGCCAGGCTGCCGAAGACGATGTCACAGCCCGGATCGCGGCCGAGGACGACAGGCCGATCCGGCGCCAGGGCGAGGCGGCGCAGGCCGGTGTCGTCGTGCCACCGCAGCTCGAGCAGCGCGGCGTCGCTCGCGGGCGCATTCATGCCCGCACTGTAGCGCGCTCGGCCGCGACCGGTCCAGGGCGCCGGCGCCGATCGCCGTCGCGGTCGCCCAGGCCGCGGCGGCGATGTGGCGCCGACCCTTGCCCGCGACGCCCGCCGGGCTATCCTACGCACCCGCCCGATCCGCCCCGGTGGAGTCGCCCCATGCCCGCCCCGGCCGCGCCGCCACCCGCCGCTCGCCGTTCGGACCGCGCCTGGCCGGCGGACGGCGGCCCCAACCGGCTGCGGCCGCTCAAGGTGGCCGTGCTCGGCGGCGGGCCGGGCGGCCTGTACGCGGCGCTCTTGCTCAAGCGGATCGACGCGCGGCACGACGTGACGGTCGTCGAGCGGAACCGGCCCGACGACACGTTCGGGTTCGGCGTGGTGTTCTCGGCCGAGACGCTCGGCACGCTGGCCGAGGCCGACCCCGAGAGCTACGCCGCGATCGAGGCCGCGTTCCGCTATTGGGACGACATCGACATCCACGTCGGCGGCGACGTGGTCACCAGCGGCGGCCACGGCTTCTGCGGTCTGTCGCGCCGCCGGCTGCTCGAGATCCTCCAGGCGCGCTGCCGGGCGCTGGGGGTGCGTCTGGAGTTCGAGCGCGACGTCGACGACGTCGAGGCGTTCATCGCCGACGCGACGCGCGCCGGCGCCGACCTCGTGATCGCCGCCGACGGCGTGAACAGCCGGGTCCGCGAGGCGCGGCGCGCGGCGTTCGCGCCGTCGGTGGAGTGGGGCGCATGCCGCTTCGCCTGGCTGGGCACGACGCGGCCGATGACCGCCTTCACCTTCCTGTTCGCCGCGACGGAGTGGGGGCTGTTTCAGGCCCACGCCTACCCCTTCGAGGCCGAGCTGGGGACGTTCATCATCGAGTGCCACGAGGACACCTGGCGCCGGGCGGGCCTCGACCGGGCCGACGAGGCGGCCACGGCCGCTTTCGGCCAGGCGGTGTTCGCCGACTGGCTCGACGGCCACCCGCTGGTCACGAACCGCTCGACGTGGCGGGCGTTCCCGGCCATCGCGCTGCGCACCTGGTACGACGGCAACGTCGTCATCCTCGGCGACGCCGCCCACACCGCCCACTTCTCGATCGGCAGCGGCACCAAGCTGGCGATGGAGAGCGCGATCACCCTCGTCGACGCGCTGTGCGCCGTCGGCGTCGACGGGCCCGGCGGGCTGGCCGGCGCGCTCCAGGCCTACGAGGACGCGCGCTGGGTCGAGGTCGGCCGGACGCAAACGGTGGCCCGGACGAGCCAGCAGTGGTTCGAGACCGTGGCGGCGCGGATCGACGCGCCGCCGCAGCGCTTCGCGTTCGACCTCCTGACGCGCTCCAAGCAAATCACCTACGACAACCTCGCCCGCCGCGACGAGGCCTTCATCGAGCGGGTGCGCGCCGAGTTCGCGGCCGTCGAGGGCGCGCCCGCGGCCAGCGACGGCGCGCCGCTCACGCCGATCTTCGCGCCGCTGCGACTGCGCGGCCTCGAGCTCGTGAACCGCGTCGTCGTCTCGCCGATGTGCCAGTACCTGTCCGACGACGGCCTGCCGAACGACTGGCACCTGGTGCACCTCGGCAGCCGGGCGGTGGGCGGCGCCGGCCTGGTGATCACCGAGATGACCGACATCAGCGCCGAGGCCCGGATCACGCCCGGCTGCTGCGGCCTCTGGCGCGACGACCATGCGGCGGCCTGGCGGCGGATCACCGACTTCGTCCACGCCCAGAGCCAGGCGGCGATCGCCGTACAGCTGGCCCATGCCGGCCAGAAAGCGTCGACGTGCCTGGGCTGGGAGGGCTACGACGAGCCGCTGCCGTGGCGCAACTGGCCGATCGTCGCCGCCTCGGCCGTGCCGTACCTGCCGCACAGCCAGGTCCCGCGGCCGATGACGCGCGCCGACATGGACGCCGTAACGGCCGACTTCGTGGCCGCGGCGCGCCTGGCGGTCGACGCCGGCTTCGACCTGCTCGAGCTGCACTGCGCCCACGGCTACCTGCTCAGCTCGTTCCTGTCGCCGCTGTCCAACCGGCGCGACGACGCCTTCGGCGGGCCGTTGGCGAACCGCCTGCGCTACCCGCTCGAGGTCTTCGACGCCGTCCGCGCCGCCTGGCCGGCCGATCGGCCGATGGCGGTGCGGATCTCGGCCACCGACTGGGTCGCCGGCGGCAACGACGGCGACGACGCCGTGGCCATCGCGCGCGCCTTCGCCGACCGCGGCTGCGACCTCATCGACGTCTCGGCCGGCCAGACCTCGCCGCACGCCCTGCCGGAGTACGGGCGGATGTTCCAGGTGCCGTTCGCCGAGCGGATCAAGCGCGAGGTCGGCATCCGGGTGATGGCCGTCGGCGCCATCCAGGGCGCCGACCACGCCAACACGGTCCTGGCCGCCGGTCGCGCCGACCTCTGCGCCATGGCCCGGCCGCACCTGACCGACCCCTACCTCACCCTCCACGCCGCCGCCCGCTACGGCCACGTCGACCAGTGGTGGCCCGCACCGTACCTCACGGTGCGCCCCGGCCCGCCGCGGCGGCCGTACTCGCGGGCGCGCGAGCGGGCGCGGGAGAGCCTGCCGGCCCTGGGCGCGGCAGGCGCCGACGACGAATCGCGGCCCACCCCTTGACGTCGCGCCGCATTCTCGTATACTATCCGCTCGTTGCCGTGGCCGGACCCGCCGCCACGCCGGGGTCCGGACCCGATTTCGCAGGAGGGAACCGATGACAGGTTTCGATGTGTTGGAGCGCAACCTGCGTTAGTTCCTGGCGACCGCGTGTGATCCGTGCGGGACCGTGGGGCTGACGCCCACGGTCTTTTTTGTTCGTCGCGGATGGCACGTTCAGGCCCCGAACCGGGGTCGTGCAGAGGCGACGCGCCGTGGGTGTCTCACCCCGGCGCGTTTTTCGTTGCCCAGGAACGGCAGGGTGGGCCGGGTTGGCCGGCGTTGGGTTGGGTGGGATTCGCTGGGTTTGGATTCGGCCGGTTGGACAGGGACGGTTGGGTATCCGTGCGCATTCGACGATTCGCTTGGACCAGGAGGACTTGCCATGGCGCGCTCGCAGCGACGCATCCGGCACCGTACCACCCCGCGCACGACGGGCATCGTCGTGCAGGCGCTCCGCCGCCGGGTTGCCTTCCGCACCCCGCCGGCGTGGCGTGCATCGGCCCGCGCTCGCGGCCAGGAGGATGGGCCATGAACCCCAACGACGTGACGATTCGACCCTTCGATCACTCCGACGCCGACTACGCGGCCCGGATCGCGATCGGCAACGGGCTGTTCCCGGACTACGTCGAGACCGTCGACGAGGCGAAGCACGAGGACGCCCACCGCGACCCGAAGATCCACCTGGAGCGCTGGATGGCTGTCGCACCGGACGGCGCGGTCGTCGCGACGGCATCGGCCGGGCAGTCGTCGTGGTCGTTCCACCCGCGCAAGCTCTGGATCGACATCAACGTCCGGCGCGAGTGGCAGGGCCAGGGCATCGGCGCCCGGCTCTACGACCACCTGCGCGCGTCGATCGAGCCGTTTGCGCCCGGCAAGCTGTCGGTCGGGGTGCGCGAAGACTACGCCGCGTCGCGGCGGTTCGTCGAGTCGCGCGGCTTCGCCGAGCTCATGCGCGAGTGGGAGAACCATCTCGACGTCGCCACCTACGACCCGACGCCGTTCGCCGGCAAGCCCGAGGCCGTCGAGGCCGGCGGCATCCGGCTGGCGACGCTGGCCGAGGTGATGGCCGAGGACCCCGACGGCTGGGGCCGGCGGCTGTTCGATGTCTCCAACGCCGCCGCGGCCGACATCCCGTCGGCCGACGCCCACACCGACCCCGACTTCGCGGTTTGGTTCGACAAGTTCGTCAGCAGCCCCAACCTGCTGCCCGACGGTTACATGGTGGCCCTCGACGGCGACCAGATGGTCGGCCTGTCGACCCTCTGGCGCAGCCAGGGCGAGCCCGAGGTGGCCTACACCGGCATCACCGGCGTCGTCCGGAGCCACCGCCGGCGCGGCATCGCGCTCGCGCTCAAGCTGCGCGCGCTCGACTACGCGCGCCAGCAGGGGTACCGCAAGGTGAAGACCTGGAACAACACCGGCAACCGGGGGATGCTGTCGATCAACTACGCGCTGGGCTTCAAGCCGCAGCCGGCCTGGATCGACTACGGCCTGATCCTGGACCCGGCGCTGGCCGAGGCGACGGCCTGGGACAACCCGGGGACGTTCGTCGACCCGGCGACGGTGGCGGTGCCGGGGGGGTGACGGCGTGGCGCGGCGGCGGCCCCCCATGGTCCCCCGCCGTAGGGGCGGACCCCCGCGTCCGCCCGCCGCCGGCCGGCCCCCCAACGTCCGCACGCCGCGGGGCGAACCCCCGCGTCCGGCCCCCGCGCGGCCGACCCCCCAACGTCCGCCCGCCGCGGGGCGAACCCCCGCGTCCGCCCCCCGCGCGGCCGACCCCCCGTGGTCACCCGCCGCACGTGCGGACCCCCGCGTCCGCCCCCCGCCGGCCGGCCCCCCGCGCCCACCCGCCGCACGGCCGACCCCCCGTGTCCGCCCGCGGTAGGGGCGGACGCGGGGGTCCGCCCCTACGGGGTGATGTCGTCCTTGCGGTACCAGCGGTCGTAGGTCCGCTCGGGTAGCCAGCGCGAACCGCCGGGCACCTCGGGGCGGGCGCCGACGGCGAAGAGGTTGGGGCTGCCGGCGGTGCGGTAGGTGGCGACGAAGGCGTGGGCCGGGAAGCGCTCGCGGGCGTCGCGCACGGTGAGGTCGCGGACGGGTTGGGCGGTGGCGGCGTTGGCCACCAGGTGGCCGGGCGGGCCGTGGATGTAGCCCTCGCCGGTGCGGATCGGCGCTGCGTCGGAGATCTTCTTGACGTTGAGCCGCAGCGGCCAATTCGGCGCCACGGTGCCGGCCATCTCGTGGCTGATGATCGTGTACTCCGTCGGCGCGTACGGCGCGTCGAGGGCGCGCGTGAACGGCTCGAGGCCGGCGACGAACGCCGCCAGCCGCCGGATTCGCGCCGCGTCGGGGAGGTCGGGCAGCTCGCCCTCGAGCCAGTACATGAGGCCGCCGACCGAGACCCGCGTCCAGTCGCCCGCCGCGGGGCCGTGGCGGACGTAGAGGTGGGCGGCGAAGCGCGACTCGACCGGGTGGTTCGTGCGCGCGGGCAGCGTTCCGACGCCGATGTCGTGGACGAGCGGCACCAGCCAGGCCTGGACGGTCGCGGTGTCGACGCGCGTCTCGTAGAGGGTCTGGTCGTAGCTGAACAGCCGGCGGAAGGCGATGACGTGGCCGTCGCCGTAGACGGTCAGGTACGGCGTGCCGCTCATCTCGTCCCACGCGATCCCCTGGTCCTCGGCGTCGGTCCGCCCGATCTGGAGGACGATCTCGCCGGCGGCGGTCGGCGCGTCGACGCGGCGCGAGTCGGGCGTCGGCGTCGGCGTGGCCGTCGGCGGACCGGCCGTGGCGCTGGGGCCGGTCGTCGGCGACACCGCGGCCGTCGGCAGCGAGCGATATGGCCCCGCGGCGCCGCGCCCGGCCCACGGCAGCCGGGCGAACGACCGCCCTTCGTCGGCCCGCGGCGCGGCCGCGCCGCGCGGAGCGCCGGCCAGCGCCGCCGCGAGCGCCGCCGCCACGACCGCGCCGGCCGCCAGACCGAGTTGCAGCCCGCGGCGGGTCGCGATCGTCATCGTTGGTCGGTCGGGCCGGATCGGATCGACCATGTCTCGCCTCCGGTCAGTCGCACCTGCGGTCGCGGTCGCGCCGATCGCACCGCCGGCGGTGCGCGCCCGGCCCGGCCGCGCGGCAACGATAGCAGCGTCCGCTGCAGCGCGCCCCGCCATGCCGCGCCGCCGTGGCGCAGCCCGCCGCGGCGTTCGTTCGCGCCGCGGCCGGCAACCGGACCGCTAGGCGCCGCGGCCGTCGTCCGGCGCCGCCGGCGGCATCGTCCGCGCCAGCGCCGCGGCCGTGGCGTCGTTGTAGCCCAGGACGGCGGCGGCGTCGCGCCACGTCTGGCGCGGCATGAGGCGCGCCCGGCGAGTCCCGTCGGCGCCGCGCTCGACGATGAGCTCGACGGCCTCGAGCAGGCCGCAGTGGTGGGCGCCGCGCACGCCCGACAGGATCTCCTGGTAGGCTCCGACGCCGACGATCGCCACCGCCACGTCGTCGCCCTCGGGCAGCAGGACGGCGGCAGCGTCCCCCTCGCGCTTGGGCGGGTAGCGGCCGTCGGAGTCGCAGGTCAGGTCGCCGAGCCGGACGGCGCGGGCCGGCCGGCGGGCGCCGTGGGTGGCCAGGACGCGGAACGACTTGCCGATCAACAGCATGTCGGGGATCGCCGCCATCAACCCGCCGTCGACGAGGGCCCAGTCGACCGGCCCGTCGTCGTTGTCCTTCGTCTGCAGCACGCCGAACACGTGCAGCCCGGCCTCCTCGGCCACCAGGCTGCCCAGCTCGAACGTCACCTCGGGCGCCGGCACGCCGGCCGCCGCCGCCGCGTCGGCCAGCGCGCCCAGGACGCCGCGGACGAGCCCCTCGTGATCGTAGGGCTCGGCCAGCGGCGGGACGCCGCCGCCCAGGTTGAGCTCGACGAGGTGGGGATGGTCGCGCCGCAGCGCGGCCCAGACGGCGCCCGCCACGCGGTAGGCGGCGACCATGTCGGGCACCGGGATCGCCTCGGCGGCGCCGACCATGGCGTGGAGCGTCGTCAGCGTCAGGCCCGGCGCGGCGGCCACCTCAGCCGCGGCGGCGGCCAGGGACGCGGGCGCCAGCCCGAAGCGACTGACCCAGCCGGCCAGCGCGGCGCGATCGGCGACCGGGCCGAACTTCAGCCGCAGCCCGACCTCGAACGGCACGCCGCACGCCGCGAACCACGCCACCTCGCCGGCGTCGAGGATTGGCTGGATGTCCCAGCCGCCGCGCCGCAGCGCCACGATCGTGCCGGCGTAGCTGCCGTCGACGCCGAGCGCCAGCCGGTCGGCTCGCGGGATCGCCAGGCGGGCGGACGGCGGCGCGTCGGCCGCCGTGCGCGCGTCCGCGACCGCCGCCCCGCGGCCCGCCTCGCCCTCGCGTCTCGCGCCCGCGCCGGCCGCGCCGCCCGGCGCCGCGGGCGGCAGCTTGAAGCCGTTGCAGACGACGCGCATCTCCGGCGGCAGCAGGCCGTGCTCGCGCAGCCAGGCCAGGTGCCGTAGGTCCTGGGTGCCGCTCGTCTCGGCGTGCCAGCCGGCGCGGTAGGCGGCGTGGGTCACCTCGGCGGCCATGTTGGCCTTGGCGGCGTAGAGGTAGTGCAGCCGGGCCGGGTAGCCGATCGCCGCCGCCACGCCCCGCGTCAGCGCCATCCACTCGGCGCAGCGGCGCTCGATGACCGTCGTGTCGACGACCTCGAGCGGCGTGCCGCACGCGGCGATGGCGTCGACGAGCCGCAGGTCGTTGAACCAGAGGTCGCCGGCGGCGTCGTAGCGGAGGTGGTCCCAGATGCGGCAGCCGGCGTAGCGCTCGGCGACGGCCTCGGCGTATGGGCGGCCGATCCAACGGGCGAGGTCGTCGGGACGCGGTTGGGTCATCGGGGACTCCGGGGATCAGGCGGCCTGCGCATGGAGGCGACGGCGATGGGGCGGACGCGAGTCACGGCCGAGGCCGCCGCCGGTCGGGCCGCGGCGCGCCGCCGCACGTGGGGATTGTAGGGCGTCGGCGGCCCGATCGGTTGACCGCCCATGGCCCGTCTTCTACCATGCCGCGGGCGAGCGCCTGCGACCGAAGGCGCCCGCCGTGCGTAGACCCGCGCCGGTCGACCACGACGGTCCGTTGCCGGACCGCCGCCGATCGCGGACGGCGGCCCGCCCGTCCACTCGCCCACCGCCCGCCCACCCCAGGAGCACGACATGGGTCTCTTCCGCCGGATCGCCGACTTCTTCCGCATGCTCTTGGGCATCTTCGTCGATCGGGCCGAGGACAGCGTGCCGCTCGAGCGGCGGCTGGCCTACGACCGCGTCAAGCGGGCCGAGAACCTCAAGAAGCAGATGGGCGCGGCGGAGGACGTCGGCGCGGCGGCCGAGATGATGGTCCAGCAGCTGGCCGAGGCCCGCATCGTGGCCGCCAACCTGCGGCACGAGGCCAAGCAGCACCTCCAGGCCGCCGCCGCGGCCGCCGGCAAGGGCGACACCACCACGGCCGAGGCCGAGGAGGCGCGCGCGACCAGCCTGGCGGAGGAGCTGGCGCAGGCCGAGGCCGAGGTCGGCGACCTCGAGCAGCTCGTCGAGGATGCCCTCCAGGACAAGAAGGAGGCCATCCACATGATCCTCGACCAGGCCAAGGAGCTCGAGAAGCTGTCGCGCCACGACACGCGCCTGGTCGCCCGCGCCCGGATGACCGACATGCGCCGCCAGCAGCTCGAGCTGCGCGAGCAGATGATGGACCTGGTGCCGGCCGATCAGACGAACATCCGGGCCCGCGCCCAGGAGCGCCTCCAGACCGACGAGGCCCGCTACCGCTCGCGCAAGGACGTCGTCGACGCGCTGTGGGACCAGAAGCGCCGCACCGTGACCGACCGCATGCTGCAGACCAGCGCCGCCGGCGCGGCCAAGCTCGACGAGCTCAAGGCCGAGCTCGGCTTCGCGCCGCCGGCCACCGCACCGGCGGCCGAGGCGCCGGCCGAGCAGGCCGCCACCGCGGGCGGCGACGGTCAGGCCGCCGCCGGCGGCGCCGGCTGACGACCGGCCGAGGCGCGTCGCCGTCCGCCCCCTCGCTCGGGCCGCCCCGGCCCGGGTCGCACCCAGGAGCATCGCCGCCATGAAGGTCCGTTGGGGAAGGGTCGCGCTCGGGCTGTTCATCCTGGCCTTCGGCTGCGCCATGGTCGGCGTCCTGCTGGCGCCGCAGCTGACGTCGCGGCTGCCGGACGCCGCCGACTCCGGCGACGTCCCGCCGGCCGCCGATCGCGGCGACGGCTACCCCGCGCCGGGGGCGGTCGAGCGAGCTACGAAGGCGGCGGCGCGCATCGCCGGCGCGCCGGCCACGGCCGCGGCGCGCGGCGACCGGAAGCCGTTCCGCGTCCTGACGCTGCAGTACACGCCCTACATGGCCACCCTGGCCCATATGGCCGCCCGCGACGCGATGGGCCCCTACGGCTACGAGCTCGACCTCGTCGACGTCTACGCCCCGGAGGTCGACCTCGACGAGGCCGGGCAGTGCGAGGCGATGAAGGCAGGCGAGTACGACGCCCTGGCCACGACGCTGGACGCCGTGCGCAAGTGCGGCCCCGGGGTCGCGGTCGGGGTGCCGATCGGCCAGAGCGCCGGCAACGACGCCATCGTGGCCAAGTCCGGCATCGACACCTGGCAGGGGATCTTCGACCACGCGATCGCCTTCACCGGCGGCAGCGTCTCGGAGTACATGGCCTGCTTCGCCAGCCACACCGCCAACGCCCCGATCCGGCTGCCGGTGGCCGCCGACGACGCCGGTGCGGCCGTCGACGACTGGATCAACAGCGGCGTCGAGCAGGACATCGCCTCGGTCGTGGCCTGGGAGCCCGAGGTCGAGCGCGCGCTGCAGGCCGTCGAGGGCAGCCACGTGATCCTTTCGAGCAAGGACGTCCGGATTCTCTGGGACGTCGTCGAGTTCTCGACGGCCCGCGTCCAGGCCGATCCGGCCGCGTTCGAGGCCTTCACCCGCGCCTACTACGCCAGCCTGCTCGACCTCTCGAGCAACCCCGAGGGCGCCCTCGACCGGATCGTCGACTGGGCGTTGGGCGACGAGGGGCGCCAGGCGCTGCTTACCACCGACGACGCCGCGACCTTCCGCGCCGACCTCGACCGCGAGGCGTTCGCCACGCTGCGCGACGCCGCCCAGCTCATGGAGGAGCGGACGACGCTGCGCAACCGGCTCGACGAGTCGGCCTTCTACTGGCGCTATTGCGGCGCCGCCGTGCCCGACGTGCCGAACGTCGACAGCCTCGTCGCCCCGGAGTTCGTGCTGGCCGCCCGGGCCGACAGCGCCCTGGTCGGGAGCGCCTCGGAGCGGCCGAGCGCTGAGGTCTTCCAGGTGACGGATTACACGAACCGCGAGGCCGTGACCGACGAGCAGATCGCCGGCGCGCGCCTCATCTTCGAGACCGGCGTCGAGATCGAGTTCCTGGCCAACCGCACCGACTTCCGCGATCCCTCGGCCGCGCTGCGCACCCTCGAGGACGCCGTGCGCTTCCTGCGCACCTGCGCCGACTGCGTCCTCGAGGTCCAGGGCAGCTCGGCCCTGCCGGGCGCGGCGCTGGCGCGCAACCAGGCCAGCCAGGCCGACGCCGACGCGCTCGCCGTGGCCCGCGGGCGAACGGTGTACGAGACGCTCATCCAGCAGTTCGACGTGCCCGAGGCCCAGCTGCGGTTCATCGAGACCGCCCACGCCCGCCGCTTCGCCGGCAGCACGAACGAGCAGGAGCTGCGCCAAGACCGGCGCACCTACCTCACCGGCTATCAGCTCACCGGCGGGCTCTAGCCCGCCTCGGGACAGCGGATGAAATCGGCGCGGCGGCGCGTCGAGCTGCCCGCCAACCTGCTTCCCAGCTTCGCCGCCGCGGCGTTCGGCTTGGCGCTGCTGGCCGAGAGCCTGCTCATCGTCAGCGGCCAGTGGCTCTCGCCCCGCCGCTGGGTGGGCCTGGCCGCCGCGGCGCTGTGGCTGGCCGCGATGGCCGCCCACGTCGCCGTCGTCCGCCGCCGCGGCGACGACAGCGACCGCCCGCCGGCCGCCGACGGAAGCGGCGGCGGGGTGACCGTCGCCGCGGTGGGCGAGGCCGGGGCGGACGGGTCCGCGGTGGATCGGTCCGCGGTGGATCGGTCCGTGGACGGCGAGGCATCGGCCGGTGGGCGTCCGCTGCGCATCGTGTTCGGCGCACTCGGCCTGCTCGGCGGCGCGGCGGCGGTGGCGCTCATCGCGGCGCGCGGCGATGACCGGCCCGCGCGCGACTACGCCTCGATCCTCGGCCTGTGGTCCGCTGCCGTGGCCGTCTACGCGCTCGGCGTCGGCCTGCCCGGCGCCTGGCTGCGCCCGGACGGGCTGCGGGCGGCGGCCCGCCGCCACCGCCGCGGCCTGGCCGACGCCGCCGGGCTGCTGGCGCTGGCGCTGGCCGTCCGGCTCGTCGCCCTGACCGCGGTGCCCAACGTCCTGACCGGCGACGAGGGCGTCTTCGGCCTGGCGGCGCGCTGGATGAGCCAGGGCGAGGGCGGGCACATGTTCGGCACCTACTGGGCCAACGGCACGCTGTCGCTCGTGCCGCAGGCCGCCCTCGAGTGGCTGCTCGGGCCGGGCCGGCTGGCGACGCGGCTGCCGACGGCCATCGGCGGCGCGCTGGCCGCGCCGGCGACGTACGCGCTGGGCCGGGTCGTCGCGACGCGGCGCGTCGGCCTGGTGGCGGGGCTGCTCGTGGCGGTCTCGCACCTCCACGTCCACGTCAGCCGCGTCGGCCTCGGCCACGGCCTCGACGCGCTGTGGGCGGCGCTGGCCGGCGCGGCGCTGGTGGCGGCGGTGCGTCGGCACGACGCGCGCGCCGCGGCCGTCGCCGGGGTCGCGCTGGGCCTGGCCCAGTACGGCTACGTCGGCGGCCGGCTCGTCGACGTCGTCGCGTTGGCGTTCGCCGTGGTCAGCGCGGTGGCGCTGGCCGCCGCACCGGACGCCGCCGGGCGGCGGCGGGGGGCGCGCGCTTGGGCGGCGGCGGTCGGGGTGAGGCCGCTGGCCGTGGCGTTCGGCGGCGCGCTCGTCACCGCCGGGCCGATGATCCGCTGGGCGCTCGTCCGGCCCGAGGACTACCTTTCGCGGCTCGCGGCGCAGGGGATCGTGCAGACCGGCAAGGTGGCCGAGGTGGCCGAGCGTGTCGGCAGCGCGCCGCTGGCGATCGCCTGGAGCCAGGCCCGCGACGCCTGGTTCGCCATCGCCGCGGCGCCGGCGCACGAGTTCTACTTCTCGCCCTACCCGATGCTCGACGTCGTCTGGACCAGCCTGTTGGGTCTCGGCCTGGCGGCGTGTGTGGCGCGGCCGTGCGACCGCGGCCGGCTCTGGCTCGTCCTCCAGATCGGCCTGGCCTGGCTGACGTTGGCGCTCGGCGCCCACGCCTCCACCGCCAGCTACCGCATCACCGGCGCCCTGCCGGCGATGGCCGTCGTGGCGGCGCTGGCGCTGTTCGCCCTCACCGACGCGCTGTCGGCGCTGGGCGAATCGACGGTGGCCGACGTCGGCGCGGCGCCGGCCGGCGTCCCGACACCGTCGTCGCCGGATGGCCACCGAGCGGCGGTCGCGCCCCCACCCGCCCCGCGCCCGTCGCTGGCCGACCGCGCGACGCCGGCCGGGCTGGTGGTGGGCATCGTCGCCTTCCAGCTGTGGGCCTATTGGGGCGCCTTTGCACCCGGCTGCCGCTTCTTCGACCGCGGCACGGCGCAGGCGTCGCTGTTGGGCGAAGACGTGCGCGCCGCGGGCGACGGCCGGGCGGTCTTCGTGCTCGGCCGCCCGTGGTTCGACCCCGGCGTCTACGACAGCGTGCGCTACCTGACCGACCGCCGCTACGAGCTCTACGACGCCGTCGCCCCGGCCGGCACGCGGGCCGACGCCGACCCAGCGCTGCGCACCGCGCGCATCTTCGACGTCCCCGAGGCAGCCGACCTCGACGCCCTCGAGGCCCGCATCCGCGCCGCGGCGCCGGCGATGCTCGTCGCCGTGCCCGAGCGCCGCTCCGAGCTCGACCACCTCGCGCGTCGGCTTGGCGGCACGGCCGTCGTCGAGCGGGCCCGCTGCCCGTCGGAGGAAGGACCGCTGCTGGCGCGCACGCTCGTCGGCGACGCTCCGGCGACGGGGGCGCCCTGAGCGGTCGTGGCCGGCGCGGCCGGTCTGCCGCGGCGTGGCGCGGCGCGGATCGGCCCCGCCGCTCGCCCCGCCCAAGCTTGGCATCGCGCCGCCGCTCGCGGTATGCTCCCTGGGACGCAATTCGACCACAACCGGCCCGGCATCGCGCGCGGCCATCGCGCGGCGGCCGGGTCGTTTGCTGCCGGCGGCGCCCGCACGTGGGCGCGCCGGCGGCGGGGACGCCGCGAGGCGAAGGGGGAGGACCATGGAGCTCAACGACCGTGTCGCGCTCGTCACGGGCGCCGGCAGCGGCATCGGCCGCGCGACGGCGCAGGCGTTCGCCCGCGCCGGGGCGTGCGTGGCGGCCGCCGACATCGCCGCCGCGGCCGTCGAGGAGACCGCCGCGGTGATCCGCGCCGCCGGCGGCTGCTGCACGCCGATCGTGGTCGACGTGACGGACGCCGACAGCGTGGCGGCGATGGTGGCGCAGGCGTCGGCCATCGGCCCGCTGCGGGCGGCGTGCAACTGCGCCGGGATCGCCGGCGCGGCGGCCAAGCTCGGCGACTACCCGCTCGACGAGTGGCACAAGGTGATCGCCATCGACCTCACCGGCGTGTTCTTGTCGATGCGCTACGAGCTGCCGGCGATGGCCGCGGCCGGCGGCGGCTCGATCGTGAACATCGCTTCCATCGCCGGCCAGGTCGGGTTGAACGGGGCGGCGCCCTACGTGGCCGCCAAGCACGGCGTGATCGGCCTGACCCAGACGGCCGCGCTGGAGTACGCCGCGGCCGGCGTGCGCGTCAACGCCGTGGCGCCGGGCTTCGTCGTGACGCCGATCCTGACGAAGAGCGGCATCGCCTTCGACGAGCAGGCCCAGGCCAAGCTGGCCAGCCGCCACCCGATGAACCGCCTCGGGCAACCCGACGAGATCGCCGCGGCGGTGCTCTGGCTCGCCTCGGACGCCTCGGGCTTCGTCACCGGCACCACGCTCAACGTCGACGGCGGCTACCTGGCCCGCTGACCGACCGCGGTCGATGCCGTCGGGCCCCATTCCCGTGCGCCCTCGATGACCGCGCCCCCGGCGCCGCCGTCTTCGTCCGCGCCGACGCCGTCGTCTTCGTCTTCATCGCCGCTGCCCCCACCGCCCGCGGCCGATGCCGGCCGGCCCGTCGTCGCCGAGATCGTCACGATCGGCGATGAGCTGGTGTTGGGCGAGACGCTCGACACGAACGCGCGCGACCTCGCGCGCCTCCTGCGCGGGATCGGCGTGGCGGTGGCGCGGCACACCGCGATCGGCGACGACGTGGCCGCCATCGCCGCCGCGGTGCGCGAGGCGGCCGGCCGGGTGCCCATCGTCGTCACGACCGGCGGGCTCGGGCCGACCTTCGACGACCCCACCCGCGAGGCCGTCGCGCGCGCGGCCGGCGTGGCGACGGCGTTCGACCCGGCGCTCTGGGCCGACGTCGAGGCCGCGTTCGCGCGCTTCGGCCGGCCGCCGACGGACAACAACCGCGTCCAGGCTCGGCTGCCCGTCGGCGCCAGCGCCATCCGCAACCCGGTCGGCACGGCGCCCGGCTTCTGGATCGACGTCGCCGGGGCCTGCGTCGTCTGCCTGCCGGGCGTGCCGCGCGAGATGCGCTACCTGGCCGAACACGTCGTCGTGCCGATGCTGGCGGCGCGCTTCGGCCTGACGGACCGGCTATGGCTGCGGACGCTCCACGTCGCGGGCCGGGGCGAGTCGGCCATCGACGATCGCATCGCCGACGTGGCGGCCGGCGTGCCGCCCGGCGGCCCGGTGGCGATCGGGCTCGCCGCCCACCCCGGCGTCGTCGACATCCGGCTCACCGCCCGCGCCGCGGACCGCGCCGCCGCCGACGCGCTCGTCGCCCCCCTGGAGGCGGCGCTGCGCGCCCGGCTGGGCGACGACGTCTTCGGCGCCGACGACGACACCCTGGCCGGGGTGGCTCTGGCGGCGGTGGCGGCGCGCGGCTGGCGGCTGGCGGCCGTCGAGGCCGGCGTCGGCGGCGCGCTGGCCGCAGCGCTGGCGCCACACGCCCCGCGCTGCGCCGGCGTCGACGTCGCGCCGGCGGCGCTGGACGACGCCGCGCTGGCCGCGGCCGTGGCCGCCGCCCGCGCGGCGCGCGGGGCAGCGGTCGGCCTTGGCGCCAGCCTGGCGCGCGCCGGCGACCCGGAGGGCGCCGCGCCGGCGCCCGGCCGCATCGCCGTCGTCGTCGCGACGCCGGACGGCACGCGGCAGCTCGCGCTCGCCGTCGGCGGCCACGCGGACCACGGCCCGGCCCGCGCGGCCGCGGCGGCGCTGGACGCACTGCGGCGGGCGGTGGGAAGCGGACCCTAGCGCGGGACTGCCGACTGCGCGGCAAGGCGCGGCCCAACGCGCGGCGGAGCGCGGCACAGTGCTCGGTCGCCATCCGCACGTCGCGCGCCGTCGACGCGGCGCTCGGCCGCCGGCCGCTCTTTACGACGGCTGCCCGGCGGCGCGGATCGCCAGGAGCTCGCCGACGTTCTCGAGGGTCAGCAGCCCGGCCAACCGGTCGCCAGCGGCGACCGGGGCGACGGCGAGGCCGGCGGCCTGCATCCGCAGCACCGCCGCCGCCAGCGGCTCGTCGGCCGCGGCCACCTCGAACGTGCGGCGCATGACGTGGGCGACCGGATCGGCGAGCGAACGGCGGTGGAGGGCGGCGAAGACGTCGCTGCGCAGCACCAGCCCGACGAGTCGGTCGCCGTCGACGACCGGGAAGTCGGCCTGGCTGCCGGCGAGGATGAGCGCCGTGACGTGGTCGAGGGTGTCGTCGGGGGCGACGGCGTCGAATCGGGTCAGCATCGCGTCGGCCACGCGCACGCCGCCCAGCGCCGCCTGCGCCTGGACGGCGCCCGCCTCCTGGCCGGCGGCGATCCAGACGAAGAAGGCGATGAACAGCAGCATCGGGTTGCCGAACAGGCCGCCCAGCCCGAACAGCAGCGCCATGCCGCGGCCCAGGCTGGCGGCGATGGCCGTGGCGCGGGCGTAGGGCAGCCGCATCGCCAGCAGCGCCCGCAGCACGCGCCCGCCGTCCATCGGGAAGGCCGGCAGCATGTTGAACAGCACGAGCGAGACGTTGACGAGCGCCAGCCGCTCCAGCAGCGGTCCTTCGGCCGTGCCGATCGCCGCCAACGGCTGCCAGCCGCCCGTGGCCACCAGCGCCGCGAACAGCACGGCGGCGATGACGACGTTCACCAGCGGCCCGGCGAGCGCCACCACGACCTCTTGACGCGGCTCCGACGGCATCCGCTCGAGGCGGGCCACGCCGCCGATCGGATAGAGCGTGATGTCGCGCGTCGGGATGCCGTAGCGCCGCGCGGCCACGGCGTGGCCCAGCTCGTGCAGCAAGACGCAGCCGAACAGCAGCACGAAGAACGCCACGCCCTCGACCGCCGCCGCCACGCTGCGGTCGCGCAGGTAGGTGGTGACGCCGAGGAACGCCAACAGCATCAGGAACGTGGCGTGGATATAGGTGTCGATGCCGAAGAGCCGGCCGACCTTGAACGACCAGGGCATGGCTCAGCCGATCGGGGAGGCAGGGGCGCCGAGCGGCGCCGCGGCGGGTCGCCAGCCCGCGGCGGGCGCGGCGGCGAAGTCGTGCCGCCACGGCGAGGCCGACCAGCCCGGCACCTGGACGATGCGGTCCTCCTCGAGGACGTAGGCCGAGAGCGCCTTGCCGTAGACGCAGCCCGAGTCGAGGCCGATGGCCACCGGCGCGCCGTCCGCCCGGCGCTTGACGACGAGCCCGCCGGGCGCATCGTGGCCGAAGATCACCGGCTTGTCGAGTGGCGTCAGGAAGTCGTGCCAGCGCGGGCCGACGATGCCCTTGGCGGGCGGCCAGAGCCGGATCGTCAGCCGCTGGGCACGGTCGGTGCCGGCCAGGCCGAGCTTGGGGTGGATCCCGGCGTGGACCAACAGGAAGTCGGGTGCGTCGATCGCCAGCGGGCGGGCCTTCAACCAGGCCAGGACGTCGGCGGCCACCGGCCAGAGCGCCTCGACCAGGGCGAGGTCCTTGTCCTTCTCGCGGCACAGCGACCCGCCGGCCAAGCGGTCCTCGAGCAGCCGCACCAGCCAGTCGTCGTGGTTGCCGAGCACCATCTCGGCGCCCGTGGCGCGGATCAGCGCCCAGACGCCCAGCGGGTCGGGCCCGCGCGAGAAGGCGTCGCCGGTCAGGTAGAGCCGGTCGCGCGCCGGATCGTAGCCCAGCGCTTCGAGCAGCGCCGCCAGCGGCTGCGCGCAGCCATGGACGTCGCCGATGAACAGCGTCCGTGAGGCGCCGTCGGTTGCCATGAGGTTCCCCCACCCCGCACCGCGGTACACGTGGTCGCGACGAGTTGCAGACACCAAGCAGGCCACAAGGATCGGTACGCAGAGGTAAGCATAGGTGATAACGGGCCGCGGGGCGAAGAGGTATGGCCGGTCGGACCGGTTTCGCCGCGCCGACGACGGTCGGGCTTGGCAAGGGGCCGCAGGGGGGGTATCGTCGAGCGCTCGTCGGAAGGGGGCGGGCATGCTGATCGCCACCTGGAACGTCAACTCGATCAAGGTGCGCGAGGCGCGCCTGGTGGCCTGGCTGGCGGCGGCGCGGCCGGACGTCGTCTGCCTCCAAGAGCTCAAGGTCACGGACGACGCCTTTCCGGCCGCCGCGATCGCGGCCGCCGGCTACCAGGCCGCCTGGTACGGCCAGCGCGGCTACAACGGCGTCGCGATCCTGGCCCGCGCCCCCCTTGCCGACGTCCGCCTCGGCCTCGACGACGGCGTCGACGACCCGCAGGCGCGCCTGATCGCCGCCACCGTCGGCGGCGTCCGCGTCCTCTCGGCCTACGTCCCCAACGGCGAGACGGTCGGCGGCGACAAGTGGGCCTACAAGCTCGCCTGGCTGGCGCGCCTGCGCCGCTACCTCGACGCCCACCACCGACCGGACGAGCCGCTGGTGCTGGCCGGCGACTTCAACGTGGCCGTCGACGATGCCGACGTCCACGACCCGGCGCGCTGGGCCGACAGCGTCCTGTGCGCCGCGCCGGCGCGCGACGCGCTGGCGGCGGTGGCCGGCTTCGGCTTCGCCGACCTGTTCCGCGCCCGCCACCCCGGCGGCGGGGTGTGGTCGTGGTGGGACTACCAGGCGCAGGGCTTCCAGCGCGACGACGGCCTGCGCATCGACCACGTCTGGGGCACGGCGCCGCTGGCCGGTCGCGTGGCCGCCGCCGCCGTCGACCGCTTCGAGCGCGACGGCAAGGGCGCCAGCGACCACGCCCCGCTGTGCGTCGCCCTCGACGCCGCGACCGATTACCTGCGGCCCGACGCCGTCTACGTCACGACGCGCCCCGCCGAGGCCGCGGGCCCAGCGGCGGCCGGCGGCGAGGCGGACGACGCGCGCGCGCCCGACGTCGCCGCCGCGTCGGCGGACGCCCGCTCCGGGCCCGGCCTGCGCGCCGACGGCCGCCGGCGCAAGCTTATCGTCATCGACGGCCACAGCCTGGCCTACCGGGCGTTCTACGGCCTGCCCCACGTCGACCGCCACGGCAAGCCGTCGTTCTCGATCGCCGGCGGCGTCTACACGAACGCCGTCTACGGCTTCGCCAACATGCTCATCAAGACCTGGACCGACGAGCGGCCCGACTACCTGGCCGTGGCGTTCGACCTCGGGCGCACCTTCCGCGACGACCTGTTCGAGCCCTACAAGGGCACCCGCGAGAAGATGCCCGAGGAGCTGGTGCCGCAGATCGACCTGATCCAGGAGCTGGTGGCGTCGTTCGACATCCCGGTCCTCACCGCCGAGGGCTACGAGGCCGACGACATCCTCGGCACCGTCGCCCGCCGCGCCGCCGCCGACGGCATCGACGTCCTCATCGTCACCGGCGACTCGGACGCGTTCCAGCTCATCGGGCCGCGGGTGCGGGTCCTGTCGCCCGGCCGGCTCTGGAGCGACGTCTCGATCTGGGACGAGGCGGCCGTGGCCGCCCGCTACGGTGGCCTGACGCCGACGCAGCTCATCGACTTCAAGGCCCTCAAGGGCGACGCGAGCGACAACATCCCGGGCGTACGCGGCATCGGCGAGAAGGGGGCCGCGCAGCTCCTGGCCGCCTACGGCACGGTCGAGGGCATCTACGACCACCTCGACGCCGTGACGCCGCCGCGGGCCAAGGCGGCGCTCGAGGCGGGCCGCGACCTGGCGTTCCTGTCCAAGGACCTGGTCACGATCCGCGCCGACGTCCCGCTCGACCTCGACTGGGAGCGGTGCGCCGTCCACCGCTACGACACCGCCCCGGTCCTCGACCTCTTCGACCGCCTCGAGTTCCGCTCGATCCGCCACCGCCTGCCGCCCGGCGGCGCCGGCGCCGACGCCGCCCCGCCCGCCTCGGCGCCCGCCGCGGCCGCCGCGCCCCGCGCCGCCAGCGGCCGCGCGGCCCAGCTGGCGATGTTCCCCGACGCCGCCGCCGAGGCGCCGCCGCCCCACGCCCCGGCCGACCTCACCGCCACGACGGTCGTGCGCGACGGCGCCGCGCTGGCCGCGCTCGTCGCGGCGCTGCGCGCGGCGCCGGTCGTGGCGTTCGACACCGAGACCACCGCCACCGACCCGATCGACGCGGCGCTGGTCGGGCTGTCGTTCGCGGTGGCCGAGGGGGCCGGCTGGTACGTGCCCGTCGGCCACGCCGAGGGCGGGCAGCTGGCGCTTGCGGACGTCGTGGCCGCCCTCAAGCCGGTGCTCGAGGACCCGACGGTGGCCAAGGTCGGCCACAACGCCAAGTACGATGTCGTCGTCCTGGCCCAACACGGCATCCGGGTGGCCGGGCTGGCCTACGACACGATGCTGGCCGAGTTCCTCATCGACCCCGGCGGGCGGCTCGGCCTCAAGACGCTGGCCGGCAGCCGCCTCCAGCTGCGGATGACCGAGATCGTCGAGCTGCTGGGCACCGGCAAGCACCAGATCACGATGGACCGGGTGGCCATCGCCGACGCCGCGCCCTACGCCGCGGCCGACGCCGACGTGACGCTGCGCCTCCAGGCCGACCAGGCGGCCGACCTCGACGCGCTCGGCCTGCGCGCCCTGCTGACCGAGGTCGACGTCCCGCTCGTGCCGGTCCTGGCCGACATGGAGCGCGCCGGCGTCCTGATCGACACGGTCCAGCTGGGCGAGATGAGCACCCGCCTGGCGCTCCGGCTGCGCTCCATCGAGGACGACGTCCGCGCCCAGGTCGGGGTCGACTTCAACCTCGGCTCGCCGCAGCAGCTGGGCGACGTCCTGTTCAACGTCCTGGGCCTGGCCGCGCCGGGCGCGCGCAAGACCGCCACCGGCCGGGCGTCGGTGGCGGCCGACGTCCTGGAGAGCATGCGCGGGCTCCACCCGGTGGTCGACCTGGCCCTCGAGCACCGCCAGCTCTCGAAGCTCAAGGGCACCTACCTGGACGCGCTGCCGCGCCTCGTCAAGCCGGCCACCGGTCGCGTCCACACCTCGTTCAGCCAGACCGGCGCCGTCAGCGGCCGGCTGGCGTCGCTCGATCCCAACCTCCAGAACATCCCCGTGCGCACGCCGCTCGGCAAGGAGGTCCGGCGGGCGTTCATCGTGCCGCCCGGCTGGAAGATGATCGCCGCCGACTACTCGCAGGTCGAGCTGCGCATCGCCGCTCACCTGACCCGCGACGCCGGGCTGGTGGCGGCGTTCGCGGCCGGCGAGGACATCCACCGCGCCACCGCCGCCACCGTGCTGGGCATCGACCCCGACGCCGTGACGAGCGACCAGCGCTCGTTCGCCAAGCGGGTGAACTTCGGCCTGCTCTACGGCATGGGTGCCCGCAGCCTGGCCGACCAGGCCGGCATCCCGCTGGCCGAGGCCAAGCAGTTCGTCGACGCCTACTTCGCCCGCTTCCCCGGCATCGCCGACTACATCGCCACCACGAAGCAGCGCGCCAAGGAGCAGGGCTACGTCACGACGCTGCTCGGCCGCCGGCGCGCCTTCCCGATCCTGGCCTCGACGACCGTCGACGGCCGAACACGGATGCTCCAGGCCGCGGCCGAGCGCGAGGCGATCAACCACCCGATCCAGGGTACCGCGGCCGACATCATCAAGATCGCCATGATCCACATCCACGACCAGCTGCAGACCCAGGGGCTGCGCGCGCGATTGCTGCTGCAGGTCCACGACGAGCTCGTCCTCGAGGCGCCCGAGGCCGAGGTGCCGCGGGTGGTGGCGCTGGTGAAGACGACGATGGAGCACGCCTACCCGCTCGACCCGCCACTCGTCGTCGAGGTCGGGGTCGGCGACCACTGGGACGACGTGAAGTGACGCCGCCCGAGGCGGGTTCGCGCGGTGGGCTGCGGCGGGCGATCGCCTTCCTCAACGCCCAGCGCCGGATCGCGCTGGCCACCTACGCCGCGGTGGCCGTGGCCACGGCCTGCCAGCTGGCGATCCCGCTGCTGGTCCAGCGGATCCTCGACGCCGTCCGCGCCGCCGCGGCCCTGCGCGACGGCGGCGCCAAGTCGCTGGGCGACGCCGGGCACGTGCTGAAGTCGCTGGGCGACGCCGCCGCCGTCGGGCCGGTCGACCTGGCGCCGATCCGCTGGGCGGTGGCGGTGATCGTGGCCGTGGGGGCGGTGCGGGCGGTGTTCGCGTTCGGCCAGGGCTACCTGGCCGAGGTCGCCAGCCAGAACGTGGCGCTGGCGATGCGCAACGACCTGTTCGCGAAGATCCAGCGCCTCTCGTTCAGCTACCACGACCGCAACCAGACCGGCCAGCTCATGGTCCGCGCCACCGACGACGTCGAGAAGGTGCGGCTGTTCCTGGGCCAGGGCTTCGTCATCGCGCTGCAGGCGGTGCTGATGATCGTCGGCATCCTGGCGATCCTGTTCGGGATCCACGCCGGCGTGGCATGGGTGGTGGTGCCGATCCTGCCGGCGGCGATCGTGTTGTTCGTCGTCTTCGGCCGCCAGACGCAGCCGCTGTTCGCGCGCGTCCAGCAGCAGCTGGGCCGGATGAACGCGGTGCTCCAGGAGAACCTGGCCGGCGTGCGCGTCGTGCGCGCGTTCGCCCGCGAGGCGACCGAGCGCTCGCGCTTCACGGCCGCGGCCGAGGGCCTGATGGCCGAGCAGCTGCGCGCCAGCCGGGTGCTGAGCTTCCTCTTCCCGGCCGTCTTCCTCACCGCCAACCTGGGCCAGGCCGTCGTCGTGTGGTACGGCGGGCTCGAGGTGCAGTCGGGCGGCCTGTCCATCGGCCAGTGGAGCACGTTCCAGCTCTACCTGGTGTACGCGTTCCTGCCGATCGGCCAGCTCGGCTTCATCGTGGCGCTGCTGGCGCAGGCCAACACGTCGGCGGGGCGGATCTACGAGATCCTCGACACCCCCAGCGAGATCGCCGACCGCCCCGGCGCCACGCCGCTGACGGCGGTGCAGGGGCGGGTGGCGTTCCGCGACGTGACGTTCCGCTACTTCCGCAGCGGCGAGCCGACGCTGCGCGGCGTCTCGTTCGAGGCCGCGCCGGGCGAGACGGTGGCGCTGCTGGGCGCGACGGGCAGCGGCAAGTCCACGATCATCAACCTGATCCCGCGCTTCTACGACGCCAGCGAGGGGGCGGTGACGATCGACGGCCGCGACGTGCGCGACGTGACGCTCGACAGCCTGCGCGCCGCGGTCGGCATCGTGCTGCAGGAGACGACGCTGTTCAGCGGCACGATCCGCGACAACATCGCCTTCGGCCGCCCCGACGCCAGCGACGACGACATCCGCGCCGCGGCGCGCGCTGCCCAGGCTGACGGCTTCATCGCCGCGCTGCCTGAGGGCTACGACACCCCGGTCGGCGAGCGCGGCGCGACGCTGTCGGGCGGCCAGAAGCAGCGCATCGCGATCGCGCGGGCGATTCTGATGGACCCGCGGATCCTGATCCTGGACGACGCCACCTCGGCCGTCGACCTGGCCACGGAGCGCTCGATCCAGCGGGCGCTGGACGCGCTGATGGCCGGCCGGACGAGCTTCGTCATCGCCCAGCGGATCAGCACGGTGCGCCGGGCGGACCGGATCCTGGTGCTGGACCGCGGCCGGATCGTGGCCCAGGGGACGCACGCCGAGCTGCTGGAGCAGAGCCCGGCCTACGTCGAGATCGTGGCCAGCCAGCTCGTCGACGACCCGGCGCAAGAAGCGGGGCCGGCGGCGCGGGCGGCCGCGGGCGCCGAGGCGCCGGCGCCGGCTGCCGCGCCGTCGCCGGCCGGCGCGGACGAGGTGCGCCCGTGATCGGCGGGCTGGACGGCGGCCGCCGGCTGCTGGAGGGCGAGGTCCGGCGGGCGGCCGACGTCACGGCGACGCTGGCGCGGCTGGGCCGCTACTTCCGGCCGCACGCGGCGGCGCTGGCGGGGGTGCTGGCGCTCGTCTTCGTCCAGGCCAGCACGGTGGCGATCGCGCCGGGGCTGGTGGGGCAGGCGGTGGACTGCTTCCTGGCGGTCGACGCCGCCTCCGCGGCGGCGTGCTGGTGGACGGCGACGCCGGGTCCGAGCGCGGCGGGGCTGGGGCGGCTCGTGGCGGCGATCGTGGGCTTGTACCTGCTGGGCGCGGCGGTGGCCGGCTGGATGTTCTACGCGATGTCGCGCGTGGGCCAGCGGATCCTGGTGCGGCTGCGGACCGAGATCTTCGACCAGATTCACCGCCTGAGCATGGGCTGGCACACCCGCCACGAGGCGGGCGACGTGATGAGCCGGCTGACGGGCGACGCCGACACCTTGCAGCAGGCGGTGAACTTCGCGCTGGTCCAGGTGGTGGCCAGCACGCTGATGATCGGGTTGATCGTGGTGGCCATGGTGCGGGCGAACGCGGTCTACGCGCTCTTGGCGCTGGCGCTGGTGCCGCTGATGCTGCTGGCGACGCGCTGGCTCTCGGGGCGGGCGCGGGCGGCGTACCGGGTCAGCCGGCGCGAGCTGGGGGCGGTGAACGCCGACCTCCAGGAGAGCATCGCCGGGGTGCGCGAGGTCCAGGCGTTCGGCCGCGAGGACGAGAACATCGCGGCGTTCGCGCGGACGAACCGGGCGAACCGCGACGCGAACGTGCGGGCCGTCGCCTACACCGCGGCGCTGGCGCCGGCGCTGGAGCTGCTGGGCTGGCTGTCCATCGCGCTGGTGGTGGGCTTCGGCGCGGCGTGGGCGGCGGAGGGGCGGCCGGTGTTCGGGACGACGTTCACGATCGGGCTGGTGGTGGCGTTCATCGGCTACAGCCAGCGGCTGTCGCAGCCGATCGCCAACATCGCTCTCTTGTGGACGAACCTGCAGAACGCGATCGCGGGCGCGGAGCGGATCTTCGGCTTCCTCGACGAGCGGGCCGACATCGCCGACGCGCCGGGCGCCGCGGCGCTGCCGCCGGTGCGGGGGCGGGTGGTGTTCGAGGGGGTGCAGGCGGGATACGAGGCGGACCGGCCGATCCTGGACGGGATCGACCTGGTGGCGGAACCAGGGCAGATGGTGGCGATCGTCGGGCCGACGGGGGCGGGCAAGACGACGCTGGTCCAGCTGCTGCCGCGGTTCTGGGACGTGACGGCGGGGCGGGTGACGATCGACGGCTACGACGTGCGGGACGTGACGCAGGCGAGCCTGCGCTCGCAGATCGGGATGGTGCTCCAGGACACGTTCCTGTTCGCCGACACGGTGCGCAACAACATCCGCTACGGCCGGCCGGACGCGACGGACGACGAGGTGATGGCGGCGGCGGCGCTGGCGCGGGTGGACGGCTTCGTGGCGGGTCTGAGCGACGGTTGGGACACGGTGTTGGGCGAGCGCGGGGCGGGGCTGAGCCAGGGGCAGCGGCAGCTGATCGCGATCGCGCGGGCGGCGCTGTCCGACCCGCGGATCCTGATCCTGGACGAGGCGACGAGCAGCGTCGACACGCGCACCGAGCGCTTGATCCAGGCGGCGCTGGCGCAGCTGTTGGCCGGCCGCACGAGCTTCGTCATCGCCCACCGGCTGTCGACGATCGTGGCGGCGGACCAGGTGCTGGTGCTGGAGGCGGGGCGCATCGTGGAGCGCGGGACGCACGCGTCGCTGCTGGCGGCGGGCGGGGCCTACGCGCGGTTGCACGCGAGCCAGTTCGAGGGGGCGGAACCGCGGGGGGTGGGGGCGGTGACGTAGTCGGCGGTGCGGGCGGGTGTGGTGGTCCGCGGCCCGGCCTGGAACTTCGTGCTCGGCGACACGGTCTACGCCGTCGCGCCCCGCCCGGCGACGACGACGGTGCCGGTTCCGGCTAGCGCCTCGCCTCCGCCCCGAACGGCCCGAGGTGCCCGAGGTCGTCGCTGGCGGCGACGGCGACGCGCAGGTCGCCGTCGGTGGGCAGGCCGTCGAGGACGGCCGCCGTAGTGGCGGACCACACCGTGCCGGCATAGCGCGCCTCGCCGGCGCGGCGCCAGGCCACGACGTAGCCGGCGACGGCGGCGTCCGGCACGGCGTCCCAAAGCACCTGGTAGCGCCCGGGCGGCGATGCGTCGGCGACGAGCCGCGGCGGGCCGGGCACGGCCGCCGGCGCCAGGGCCAGGTTCGCCGCCAGGGCGACGTTCAGCCGGACGACGGCGGCGTGGTAGGCCGGGTCGAGGCGGTCGGCGGTGTCGGCGGGGCCGTGGCGGGCCGCCCCATCCTCGACGGCGTCGGCGAGCCGGAGCGCGGCGAACGACGCTTCGGTGAATGCGGCGTCGTCGCCCTCGCGGTCGGGCCCGGCCGCCTCGCCGACCGGCTCGACCGCCAACGGCCCGGCCGGGGCGCGGAGGTGCTCGGCATAGCGCGCCGCGATCACGGCGGCGTGGCGCGCCAGCCGCAGCGACGCCCCGTCGTCGCCCCCGGCGGCCACCGCCCGCACCGCGGCCGGCTGCGGCGATCCGCCCGGGCCGGCCGCGCCGCCGATCCCGTCGTTGTCGAACACGGCCACGATCGGTGCGCCGAGGGCCCGGGCATGCGCGGCGTGGTAGCGGGCGCCCAGCTGGCCCGCCTCGCCGGCGGTGGTGGCCACGAGCCGGATCGTGGCGTCCCATTGCCGCCGCCCCAGGACGCGCGCCAGCTCGAGCAGCGCGGCCGTGCCCGAGGCGTTGTCGGACGCGCCGGGGGCGTCGCCGGCGCCATCCTCGGCCGCCGCGGCGCGCGCGTCGTAGTGGGCGACGACGTAGACGAAGCGCTTGGCGTCGCCGATGCCGGTCAGCGTGGCGACGACGTTGCGCTGCTCGGTCGAGCGGCCGCCGAACGTGAGCGGGAACGGCTCGTCGCCGACGACGAGCTGGCTGGCTGCGCCGCGGCTGGCCTGGGTGAACGCCGCTCCGAGCCAGGACCGCGCGGCGCCGATGCCGCGCCGGCCGCCCTCGGGGCTGGAGAGGACGTGGCGGGTGCCGAAGCCGACGAGCGTGGCCACGTCGGCGCGCAGCCGATCGGCCGAGACGGCGCCCATGAGGCTGACGATCGCCGGGTCGGTGGCCGGCGGGCCGGCGGCGGCGACCGCCGCGGTCGGACGGGGCGTCGGCGCCGGCAGGCCGGCCGCGGCCGCATCGCCCCCCTGGCCGGGGACGGCCGGGGGCGCGCCGGCTGCCCCGGCCGTGCCGTCGACGGCCGGCGCCCCGCCGGGGGCGACCGCGACCGGACGGGCCTCGGCGCCGAGGGCGGCCCCGAGCGTCCAGGTGGGCAGCGGGCCCGGCGCCGGCGCCGTGTCGGGCACGCCGACCGTGGCCTCGACGGGCGCCGGTAGCGGCGCGCTCGCATCGCGCCGGCAGCCAGCCGCGCCGGTCGCCAACGCGACGGCCAGCGCGGCGCGGGCGAGGCGACGGCCGTTCGCCGCTCCCGGGCGGCCCACGCCGCCCGCGCCGCGGGCGCGGCCGACGCGGTCGGCGTCGCCGTGCGGGACGGCGCGGCGGTGGGGGGTCGGCGGGCGTCGCATGGCGCGATTATAGGGTCCGGCGGGGCACCCCGACTGAGGACGCGCTAAGATTTGGCCGCCGGCGACCGCCGGCCGATGGGGGAGCGGGTGGCGCTGCGGGCCTGGATCGGACATGCCGACGCGCGCGCGGGCGGCCGCGGGCGGCCGCCGCGATGAGCCGCCACGCGGCGGTGACGCTGCGGGCGCCGGACGACGCCGCGGGGCGGCCGATCGACCGGGTCGTGGTGTCGCCCCACTTCGACGACGCCGCGCTGAGCCTCGGGGCGGCGATCCACCACCTGACCGCGTCGGGGGCGCGGGTGGTGGTGGTGACGATGTGCGGCGGCGCGCCCGGCGGCGGGCCGCTCTCGCCGTTCGCCGCCGAGCACCATGCCCGCTGGGCCGCCGCGTCCGGGGCGCGCTGGGCCGACGCCGCGGCCGTGGTCGAGGCGCGCCGGGCCGAGGACGACGCGGCGCTGGCGCTGCTGGGCGCCGAGGCGTGGCGGCTCGACGTGCCCGACGCGATCTACCGGATCGTCCATCACCGCGGTCGCGATCTCTGGCCCTACGCCAACGCCGCCGCGCTCTTCGGCCCGCCGCACCGCCGCGAGGCCGAGCTGGGCCGGGCCGTGGCCGAGCGGCTGGCGTCGATCGGCCCGCTGGCGCCGGACGGCCGATGGTGGCTGCCGCTGGCCATCGGAGGCCACGTGGACCACCGCCTGGCGCGCGCCGCGGCCGAGCTCGCCGCCTGGCGCGCCCGCTGGCCGGTGGCGTACTACGCCGACTACCCGTACGCCCGCACCCCCGGCGCCGCCGCCCGCGCCGTGGCGGCCGAGCCGCGGCCGCTGGCGCCGGCCGAGCTGCCGGCGCCGGCCACGGCCCGCGACGTGGCGGCCAAGGTGGCCGCGGTGCGCGCCTACGCCTCGCAGCTCTCGACGTTTTGGCCCGATGACGGCGCCCTGGCCGCCGACGTAGCCGCCTGGACCGAGCGGTTGTGGCGCGAGGCGAAGGGCGAAGGGTAGCGGCCGCGGCGCGCGGGCGGCCGCCGACGGTCCGTGGCCGGGCGGGCGACCGCTAGCGCGCCGCGACGTAGGCGGCGAGGTGCTGGCCGGTGAGGGTCGAGCGCGCGGCGACGAGGTCGGCCGGGGTGCCCTCGAAGACGATCCGTCCCCCGTCGTGGCCGGCGCCCGGACCGAGGTCGATGATCCAGTCGGCATGGGCCATCACGGCCTGGTGGTGGGCGATGACGACCACCGACTTGCCGCCGTCGACGAGGCGATCGAGCAGCACGAGCAGCTGTTGGACGTCGGCCAGGTGGAGGCCGGTGGTGGGCTCGTCGAGGACGTAGACCTCGCCCTTTTCGGCCATCTGGCTGGCCAGCTTGAGGCGCTGGCGCTCGCCGCCGGAGAGCGTCGTGAGCGGCTGGCCGAGCCGGAGGTAGCCGAGGCCGACGTCGGCCAGGCGCCGCAGGACGGCGTGGGCGGCGGGGGTCCGGGCGTCGCCGGCGCCGAAGAAGGCGCCGGCGTCGTCGACGCTGAGGTCGAGGACGTCGGCGATGTTGCGGCCGCCGAGGGTGTAGTCCAGGACCGCGGGCTGGAAGCGGCGTCCCTCGCAGGCCTCGCAGGTGGTGGAGACGCCGGCCATCATGCCCAGGTCGGTGTAGATCACGCCGGCGCCGTTGCAGGCGGGGCAGGCGCCGGCGGAGTTGGCGCTGAACAAGGCGGGCTTGACGCCGTTGGCCTTGGCGAAGGCGCTGCGGATCGGGTCGAGCAGCCCGGTATAGGTGGCCGGGTTGCTGCGCCGCGAGCCCCGGATCGGCGCCTGGTCGACGGCGACGACGCCGTCGCGGCCCGCTACCGAGCCGTGCACGAGCGAGCTCTTGCCCGACCCGGCGACGCCGGTGACGACCACCAGGACGCCCAGCGGGATGTCGACGTCGACGTGCTGGAGGTTGTGGGTCGTGGCGTCGCGCACCGCCAGCGCGCCGCGGGGCGTGCGGACGGCCGCCTTGAGGGTGGCCCGGTCGTCGAGGTGCCGCCCGGTGCGGGTGTCGCTGGCGCGGAGGCCGGCGACGGTGCCCTGGTAGACCACCTGGCCGCCCGCGCTGCCGGCGCCCGGACCGAGGTCGACGACGTGGTCGGCGATCGCGATCGTCTCGGGCTTGTGCTCGACGACGAGGACGGTGTTGCCCTTGTCCCGCAGGCGCAGCAGGAGGTCGTTCATCCGCTGGATGTCGTGCGGGTGCAGCCCGACGGTGGGCTCGTCGAAGACGTAGGTGACGTCGGTCAGGGCCGAGCCGAGGTGGCGGATCATCTTGGTGCGCTGCGACTCACCGCCGGAGAGCGTGCCCGTCGGCCGGTCGAGGCTGAGGTAACCGAGGCCGATCTCGACGAACGCGTCCAGCGAGTGGCGCAGCGCCGCCAGCAGCGGCGCGACGGTGGGCTCGTCCAGCCCGCGCACCCAGTCGGCCAGGTCGGTGATCTGCATGGCGCAGGCGTCGGCGATGTTGCGGCCGCCGATCCGCGACGACCGGGCGGCCTCGCCGAGCCGGGTGCCGCCGCAGTCGGGACAGGCGGTGAAGGTGACGACGCGGTCGACGAAGGCGCGGACGTGGGGCTGCATCGCCTCCTTGTCCTTGGCCAGGAACGACCGTTGGATCTGGGGGATGAGGCCGTTGTAGGTGAGGTTGATGCCGTCGACCTTGATCTTGGTGGGCGCCTTGTGGAGGAGGTCGTGCAGCTCGGCGGGGGTGAAGTCGCGGATGGGCTTGTCGGGGTCGAAGAACCCGCAGCCGCGGAAGATGCGGCCATACCAACCGTCCATGCTGTAGCCGGGCACGCGGAGCGCGCCCTCGTTGAGCGACTTGTGGGCGTCGTAGAGCTGGTCGAGGTCGAAGTCGGTGACGGTGCCCATTCCGTCGCAGCGGGGGCACATCCCGCCGGTCTGGCTGTAGTTGGCCTCGACCGTCTTGCCGCCGCCGCGCTCGACCGTGAGCACGCCGCTGGCCGAGACGGAAGGTACGTTGAACGAGAAGGCGATCGGCGGTCCGACGTGGGGCTGGCCGAGGCGGCTGAACAGGATCCGCAACAGGGCGTTGGCGTCGGTGGCCGTGCCGACCGTGGAGCGCACGTTGGCGCCCATGCGCTCCTGGTCGACGAGGATCGCGGTGGTGAGGCCGTCGAGGAGGTCGACGTCGGGTCGGGCGAGCGCGGGCATGAAGCCCTGGACGAAGGCGCTGTACGTTTCGTTGATCAAGCGCTGCGACTCGGCGGCGATCGTCCCGAACACGAGCGAGCTCTTCCCGGAGCCGGAGACGCCGGTGAAGACGGTGAGCCGTCGCTTGGGCAACTCGACGCTGACGTCCTTGAGGTTGTTCTCGCGGGCGCCCTGGACGCGGATGCGGTCGTGGCGGTCGGCGGGGTGGGCGGGCGGGTGGGTCATGGCTGCGGTTCACTCCTGGCGGACATGGGCGGTGGATGCGGCCGCCGAAGACGGGGTGGTCCGCGACGTGACGTCACACCCCGAAACGCCCCGCCGCCGTCCCGTACATCTCCTCGGCCATGTCGACGAGCCGCTCGGTGTCCAGCGGGTCGACGTCGTAGTCGGGGCGGGGATCTTCGAGCTCGCGCAAGAGGCCGTCGGAGACCTCGACCATGCCCATCGCCCGCAGGGCGCGGATCAGGCCGCCCTGGAGGCGCTTGCCGCGGTGCTGCAGCGAGCGCAGCCAGCCGTCGTCGAAGTCGACGAAGCCGAGGTTGCGCAGCGCGACCAGCGAGCGCAAGAAGCCGCTCTTGGGGGGAACACCGGCGACGCGGCCGGCCACCTCGAGATAGCCGCGGCGGCTGGCGGCCGGCTGCGACTCGTCGAGCACGAGGAGGCGTCCGATCGTGTGGCGCACGAACGAGCGGAAGGCCGCCTCGTTCGAGCTGCCCGGCAACGTCGACTGGAACAACAGCGCCAGGCCGGTCGCGCCCGCCGCGTCGGGCAGCGGGGCGAAGACGGTGTACAGCGGCACCGTGCTCACCGCGATGTCGAGGCCGCTGCCGGAGTACGCCTGCCACGGCTGGCGCGCCAGGACGATGCCGCGCAGGATCCCGAGCTCGCCGACCGCGAAGTCGCGGCGCTCGCCGTGGCTGTCGACGCACGTGATCTGGACCTGGTCCTCGGCGAGCCGGTCGCGGGTGTCGGCAAAGTCGATGACCGGGCCGGTCATCAGGTAGGTGGCCGGCACCAGCTGCCCGAACGGCACGCGCCGCACGTCCAGGCCGGTGGCGCGGTAGTGGTCGAGCGCCTGCCGGGCCGACTCGGACAGGCCGTCGCGGCGCCCGGAGGCCGCCGGCAGGCCGTCGGGCGACCAGCCGACGAACAGCACCCGGCCGCGCAGGCCGGGCGCCGTGCTCATCACCGCCGCCGCCAACGTCTCGACCTCGACCACCGCCGGCGCCGACGCGGGCGCCGGCGGCGCGGGGGGCGCGGGGGTCTCGTTCTCCTGCGGGGGCGTGGCCATGCGCGTCGAAGGCTAGGCAGGGCGGGCTCCGTTGTCAACGGCGCGCCATGCCCCGACCGTATAATCCCGCCCCATGCATGTCCCCTCGCGCCGGCTGGCCGTGATCATGGTCGGCGACATCGTCGGCTTCACGGCGCACATGGCCATCGACGAGCGGCAGGCGCTGGCGTTCGTGGGGCAGATGCGGCGGGTTGTCAAGCCGCTCGTCACCGCCTACGACGGTCAATGGGTCAAGGACGTGGGCGACGGCTTCCTGGCCAGCTTCGACTCGGCGGTCGAGGCGATCGCGTGCGCCGTCGCCATCCAACAGGCGTTGCGCGGCGACCCCGCCTTCCAGCTGCGCCTCGGCATCCACCTGGGCGACGTGGTGTTCGAGGACGACGACGTCCTGGGCGACGGCGTCAACATCGCCGCCCGCCTCGAGATGCTGGCCGTGCCCGGCGGCATCTGCGCCTCCGGCCAGATCGTCGACCTGGTGCGCAACCAGCCCGGGCTGCGCTTCGCCCGGCTGGGCGTCACGAACCTGCCCCACCAGCTCGAAGCCTACGCCGTCGCCGCGTCCGACCAGCCGCTGCCGACGGTGGCCGAGGCGCTCGCCGGGCGCGAGGCCGACGCCGTGGGCAAGATCGAGCTCGTCGACGCCGCCGCGTCGCTCGAGCGCGACCGCCTGGAGCGCGCCGTCCGGCGCTGGCGGCGCGCCGCGGCCGCCCTGGCCGTGGCCGCCGCCCTGGCCGCCGCCGGCCTGCTGCGCCTGAACGTCCAGCTGCCCGGCGCAGCCGCCGACCCCACGCGCGTCCTGGTGGCCGACGCCGGCCACGACTATGCCGCGCCCGACGCGGCCGCCGATGCCGCCCGCCGCGCCGCCACCGACACCGTCGCCGCGCAGCCACTCCAGCGCGCGGTGCTGGCCGCCGCCGGCGAGGACGACGTCCGGCTCTCCGCCCGCTTCAACGAGCTGCTGCGGCGGACGCTCGCCTCGCGCGGCGCCGCCCGGATCGTGCCCGATGCCGAGGTGCGGGCGCTGGCGGCGCGGCTGCGGCTGCCCGCCGGGGCGGCGCTCACCCCGCCGCTGGCGCTGCAGGTCGCGGCGCGCGACCGCAGCATCCGCGCCGTGGTCGTCGGCGACGTCCGGCGCGTCGGGTCGCGGCACATGCTGTCGGTCGATGCCCTGCCACCCGCCGGCGGCGCCGCCGGCGGCGCCTGGACCGACGCCGCCGCCTCGAACGCCGAGCTGCTGCCGGCGATGCAGCGCCTGGCCGACACCGTGGCCGCGGCGCTCCCGTCGGCCCTGGACGCGCTGCCCACCCCCGCCCCCGCGGCCACCGACGCCGCGCTCGACGTCACGACGTCCGACGCCGCCGCCCTGGCCGCCCACGGCGAGGCGCTGGCCGCCGCGCGCGACGGCCGCTGGCGCGACGCCCTCGACCGCGCCGGCCAGGCGGTGGCGCTCGATCCGGCCTTCGGGCTGGCGCGCGTCGTCGCGGCCGAGGCCGCGCGGCGCCTCGGCCGCGCGCCGGCCGCGGCGCTCGTCGGCGGCGGCAGCCCGCTGACGGCGACGCTGGGCGCGGCCGAGGCGGCCCTCGTCGACGGCGCGGCGCTCCGGCTCGCCGGCGACTGCGACGGCGCGGCCCGGTCGATCGCGGCGGCGGCGGCCGAGGCGCCGGCGCTGGCGGCGGCCTACGCCGACCTCGACCTCCTCAGCGCTCCCATGGCCCAGGCCTGTGCAGGCGACCTCGACGGGGCCACGGCGGCCATGGACCGCGCGGTGGCGTCACGCCCGGCGGACGCGGTTCCGGCGGCCGCCCGGCTGCGGCTCGAGCTGGCCCGCGGCGACGACGTCGCGGCCGCGCGGCGCGCGGCGCTGGTGCTGGCGCGGCGGGCGCCGGACGGGCGCGAGGCCGAGGCGCGGCTGCTGCCGGCGATCGAGCTCGCCGCCAGCGGCGACCTGGCCGGCGCCCGGGCCAAGCTGCCCACCGCCGCGGGCGCCGCGGACGGCGACCTGGCGATCCGCATCGAGCTCGTCGCGGCGTCGCTGGCGGCAGCCGGCGGCGACGTGGCGGCCGCGGCCGAGCACACCCGTCGCGCCGCCGACCAGGCCGAGCGGCAGGCGGCCACCGGCTGGCAGGCGGCGGCGCTGTGGCAGCTGGCCTGGCTCGACCGGCTGCGCGGCGACGACGCCGCCTGGACGGCGCGGCTGGCCGATCTGTCCGCCGCGCTGCCGCCGCCGTTCGCCGCCGCCGCCGACGCCTGGCGCCTGGCCGATCGCGCCCGCGCCGGCGACGCGACGGCGCGGGACACGTTCGATCGCACCGTCGGGCCGCGACTGCCGGACCGTCGCGACCGGGCGGCGTTCCGCGCCTACATCGACGGCCAGCGCGCCCTGGCCGGCGGCGACGCGCCGGCCGCCGCCCGCGCCTTCGCGGCCGCCGCGGCCGCCGCGCCGAACCCGATCCTCGAGCCGCCGACGATCGGCCTCCGGCCCGACGTGGCGCGGCTGGCCCTGGCCGAGGCCGAGGCGGTGACGTCCCCGCCGCAGGCGCTGGCCACGCTCGACACGGTGCGCGGGCGGGCCCTGGGGGCGTTCGCCGACCCGCTGGCCGTCGGTGGCGTCACCTGGCTGCGCGCGCAGGCCCGCGCCGGCCGGCTGCACGAGGCGGGTGGCCAGCCCGAGGCGGCCGTTGCGGCCTACGAAACGGCGCTCAGGTGGTGGGGCGACAGCCCGCTGGCCGAGGCGGCGGCGCTGCGCGCGCGGGTCGCGGCCCTGACGGACGTGGTTCGGTAACGCGCCGGCCCGGCGTGTGGCCCGGCGGCCCCCGCCAGGTGCGCCGCCACGCGCTGGGCCAGCGCCTCCGGGGCGTCGAGCGGCGACAGGTGGCCGGCGTCGAGCCGCCACAGCCGCGCGCCGGGGATCGCCGCCGCGGCGCGCCGGGCGTGCTGCGCGCCGATGATGCGGTCGTGCGCGGCGGCGACGACGAGCGTCGGGGACGCGATGGCGGGCAGCAGGCGGGCGGTGCGCGCCAGGACGACGGCCGGTTCGCCCCACCGGGCCAGCCGGCGCAGGCGCCGGGCGCCCCGTCGGCCGCGGAAGGCGGCGGCGAACGAGGCGGCCGTGCCGCGGGCGACGGCGTCGGGCCGTCGCAGCAGGCGCGGCAGCGCGCGGCGCAGCGCGGCGGCGACGACCGGCGCCAGCACCGCGCCCACGACGGGCAGGCGCAGGCAGCGCATCGCCGCCGGCAGCGCGAGGTCGGGGAACAGCGGCGGCGCCAGCAGGACGAGGCCCGTGACCCGCTCGGCGTGGCGCGCCGCATAGTGCGCGGCCACGGTCGCGCCGGCATCGTGGCCGACGACGGCCCAGGCGGGGATGCCCCGCGCCCGGCGCTCGGCCTCGAGCGCGCCGACGATCGCGTCGGGGTCGAGGCGCCCGCCGGCCGCCTCGGGCGAGCGGCCGCAGCCGGGCAGGTCGACGACGACGCACGTGTGGCGGCCGGCCAAGCGGGCGACGACGCCGCGCCAGAGGCGGCCGTCGGTCGGCAAGCCGTGCAGGAACAGGACGGCCGGTCCGCGCCCGCGGACCACGACGTGGAGGCCGGACGGACCGCTCATCGGGCGGAGACCGCCGCCGGCGCGGCGTGGCGGTTGGGCCGGCGGCGGCGGCCGGCGACGCGGGCAGCCAGTCCCCACGCCTCGATCCAGAGCCCGGCCGCCCCGAACAGCAGGCCGAACGCGGCCATGCCGGCCCGTCCGCGCGGGTCGAACCGCGTGTAGAGCGCGTTCATGAAGAAGGCAAAGCTGGTATAGGCCAGGGTGGCCGCCGGCAGGCCGAACGCCCAGCGCACGTCGGCGGCGTAGACGGTCCGCTCGATGCTGCGGTTGAACGAGCGGCCCAGCCGCTGGACATGGCGCTCGAACGCCCGCCGTTGGGCCGCCGGCACCCGGCCGTCGCCGGCGGCGGCGATCGCCGCGGCGGCGTAGCGGGCGTGGCGCAGCGCCGAGGTGACGCCGTTGCCGGTCAGCGGGTCGGGCATCGCGGCCGCCTCGCCGACCATGAACCAGTTGTCGCCGCAGACGCGGTCCGAGACGTACGGCCGGAAGCCGGCGCTCGACACGTCCAGCTCGCCGGCCGGCAGCGCGCCGCCGTAGGCCGCGATGGGCTCGAGGGCGTGACGGACGATGTCCGACACCGACGCCCCGCCCAGCCGTCGCGCCTTGAGGTCGGCGGCCGTCACGACGAGGCCGACGCTGGTGCGCACCGGCGAGATCGGGATGTCCCAGATCCAGCCCAGGTAGCCGTCGGCGTTGTCGACGTGGAACGAGGTGCCCAGCGAGGCGGGCGGGGTGTCGAGGTAGGTCCACAGCGCCACCTTGGGCTCGCCGTAGGCGGTGACCGGGATGGCGAAGGCCCGCCCCAGGAAGCGCGCCGTGCCGGTGGCATCGACGAACCAGCGGGCCTCGATGCGCCGCCCGGCGGACGTCGTGACCGCCACGACGCGATCGCCGTCGCGCTCGACGGTGGCGGCGCGCTCCCAGACGAACGCGGCGCCCAGCGCCGCCGCCCGCTCGTAGAGGCGCTGGTCGAGCGCGGTGCGGTCGACATGGAGCGTGACGGTCTCGAACCGCAGCGGCCGCCGCGCGATGAACGGCCACGGCGCGGCCGACCATGGCGCCGCGCCGCGCTCGTGGACGACGATGTGCCGCTTGTCCGTCGCCACCTCGTCGGCCAGCAGCGCGTCGGGCTCGATGCCCACCTGGCGCAGCAGCCACGGACTCGACCAGTCGAGCGACTCGCCGACCTTGCGGTGGGGGTAGGCCTCGGCCTCGACGCAGACGACGCGCAGGCCCGCTTGCCGCAGGAACACCGCGGCGCTCGTGGCGGCGATCCCGCCGCCCAGGATGGCGACGTCGGCGCGGTCCGGGCCTGGGACGGCGTCCGAACCCGACCGCCCAGCCGACGGAGGCAAGGCATCGGCGGAACGCGATGCGCCGGCTGGGCGGTTGGATCTGGACACGGTGCCAGTGTCCGGTCCGGGCGTGGCCGCGTCAATGCGGTGGCGCGGACGGCCGCCTGGGGTGTCCGGCGCGCTCGACGTGGGGTGATCGCGTCATCGCGGCCGCCGCCGCGGCGGCGCGGCCGGTCGGCGCGCCATCGCGGCCGCCGTCAGCCCTCGGTGAACGTCACCGCCCCGTCGGCGCCGACGTCGGCCACCAGGCGGTCGCCGGCCGCGAACCGCCCCTCGATGAGCAGGCGCGACAGCGGCCGCTCCACCTGGCGGTCGATCTCGGAGCGCAGCGGGCGGGCGCCGAGCTCCGGTTGGTAGCCGGACTCGACCAAACGGTCGACGAGGGCGGGGGTGAACGTGATCGACAGCTGCTGCGCGGCGAGCTTCTTGTCGAGCTTCTTGCGCAGGATCTCGACGATGAGCCGCAGTTCGGGCTTGCCCAGGCTGTTGAAGATCAGGAACTCGTCGACGCGCCCCAGGAACTCGGGCCGGAACGCCTCGCGCGCCGCCTCGCGCACCGCCTCGACCACCTTGTCGCGCCCGACCTCGGCCTCGACGCGGAAGTACTCGCTGCCGACGTTGCCGGTCATGATGATCAGCGTGTGCCGAAAGTCGACCGTCCGGCCGCGCGAGTCGGTCAGGCGGCCGTCCTCCATGATCTGCAGCAGCACCATGTGGACATCGGGATGGGCCTTCTCGATCTCGTCGAACAGCACGATCTGGTAGGGCTTCTGGCGCACCGGCTCGGTGAGCTGCCCGCCCTCGTCGTAGCCCACGTAGCCCGGCGGGGCGCCGATCATCCGGCTGACGGAGTGCTTTTCCTGGTACTCGCTCATGTCGAGCCGGACCATGGCGTGCTCGTCGTCGAACAGGAACTCAGCCAGCGCCTTGGCCAGCTCGGTCTTGCCGACGCCGGACGGGCCCATGAAGATGAAGCTGCCGATCGGCCGGCCCGGGTCGAGCAGCCCGGCCCGCTGGCGGCGGATCGAGTCGGCCACGGCGGTGATCGCCACGTCCTGGCCCACGACGCGGGTGCGCAGGAAGTCCTCGATCGTGAGCAGCTTGGCGCGGTCGTCGAGCCCCGCCTTGATCCCGGTCAGGCGCTCGAGCGCGAAGGCGACGTCGTCGGCGTCGACGGTCGGCTGCTGGTCGACGCGCTCGTCGTCGATGCCCTGGAGGTTGCTCAAGCGGAGCTTGATGGCGGTGGCCGCCTCCTGGATCAGCCGGATCGCGCCCGCCGGCGGCGGCGGCTCGCGGAAGAAGCGATCGGCGAGGCGCGCCGCGGCATCGATGGCGGCGTCGGTGACGGACAGGGCGAAGGTGGCCGTGCTGACCGTCGCCTCGAGCGCGGCCCGCCGCGCCCGGACCATCGCGGCGCACTCGCTGATCGTCGCCGGCTCGACGAACACGAGCTCGGCGTCGGGCTGGTCGCCGCCGCCCCAGGCATTGGCGGCCCTGTCGCCGATCGTGCCCACGAGCGCGACCGTCTTGCGGGCCAGCGCTTGGCGCAGATCGGCCGCCGGCTGCGGCCAGCGCCCGGCGTCCAGGTAGCGGCCGATGTCGGGCACGAACAGGATCCCGCCCTGGGCCACCCGCAGCGCCTCGCGGATCGCCGCGCCCGGCTGGGTGGCCAGGTAGCCGGGCTCGATGGCGATGACGGAGCGGTAGCGGAACGCGCCGGCGGTGTCGCGCGCCAGCTGCGCCGCCAGCTCGCCGACGATCGCCTCGAGCACGGCGGGGCTGTCGCCGACGAGCAGCGTCAGCCCGTTGCGGTCGACGGCCGAGAGCGTCCGCGTCACCCACGCCGGGTTGACGAGCAGCGCGGCGCCGTCGGCGGCGGCCGAGCGGGCGCGGGCCAGGAGGTCGACGGTCGGACCCGCCGGCGGCTGGGCGGCGCCGCCCGCGCCGTCCGGGGCGCCGGCGCCGCCGGGCGCCCCGGCGCCGACCGCCGGACCACCGGACGACCGCGCCGGCGGCGCGCCGCCCGCCGGCCCACCACCGGCCCCCGCGCCGGCGTCGTCCGGCCCCGGGCCGGCGGCGCGCGGCGGCAGCGGCCAGGCCCCCTGGTCGACCGGGACGCCGCCGCTGCGGTCGATCGGGCCGTCCCAGCGGCTCCAGTCGACCTCGTGCCCGGTGCCCGGCAGGGCGCCGATCGGCCGGAAGACGACCGGCAGCAGCGGCGAGCGGGCATCGTCGCCGATCCGCTTGGCGAGCGCCTCGAGCTGCGGCGCGATCGTCGCCGCCGCGCCGCCGACGCCCAGCGCCTGGAGCGACGCCACCAGCGCGCTCTCGGGCCGGCCGGCTTCGGCGATGAGCAGCGTCTTGGTGCCGCAGGTTCCCCCGGCGCGCCGGGCGAGGTCGTCGAACAGGGTGCGGGCCGTGGCGTCGAGGGCCATCGTCGTGAGCGGCGCGCCGGCGCCGGCCTCGGCGCCGGCCGGCACGTCGATCTCGCCGAACACCGCGCCGCCGCCCAGGTTCGCCTGGACGGCCCGCAGGCGGTCCTCGATCGCGTTCAACCGTCCCGGCGCCAGGACGTCGACGAGCCGGGCGCCGGCGCCGTCGAGGCCGAGCACGGCCAGGACGACGTCGGCGACGTGGAGCCGGCCGCGCCCCGGCGGCACCATCGCCCACGCCCGCCGCAGCGCGTCGAGCGCCTCGGGCGTGAAGCGCGGCAGGGCGCGCACAAGCGGCTGGGCGGCGGCGGGATCGGGGGCGGGCGCGGCGGTCGGGGACGCTTCGTTCATGGCGGCAGCGTAAGCATGGGCCGGGGGGTTGTCAACGTCGGAGGCTAGCCCTCGCCGGCGGCCCGCGCGCGACCTCGCCCACCGCGGCGACGGCGGCGGCGCGGGCCGTCCGCCGCGCCCTCGTTGCCCTCGCCCCCGGCAGGCGGCGCGACGTCGGGCGGGGCCGTGTTGGCAGCCGGCGGCGCGGGTGCGGTCGCGGCCGGCGGCGGAACCGTGCGGTAGTACGAGGCGGCCGGCCGCGGCGGCGGGGCGTCGTCGCGCGGCGGCCGGGTCTCGGACGGGTCGCCGGCGGGAGCGGCGGACTCGTGCCGCGGCGGTGGCGCGTCGTCGCGCCCGCCCGCCCGGTCGGGCTCGCCGCGGCCGCCGCGCCCGCGCCGGCGCCCGGCGGGCTCATCGCGCCGGTCACGGTCGCCGTCGCGCGGCGCGCCGCGCCCAGCCGCTGCCTCGGACTCGCCGTCGCGCCGCCGGGCCGCGCCAGCCGGCGCCGCGCCCGGCACCACAACGGGCGCGTGGAGCAGCTGCTGGTACATGTCGTCGAGCAGCATGGCGATGATCGCCGACTCGTCCTCGTTCTCGGCCAGCGACCGGCCCAGGGCGATGAACCGGCGGCTGCGCTCGGTCTGGAGCTTGTCGCGCTCGCGCAGCCGGGCCTCGAGGACGGCCGTCAAGCGCTCGGTGACCACCGCCTCGACGTCGGCGTCGGTCGGCAGCGGCCGCTCCTGGAGGTCGATCTCGAAGCGGGCCGCGATGCGGGCCAGGGCCAGGCCCTCCATGGCGTAGGCCAGGCTGATCGCCACGCCGGTAGCGCCGGCGCGACCGGTCCGGCCGGCGCGGTGGACGTAGCTCTCGGGGTCCTCGGGCGGCTCGTACTGGATGACGTGCGACAGGTCGGGGATGTCGATGCCGCGGCCCGCCACGTCGGTGGCCACCAGGAAGCGCAGCGAGCCGCTGGTGACGCGCTCGAGGACGCGCTCGCGGTCGGCCTGCGAGAGGTCGGCGGACAGCTCGTCGGCGTCGTAGCCGAAGCGCTGCAGGACCACCGTCACGTAGTGGACCTTGCTCTTCGTGTTGCAGAAGATGATCGCGCTCTGCGGGTTCTCGACCTCGATGATCCGGACCAGGCTGCGGTCCTTGTCGGTGCCGGGGATCGTGTAGAAGACGTGCTCGATGTCGGTGACGTGGACATGGTCCTGGCTGAGGCTGAGGAACTCGGGCTCGCGGATGAACTGCTCGGCCGTCCGCAGCACGGCGGCCGGGAACGTGGCCGAGAACATGCAGGCGTGCAGCGGTCCGGCCGGCAGGTAGCGCTGGACCTGGCGCATGTCGGGGTAGAAGCCCATCGACAGCATCCGGTCGGCCTCGTCGAAGATCAGCAGCCGCAGCGCGTCGAGGTTGAACGTGCGCTTGAGCAGGTGGTCGAGCACCCGGCCCGGCGTGCCGACGACCACGTGGGCGCCGGCGCGCAGCGCCTCGGTCTGCGGGCCGTAGCCGACGCCGCCGTAGACCGCCGCCGTCCGCAGCCCGGTGCCCTCGAACAGGAGCTCGGCCTGCTGCCAGACCTGGCGCGCCAGCTCGCGCGTCGGCACCAGGATCAGGGCTTGGCAGCGGTCCTCGTTGGCGTCGAGCCGCTCGAGCATGGGCAGCAGGAAGGCGCCGGTCTTGCCGCTGCCGGTGCGGGCCTGGACCATCATGTTGCGGCCGGCCAGCAGGGCCGGGATCGCCTCGGCCTGGACCGGCGTCAGCGACGTCCAGCCGGCGCGGTCGGTGGCCGCGCGCAGCGCCGGTGGGAGGTCGTCGCGGGTGATGCCGGGTGCGGCGACGGGGGTTGCGCCGGCGTCGTCGCCGGGCGGGGAGGGCAGGTCAGGGTCGTCCAAGGGAAGTCCTCAAGGGGTGGGATTGCGCCGACAGTATAATGCAGCCCGCCGGTGCTCCGCCTCCGAACGCCGCCGACCGCGCCCGCACCGGCCGACCACCTGGAGGAGCCCGCCGATGTCTACGCAACCCGATCCCCGCCGCTTGCTCGCGCCGCGCCGCCGCGGCCGCCGCGGCCTCAGCCTCGTCGTCGCCCTGGCGTTCGCGGCCGCGGCGCTGCCGCTCACCGCCGCCGCGCAGCGCGGTGCGCCCGCCGCCGCCGACCGCGCCGCCGAACGCGCCGCCGCCGAGCGGGCCGCGCTGGCCGACGATCCGGCGTTCTCGCACCGCCTGATCGTCCAACTCAGCGAGCCGGCGCTGGCCGAGTGGGCCGCGCAAGGCACGGTGCCGCGCAGCGTGGCCTACGACGCCGAAGGCCTGCTCGACGACGACAGCCCGGCGGCGCGCGCCCAGCTGGCGCGCATCGACGCGCAGCAGCGCGCGTTCCTGGCCGCCCTGCCCAAGCACGCGCCGGGCGCCCGCCTGGCCAGCTACCGCGACGCCTACAACCGCGCCCAGCCGCTGCGGACGCGGATCGTCCTCAACGGCGTCGTCGTCGAGGCCGGCCAGGCGGCCGACCTCGACGCGCTCGAGGCCGCGCTGCGGGCAATGCCCGGCGTGCGCGCCGTCGGCCGCGACGCGGCCCAGCGGCCGCAGATGTACGACAGCGTCGGCTTGGTGAACGCGGCGGCGGCGTGGAACGATCCGGCCGTCGGCGGGCTGGCGAACGCCGGCGCGGGCATCCGCGCCGCGTCGATGGACGGCGGCGTCCACAAGGACGCGCCGATGTTCTCCGGCGACGGCTACTTGATGCCGATCGGCTACCCGATCGGCTACGTCGAGAACACGAACGGCAAGATCATCGCCAGCCGGGTCTACTTCCGCAGCTGGGACCCGCCGGCCCCGACGGACGACACGAGCTGGCCGGGCGCCTTCGGCACCTCGCACGGCGTCCACACCGCCGGCACGATGGCCGGCAACCACATCCAGGCGACCTACCCCGGCGCCGAGACGCCGGTGACGATCAGCGGCGTGGCGCCGCGCGCCTACGTGATGAGCTACCGCGTCTTCTACTCCAGCGTCAACGGCATCGGCAGCTTCTACAACGCCGAGGGCATCCAGGCCCTCGAGGACATCGTCCGCGACCGCGCCCACGTCCTCAACAACTCGTGGGGCGGCGGTCCGGGCTCGCAGGGCGGCGCGTTCGACGCCCTCGACACGGCGCTCATCAACGCCACCAAGGCCGGCATCTTCGTCAGCATGTCCAACGGCAATGCCGGCTCCGGTCCCGGCACCGGCGACCACCCCTCGGCCGACTACATCAACGTCGCCGCCTCGACGAAGGGGTCGGTGTACGTGGCCGGCGGCGTCGACGTCACGGCGCCGGCGCCGGTGACGACGACGCTCGTCGGGCTGGCCTACGACACGGCCGACTTCGGCGGCGCGCTGCCGATCGGCCAGAAGGTCGGGCCGTTCAACTGGGTGCCGGCCGGCGTCATCTCGGCCACGAACAGCATCGGCTGCGCGCCGTTCCCGGCCGGCTCGTTCGCCGGCAAGGCGGCGCTCATCGAGCGCGGCGTCTGCAACTTCTCGCTCAAGGCCGCCCATGCCCAGGACGCCGGGGCGTCGCTGGCGATCATCTACAACAGCGCCGCCGGCGGCAACGCGCCGTTCGGCATGGCCGCCGGCGACCGGGCCGACGAGGTCACGATCCCGACGATCTCGGTGGGCCGCGCCGACGGCCTGGCCCTCATCGCGTGGCAGGCGCAGCACGGCGCGGCGGCGCAGCTCGTCATCGACACCGTGGCCCACCTCTGGCGCAACAGCGAGCATCCCGAGGTGACGCCGGCCGATCGGATCGCCGGCTTCTCGAGCCGCGGCCCGAGCTCGGCCGGGACGCTGAAGCCCGACATCGCCGCGCCGGGCGTCGACATCATGAGCCAGGGCTACGCGCCGGGCGGCGGCGAGGGGCGGCACCTGGGCTTCGGCCAGGTCGGCGGCACCTCGATGGCCAGCCCGCACGTGGCCGGCGCGGCGACGATGCTGCGCCAGATCCACCGCGACTGGACGCCGGCGATGATCAAGTCGGCCCTGATGAGCACCTCGAAGTACCTCGACGTCTGGGTCGGCGACCGCCCCGCCCAGCCGCTGGACATGGGCGCCGGCCGCCTCGACCTGACGCGCGCCGCCGATCCCGGCGTGATCCTGAACCCGCCGAGCCTGAGCTTCGGCTGGCAGGCGGCCGGCACGAGCCAGTCGATCAAGGTCACGCTCACCAGCGTCGCGTCCGGCGACGAGACCTACCGCGTCACCACGGTCGACACGCGCGGCGGCTTCGACAACCCGCCGGCGGTGGCCGGCATGACGGTCGCGCCGGCCACGGTGACGGTGCCGGCCGGCGGCAGCGCCGAGCTGACCGTCACCTGGAACAACGACGGCCTGCCGGTGGGCGACGCCCAGGGCTTTGTGGTGCTCAGCGGCGAGAAGTACCACGCCCACCTGCCGGCCTGGATGCGCGTCACGCCGCCGCCGTCGTCGGCCGAGGTGCTCGTGATCGACGTCGACGGCAGCCGGCCCGGCAGCGCCACGCCGGTCGACTACACGCCGGCCTACACCGAAGCGCTGACGTCGCTGGGCGTCGCCTACGCCGTCCACGACGCGGCGGCGGCCAGCGGCGCCCTGCGGGTGCCCACGGCCAGCGAGCTCAAGGCCTACAAGTGGCTGCTGATCCAGACCGGCGACAACCGATCGACGCCGACGCTCTCGACGCTCGACCAGAACCACCTGATGGAGTACGCGGCGTCGGGCGGCTGGGTCGTCGTCTTCGGCCAGAACGCGGCCCAGGTGTTGGGCTCGAACAACCCCGACGGCGGGACGTCGTTCTACGGCACGGGCCTCGGGGCCACCTGGCAGAAGGACAGCGTGAACGCCACCGGCGTCTTCACCGACACCGAGCAGGTCCTGGCCGGCGCGCCCGGCTCGCCGTTCAACAACGGCAGCGTCGACATCAGCGCCGCCGGCGACGGCGCCGGCAACCAGACGTCGATCGACGAGATCAAGTTCGACACCGAGGCCGGTGCGATCCCGCTGCTGCGCTACAGCGTCGGCGGCGGCGTCGTCCACCAGGGCTTCGTCGCCGGCGCCTGGCGCAACGACCCGACCGTCGACCGCCCCGGCCGCTGGTACCTCGGCCGATCGGTCTACTTCGGCTTCGGCCTCGAGGGCGTCAACGACGACACCGGCCACACGAGCCGCGAGGACCTGCTCAAGGCGGTGCGGGCGTGGCTGATGGAGGCGCCCACGCTGACCGTCGGCGCCGACGTCAAGCCGGCCCGCCGCCAGAGCTACTTCAACGTCGCCCTGCAGAGCCCGTCGGGCGACACCGGCGTTCGCTACCGCGCCTCGTTCGGCGACGGCACCGGCGTCTTCGAGACGACCGAGCTCCAGGACGTCGACGGGTCGACGATCATGGGCCACGTCTGGACGCGCCCCGGCCGCTACCACGTCGTCATCGAGGGCCGCGGCGCGATGGGCATCACCGCCGTCTGGGAGCAGGACGTCGACGTCGTCGCCGGTCCGGAGTTCCACGATTGGGACCCGATCTACCTACCCGTGGTGCTGAAGGGCGAGGTCTGGCGGTAACGCCGCAACACCACCGCGGGGCGGGCGGGGGGTGACCCTCGCCCGCCCCGCGCGGCGGCCGGTTGTGGACCGTGGCCGGCGGACGTAGGGGCACCCCCCCGTGGGTGCCCTTCGTCCGTCATGCGATCGGCGGGGGTCGTGCGATGGGCGGCCCGCGGTGGTGGTGGGATGGGCGAGGGCACCCACGGGGGGGTGCCCCTACGGGGGGATGGCGTGGGGCGGCGTTTGCCGGCATCGCGGCGGGGATCGTGCGGTTGGGCGGGCCGGGCGGCTACAATGGCGCGCCGTTCTCACCTTGCCGCGGCGCCGGGCGACGGCCTGCCCGGCGCCCGATCTTGGAGCCCATATGTCCTCGCCCACCCCTGTCGTCGTCCTGGGCACCGGCCGCATCGGGACGTTGGTGACGCAGCTGCTGGCGGCCAGCGGCGACTACGCGGTGACCGCGGTCGACGCCAGCCCGCGCGCCGCCGAGGCCGCCGTCCGCGGCGCCGACGACGAGGCCGTGGCCGGGGCGACGGCGCGGGCGGCCGACTTCAGCCGGCCCGAGGTCCTGGCCGAGGTGGTCGCGGGGCAGGCGTACGTCGTGAGCTGTGCGCCGTACTTCCTCAACGTGGCGATCGCCGAGGCGGCGGCGGCGGCCGGGGCGCACTACCTCGACCTGACCGAGGACGTGCGGGTCACCCAGGCCGTGCGGCGGATGGCCGAGGGCGCGGCGACGGCGTTCATCCCGCAGTGCGGCCTGGCGCCGGGCTTCATCAGCATTGTCGCCCACCACCTGGCGCGCGACTTCGAGACGCTCCAGAGCGTCAAGCTGCGGGTCGGGGCGCTGCCGATCTACCCCAGCAACCGCCTCAAGTACAACCTGACCTGGAGCACCGACGGCCTCATCAACGAGTACGGCAACCCGTGCGAGGCGATCGTCGGCGGGCAGCTCGTCGAGGTGGCGCCGCTGGAGGGGCACGAACGCTTCAGCCTGGACGGGGTCGACTATGAGGCGTTCAACACCTCGGGCGGCCTGGGCACGCTGTGCGAGACGCTCCAGGGCCGGGTGCGCGACCTGGACTACAAGACGATCCGCTACCCCGGCCACCGCGACATCATGGCCCTGCTCATGAACGACCTCGGCCTGAACCACGACCGGCCGACGTTCAAGCGGATCCTCGAGAACGCCGTGCCGCACACCTACCAGGACGTCGTGGTGGTGATGGTGAGCGTCGTCGGGCGGCGGCGCGGCGAGCTGGCGCAGGAGACGATCGCGCGCAAGATTTACGCCGGCGACGCCGTGGGCCGGCGCTGGGGCGCCATCCAGCTCACCACCGCCAGCGGCCTGTGCGCCGTCCTCGACCTCCACCGCGCCGGCAAGCTGCCCGCCAGCGGCTTCGTCCGCCAAGAGGACGTGGCCTACCCCGACTTCATGGCCAACCGCTTCGGCCGCCACTACGACGCGGGTCACATGGTCTGGGAGGTCGACGTCTAGGCGCGTCGCCCGGCGCCGGCGGGCCGCTGCGGGCGGCCGGCGCCGGCTGGGCCCGCGTGGTGGCCGTCGGACGCGCGCGCCACGGCGGCGGCGCGCGCGTCCGCCAGCCAACACAGCAGCGCCGCCGCCGCGGCCGGACCGTCGACCCGCCACCGGGCCGCCGTGGCCCCCGCGCCGACCTTGACGCCGACGTCGGCCAGCCCGAGCGTCGCGAACGCCCGTTCGTCCGTCCGATCGTCGCCGAGGAACACGACCGCGTCGGCGCCCGCGGCACGCCGCAACCGCGCCAGGGCCCAGCCCTTGTCGGCCGTGGACCACGTCAGCTCGACGACGCGGTGGCCGCGCAGCACCGCGATCGCCGGCGCATCGGGCGCGGCGCGCAGGGCGCGCAAGCCGCGGCGCAGGCGGTGCACCGCGCGGGCCGCGTCGGAGCGCGCGGCGCGCCGGTGGTGCAGCGCCACCCCGAACGGCTTCGACTCGACATCGACGCCCGCCAGGCCCGCGGCGGCGCCGTGCGCCATGGCGGCGAGGCGCGCCGGCCAGGACGGCGGTACGGCGGGCGCCCCGTCCTCGGCCGGCCCGTCTTCGGCGCCGTGGCTGCCGACGACGGCGACGACGGCGGCCAGCGGGCCGAGCCGCCGTTCGGCGTCGTCGCGGCCGCGGCCGGTGACGACGGCCACCGTCGTCCCGGGCTGGCGCGCCAGCCGGGCGAGCGCGGCGGCGGCGGCGGGGAGGACGGCGGCCGCGTCGCGGTCGGCGACGAGCGGCGCGATCGTGCCGTCGAAGTCCACGGCCACCAGCAGCGCGGCGCGCCGGGCCGCCGCGCGCAGCGCGCGCTCGAACGCGCCGTCCGGTGTCACGGGGCGGGGTCGTCGGGCGGCGGAGCGAACGCGGCGACGGCGCGACGCGCCCAGCGGAAGACGTCGTGCCGCCGCACCTGGGCGCGCAGGCGCCGCATCCTCTGGCGCTGCGCGTCGGGCGGCATCGCCAGCGCCGTCTCGTAGGCATCGGCCATCCCGTCGACGTCATAGGGGTTCACCAGCAGCGCCGATCGCAGCAGCTTGGCGGCGCCGGCGAACTCGCTGAGCACCAGCACGCCGCGGTTCCACACCCGGCTGGCAACGAACTCCAGCGCCACCAGGTTCATGCCGTCGCGCGGCGGCGTCACGACCATGACGTCGGCCGCCCGGTAGTGGGCCACGAGCGCCCGGCGGTCGAGGCGGCCGTAGTGGTATTGGACGGGCACGCGGCCGAATCGGCCGAATCGCCCGTTGAGGTGGCCGACCAGGCGCTCGATCTCGTTGCGCGTCTCGGCGTAGCCGGACGCCGCCTCGCGGCTCGGCACGGCCACCTGGAGGAAGACGGTGTCCTCGGCGGTGGCCGGCCGGCGCTCGATGAGCGTCTCGAATGCCTTCAGCCGGGCCCGGATCCCCTTCGTGTAGTCCAGGCGGTCGACGCCCAGCAGGATGCGCCGTCCGTCCAGCCGGTCGCGCAGCGCCCGCGCCTCGTCGGCAACGGCCGTCTCGCGGGCCGTGGCGGCGAACGCGTCGTGGTCGATGCCGATCGGGTGGGCGTCGGTTCGGATCCGCCGTCCGTTCCACTGCAGCCGATCGCCGGCGATCGTGGCCCCGGCGAACCGTTGCGCCGCGGCGCGGAAGTGGGCGACGTCGTCGTGGGTCTGGAAGCCGACGGCGTCGGCGCCCAGCATGCCGGCGAGCAGCTCGCGTCGCCACGGCAGCTGGGCCAGGATCGAGGCGGGCGGGAACGGGATGTGGAGGAAGAACCCGATCCGGGCGTCGGGCTGGCGGCGGCGGATCGCGCTGGGGACGAGGGCGAGCTGGTAGTCATGGACCCAGATCGGCGCCCGGTCGGCGCCCGAGGCGACGGCGTCCGCGAAGCGCTCGTTGACGGCGTGGAACGCGCGCCACCAGTGGCGATGGAACTGCGGCAGCCGCACCCGGTCGTGGAACAACGGCCAGATCGTGCCGTTGCACATGCCGTGGTAGTGGTCGTCGACCTCCTCGGCCGACAGCGCCAGCGGCACGACATCGACCCCGCCGCTGCGGAACGGCGCGACCTCGACGCCCGCGACGCCGGGCCAGCCGACCCAGCGCACGCCCCCCTCGGCGACGACCGGCGCCAGCGCCGCGACGAGGCCGCCGGGCGACGTGACCCATCCGCCGCGGCGCCGCTCGATCGGCAGCCGGTGGGCGACGACGGTCAACGCGATGCGCCTGCCTCCTGTGCCGCACGGCCCGGCGGACCGGCGCTCCGGTCCGCGGTCCAAGCGTGCCACGGCTGCGGGCGCGCGCCAAGGCGCCTCGGCCGACGGCGTCGCGGCGGCGCGGTCGCACCGCGAGGTCGCGGTGCGTCATACTCATCGGCCGCGGCGCGCTCGACGCCCGCCGGTCGTCCTTCTTTCACCCCCAGGAGCCCCGCCATGGCCGATCCCAAACCCGCCGACGTCCAGATCCTCAAGGGCACCGGCGCCGTCGTCGTCGTCCAGGGCGGCGACGCGGGGGCCGCGGCCAAGGCGGCGCGCGCGGCGGGCGGCGAGGGCGGCGAGGGCGCGGCGCCGCGCGACGAGGACGGCCACAAGATCAGCCAGGGCAGCGTGACGATCGACGGCCGCCGGGTGGACTACACCGCCCGCGCCGGGACGATGACGCTGCGCGACGACGGCAAGGACGCCAAGGCCACCGTGTTCTTCGTGGCCTACACCCGCGACGACGCGGGCGATCCGGCGGGGCGGCCGATCACCTACGCCTTCAACGGCGGGCCGGGCTCGTCGTCCGTTTGGCTGCACCTGGGGCTGCTCGGCCCGCGGCGGGTGGTGCTGCCGGACGACGCGACGCTGCCGCCGCCGCCCTATGCCCTGGCCGACAACGCCCACAGCCTGCTCGACGTGAGCGACGTGGTGTTCATCGACCCGGTCTCGACCGGCTACAGCCGGGCGGCGGCGGGCGAGGACGCGCGGGCGTTCCACGGCGTGACCGAGGACGTGAAGTGGATGGCCGAGTTCATCCGGCTCTACGCCACGCGTCACGGCCGCTGGGGCTCGCCGAGCTACCTGTGCGGCGAGAGCTACGGGACGACCCGCGCGGCGGCGCTGGCGGCGCACCTGCAGGACCGGCACGGGTTCTACCTGCGCGGGCTGATGCTCATCAGCAGCATCCTCGACTTCGGCACGGCCTACTTCGTGCCGGGCCACGACCTGCCCTACGTCCTGTTCCTGCCGACGTACACCGCGACGGCCCACTACCACGGCGCGCTGGCCGACGACCTCCAGGCGCGGCCGCTGCGCGCGGTGCTCGACGAGGTCGAGGCGTTCGCCTACGGCGACTACGCGCCGGCGCTGCTGCGGGGCGACCGGCTCGACGCGGCGGCGGCGGACGACATCGCGGCGCGGCTGGCGCGCTACACCGGGCTCGACCTCGACGTGGTGCGCCAGGCGAACCTGCGGATCCGGATCGGCCGCTTCTGCAAGTCGCTGCTGCGCCACCGCCGCGCCACGGTCGGCCGCCTCGACAGCCGCTACGTGGGCCACGACAGCGACGCGGCGGGCGAGTCGTTCGAGTACGACCCGAGCTACGCGGCGATCCTGGGCCCCTACACCGCCACCCTCAACGACTACCTCCGCCGCGAGCTGGGCTTCGAGAGCGACGTGCCCTACGAGATCCTGACCGACAAGGTCCACCCCTGGAAGTTCGACACGGCCGAAAACCGCTTCCTGAGCGTGGCGGCCGACCTGCGCGCGGCGATGACGAAGAACCCGCACCTGCGCGTCTACATCGCCAACGGCTACCACGACCTGGCCACGCCCTACTTCGCCACCCAGCACACCTTCGACCACCTCGGCCTCGAGCCCCACCTGCGCGCCAACGTGACGATGGGCTACTACGAGGCGGGGCACATGATGTACGTGCACAGCGGGGCGCTGGCGGGGGTGAAGGGGGAGTTGGCGCGGTTCGTGGGGGGGGGGGCGGTCTGAAACAGGGGCGATGGACGAGCGACTGGGTGCGGTCGGACTGGCGGAAGCTGTCGACCCGTACCGATTGCCGGGCACGGCGCACCCGAGGGCTATCATCGGGGGCTGGCGAACCGGGGTTGCAGCGGACGGGATGCGCCCTCCGCTGAACTCCGGTACGTTGTTCCCGTGCTGAGACGATGATCCCGCGCCGACGCCCGAAGGACTTCGCATGGCCAGGACGACCAAGGACGCAAGCGCTGGCTCCGCCGCCACCGTCGGCTTCGAGCAGAAGCTCTGGGCCGCCGCGGACGCGCTGCGCAACAACATGGACGCGGCCGAGTACAAGCATGTGGTCCTGGGCCTGATCTTCCTCAAGTACATCTCCGACGCCTTCGAGGCCAAGCACGCCGCGCTCGAAGGCCAGCGGGCCGAGGGCGCCGACCCCGAAGACCCGGACGAGTACCGGGCCGAGGGCATCTTCTGGGTGCCGCCGGAGGCGCGCTGGTCCCACCTCAAGGCCAGCGCGCCCCAGCCGACGATCGGCCGGCTGGTCGACGACGCGATGGCCGCCATCGAGCGCGACAACGCGTCGCTGCGCGGCGTGCTGCCCAAGGACTATGCGCGGCCGGGGCTGGACAAGGAGCGGCTGGGGCAGCTGATCAACCTGGTCAGCGACATCGCCCTGGGCGACCCGGCCGAGCGGGCGAAGGACACGCTGGGCCGCGTCTACGAGTACTTCCTGTCCCGGTTCGCGAGCGCCGAGGGCAAGAAGGGCGGCCAGTTCTACACGCCGACCCACGTGGTGCGGGTGCTGGTCGAGATGCTGGCGCCCTACAAGGGCCGGGTGTACGACCCGTGCTGCGGCTCGGGCGGGATGTTCGTGCAGAGCGAACGCTTCATCGAGGCCCACGCGGGGCGCCTCGGCGATATCTCGATCTACGGCCAGGAGTCGAACTACACGACCTGGCGCCTGGCCAAGATGAACCTGGCCATCCGCGGCATCGACGCCCAGATCGCCCACGGCGATACGTTCCACAACGACCACCACCCCGACCTCCGGGCCGACTACGTCCTGGCCAACCCGCCGTTCAACGACAGCGACTGGCGCGGCGAGCTGCTGAAGGACGACAAGCGCTGGGTCTACGGCCCGCCGCCGGCCGGCAACGCCAACTTCGCCTGGGTGCAGCACTTCCTCCACCACCTGGCGCCGGCAGGCATCGCCGGCTTCGTGCTGGCCAACGGCTCGATGTCGTCCAACCAGTCCGGCGAGGGCGAGATCCGCAAGGCGATCATCGAGGCCGACCTGGTGGACTGCATGGTCGCGCTGCCCGGCCAGCTGTTCTACTCGACCCAGATCCCGGTCTGCCTGTGGTTCCTGGCCCGCGACCGACGCAACGGCCGCTTCCGCGACCGCCGCGGCGAGACGCTCTTCCTGGACGCCCGCAAGCTGGGCACGATGGCCGATCGCACCCACCGCGAGATGACCGACGAGGACATCGCGACGATCGCCGGCACCTACCACGCCTGGCGCGGCGACGAAGGTGCGGGTGCGTACGAGGACGTCCCCGGCTTCTGCAAGAGCGCGACGCTGGACGACATCCGCAAGCACGGCCACGTCCTCACGCCAGGGCGCTACGTGGGGGCGGCGGCGGTGGAGGACGATGGCGAGCCGTTCGACGAGAAGATGCGCCGGCTGACGGCGACGCTGCGGGAGCAGCAGGCAGAGGGGGCGCGGTTGGATGGGGCGATTGTGGAGAACTTGAGGGAGCTGGGCTTCTGGGGAGATCGTGGATGACCCCTGACGAAGTCCACGAGCTGATCGCCGGCGGCGAGACGCTGGCGGTAGAGTTCAAGGGAGAGTCCAAGGCGCCGCTGGGCGACCGTCAGCTGGTGGAGGCGGCGGCGTGCCTTGCGAACCGCGGCGGGTCGGAGTCAGCCTGGCTCCTCGTTGGCGTTGAGGACGACGGGCGGGTCACCGGCGCCAGGCCGCGGCACGGACAGCGGGTGGAGGCCGATCGGTTGGCGGCGTTGATCGCCGGCAACACGCGCCCCGCGCTGAGCGTGCGGGTAGAGATTCACGATCTGGCCGACGTCGTCGTGGTGGCGATCGAGATCCCGCCGGTACGCCAGCCAGTGGGCACCAGCGCCGGCGTCTTCCTGCGCCGGGTGCTCGGCGGCGACGGCAAGCCGGCATGCGTGCCGATGGAAGGTGCCGACTTCACCTCGTTGCAGGCGGATCGGGGGCTGCTCGACCCTTCGGCGCTCGTAGTCGCCGGCGCCAGATGGGAGGACCTCGATCCACTCGAGTTCGAACGCTTCCGGCGCAGCGTGCGGGAGAGGCGGGGCCGGAGCGACGAGTCGCTGTTGGACCTGAACGACGCCGATCTGGCCAAGGCACTGGGCGTCGTCGACGCCAACGGCGATGTGCACGGCGTTCGCCTGGCGGCGTTGCTCCTGTTCGGCAAAGAGGATGCCCTGCGCCGGGTTGCGCCGAACCACGAGGCGGCCTTCCAGGTGCTGCGCGGGCTCGATGTGGAGGTCAACGACTTCCTGCGCTGGCCCCTGCTCCGGATCATGGAGGAGTTCGAGGGTCGCATTCGGGTGCGCAACCGCGAGCAAGAGCTGATGGTGGGCCTGCTGCGCGTGGGGGTGCCGGACTTTCCGGAGCGCGCGCTGCGCGAGGCGCTGGCCAACGCGCTGATTCACAGGGACTACCAGCGGTTGGGCGCCGTGCACCTCCAATGGCATGTCGACCGGATCGAGATCAGCAATCCGGGCGGCTTTCCCGACGGTGTCCGGCTGGACAACCTACTGGTCACGGCGCCGCGCCCGCGCAACCCGCTCCTCGCGGACACGTTCAAGCGCGCGGGCATCGTGGAGCGCACGGCGCGCGGGATCGACACGATCTACTTCGAGCAGCTACGCAACGGCCGCCCAGCCCCGTCCTATGACCGCAGCGACGCGACGTCCGTCACGCTGGTCCTGCCCGGCGGGGCGGCCAATTTGGACTTCGTACGGGTGATCGCCGAGGAAGGTCAGCGGGGGCGATCGCTGGCCCTGGACGAGCTGCTGATCCTGAATGCGCTGTCCCTGGAGCGCAGCATCGAGACGGCGGAGGCCGCGAAGCTCATCCAGAAGCCCGAGACCGAGGCCCGCGCCGCGCTGCACCGTCTGGTCGAGGCCGGGTTGGTGGAGGCCCGGGGCCATACCAGGGGGCGAACGTGGCATCTGTCAGCCGCTACGTACCGCGCACTGGGCGACAAGACCGCCTATGTCCGCCAGCGGGGCTTCGAGCCGTTGCAGCAGGAGCAAATGGTGCTGCAGCACGCGGAGCGCCACGGGCGCATCACGCGCTCGGAGGCGGCGGAGTTGTGCCGGATCTCGCCAGATCAGGCGTATCGGCTTCTCCGCCGTCTCTGCGACGCAGGGCGCTTGGTGCGCCATGGGGACAAAAGGGGCCGCTGGTATGCGCGCCGCGGTTAAAGAAACCGCGCGCGGTTACGTCTCGAGCGCGCGCCGTTATCCTAGTGCTGAGGCCGCGCGTGTAAGCCACCAAGCGCCGAGTCGCTGTGGCGCACCCGGAAGCGAGCAGGCGGCAGACGAGAAGATGCGCCGGCTGGCGGCAACGCTACGGGAGCAGCAGGCGGAGGGGGCGTGGTTGGATGGCGCGATCAGCGCCAACCCTTGGGAGCTTGGGAATGGCGGGTGACGTACCAGCCGGCTGGGACGAGCGGTGCCTCTACGACGTGGCCGAGTATGTTAACGGACGGGCCACCAAGCCGGCTGAGGTCCAGCGGCACGGCGTGCCCGTCATCAAGATTGCCGAACTGAACGGTGGCATCTCCTCCGGAACGGATCGCGTGCCTGAGACAGTTGTCCAGGAGAAGCATAGGGTTCGCGACGGCGACTTGCTGTTCGCATGGTCAGGCACTGTGGGCATTTACTCGTATCGAGGCCCCACAGCCGCACTGAACCAGCACATCTTCCGGGTCGTCGCGCGTGAAGGCATCGACCAGCGCTTCCTGCGCTACCTACTCGAAGGGCAGATGCCTACATTCGCCGGATTCGTTGAGAACAAGAAGACGACGATGGGTCACGTGACGGTTCGTGACCTTAGGCTTACAAGCGTGGCCGTTCCGTCCAGCGTTGAACAACGCGCCATCGCCCACATCCTCGGCACCCTCGACGACAAGATCGACCTCAACCGCCGCATGAACGAGACCCTGGAGGCCATGGCGCGGGCGCTCTTCAAGTCGTGGTTCGTGGACTTCGAGCCGGTGCGCGCAAAGGCGGAAGGGCGGGATCCTGGGCTGCCGGTGGGGGTGGCCGGGTTGTTTCCGGACTCGTTTGAGGATTCGGAGTTGGGGGAGATTCCGGAAGGGTGGGAGGTGGGGTGCGTCGACGACGAATTCGCTCTTACGATGGGTCAGTCACCTCCTGGGAATACCTACAACGAGATTGGGGACGGATTGCCCTTCTACCAGGGACGTACCGACTTTGACTTTCGCTTCCCCAAGCGGCGTGTCTACTGCACCGCTCCTACTAGGCTCGCCAGGGCTGGCGATACACTCATCAGCGTGCGCGCTCCTGTGGGAGACATTAACATGGCTTCGGAAGAGTGTGCCGTTGGTCGCGGCATCGCCGCAGCCCGCCACAGAGATGGGAGTCGCTCATATTCCTACTACTTCATGCAAGGTCTGGAAGATGTCTTTGGTCAGTTTGAAGCTGAAGGCACTGTATTTGGCTCAATCGGCAAGAAGGACTTTCATGCGATACCATGCACGAAGCCGGCCCGGGCGGTGATTGCCCAGTTTGAACGACTGTGCGCTGCATTCGACTCTAGAATTGAGGCCAACATTGGGGAAGTAGCCACGCTGACCGCCCTCCGCGACACCCTCCTCCCCAAGCTCATCTCCGGCGAGCTGCGGGTGCCAGACGCGGAACGATTCATCACAGAGGTGGCATGATGGCAGAGTCCCCCGGCGGTGACGTCGTAGTCTACGAGGCGCCGGATGGCAGCGTGCGCGTGGACGTTCGGTTGATCGAGGAGACGGTTTGGCTCTCCCTGAACCAGATGGCCGAGCTGTTCGGGCGCGATAAGTCCGTAATCTCCCGTCACCTGCGCGGCGTCTTCCTGTCCGGAGAGCTGGCACGTGAGGCAGTTGTTGCAAAACATGCAACAACTGCCGCGGATGGGAAAACGTATCAGGTCGAGTACTTTAGCCTGGACGCCATAATCTCTGTCGGCTACCGCGTCAACTCCCTGCGCGGCACCCAGTTCCGCATCTGGGCCACCCGGACCCTGCGCGACCACCTGGTGCGTGGCTACACCCTTAACCGCCAGCGTTTTGAGACAAACGCGCGGGCGCTCGAGGCCGCGCTTGCCTTGGTCCGCACAACGGCGTCGGGTGAGCTGCTGACCACGGACCAGGGGCGGGGGCTGGTGGAGGTCATCGCCCGCTACACCCAGACCTTCCTGCTGCTGCAGCGCTACGACGAGGGCCTGCTGACCGAGCCCCAGGGCGTGGCCGGCGGCGCCCTGGCGACCGTGGCCGAGGCTCGCGACGCCGTCGCGCAGCTGCGGGGCGACCTCATCGCGCGCGGCGAGGCGACCGCGCTGTTCGGGCACGAGCGCGAGGACGGGCTGGCCGCGCTGCTCGGCAACCTCGATCAGACTGTCTTCGGCGAGCCGGCCTACCCGACGGTGGAGTCCAAGGCCGCGCACCTGCTGTACTTCGTCATCAAGAACCACCCGTTCTCCGACGGCAACAAGCGCATCGGCTGCCTGCTGCTGGTGGACTTCCTCCACCGCAACGGCCGCTTGGACCGCGGCGGCCAGGCGGTGATCAACGACGTCGGACTCGCCGCGCTCGCCCTGCTGGTGGCCGAGTCGAAGCCGGCGGACAAAGAGCTGATGATCCACCTGGTCATGAACATGCTCGCCGACCCCGCGCCATGACCCCCCGCCCCGTCACCGAGTCCACCGTCGAGGACGCCGCCCTGGCGTGGCTGGCCGACCTCGGCTGGACCATCGCCCACGGCCCCGCCATCGCCGCCGGCGAGCCCGGGGCCGAGCGCGGCGACCCGGGCTTCCGCGACGTGATCCTCGAAAGACGGTTCCGCGCCGCGCTCGCGCGCCTGAACCCGGGGCTGCCGGCCGCGGCCGTCGAGGACGCCTACCGCACCCTGACGCGACTGGACGCGCCGTCCCTGATGGAGCGCAACCGCGCCATGCACCGGCTGCTCGTCGACGGCGTGACCGTGGAGTACCGTCGGCCTGACGGCTCCATCGCCGGCGACCAGGCGCGCGTCATCGACTACGACGACCCGGCGGCGGATGACTGGCTGGCGGTGAACCAGTTCACCGTGGTCGAGGGGCAGCACAACCGGCGACCGGATATCGTGCTGTTCGTCAACGGGCTGCCGCTGGCGGTCATCGAACTGAAGAACGCCGCCGACGAACAGGCGACGATCTGGACGGCCTGGCGCCAGCTCCAGACGTACCAGGCCGAGATCCCCGCACTGTTCGCCACGAACGCCGCGCTCGTCATCTCCGACGGCCTGCAGGCGCGCCTCGGGGCGCTCGGCGCGGGCCAGGAGTGGTTCAAGCCGTGGCGCACGATCGATGGCCAGGCGGACGCGCCCGCCGGGCTGGCGCAGCTCGAGGTCCTGCTGGCGGGCGTCTTCGCGCCGCGGCGCTTCCTGGACCTCGTGCGCTTCTTCGTCGTCTTCGACGACGCCGGCGGCGGCAAGGTCGTCAAGAAGATGGCCGGCTACCACCAGTACCACGCCGTGAACGCCGCCGTCGAGGAGACGCTGCGCGCCGCCCGGTACACGGCGCTGCCGCGGGCCGCGGAGGCCGAGGGCGCCTACGGCGCGGGCCGCCCCGCCGGCGGCGCGCCGGGCGATCGCCGCGTCGGCGTCGTCTGGCACACCCAGGGGTCGGGCAAGAGCCTGACCATGGCGTTCTACGCCGGCCGCATCATCCTCGACCCCGCGATGGCGAACCCGACGATCGTCGTCCTGACGGATCGCAACGACCTCGACGACCAGCTCTTCGGCACCTTCGCCCGTTGCCGCGACCTCCTTCGCCAGCCGCCCGTCCAGGCCGAAGACCGCGCCGACCTGCGCGCCAAGCTGAAGGTCGGGTCGGGCGGCATGGTCTTCACCACGATCCAGAAGTTCCTGCCCGACGCGCGCGGCGACCATCACCCGGTGCTGTCGGATCGACGGAACGTCGTCGTCATCGCCGACGAAGCGCACCGCAGCCAGTACGAGTTCGGCCTGACCGTCAAGCGGCGCAGCGACGGCACGATCTACGAGTCGTACGGGTTCGCGGCGAACCTCCGCGATGCGCTCCCGAACGCATCGTTCATCGGCTTCACCGGTACCCCGATCGAGCAGACGGACGCCAACACCCGAGCCGTCTTCGGCGATTACATCAGCGTCTACGACATCCAGCGCGCCGTGGCGGACGGCGCCACCGTGCCGATCTACTACGAGAGCCGGCTGGCCAAGCTGGATCTGTCGCCCGATGAGCGCCCGCGCATCGACGCCGAGTTCGAGGAGGCCACCGAGGGCGAGGAGGTCGAGCACAAGGAGAAGCTCAAGAGCAAGTGGGCGCAGCTCGAGGCCGTTGTCGGGGCCGACAAGCGGCTGAAGCTCATCGCCCGCGACCTCGTGGAGCACGTCGAGCGGCGCTGCGAGGCGATGGACGGTAAGGCCATGGTGGTCGTGATGAGCCGGCGCATCGCCGTCGCGCTGTACGAGGAGATCGCCGAGCTCCGGCCGGAGTGGGCGGTGGATGACGACGGCGCCGGGACGCTGAAGGTGGTCATGACCGGCTCCGCCGCCGACCCTCTATCCTGGCAGCCGCACGTTCGCAACAAGGCCCGGCGCGAGGCGCTGGCGCAACGGTTCCGCGACCCTACGGACCCCTTCCGCATCGTCATCGTGCGCGACATGTGGCTCACCGGCTTCGACGCACCCAGCCTCCACACGATGTATATCGACAAGCCGATGCGGGGCCACGGCCTCATGCAGGCCATCGCCCGCGTGAACCGCGTGTTCCGGGACAAGCCCGGCGGCCTGGTGGTGGACTATCTGGGCATCGCCGACGAGCTCAAGCAGGCCCTGGCCACCTACACCCAGGCCGGCGGCACAGGTAAGGCCGCCCTCGACCAGTCCGAGGCGGTCGCGGTCCTGCAGGAGAAGGTGGAGGTCTGCCAGGGGCTCTTCCACGGCTTCGACCGGACGGCGTGGGGGTCCCGCGCGACCGCTTCCATGGCGGTGCTGGCCGCCGCCCTGGACCACATCCTGGCCCAGCCGGACGGCAAGGCGCGGCTCGATGCGGCCGTGACGGCGCTGTCCCAGGCGTTCGCCCTGGCCGTCCCGCGCCCCGAGGCGCTGGCCGTCCGCGACGAGGTGGCGTTCTACCAGGCCGTCCGCGCCGCGCTGGCCAAGCACGCGCCACCCGAGCGCAAGACGGACGAGCAGCTGGCGCAGGCCATTCGGCAGATCATCGCCAAGGCCGTCGTGTCGGACGAGGTCGTGGACATCTTCGCCGCGGCCGGTCTCCACAAGCCCGACCTCTCCATCCTGTCCGACGAGTTCCTCGCCGACGTCCGCGGCCTGCCGCAGCGCAACCTGGCGGCCGAGCTTCTTCAGCGGCTCCTCCAGGACGAGATCAAGACGCGCCGCCAGCACAACGTCGTTCAGGCCCGCTCGTTCGCCGGCCTGCTGGAGCAGGCCATCCGCCGCTACCAGAACCGGGCGATCGAGACGGCCCAGGTCATCGAAGAACTCATCCAGCTGGCCAAGGACATGCGCGCGGCGAGCGCCCGAGGCGAGGCGTTGGGGCTCACGGAGGACGAGGTGGCGTTCTACGACGCGCTGGAGACGAACGACAGCGCCGTCCAGGTGCTGGGCGACGAGACCCTGAAGGCGATCGCCCGCGAGCTCGTCGCCACCGTGCGCCGCAACGTCACGATCGACTGGACGATCCGCGACAACGTGCGCGCGCAGCTCCGCGTGTACGTGAAACGGATCCTGCGCGCGCACGGCTACCCGCCGGACAAGCAGGAGAAGGCGACCCAGACGGTGCTCGAGCAGGCCGAGGTGCTGTCGCAGTCCTGGGCCGTCGCCTGAGCGAGCAGAGGCCCGGATCGTCCAGCGCGCCGTGGGGCCGCCGACGACCATGCGCCAACGGCGACCCCTCTGTCCGGTCGTCGGTCGACGGGCGCCGTTCGTCGCCCGACCCGGTCCGTGGCGGCCTCGGCCCGCCGCGGCCCCCGACGCGCCGGCCTACGGCGCGTCGGCCCGCACCCACCGCGCCGCCCACGCCGCCACGAGCGCCCGCGCCGCAGCGCCGTCCAGCGCCAGCCCCGCCGCGTCGTAGGCGTCGGGCAGGCGGACGGACAGGTGTTCGACGAGCTCGGCGCTCGACATCGTCCGGCCGGCGAAGGCGGCGTGGAGATCGTGCAGCACGGCCAGCATGAGGACGCGCGCCGGACGGTCGCGGATCGTCAGGCCGGCCGCTTCGGCTGTCCGGCGGTGGAGGTCGAAGAACGCGCCGTGGGACTGGCAGTAGACCGCGCCGCCGCCGAACTGGACGGGCAGGCTCAGGATGGCCATCGGGTCGAAGGCGGCCGGCTGGGCGAGCGGAGCCGTCGGACAGTCGCAGAGCTTGGCGTCCTCGAAGTCGCCGCTCGGGAACGCGCCCATGAACTCCGCCAGGCCCTCCTTCCACCAGAAGTCGCCCCAGTGCGGGAGTTGGACGGTGTTGCCGAACCAGGCGTGGGCCACTTCGTGCGCCGCGCTCGCGCCGGCGTTGGCGATGAGACCGGGGTACTCCATCGCGTAGGGGTGGGGGCCCTCGATCAGGCCGAGCTTGGGGTGGGGCCACGGGGCGATGTGACGGCTCCAGTACGCCAGCGCCGCCGCGGCCTCCCGTGCCGTCGGGCCGTCGGGGTCGACGTCGTAGCCCACCAGCGGCACGCGGTGGTCGGTGCCGTCGCACGTCACCGCAAGCCGCACGGCCTCATCCGGGTCGACGGGCGCGCCGGCGGGCGGGTCGTCGAAGCAGACCGCGGCCGTCCGGACGGCGTACGGGCCGGCGGCCACGGCGATGAGGTAGGGTGGGATCGGGTCGTCCTGGTCGAAGCGGAAGACGCGCAGGCCCACGGCGTCGCGCCCGTCCCCGAGCTCGTACGTCCCGCCGACCAGCGCCCCGTTCGCCGCCGCCACCTGGCCCTCCGGGACGCGCAGGGTGAACGAGACGGTCGCGGCGTCGGACGGCGCGTCGTGGCTCGGCAGCCAGCGCCGGGCGTAGTACGGCGAGTTCCGGCTGAGGAGCCGCCCCTCGTACGGCCGCGCCGTCCCGAGCGTCAGGCCAAGGCCCGCGCGCTGCGCGTCGCGCGCCAGGAGGGCTTCGCGGGCCACGTCGTAGCGCAGGGCGACCTCGACGGTGGCGCCGGCCGGCGCCACGCGGCCGAGCGGGATGTGGAGCCGCGACCCGGAGATCCCGTGCGGGTTCCACGCACCCGGCGCCCAGCCCCAGCCCGATGGCCGGCCGTCCACGGCCGCCGCCCGCAGCCGGATCGTCGTCGGCTCGGCATCCAGGGCGATGCCGGCGGCGGGCTCGACGAGCCGGACGGTGGCCGTGACGACGAGCCGGACGTCGGCCGCCGCGAGGTCCGCCAGCCGGGCGTCGATCGCGTAGTGCTCGACGTCGATCGCGCCGCGGCCCAGGTGGGGCGGCGGCGGGGTCGCGGGCGGCGCGGCCACGCCATTGGCGGCGCGCGGGACGTAGAGGCGATGGGGCAGGGGTGTGGCCCAGGGCGTGGCGGTTGGCGTCGGGGTGCGGGTCGGCGTGGGCGACGGCGTTGTCGTCGGCGTCCAGGCGGGGGTCGGCATCGTTGTCGCCGTAGGAGTGAGCGTGGCGTCGCTCACGCGCGCCAAGGTCACGACGAGCCGGCCCGCGTCCACCCCGCCCGGGGGCGCCTGGTGCTCGACGACGACGGGCCACAGCCCGGCCGGCAGCCAGGTCTCGCCCGCCGCGTCCACCTCCGCCTCGCCCCAGTGGTCGAACAGGAGCCGGTCGGCGACGACGGCCCGCACGCCGCCCGCGCCGCGGGCCGTCAGGCGCCACCGGCCCTCGGCGACGTCGACGGTTCGGACGAACCGGACGGACGACGCCCGCCCGGCCGCCGCCTCCGGCGGCCGGCCGCCGCCCGGGCCGACGTCGATCGCCGCCGGGTGGGTGACGGTCACGGGCGTTCCGACGAGGGAACGGTTGCCGTACCACTCCGCCCGCCACACGGTCGGCGGCGGGCCGAAGACCTGGAGGACGCCGGAGAACCGCTGCCCCACCGCCACGCGGCCCGCGCCGTCCACGGCCAGCCCGCTCAGCCGCGGGGCGATGACGCCGCCGAGCGGATCCACCCCCGCCGTCGCCAGGACGGCGCCGTCCGGCCCGAAGCGCGTCAGCTGTCCGCCGTACTGCCGCGCGCCCCACAGCGTCCCGTCGGGGGCGAAGGCGATCTCCGTCACGTCGGCGGGCGTCGGCACGACGCGGCACGCCTCCCAGCCGCGCCCGCCCCATGCGGCGACCGCGGTGCCGCCCCGGTCGAAGATCTGGATCCGCTTTCCGTCGTCGTCCACCACCGCCACGCGGTCCGCGGCGACGTCGACGCCGCGCGGTCCGGCCAGCCCGCCGGGGAGGCGCCGGCCGAAGCGGCCCCAGCGGGCCGCAGGCCGACCGTCCGGCCCGAACGAGACGAGGCGGTGGGCGGCGGCGTCGGCCACGACGAGGCCGCCCTCGGGCCCGGCGGCGATGTCGCCGAGCGCGCCGAACGCGCCGGGCCCTGCGCCGTCCGGGCCGACATCGCCGGCGAACGCGCCGTCCGGCGCGTAGTGCTGGACGCGCTTGCCTTCGATCCCGTCGTCCGCCACCCAGACGTCGCCCGCCGGCCCGACGGCCAGGCCGCCGTTCACGCTCACCGGGCGGACGGTGGGCCATGCCGACGCGAGCCGGCCCAGGGCGTCGAAGCGGGCGAGGCGGCCGGCGGCGTCCAGGACGACCCACCCGCCGCGCGGGTCGGCCGCGACGTCGACGAGGTCGCCGAGACCGGCGGGCGCCGCGGCGCCGGGCGACGCGGCGAGGGTGCGCACGGCGGTCCCGTCCGGCGCGAGCCAGACGAGCCGGCCGGTGGCGTCGGCGACGACGACGGCGCCGTCCGCGGCGCGGGCGAGGCCGACCGGCCGCGTCAGGTCCGGCGGCCCGGCCAGCCGGGCGATGAACGTCCCGTCGAGGGCGAAGCGCTGGACGTCGGCCCGCTCGAAGTCGGCCACGACGACGGTGCCGCCGGGCTCGAGGGCGATCCCGGTCGGGCGCCGGAGCTGCGCCTCGCCGTCGCCGGGCGCGCCCCACGCCGCCGTCGGCGCGCCGTCCGGCCCGAACACGACGATCTTGCCGGTGGTCCCGCCCGCCACGAGCACCGTGCCGTCGGGTGCCACGGCGGGCTGGTGGGCGCCGCGCAGCTGGAACGCCGCCGGCAGCGCTTGCCCCCAGCCCGGGCGCGGGGCGCCGTCCGGGGCGAAGGCGTAGACCCGACCGTCGGCGAACGAAACCTGGTCGACGACGACCGCCGTCCCGTCCGGTCCGGTCGCCACGCCGGCGGGCCGGACGAACCGGCTGCCCGCCGTCCCGTCCGGCCCGAAGGCGCGCTGGAGCGCGCCGCCCGGGCTCAACCGGAGGACGACCCGGGCCCCGGGGTCGGCCACCAGGACGGCGCCGTCCGGGGCGACGGCCACGCCGTTCGCCTCCCACGGCCCAAACGCGAACCGGTCGGCGGCCGCCCAGACGTCGCGCATCGTCCCATCCGGACCCACGACGAGGACGCGACGGTCGCGGGCATCGCTGGCGTAGACAGTGCCGTCGGGCGCCACGGCGACGCCGTGTGGGGCGCCGGGATCGTCCAGTCCGGCCGCCGGCGGGGCGAGCCGGAAGAGCGGGCCGATGGGGTCCACGGCGGCGACGGCACGCGCCTCGGCCATCGGCAGCGCCCTGTCGCGCGCACCGCCGCTCGCGGCAGCCATGGCCGCCGCCGCGGCGGCGGCGAGGGCGCACAGGCGGGCGGGAGTGAGCGGGGACAGGGGGCGATGCATGGCCGTCCTCACGGGGTCGATGCGGGTGCGCGCGTTGCGTCGTTGGACCACGGCCCGATCCGGTCGCTGTCCGGGCCGCGGGCGGCCGGGGGACCGCACCCGGGCCCGCACCCGCGGCAGAGGCTACACCGGCTGCGATCGGCGGCCAAGGCGATACGGGGCGGGCGGGTGACACGGGCGGGTGGCGTCGCAGCCGCGGACGGGACGGCGGCGGCATCGCCTTGGACGGGTGGGGACGATCGGCGTCGCGGGTCGTCGGACCCCTCGCCCTGCCGCCGCCACCCCGCCGCCACACCCTGGCCAAAGTCGACTGGCACGCCGCCCCCACTTGGTGCATCATCGCCCCGCCCTCTCCCCGCGGCCTTCCACGGCCGCCGTGGCGGCGGGCGCAGGGGGCGCCGCGGGCGAACGCGGCGGGCTGCAGACAACCGAGGAGGGTGCGCGTGAAGGGCATGCTGTCGACGTCCGTCCGCTCCGTCGTGGCCGCGTTGTGCCTGCTGGGCACGCTGCTCGCGAGCGCCGTCGCGGTCCGCGCCGATCGCGCGCCCGCCCTCGCCGCCGCGCCGCCGGCCGCTGCGCCGCCGTCCTCGCTGGCCGCCGCCGTGGCGCCGCTGGTGGCGGCCGCGCCCGAGGCCAAGCTGGACGCGACGCTGACCGCCTGGGCCAAGTCGCGGCCGGCCAAGCGCGACTGGATCATGGTCCAGTCGACGGCGCGGCTCGACCTGGCGGCCTACGGCTGGGCGCACCAGTTCACCTGGCCGGCCGGCGAGGAGGTGGCGCTGCTCGAGGCCACGGCCAAGCAGGCGCAGTCGATCGCCGCCCTGGACGGGGTCTACGCCGTCGAATCGCTCTCGGCCGAAGCGCAGCCCAACCCGAACGTGCCGGCGCCGCAGCCCAGCACGGTCGACCCGGCGGCGTTGGCCGCCATCGGCGCCGAGGTCCGCGACGCCGCCGACTGGGCGACCGCCGCGCCGGCCCACGCCGCGTTCACCGCCCGCGCCGACGCCGCGCGGGCCGAGGCCAAGGGGCCGCGTCCGACGCGCCGCGGCGGCCCGGCGCCCAAGGGCTGGTTCGACGTCCGCAGCGGCCACAGCGCGTCGGAGGCCTGGGACCTGGGCTTCCGCGGCGAGGGCGTGGCGGTGGCGGTGCTGGACTACGAGGTCGAGTACGGCCACCCCGACCTGCAGGGCACTTGGAAGATCCTCCCCGAGGGGCACCCCTACGCCGGCTGGCCGGAGGTGTTCGACCCGATCGTCGGCTTCTTGGCGGTCCAGGACAAGCGCCAGCCCAACCCGATGCTGCGCTCGACGCGCGCCAACCAGTTCGACACGACGCGCGTCGAGCTGTACCAGACTTCGACGATCACCCCGACCGAACCGGCCGGCGACCCCGCCGCGGCGCCGATGGGCCAGGTCTGCGTCCAGCCGCGTGTGGCCGACTACACGCCGGCGCTGGGCCAGCTGGCGGCCATCCGGCTGGGGACGATGGACTGCAGCATCGTCGTGCCGATGACGTCGAAGGGCGGCACGGTGCGCTACGGCCACCACCCCGACGTCGACCTGGCGTTCATCGCCGCCGCCGCCCAGGCCGCGACGGCGACCACGACGACGTTCATGGTCGCCTGGCCGGGCATCGTGGCGATCGACGAGGGCGCGGCCGGGGTCTTCGACACGGTCTACGTGGACATGGACGGCGACCGGGACTTCACCGACGAGAAGCCGGTGCGCGAGGGCGACCCGCTGGCGATACGCGACTTCACGAACCCGCCGGACGGCATCACCGACGCGTCGGGCGGCCTGTTCTACTGGATCGCCGACGGGGTGAACCCGTTCCCGGGCAGCTGGCTCTGGGGCCTCGAGGGCGACATCCCGGCCGCCGGCTCGGAGGTGGGGGTGTTCGTGGTGACGCGCGGCGGCGATCACGGCACGCTGTGCGCCAGCAACGTGGTCAGCCAGGGCCGCCTGACCGTGCCCGCCGACCGCGACCTGGTGTTTCGCGACCTGATGGCCGGCGGCGGCAACGGCTCGCCACCGGCGGTGAACTACGGCATGGCGCCCGACGCCAAGCTGGTGTCCATCGGCAACGTCTACGACGGGCGGGCCGGGGCGCGGGCGGCGTTCCAGTACGGCTGGCGCTTCGCGGCCTTCGGCACCGACCGCGCGCGCAGCGACGACGACATCCAGGTGACGTCGAACAGCTACGGCTGGTCCAATGTGGACAACGACGGCTGGGATGTGGACTCGCGCCTCATCGACCACTACGTCCGGACGTTCGCCGACAAGACGAGCTGGCTGACGGCCACGGGCAACGGCGGCGCGGGCTACGGGACGATCGCGCCGCCGAGCCCGTCGACGGGCATCGACGTGGCGGCCTCGACGCAGTACGGCTCCAGCGGCTGGCACAGCATCACCGACACGGCCCAGATCACCTATGGCGACATCGTGCCGTTCTCGAACCGCGGGCCGGGGGCGACGGGCCAGGTGGGGCCCGACCTGGCGGCCAACGGCGGCTACGGGACGGGCGCCAGCCTGCTGAACTTCATGTGGGTGGCCAGCGGGGTCGACAGCCGCCACGCGTTCGGCACCTGGGCCGGGACGAGCCGCTCGACGCCGGTGGCGGCGGGGGCGATGGCGCTGGTCTACGACGCGTTCCGCGGCCAGCACGGCCGCTGGCCGAGCTGGGCCGAGGCGCGCTCGATCCTCAAGGGGGGGGCGCGCTTCGCGGGCTACGACGCGCTGACGATGGGCGCGGGCGTGGTCGACGCGGCCGACGCGGTGCGGATCGCGGGCGGCCTGGGGGGCGTGCGGGCGATGCCCGACGAGTGGAACGTGGGCGGCTATCGCGGGCGGTCCTACGACGGCTTCGCCAAGCTGGTGGCGCCGGGCGAGGTGGCCACGAAGACGTTCACGCTGACGAACGACGGCGACGCGCCGGTGACGGTGGACCTCAAGGCGATGCGGCTGCGGCGGCTCAAGGGCCAGGACGGGTCGGTGACGCTGCGGGCGGAGGCGGAGTCGTCGGCGAACGCGCAGCTGCCGGACTACATCGTGCCGCTGAAGAAGGACGAGATCCCGGCCGGGACCGAGCTGCTGGTGTTCCGGGGGCGGATCCCGATGGACCAGTTCGACCCGGACGGCGACGTGAACGGCTCCGGGACGACGTTCAACAACGTGGTCCAGGCGAGCGTGATCCAGCACACCGACATCGACGGCGACGGGACGCTGTGGCGCGACGTCAACGGCAACGGGGCGGTGAACTACCGGACGCTGTTCCCGATCCAGGTGACGACGGTCTCGGCGAGCGGGACGAGCGACTACTACGGGATCGAGGGGGGGATCACGGCGCCCATGGGCGGGCAGCCGTTCGGGCCGCACCAGATCGCGTGGTACGGGCTGGGCTGCAACCAGAACGACGGGTCGCCGCCGGAGCCGGCGCAGGATGTGTCGGAGAAGATCGCGCTGATCGAGCGCGGGACGTGCACGTTCGTGGAGAAGATCCGCAACGCGGTGAGCGCGGGGGCGATCGGGGTGCTGGTGTTCTCGGACGTGCGGCCGGTGGTGATCATGGGGGCGGCGACGGTGCCGGATCCGCCGCTGGGGGTGCCGGGGGTGATGATCCCGCGGCCGGATGGGCTGGAGATCCGCGACCGGCTGCAGAACGGCGAGGCGATGACGGCGCGGTTCGGGCCGTCGTCGATCCGGCCGAACGGCCTGGACGGGGGGGCGGCGGTGGACTACACGGGGAGCGAGCTGGATCGCTGGGAGTTCCAGCGGTTCTCGCACTCGTTCAACTACGCCAACACGTTCGAGATCTCGGTCCACCACCCGCTGGAGCGCTGGTCGGACGGGATCTACCTGGGCCTGAGCCACACCGAGCGCTCGCCGGCGATGACCGAGACGGTGGTGTCGTACCGGCTGGACAGCTACGCGTACCAGCCGTGGAACACGGTGCACTTGTCGGACGACCAGGTGACGGTGCCGGCGAACGGCGAGGCGACGTTCACGGCGATGTTCCACACGCCGGCCGACGCGACGTCGGGGGTGTGGCAGGGGGCGATCGTGGCGGAGTACGACCGGGCGGCGGGGGATGTGCCGATCCAGACGCCGGGCGGTTACGAGACGCCGCGGCGGCGGCATGTGATCCCGGTGGTGGCCAACGTGGCGCAGACGTACAACTGGAAGGGCGCGATCCCGCTGGGCGGCGAGGCGGCCAACGACCCGGACGCCACGTACAACAACGGGGCGGTGCGGGGCCAGCAGAGCTGGAACTGGCGGCCGGAGTCCGGCGACTGGCGCTTCTTCTTCGTCGACGCCCTCCAGCCCCCAGGCCCGGGCCACTTCTGGATCTTCCGCACCCAATGGGACGACGAGCCGGCCGGTCAAACCGACGTGGACACGCGCATCTGGGGCCCGGTGGCCGACCGCTTCAGCAACCCCGCCGACCCGGCGAACGAGTCGGAGAACATGGCGGATGAGGGGTGGTATGGGCCGCATGGGATGGAGATGAAGGGGGGGAGTGCGAGTACCATTGGTGTTCCCGCAAGACCTCCGGCCTTTTGGCCATTTCAGACCAACTCCGGCTCCAGTGTCGAGTGGTTCTCGTCCCCAGCGCTGGGCAACCTGTTTCAGGTGGCATGGGACAACATTCTGGCAGGCGGCTACACGCTGGACGTAGACGTGTCTGGCGTAGCAAGTTCAATGCAAGTGTCCGCAAGCACCGTGGGCCTATGGGGCGACAAGTGCGCCGATCTGCGAGTAGTATCGCAACTAGATATTCCTCAGTTCACTGCGGTCAGCTACAGTTCTCGAGTCTACTCAGAAGTGTCGTGGACTGCTCGCCAGGACGACCCGGCAGTGCGCAGTTCGGCACATCTGAAGGAAGACGTTTCGCTTCAGCGGCCATCTGCAGGGCTTGTTGCCACCCTGGATGCTCCAGATCCAAACATCGAACCCGGTCTGGACCTTGACCTACTGGTGCTCAATGATAGCAACCATGATGGACTGTTCGATCAGACAACCGAGGTGATTGGACAGAGTGTTTCGGAGTTCGCTGACGAGGAAGTGCGTATCCAAGGGCTGCGTGACGCTGGCGACTATCAGATCTGGGTACATGGTTATGCAGTCGCGCGGCCCGTCACTTACACTCTTAGGGTAGAGGTGCTTGACGGCACAACATTCACTGTGAGATCTCTTCAGAACGAGGCGGGCCAGTTGCACGCCGACGTTCCAAAGGACTTCCGAATCTGCGCCAGCGAGAACGACTTGGAAAGTAATGTGGATGAGGTGGACGGTGTCCTCCTGCTTGGGCCTAGTTCAGTGCCCAGTCTCTTTGTGCTACCACTGCGGTGGTACCGCAATGCACCCAGCACCTTGATGTTGCCGATTCTCCATGCCGGCGAGGAGTTGCGCTAGCGCTTTCAGAACATGACATCGATCTCGCGTTCACGCATGCGTCCGCACGTGTTGCTGGTTCTGAAGACAAGTAGGGTTCGAGTCAGAACTCATTTCACAACGACGGGCAGAGGGCGATAGAATGTCGGAATGAGCCGACATGAGTTGACCGATGAGCAGTGGGAAGTGCTGGCGCCGCTGGTCGCGCGGCCGCGGAAGCGGACCGGGCGACCGCCTCTTGACAATCGCGCGTCTTGAACGGGGTCCTGTACGTGCTGAACACGGGCTGCGCCTGGATGGACATGCCCAGAGAGTACGGGGCATACGCAACCGCCTGGCGGCGCCACGCCCAGTGGTCAGCCGACGGAACGCTGGAGCGGATCTGGCGGACGCTTCTGGGCATGTTGGACGAGCAAGGGAAGCTCGACTGGTCCAAGGGGTTCATCGACGGCAGCTTCGTAGCGGCCGAAAAAGGGGGGGACGGAGTCGGACCGACCAAGATCGGCAGAGGCAGCAAGGTGATGCTGGTCACCGAAGGCCACGGTCTGCCGATCGGGCTCCACGTGGACAGCGCCACACCACATGAGATGGCGTTGGTGGACGCGACACTTCGCTCGATTCGCGTTCCTCGACCCGGCCGTGGCCGGCCGAAGAGTCGGCTGAGAGAGCTGGTCGCTGACAAGGCCTACGACAGCCGCCCGTTTCGACAGTCGCTGCGGCATCGCGGGATCAAGCCGACGATCCCGGTGGTGCGGCGGCCGGCCCACTGGCGACCTCGCATCGGACGTCCGCCCGTCGTCGGCCCTCATTTCACGGACAGATGGAAGGTCGAGCGCGCCAACGCCTGGATGGACAACCATCGGCGACTCCTGATCCGCTTCGAGCGCAAGCTCGTCAACTTCCGCGGCTTCTGCCTGCTAGCTCTGATTCTCTGGTGCCTCAGGCGGCTTCTGAAATGAGTTCTTAGACATGAAGGTCAGCCGCACACTTGAAGCGGACGGGAGCGCCGAGTGCATCACAGGCAATATCCGCTGTATGTCTCTGTCGTAGGTGACGTTGAGATCTGGTCCTTTGGCTCAATAGTGCCCGCTCCGCGCCGAAGGGCGGCGCTCAAGTTGCTCGCCTTCCTTCTTCTCCATCGCGAAGTCGATCGACACCAGCGAGACCACGTGGCGGAAGTGCTGTGGCCGAACACACACAAGCAGACGGCACTCACGTGTTTGCGCCAGGCGCTGCACGAGTTGCGGCGCACACTTCCGGCGCATCCAGATGGTCGCGCCTGGATCGACACTGACGCGGGGTGCATTTCTTGGTCAGATTTGGGTTCAAGGCTATCCTCCGTAGACGCTTGGGAGCTTGAGGACGGAGTCTTGAGATCTGTCACCCGTCCTGCTCGTTGCCCAACCGGCATGTCATATTTGTACTTTGTAGCGATCACAGATCGCATCTCCGGTGAGATCTTTCCGTATCTGGAAGATGAGTGGTCAATTCCACCGCAACTTCAAGTCGAGCGATCATGTCTCTTCATGGCTGCGCAGTGTCTCCAATGGCTCACTAATTGGGGCGAAGACTACAGGGTCCGACTCGAGAGAGTGCGATTACAGGTTCGGTTGAGGTGCGCAGTTGATATTGACGCAGATTACGAGCTCACGAGGCTGACCCTGGAGGACGGATTAGGCTACCTCACAAATTCCGCAGATGAGGACAACGTGAGCCCGTTTGAAGGTCTGGTTCCATCGGATCGTGACTGCTCACATGACGTGTGGCTTGAGCTTCTCAACCTTGCCCATTGCCATAGACTCATCACATTGCGCAGGACGACGACTCAGGACTACGTTCAGGACCTGCGAGCTGATGTCGCGCGACCGCTTGCCGCGAGCGGGTCATTCGACTGTGCTGTATGGTGCGCAGTAGCGCGCGGACAAACGGACACGGTCACTGTAGGTCCCGGCGGATCGTCGCTGCTGCACGATCTCGATGGCCTAGCATGCTGTATCTCACAGATGACTCGGGTGGCAGCGGAAGCTGAGATGCGATCCCTACCAACCCGACTTTCAGGTCATATCGAGGCGCTTTCCCGCCGTTCGATAGTGGTCCTGATTGATTCCACTAACGGACTCGAGTTCAACGTCGCAGCCGCATGTGCCCACATCCTCAACGCGGGCGATCACATCCGTGTGATATGTTGCTCACAGATCGAGCTCGGACTGGCTGGTGAGACCGTGGTTTCCGAAGTTCCCGAAACGGCCCGTCGCAGTCTGTAACGGAGGCGACCCGGATCCGCGGGGCGGCTTGAACAAGTACTGCCCGACAGGTGTCAATGTTTGGAGTTGACCCGTCTTCGCGGACACCTCACAGTTTGGGAGCCAGGAGGTGGCCACGATGGCAAGAGGGCGCAAGACGTATCCGGCCGAGTACCGGCAGCGGCTGGTCGAGATGGCTCGGGCCGGACGATCTGCTGAATCGCTCGGGCGCGACTTCGAGCCGACCGCCCAGACGATTCGGAACTGGGTAGCGCAGGCCGACCGCGATGAAGGGCGGCGTGGCGACGGGCTCACGACGGCGGAGCGGGAGGAACTGCGCCAACTCCGACGCGACAACCGCAGGCTGCAGCAGGAGCTCGAAATCCTGGGAAAAGCGGTCACCTGGTTCGCCGGACGCACGGAGGAAGGGACGTCCCAGCGACGTACGCGTTCGTGACGGCGAACCAGGATGACTACCTGACGGCCGTCCTCTGCCAAGTGGTGGGAGTCTCGTCGAGCGGCTACTATGCCGCGCGCGGTCGGATCCCATCCCAACGAGCACAGGAAGATGCCGTGCTTACAGAGGAGATCCAAGCGCTGCATGCCGCCTCGCGAGGTATCTGCGGTGCGCCGAGGATCCACGAGGACCTCATGGAGCAGCAATGGCGCATCGGACGCAAGCGCGTTGCTCGGCTGATGCGCGGCGCTGGTCTGCAAGGTGTCAGTCGGCGCAAGGGCACTGTGACGACGCGTCCCGGGACTGAACCGGCAGCAGCCGACCTGGTCCGGCGTAACTTCGTCGCGGACGGGCCGAACCGCCTGTGGGTTGCCGACATCGCCTACGTGCTACCTGGCGGTGGTCATCGACGCATGGAGCCGCAAGGTCGTCGGTTGGTCCATGGCAACGCACATGCGCCAAGAGCTGGTGATGGACGCGCTGACGATGGCAGCCACCCAGCGCGAGGCAAGCGGCGTGATCCATCACTCTGACCACGGATCCCAGTACACCTCCCTGGCCTTCGGCAGCCGCTGCGACGCCTTCGGCATCCGGGTGTCGATGGGCAGCGTCGGCGACTGCTACGACAACGCCATGGCGGAGAGCTTCTTCGCGTCGCTCGAGTGCGAACTGATCGACCGTTCGACCTTTCGAATCCATGCCGAGGCCCGCATCGCCCTCTTCGACTACATCGAGGCTTGGTACAATCCACATCGACGCCACTCGGCGCGCGGCCAGCTGTCGCCGGTCAACTTCGAACGGCGGGCCGTCGCTGCGGTGGCTGCATGAGATCCCCCGTTATCCGCCGTCCGCGAAAGCGGGGGAACTCCAGTTCGGCCCAATGCTTCATACGGAGTGTCGGCAAGGGTCTCATCGCCACCGTCGTCGCCCGCCTCGACACGGCCACCGGTCAGACGGCGAGGGCGCCATGGGCTTGAACTGCCCCCCAGAACCCGGACCGACTGAAGCCAAAGTCTCCGGCTACACTGAGGTTGTAGAAGAGGCCGCTCATGCGCAAGGGCCGATTCACCGAGGAGCAGATCGTCGGGATCCTGAAGCGGGCTTAGGCCGGCCAGAAGGTCGGCGATGTCTGCCGCAAGTGCGGGATCAGGGGCGGGACGTGCTACCGCTGGAAGGCGAAGTACGGCGGGCTGGACGCCAGTGAGCTGCGCCGGATGCGGCAGCTCGAGGACGAGAACCGCCGGCTGAACCTGCTTGTCGCCGAGCGCTCGCTCGACATCGTCGTACTCAAGGACGTCGCCTTCATGAAATGGTGACGCCCGCAGCGCATCGGAGCGTCGCGCCGTACCGGAGGTGCCCCGTCTTCGCGGTCACCTCACAGTCAGTTGTTCCCGAAACTGCCCGTCGCAGTCTGTTATGGAGGCGACCCGGATCCGCAGGGCGGCTTGAGCAAGAGCAGCCCGACTGGTGTCAATCGTCGGCCCATTGCTCATCTCATACGGAGTGTCGGCAAGGGTCTCATCGCCACCGTCGTCGCCCGCCTCGACACGACCACCGGTCATCGGCGGTGGCGCCCTGGACCGTGCCTCCGACGGCCTACGGCCCGACCTGTGACCTGGCCCTCGCGCCGGCGCCGTGCCCGTCCCACCGCGCCTTGTGGCCGAGGCGTCGCCGCCCGGTTGTCATCAGGTGCGCTGGGACGCGGTGGCCGACCCGACCGTCGCCGCTTACCTCGTCGCCTGGCGCCGTGCCGGCGACGCGCACTAGGCCGGCACGGTGTGATCGGCTACCCCCGCGGCCGTCCTCGACTGCCTCGCCGCCGACGCCGACCGCCGCGTCGGCGTCGCCGCAAGCGACGACCTCGGGCACTTTGGGCCGTTCGGGGAAGAGGCGGGCCGGTGGAGCCGCCACCAGGACCGGCGCCGCGCGGCGCTGTGCATCCCCTGGGGCCCACGGCCGCGGCGTCTGTTGAAGTCCTCCTCGGCGAGGACGGCCGGACCCGCCGTCGCGACGCCCGCGCGCGAGCCGGGCCCGGCCTGTGGTCACGATGCGATAACGGTACGCCCGCTACGCTGCTGCATGCTGCGGGCCTGGATCCAGCCCGCCGCGCGTGAATCTGCAGCCGCGCATGTCGCCCCGACGTGCGCCCCTCTTGGCAGGAGTCCACCGTGTTGCCTGGCATCCCCCGGCCTCGAGCCCGCTACCCGTGGACCGTGACGCTTGCCGTCGCGGGCCTGCTCGCCCTTCCGGCCGCCTCCAGCCACGCCGCGGGCGCGCTCGAGGTGACGAACCTCGGCCTCACGTTCGACGAGCCCTACCTGGCCGTCGACGGCCGCCGCGCCGTCGTCGGCGTCATCGAGCGGTTCCGCGGACCCGCCGACCTCAACGGCGACGGCGATACCGACGACGTGGTCTTGCACGTCCACGACGCGGCGACGGGCGTGACCACGAACCTGGGCCACGCAATCGCGACGAACACCGCCGGATTGAGCACCCCGATGCTGGCCCTGCGCGGCGAGCTCGTCGCGTTCGCCAAGTCGGAGCCCTCGTCCGGCGCCGACCTCAACCAGGACGGCGATCGCCTCGACGACGTGGCGCACCTCGTGAACGTCCGCACGCGGGCCGTGACGAACCTCCGCCTGGCCGCCGGCCGGATGCACTTCGCGGCGAGCTACGCCGTGTTCACGGTCGACGAAGCCGGCCAGGGCATCGACGACAACGGCGACGGCGACCGACTCGACCACGTGTTGGCGTTCTACGACCCGGCCAAGAAGCGGCTGACGCGGCTCCGCCTCGCCACCACCGTCGACGAGCCGGCGCGCGCCCTCGGCGGCGCCGGTCGCCTCCTCTTCGCCGTCGACGAGGCGGCCCACGGCGGCCTCGACCGCAACGGCGACGGCGACGCCCAGGACAGCGTCGTGGCCTACCACCGCCTCGGCGTCGGCACCACGAACGTGCGCCTGGCGGCGACGCCGGCGCACGACTTCCAGCACGCCCGGTCCGAGCTCAGCGGCCCGCTGGTGGCCATCAACGCCCGCGAGCTCGACAACGGCGCCGACCTCAACGGCGATGGCGACACCGCCGACTACGTGGGCTACGGCGTGGACTGGGTCAACGGGACCGTCCACCGCGGTCACGCCGGTACCGCGCTGCGCACGCGCTCGACGACCATGATCCAGGTCGCCAGCGAGATCATGGACGGTCGCGACCTCAACAACGACGCCGACGCGTGGGATGACGTCCTGATCTTCACCGATGTCGCCACCGGCCAAGTGTGGAACACCGGCTACGACCTCCCGTGGTGGCGGGCCAACCATGGCGTCAGCTCGGGCGAACAGCAGCGCGTCGTCGTCGAACTCGACGAGGCCGGATCGAACGGCACCGACTTCAACCAAGACGGCGACCTCGACGACTTCGTGCTGGCGCGCATCGACCCGGTGTCCCGTCAGACCGACATCCTGCGCGCCGACAGCGCCTGCGCGTTCGCCTCGCGCAGCGTGGTCTTGGCGGACAGCCATCAGCCGCCGGTGTCCGGGCCGCGGGCCATGGCCTGCGTCCGGGAGTGGGTCGACGGCGTCGACCGCAACAAGGACGGCGACCTGGACGATGCGACCGCCCGCGTCTGGGACCTTGATTCGGGCCAAGCGGTGGCGGACCTCGGGCAGCTCTACAGCCCGAACGCGTTCCCGCGCTGGGTCGGGGACCAGCTGTACTTCGAGGTCCTCGAGACGGACGCGGGCGCGGACCACACCGGCGATGGGACCCAGGGACAGCGCGTCGTCGCCCGGCTCGACACGGCCACCGGTCAGACGGCGGTGGCCCCGTGGGCCGTGCGTCCGACGGCCTACGGCCCCACCTGGGGCGCCGGCAGCCACGAGGTGTTCGTCGGAATGTGGGAGCCGTCGGACGGCCGCGACCTCAACGGCAACGGCACCGCGAACGACCTGTTCCCGGTCCTGTTCGTGGTCCGCTAGGCGATCTCGCTCGGCCGGGCGGTGCGCACCGCGCCGCCCGGCCGAGCGGCCGAGCGGCCGCCCATCCCTCAGCCGGCGGGCGCCCGCTCCCGCCGCGCCAGCCACCGCAGCACCCCGTCGACGCTCACCTCGAACGGGTTGGCGGCCTCGAACCGCGCCAGCTCGGCGTCGTCCACGCCCGCGGCGCGCGCCCGATCGCGGCTCCAGTCGACATAACGCTGGAGAATCACCGCCCGCTCGAGCCCGGCGGCGGCGTACTCCGTGAAGACCTCGACCACCGCGTCGAGCTCGCGCCCGAGGCGGTCGAGGTGGGCGGCCGGGTCGGTCACGGCGCCGAAGTGGGTCAGGTAGAGGGTCGGGGCGAGGTCGGCCAGCGCCGCCGCCTCGGCCGCCAGGCGGTCGATCGTCGCCCGCCAGGCGTCGGGGTCGAACTCGGGCGGCACGGCCGGGACCGCCACCAGCCGGCTGCCGGGCATCCGCACGCCGGCCGCGTCGCCGGTGAAGATCGCGCCGCCCACCTGCCAGGCGTGGTGGTGCTTGGCGTGGCCGGGGGTGGCGATCGCCCGGAACGACAGGCCGGCCAGCGCCACCGTCGCGCCGTCGTCCACCGCCACGACGTGGTCGACGGGCGACGGCGCCATCGGGCCCCACAGCGACTCGAGCCGATCGCCGTAGATCCGGCCCGCGCTCGCCAGCAGCCGCGACGGGTCGACGAGGTGCGGCGCGCCCACCGGGTGGACGTAGATCGGCACCCCCTGCCGGGCCAGCCAGCCGGCGGCGCCGGCGTGGTCCAGGTGGATGTGGGTCACCAGCGCCCCGGCCAGCTCGCCGGGGTGGACGCCCAGCCGCGCCAGCCCGTCGACGAGCGCCGGCAGCGTCGAGCCCGGCCCGGTCTCGACGAGCGCCCAGCCGCCGGGTCCCTCGACCGCGAACGCCGCCACGGCATGGTCGAGGCCCTGGAATCGAAGGTCGATCGGGTGAACGCGCACGCGCGGCTCCGGCATTGGTGACAGGGGCAGGCCGCGGCTATTCTAGCCGCCAGCGCGCCCGGCGCGCATCCGCCCGCTATCCCGAGGCCGCCCCGATGCCCGATCCAGAGCCGTCCGATCCCGCCGTCGACCCCGCCGCCCGCCCGGCCGCCGCCCCGCCGTCGCTCCGCGCACCGGCCGGCGCGGCGGCGCGCGCCCGCTCCGCCGGGCGGTGGCTCTCGATCGGCGCCGCGCTGCTGGCGGCCGGGGTGGGCGCGCTGCTGCTGGCGGCGGCGGTCGTCGTCGTCGGCCTCGCGCGCCGCGGCGACGCGTTCCTCGACGACGTCGCCGGCGCGTTCGGGCCGCGGCCGACGCCGACCACCGCGCTGACGGCCCGCAGCGTCGTCGTCGAACGGCTGCAGGAGGCGGCCGAGCTGACGACGATGGTCTACACCCTCGAGACCGTCGTCTCGGCCTCCGAGGACCGCGAGCTGGCGGGCTTCGTCATCGGCTCCACCGAGCTGCTCTACGTCGCCCACGGCCAGGTGCGGGCCGGGATCGACCTGGCCAAGCTCGAGCGCGCCGACGTCAGCGTCGAGCGCCGCAGCGGCGTCCCGGTCGGCCAGGCCGGCGAGGCGATCGTCGTCGAGCTGCCGGCGCCGGAGATCCTGGGCGCCACGATCGACGTCGAGCGCAGTCGCGTCTATGACGTCCGCCGCAGCGTGTTCGGCCCGGTCGCGCCCGAGCTCCAGTCGCGCGCCGAGCGCTACGCCCTGCAGCGCATCGTCGAGAGCGCCTGCCAGTCCGATGTGCTCGACGCGGCCAACGACCGGGCCAAGGTCGCCGTGCGCGCGCTGCTCGAGGCGTCGGGCGCGGCAGAAGTTACGGTGCGAACACGCCGGCCGGCGCCGTGCCGCTGGCCGATGGCGACGCCGTGACCGTCGACGGCGCTGCTAGGCGCCCTTGACGCGCGTCACGTAGGCGCCGGTGCGCGTGTCGATGCGCAGGATCGAGCCGGTCTCGACGAAGAACGGCACGTTGACCATGACGCCGTTGGCCAGCTTGACCGGCTTGGTGCCGCCCGACGACGTGTCGCCCTTGAAGCCCGGCGGCGCCTCGACGACCTCGATGTCGACGGTCACCGGCAGCTCGATGCGGACCGCCTTGCCCTCGTGCATCGCGATCTGCAGCTCCATGTTCTCGATGAGCCACGGCGCCGCGTCGCCGATCTGGTCGCGCGGCACGACCGGCTGCTCGTAGCTCTCGAGGTCCATGAAGTGGAAGAGGTCGCCGTCGTTGTAGAGGTACTGCACCCGGCGGCTCTCGAGGCGAACGTCGTTGAGGCGCTCGTCGGAGTTGAACGAGCGCTCGAACGCCGCGCCGGTGTCGAGGTTGCGGATCTTGGCCTTGACGGTGGCGCCGCCCCGGCCCATCTTGATGAGCTGCTGCTCAACGCACTCGTAGAGCGCGCCGTCGATGTTGACCACCATGCCCTTGCGCAGCTGCGACGCTTCGATCATCGTCCCACCCCTTGCGTGTCGGAATCGGCGCTACTCTAGCCGAAAGGGTCGGCCGGGCGCCAGAAATCCGCCCCGCCCGCCGCGTCGCCGGCCGCCGCGCGGGCCATCCAGTCGCGGGCGGCGTGCGGCAGGTCGGCCAGCGGGCCGAACCGCCGCGTGCAGTCCGGCACGGCGTCGAGGAAGGTGCGGCCGTAGCGCTTGGCGGTGACGCGGCCGTCCAGGATGGCGATCACGCCGCGGTCGGCGCGGGTCCGGATGAGCCGACCGACGCCCTGGCGGAAGCGTAGCAGCGCCTGCGGCACCGAGAGCTCGTGGAAGGCGTCTTCGAGGCGCTCGGAACGGGCGGCGAACAGCGGGTCGGTCGGCACGTCGAACGGCAGCCGGGTGATGACGAGGCACGACAGCGCGTCGCCGGGCACGTCGATCCCCTCCCAGAACGAGCGGGTGCCCAGCAGCACCGTCGGCGTGTCGGGGTCCTTGAACGTCGTGAGCAGGGCGTGGCGCGAGCCGTCGAGGCCCTGGCCGATCACGGTGATCCCGGCCTCGCCCAGCGGCGCGCGGACGGCGTGGTAGCTCTCGCGCAGCGCCGCGTGCGACGTGAACAGGACGAGCATCCGCCCGCCCATCGCCTGGCCCAGGCTGATCAGGGCGCGGTCGAGCGCGCGCTGGTAGTCGGGGCGGTTCGGCTCGGGCATGTCGGTCGGGACGAACAGCAGCGCCTGCGCGGCGTAGTCGAACGGGCTCTCGACGACGAGGTCGGCCGCGTCGGGCAGACGGAGCCGGTCGCGGACGAAGTCGAAGTCGGGCGCGCGCAGCGTGGCCGACGTCAGGACGACGGTGTCCTTGTCGGCGAACAGGTGCCGCGCCAGCGTCGGGCCGACCTCGAGCGGCGCCACGTGCAGCGCCTGCCGCCCCTGCCCGTCCGACGACGCCCAGACCACGTCGTCGGCCCGCGGCGCGCCGATGGCGCGGTCGAGGCCGTCGACGAGCGCCTCGAGCGCCACCGCGGCGCTGCGCAGCTCGGCCACCAGCGGCCCGGCGTCGGCCAGGTCGGCCTCGAGCGCCACCAGCCCGCCCTGGAGGCGGCGCGCGTCGTCGGACATGGCCGCCAGCGCCGTCCGGGCGTCGTCCCAGGCCTGCTCGACCGCGGCCCAGTCCGGGCTGTGGCGCTCGGCCTCGGTCAGCCGCCGGTCGACGATCCGGCGGTCGTCGCTGGTGCTCAAGAATGCGGCCAGGCCGTCGAACAGCCGCGCGATGGCCGCGTCGGCCGCGGGACGGTGGCCCGACAGGCGGGCCACGGTGTCGAGCAGCGCCGACGCCGCGGCGCGGGTCGGCGCGGCCATCCGCAGCAGCTCGAGCGCCGTCGTGAGCCGCGCGCCCAGCGTGCCGCGGCCGCGCGCGGCCAGCTCGGCCACGGCGTCGAGCAGCGCGCCGCGGCCGGCGCTGAAGCTCAGCACCTCGGTCGCCACCCCCTCGAGGTGGTGGGCCTCGTCGACGATGAGGTGCTTGTAGGGCGGCAGGATCCCGTAGCCGGCGCCGCCGCTGACCATGTCGCTGGCCAGCAGGGCGTGGTTCACGACGACGACGTGGCTGGCGAACGCCTGCGATCGGGCCCGGTGCAGCCAGCACTCGCCGCGCGCGGCGTAGGCGCAGCGCTCGCCCGAGCACTGCCCGCCGATCGCCGACGCCAGCCGCCAGGTCCGCTCGTCCTCGGGCCGCAGCGCCAGCTCGGCGCGGTCGCCGGTCGTCGTCGCCGGGGCCCAGACCAGCAGCTTGGCCAGCGCCCGAACGCCGTCGACGTCGAGGTCGTCGCGCGCCGCCAGGTCGTCGAGGCGGCTGCGGCAGAGGTAGTTGTCGCGTCCCTTCACGAGCGCGAAGCGCAGGCCGCCGCCGAGGAGCGCGCGCACCAACGGCAGGTCCTTGCCCACCAGCTGGTCTTGGAGCGTGATCGTGTGGGTGCTGACGACGACCGGCGTCCCGTTGGCGAGGGCGTAGGCCGCCGCCGGCAGCAGGTAGGCCAAGCTCTTGCCGGTGCCGGTCCCGGCCTCGATGAGCACCTGGTCGCCGTCGTTGAGCGCCCGGGCCACCTCCCGCAGCATCGCCTGCTGGCCCGGGCGGTCCTCGTAGCCCGGCAGGTCGTGGGCCAGCGCGCCGCGCGGCGACGCCAGGGCGCCCAGGGCGTCGGCGTCGATGGGCGCCGGGCGCGCCGCCGCCGACAGCGTGCCGCCGACCACGGGCGGGAGCGGGCGGGGCAGCGTGGCGGGCAGCGGGTCGGCGGCGGCGGCGCGGAAGACGCGGCCGGCCGGCCACGCGCTGCCGGCGCAGAGGCGGTCGAGGGCGGCCAGCGTCGCCGGCGGCAGGCGCCGGGCCCGCTCCACGAGCGCCTCGAACAGCTTCTGGCCGGTGCGGGCGTCGGGCAGGGCGCGGTGGTTCGGGTCGGCGTCGAGGGCCAGGTACGACGCCAGCGCGCCGAGCCCGAAGCGCTTGGCGTCCGGCGCCAGGATCGTCGCCAGCTCGTGGGTGTCGAGCGCGTCGCCGCGCGGCGTCCAGCCGGCCCGCCGCAGGAAGCCCAGGTCGAAGGCGACGTTGTGGCCGAGGACGGTGGCGTCGCCGACGAACGTGGCCAGCTCGGCCAGCACCGGGCCGATCGGCGGCGCGCCGACGAGGTCGGCGGCGCGGATGCCGGTGAGCTGCTCGATGCGGTGCGACAGCGCCACGCCCGGCTGGACGAGCGAGGTGAACTCGCCGAGCACCCGCCCGTCGCCGAACTTCACCGCGCCCACCTCGATGATCGCGTCGCGGTCGGGGTTGAGGCCGGTCGTCTCGAGGTCGAGGCTGACGTAGGTCGTGGCGGCGGGCATGGGGCGATTGTATGCGATTGCCCCGCCGAGGCTAACAGATGTTCGACGGTGCGGCGTTCGGGGACGATCCCCAGTGGCGCGGCGCCCGCCGGGCGGGTCGCGTCCCGTGGCCACCCGGGGTTTGACCGCGCGGCGATTCGCGCCGAACGTTCCGCCGCCATCCGATCCGGGTCCGCGCCGAGGAGCGACAGCCCATGGTCCGCCGTGCCCACCCGCTTGCCGCCTTGGCCGCGACGGTCGCGCTCGCGGCGGCCGCCGTCGGTGCCCCGGCCGCCGCCGCACCCGCGGCCCGGCCGGCCGCCGACGAGGCCGCCAACGCCGCGGCGGCGCTGGCGATGTTCAGCCGGCTCAACGACGCCCGGGTCGCCGCCGGCCTCGAGCCCTACCGCCACTCGCCGCTCCTCGCCGCGGTCGCCGCCGGGCACGCCCGCGAGATCGCCGAGCACAACCACTTCTCGCACACCGGCCGCGACGGCCGCTCGGCCAAGCAGCGGATGGCCGACGCCGGCTATGGCGCCGGCCGCACCGGCGTCCGCACCAGCGAGAACTTCGTCGCCCGCGCCACGGTCGCCGAGGGGTTCGACTGGTTGATGAGCGACGCCGACCACCGGCCCAACATGATGGACCCCCGCTTCCGCGAGGTCGGCGTCGGCGTGGCGCCAACGCGCTACGGCTTCGTCTGGGTGCTCGACTTTGGGACGTACGACGGGGTCGACGAGGCGCCGGCGGCGGCGGCGGCCGCGGCGACCGACCCCGCCACCCTGGCCGCGACCGTTGCGCCGACGGTCACCGCGGCGTCCGGTGTCACGGCAACGCTCGCCTTTTCGGCGACGGGTTCGCTGACGGCCGCGCGCGACACCACCGCGTCGCTCGCCGTGACGGCGAGCCAGCCCGTGTCGGCCGCGGCCGCCGACGACGCCGGCGACGCCGCGGCGACGACGGGCGCAGCCAGCGCCGCGGCGCCCGCCGCCGACGCGCCGGCGGGCGACATCCGCGACGCGGCCGGCGCGCCCGCTGCGCCGGCCGCGCCGCCGGACGCGTCGGGCCGGACCGCGCTGTGGGCGCTGCTCGCGCTCGGCGCCGTGGTCGCCTTCGGCTTCGCCCTATCGACGCGGCGGCGGGGCGACCGGCGCTGAGCGCCGCGATGGCGGCGCAACCCGCCGCGAGCACCGCCCCGTCCGGGTGACGGTGACGCCGTAGGCCGCGCCCTGCCCGAGCCGGACCGCTCGCGCCCGCCGCCCAGCTGCGCTATGATCGAATCCCGGTGGTTGCCGCACGCGAATGCGTTCCCCAGGAGCACCGGGTCGTGGAAGCCAAGACGCGCTACATCTTCGTGACCGGCGGCGTGACGAGCTCGCTGGGCAAGGGCATCCTCGCCGCCGCGGTCGGCCGCCTGCTCAAGGCCCGCGGCGTGCGCGTCTCGATCCAGAAGCTCGACCCCTACATCAACGTCGACCCGGGCACGATGAGCCCGTTCGAGCACGGCGAGGTGTTCGTCCTCGAGCAGGGCGCCGAGACCGACCTCGACCTCGGGCACTACGAGCGCTTCATCGACGAGGACCTGCCGCCCGCGGCGAACATCACCACCGGCCAGGTCTACTCCGCGGTGATCGCCCGCGAGCGGCGCGGCGACTACCTCGGCAAGACGGTCCAGACGATCCCGCACATCACGAACGAGATCAAGCGGCGCATCCGGTTGGCGGCCGCGCAGTCGGGCGCCGACGTCCTGATCGTCGAGGTCGGCGGCACCGTCGGCGACATCGAGTCGCTGCCGTTCCTCGAGGCGATCCGCCAGATGCGCATCGACGTGGGCCCGCCCAACGTGCTCTACATCCACCTGACGCTGCTGCCCTACCTCGAGGCCACCGGCGAGCTGAAGACGAAGCCCACCCAGCACTCCGTCAAGGAGCTGCGCGGCATCGGCATCAACCCCGACGTCATCGTCGCCCGCTCCGACAAGCCGGTGGCCGACGAGCTGCGGCACAAGATCGCGCTGTTCACCGACGTCCCGGTCGAGGCCGTCGTGCCGGCGGTCACCGCCGACACGATCTACAGCGTCCCGCTCGAGCTCGAGGCCGCCGGGCTGGGCGACCTCGTGGTGCGGCACTTCGCCTTGCCGGTCGGCGCGCCAGACCTCGCCCAGTGGCGCGACCTCGTGGCGCGCATCCGCGCGCCGAAGCCGCGGCGCCGGGTGGCGCTCGTCGGCAAGTACGTCGAGCTCCACGACGCCTACAAGAGCGTCGAGGAGGCGCTGTGCCACGCCGGCTGGGGCGAGGGCGTCGACCTCGCGATCGACTGGATCGACAGCGAGGACCTCGAGCGGGGCCGCGACCTCGATCGCCTGGCCGCCGCCGACGGCATCGTCGTGCCGGGCGGCTTCGGCAGCCGGGGCATCGAGGGCAAGATCGCCGCCGCCCGCTATGCCCGGACCCAGCGCGTGCCCTACCTCGGCCTCTGCCTCGGTCTCCAGATCCTGGTCATCGAGCTCGGCCGCAGCGCGCTGGGCACCGACGACGCGAACTCGACCGAGTTCGACCCGTCGACCCCCAACCCGGTCATCGACCTGCTGCCCGAACAGGTCAACGTGACGGACATGGGCGGGACGATGCGGCTGGGCGCCTGGCCGTGCCGGCTGGTGCCGGGCACCCGCGCCGCCGCCGCCTACGGCGCCGAGCTCATCACCGAGCGCCATCGCCACCGCTTCGAGGTGAACCCGGCCTACCTCGGCGTGCTGCGCGACGCCGGCCTTGTCGTCAGCGGCGTCTACACCGAGCGCGACCTCGTCGACATCGCCGAGCTGGCCGACCACCCCTTCATGGTCGGCAGCCAGTTCCATCCCGAGTTCAAGAGCCGGCCGCTGCGGCCGCACCCCTTGTTCCGCGCCTTCGCCCGGGCCGTCGCGGCCGGCGCCCCGTCCGCCGACGCCGCGGCGGCCGGGGGCGACGACGCCGCCGCCGCGCCGCGCAACGGCGCCGCGCCCGCCGCGGTCGGCGAGCCGCGCGGCGAGGTCCCGGCATGACGATCACCGACCGACCCGCCGGCGAGCGGCCCGCCGTCGTGCGCGCGCTGCTGGCGCGGCTGGACGACTACCTGGCCGGCCCCGGCCTCTACCTGCCGGTGTTCGTCGACGTCGCGGGCCGGCGCGAGGCGGGCACGCTGACGCTCGGCGTCGTGCTCGACGCCATCGACGCCGTCGCGCACGACGACCCCGAGGCCGGCCGGGCGCTCCGCGCCGACCTCGACGCGGCTGTCGGCGCGCATCGGGCCGCCTACCTCGACAAGCTCGGCCGCGAGCTGCGCAGCGCCGTGTCGCTGTGGCGCGCCGCGGCCGACGACCTGGCGCGCGATCCCGAGCGCGCCGGTGAGAGCTGGGTCGAGGCGGCGCGCCAGCGGACGCGCGCCGCCGAGCTGGTGGCCGAGCACGCGCGGACCGGCGCCGCCGCCCCGGCGCCGCAGCTGGCGGCGCTGGCCGCCGCCGACGACGTCGTGCGCGCCCACACCGTGCCGGGCCCGTTCGCGCTGCGCGCGGCGGATGCCGAACGGTGGCCCGCGGACCGCGCGTGGTGGCTGTGGCGACGACCCAGCCACGAAGGATCGCCGCGCCGATCCTGACCGCCGCCGCCCGCCGACCGGCGTTGCCTGGTCCGACCGCGCGCGGCCCCAACCCGACCCCCGACCATCCTTAAGCTTCTCCCTCTTGACGCACGCCGATTGTCGGTTATAATCGCGTTTAGTTAGTTTTGCGTTTAGGTTGGCAGGCCCACCTCGATCCGTCCGCGCTTGCTCTCCTTTCGGCGTTGGGCCATCCGGCGCCGGAAGAGGTGGGGGGTCGTCCAGGTGCGCGGCGGCGCCGCCCGCGGCGTCGTCGCGCACCGGTCGCCCGAGCGGGTCCGGCGCTGATGTAAAGGGAACCCGATGCGCGCAGCCCGTAGCCACGATGCCGGGGTCGACCACGGCCACGCCCGACCGCTCGCCGCGGCGCGGGCGGCGGTGTGGCTGTCGGCGGCGTCGCTCGGGATCGCGATGGGCTTCAACGTCGGGCTGCCGCTGCCGCACCCTGAGCGCACCTCGCGCGGACAGGCTCAGGCGAACCAGGCCGAGGTGGCGGTGCTGCTCTACCCGGACGTGGTCGGCGAGGGCGACCACGCGCCCGATTGCACCGGCTGCGACGGCGATTTCGGCTCGGGCGACCTGCTGCTGGCGCAGCGCGACCCGCTGCCGCGCCTCGACGTGACGCTGACCGACGACGCCGGCACCCGCCTCACGATGCGCACCCGCACCCTGGCGCCCGGCCGGCAGCAGACGCTGTTCCGCGTCGACCGGCCCGGCGCGTACACGCTCACGCTGAGCGCCCTGCCGCCCGAGTGGGTGCTCTGTCCCGCGTTCGCCGCGCCGCTGCGGCTGACCGAGGCCGACTTCGACGCCACGACGCGCCGCGCCGAGCGCGCGATCGGCCTCGGCCACGCCTGCGCGCCCGGCGAGCCCACGGCGCCACCCGACGGGCCGACGACCGAGCCCGGGACGACCGCCGCGCCGACCGCGGCGCCGCCGACCGTGGCCGCCGGCGACGACGACGTCGGCGGTGCGCCCGCGGGCGAGGCGACGGCGGACGGCGCCGGAGGCGAGGCCGACGGCGCCGGCGCCGGTGAGACCCCGGCGGACCCGCCGGCGCCCGGAACGGCGGGCGCGGACGCCGACGACACCGACTTCGGCGGGGCGAGCGCGATGGTCGAGGGCGGCCCCTCGCTGCCGCACACCGGCCAGGCGGGCCGAACGCCCGGCGGACGAACGGTCGCCCTGGCCTGGCTGGCGGCCGTGGCGGCGGTCCTCGGCGCCAGCGGCCGGCGCCTGCATCGCACCTCCCGATCCCGGTCGGCCGGCCCGCGGCCCGCCCGACCGTCCTAACCCCACGACCCGGTTCCGACCCTCTGCAAAGGATGGCCCGACGATGCGACTCCACACCCGACTGCTGCTCGCGTTCTCGGCGGCGACCGCCGCCACCTTCGGCTTGCTGGGCACGCTGCACGCGGCGCCGGCGGCCCAGTCCGAGTTCACGATCTCGGCCGTGGCCTACGTCGACGTGGCCGGTGGCGGCACGGCCGACTGCCCCGGCTGCAACGGCGAGTACGACGCCGAGGACGAGGCCTTCGCCAACGTGACCCCGCTGGGCACGATGGAGTTCGTCGTCCGCGACATGTCCGGCACCGAGGTGGCGCGCACGACGTCCGGCCCGCTCCTGGGGCTCCAGCGCGCCCAGTTCACCGTACCCGCCATCGACGTCGATGAGTCGTACACCCTGGAGCTCGTCGCGCCGCCGGCCAGCTGGGTGCTGTGCACGAACGAGTCGGCCAGCCGGACGATCCCCTTCGACAACTTCGTGATCGACAGCGCGCGCGAGGACTTCCACTTCTTCATGGGCTGTGATCGACCCACCGAGTCGCCGACCGTTCCCGCCGGCGACACGCCCACGCCGCTGCCCGATGCGCCGACGGCGACGCCGATGCCGCACGATGATGGCGACGACGACGGGGATGACGACGGCGACGATGGCGACGACGACGGCGGCGACGCCGGCAGCGCGGCCGCGGCGGCGCCAGCCGTGGTCCAGGGCGGCGCGCCCAGCGGCGGCGGCCTCGGCGAGATCCGCGGCGTGGCGTTCGTCGACGAGAACGGCAACGGTCGCATCGAGGGCATGGAGGGCGGGATCGGCGACGTGCTGGTGCGGCTCCAGGGCAACGGCGTCGAGCTGGTGTTCAAGACGCTGCCGACCGGCCAGTTCGCCTTCACCGGCCTCGCGCCCGGCACCTACGAGGTCGTGCTCGTCGCCGGCGGCGGCGCCCACATCACCACGCCGTCGTACTACCGCGTGCTGAGCAACGGCGACGTGATCCAGGGGGTCGACTTCGGCTTCACGCGCCGCCCGACCGGCCCGGCGCCGCGCGCCTACAATCCCCGGCTGCCCTCGACCGGCATCGCCGACGTGCCGATGGCCCCGCTGTTCGGGGGCATCGCCCTCGCCCTCGGCGCGCTGGCCGGGCTCGGGCTCGTCGCCGAGCGCCGCCGGCGGTCGTAACGCCACCCGACACACCCCCGCCCCGGCAGGATCGCCGCGCGGGCTCGACCATCCGCCGCGGGCGGGATGCACCCGCCGCCCCACCGGTTCGACCACCCCTGAAAGGACGGAGCACCATGCGCACTTCGTTGCCCTTGCGGGCCCTCATCGCCGCTGCGGCGGCCCTGTTCGCCACCGGCACCGTCGCCGGAACGCTGTCGGCGGCGCCGGCGGCGCAAGGCGGCACGATCAGCCTGCTGCTCGTCGGCCACGTCGACGTCGACGGCGGCCCCGACCCCAACTGCCCGACGTGCAACGGCAGCGACCAGAACACCGGCGAGGACCAGGGCGACCTGGACTACGCCGCCACGGATCCGCTGCCGGAGATCGAGTTTGCCGTGTTCGACATGTCGGGCACCGAGGTCGGCCGGGCGTTCACGACGGCCAACGGCGACGCCCTGCAGGTGGTCAGCCTCGACGTGCCCGAGCTCGGGCCGGACGAGGAGTACACGATCGAGATCCAGTCGGGCCCGTTCGGTTGGGACGTCTGCCGCGGTGAGACGAGCCGGACGATCGCCGAGGGCGACATCGGGCCGTCGGGCACCGGGCGCCTCGACTTCTTCTTCTTCAAGACCGAGTTCTGCCAGAACGGCGAGCCGACGGCCGATCCGGGCATGACCGCCACCCCCGACGGCAACACCCCGGCGCCGGGCGAGACCGCCGCGGCCACGGCGACGCCCAAGCCGCGCAGCCCCGGCCGGACGGGCAAGGACAAGGAGCAGCGGCTCGGCGCCATCGCCGGCGTCGCGTTCATCGACCACAACCAGAACGGCGTGATCGACCCGGGCGAGCCCGGCTTGAACGACGTCGGCATCAACATCCACGGTGGCGGCCTCCAGAAGGTGTTCATCACCGGCGGGCCTGGCAACTACAGCTTCGACGGTCTGGGCGTGGGCGAGTACGACGTCTTCATCCAGCCGGGCGCCGAGTGGAAGATCACGACGCCGTCGCGCTACAAGGTCAAGGTCACCGGCAACCACGTCGTCGGCATCGACTTCGGCCTGGTGCGCGCCGACGCCAAGGCGCCGGCGGCCAAGGCGAGCGCGTCGATGCGGCTGCCGGCCACCGGCATCGCCGACTTCCCGCTCGCGCCGGCGCTGGGCGGGCTGGCGACGCTGCTCGGCGCGCTGGCCGCGCTCGGCTTCGTCTTCGAGCGCCGCCGCCAGGGCTAGCGCGGCTGGGTGGTCTGCGCTAGCCTCACGGCGTGACCCGCACACCGACCTCGCCGGATCGCGCGCGTGGCCCGCGGCCGCAGGCCGCCGCGCTGATCGCGATCGGCATCCTGTGCAGCGCGGCGGCCACCCGGCCGCCGCGCGGGGCGGGCGCCCCTGGACCCACGGTCCGGGCGGCGCCCGCCGTCGCGTTGGGCGCCCGGCGCGCGGCCGCCGTGGCCGCGCCGCCCGCGACGCCGGCGCCGCCGGCCGCCGACCGCGCGCCGACCGTCGTCCGCCTCGCGGCGCGGCAGGACGCCGCCGCCGTCGCGGCCGGCGTGGGGGCCGGCGCGGGCGCCGGCGGCCGCGCCATCCGCGCCGCGCGCGGCCGCATCTGGCGCGCGCTGGTGGAAGCCGGGCAGGCCGACGCCGCCGGCCTCGCCCCGGTCGTGGCGGACCTCGTCGCCGCCGGCCACGCCGCCGACGTGGCGTGGCACCCGATCGCCCACGCCGTGACGCTCGAGGCCGATGCAGTGGCCCGGGCGCGGCTACGCGCGGCGCCGGGCGTGGTCGATGTCGCGCCGGCCCGACGCCACCGGCTGGCGGGTGCGGCGCGCGCCGACGCCGCGGACCGGGCGCGGGCCGTGCGGCCGCAGGCGGTTCCGTCGCCGGTCGCCGCCGCCACCGACCGCCTGGCGCTGGTCGGTGCGCCGGCGGCGTGGCGGCGCGGCCTGACCGGGGACGGCGTGGTCGTCGCCGTCTTCGACGCCGGCGTCGACTGGACCCACCCGGCGCTCGTCGGCCGCTACCGCGGTCGCGACGGCGACCACGACTACGACTGGATGGACTTCGTCGAGGCCAGCCGCCGCCCGCGCGACGGGCTGGGGCATGGCACCGGCGTCGCCGCGTTGGCCGTCGGTGTGGACCGCGGCTTGGCGGTGGGCGTGGCGCCGGGCGCCGAGTGGATCGCGGTGCGGGCGTTCGACGACCAGGGATCGGCCGGCGACCGGGAGCTGCTACGCTCCGGCGAGTGGTTGCTGGCCCCGACCGACCTCGAGCTGCGCACGCCGCGGCCCGAGCTGGCGCCCGACATCGTCAACGCCTCGTGGACGCTCGAGAACGGGGTCGACCCGCTGTTCGCACCCCTGCTGGCGGCCTGGCGCGCCGTCGGGATCGTGGCCGTGTTCGCAGCGGGCAACGACGACAGCGACATCGGCCCCGACGGCACGGTGCGCATGCCCGCCGCCGCCGCCGACGCCGTGGCCGTCGGCGCCGTCGACGATGCCGGGCGCGCCTGGCGGCGCTCGCTGGGCGGCCCCACCTGGGACGATCGGGTCAAGCCCGACGTCGTCGCCCCGGGCGTCACCGTCTTCACGGCCAGCCTCGACGATGGCTATGACCATGCCGACGGCACGTCGATGGCCGCGCCCCAGGTGAGCGGGGCGGCGGCCGTGCTGCGCGCGGCCCAGCCCGACCTCACCGCCGACGACGTCGCCCGCCTCCTGCGCCAGACCGCGCGCGACGGCGGCCCGCCGGGCGCCGACCCGCTGTACGGCTGGGGCGTGCTGTCGGTCGATCGCGCCGCCGACGCCGCCGTGGCGTCGGGCCGCGTCGCCGGCCGCGTCGTCGGCCCCGAGGGGCCGGTGCCGTGGGCCCGCCTGGTGCTGGGCGACGAGCCCGGCTGGACGGTCGACGCCGACGGCGAGGGCGCGTTCGCGCTGTCGCTGCCGGCCGGCGACTGGTCGTGGGCGCTGCGGGCGCCGGGCTGGCGGGTCGCCGACGGCGCGCCGCGACGCGTCGGCGTGGTGGCCGGGGCCACGACGTCGCTCGAGGTCGAGGTCGTCGCCGCCCCGTCGAGGACGCTGGGCGGCGCCGTGGTCGACGACTGGGGCGCCCCGGTGCCGCGGGCGCGCGTCGAAGCCATCGACGACGGGGCCGACCCGTTCGCCGTCGCGCGGGCCGCGCCCGCGCCCGACCAGGTCGGCGTCCCACCGGCCCCCGACGCGCCGCGCGGCGCGGTGACCGACGGCGCGGGCCGCTTCGCGCTGGCCGTGCCGGACGATGCGACGCGGCTGCGGGTGCGCGCCGCCGGCCACCGGACCGTCACGACCACGCTGGACCACGCCGGCCCGCTCACGATCACGCTCCGCGCGGCGCCGCGCATCCTGTTCGTCGACGCCGACGCCTGGATGGGCGACGGCCAACGGACCTGGCCGTACGCGGTGCGCGCCCTCGACGACGCCGGCTACCGCCGCGGCGACGCCGTCGACGTCTGGACGATCGACGCGGTGCGGGGCCCGCTGCCGCCGCCGGCCGCGTCGTCGCCGTACGACATCGTCGTCTGGTCGCACCTCTATGGCTCGCCCGGCAGCGCCGACCGCTCGCGCGGCGACGGCGCCGTGACGGCGTGGCTGTCGGCGTGGCTCGGCGCCGGGCGGCGGCTGCTCGTGACCGGCCAGGACATCGGCCAGTGGGACAGCGCCGAGGGGGCGGTGTCGGCCCGACTGGCGCCGGCGTTCTACCGCGACGTGCTCGGCGCGCGCTACCTGACCACCGACGCCGCGTCGGCCACCGCCGCGGGCGCCGGCATCGCCGAGGGCCTGGCGCTGCGCATCGACTGGCCACGCGGCTATCCCAAGGCCGGGCGTCAGCGGCCCGACGCGGTCGCGCCGGCCCTGCCCGGCGCCGCACCGCTGCTGAGCTACCGCGCCGGGCAGGCGGCCGGGCTGGCGGTCGACGGTCCGCCCGCGCGGCGGGCCTACCTGGCGTTCGGGCCGGAGAGCGCCGGCGACCGGACGGCGCTGGCGCGGCTGTTCGCGACGATCGTCGGCTGGCTGACGCCGCCGCGGCTGCGGCTCGAGGCCCGACCGGCACGGGTGCGCGCCGGCGGCGCGCTGCGGATCGTCGTCGCCGCCGACGGCGGGCAGCCGGCCGGGCCGGCCGTGCTGCGGCTCGATCGTCCGCTCTGGCTCCAGATCGCCGACGACGACCTGCCGGCCGGTTGGCGGCGGGCCGAGGGCGGGATCCTCGAGTGGACGGGTGCGCTGGCCGCAACGCCGCAGCGATGGGAGTTGGCCGCCACCGCCCATCCGTCGGCCGCCGGCCGCCAGCCGCTGACGGCGACGCTGGCGGCGGCCGGCGGTGCGCTGACGGTCACCTCGGCCGTCGAGATCGCCGCACCGCGGCTGGCGGGCGCCTCGCGGTTGGCGGTCGTGCCGGCGCGGCTGGCCGGTCCCGGCCCGGTCCGCATCGAGCTGCGCCTGGCCAACGCCGGCACGCTCGCCGCCGCCGAGCCCTTCGTGCGCATCGGCCAGCTGCCGTCCGGTCTCGTGCCGCTGACCACCACGCTCACCGCCTCGGCCGGGCGCGCCGCGTGGCTCGTCGAGCCGCGCGACGGCGTGCGGTGGAACGGCGACGTGCCGCCGGGCGGGGAGGTGACGATCGCCTTCGACGCGCGCGTCGAGCAAGCGGCCGGCGCCGTCGAGCCGGTGCGGGCCACGATCGACGGCGGCGACGCCGATCGCGTCGAGCTGCGGGCCGGCGTGCTCGTCGGCGGCCCGGTGGTGGCCGCGGCCGGTCCGGTGCGGTCGCAGCCGCCGGTCCTCGTCGCCGGCCGGACGGCCGAGCTGACCATTCCGCTCGTGAACCGCGGCCGCGCCCTGGCCGAGTTGACGGTCACGGTCGTGCTGCCGCCGGGCATCGAGCCGCCGGAGCGACCCAGCGGCCGATGGGACGCCGCCGCGCGCACGTTGACGATCGCCACCGCGATCCCGGCCGGCGCGCCGCTGGCCCTGGCCGTGCCGCTGCGGGTCGATGCCGCGGCGGTGGCGGGGGCGCGCGAGATCGCCATCACGGTCGACGACGGCCTGCTGCCGCCGTCGCCGTGGACGACGTCGTTTGTCGCCGACGTCCGCCGCTTCGACCTGCAGCCCTCGCGGCTCGTCGTGACGCCGGACGAGGTGGGATCCGGCCGTCCGGCCAGCGTGACGCTCTTCATCGGCAACTTCGGCGACGCGGCCGTCGACGCCGTGGCGGCCGTGTCGCTGCCGCCGGCCCTCACCGTCGTGCCGCGCAGCGTGCGCGCCTCGGGGGGGCGGGTCGAGACGGACGTGGCGCGCATCGATTGGCAGGTGCGCGTGCCGCCGGCCGGCGACGACGTGACCGTCGTGCCCGAACGGCGGTCGCCGACCTGGCCGCCGCCGGCCGGCGGCGTCGCGCTGGGTCCGACCGACGGGCACGGACGACGCGCGCCGGTGGCGCTGCGCCGGCCGCTGCCGTTCTACGCCGACATCGTGACCCGCACCTGGGTCACCGACGACGGGCTCGTCGCCTTTGCGCCGCCGGCGCCGTGGCCGGAGCCGGCGACGGGCCCGGCGGCGGCCGGCGTGCCGGCGGTGGCGGTGTGGTGGCGGCCGGGGCAGCGGCTCGGGACGCCGCTGCTGCAGACCGACGGCGCGACGACGACGGTGCTCTGGACGGCGCCCGGCCGCAGTGAACCACTGGCCGCGGTGGCGTTCGACGCCGACGGCGCGATCCGCCTGTGGCAGGCCGCCGACGCGCCGCGCGACGGCGCGATCGTCGGCCTGCGCGCGCCGGACGGGCGGACGCTGACGCTGTCCGCCGCCGAGGTGGCGGGCGTGCCGCTGCGGCTCGTCGGGCCGGGCGGCTGGGCGCGGCTCGCGTTCGACGCCGTGCCGGGCGCCAGCCTCGGCCCGAACAGCCGACTCCTCGTCCAGGCCCTGCTGTCGGCCAACGGCGCCGACCCCGTCGAGGTCGCGGCGCAGGCCACGGCCAACCGACTGTCGTTCGCGCCGAGCGAGCTGACGCTGTCGAGCGCCGAGGTGGCCCCCGGCGGCGTCGTGGCGGCCGAGCTGCAGCTGGCCACGGCCGGCGACCTCGATGCCCGCGGCGCCGAGGTCCGCGTCCAGCTGCCGGCCGGCGTCGACCTCGTGCCGGGTTCGCTCAGCCCCGGGCTGCGCCTCGACCAGGGCGAGATCCTCTGGCAGGGGCGCGTCGGGATCGCGCCGCCGGCGCTGGGCTGGCAGATGGCGGTGCGATCGCCGGTCGCGGACGGGACCCGGCTCGTCGTCGTCGCCCGCCTGCGGGCCGACGGCGTTCCGGTCGAGGAGCGGCGAGCGGTGGCCTTCGTTCGGCGCACGCCCCAGGCCCAGCTCGAGCTGCGGCCCTCGCTGAGCGGTCCGCGTTCCGGCGAGCGGCTGACGTGGCGGCTGCGCGGGCGCAACGCCGGCGCCGGCGCCCAGGCGCTCGAGCTGAGGGCGGTGCTGCCGGCCGGCCTGCGCTACGTCGAGGGCTCGGCCCGCGCCTCGCTGCCGCCGGCGCCGGTCTGGGATCCGGCCGCGGGCCGTCTGGCATGGCGCGGCGACGTACCCGCCGGCGCCGTCGTCGAGGTGCGCCTCGACACCGTGTTCGTCGGGCGACCGGGCGAGCGCATCGTGACCACCGCGGTGATGGACGCGGCCGACGAGAGCCGGCTGACGACATCGGCCGAGGTGCGCGGCGCGCTCGGGCGGTGCTACCTGCCGCGGGTGACCGCCGGACCGTGAGCGCGCCCGTCGCGCCCGTCGTCCAGGCCGTGGCGCGGCCGGGGCGGGGCGACGACGGCGTATCATCCGGGCGGCGCCTGACGTCTTGATCTTATGGCCCAGCCGCGTGGGCGCAGCGCGGCGGCGACCCGCTGGGCCGCCGTCCTCGACGCGCCCGCGGCGGCGCCCAGCGCACGACCTCCGACCGCCGGCGACGGCGGCGCCCGCGAGAGCCACGTGACCCGTTCGCCCGCAGTCCTTCGCCTGATCGCCCTCGGCGTGGCCCTCGCCGCCGCGGCGAGCGGCGCCGTCGCCCTGGCGTCCGCCCGCCAGGCGGTGTCGTCGTGGCCTCCGGCGCTGACGGCTGGCGCGCGGCCCGGTACCGGCCCGCGCACGGCGGTGAGCGAGCCCGTCGCCGGCCCGGCGCTCGCCGTGCGGCTCGATGCGCCGCCGGCGGTGGCGCCCGGCGGGACGCTGACCGTGACGGCTCGGCTGAGCAGTCGCGGCGCCGTCAGCGCGCCGCTCGGCCTGACGCTCACGCTGCCGGCGACGCTGACCGTGCTGGGGGCCACCCCGCCGTTCACGACGGCGCCCGGCGGCGTGGCCTGGCGCCTGCCGGCCGCGACCGACGCGACGACCACGACCCGTGCCGTCACGCTGCGCGTTCCGGCCGGAGCGGTGGCGGGGCGCGACCTCGTTCTAGCGGCCGCGGCCGCCGCGGGGGGCGCCGCGGCCGACATCGCCACGGCCAGCCGGCGCGTCGCCGTGCGCGCCAGCGACCTGCGGGCCGAGATCGCGACGCCGGCCCGCGACGCGCGGCCCGGCGAGCCGATCACCTGGACGGTGGCGCTGGCCAACGTCTCGGCCGCCGCGGCCGAGGGGCTCGTCGCGGCGGTCCAGCTGGACCCGTGGACCCGCTACGTCACCGACTCGCTGCGGCTCGCGGCCGGGGCCGACGGCGTCGTGCGCTGGCCGCTGGCGGCGCTGCCCGGGCCGGGCGTGCGCTACCTCGACGTCGTGGCGGCGGTGCGCGACGACGCGCCCGTGGGTGCGCCGCTCGCGCCGCGCGTGTCGGTGACGGCCACCACGGGGGTGACACGGACGCACGACGATGCGATGACGGCGGCGCCGGTGGCGGTGGTGGTGCCCGACCTCTGGCTCACCGCACTCGGCCCGCTGGCGGCGGCGCGGTCCGGCGCGGTGTCGTGGCAGCTGCGCTGGGGCAACCGCGGCGGCGGCCGGGCGGCCGCCGTCGTCGTGACCGCGACGCTGCCGGCCGGAACGACGGTCGTGTCGACCACGCCGCCGGCCACCATCGTCGGCCGCGGCCTGCGCTGGGAGCGCGGCGACGCCGACCCGGAGGGCGAGGCGCCGATCGAGATCGTGCGGATCGACGCCACGGTGTCGCCGCTGGCGCTCGACGACCCGCTCACGCTGCGCGCCGGGGTGGCCAGCCGCGGGCGCGATGCCGATCCCAGCGACAACGTCGCCCGCGCCGCGAGCGCGCTGCGGCCAGGCCCACCGCACTACCTCGACGTCACGGCGCCGCGCACCCTGGGCGTCGGCGCCTCGGCGCGGGTGGTCGCCCGCGTCGCCGACGCCACCGGCGCGCCGCTCGACGGCGTCACGGTCCGCTTCGGCGGCGCCGGGCTCGCCGTCGACCCGCCAGCGGTGGCCACGGTGCGCGGCGTGGCCACGGCCACGCTGACCGGCGGCGGTTCACCCGGCGACGGTCGCGTCGACGCCTTCGTCGACGCGCTGACGGCGTCGGCCGACGTCGCGGTCGTCGGGCCGGACCTGCGCCTGACGTCGACGCTGGCGGGACCGCGGGGTCGGGTCGACGTCGCCCAGGTCCACCCGGGGGCGCCGCTGACCTGGACCCTGGTCGTCGACAGCGGCGCTGCTGCGTCACGCGCCGTCGAGCTCGTCACCCGGCTGCCGGAACGGCTCGCGCTCGAGGCGGCGGCCGCGTCGCGCCCGATCACGCCCCTGGGCGAGGCGCAGCAGATCGGCGAGTCCGTCGAGCGCGCCTGGCGCGTGGGCGACCTGTCGGCGGGCGAGCGCGTGTCGATCACGCTTCGGCCGCGCATCGCGCGCGCGGCCGACTGGACCGGCGCCGACCTCCTCTTCGCCCGCGCCGAGCTGACGACGACCTCGCCGGTGGGGTCGGTCCGCGACCTGGTGCGCAACGAGCAGCTGCGGGTGTACGCCGCGGACCTGCGCGTCAGCGTACGGCTCGACAGCTCGACCAGCTCGCTGCGGCCGGGCGGGCTGGCGGCGTACGAGATCACGTTCTCCAACGGCCAACCCCAAACGGAGATCGTGGGAGCGGTGCTGACGAGCACGCTGCCCGCCGGGACGCGCTTCGACCATTGGCAGGCGGACGTCGGCACCGGGGTCGCGCCGCGCGCGCCCTTCACCGCCGACAGCCGCCAGCTCGGCTGGACGATCGAGCAGTCGCTCGCGTCGCCCGGCAGCCTTCGCCTCTGGCTGGCGATCGACGCCGACGCGCGCCCGGCCAGCGAGCTGGTGCACCTCGTGCAGATCGCCAGCCCCGTCCCCGACCTCGATGCGGGCAACGATGCCCGCACGGCCAGCGCCTACGTCGCCGGCGTCGACCTGCGCACGACGATCCGCGGGCCGAGCGACGTCGCGCCGGGCGAGTCGGTCCGCTACGAGCTCGAGGTGCGCAACGCCGCACCCCAGGACGGCGCCACCCAGGTGACGCTGGCCGCGGTCGTGCCGTCGGCGCTGGAGATCGTCTCGGTCGATGACCCGGGTCAGGTCACCGGGCCGGGCCGCCTGCGCTGGGACTTCGAGCAGGTCGGTCCGGGCAGCCGGCGCACCGTCGGGTTCGATGCGCGCGTCGCCGCCGACGCGCCGCTGGGCGCGCCGCTCGAGCTCGTGGCCGAGGCCCTCGCCGCCGAGGGCGAGGCGTCCCCGGACGACAACGCCGCCCACTGGCGCGCCGTGGTCGGCCCCGGCGCCGCCGCCGCGGTCGAGGTGTCGGCCGCCGCGTCCGAAGTCCTCGGCTGCGACGCCGGGGCGACGACCGTCACGGCCCAGGCCCGCGACGCGGCCGGGCGCCCCGTCGCCGACGGCACGCCGATCCGGTGGCAGACGACCGCCGGGCGGCTCGTCGACCCTGCGATCGCGACGGCGGGCGGTGCGGCGACGGCGACGCTGCGCGGCGCGCCGCCGCTGGGCGCCGCCGTCGTCAGCGCGCGGGTCGGCGCCGCGACGGGGCAGACGACGGTCGCGTTCGTGGTCGGCCCGCCGGCCGCCGTGGCCGTGGCCGTCCAACCGGACCGCGTCGCCGCCGGCGGCGCGGTCGACGTCGCGGCCCAGGTGCTCGACGGCTGCGGTCAGGCCGTGGCGGACGGGTGGCCGATCGACTTCCAGGCCGATCGCGGGACGTTCGAGGGCGGCGGCTCGACGGTGCGCGTCGAGACGCGCAGCGGCGCGGCGCGCACGCGGCTGCACGTGGGCACGCGGGCCGGCGCGCTGAGGCTGTCGGCCGGGCACGGCGCGGCGGCCGGCGAGGCGGTGGTCGACGTCGTGCCCCCGACGGCGACGCCGCCGCCGGCCCGGCACCGGATCTGGCTGCCGTTCGCGGTGCGCCCGCGGCCGTCCGCGCCCCCGTCACGCTGAGGCCGACGGCAGCCAGATCTCGACGGTCGTGCCGCGTCCCTCGGCGGTGTCGAGCTCGATCGCGCCGTGGTGCGCCTCGACGATCTCGCGCGCGATCGCCAGGCCGAGGCCGCTGTTGCCGCCGGCGCGCGCCGGGTCGGCCCGGAAGAAGCGCTCGAACGCCCGCGCCGCCACCGTCGGCGGCATCCCGGGACCACCGTCGGCCACGCGCAGCGCGACGCCGCGCGCGTCGCCGCCGCGCCGGCGCGCCTGGCCCTCGGCGCGGATCGTCACGGCGCTGCCGGGCGGGGCGTAGCGCACGGCGTTGTCGAGGACGTTGGCCACGGCCCGGATCAGCCACAGCGCGTCGGCCCGGACCCGGATCGGCTCGCCGTCCGGTCCGCCGTCCGCCGGCAGCGCCACGTCCACCGCGACGCCACGGGACTGCGCCGCGCCCGCCGTGGCCGCCACGGCCCCGCCCACGATGTCGGCGAGCGGCACGACGGCCAGCTCAAGCCCGTCGCGCTGGCCCTCGAGCCGGGCCAGCACCAGGAGCTCCTCGACAAGGTCGGCCATGCGGCCGGCCGACGAGCGGATCGTCTCGAGGGCCTGGCGGCGCTGGGCGTCGGTCGCCGCGGTGCCGTCCAGCAGCGCCTCGGCGAAGCCGCGCACGGTCGTCAACGGCGTCCGCAGGTCATGGCCGACGTTGGCCACGAACTCGCGCTGGCGGCGGTGGGCGTCGCCGACATCGGCCGCCATCCGGTTGAAGGCGCGGGCCAGGCGGCTCACCTCGTCGCGCCCGCTGCCCTCGGGCACGCGGACGCTGAAGTCGCCGCCGGCGAGGCGCGCGCTGGCGGCGGTCATCGCCTCGACCGGGCGGGTGATCGTGCGCGCCAGCACCCAGCTCACCAGGCCGGCCAGGACGAGGGCGATCGAGCCGACGATCGCCGCCGTCGGCACCATCGGCCGCCACACGCCCCGGATCTCGCGCGACGGGCGGGCGACGGCGACGTAGCGCGCCTCGCCCGCCCCGACGGCCGGCAGCGGTGCGGTGACGTAGTCGATCCGCACCCCGTCGATCCGCGTCCAGCCCGCGCGCGGCCGCTCCGGCCGGCTCGGCGGGCGGGGCGTCAAGACGGCGTCGGCGAACGCGCCGGGCGTTCGTCGCCCGGCCGCCACGACGCGCCCGTCGCCGTCGACGAGCAGCACCGCCGCCAGCGGGCCGCGGCCGTTCGAATCGGGCCGGTCGAGATCGGACAGGAGGCGCCCCACGTCGGCCGCGGGGTCAGCGGCCAGCGCCGCGCCGACGCGCTCGGCCACCCACTGCGCATGGCGCGCCATCTCGAGCTGGCCGCGGTAGCGCCCTTGCAGGCCGAACAGCCAGAGCGCCGCGGCGCTCGAGAGGAGCACCGTCAGCACGACCAGCAGGGCGTACCCCATCAACAACCGGGTGCGAAGCGTCTGCATGCGGGGCAGTGTAGGGGGGGGATGTTATCGAACGATGACCGCGCGGTGCGCGTCGGGGCGGTCGCGGCGCGCGGCGGGCGCCCGCCGTCCCTCGCCCGTCGCCCGCCGTCAGTCGCCCGCCGTGCGCACGACGAGCTTGTAGCCGATGCCCCAGACCGTCTCGATGGCCACCGACCGCGACGCCGCCAGGTCCTTGCGCACGTGGGCGACGTGTACGTCGATCGTCCGGCTGTCGCCGAGGAAGTCGTACCCCCAGACGCGGTCGAGCAGTTGGTCGCGCGACAAGACGAGCCCCTCGTTCTGGGCCAGATAGAGCAGCAGATCGAATTCCCGCGCGCGCAGCACGGCCGGCTCCCCCGCCACGAGCACCGATCGCCGGGCCGGGTCGATCACGACGTCGCCGACCGTCACGACCGCGCTGGGCGCGCCGGCGCCGGCGCCCTCGCCCGCCACCGTGCGGCGCAGCACGGCCTTGACGCGGGCCACGAGCTCGCGGCCGTGGAACGGCTTGACCACATAGTCGTCGGCGCCCAGCTCGAGCCCGACGACGCGGTCGATCGGATCCCCGCGGGCGGTGAGCATGATGATCGGCAGGCTGCTCTCGTTGCGGATCTGGCGCGTGATCTCCCAGCCGTCGACGCCGGGCAGCATGATGTCCAGGATCACGAGGTCGGGCGGCGCCTCGCGCAGCGACGCCAGCGCCTCCGTGCCGCTCGACGCGCGCCGCACCTCGAACCCTTCGTTGCGGAGGTAGAGCTCGGCGAGGTCGATGATCTGCGGCTCGTCGTCGACGACAAGCACCGTCGGCGGCGCGTCGCTCACGGCCACTCGGCCGTCGACGTCGTGCCGGCCGTGATCGTCACCGCGGCGGCGGCGGGCTGCCAGTCGCGGTCGCGACCGGCGAGGCTGCGCGCCACGCGCCATCGCCCGGCCGGCAGCGGCAGGGCGAACGATCCGTCGCCGCTGGCCAGCGCGCTCGGCCCGTCGTCGACCGCGGCGTCGGCGCCGTCCGGCACTGCCCGCACCCGGGCGTGCGCGCCCGCCCGCCCGACGAGCAAGCCGTCGTCGTCGCCGGCCGCATCCAGCTGCCAGTCGATCTGCACCGGCGCGGCCGCGAGCGGCACGGCCGAGCCGCCGCCCGGCCGGTCGGCGCCCGGCCACCACTGCGGCCGATGGCCCGGCGCCTCGGCGTAGAGCCGCCAGATGCCGGCCGGCAGCGTGAGCGTGTAGCGCCCCGTGGCGTCGGCCGTGAACGTCTCGCTCCAACTGGCGCCGAGCGGGAGGTCGTCGTCGCGATACGCCGCCACCCGCACCTGCGCCCGACCCCCACCGTCCGGCCCGCGGACAACGCCGACGATCATCGGCGCCGGCGTTGGCGTCGGCGCGGGCGTGGGCGGGAGCGGCGCGGTCGGGGCGGCCGTCGCCGCGGCGGTCGGCGGCGGCGCGGTGCGCGACGGAGACGGCTTGGCCGGACCGCGCCCGTCGCCGGACGTGACGGCCGGGCTGGACGGCGGCGCCGGATACGCGCGCTGCAGGTCGGCGGGGGGCGGGTAGCCCGCGCCGCCGTCGGCCACGCCGGACGGATTCGACGGCGCACCCGCAGCCGCGCGCGCGACGAGCGCGTCGCGCGAACCCACCGAGCGCCGGCCGGGCACCCGGCCGGCCGCGCCCAGACCGTCGGCCGCGGCGATCGGGCGCGCCTCGGCGCGCGCCGCGCCGGACGGCGGTCCGCTGCCGCCATCGCTGCGGCGACCGACGGCCGCGGCGGACGTCGCGGCCGCCTGCAGCCGTGCCGCCCCAGCGACGCGGCGCGCGATCGGGGTGGGCCCGGCGGCGGGGAGCGCCACCGGCTCGAGGCCGATCGGCCGCAGCGCGGCCGCCAGGCGTTCGCCCAGCGGTCCGCCCGGCGTCGGCCAGGCGGCGACGATCAGCACCGCGGCCGCAGCCGCGGCCGCCACCACCCAGCGCGGCGCCCGGAGCTCGGTGGCCGGCGCGATCGGGCGCTCGGCGAGCGCGCGCAGCGTGGCGCGGGCGACGTCGTCATGGGCGGTCACGCCCGCGTCGATGCGCGACGGCGTGCGGACGGCGGCCAGCACGCCGTCCAGCGGGGGCAGCGACGTCGCGCGCGCGGACGCCGATTCGGCGACGGCGTCCGCCAGCCGCTGCCAGCCGTGGAACGCGCTGGCCGCGACGGGGTCGGCCGCCAGCCGCGCCGCGAGGGCGGCGCGGGCCTCGGGCTCGAGCCGCCCCGCCAAGGCGTCGAGCCAGGCGTCGTCGAGCGGCTCAGGCATCCGGCGATCCCTCGTCGAGCAAGCGGCGTAGCGCGGCCTTGGCGCGGTGCAGTCGGCTCTTGATCGTCCCTTCCGGCACGTCGAGCACCGTTGCGGCCTCGACGACCGACAAGCCGTGGTAGAAGACGAGGTCCAGCGCCGCCCGTTGGGCTTCCGGCAGCCGGTCGAGCGCGGCAGCCACGTCGAGCCGACGCCCGACGCCGGCGGCGGCGTCGGCGGCGCCCGCCAGGCGCGCCTCGAGCGCCACGAGCGTCGCCCGCCGCCGCCGGCGGGCGTTGATGGCGCGGTTGTGGGCGATCGTCAGCAACCAGGTCAGGACCTTGCTCTCGCCGCGGAACGCCGCGGCGGCATGCCACGCCGCCAGGAACACGTCCTGCAACACTTCCTCCGCCAGGCCCTCATCGCTGAGCTGGCCGCGCAGGTACGACAGCACCCGGCTGCCGTACAAGGTGTACAGCGCCTCGAGCGCGGCCGCATCGCCCTGCGCCATGCCGCGCACATGGGCCAGGCCAACATCGGCCTCGCGCTGTCCGAGCGTGGGAAAGGGAACGGCGAGCGTTGTCATCGGGTCCCTCGCGGGTCGCGGTGTGGGCTCGAAGGGCTGGGACACCCTGGGATTACCGAACGTTGCATCGGTTGGCGCTCGAAATCAACCGCGCTCGCCGGCGTCGCGCGCCGCGGACCCGGCCACCGCCCTCACGCCCGCCACCGCGACAGCTCGGCGCGCAGCGGGTGCCCGGGCGGCAGGGCGGCGTCGGCCGCCGCCCAATCGCGCTCGGCGTCGGCGCGGTGGCCGGCGCGCTGATGGGCGAGGCCGCGCCAGGCCAGGGCCTCGCCGTCCTTCTCGTCGAGCTCGACCGCCGCGTCGAGGTCGGACAGCGCCTCGTCGGCCGTCTCGAGCTCGAGGGCCATCCGGGCGCGCAGGACGTAGGCCGGGCCGAAGTCGGGGTCGGCGTCGATGGCCAGCCGCGCGTCGCGCCAGGCCAGGTTGGGCTGGCCGTCGTGCGCGTGCAGCTCGCCGCGGGTGTGGTAGAGCACCGCCGGAGCGTCGGTGCGGTCGAGGGCGGCGTCGAGCCGGGCGCGGGCCTTGGCGCGCCGTCCCAGGGCCGCTTCGGCGCGGGCGGCGAAGGCGATCGCGTCGGCATCGCCGTCGTCGAGGGCCAGGGCGCGCGCGGCGCTCGCCAGCGCCGCGGCGGCGTCGCCGAGGCGCAGCTGCCCCTCGGCGGCGGCGATCCGCGTCTCGACGTCGTCGGGCTCGGCGGCGAGCGCGGCGGTGTAATCGGCCACGGCGCCGGCCACATCGCCGGCGTCCCAGCGCGCGTCGCCGCGCAACCGCAGCCCCTCGGGGTGGCGGGGCGACAGCGCCAGCAGGCGGTCGATCGCGTCGCGCGCGGCCTCGGCCTCGCCGCGGGCGAGCCGCACCCGAGCCAGCGTCTCCCAGGCCTCGAGCGCGTCGCCGTCGCTGCGGACCGCCGCCTCGGCGTCTTGGAGGGCGTCGTCGTCGAGGTCGAGGGCCAGCGACGCCGCCGCCCGGCCCGCCAGCAGCCGCGCGTCGCCGGGCGCGAGCGCCAGTCCCTCCTCGAACGCCGCCACCGCCCGGGTCGGCTCGTCGGCGTCCAGCAGCGCCTCGCCCAAGGCGGCGTAGACGTGGACGTCGTCGAGGCCGCGGTCGGCCACGGCGTCCCAGGCGTCGGCCGCCTCGGCCGGCCGGTCGCGCTCGACCTCGAACTCGGCCAGGCGCCACAGCGGCGCCACGGCCGACTCGTCGAGGTCGGCGGCGTAGCGAAGCTCGTCACAGGCCGCGGCCAGGCGGTCGAGCGCCGCCAGCGCCTCGCCGCGCACCCAGTAGGCCGCGGCCGAGTCCGGCGTCGCCTCGATCAGCGCGTCGAGGTCGTCCACGACCGCCGCGCCGCGGGCGGCGACGAAGGCGGTGACGCCGTCGGTGAGCTCCGGCGGCGGCACGCCGGCCAGGGCGGCGGCGGCGCGGGCGACGAGGCTCGGCAGCGGATCGGCGGCCGCGCTCACGTCGCCGGGGCCAGCCGCGCCCGGACGAGCTCGACGACTTCCTCGGGCGTCGGCTGTCGGCCGACGGCCTTCTTCGAGAACACCAGCTCGCCGTCGATCTCGATATCGTGCACGCCGCCGCGGCTCGGAACGAGGGTCACCGCGGCCAACTCAAGGCCGAACTCGCCCAGCAGGGTCTCCGCCACACGGGCGGCGATGCCGGTGTAGTTTCACAGGACGCAGAACGTGATCGTGATCCGCATCGCTGGGCACATCCTTCGGGGCCGTCGCGCCGTCCCTAGGCCGGACGCTCGGCGTCGACGGCGGTGGCGTCGGGTCGAGCGCCCATGGTAGCACGCGGCCGGGGCACGAACCGGGCGAGGAGGCTGCGGTCGTCGGCGGTCAGCCAGCCGAGGCGCCAGAGCGCCAGTCCGTAGAGCGCCAGGCCCGCGGCGGCCGCCACGACGCTCGGCAGCCCGGCGGCGGCGCTGCCGGCGAGGGCGAGCGCGAGGCCGCTGGCGGCCAGCAGCGGCTGCCACGCCAGCGCCAGCACCGGCGGCGCGCCGAGGTCCCGCAGGCCCCACAGGAACGGCGCCAGCAGCACCAGCTCGGAGGCGATCGTGACCGCGGCGGCGCCCGTGTAGCCAAAGCGCGGGATGACGACGAGGTTGGCGGCGATGTTGAATGTGGCGGCGGCCGCGAAGCTGGCCGTAATCCACCGCTGCCGGTCGAGGGCGATCAGGACGAACTGCGTCACGCCGTTGATGAACGAGAACGGCAGGAACCAGATGAGGATCTGGAGGGCGCGGGCGCCGTTCGGCAGGTAGTCGGATCCGGCCAGCAGCGCGATGAGCGGCTCGGCCAGGAACGTCGTCACCGTGGCCGCCGGCAGGGCGAGGGCGATCAGCCAGCGCACGGTGTTCTCGTAGGCGCTGCGCAGCCCGGCGCGGTCGTTCTCGGCCCGCCGGCTCATCAGCGGGAACAGCGCCATGACCAGGTAGGGGGGGATGATCAGGAAGGCCTCGACCCACTTGTAGGCGGCCGAGTACCATCCCACGGCCTGCTGGCCCTGCAGCGGCGCCAGCAGCAGGACGTCGATCTTGAAGAACACCGTCTGCAACAAGCTGTTGAGCATGAGCGGCAGCGAGGCCGCGACCATCCAGCGCGCCAAGCGGGCGTCGGGCCGCCCCAGCCAGGCGATGCCGGCCCGGCGCAACAGCCGCGCCAGGATCACGAACGTGACGGCGTTGACGGCGATCGACACGGCCGCCATGCCGACGAACCCGTAGCCGGCGGTCAACGCCAGCGCGCCCAGCGTCATCGTCAGCAGCGCCGAGACGATCATGACCGCCGCCGGCGCCACCATCCGCTCGCGGCCCTGGAAGGCGCTCGTCAGCGCGGCGTTGAGGTGCCCCGGCACCAGCGCGACGACGAGCAGGCCGATCGCCGCCGTCACGTCCGGCTCCACCGGGCGGCCGGCGGCGGCCATCGCCAGCCACAGCAGGCCCAGCGTCGGCAGCGCGGCCAGCGTCAGGGCGAACCGCACCGCCAGGCTGGTGCCCATGAGCCGGCCGGCGTCGCCCGGTCGCCGCGCGATCTCGCGCGCGACCAGCACGCCCAGCCCGAAGCTCGTCACGATCTCGACGAGGCCGTAGACGGTGATGGCGTAGTAGTAGCGGCCGGCCGCTTCGGGCCCCAGGAGGCGCATGAACAGGGCGGCGTAGACGAACTGGAGGACCTTGGTGACAAGCGCCGCCCCGATCGGCCCGGCGGCGTTGGCGGCGATCCGCCCGACGGCGTCGTCGTCGCCGATCCGCACGAAGCGCGCCCAGGCGGCATACACCGCCAGCAGGAACAGCACGACCAGCCCGAGGAACGACGCATAGAGGCCGAGCTTGACCGACATCGGGCTGTAGCGCAGCTCGACGGTCGAGCGACCCGGCGGCACCGGCACTGCCCGCAGCATCCCGTTGGCGCGGTAGACCGGCACCTCGACGGCCTCGGCGGCGCCGGCCGGCGTGACGAACGCCCGCCAGCCCGGGAACCAGCCCTCGTTGACGACGAGCATCGTGTCGGCCTGGGCGGCGAACAGGTCGAAGGACAGGTGCTGCGGGCTGTGCTCGGTGATGCCGATGTCGGTGCGGACCGCTTGGCGCCCCGGCTCGAACGCGCCCCAGACATCGGTGTCGGGCCGCTCCTCGAGGACGACGGTCGTGCCCGGGTCGAAGCGCGCCAGGGCCGTGGCCAGCTCGTCGCCGCGCGCGATCTCGACCCGGTTCACCTTCCAGGCGCGCGGCATCGCCAGCCGGTTCTCGTAGATGTGCACGTCGCCGTCGTCGATCGGCGTCAGGTTGGGGTGGTCGATCTCGTCGTCGCTGATCACGTAGCGCGCGCCGAGCGCCGCCAGCGCCGGGCTGGCGAGGACGTCGGCGGCGTGCACGTTGCCGATGCGGTTGTGCGCCAGCAGGCCGGACGGGTCCTCGATCGCCGACCACGTGTCGACGATCCAGCGCGGGATGATCGAGTCGTAGCCGCGCAGGTCGGGGATGCCGAAGCGGCCGGCGGTGTTCGGCCACAGGACGCGCCCCTCGCCAAAGCCGACGACGCGCCCCCACTTCACGGCGGTGGCGTCGGACAGGAAGCGGACCGCGCGGGGGCGGATCTCCGCCAGCGCCGGGTCGACGGCCGGGTTGAAGCCGTGCCCGATCAGGGCCAGGTCGAGCGCCACGGCGCCGACCGCCAGCGCCGCCGCCCGCCGTCGCGGCCGCGGCGCCGTCGCGCGCGCCAGGGCCAGCAGGGCCAGGCCGCTGGCGGTGAGGAACAACGCCAGGTGGAGCCACGACCAATAGGCGTAGCTGGCGAAGACGCCCGCCGACCCGAACCGGGCCGCGATCGCGTCGCGCAACGACCCGTCGCCCTCGACGAGTCGCTCGACGATGGCCCGCCAGCGGCCGGGCACGACCCACGCCAGCGCCAGGACGACCGTCCCCCACGCCCCGACGACGACCGCCGCGCGCCCGACGCCGCGCGCCACGGCGCGGACGCGCGGCTGGGCGTCGGGGCGCAGCAGGGCGTCGCAGCCGAGGGCGGCCAGGACGACGATCGCCAGGTCGAGCGGAAACACCCAGCGGAACGGCGTGTGCAGCTGGTCGATGCCTGGCAGCGCGAACACCAGGCGGTAGAGCGGCGTGCCGAAGGCCAGCGCGGCGGCGGCGACGGCCAGGCCGGTCCAGAACCGCGCGCCGCGCCGCCACCTGGCCACCGCACCGACTGCCGCCAGCAGCCACGGCAGCACGCCGATGTAGGCCGCGGCCTCGACGTAGTTCTTGGCGCCCCAGTCGCCGCCCCAGAACGCGTCGCCGTCGAGGGCCACCGGGCGCAGCGAGCCGAGCGAGAGGACGGCGTGGTGGGCCGGGTTGCCGTAGAAGTCGGGCACGGCGAACGTCGCCAGCTGGCGCAGCCCGAACGCCCAGCCGATCACGTCGCGGTAGCGCGTGCCGGTCCGGTGGCTCGTCGCGGCCAGCTCGTAGAACGGGACGAGCTGCGCGCCGGCGATCAGGAGCCCCACCGCGCCGGCCGCGGCCAGCCAGGCCAGGGCGGCGGCGCCGGCTCCGGCTCCGGCGCGCCGGCCGGTCTCGAGGGCGCAGGCCACCGCCCACGCGGCGGCGACGAGGCCGGCGTAATAGAGCATCTCGGCGTGGCCCGCCAGGGCGACCATGGCGGTGGCCACGGCGGTCGTCGCCAGCCAGAGCGCGGCGCGGCCGGTCGGCAGGCCGTGCTCGCCGCGCCGGTCGAGGGCCCGGGCGGCGGACGCAATGCCCGCCAGCACGAGCGGCGTCCAGGCGATGGCCGCCTGGATCATCGGGAACACGGTGTTGGCCACCAGCAGCAGCGAGCTCGACCACGCCATGCCCAGCAGGGCGCTGGCGGGGCGTCCCAGGCCGAGCGCGCGCCCGAAGAGGAAGGCGGTGACCCCGGCCAGCCACATCGTGAACAGCGCGTGCCAGCCGAAGGCGCGGTCGACGCCGAGCCAGGCGAAGAGCAGCGACGGCGGGTAGAGGGCGCTGTGCTGGCCGGCGGCCAGGAACGGCAGCCCGCCGAGGACGTCGGGGTTCCACAGCGGCGCGCGCCCGAGCGCGAGGGCGTCGACGGCGAACCGCTTCCAGACGGCGTTCTGGAACACGAGGTCGGCCACCAGGCCGTTCTGCGGCCGGTCGATGCCGCGCGCCGCCAGGGCGTCGCGGAACACCGGGTCGATCGTCAGCGCATCGTAGGGCACCAGCGTCTGGCCGCCCAGCGTCTGGCGCCACAGCAGCAACAGCGGCACCAGCAGCATCAGCGCGGCCGGCCAGCCCGCCGACGCGATGCGCCGGGACCGCAACCCGGCGCGACCCACCCAAGCGCCGAGCGGCGCCCGACGATGACGCGGGGACGGATCCTGGGTCGCGGGCGGCATGGGCCGGCTAGGATAACCCGTCCCCACCGCGGGGCGCCAATGCGCCGCACGGCGGTCTGCGTGGGCATCGCCGCGCGGAGCACGCGGCGCGAAGCACCTACGCCGAGCGCCGACCGGCCTGGGCGGCGCCGACGGCGGCGCGGGCGATCGTCACGACCGGACCGAGCAGCTCGACGTCGGCCGCGGGCGCGATGAGCGGCGCGTGGCCGCGCGACTCCGGCTGCAGCCGGAGGCTCGACGGACCGGCCGGATGGACGCGCCGCACGAGCACCGCGCCGCTGGCCCGGAGCCGGACGGCGGCCAGGGCGCCCTCCGCGACCGACGCGCCGGCGGCGATGAGAACGGTGTCGCCGGGGCCGACGAGGGCGTCGGGCCAGCCGTCGGCCGGCGCCTCGAGGCGGGTCAGGCTGGCCGCCGGCGCGCCAAGCGCCGCGCCCAGCGCGCCGACAAGGTCCAGGGTGGGCGCGATCGCGCGGTCGGCCGGCGGCGCGGCGCCGTCCCGCCGGGGGCGCGGCCATGACAGCGGCAGTTGCGCCGGCCCGCCGCGGCGCCCGGCGCGGCTGGGGCGGCGCCCGCCGGCGGCCGGCGCCACATGGGGCCGATCGACGAGCAGATCGAGGGCAGCGGGCAGTCCGTTCATCGCAACAACTCCGGCGGTCGATCGTGCCGAAAATCCGTTCATGGAACAAGTGTACTAGAACGGATGTGCGATGTCAAGACCGTCGGCCGCCGCCGCCGCGGCGCATGCAAACGGCACCGCCAGGGCGTGGCGGTGCCGTTGGATCGCGGCGCCGTGGCGGCGCCGCAGCGATGGGCGGCGGGCGGGCGTCAGGCCCGAGCGGCCGCGGCCTTGTTGAACGCCAGCATGAGCCGCGACTTGCGGCGCGCGGCGTTGTTGGCGTGGATGACGCCCTTCGAGGCGGCGCGGTCGAGCGCCTCGCAGGCCAGACGGATGGCCGCCTGGGCCTCGTCGAGCTGGCCCTGCTCGAGGTGGAGCCGCGCCCGCTTCACGAACGTGCGGGCCCGGGTGCGGTACCACCGGTTGCGGGCATAACGCTTCGTCGACTGGCGGGCCGCCTTCTCGGCGGATGCCGTGTTCGCCACTGCAGTACTCCTCGGCCGCGCGCGCGGCGCTCACGATGATGACGGACCGGTCGGCGCGGCCCTCGACAAAGAAGCCGCTCGGCGGCGCGCGTTGCGCAGCGCCGGCACGGCAAACGACGATGATAGGGGAGATCGGCGCGGGGGGCAAATCGACGGGCGGGCGCGTCGACGGTGCGAGGCGCGCGGGCCGCGGCGGGCGGCTGGGTGTCGAGGCGGTCGGCACCGCGCATCGCACCGCGCTCCGCCCCCGCCCTCCCCTGCTACCCGCCCGCCGCCACCGCCGCCGTGTCGGCCGCCGTCGGCCGGAACTGCGTGTGGTACAGGTCGGCGTAGCGGCCGTCGGCGGCGAGGAGGGCGGCGTGCGGGCCGCGCTCGACGATGCGGCCGCCGTCGACGACCAGGATCTCGTCGGCCGCCTGGACCGTGGAGAGGCGGTGGGCGATCACCAGGTTCGTCCGGCCGGTCATGACCCGCGCCAGCGCGTCCTGGACCAGCGCCTCGTTCTCGGAGTCGAGGTGGCTGGTGGCCTCGTCGAGGACGAGGATGGCTGGATCGCGCAGGATCACGCGCGCCAGGGCCAGGCGCTGCTTCTCGCCGCCCGACAGCCGGTAGCCGCGCTCGCCGACGACCGTGTCGTAGCCTTGGTCGAGGGCGACGATGCGGTCGTGGATGTTGGCGGCGCGGCAGGCCGACTCGAGCGCCGCGTCGTCGGCGTCGGGCGCGGCGAAGCGGAGGTTGGCCCGGATCGTGTCGTGGAACAGGTAGGTCTCTTGGGTCACGACGCCGACGTGGCGGGCGACCGTGGCCAGCGCCAGGTCGCGCAGGTCGTGGCCGTCGAGCGTCACCCGGCCGGCGGTGGGGTCGTAGAGCCGGGCCACCAGGTAGCTGATCGTCGTCTTGCCGGCGCCGCTGGGACCGACGAGCGCGACCATCTGGCCCGGGCGGATCGCGAAGTCGATGTCGCGCAGCGCCCAGCGCGGCGCGGCGGTTCCCGTGGCGGACGCGGCGTAGGCGAAGTCGACGTGCTCGAAGCGCACCTCGCCGCGCACCTTCGGCAGGTCGAGCGCGTCGGGACGCTCGGCCACTTCCGGCACCAGGTCGAGGTACTCGAACAGCCGCTCGAAGCTGACCAGCGAGCTCACGAACTCGACCTGGATGTTCGAGAGGCTCGAGATCGGGCCGAACAAGCGGTTCAGGTAGGCCGCGAACGCGACGATCAGCCCGGGGCTGATGCGCCCGGCGAGCACGAGGTGGCCGCCGGCCCAGTACATCAGCGCCGTGCCGATTGCCGTGGCCAGGCCGAGGCCGAAGAAGAACCAGCGGCTCACCACCGCGCGGCGGACGCCGATGTCGCGGACCGCCGCCGCCCGGGCGGCGTAGCGCTCGGCGCTGTCGGCCTGGCGGCCGAAGACCCGCACCAGCAGCGCGCCGCTCACGTTGACGGTTTCCTGCAGCTGGCTGGCCATGGCGGCGTTGAGCTCGCTGTTCTCGCGCCGGATCTGGCGCAGCACGAGCCCGATGCGTTTGGCGGGCAGGATGAACAGCGGCACGACGGCCACCGCCAGCACGGTCAGCCGCCACTCGAGGCGCAGCATGATCGCCAGCGTGGTGGCCAGCGTGAGGACGCTCGAGACCACGTTGGGGATCGTGTTGACGACCGCGTTCTGCGCGCCGACGACGTCGCTCTCGAGGCGGGCCGTGATCTCGCCGGTCTTCGTCGTCGTGAAGAACCGCAGGCCCAGGCGCTGGAGGTGCCGGTAGGCCGCCACCCGCAGGTCGAAGATCAACCGCTCGCCGACGAAGGCGGTCTGATGCCGGTGGATGCCGCCCAGCAGGCTCGAGGCGATCGGCACCGCCAGCAGGCCCAGGGCCAGGCGGTTGAGCTGGGACCCCGTCAGCGCCACCCGTCCGGTGGCCGGATCGACCGTCAGGCTGTCGATGAGCCGCGCGTACAACAGCGGCGGCACCAGCTCGACGAGCGACATCCCGACCATGAGAACGAGCATCCAGGCCACCCGCCGTCGGTATGGCCAGACCCAGGCGCCGACCCGGCGCAGCAGGGCGGCGTCGACCTTCGGCGCCGGGCGCGCCGGGTCGTGTTGGATAAAGCTGAACCAGCCGCTGCCGTGCATCATGGGGCGGCAACGATAGCGCAGGCCGGGGCGGGATCGTCTATGATGTCGCCCTTGTGCCGCGCGCACGGCGTGCGGCCGCCGACGTCCGTCGCCCCGGAAAGCGCGTCCGACGCATGCCCTTGTTGCGCATCGAGTCCCGGCCCAAGTCCCGTCCGGCCGATCCCAAGCCCCCGGCGGCCCGCGGCGGCGGCCCGAGTCGCCCGCCCGCCGCGGGCGCCGGCATGCTGCCGATCATCGCCGGCGGCAGCCTGGCGCTGCTGCTGCTGGTGGGTGTCGGCGCCGTGCTGTTGCGCGGCGGACCGCCGCCGGTCACGCCGGCGCCGACGGCGCCGTCCGTCCCGGGCGCCGCGCCGCCGGCGGCCGTCGACCTCGGCCTCGGCGTCGTGCCGACGACGCCGCCGCTGACGGCGCTGGCGTCGGTCCCGCCGCTCAACCCCGACTTCCCGCGCGAGTCGATGGTCGCCAGCGTCCACGGCCAGCCGTTCCTCATGGCCGACCTCGAGGTGGCCGTGCGGGTGGCGCGCGCCATCGCCACGCTGTCGGCCGAACCGGTGCCGAACTACGACGACGCGGCCGGGATGCGCGCCTTCCAGGTGCGGCTCCTGAAGCGCCAGATCGACGCCCTTCTGCTCGAGAACGCCTCGCGCACCCTCGTCGACAAGCCGCCGCCGCTGTCGGCCGACGAGCTGATCAACGGCCTGTTGTCGCGGCAAGGCGCGGCGCGCCAGCAGCTCGCCGACGCCGTCGCCGCCAACGGCATTGAGGAGGCGAACGTCGTCGCCTTCCTCAAGCGCGCCGGCGAGATCGACCTCTACATCCAGTCGGAGATCCTCAAGGGCCTCAGCCAAGAGGAGCGGCAGGACACGGCGCGGCGCGACGCGCTGGTGGCGCAGTGGCTCGACCGGGCCTGGACGGACGCCCGGGTCCAGATCTTCTTCTACGACCCCGACGCCGTGCTGCCGGCCGACGAAGGCGGCGCGGCGCCAACGGGGCAGCCGTGAGCGCCGCCGACGGCGCCGACCGGGCGGGGCGCCGCCCGCCGCGCTGGCTCTACGCGCTGACGGCGGCGGTGATGCTCGGCGCGGGGTTCGGCGCCGGACGCTGGGTGGCGGCCTGGCGCGCCCGCCCGGGCCCGTCGCCGACGGGCGCCGAGGCCCAGGCGACGATCGCGGCGCTGATGGCCGCGGCCGGCGTCGAGGGCGGCGGGTCCGGCACCACGGTCGTCGACGTCCCGCCCGCTGCGCCGGACAGCGGCGGCCTCTCGGTCGGCCTCGTCGAGCCCGGCATGGCCAGCCTGGGCGAGCTGGCGCCGCCGTTCAGCCTGGCCGGTCCGGCCGCCGGCAGCACGGTGTCGCTCGCCGACCATGCCGGCAAGGGGATCCTGCTGAACTTCTGGGCCACGTGGTGCGTTCCGTGCCGGGTCGAGATGCCGTTCCTCCAGGCGCTCCACGACCAGCACGCCGCCTCGGGCGAGCTGGCCGTCGTGGCGATCGACGTCGACGAGCCGGCCGAGGTCGTGGCGCCCTATCTGGCCGAGCTCGGGCTGACGTTCCCGGTCGGACTCGACGTCGACGGCCGCGTCGCCGACCAGTACCGCATCGGGACCTATCCGACGACCTACCTGATCGGCCGCGACGGGCGGGTGATGTCGATCAAGCGCGGCGCCTACAGCAGCTCGTTCGAGCTCGACCAGGCCGCGACGCTGCTGCTCGGCGCGCCCTGACGGCCGCGCGTTCGACGCCACTGCGCCGGGGCGGCGGCGCGACAACCGTGGGGATGTAGGGGGCCCGGTGGCCTCCCCGGTCTTCAAAACCGGTGAGCGGCGGTGTGTAGCCGGCGCTGGTGGGTTCGACTCCCATCCATCCCCGTTCCATGCTCTCGGGCAGGCGCGATCGTGCAAGCGGTCGTCGGCGTCGGGCCCGCCGGACCCCCCGCCGCCGCTGGAGGCACGATGGCCGCCGCGTCGACCGCCGCCACCACCGAGTTCGCCCTCGCCCGCCCGTACCGCACCGACCGCCGGTCGGCCGGCCGCTGGGTGGCGTCCCACGTGCTGCGCCACGGCTGGCTGATCCCGGTCGTGCTCGTCGGCGCCTTGGGCAACGCGGTGCTGGCCGGCGTCGTGCCGCAGGTCGTCGGCCAGGCGTACGGCGTGCTCGAGCGGGCAGTGGCGGCGGGACCGGGCGCCTTCGACGCCGCCGTCGCCGACGTCGTCCGACTCGGCTGGTTGCTGTTCGCGTCGCAGGCCGTCCGCGCCGTGCTCCAGCTGGGACGGAACGCCGGCAGCGAAGCGTTCGGCCAGCGCCTCGAGCGCGACGTCCGCGACGAGCTCTACGCCAGCCTGCTCGGCAAGAGCATGACGTTCCACGGCCGCCAGCCCATCGGCGACACGATGGCCCGCGCCACGAACGACGTGCGCGAGCTGAACCTGATGTTCAACCCCGGCCTCAACCTCGTGATCGGCAGCGGCTTCTTCCTGCTCATGCCCGCCGCGTTCGGCTGGCGGATCCACCCCCAGCTGGCGCTGGTCCCGACGCTGTTCGTGGCTTGTTACGTCGTGGCGCTGCGCAGTTACCTCCGGCGTCTCGAGCCCGTCACCCGCGAGGCGCGCGAGACGTTCGGCCGGCTCAACAGCCGATTGGCGGAGGCGATCGACGGCATCGAGGTCGTCAAGAGCGCCGCCCAGGAGGACGCCGAGGTCGAGCGTTTCACCGCCAACGCCAGCGCCTACCGCGACGCGATCGTCCGCCAGGGCGACCAGGAGGCGCGATTCCTGCCGCTGCTGCTGCTCGGATTGGCGATCACGTTCGGCTTCGCCCACGTCACGGCGCTGGCCCGCCAGTCGGGCAGCGGCGTCGGCGTCGAGGACATCGTGGCCTACGTCGGCTACCTTGGGCTGTTCGGGTTCCCGACGTTCGTCTCGTTGTTCGCCTACAGCCAGGTCAGCCTCGGGATGGCCTCGGCGCGCCGCATCCTGGAGCTGATCAACCGCCAGACCGACCTCGACCAGAACGTCGCCGGCCACGGCGCGATCGTCGCCGGGGCGATCGCGTTCGAGGGCGTGCGGTTCGGCTACGACCCCGAAGCGCCCGTCCTGTCCGACATCACGTTCCGCGTCGCGCCCGGTCAGACCGTGGCGATCGTCGGCCAGACCGGCGCCGGCAAGACGACGCTGGCGCGCCTCATCAACCGCACCTACGACGTCGACGGCGGCCGGGTGACGATCGACGGCATCGACGTGCGGGACTGGTCGCTCGAGCGACTGCGGCAGCAGATCGCGATCATCGAGCAGGCGCCGTTCCTGTTCAGCCGCTCGGTGGCCGAGAACATCGCCTTCGGCCGGCCCGAGGCCAGCCGCGGCGAGATCGAGGCCGCGGCGCGCGAGGCGCAGGCGCACGACTTCATCACCCGCCTGCCGGACGGCTACGAGACGGTCATCGGCGAGCGCGGCGTCACGCTGTCGGGCGGCCAGCGGCAGCGGCTGGCGATCGCCCGGGCCCTCCTCACCGACCCGCGCATCCTGGTCCTCGACGACTCGACGAGCGCGATCGACTCCGCCACCGAGGACCGCATCCAGCGCGCGATGCGCCGCGCGGCGCACGGACGGACGACGGTCCTCATCACGCACCGCCTGTCGCAGATCCGGTGGGCCGACCTCGTCGTCGTGCTGCGCGGCGGCACGGTGGAGGCGGTCGGGCGGCACGACGAGCTGCTGGCGTCGTGCCCGCCGTACCGGCGGATCTTCGTCCGGCTCGGCGCGGCGCCGGGCGCCGACGTCGGTACCGGGCCATGATGTTCAACAACCTTGACGTCGAGGCCTACGACCGCCTCTACACCGACCGCGAACTGGTCCGCCGCGCCGCCGCCTACTTCGCGCCGCAGCGGCGGCGGCTGGCGGCCATCGTGGCCGGCGTGGTGATCGTGGCCGGCCTGTCGGCCGGGGTGCCGATCGTGCTGGCACTGGCCGTGGCCCGCTTCGGTGCGCAGGGCGCGGCGGCCGTGCCGCGGGCGGTGATCGCCGGCCTGATCGCGTTCCTGCTGGCCAGCTGGCTGCTGATCTGGGTGGGCAACTGGATCCGCCGCCGGGCGCAGGCGCGGGCGGTGGGCGACATCGTGCTGGCGCTGCGACGCGACGCCTTCGGCGCCGCTGCGGACCACGACCTCTCGTTCTACGACCGCTTCGCCTCGGGCCGCATCGTCAGCCGGATCACCTCGGACACGTCGGACTTCGGCCAGAGCGTGACGCTGGTGGGCGACCTCGTGCAGCAGGTCGTCGAGGTCGTGATCGTGGCCGCGGTGGCCACGTCGTATTCGTGGCGGCTCATGCTCTGGACGTTGCTCAACGTGCCGGTGCTGGTGGCGTTCACGCTGGGCTTCCGCGCCGTGGCGCGGCGGGTGACGCGCCAAGGGGCGCGGGCGATGGGCGAGGTGAACGCCAAGACGTTCGAGACGGTGGCCGGCATCGCCGTGGCCAAGAACTTCCGGCGCGAGCAGACCGTCTACGAGGAGTTCGACCGCGTCAACCGCGTCAGCTACCGGCTGAACTTCACGCGCGGCTTCACCCTGGCGATGGTCTTCCCGCTCCTCAACCTCCTGATCGGCGTCGGCACCGCCGTCGTGCTGTGGCGCGGCGCGATCGAGGTCCGGGACGGCGTGCTGACGCTGGCGGCCTGGTTCCTGTTCGCGCAGATGATGGACCGCATCTGGTTTCCGATCATCAACCTGTCGTCGTTCTGGACCCAGATCCAGGTCGGCTTCGCCGCGATCGAGCGGGTGTTCGCGCTCATCGACGCCGAGCCGTCGGTGGCGCAGACGGCGTCCGAGCCGGTCGGGACGCTCGCCGGCGACATCCGCTTCGAGCACGTCCGGTTCGGCTACGGCGACGCGCCGCCGGTGTTGCCCGACTTCGACCTCCACATCCGCCCGGGCGAGAGCGTGGCGCTCGTCGGCCACACCGGCGCCGGCAAGTCGTCCATCGCCCGGCTCGTCGCGCGGTTCTACGAGTTCCAGGCCGGCCGCCTGCTCGTGGACGGGCGCGACGTGCGACGCCTCGACCTCAGCGACTACCGCCGCCAGCTGGGCATCGTGCCGCAGATGCCGTTCCTCTTCAACGGCACGATCGCCGACAACATCCGCTACGCCCGGCCGACGGCCTCCGACGCCGAGATCGAGGCGCTGGCCCGCCGCATCGGCGACGGCGAATGGCTGGCGGCGCTGCCCAACGGCCTGGCCAGCGACGTCGGCGAGCGCGGCGACCGGCTCAGCGTCGGCCAGCGCCAGCTCGTCTCGCTCATGCGCGTCATCGTCCAGCACCCGGCGATCTTCATCCTCGACGAGGCCACCGCCTCGATCGACCCGTTCACCGAGGCCCAGATCCAGGAGGCCCTCGAGCTCATCCTGCGCGATGCGACCGCGATCGTCATCGCCCACCGCCTCTCGACGGTCCGGGCCGCCGACCGCATCCTCGTCCTCGACGGCGGCCGCGTCATCGAGGAGGGCGACCACGAGGCGCTGATGCGCGCCGGCGGCCACTACGCCGAGCTCTACGACACCTACTTCCGGCACCAGGCGCTGGACTACGTCGTCCCCGACGAGCCGCGGGCCGCCCCGGCGGATCGCGGCCCGGACCGGGACGGCCCGGCCGCGACGCCGGCCCGCGCGTCTTGACGACATAACGCAACGGCCGTATCCTCACCGTCGGCCGTTCCTGCATCGGGCGGCGGCGCCGTCAGCCAAGGTGACCGCAGCGACCGACTTCGCACCCAGGAGGGACCCCATGGCCCGATGGCGCATCGGGCGCGCCGTCCTGCCGCTGGCGCTCGTCGCCGTGCTGGCCGGATGCACCGCGCAGCCAGACGACGAGGACCGCTCGCCCCCGAGCACCGCCGCGACAGGCGGCGAGGTCGACGATGGCGCCGACGCTCCGTTGGCCGGTGGCGCCCAGCGCGCCATGACCGACACCCAGGACGCCGAGGGCAGCGCCGGCATGGCGATGTCGTCCGACGAGATGGCCGCCCGCGAAGCCAGCGAGAGCGCGCCCGACGGGCCGTACAACATGCTCTCGGCCCAGGAGATCGAGCAGGCGACGGACCGGGCGATCGAGGCGGCGTTCGTCCAGGACGTCGTCGCCAGCGCCCTCGACCGCAACGCCGTGCTGGCCGGCACGTCCGACACCGAGCTCGATGCCGAGGCACCGGCCGATCGCGTGGCGGCGCTCGGCGCGCGACCCAGCTACCGGGTGCTCTACACCCAGCGGCTGGCCGAGAAGGGGGCCGCGGCGCGCGCGGCCGAGGTCGGGATCTACCGTTACGACACCGGGGAGGCCCTGTACGCCAAGGTCGACCTGGCCAGCGGCGAGGTCAGCGCGCTCGAGGCGCCGGTCGGGCTGGCCGTGCCGTTGGTGCGCGAGGAGATCGACGAAGCCGCGACTGTCGCGCGCAACGACCCGGCGGTGGTCGAGCGCCTGACGGCGGACGGGCTTGACCCGGCCGCGGCGACCGCCAACGGCCTGATCACCCGGTCCGACAGCGGCCCGTGCGCCGAGCACCGCTGCGTGCGGCTGTTCTTCGGCACCGTCAAGGCGCCGCTGCCGTCGTTCTCGGTCGTCGTCGACCTAGTCACGCTGGCGATCGTCGACATCGAGGCCATGCCGGGGGCCGACGAAGGCGGAACGGCCCATTCCGACGCCGGCGACCGCGCGGGCGACGCCGCCGCGCCGGACGACTCCGTGGAGGGCAATCAGCCATGAGCGAGCGCACCCGCGTGCGGTTCGGTCGCGTGTGTGCCGTCGGGATCGTGGCCGTGTTGGGCGCGCTGGCGCGCCCGGCGGCTCCGGTGTCCGCCCAGGCCAGCCAGTACTGCGGCGGTCAGAACCTGGCCGAGGGCGCCAACTGGTCGGTGTGCTGGGAGATCCGCGCCAACGAGGGTCTGGCGATCACCCAGGCGTTCTACAACGGACCCGACGGCTGGCAGCACATGCTCAGCGACGCCACCGTCGCCCAGATCTTCGTCCCCTACGAGACGGGTTCGCCGCGCTACCACGACGTGGCCTACGGGCTCGGCGCCGGGATGCAGCCGCTGTCGCAGGCGGTGGACTGCGCCCACGGCACCGTGATCGGCGGCGGCAAGGTCTGCCGCGAGATCATGGACAGCGGCATCGCGGCGCGCTTCTGCGCCGGTAACTGCACTGGCCGGCGCGGCAAGGCGCTGCGGCTGCTGGTGAGCAGCCAGATGGGCGCCTACAACTACCTCACCAGCTGGATGTTCCACGACGACGGCACGATCCACCCCGAGGTGGGCCTGGCCGGCGCGCTGCAGTTCGGCAACACCGCCCACAGCCACAACGTCTACTGGCGGCTCGACCTCGACATCGAGGATCCCGAGGGCGACAGCGTCGAGGAGTTCTACCGCGTGGCGCCGGTCACCGGCGGCGGCGGCACCGGCGCCAGCGGCTGGAACACCCTGCTGGGCGAGACCTACCGCCCGACCGACCTATCGACGTTCCGCAAGTGGCGCGTCGTCGACCACAGCCGCGGCAACAGCCTGGGCCGTCCGATGAGCTACGAGATCATCCCGGAGTCGGTCGACGGCTGGTACCGCGGCCTGGCGCGGGAGGGCTTCACGCGCGGCGAGTTCTGGGTCACGAAGCAGAAGCCCGGCGAGCGGTTCGTATCGACGGACGACACCGACCTGCTCTCGACCTACCTGTCTGGCGACAACGTGGTCAACGACGACGTGGTGGTCTGGTACGCCGCCCACGCCTACCACGAAGTGCGCAGCGAGGACGCGCCCTACATGCCGGTCGAGTGGGTCGGCTTCCACGTCCGGCCGCGCGACTTCATGGGGCGGGGGCCGTAGCGGCGATCGACCCGCGGCGGCTCGCCGCCCACGGCGGACGGGCCGAGTCATCGCTCGGCGACGCGTGCGCCGGGTCCGTCCATGTGGCGGCGACCGTCAGTACCCCAGCAGGTCGCGCATCCGATCGGCGATCCGCGCCGCGGTCGGCACGACGCCCTCCATGAGCGCCAGGCTGTAGGGCACCGGGCAGTCGGGGGCGCCGATGCGCGCCACCGGCGCGTCGAGCGCGTCGAACGCCGCCTCGGCGACCACCGCCGCGATCTCGCCGCCGAAGCCGGCCGTCAGGTTGTCTTCGTGGACGATCAGGCAGCGGCCGGTGCGGCGGACGCTGGCGAGCACCGCGTCGCGGTCCCACGGCACGATCGTGCGCAGGTCGAGGATGTCGACCGAGGCGGCCGGCACGCCGTGGCGGGCGCCGCCGGCTGCCTCCACTTCGCGGTCGAGCGCCTCGGCCGCTTCGAGGCAGCGGTGGACCATCGCGCCCCACGTCACCACCGTCAGGTCGTCGCCCGCGCGCACCGTGCGCGCGACGCCGAACGGGATCGCGTAGTCGTCGCCGGGGTAGGGGCGGCGGGCCTGGGCGCCGAAGTACAGGGCCCGGTGCTCCAGGAAGTAGACCGGGTCGTCGCCGCGCAGCGCCGTGCGCAGCAGGCCGACGGCGTCCTCGGCGTTCGACGGCAGCACGACCCGCCAGCCGAAGCTGTGGGCGAAGACGCTCTCGCCGGAGATGCTGTGCCACGGGTCGCCGGTGGCCGGGCTGAAGCCGACCGGCATCCGGACGATGATCGGCGCCGCGAAGCGCCCGTTCGTGCGCCAGCGGACGGTGCCGCAGTCGTTGAGCTGCTCGGTGGCCGGGTCGGCGTACTTGCGGAACTGGATCTCGGGCACCGGCACCAGCCCGGCATAGGCCAGCCCGACGGCGCGGCCGATGATCCCCTCCTCGGTCAGCGCCGTGTCGAACACCCGCGCCGGCCCGAACTTGAGCTGCATGTCGCGCGTCAGGCCGTGCACGCCGCCCTTGACGCCGACGTCCTCGCCGAACACGACGAGGCGCGGCTGGGCCGCGAGCTCGGCCTCGAGCGCCAAGCGGATGGCGTCGACCATGTTGATGCGCACCGGCTCGGGCGGCTGCGGCGGCGTCGTCCAATCGGCGGCGAGCCCAGCACCCTCGGGCCGGGTGCCGCCGAGTCGCGGCAGCCCGTCGTCGTCGAGCGTGGCGAAGACGCGCGTAGCGGCGGTGGCCGGGTCGCCCTCGGGCTGGGCCTCGGCCCGCCGGCGCGCCTCGGCGACCTCGGCGGCGACGTCGGCCGAGAGGGCGTCCCAGGCGGCCTCGTCGAGGCGGCTGGGCACCAGGAACGCCTTGAGCCGCGGCAGCGGGTCGCGCGCCAGCTCGGCCTGGCGCACGGCCTCGCTCTTGTAGGACTGGTTGTCTTGGATCGAGTGGCCGCACAGGCGCGGCACGACCAGCCGCAACAGGCACGGCCCGGCGCCGGAGCGGACGTGCGCCACGGCGCGGTCGACGAGGCCGGCCGCCACCGCCGGGTCGGTGCCGTCGCCGTCGAGGACGCGCAGCCCGTCGTAGCTGGCAAGGTTGGCGGCGATGTTGGCCCCGGGCGTTTGGAAGGTCGACGGGACGCTGATCGCGTAGCCGTTGTCCTCGATGAAGAACAGGAGCGGCAGCCGGCCGGTGGTGGCCATGTTCAGCGCCGCCCAGAAGCCGGGCGTGGCGCAGCTGCCGTCGCCGCCGAGGGCGACGGCGATGGCGCCGCGCCAGTCGTCGTCGCCCAGGATCTCGCTGCGGTAGCGGATCGCGTGGGCCCAGCCGACGGCCGGGGTGTACTGCGCCCCGACGTCGCCGCTCATCGGCAGGATCGTCTGGCGGCCGCGCGGCGGCAGCGAGAAGACGACGCCGATGTCGCGGCCGCCGTTCGGCGAGCCGGCGCGGGCCATCGTGGCCGCCATGGCCTCCTCGGGCGTGAGGCCGGCGGTCAACATGAACGGCCGCGAGCGGTAGTAGACCGTGGCCGCGTCGCGCGGGTGGTCGAGCCGATGGCCGAGCAGCACCTGCGCCAGCTCGTGGCCGCGGGCCGAGAACTGGTACTTCACGAGGCCGCCGGGGGCCAGCTCCGACTCCTCGAGCGCGTCGATCGCCCGCGATGTCAACACGGTGCGGGCCACGGCGGCCCAGTCGACGGCGTCGACAGCGGACGGCGGTCGCTCGGCGGCGTCGGCGGCGGTCGGGGCGCTCAGCATCGCGGCTCTCCGGCGGTGGTCGGGCGGACCGGCGCAGGATAGCACAGGCGCCGCCCTGGCGCCGGGAGGCTGTCGGGCTAGGTCGCCTCGCTCGGCAGCACCTGCTCCAGCGGGATCGGCTCGGGCTCGCGCCGCTCGAACGCGAGCCCGGCGCCGTCGCCGTCGACCACCACGTGCACGACGTCGCCGTACTCGAAGTCGCCGGCGATGAAGCGCTTCGACAGCGGCGCCTCGATCTGCTTCTGGATCAGCCGCTGCAGCGGGCGGGCGCCGAACGACGCGTCGTAGCCCTCCTTGGCCAGCCAGGCGCGCGCGTCGTCGGACAACGTGAGCCGCAGCCCCTTGTCGGCCACGCGCTTGGCCACCGCCGCTACCTGCAGATCGACGATCCGCTCGATGTGCTCGGGCCGGAGCTTGTGGAAGACGATGATCTCGTCGATGCGGTTGATGAACTCGGGCCGGAAGGCGCGCTTGAGGGCGGCCTGGACGTCCTCGGCGAAGCGGCTGTCGCCCTCCATCGCCTCGACGTTGCCGAAGCCCATCGTCCCGCCGCGCATCGAGAACTCGGTGCCGAGGTTGGAGGTCATGATGATCACGGTGTTGCGGAAGTCGACGACGTTGCCCTGGCCGTCGGTGAGGCGCCCGTCGTCGAGCACCTGCAGCAGGATGTTCCAGACCTCGGGGTGCGCCTTCTCGATCTCGTCGAACAGGACGACCCGGTAGGGGCGCCGCCGCACCGCCTCGGTCAGCTGACCGCCCTCGTCGTAGCCGACGTAGCCGGGCGGGGCGCCGATGAGCCGGCTGACGGAGTGGCGCTCGCGGTACTCCGTCATGTCGATGCGCAGCAAGGCGTCGGGACTGTCGAACAGGAACTCGGCCAGCGTCTTGGCCAGCTCGGTCTTGCCGACGCCGGACGAGCCCAGGAAGATGAAGCTGCCGATCGGCCGGCGCGGGTCCTTGAGGCCGCTGCGGCTGCGCCGGATCGCGTCCGACACGGCGTGGATGGCTGCCTCTTGCCCGATGACGCGCGCGTGGAGGTGGTCCTCCATCGTCAGCAGCCGGTCGGCCTCCTTGGCCAGCATCCGGCTGACCGGGATGCCGGTCCAGCTCTTCACGATGTCGGCGATGTCCTCTTCGTCGACGGTGTCGTCGAGCTCGTTCTCGGTCCGCCAGGCCTCGACCTCGGCGGCGTGCTTCTTCTCGAGCTGCATCCGCTGGCTCTTCACCCGCGCCGCGCGCTCGTAGTTGCGGCCCTGCCAGGCCTCCTCCTCCTCGGACGCCAGGCTGGCCAGCTGGGCGGCGTCCTTGCGGAGCTTCGGCGGCATGCTGTACATCGCGATCTTCAGCTTGGCCGCCGCCTCGTCGAGCAGGTCGATCGCCTTGTCCGGCAGGCTGCGGGTCGTGACGTAGCGGTCCGAGAGCTCGGCCGCGGCGGCGACCGCCTCGTCGGTGATCTTGACCTGGTGGTGCGCCTCGTAGCGCGGCCGCAGGCCCTTGAGCATCATCACCGCGTCGTCGATGGACGGCTGCTCGACCCAGATTGGGGCGAAGCGCCGCTCGAGGGCGCGGTCCTTCTCGATGTGCTGGCGGTACTCGTCGCTCGTCGTGGCGCCGATGCACTGGAGCTCGCCGCGGGCCAGGGCCGGCTTCATGAGGTTGCTGGCGTCCATGGCGCCTTGCGCGGCGCCGGCGCCGACGACGTTGTGGATTTCGTCGATGAAGACGATCACCTTGCCTTCGGCGTTCCGGATCTCGTCCATCACGGCCTTGAGGCGCTCTTCGAACTCGCCCCGGAACTTGCTGCCGGCCACCATCGCGCCGAGGTCGAGCTCGACGACCCGCTTGTCGGTCAGGATGTCGGGCACCTCGCCGTTGGCGATCATCTGGGCCAGGCCCTCGACGATCGCCGTCTTGCCGACGCCGGGCTCGCCGATCAGCACCGGGTTGTTCTTGGTCCGCCGCATCAGCACCCGCATCATCCGCAGCGTCTCTTCGCTGCGGCCGATGACGGGATCGAGCTTGCCGCTGCGGGCCAGCTCGGTGAGGTCGCGGCCGTACTTCGACAGAACGCGGTAGCGCGTCTCGGCCCGTGGGTCGGTGACCTTCTGGCCGCCGCGCACCTCGTCGATCGCCATCCGGATGTCTTCCTTGTCGACCCCGGCCTCGCTGAGCAGCCGCGCCGCGTGGCCGCGCTCCTCCGAGGCGATCGCGAGCAGGATGTGCTCGGTGGAGATGTACTCGTCGGACAGCGACTGCGCCTCGCTCATCGCCACCTGGCCGATGCGCTGGATGCGCGGCGTGACGTAGATCTGGTTGCCCGAGCCGCTGCGGCCCGGGATGTGGAGCTTGCGGTTGTTCGTCAGGTACTCGTCGAGCTGCATCGCCAGCAGCTCGGTGTTGACGCCCAGGACCTCCTCGAAGATCTCGGTCGCCAGCCCGTCGGGTTGCTCGAGCAGCGCCAGGAAGACGTGCTCGGTGTCCATCTGGTTGTGGTTGTAGCGCAGCAGGATCTCCTGTGATCGCGCGATCACGTCCTGGGCGCGCTCGGTGAACCGATCGAACGGCATCATGGGGGCACACTCCTTCGGGCCGCGGGACGACGTCCACGCGGGGTCCGTGGCGGCAAGTATAGGCAGCCGCCTGAACCGCGGCCAAGGGCGGATCGGCGCCGCACCACTAGAGACGCGTTAGCACCGCCGTCCGGTCCGGCCGTAACGCCGCCGGCACCGGACACGTCACAACGGACGAGCCATGGCGATTCCCCCCCAGCCCCGCCGCCCCATCGGACGCCGCCTCGGACCCGCCGGCTTCGGCCTGGCGGCCGCGGCGCTGCTGTTCGCGCTCGACGTCGGCCCCACGGCCGCGCCGCCGCGGGCGGGCGCCCAGGCGTGCCCGCCCTATTGCGGCACGCCGGTCATCACGCCCGCCTGGCACCTCCACATGTGCGACGAGACCTACCAGGCCCAGCTCGACGACAACCACTGCATGCACGGGCCGGGCGTCACCGAGTTCCCGGCCGGCACCGACACCGTCCACATCATCTATTGCCACCAGTTCGAGGACCTGGTGCGGGTCTTCGTCAAGGACTCCGGCGGCGGGCGGCAGTTCGTCAACCACCCCGACGGCATCGTCTACAGCGGCCAGGGCTGCGAGACGATCACGTTCGAGAAGCCCAACGGCATTCCGCCCGGCGGCAGCCCCTATTTCACGTCGGCCGTCTGGCCCGAGGGGCCGTTCTCGGGCATCGGCGCCGGTATCGAGTGGTACGTCGGCCTCTACGTCGCGTTCGACGCCGACGTCTACTACGGCGCGTCCGCCCAGGCCGACATCACGGCCCGCGACCCAGCGGCCAACCTCGACCCGTCCAAGGTCGACCGGATCACCGTCCAGGTGTCGAGCGACGCCGATCCCGACGGCATTCCGGTCGACCTCGTCGAGGAGGCGGCCGCGTTCCCGCTGTTCAAGGCGGAGCGGCGGGTGCGGTTCTCGACCGAGGCGTCGAACGCCGCCCAGGGCATCCTGAAGGTGGCCGACCGCTCGACCGTCACGGTGCGCTACTGCCCGCGCGACTGCAAGACGGCCTACGTCGACACCGCCGAGTGGCTGGCCGGCAACGCCACCGTCACGCCAACGTCGTTGCCGACGTACGCCGGCCCGCCGCCGACCGTCACGCCCACGCCGCCGCCGGCGCAGGCGGTCGACACCGTGGTCCTGCGGCCGGCGCCGGCCGACGTCGGCTACGTACCCAAGGTCTCGGCCCAGCGCGACCGCAAGAACCACCTCGGCTACGCCTCGATCTACGCCGGGATGTGGGGGCGCGGCGACAACCCGCACTACGGCATGATCCAGTTCGATCTCGCCGAGATCCCGGCCGAGGCCAACCTGCTCGATGCCCGCCTCGAGCTCATCGGCCAGACGAACGAGTTCCTCAAGACCGGCGCCTGGCGCGTCGTCCTGCTCGGCGACGCGATCGACGCCGGCTGGCGCGACGCGACGTTCGACGTCTTGAGCCAGGCGCCGTTCGCGGCCCAGATCGGGCCGACGCTCACCGAGATCGACCTCGTGCCCGGCCGGACGAACGCCTTCGGCTTCGACCCCGCCCAGCTGCCGCTGCTCGAGACGCGCGTCGACGGCACCGGCCGGGCGTCGTTCCGGGTCGAGGGGCCGCTACCCGACACGAACAACCTGGCGGCATGGCACTCCGGCGTCGACGTCTACGGTCGCGAGCCGTCGCCGCCCGATCCGGCCACCGGGCCGTCGCTCGTCGTTCGCTACGCCCTCGGCCTGGCCGCCTCGCCCACGCCCACCCAGCCGCCCTCGGCGACGCCGTCGCCGACCGCGACGGCCACCGCGACGCCGTCGCCGCCGGCCGGCGCGTCGCCGGTCCCGCCGACCACGGCGTCCCCGTCGCCCTCCCCGACCGCCTCGACGTCGCCGACGGCCTCGGCCACGGCGCCGCCAGCGGAGGCCACGGCGACGGCCGCCGCCGGCCGGACGGCGACCGCCGTCGCCGCCACCGCCACAGCCGCCACGCCCACCGCGCCGGCCACGGCGCCCGGCGAGCTGGCCACCGCCACAGCCCGCGCGATCGCCACCCTCACCGCCGCGCCGGGCGCGACGGCCTCGGCCGGCCCGGCCGCCACGGCCACCTGGTTGGCGCTGACCGCGACCGTCCAGACGCCGAGCGGCACGCCGCCGGGCACCGCTCCGGCGCCGACCGACGACCCGACCGCGGCGCCCGCGCCCGCGTCGCCGACGCCCAGCAGCCCGCCGACGCCGACGCGCGACCCCTCGACGTTCACCGGCCGCCAGGTCTGCGTCGTGGCGTTCGACGATCGCGACGGCGACGGCCGGCGCGGGGGCAGCGAGCGCTTCCTGGCCGGCGCCACGATCCGGCTCACCCATCGGCTGTCGGGCGTGTTCATCACCTGGACGACGGACGGCGCGAACGACCCCGACCACTGCTGGAGCGGGCTGGCGGACGGGGCGTACCAGCTCGAGATCGTCGAGCTGCCGCGCGGGCTCGCGCCGTCGGGCGCACAGCGCTACGACCTGACGGTCCCGCTGCCGGACGCCTCCACGACATACGCCTTCGGCGCGCGCGCGCCGACGACGCCCACGGCGTCGCCGACGCTGCCGCGACCGACCGCCACGCCGCCGCCGGCCCCGACGCGCTCGCCGACCCCGGCGCCGACGCCGAGCCCATCGCCCGAGCCCACCGTCGTCGGACCGCAGGGCACGGTGTGCGCCGACGTGTTCCACGACCGCAACCGTGACGGCTTCCGCGACACGGGCGAGCCGGCTCTGGCCGACATCGTGGTCGACATCCTGACCGACCGCCACACCGCGCTGCGCCAGCTGCGCAGCCGCGCCGATGCGCCCGTCTGCGCCACGCTGCCGAGCGGCGTCTACTTCGCCAGCGTCGCGCCGCCCTCCGGCTGGCAGGGGACGGGTAGCCTGGAGCAGGGCGCGTTCGTCACCGACGGGACGCAGACCACGCTGTACTTCGGGCTCGCGCCGACGGGCGCGCCTCGCCTCTACCTGCCGTACGCCGGCCGGTCGCCGCTGCCGCGACCGCGGTCGCGCTGATCCGTCGCCGACCGCGCCGCGCCTTGCCGGCGCGTCGTCAGCCGGGCTACCATCGGCCGCTGGCGCCCGTGCCGATCCCGCGGCGATCCGGCGTGGCCGACCGACGCCCCGCGTCCCACCTGCTCCACGGAGGACCACGCATGACGTTCGCGACCCCCGCCGCGCGCCGGATCGCCGTATTGGCCGTGGCCGCCCTCGCCGCCGCCGGGCTGGCGCAGCGCACGCCCGCGGCGCGCGCCGACACGGCGGCGATCCGCATCCGCTCCCTCGACGTGGCGGGCAGCGCGACCGGGGCGCCGCCGTCGGCCACCCCGCTGGCGGCCGAGCCGATCCGCTTCGATGCCGGGACCCGCACCGTCTTCGCCCGCTTCAGCTACATCGAGGCCAGCGGCCAGGAGGTCCGGCTGCTGGTGCAGGGGCGCGGCGGAGTGGTCGCCTTCAGCCACACGGCCCGCTACAGCGGGGACGGGTCGGCCACGGTCCCGATCGACGGCACCGCCGTGTACGCGGTCTTGACGAGCGGCCTCGAGGCCGATGCCCGGGACGCCAAGCAGAGCGCCAAGCAGGCGGCCGAGCGCAGCATCGGCGTGCAGGAGTTCCTGCGGGCCTCTGGCGCGGCCGTGCTCCGGCTGCAGTGGACGGTCGATCTGCTCGACGGGATGGCGCTGCCGCCGAGCCAGGCGGCGGCGGTCGACGGCATCGACGGCCGGCTGCGCAACGCCGGCGACATCCTAAGCCGGGCGATCGAGCTGCCGCCGGACGACGTGGCCGGCAAGCAGCGGCGCGCCGCCCAGGTGGACACGATGCTCGGCGAGGTCGTGTCCGCGGCCGGCACGCTGGCTGCGGAAGCGGCCGCCCAGCGCGATCTCCCGCTGCCCGAGAGCGGCCATCGGGCCACCGACGCCTTCGTCGTCCAGCTCGAGATCGACGGCGACATTGCCGCCTCGACCGAGTTCTGGGTCTGGGGCCCCGCCCGCATCCAGCTGCCCTGGCTGGGCAAGGGCGCCGTGATCCGGGCCCGCTGATCCGGCGTGGCCCTGGCGCGCCCTGGCGCGTGCGCGCCAATTGGTCGAGGCGGCCGCCCGTGATATGATCGGCCGGTCGTTGGCCCGGGAGTTCGGCCGGGGCTGAACCTGCCCGGTGACAAACCCAGCGACGACGGCCGCTCAGGCGGCACTTACCCTGGATTCAGCCTTGCCTTACGGCGCGCCGTGAGACTGTCGGCGCCTGGTGCCCCGGCGGCACCGACCATCGCGCGCCGAAACCAACTGCACGCGGCGCAAGGAGTCACGCATGTTCAAGGTGTTCCGTCACCCCCGGTCGACCGCGACCGCGCTCGGGTTGGCCGCCGCCCTGGTCGCGCTTGCGGCGCCGACCGGCGTCGCCGCGCAGTCGGGGCGCGCGACGGTGGGCAAGCTGCGGATCGGCGATGAGAGCGGCCAGACGATCTGGGAGCAGCCGGCGGCGGCGGGCGAGAAGCTCTTCAAGGCGCCCAGCGGCACGCAGCAGTTCAAGGTCTACTTCGACTACGACGGCTCGGCGCCGATGCGGGCCGTGATCAAGCTGATCGCGCCCCAAGGTGTGATCCAGGATCAAAAGGAACAAGAGCTCACCGCGGCGGGAACGTTCGCCGTCGACTTCAGCTTCGAGCAGCCGCTGGCCGACCAGGAGTACTTGATCAACGCCTACGTCGACGTCGACGGCGGGCAGAGCCTGGCCGACGGCCTGACGTTGCTGGTGGGCGAAGCGGCCGTGATCCCGGCCCAGCAGATGCAGCAGGTGCCGGCCGAACCGCAGGCGCCGGCCGCCGAGGTGTCGGCGCCCGGCGCCGACGCGCTCGCGCCGATGGCGCCGGTGGCCGGCGGCCCGAGCCAGTTGCTGCTGCTGGGCAGCGGCCTCGGCGTCATCGTCCTGCTGGCCATCGTGGTCTGGGCGGGCATGTCGGCGCTCAAGCAGCGCTGACCACCGCTCCGAAGGCGCGCCGTCGACGCCGTCGTCGGCCCGCGGCGCGGTCTACTCCTCACGGAAGGATGCAGCAAGATGAACCCAACCCTGCGCGCCGTCCTCGGCGCTGGGATCGCCGTCGGAATCGTTGTGGCGCCGTTCCGGGCGCGCATCGCGTCGGCGACGGCCAAGATCGCCAACGTTCGGTTGGCGGCCGTCGAAGGGGGTAGCGAGAGCGCCTCGATCGGGGTCGACTCGGCCGGCGTCGTCGTGCTCTTCGACTACACCGGCGCCAGCCGGACCAAGATGCGGGTGATCGCCTACAACAACGGCGGCGACGCCCTGGTGGCCACCGAGCCCAAGCAGTACACCGGCGACGGCACGGCCCGGGTCGAGATCTCGGCCGCGACGCTCGTCCACGGCGCGGCCGAGCAGGTCGAGCAGCTCGCCGACAACATCCTGTCGTTGGCCGAGCTCGGCGGCGACGACAAGAAGGTCGACGGCCAGATCATCGACGCCCGGTTGAGCCTGGAGCGCGACCTCATCTCGCTGGGCCGGGTGCTGGTCCCGATGGACAAGGCGGCGCTGACGGGCGACGCCCTGGCCGCCCTGCAGACGATCGACCGGCTGCTGCCGCAGGTCGAGGACGCCGTGACCGAGCTCAAGGCGATCCCGTTGTCCGACGTCGCGGCGATGCGGGCGCGGTTGGCGCAGCTCGAGCCGATCGCCACCGAGCTGTCGGCCGCCGGCGGTGACCTCAACGACCTCGTCGCGGCCCTGGGCTCGTTCAACATGGGCGCGCTGTATGCCGACAACGCGCCCTACACGTTCGCGGTGAAGGTGGACGAGGTCGGCAACGTCGAGACCACCGGCGGCAGCGCCGATCTCGTCGTGACGGCGGGCAAGGGGTCGGGCAACGTCGACGCGGTCTCGACCCAGATGCCGACGATGACGCCCCGCATCTCGGCGTCGATCGGTCAGAACAACGCCGGCGCCGCCACCCGCGCCCCGTCGGGCGGCGCCGCGGCTACGAGCGCGCCGGCGGGGTCCGCCGCTGGCGCCGCCGCCACCGCCGCCGTCGCGGCCGACCCGACCGCGCTGCGCCAGGCCAAGCTGGCCAACGCGACGGCGCAGGCCGGACCGGCGACGCAGCCCGCGGCGCCGGACGCGGCGTCGGCCGGCGCCGAGCCGGCGCTGTCGGCGCCCGCGCCGGACGTGGCACAGAGCGGCGGCGACGACGCCATCCAGGCGCCGGGCGCGGTCGCGCAGTCGGGGTCCGGCGCCGGCCCGCTGCCGACGTTCACCGTGCCGGCGGGCGCGGGCGCCGCCGGCCAGCCCGGATCGTCGGCGCCGTCCGGCGGCGGCCCGAACCTGCTGGTGCTCGGCGGCGGAGTGGTGGCGCTCATCGGCCTCGCTCTCTGGTTCCGTCGCCGCGTCTAGGCGCCGCCTGGGCGCCTCGGCGCGCCGGCCGGATGCGCCCGTCCGAATTCGGGCGTGTCGGCGCGGCGCCGGCGTGCGTCCCATAGGACTAGGATCGATGTGTGTTCCGGCACCGCCGGACGGCGTGGTCGGGCGCCCGCCCGGCGCCGACCGGTCGTGCAGCCGTCGCGGCGGTGTCGTGTTCCCCCTTCCGTGTTCCAAGGAGAAGCCCCCATGCCCCGATTGTCCTCCATCCTGGTCGCCAGCGTCACCGTGCTCGCGATCGGCGCCGGCTCGCTGACGGCCATCAGCGGCGCCGCGCGCACCGTGGGCGCGGCGAGCACCGCGCAGTCCGAAGACATCAACGCGCGCATCTACATGAGCGACGTGGCCGATGGCGAACCGAAGCGCAACTTCGGCGCCCAGGCGACGAGCCTGCACGCCATCGTGGCCTACGAGAACGCCGCCGGCGGCGAGCAGTTCGTGGTCCAGTTGCGCGACCTGTCCGGCGTCGTGATCAAGAAGCAGTCGCTGGCGCCCCTGACCGCCGGCGCGGGCAAGCGCTCGGTGGCGGTCTCGGCGGCCGACTTCGTGTCGAGCTACCGGGCCGCGATCAGCGTGACGCAGCTGGCGGTCGCCGAGTCGATGGCCTCGGCCGTGGCGCGGTGCCAGAACGTCCCGACGCCGCCCGACTCGTGGCCGATCCAGCAGCCCACGCCGCAGCCCGGCCAGCCGACGCCGACGGCCGGACCGCCGCACCCCTACCAGCGCTGGCTGCCGACGATCATCGGCCCGCTGGACGCTTCGGCGCTCACGACGAGCGAGCTCAGCCGCACGCTGCAGGCGGTGCTCGGCATGCCCGACGTCGCTCCCGGCCGCGCCGGCGCCGGCGCTGTGGCCGACCTGACCGCGGCCAAGGCCGGGCTGCACGACGCGCTTCACAAGCTGCAGCAGGTGCCCAACCTCCTCCAGCCACCGCAGCCGCCCGAGGGCCCGCCGATCAAGCCGGATCCGACCCGCGGCTGCGGGATCGTCGGCGAGGCGGCGCAGCTCATGACCGCCGCGACGGCCAAGGTCGCCACCGGGCTGGCCGCCCTGCCGACCGACACCACCGGCTGGACGCTGCCGCGCACCGTGGCGAGCTACAAGGGCAACCGCCTGCAGGCGTGCGTGCAGTACAACACCGACCTGTTTGACGTGGTCGGCGGCCAGCAGCGCTCGACGGCGGCCGACACGACCCTGTGGACGGTCGGCGACCCGGGCCCGGCCGAGCTCATCTTCCCCAGCCCCGACCAGACGGACCGCGGCAACGTCGGCAGCCTGCGCCTGACGTACCCCAACGGCGCGAGCGCGATCTACGCCCAGTCGGTGACCGCGCCCGGCGTGAACCACCAGGCCCGCATCAGCGCCTACGTGACCGACCGCAACTGCCTGCCGGTGTCCGACGGCCGCGTCTCGTTCGCGCTCGACCCGACCGGCTTCGGGTCGCTCGCGGCCGCCGAGGTCACGCCGATCGAGGGCGTGGCCGAGGTTGCATACACCGCCGGCAACGACGTGCCGTCCGAGGGCCAGGCCCGCGGCCAGATCACGGTCCGCGCCGAGGTCGGTGACGTCGAGGCCGCCACGCGGTTCGGCATCGTCGGCCCGGCCGCGAACATGCGGATCATCGTCAACCCCAAGGTGATCAACCGGGTCCAGGGCCAGCGCGGCGGCGTGACCGTCGAGCTCAAGGACAAGAACGGCAACAGCGTGGCGGACGGGACCGTCGTCAAGCTGAAGCTCGTTCAGCCCAACAGCGTCGGCCAGCTGGCGTTCGAGCGCCGGATCGCCGGTCAGCGCGAGCCCGAGGTGGTCATCGCCGGCACCACGATCGACCTCGTGTCGCAGAGCGGGCGCTCGATCGTGCCGCCGAGCCAGTCCAACCTGGCCGGGCTCTACATCGTGCCCGACGGGCGCGACGGGCCGGTGATCGTCGAGGTCGAGGCCGACGGGGCCAAGGCGAACTCGAACGACATCACGAACGGTCAGCCGACGGTCTTCATCGTCAGCGGCAAGACGATCTTCCTGCCGCTGTCGCTGGCCAAGGGCGCGGTGGCGCGCGCGACCCCGTACGCGACGCGCACGCCGCGTCCCGAGCTGTCGGCGGCGCCGACGCGCTAGGCGCTCGGCACCGGCCGGGGGCACAGCGCCCCCTCCAGAGCGCGCAACGGCAACGGCCCCCTGGTTCGATCCGAACCAGGGGGCCGTTCGTCGTTCGGGTCCGCCCGAGCCGGCGCGGGCCCGACGCGCGCGGCCGCCGGACGGCGTGGCGCGCGCGCCGCTACGGCTTCGGCTACGGCGCCCGCTGGGCCAGCTTGACCGTCCAGTAGTGCTGGTAGCCCACCGCGCGGACGAACTGGTAGTGGGCGCCGATCGAGGTGTACGTCGGGCTCAACAGCGTGTCGCGCTGGCCCTGGTCGAGCCAGGCCTGGACGACGACCGACGGGGTGCCGTTGGCGGCCGCCAGCAGCTCGCCGACCGCGACGGCCGGGAACCCGGTGCGCGCCACCCGCTGCGCCGGCGATGAGCCGTCGCTGCCGGTGTGGCTGAAGAAGCTGTTGCGGATCATGTCGGTGTTGTGGACCGCCGCCGCGGACTGGAGCTCGCTCGACACCGCCAACGGCGACCGACCGTTCGCGACGCGCACCCGGTTGATCTCGGCGATGATCTCCTGGATCTTGGCCAGGTCGTCGGTCGACTTCGTCGGCACCGGCTCGCCGCTGCCCGGCGGGCCGAGCGTGATGCGCAGGATCGGCGGGTTGCGCTGACCGGCGCCGAAGCCGGTGTCCCAGTCCATCACGTTGCTGGTGCCGATCTGCGGGCCCTCGAGCCGGATGCTGACCTTGCCAGTCGACAGCTTGCGGAACTCCAGCTCGCGCAGCTGGGGACCCTCGAACAGGAACTCGTTGACGACGCCCACACCCAGGTCGTACTGGTGCAGCGACGGCTGGAGCTTGGACGAGACCCGGGCGCCGCGCAGCGACTCGTACGACACCCCCCGCCAGCTGCTGTCGATGGACGCCTCGAGCAGATCGGCGTCCCAGACCCCGTTGCCGGCGCTCGACAGGTAGCGCGTCGACAAGCCGGTCACGATGAGCCGCGCGCTGCGCACCGCCCGGCCCGTCGGCAGGGCCGAGAGGTCGAACTGCACGCCGCCGAAGTAGATCCGGCCCTGGTAGTAGCCGGCGAACATGTCGTCGTCGCAGAAGTGGTTGAACGTCTCGTACGAGCGCACATAGCCCACATCCTGGCAGGCCGGCAGCACGTCGATCTCGTTGCCCTCGGGCTCGCGCGTGGGCGGGATCACCTGGGTGGCCGTGGCGGTCGCCGTCGGCGGCGGCGGCGGCGCCGTGAACGTCGCCGTCGGCGGCACGGCGGTGGCGCTCGGCGTCGGCGAGGCGCCGGGCGTCGGCGTCGGCGTGTCGGCGGCCGGGATCTCGGTCTCGGTTGCGGTCGGCGACGGCGCCGGCGCGCCAGCGCGGCTGTAGTTGACGATGAGCCGGATGCCCGGCTGCCGCGTCGTCAGGCCGTAGCCGGTGTCCCAGGTGAAGAGGTTCGTGACGTTGCCGCCCGGCGGCGGGCCATCGGTGCGCATCGAGAGGGCGCCCGAGCCGGCGCGGCGAGCGCGCAGAAGGTTGAGCGCGGCGTCGTCGAAGTTGAACGCATTGCGCACGCCCTCGCCGAGCTGGTCGCGGCCGAGGAGCGGCAGCAGCGTCACGTCGATCGGGGCGTTGTGGATGCCGGTGTAGCCCTCGTTCGCGAACGTCGCGTCGATCTCGGTCCGCAGCAGGTTCACCGTCCAGGTGCCGCCGGCGCCGAGGAACGAGGCGTCGCGACCGGTGAGCTCGAGCCGGGCGCTGTTGATCGTCACGTCCGGCGGGATGGCGCCGAGCTCGAACTGGGCCGCGCCGTGGTAGATCCGGTTGGCGTACGTGCCGGTGAACGTGTCTTCCTCGTCGGCGAAGAAGTTCTGGTTCGGGACGTTGCTGACCACCCAGCCGGCCTTGTTGTTGCGCGGCACGATCTCGAGGTTGACGCTGTCCGGCGGGGCGTACAGCGTCGGCGTGGGCGGCGGCGGCGTGGCGGTCGGCGGCGGCGTCCCGGTGACGAGCGGGGCCGGGGTCGCCGCCAGGGTCGGCGTCGCGCCGGCCACGGTGCGGCGGCCGAAGTCGACCGTCCAGAAGTGACCGAACAGGCCGACCGACCGGTAGCCGGCGCCAAGCTCGGTGCAGGTGGTGCACAGCATGATGGCCTGGTGGGCCGGGCTGTTCCACCACGCCTCGACGGCCGCTGCCGGCGACACCTGGCCGCAGGCCACGATCTCGCCGTACGGCTGGCCGTAGCCGGCGTCGAGCATGCGCGACTGCGCCGAGCTCCCGTCCGAGCCGGTGTGGCCGCAGAAGTTGCCCGAGGCCATGTCGTTCGAGTGGCGCGCCGCGGCGTTGCGCAGCTGCTGGCTGGTGAACAGCGGCGCAAGGCCCACGCCCGCCCGCCGGAGGTTGATCAGCTCCTCGACCTGGAGGACGAAGTTGCCCGACGGGGTCGCGGTGGCGGCCGCCGGGGGCGGCGGCGTGGCCGTGGTCGAACCGGTCGGCCCGCCGGGCGTCGACGTCCCGGGCGCGAACGTCAGGGCGCGGCGGGCGTTGATCCGTCCCCAGCCGAAGTTGGGGTCCCAGCCGGACTCGCCCAGGTCGTCGGCCGTCTGCTCCAGGATCTGTTCGACCTGGGCCGGCGTCCGGCTCGGGTTCTGGGCCACGAGGAGCGCCGCCAGGCCCGCGGCCACGGGAGAGGCCATGCTCGTGCCGCTCCAGGCCTGGTAGCCGCCCGTCATCACCGTCGACTGGATCGCCACGCCCGGGGCGGCGATGTCGATCGTGTTGCCGTAGTTCGAGAAGCTGGCGCGCTGATCGGACTGCGTGGTGGCGGCGACGCCGATGACCCCGTTGTAGGCGGCCGGATAGCTCGGGTTCGACGTGTTCTCGTTGCCGGCCGCCGCCACGACGACCGCGCCCCGCCCGATCGCGTACTCGACCGCGTTGCGCAGCGTCGACGAGGTGAAGAAGCCGCCCAGGCTCATGTTGATCACCTGGGCGCCGTTGTCGGCGGCGAAGACGATGCCGTTGGCGATGGCGGAGTGGCCGCCGTTGCCGGTGCGGTCGAGCACCTTGACGGGCATGATCCGGCTGTCCCACCCGACGCCGGCGCCGCCCACGCCGTTGTTCGTCAGCATCGCGGCGATGCCGGCCACGTGCGTGCCGTGCCCCTGGTCGTCGGCCGGGTTGCTGTCGCGATTGACATAATCGTAGCCAGCCACGCACTTGCCCGCCAGGTCGGCGTGGTTGCAGTTCGTGCCGGTGTCGACGATCGCGATCGTGATGCCCGCGCCGCGCTGCTGATCCCACGCCGCGGCCGACTCGATCTTGGCGTGGTGCCACTGGCTGCTGAAGTAGGGGTCGTTCGGAACCACCTGGAGGTCGCGGCGACCCAGGGCGTCGTCCGCCCCACGCGCGGCCGGCGCCGCGCCGACGATCGGCGCCTGGCGATCCGGCGCGCCGAGGATGTGGGCGATGTAGTCCGGCTCGGCGAACGCCACCTGCTCCTCGGACTGGTAGGCCCGCACCTGGGTCAGCAGATCGGGGTTCGTGACGCGCAGGATGTGGACGTTCAGCCCGGGTATCTGGTCGACGACCTGGCCGCCGTACTTGGCGTGCAGGTTGCGCTTGTAGACGTCGGTCGCCTCGGGGCGGAAGCCGACGATGAGGCGGTTGGGGACGTACCCGGGATCCTCGTCCTGCAGCTGGCCGTCCGGCGCGGCCGCGGCGGCGATACCTACGCCCGCGGGCTCGGCCGCCGCCGACCACGGCGGCGGCAGCGCCCCGCCGGCCGGCGCCTGTGCGGCCGGCGCGCCGCGGGTTACGCTCGTTCCGCCCGCCAGGGCCACTGCCGTGACCGCCAGGGCCCAGATTGCTGCCGGGTGTCGATGGCTCATGCCTCTACCTCCGCGTTGCGTTCGCCGCCGCCCGGGCGGGAACGGCGGCGCCGGCCTGCCCGCCGCCGCCACCGGTTTGATGCGAGCGACACGTCCAACCACACGGCTCGCCACATTCCGGATATGAAGTCGCAATCGACAAACGTGCGTAACGCCCAATTCCGCTCGACCGTTATGGCCCCCCGAGAGGCGCCGGCGCGCGGTCCCGTCAGAGCTCGGGCAGGGGCAGACCCAGGATCACGCGCCAGGCGCCTCTCTCCATCTCGTCAGAGGCAAACACCATGGCCGGCCGTCCCGGCACCCTCGGTGGTTACAAACACGTTAATGCATTCCGATCGCACTGTCAACACGGACGAACCCAACATGCTGCGGCGAGACGTATATGCTGCAACGGCGACCGAGGTGAGGATTGGAACGCGATTCGTGAACCGTTCGATACGGCTTTGAGGCGCGCGCGCCGCGGTCGCCCAGGGCTGGCCTTCACCGCCGTCTGACCTATCCTTGCCGCGTGACCCACCCTCGCCTCGGACCGCACAGCGCCGCCGTCGCGCTGGCCCTGTTGCTCGCCGTCCGCGGCGCCGGGCCGGCCGCGGCCGCTGGGCCGGTCGACGACCTGATCGCCCGCATGTCCCCCGCCGAGCGCGTCGGCCAGCTCTTCCTGGTGCCGTTCCGCGGCGACCAGGTGGCCGACGGCGCCGCCATCGCCGAGCTCGTCGACCTCGGCGTTGGCGGCGTCGTCCTCGACCCTCGGCATGGCAACTTCGTGAACGGACCCGACGCCCCGCGCCAGGTGGCGTCGCTGGCCAACGCGCTCCAGGCGCGTGCCGCGGCGCACGAGGCGTTCGTGCCGCTGTGGGTTGCGCTCGACAGCGAGGGCGGCGCGCTGCCGGGCGGCCCGCTGCGGGGCGGCATGACGCTGGTGCCCAGCGCCATGTCGCTGGGCGCCACGTGGGATCCCGCGCTGGCCGGCCGCATCGGCGAGGTCATCGGCCGCGAGCTGCGCGCCGTCGGCGTCAACCTCTGGCTCGGGCCGAACCTCGACGTCCTCGCCCAGCCGCGGCCCGGCAGCTCCGGCGACCTCGGGGCGCGCGCGCTGGGGGGCAACCCGGCCTGGGCGGCGAAGCTGGGCCGCGCCATGGTCGCCGGCATCCAGCGCGGCAGCGGCGGCCGCGTCGCCGTCGCGGCCGGCAGCTTCCCGGGGGTGGGCGGCGCCGACCGCAGCCAGACGGCCGAGCTGCCGATCGTCGAGAGCCCGTTCGACGACCTGTTGGACCTCGAGCTCGTCCCGTTCCTCAACGTCGTCGACGGCCGCGACAACCGCGACGGCGTGGTCGACGCGCTCGTCACGACCCACGTCCGCTTCCGGGGTGTCCAGCGGCAGATCGATCGCCCGCTGTCGCTCGACGGTAGCGGCTTGGCCTACCTCCGCGGTCAGCTGCCGACGCTCGACGCCTGGCGCCAGGCCGGCGGCTTGCTGATCAGCCCCGGCCTCGGGCTGCCCGGCGTGCGCCGGTACGCCGACCCGGACGGCGACGGCTTCAACGCCCGGCGGGTTGTCCGCGAGGCGCTGCTGGCGGGCAACGACGTCCTCCACCTGTCGGGGTTCGAGCTGCCGGCCGACGCGCGCGCGGCGGGCGGCGAGATCGGCGAGGCGATCGACTGGCTGTCGGCCGCCTACGGCGAGGACGACGGGGTGCGCGAGGCGGTCGACGCCGCGCTGCGCCGCATCCTGGCCCGCAAGCTCGGCCTTGCGCCCTCCGCGACGCTCGAGGCCGTGACCGTCGACGCCGAGGCCGCGCCCGCCGCCACCGGCCTCGGCGGCGGTGAGACGCTGGCCGTGGCCCGCGCCGCCCTGACCTTGATCGCGCCGCCGGCCACCGCCGGCGGCGCGCGCGGCCCGGTGCCGTCGCCGGCCGTCGGCGACCAGCTGCTGTTCGTCGTCGACGCCCGCGACGGTCGGGACTGCGACGGCTGCCCTCCGCAGTGGGTCCTCGACGCCGACGAGGTGCTGGCGACATGCCTCAAGATCTACGGCCCGGACGGCTCCGGCACGCGCCGGATCGCCGAGACCAGCGACGTGGCGGTCGTCACGGCGCGCGAGCTGCGGGCCTGGCTCGGCGCCACCGGCCGGATCGCCGCCGAGAACAACCCGTCGCTGGTGCCGCCGCTGCCGCCGGACCGCCAGGCGGAGGTCGGGCAGCAGGTGGCCGCGGCCGACTGGATCGTGTTCTTCATGCGCGACGTCCGCACCACCGACGCGCCCGGGTCGGACGCGCCGCGCCTGTTCCTGCAGGCGCGGCCGAACGAGGCCGCCGGCCAGCGGCTGGTGGCCGTGGCGTTCGATGCGCCGTACTCGCTCGACGCCACCGACATCGCTCGCCTGGCGGCGTTCTACGCCGTCTACAGCCCAGGCGAGCCGTTCGTGCGCGTCGCGCTGCGGGCCGTGTTTGGCGACGAGGCGGCGTCCGGCGCCAGCCCGGTCTCGGTGCCCGGCGCCGGCTACGACCTGGCGGCGCAGCTCCGGCCCGCGGCCGGACAAGCCATCGACCTGACGCTGGTGGGCGGCCGGCCGGAGGCCGAGGTGGCGCGTGGCGGGCGCATCACCGTCCGCACCGGCGAGATCCGCGACGGCAACGGCCATCCGGTGCCGGATGGCACGGCGGTGACGGTGCGCGGTTACGACCCCGCCGAGGACGTCTACCTGCGCGACGTCGTCGGTCAGACGGTCGACGGCCGGGCGACGGTCACGTTGCCGGCGGATCGCCAGGGCGACATCGAGATCTCGGCCGCGCTCGACAACGGCCTGACCAGCGCCCCGCTCGTGGTCCGGGTCAGCGCCAGCGTGTTCGACGCCCTGCCCGCCCCAGCCGGTCCCGAGGCGCTGGCGATCCGCCGGCTGCCCGCGGACTGGAGCATCCTGCTGCTGAGCCTGACGCTGATCCTGCTGGCCGGGGTCGTCGTCTTCGGCGCCGGCGACGAGTCCCGCCCGCCGTCGCGGGCGGTGCGGTTGTTCCTCCTGAGCGTGGCCTGCGGTCTCGCCGGCTACCTGCTCGTCCTCGTCGGGGGCTTGCGGCTGCCGACGTGGCTGCCGGGGGACGGGTCGCTTTGGCCGCGGCGCTGGAACCCCGCCTACCAGGCGCCGGTGCTCAGTTTTGCGCTGGCGCTGTTTCCGCTGGCGCCGGCGGCGTGGCGCGTGACCCGCCGCCGCTGGCTGCGCCGGCGGTCGGCGTGGCGGCGGGCGCGCTTGCGGCGGTCGCCTGCCACGTCGCGACGACGGTGAGCAGCAGCAGCAGCGCGACGAGCGCCAGCAACCCGGCGTTGTCCCACAGGGCATGACGCCAGGCCAGGGCGGGCGGCTCGGCGTCGGCCACCGGCGGCGCGGGGGCGTCGCCGGCCAACAGCGCCCGCAGCGCCTCGGCCGAGGCGGGCCGCCGCTCGGGATGAAGCGCCATCGCGGCCAGGATCGCCGACTCGACCCCGGCCGGGACGTCGGGGTTGAGCCGGCGCGGCCGGACGAGCGCGTTGGGCAGCAGGAACCGATCCTGGGCCGTGTCCGGCGGACGGCCGGTCAAGAGGTGGTAGAGCGTCGCCCCCACGGCGTAGAGGTCGGTGCGGGCATCGGTGTGGCCCGTGTCGCCGGCGTACTGCTCCAGCGGCGTGTAGGGCAGCGACCCGACGCCGCGCGCCACGGTCAGCGTGCGCGGGTCGGCCGGGTCCATGGGCTTGACCAAGCCGAAGTCGACGAGCTTGATCCGCTCCCCGGCCTGTAGCTTGATGTTGGCGGGCTTGATGTCGCGGTGCAGCACCGGCGGCGACTGGGCGTGGAGGTAGGCGACGGCATCCAGGAGCTGGTCGGCCCAGCCCAGGACGCGGTCGACGTCGAGCAGCTCGCCGCCGGCCAGCGCCCCGTCGAGCGCTTGGCGCAGGTCGGGGCCGTCGACGTAGTCCATGACCAGGAAGTCGGTTCCGTCGTCCTCGAAGTAGTCCGAGACCTTGGGCAGCGCCGGGTGGTCGAGCCGCGCCAGGACGCTGGCCTCGGTCTGGAACTGTGCCTGGCGGGCGGCGCGATCGGCGGGCGTGCCGACCTCGGGCAGGATCGCCTTCACCGCCGTGACGCGCCCGGCCAGCCGGAGGTCGTCGGCCCGCCACACGGCGCCTGCGCCGCCTTGGCCCACCAGCTCGACCAGGCGATAGCGATCGCGCAGCACGACGCCGCTCTCGAGGACGATCATCGCCGCCAGCGTAGGCTGGGCCGCGGCGGCCGGTCAAGAATCACCGCCGGCCGCAGGCGGCGCCCCGCGTGCTATAGTCGCCTTGGCCGCGGCGACGGGCGCGGCGACGGAGGGTGGCCGTGGCCGACGAAGGGGCGATGCTGGTGCTGCGCGACGGGGGCGACGAGCGCAGCTGGTCGCTGGGCGGCGGCGAGCCGGTCGTGATCGGCCGCGACGCCGATTGCGCGGTCTGCCTGCCCGACCGCTCGGTCTCGCGCCACCATGCCGAGATCCGGCGCAGCGGCCAGGGCTTCGTCCTGGAGGACCAGGGCTCCAAGAACGGCACCTGGCTCAACGGCCAACCCGTCGGTGCCGAGCCGCGGCGGCTCAAGGACGGCGACGACATCTCGATCGCCGCCCGCTACAAGCTGTGGTACGTGGATGCCGACGCCACGGCGCCGCTCGCCTTCGCCGGACGCGGCCTGCGCATCGACGCCGAAACGATGCACGTCTACGTGAACGGTCAGGTGCTGGCGCCGCCGCTGTCGGCGCCGCAGCTCGCTTTCCTCAAGGTCATGCTCGATGCCGACGGCGGCCTCGTGCCGCGCGAGTCGATCATCCCCGCCGTCTGGCCCGAGTCGGAACGCGACGGCGTCAGCGACGACTCGATCGACGCGCTCGTCAAGCGCGTCCGCCAGCGCCTGGCCGAACACGACGCCCGGCACAGCTACATCGTCACCATCCGGGGCTACGGCTTTCGGTTGGACCAACCCTGAGCCGCGACGCCGGCATGCGCCTGGTGGTCATCGGTCCGGTCTGGCCGTACCGCGGCGGCATCGCCCAGCACACCGCGCTGCTCGTCCGCGCCCTGCGCGCGCAGGGGCATGCCGTCCGCCTGCTCACGTTCCGCCGGCTGTACCCGGCCTGGCTGTTCCCCGGCCGGACGGTGCTCGACCCGTCGGCCGAGCCGGTGGCCGTCGAGGCCGAGCCGGTGGTGGCGCCGCTCTGGCCGCCGACGTGGCGGGCGGCCGCGCGCGCCACCCGCGCCTGGCGGCCCGATGCGGTCGTCGTAGTGTGGTGGGTGCCGTTCTTCGCCCCGTTCGTGGTCGGCCTGCGCCGGCTGCTCGGGCCGGCCGGCCGACGCCCGCCGATCGTGATGCTGTGCCACAACGTCCTGCCCCACGACGCCGGCCACGCGCTGGCGCGCAGCCTGACGCGCCGCGCGCTGCGCGCCGGCGACCGCTGGCTCGTCCACGCCACGCCGCTCGTCGCCGCCGTCGGCGCGCTCGTCGGCGACCGCGCGCGGCGGCCGGGCGCCGTGGTGCGCGCCGCGCTGCCGCTGCACCATCTGGGCGCCGTCGGTCCGACGCCCGCCGACCTGCCGGCGCCGGCGCGCCGCCCGCCCACGCTGCTGTTCTTCGGCCTCGTCCGGCCCTACAAGGGGCTCGACGTCCTTGTCGAGGCGCTGGCGCTGGCCGCGCCGCGGGTGCCGGGCCTCCGGCTGGTCGTCGCCGGCGAGTTCTGGCAGCCGGCGGCGACGTTCGCGGCGCAGGCCGAGCGGCTGGGCGTGGCCGATGCCGTCGAGCTGCGCGACGGCTACGTCCCCAACGAAGCCGTGGCGGCGCTGTTCGCAGCGGCTGATGCCGTCGTCCTGCCGTACCGCAGCGCCACCTCGAGCGGCGTGCTGACGCTGGCGATCGAGCACGGCGTGCCGATGTTGGTCACGGCTGTCGGCGGACTGCCGGAGGTCGTCGTCGACGGCGACGCCGGCCTGGTCGTGCCGCCCGGCGACGCGGCCGCGCTGGCCGACGCCATCGTCCGGCTGTTCGACGAGCCGGGGCTGGCGGAGCGACTGCGCGCCGGGGCACGGCGGGCTCGGGCCCGCATCGGCTGGGACGGCTACGTGGCGGCGCTGACGGCGTTGGCCGCGGATGCGGGCGGGGGCGGCGGGCGGTGAGGGCGTCGGTGATCATCCCCAACCTCGACTCGCCGGTCGTCGACCGGGCGGTGGCCAGCGTCTTCGCCCAGCACGGCGCCGCGCCGCACGAGGTGATCGTCGTCGGCCGCGACGGGCCGGGCCGGCTCGCCGGCGAGCGGCGGGTGCGGCTGCTGCACACCGAGCGGCCCGAGTGGCCGGCCGGCGCGCGCAACCGCGGGATCCAAGCCGCCGCCGGCGATGTCTACGTCTTCATCGACGCCGACTGCGTGGCCGAGCCCGGCTGGCTGGCCGCTCACCTGGCCCGCCAGGCGGCGGGCGAGACCGTGGTCGGCGGGGCGGTGTGCTGGGAACGGGCGCCGTACTGGCAACTGGCGGACAACCTCTCGATGTTCCACAATGTCGACGCCCACCTCCCGGCCGGCCCGCGGCCGTTCCTCCCGACGCTCAACCTGAGCGTGCGGGCCGCCGCGGTCGGCGACGTCGGCGCGATGGACCCGGGCCTGCGCTGCGGCGAGGACATCGACTGGACGCTGCGCCTCGCCGGGGCCGGCCACCGCCCGTTCCTCGAGCCGGCGGCGCGCGTGTGGCACCGTCCCGGCCGGACCACGGCGCGCGACGCCTGGCGCCATTGGCACCTGAGCGGCCGCTGGATGGTCGGCGTCCGCCGCCGGCACCCCGAGGCGTTCGGCGCCGCGACCTGGCGCTACCGGCCGTTCGTCCTCGTCGCCCTCGCCCCGGCGATCGCCGCCGTGGCGACGGCGCGGCTGTTCGGGCCGGGCGCGCCGGGCCGACGCTATCCGCTGGCGCTGCCGGCGGTGTACTTGACGAAGCTGGCGTGGTGCCTCGGCGCCGCCCGCCCGGCGCTATGATCGTGCCGATTCCGACGACCCGACGAGGGGCAAGCGCCATGCGCACCGACATCCGATGGGCCGACGTTCACTTCGCCGCCACCCAGGGGCTCAACCACCTCCGGCTCAAGGCCAGCTATGGCCTCGACCGCCCGCTCGCCAAGCCGGACAAGGTGTCGGTCGTCATCACCGACGCCTGCGCCGCCCGCTGCACGATGTGCGACATCTGGAAGCTGCAGGCGCACGACGAGCTCGACGTCGACGAGTGGAAGCGCGTCCTCGACGACCTGCGCGGCTGGCTCGGCCCGTTCTTCATCGTGATTTCGGGCGGCGAGCCGTTCCAGAAGCGCGGCATGTTCGACATCCTGGCCCACTGCCGCGCCATCGGCGTCAAGACGAAGATGTCGACGAACGGGATGTACCTCACGCCGTCGGCCTGCGATCGCATCCGCGAGGTCGGGCCGGACTTCCTGTCGATCTCGATCGATACCTGGCGGCGCGACGTTCACGACCGCTGCCGTGGCGTGCCGCTCTTCGACCGCTGCGTCGAGGCGATCGTCAACCTGCGCCGCGACGAGCGGATCGTGCTCGGCGTCGCCTCGATCCTGATGGAAGAGACGTACCCCGACCTGGCCGCGACGGCCGAGTGGGCGCTCGACCTCGGCGTCGACCGGGTGCTCTTCCAGCCCCTCTACCCCACGTTCGCCAGCGACGAGGGGCTCGACCCGGACTGGTTCGTGCGCAACCCGCACTGGCCGCGCGACCCCGACGCCGTCCGCGACGCGCTCGAGGCGGTGCGGGCGCTCAAGCGTGCCGGCAAGCCGATCTGGAACCCCGACGAGCACCTGGTGGCGATGCAGCACTACTTCCGCGACCCCGCCAGCCACCCGCGCCCCGACGAGTGCATGGTGCGCTACAACACGTTCAACATCGGCCCGCGCGGCGACGTGAACTTCTGCTACACCGTCGACGACGGCGTCGGCAACGTCCGCACCCAGCATCCGAAGGCGATCTGGGAGTCGGCGTTGGCGCAGTCGGTCCGCGACAAGATGAAGCCGTGCCAGGCGCCGTGCCTCCTCAACTGCTACCGCAGCCGGAGCCTGCGCGACCAGGTGGCGCTGTTCCGGCTGTTCTTCGAGCGGCAGGGGTTCGCATGATCGCCCCGGCCACGCGCCCTCCGCGCGCGTCCGCCGGGCCGCATGTGCCGGCCGCGGCCGGCGCCGCCCGTCCGGCGGCGGCGCCCCGCGCGGTCGGCGGGCCGCAGACCGCGACGCCGGTGCCGGTCACCTCGATCGTGCTCAACTGGAACCAGCGGGCGCTCACGCTGGCCTGCCTCGACAGCCTGGCGGCGATGGACGTCCCGCCCGGCGTCCACCACCGCGTCGTCGTCGTCGACAACGGCTCGACCGACGGCTCGGCGGACGCCGTCCGCGCCGCCCATCCGGACGTCGCCGTCGTGGCGCTGCCGATGAACCGCGGCTTCGCGGCGGGCGCGAACGTCGGCGTGCGCCGCGCCCTCGACGACGGCGCCGCCTGGACGCTCGTGGTGAACAACGACACCCTGGCCGATCGGCGCCTGCTCTGCGAGCTCTACGCCGGCGCGGCGGTGGCCGAGCTGGCGCCGGCTGCCGTGCCGGGTCGGCCGGCGCGCCGCGGTCCGCTGGGCCTGGCGGCGCCGACGGTCTTCTACCACGACCCGCCGGGCGTCGTCTGGCCGTCGGCCGGCTTTCGGCGGCGCTGGACGCTGGCGGCGCGCGACACGACGGCCCGCCCGCCGGCGCAGCAGCCGTACGACATCGACTGGGCCAACGGCTGCTGCGTGCTGGTGCGGCGCGCCCTGTGGGAGCGCATCGGCCTGTTCGACGAGCGCTACGGCGTCTACTACGAGGACCACGACCTCTGCCTGCGGGCCCGAGCGGCCGGCTTTCGGCTGGCCCACGTCCCCAGCGCGCGCATCATGCACCGCGTCGCGGCCTCGACCGGTCCGGGCTCAGCGGCGCAGGCGTTCCTGCTGGCGCGCTCGAGCGTGCCGTACTACCTGGCCCACGGCCGCGGCGCGCACCGCGCGTTCCTCGTCGCCTACCGCCTGGTCAGCTTGGCGCTGACGTTGGTGCGGTCGGCGGCCGCCGGACGGCCCGATCGCGGCCTCGCGTACGCCCGCGGCCTGGCCGCCGGCTGGCGCGACGTCCGCACCGCCCAGGGGCTCCCGCGATGACGATCGACGTCCTGCGGCTGGCGCGCGACCCCGCCGCGCTGGCCGACCTGCTCGGCCAGGTGCGCATTGTCGAGGACAGCCTCGACGGCGATCGGCTGCTGCGCGCCCGCGCCGACCTCGAGCGCTACGCCTGGCTGCATGCGCGCTCGGCGGCGCTGAGCCTGCGGCTGATCGACCGGCACCGGCCGCCGGTCGCCGGGCGGCCGCTGCGCATCCTCGAGCTCGGTGCGGCGCCGTACTTCTTCTCGACGCTGGCCCACCTGGCGTTCGGCGCCGAGCTGGCGGCGGTGAGCGTCGAGGCCGGATCTTGGCCGGGCGAGGCGCCGCGCCAGCCGTCGGGCCGCGTCGTGCTCGATGTCGCGGCGTTGCGGCCGGAGGCCGCCACGTTCACGATCGACGTCCGGGTGTTCAACATCGAGCGCGACGCCTTCCCCTATCCCGACGACCACTTCGACGTCGTGCTGTTCATGGAGACGTTGGAGCACCTCGGCTACGACCCGAGCCACACCCTGGCCGAGAGCCACCGGGTGCTGGTGCCGGGCGGGCTGATGTTCATCACCGTGCCCAACTTCATCAACGTCAAGCGGCTCGTCAACCTGTTCTTCAACCGCCCGACGGAGTTCCCCTACTCCGGCTACGGGATCTACGGCCGCCACCAGCGGGAGTACGCGCCCGTCGAGGTGCGGCGGCTGCTCGAGGCCTGCCACTACGACGTGGCCGAGCTGGCCACCGCCAACGTCTGGCCGACGTTCCGCGGCCGCAGCCCGCGAGCGCTGCTCAAGGGCTGCGGCAACGCCGTCCTCAACGGCGTGACCGCGCTGCCGGTCCCGTGGCTGGCCGCCAAGCGCGAGTACATCGCCTGCGCCGCCCACGCCGTGGGCGAGGCGGTCGTGGCCCGCCCGTCGTGGCTCTACGAGCACCGCCACATGTACCCGACGCCGCCGAACGGGCTGCCGGTCGTGCTCGATTGACTGCGCTCGAGGTGCCGCCGGACAACCCGTCACCCGCGCGCCGCCGCCGCGCCCGGCGGTTGGCGCTCGGCGGCGCGCTCGTCGCCGCGGCGGCCTACGTCGTAGGCCGCCGGCTGGCGGCGGAGTGGGCGTCGGTGTCGCCGACGCTGGCGGCGGCGTTCCACGTCGACGGTCGATGGCTGGGGCTCACCTGGCTCGTGCAGACGGTGGGCGGCGTGGTCATGGTCGACACCTGGCGGCGGATTGCGACGGCGATGGGCGTCTCGGCGCGCCCGGCGCAGCACGCCCGGCGCTACGCCTTTGCCGCGCTGGCGCACGTGGTGCCCGGCGGCATCTGGGCGCCGCTCGGCCGCCTGGCGGCGTACGGTCGCGCCGACGCGGTGGCGGTCGGGGCGGCGATGACGGTCGAGTGGGTCGTGCTCGGCGTGGCCGGGCTGGTCCTGTACGGCGCGACGCTGCCGTGGGCGACCGCCGGGCCGGCGGTCGGCGCGCTCGGCCTGGTCGCGGCCGCCGCCCTTGGCTGGGCGGCGATCCAACCGTCCGTGTTCCGGCGGCTCGTGACGGCCGGCCAGCGCCTGGTGCGCGCGGATGGTGGACCCGTGCCGATGGTGCCAGCGGGCGCGATGGGCGGTTGGCTGGCGCGGAGCGTCGTCGTGCTGGCCCTGTCGGGCGCCGCCCTCTACGCGTTCATGCGCGCGGTGAGCCCGGCCGCGTCGCTGGCCGACGCGGTCGGCATCGGCGCAGTGACGGTGGCGCTGGGCAACCTGGTCGGGCCGTTGCCGCTCACCGGGATCGTCAAGGACCTCGGGATGGTCTTGTTGCTCGAGCCGCTGTACGGCTCGAGCGCCATCGCCCTGGGGCTCGTCGTGGCGTGGCGGCTGTGGATGGTGGCCGTCGAGCTCAGCTGGGCGGCCCTGGCCGCCGCCTGGGCGGCCGTCGACGGCGCGGGGTGACGGACGGGCTACGACCTTCGGACCGCGGCTCGGCCGCGCCGCGCCGCCTCCGCCGGTGCCCCGGCCGCGGCCGCTACGACGTATGGCGCATTGCCACCGCGCCGCCGGTCGCGCACGCTGCGGGCGCCGGCGGCCCCGGATCGGGCCGGTCCTCGGCCCATCCCCGCAAGGAGCACGTTCCGTGATGCACCCGTCCGCCCGCCGCTTCACCGGCGCCCTGTGCCTCGCCCTCGCCCTGTCGACGATCGGCTGCGGCGCGCTGGGCAACCCGCTGCTGACCGGCCAGCGCTACCTGGGCGAGGGCGACTACGAGCGCGCCCTCGTCGCGTTCGACGCGGCGATCGAGCGCGGCCGCGACCTTCCGTTCGCCTACGCCAACCGCTGCATCGCCAACGACGCGCTGCTGTACCACGAGGACGCGGTCGACGACTGCACCCAGTCGCTGGAGCTGACGGCCGAGAGCGCGCCCGAGGGCTACAACCGCTACGAGGTGCTCAACAACCGCGCCGTGGCCTACATCAACCTGCGCCGGGCCGACGAGGCGCGCGCCGACCTCGAGGCGGCGCTCGAGCTCAAGCCGGACTACGCCGAGGCCGTCGCCAACCTCGGCCGCCTCTACATCGACGACGAGGACTATCCGGCCGCGATCGACAAGCTGACCGAGGCGCTCGAGCTCAACCCGAACCTGTCGCAGGCCTACGGCAACCGCGGCTTCGCCTACCAGAACCTGGGCGACAACAAGAAGGCGATGGCCGACTACGACCGCGCCATCGAGATCGACAACAACATCGACGCCTGGCAGAACCGCGGCATGCTCAACTACACGCTGGGTCGCTTCAACGCCGCGTACGAGGACTACTCCAGCATCCTTCGTCTGGCCGACAAGAACAGCACGGCCTACTACATGGCCGACTCCCAGGTGAAGCTGCTCGAGTCGCGCCCGACCGGACGGCCCGACGACGAGCTGACCGACCACACGCCCGAGGCGCCGGAGGCGCTCGAGCCGACGCTGGACGCGGCGTCGGCCGTCACGGCGACCGTCGGCATCAGCGGCACCGCGCCGTCCGCGGCGCCGTAGCGCCCCACGTCGCCGCGCGGTCGCCGCGCGGGCGCGCCCGGCCGTTCGCCGGTCGGCTACGACCTTTGGAGTAGCCGCGGTCGCGTCTCCTGCCACCGACGGACCATGCGCGGGCGCCGAGCGGGCCCTATGCTGGGCCTGTCGGGCGGGGTCGACCCACCCGACGTCCGATGTCCTGGTGCGTCCGTTTCGGTACGACCCGGCCGCGCGGCCCTCCCCGTGAGGACGCGGAACCCAAGGAGAACGTGAGACGATGAAGAAGCTTGTCGTGATGACGGCAGGTGTGGGTGTGGTGGCCGGCGTGGCGATGGCCGCGGCGG
>CAZYVI010000003.1:0-242830 GCA_964651245.1 uncultured Anaerolineales bacterium | reverse complement strand
TGCCCGTGGTCCGTTCAGGCGACCCGGGTGTGGTTTATAGGCCGGCCTGTGACACTGCAAGAACGGAAGCAAGGCGGTCGGGAGCGCCGTCGGGGTTGGGTGGCAACGTGAGTTTGAAGGTGGGTAACCAGTCGCCACCTGAAGGTGGTGTGCCATCGAGCGGGACGACGTAGAAGACGTTTCTACAGTCCCTATCTGTCATGCAGAGGCGACCATCTTGTACACGGCTCTTCCACGCGACTTCCCCTCCATTACCGCCATTGGCGAGGGGATCGTTAATGATCCAGTACCCATTACGGCGACCCTTAATCACGACCATATGAGTGTCGCCATCCGTATATGGAATGTCTTGATAGAACACCGTCATCACAGGTCGCTTGGCGCGGAGTTCGGATTCAACGAGTCGCCAGAACGAATCGATCACTCCTGGATCCGGCGGGGGTCCGTCGTTCCTATAGAGATTGCGATACAAGTAGTACTTGATCTCAGGCTGGCGGAAGGTAACTCCCGGAGGCTGACAGTCTCCCAATGGCTGCCACGGCACACTACACGAGCGATAGCCGTTGCGTTCGTAGCAGTCATTCACCTCGCCAGGTGTGAATCTACTTGACTGCTGTGGATCGAAGTAGTTGAAGATCATCGCTCGCGCTGTGAGGAAACACCCGCCGCCGGACATGGTAAAGCAATTCGGCTGGCCGCTTATGCGGTCAGGTGCCCACGGGTTTCCGCCCGCTTGGCCATAGGCTAGGACAGGGAGAATAGGAATGTCTGATGGTTGGGCGTGACTGCTTCGCGAGCTGCCCGCCCGAAGCAGAAAGGCGCTGATCATGCTGACTAGGGCAACCTGAGCGATAAGGCGACCGTTGTATCGGATAGTCCGGCTCGGCATTGATGCCTCCTAGATGTAAGACCGCGATCGTATTGGCGGTCACTTCTCCCAAGGCTGTAGCGGCTCGTTAAAGAAGACAGCCGACGTCACCGACGGATCGGGTGAAAAGGAGCGAAGAACATGCTCGTAAATGGACACTATATGGTCCCATTCGCCCGGTGAAACGTCCGGGATTTCACCGGCACCTGCATCGCGCCCATCATTCAGTCGAAGTTGATACATCAGATCATTAAAGAAGAAGATAGCTACCATGCCCAAGTCGGTCGTTGCCCGACGTAGCTCGCGCTGGCCAATGAACTGCGTATGGAATAGGGTTGGCTCTGTTCGCGCGACGTCGTTATCTGCTTCGATCATAGCCTCAGCAAACTCCCATGAGGAGCGTTGTGCAACGGTGACGGGCGCGACTTTGACGTCGATGCTGTAACCGAGCCAAGGGGTGTTTTCTGGTGTGGGTGGGGAGAACGAAGCCACCCACTCTGCATTGCTCAAGGCGCCCCGAAGTCCGCCAGAACGGATAGTCCAGGTAGAGGGTACGGGAACTACAAAGCGAAGGTACGGATCAACATGTGTGCGCCATCTACCCTGATATGCAATCGTAGGTGCCGTGTGGGGAAATGTCGGACGTGGTGCACGGCTCAGACGAAATGTCGGTTGTGGTGATGGAACTCTCAACGTTGGGGTGAGTTGTGGTGCGGTGTCACGCATTGATTGACTGACATACCCAAATCCAACAATCATGCCGATAGATAGTAAAAGCACTGCTGTAACGCCAGGTTTCTTGATACCCATACACTTGAGGATATCAGAAGATGCGGTGTCATTCAAACGTTGGCAACCTGTGGTAATGAATGGCGCATCACTTCGTATCGTTTCGCGCGTGGAATCGGGGCGAACCGGTCTTCTAGAACGCTGAGGCCAACGTTCCGCTAACGACGGTGCGCCGATCGCCAAGGCATCTGAGGTCGCGAGCATAGCTGGGGATGGTACACCGGATCATGAAGGTGAGCAAGGCGGTGGCGTCCGGCTTGTGTGTTTCGGTCGTGAAGCGTCTGTTGCTCCTGGTCCGGGGAGAGCCCGGACCTCAGCTGGATTGAGTTGTCCTCCACTGCAGTTCAACATGGGGTGGCTGGGAGCAGAGGGCTTAGCGCCTCCTGGATGTTGCCGGCAGAGGACTGTGCGGCTAAGCCATCTGGGGAAAATGAACAGATGTCGTTCAGACTTCGCGGCTGAGGTTCGCTATCGTTTGTCAGGCTGCGTACGTAGCATTGCGCCCAGGGCGCGCAAGTGTGGTAGTTGGTTCTCGCTGCCTGTCAGCGCCAGTCTTGGCCCGGGGGTGTTGAGAGCGTTTCTGACAAGTGCCTCCTGAACATGCTGCCCGATGAAGATGCTCACCGTGATGCCTGGAACGGTAACGTTGTGCCTCCAGCAACCCGATGCGATTCTCGTGCTGAAGGGAATTGCCACGACCCGCTGTAGGGTTGGTTCGGTGAAGAAGTACAGAAGGGCGTAGGTGTGCGGGGGAAATGGAGCCTCGCCCAGTAGGTACGCACGCACGTTCTCAATGTAGGGCCCTAGCTCTACTCTTGAGACGCGATGGGCGCCGATGTTCCAGTGTGTGACAGCACTTCGCCAGCACATGCTCAAGGCGAAGTACGTGAGAGCCTCGCTTGGATCGAAGGTGAGATTGCGCATGTCGTATGCCTGTCCTGTCTCAGACGATTCAAGTGGTGTCGTCTCCAGCAGATCGTCTCGCAGGCGGAATGCATCGCCCTGTCGCGCACACATTCGAAGTGCGGTGGTCTCGCCGCGCGTTGAGAAGCGCTGCTCGCATTCGGCACATAATAGCGGTCGGCGAAGTTGCTTTGACGATTGAATGGACTGACCAGGTCGCAGTGTTACGGGATTCGGATTTGCCGTTTCGTCAGAGTGGAGAAGCCCATACACGGCCTGCGGAATGAGGTGGCTCTTTCGGAGAGGCTTGTTATGAAGACAAAGTGCGCACGCTTGAATCACGGGGGACTCCACGAGGGTACGGTCAAGGGCGTAACTCGACGCGCGGCGCGTCGTGTAGAATGTGATTGCACACCGCGTCCCGCTCCCTGCTCGTCTCCGGACAAAAGACGAGCTGAGTTCATCCTGTTGGCGGAGAGCTGGTGGACTGCGATCACTAAGCCAACTCAGTGGTGCAGTCAAGGCTGGAGAGCGGGCGCGGGTCGCGCAATCGCGGGTCATGCAAGTAGGGCACGGGTATCGCTTATGGATGCAACATGCCACACTGGCTTGGTGAAGACCGTATCAGCTGTCAGGTTTGAAGAGGTTGCCAGCCAGTAACGTTTCATCCCGCCGACATCCTCGATGGCCTTCTTCAGATGGAGGAGGCGTCTCTCGCCGGTGGTGACGGTCAGGACGCGGATGGCTGTCGTCCCGTAGAGTTCTCTGATGGCTGGCGAATCAAATAGCTGCTGATATCCGAGCATTCTTCGTTGCCAACTCTTGGTAGTCAGACTCGATGGCGCCACGGACATGGTCGAGCGGTCAACCTCAGCCAGAAACCGGAATGTACCATCCTCCTTTCGAATGGTGAAGTATGCATCGGGAATGACGACGGTTGTATCGCCAGGCGGTGCTCCAGGCACTTGCAGGCGTGCGGTATGTGATCGCCGCAAGATGCGATCGTCAACCCATTCCGCCACTTCCCATCCCAGTCGCGCCGCGCCAGTTGCGACGACCACGTACAGGTCATTTATTGCGAGCTGGTGCCGCAGAAACGGCCATCCCACATTATTGTATGAGGCTTTCCAGTCTATTTCCTCGGGTGTGTAGCCGACGTCTTCAAGGAGCAGGCGGGCTCCGGCCTCAGTCAACATGAAGAGGTATGGCCTTCGCCCTTCGGCTCGCGTTACCGGCTGCTCTTGACGTTCAAGCAACCCGGCACGCACCAGAATGCGAAGTCGGGTACGACAAGCCGAGTTCACTGGCGCCTCGGCGCTTGTCGGGAAGAACAGGGCTGCCAATTGCTGCGACGTCAAAACGCGGTGGCGATGTACCGCGGCGATGATCTCGTAATCGCGCCCTTGCAGGGAGATCCCGGTGCGCGCGCGATGTTCACGTGCGCCAGTAGGCCGGGTCAAGTTCGTCTCCGGTGGCGGAAACACGGTCACGGATGTCCTGCTCATGTGGTATCAGTGTAGCAGATCGGGCTAGCTCGATGAGGTGCGGGGCCGGTCGCTCGTTGGCGACGCGCTGTGCCAGGTGCCGGCGAATGTGGGTGAGCAGGTCGGGATGTTCGTTGGGCCATAGAGCGCCGACGTCGTCGGCCATGCTGACGCGCACGAGGCGGTTCTCGCCGTGGGGCCTAATGACGAACTGGAACGGCTTGAGGGCCATGAATGCCCTGCCTGCGAGGAACGCCTGTTCATCGAGGGTGTATTCGACTGGCTCGTGATCGACGACGAACGGGAACGCGGCCCCCGTCTCTCGGTCGGAGCTGCTCATCCACACCCTGCGCCAGCGCTTGACCCGTTCGGGATCAATGGCGGCGTAGGCGCGGGCGACCATCTCGGCGGACGTGAGATCGGACATGACGCCGAAGATCTGCGTCCCCATCGACAACACGGTCTGCTGCGTCTGGGGCGAGAGCTGCCACATCTCCTGGTGGGCCGCCACGATGGCCACGGATCGGTTGCGCGCCATGACGTTTATGAGGTAGTCCAGATCCGCGGCGAAGATGTCGTGTTCGAGACTCGAGTGGCGGGTCAGTTCGGTGAGCTCGTCGATCAGGATGCCGAAGGGCACGTGAGCGCCGGGCGTACGGTGCCGGATGTAGGCCATCAGGGTGTCAAACACCCAGCGTGTCTTGAGCAGCCGGACGTGGGCGTTGGTCTCGTGGCGGAAGTCGACGATGACGGTCTGGCGGCGTCTGGTGACGTCGTCGAAGTCGATTGTCGGCGGCCCGACGCAAAACATGTCATGCAGGCGCGTGTCGAGCACCAACGGCTCGATCTTCGAGCGGTACATCGCACTGAATTCGAGGCGACTTCCGGGTGAGAGTGTGGCATAGGGCCCGAGGATGAACGCCACGGCATGACGAACCGAGGGATCGTCTGTAGCGACCTCCTGAAGTCGTCGCTGCCACGCCTCGGGATGATCGAGCAGGGGAAGGGCGCTGTTGAGCTGTAGACCCAGCGCCGAGAGCACGATGCCGACGTTGTGACCGACACGCCTCAACGCGTTGTACCCCTGGACAGAGGCGCTTTGCAGATGCGGATCGATGGCCACACACGTCTGGAGAAAGCGTTCGGCGACGTCGCTGTGCGTGTCGCCGTCAAGACGAAAGAGGAAGGGGAACCGTGGCGCCGTCCCGTCCCGTCCGCGCATGTCCAGGTACGTGACGCGCCGCCACGCAAGCCGGCGAAGCGGAGGAGACAGATTCGCGTGGAGGCGCAGGAGCATAGAGTCCGCGGCTGGCCCAGCCGGATCAAAGATCAGCTGGGGCATGCCGCGCAGTAGGTTGAGCGCCGCCATGTGGCCGAGAACGATCGACTTGCCGCTGCCCGATGAAGCGCATAGGTGGGTACCACGCGGAAGTGCGCTGTCTGGCAACAGGAACTGCCGACGGTCAGGTGGGGTAGGGGCCAGAATCGGGGCAAGCCTGGTCATATCCTACTCGAATTCGTCGTCGATGGTGCCGAATACCAGACCGTCCCACCGCGCACGAGGCGCCGCTCGCTGGACGACGCGCGTCACCTCGATGACGGGCGGCTGCATGGCTCGCTCCGCCTCGTCGAGGTGCTCGCGTTGAAGAACACGAAATCGATGCACAGGTGACGCGCGCTGCCGGAGCGACCTCGGTGACGCCGCTCCAGGATGAAGCGTCGATCGACGAAGCGCTCTGCCAGACGCAGCTTGGCTTGCTTGAGAGCCACGAGCGAGCCGTTTTCCATGGCTGCGGTGCAGACACCCAATGCCCAGGCATCGAAGTGGTGAGCCTCCTTGCAGAGATCATGTTGACGCGCACCGTTGAGATCGAATGAGGCAGCCGACTCAGCGGCCCGACGAAGACGCCCGTCTCGGGACATGCAGCACCTCCCTACCGACCCAGGAGCCGCCGGAGGAAGGAGCGCTTCTCCTCCGGCAGTTCCTTAAAGCTCGGCGTGTCCACCAGAATCTCGAGGGCGTTTTCCCGAGCCAGAGCCTGGATCTCCAGAAGGTCATGGGCCACTTGGCCGAGTACGCGGTCGGCGAACACCGTGAACTTCTCCAAGTACTCCGGCCGCAACGTTGTCCGTGCAACGTCCATGGTCGCCTGGGCGTGCTGGATCAGGTCGAGGCCCGTGTACTCCATGAGCTTGGCGAGGTCGGCGACGGAGTGCGTGGCGATCGCGATGATCACGCGTTCGGCGCGGACGGCGAGCGACTGTCGGTGCATCTCCTGGATCGTGCGCAGTTCTTCACGCGAGGCTCCGTGGCGGGCCGTCAAGCCCTGGGAGCGACGAACGAGGGGCTGAGGCGCTTCCGCGAGGAAGTCTTGCTTAGGCATGTCCTTCACCTCCAGTCTGGATGCCAGTGTCGTCGTCAACCTGATGCACGCGGCCGTTGCCGGCGGCGACGGCGGCAAGCACACGCTCGCCAAGTTCCGTGGCGATCTGATCGCCCGTTCGGATTAGGTCTTGGACTTCAGAGCCCGCGGGCGACGCGCGCAGGTGCGCGGACATGTAGTTCTTCGTGTCGCCCGCCACATGGTGGGTGAGATCCAGGGCCGCGGGGGCAAGCTCGTTGACGACGACGGCCATGAGTCGGTCGACGAGCGTCGCGACGAGCCGAAGCGGAGCGATGAGCAGCCACAGGAGGGAGAGCACCATCGCCCCAGCCACCGCGAACCAGGGAAGGACATACCACTTGGCCGCGAAGAGGGTGAGTACGCCGACGAACATGAGCACCTGGTGCGCGTAGCGCTTGCCGTCGGACACCTGCGCGATGGTGATCGCCTCAGTTGGCGATACGGCCGGGGGAGGCGCCACAGCGTCGAGGGCGAAGGGATCGGCCGCCTGCATGAGGGCCAGAGAGGAGGACGCCGTGTCAGATTCGTATGCACGCACTAGGGCGAGCTGGTAGAGCAGATACGCCAGGCCTGCGGCGGCCACTGCGGTGAGCAGGAGGTGGAAGTAGCGCGTCTTGGGCGAAGTCTGGGTGCGCGACCCAAGCTCTGAGTAGGTGGCCATGCCCGTCGTCTCGGCGAAGACGACGGCCCACACGACGGTCATCGAGGCGGTGGACGCCGCAACCAGGCGAGTCAGGTTCGCAGAGACCGTCCCGACCTCGAAGCCGAAGCCAAACAGCGGGTACGTCAGCTCCAGGAGGATCAGTTCCGCGGCGGTGACGATGAGCGTGCACGCGGTGACGACCGTCATCGCGATGACGGAATGTCCCACCCAGGTCGTCGATCCAGAGGGCATCACGCGGCGAAGCAGCAGTTGAACGGAGTGCGAGAGCCAGGTCGCCACTGTATCGAGCACCTCTCGCACGGTGGCGATCGCGGTCTCCGGCAGGCGAAGGAGCGCCGTCAAGAGGCGAGCGAGCGGGCTGTGCTGCGTAGAGAGGAGGGCTGCGGCGGCGGCAACCACCACGATCACGACGACGACCGTCAGCAGGGTGTTCATGCGAATCTCACCTCCTTTACCGCGTCAAGGCGGTCGCGGGAGCGTCGAGCACATGGTCGACAGGCTCCGAGGGATCGAAGAAGCGAACGGATGCTGCGCCGGCACGCGTCAGACGCTCCTGCCAGTACGCGCGCAGCGCCTGCGACTCGATCGGATCATCCGCCTGGAAGACCAGGGCGATGACGTGGGCGCCAGGAATCTGGAAGTCGCCGTCGCGCGCGACGTTGTGCTGCAGGTCAGAGACCACGACGATGACGTGCTCCGACGTTTTGGGCGCCCGCGAGTAGAGCTCTCCTGCCTTGAGGAAAAACCCTGATACATCCGTGGCCGTCGCGGTGGAGGGCGTCAGCGACCTGAGCAGGGCAGCCGCATCGGCGCGTTCTTTCAGGAACGTCCGGCGTATTGCGTCCCACGCACGCAGTCCTTCCTCCCGCGACCGCTGCGCCAACGGATTGGCCGGGGCGGTGGGCTGGGGCGGCATCGCCTTGAAGGCCACCGTATGGATTGCGGCGCTGGCGCGGAAGCTGTCCTCCTCGATATAGCGCAGGTACCAGATGTCAGCCGGACATCCCGCCCTCTCTAGAAGACGGGCGACCGCCTCAATGCCGCCGCCGGTCAGCGCGTAGCTGCCCGAACGGTCGATGCCGACGACGACGGTACGCGGGATCGCACAGCGGGAGGCAGCGGCTGGCTCGACACGCGCCGGCGGCTGACCCGCTGCGGCTGCGCCGCACCCTGTGACGAACATGGTGGATACGATGAAGAACAAGAAGATCGAGAAGCGCATCGGTCTACTCCTATGGGTGTGTGCGCTCGAGTCGGTGGAGGATTGCCTCACCAGCCGCCGCTTGCAGGCGGGCAAGAGCCTCCAGGTACAGGGAAAGAACATCCTGCTGACCGTGACACGGGTCAATCCCCGAGCGCTGGATCTGCAGGAGAACGGCCAAGCCATGAGCTGTCAGGAGTTGAGTCAGCTGCCGGTGGGCGCGAAGCGCCGCATGGAGTTCAGCGTGTATGGCGCTCACACGCACGACCGGCTGCGGTAGCGTGCTCATGGAGCGGATCACCACGGAGAGCGCCGGCCGCCGGTGAGCGCGAGGACGCACACCATGCCCAGCACCCATCCCAGAAGGAGGACGGTGAACGGATTCCACGCACACATGTCAGAAACCTCCTGAGCGGACGACACGAAACGCGTCGTCAGGGGCGACTTGCCCGTGGCTCAGGAGCGTGCTAGCATCAGGGGATGTCAGTGCCGTCCTGATTGGCTCGCTTGAGCCGCGGGGTGGTGCTATGAAGATGGCCATCACCGTCGAGAGCGGTGATGGTCATCTTCTTTGTCCTACACTAGATTATCCGCTTGGTTGGGGCGAAGTTGGACTCGCTAAGCTCTGCGCTGGCGATATCCACCGAATCTCAGCGGGAGCGAGGGGCGGCGGCGCGGTGGCGCCAGGCCTGGCCCCGGTTGGGTCGCGCTTGTCTGGCCCACACGATCCAACACACCCTTCAAGTGCGCCTTGTAGCCGCCAAGCGAGCCACGAAGGCGATTGAGCAACGAGTAGGTGCGGGTGGTCGCCAGGACGTCGGCGATGCTCGCAACCTCCTTAGGATCAATGAGCATTGTCTCCTCAGGGAAGGTCACGAGCAGAGTCCAAGGCACTCGAATAACGTCTCCGAGCGATACTCCAAGGCGATGGAGAACGGCCTCGCTCGGAATCCACCGGCGACAGATCGCCCTCTTCGACCCATCGCGCGAGGTAACGACCTGCAACAGGTACACGTTGATATCGACGTTGTCAGGTGCCTTGACGATGGCAACAGGACCTGAGAACGAAGGCGGCCCCCCGAACCGCTCCGCCAATGCCCCGAGTGAGCGCGAAAGAAACGCCTGGATGCCGCCGCGGAAGCAACTCTTCTCCCTGGTTGCCAAGCGAACAAGCTCAGGGGTAACCCCCGGGCGCTGAAGAGCAACGCGTAGATTGACGGGCGCCGTAAGGAACGAGGCGGAGTACTCGTCCGACCACAGACACGACACCGCCGATCGCGCCGCCCCTTCGAAGTCACCAAGGCGCGGCGTAAGATACGCTGGAGGTACGGGACGGTCGCGGCGAAACTCAATCAGAACGCCGAACGTGTCCGAGCGCACGTGTCCAATAACATAGTGCATGAAGATCTCAAGCACCTGGAACGTGAGCGACACATCGTCCTTGATAGAGTCCTTCGACACCAAGATCGAATTCGCGTGTGGCCCAGTGAAACAAATCGCCGAAACGCGATCGCCAAGGCAATCAACCACACACACCGGATTCCTGTCAAAGAACTCCGTGATCGCCGGCTGCACGATCGTGCGGCGCTCCTTGCCCTGTACAAAGAAGTGCGGGTGCGACGAGTGGCGTTCATCAACCTCGCAACGATTCCGCGCAACATGAGCTTTCCACAGCTCGTGAACACGCGCAGAAATCAAGCCGCGATAGTACAGCGACGCGAGCTGCACCACGACCTCTATCTGATCGCGACCACGATCAGAAACGGGAAGCTGGCGTACCTCGCCGACATCCGCCTTGACTTCAAAGCCGCTGGGCGGCTCGAGGGAGGAACCCTTGCGAAACACCGAAATCGTGCGGAAAACGTCCATTCGACTCACCTATGGGTGATCTTCTTGAGTCGCTGAAGTGCGCGTTGCAGACGCTTGTCCAGTGCTTGAGGAGCTATGCCAAGGCCGGCTGCTGTAGCCCGCCGTGTCTCACCATGCCAGAATTTCCGAAAGAGAAGATCTCGATCGGAAGGACTGAGCTTCCTGAGTAGACCGTGAACGTGGGACTGCCGCTCTCGCACGTCCAGCGCCTCGTCCAGCGGCGTCTCGGGACAGGGGAGGTCATGAAGTCCCTCGCCCTCTTCATGACTGTCCGACCTGTCAGTGCTGAGGGGGACCTGAACGGGCTGACGTGCGCGCTTGCGGTGCATGTCCACGATCGCATCGCTGGCGATCTTCCAGACGAACCCGTCAAGCGACCCGCGCGACGCATCCCAGCGCTCCAGGCCTCCGAAGGCCAGCACTTCCAGCACGTCCTGAGACACGTCCTCCGCGTCTTGTTCGTTCTGAAGCCTCCTGAACGCCACGCCCTTAATCATGCTGCCGTATCGCTCAGAGAGCTCGCACAGCGCCGGCCCGTCGCCTGTGAGGCACCGTTTGACGAGCGTGGCATCTGAGCGGGATTTGTCCATCGGGTGGTCACCCCGGGTGCCGGACAATAGCGGGCGTCTACCCTCTACTCCGCCCGCGATCGGAAAAGTTGGACAGGCTCCTGGAAAACCCAGCCAAGGAGAGGCTGGCTGGCGCCTGAGCCCTAGAACGGGCGCGCTCTGAGGCGTCTCCGCGCTGGGCGGCACCAGCCTACGGCCAAAGTGGCAGGCCCGGAAAACGGTCCATGCCTCCCGCCCCGTACGGGCCGATGGGCCGGCGCGTGGCTCGCAGACCGCTCGAAAGCCTAACCTGCTTCACCTGCGAGAGCAACTCGGAAAGCCCACACGACACTGACTGGAAGCACTTGAATGCTGGGACTCACAGTTCGTCGATCACGGGAGGATAGCCAATTCGAACCTCACCACTTGGCAGGCGATGTATCGGCATCACATACGGACAGTTAGTACAGGTAACGACCCCGGGTGCGGCCTTGATGCGCGGGACTTTGTTGAGCCACTCCAGGTCGCCCTCCATAATGGTGCCGATGCGACTCCTGCACGGCACGTCGGGTTTTCCTGGCAACCCGAACCTTACATGCTCCGGGATAGGAATCCACTCTCCGCGTTGAAATGGTACAGGCTCCGAATCTGGTCGATCCGAGTGAGATGGTGGTGGTCGCTCCATACCCGACATCGCGAGGCTCGCAAGGTCGGGACTGACGCGCACCTATACACCACAGTGTATCACACGATCAGGTCCAGGAAAGCCTTCAAACAGGAGGGCGCCGTGAGGCGCCCGAAGGCCTGGGAGAATCAATACTCGTCCGGAAGGAGGATCGTCGTGGCCGATCGATCGGCCTCCGTGATAACCCAGACGCGCGTGGAGGTGTGGAGCGTGTACGCCGAGAACAAGCGCGTTCCATCAAGCAGCGCAAGCTCATTGGCGTGGCAGTCAGCGAGGTCGAGGTCGCCCCAGTCGCCCTGCTGGTGACGGACGAGCAACCCGTACGGAGGGACGCCGGCCTCCTCAAGGGCAGCCAGTGCGCCCGGTGTAGCCACCGTCGCGCCAAGCGGGAACAGAACCTGGTCGGCTATGTCGTTATGTGCTTCGGTCATGGTGTTCACCTCCTTTCTTCGCAACAGCAACTGATAACGTCCTGCTGTTAGGCGACACGACACCCGCCGCAGGCGGCGTAGTCCAGGGCGCGCGCGAGCGCGTTCATCGCAGACCCTGGACGACGACGGACGGCGGGTATTCTGGAAGTGCAGCAGGACGGAACATGCGCAGAGTGGCCACGGCCAGCCGGAACGCTGTCCTCTTGCACCGTGAGCAAGGCCCTGCCAAAGGCGGGCCGTCGCCACGGTGCCCAGCAGCCGCCGGGAGGGGTCAAGGGGAGGAACGGCGGCTGCTGTAGGCGAGCGACTCAGAGAGCGAGCCCATCTCAGGCAGTATCCGCCGTAGGCGGATGCCGCCTTACGCGCCGTCGGGAGCGACCGTCGTCGACCACGCGACCGAACCAGCCGACGATCGGCACGGCGGCTGGTGACAGAGCACGGGAGACAGAGGGAGCGGTGAGCGAAGCGAGCCCGACCGCCGCCGCGAAGGCGATCGAGCGCACCACGGTGCGCGAGAACGCCGGCCAGCCGCGGGCACGTAGTGCCAAAGGGAACGGATGACGACCGCTCACGGACGAGGAACGAGCACCGTGACGGCACGCGATGCCCCAGGATCGCGGGTCGAGGGTGGCATCCGCTGGCAGCGGGGGCGGTCGGGCTCGCGACAGAGCCAGACCCCACGCACCAAGAGGCGTCCCATAGGACGACCGAACAGGCCGCTGAAGGCGGCCGACGTGGGGGATGGAAATGGCGAGAGACCGACGGCGCGTCGTTCGACGATCCTGCCCCGCAGGGCACGCCGGCTCTCTGTTGGAGAGCCGTAGCGGGCCCGGAGCGGGTGGGTGAGGAGGACGACAATTCCTCCCCTTGAAGCCGCTGAAGGCGGCCGCGCCCCATACACTACGACGCGACAGCGGCAGCCCGTAGCATCGAGCATGAGGCCCCCTCAGGTCTGCCGTTCCATGAGCAGAGGTTACAGCTGACCTTAGGCCTAGTTGCAGCAGAGGAAAGAGACGAGGTTGAGGGAGCCCGCGCGCACGCAAGAACGCTCACCGCACGAGCTTCCTAGCGCCCGTCAGAGGCAGCGTACGGGTCGATGTCCTCATCGAGACCCCGACCGCCATCATCGACTGGATCGCCCGCGTACGCGTCTCTGATGAAGTCAGAGCGGTGTCCTGAAGACGACGTCTCAAAGGGCATCCGGCCCTGCTCACGGAGACTCGTGTAGCCCTCGCCAGCGATGATCATGTGATCAAGCAGCTCGATACCCAGCAATTCGCCGGCGGCAACGAGCGTGCGCGTGATCGCGATGTCCTCCGGACTTGCGATGGGATCTCCCGAAGGATGGTTGTGGACGACGATGATGGCCGGAGCTTGCTGGATCACGGCTGGGCGAAAGATCTCGGCCGGGCGCACGTGCACGTGCGTCACGGTACCCTGATAGATCAGGTGATTGCCCAGGAGTTGATTGCGTCGGGTCAACGTAAGGACGCGGAGGTGCTCCTGAGCCAGCTCCTTCAACTCCGGTCGAAGCAGCACAGCAACGTCGTCCGGCCGGGTCAGCGAGACACCCTCAGGGTGTCTGGCAAGAAGTGGTGCAAGCTCTGCATCGACGAGCGCCGCAAGCATCGCCCGACCAAACAGGGCCAGCTCGGCCTCCGTGAGGCGGGCGAGCTGCTCCGCGGACAGTGTATGGGGTCGTTCGTGTGGCATATGCGATGTGTGCGGCTAAAGCTCCTCGAAGCTACACGTTGGGCTCGGACATTCTAAGTGGACGGTTGCTTGAGGGCCGAGCTGAACGATCGACCCATGGAGTGCGGTCGCACACCACGGACACGGGACGTCACCTGCCTCCGTACGGGCGAGAAGCGCTGTCTCCTCAGGGGACAGCGTCGGGGCCAGGACATCTCCCGACAGCTCTGGCAATGCAGGTTGGTATACATCTGGATTGGGGAGTGGGGTGACGTGAAGTGTCTCGTCGTCGTCGAGCACGACGTCGTAGAGACCTATGATCGCATGCGTCTGTTGCGCAAGGGCGAGCGCAACGAGCACGTCACCTGTCGCGCGCTCAAGACGCCCCTGCAACACCTGAATGCGCTGACGATTGCGATACACGCGATGGGCCGCTCGGGCAGCGCGATGATCAAAGTGAGGCGGTGACTCCTGTTCCACGCGTGCGGTGTGAACTTATAACGTGACTACTGCGTTGATGCATGATGTCCCAACGGTGTCTCATGCGAACGTGCATTATATCAAGCGGTGTCGCATGTGTAAACCATGTTGACTCGTGCGACGTTGCATATGCCTCGGCCAACACGGGGCACCCGTAGGTGCTATACTCGGCCGACGTTGTGTAAGCACGGTGAGGTGAACGGTGACGCGGCGCGGGAGCAACGAGGGCACGATTCGCAAGCGTAGTGACCGACGCTGGGAAGCGCGCTTCACCGTGGATGGGCGTCAGCGCTCGGTGTACGGTCGCACTCGTGAGGAGGCGTCGCGGAAGCTGCGGGCGGCTCTGGCTGACGTCGAGCGGGGCATCCCCCTCACCAGCGACCGGTTGACCGTCGGGCAGTATCTGGAGACCTGGCTGGAGTCCTCGGTGAAGGCCTCCGTACGACCCGGCACGTACCAAAGCTACGAAAGCCACGTGCGGGTGCACCTCTCACCGGCCCTGGGCAAGGTGCCGCTGGCGAAGCTGCAGCCGCTGCATGTACAGCGCCTGCTGAACGAGCTCGTGGCCTCCGGCCTCGCGCCAGGTACCGTGCTGCGCATACGGGCCACGCTTCGCCGGGCGCTCAACCAGGCCATGCGCTGGGATCTCGTGGCGCGCAACGTCGCGACGCTCATCGACCCGCCCAAGGCCGAGCGCTTCCGCGTCGAGCCGATCACGGAGGCTGAGGCGACGGCGCTCCTTGCGGCGCTTGAAGGTCATCGACTCCAGGCGCTGTTCATGACGTTGCTGGGCCTGGGGCTACGCCTTGGTGAGGCTCTCGGCCTCCGCTGGGAGGACGTGCACTTGGACGACGGGCAGCTGACCGTGCGCCACACCCTGCAACGGATCGAGGGCACCTTCAAACTGACCCCACCGAAGTCGGAGGCGTCGCGGCGTACGCTGCGGCTGCCGACGTTCGTCATGGCCGCACTACGGCAGCACCGGGCGGCGCAGGGTCGGGCGCGACTACGCGCCGGTGAGCAGTGGCAGGACTGGGATCTGGTGTTTGCCACCGACCACGGCGGCCCGCTCGACATGTCCAACGTCAACCACGCATTCAAGCGCGTGCTCGCGCAGGCGGGCGTGCGGCCGATGCGGGTGCATGACCTCCGTCACGGCTGCGCCTCGTTCCTCCTGGCGCAGGGTGTCAGTGCGCGTGTCGTCATGGAGACGCTCGGACACAGCCAGATCAGCCTGACCATGAACACCTACGCGCACGTCATGCCGTCGCTCAAGCAGGAAGCGGCCGATCGCATGGACGCGCTGTTTGGCAAGGGCGCTCAGACAGGGCCGACGGCGCGTTAGGGTCAGGATTAGGGTCAACGCCCTGGAATGTGCTACGCTTCTGGCCGGCGAGACCCGTTTCTGCCCGTAAAATCAAGGTACCCCCCCTGGGATTCGAACCCAGAACCAACGGATTAAAAGTCCACTGCTCTACCATTGAGCTAGAGGGGCGTGGTGCTGTGCGCGCGGCTAGTATAACCGCCGCCGACCGCCTCGCCACCCCGCCCGCCGGGCGCCGTGGCTGCCGCCGAGGATCGCCATGCCGACCGCGCCTCCGTCGCCCGCCGCCGCCGTCGTGCCCGGCGACCCCAACGCCTCGAGCGTTCGCGCGCAGGTCGATGCCGCCGCCGCCTCGCTGCGCCCCTTCTTCGCCCCCGCCTCCGTCGCCGTCGTCGGCGCCTCGCGCGAGTCCGGGACGGTCGGCCACCAGTTGGTGCGGTCGCTCGTCGCGGCCGGGTTCACTGGGCGCCTCTACGCCGTGAACCCGCGGGCGGCGGCGGCCGGCGAGTCGATCGCCGGCGTGGCGGCCTACGCCGATGTCGACGCGCTGCCGGAGGCGCCGACGCTGGCGGTCATCGTCCGGCCGGCCGAGGCGGTGCAGGCGGCGATCGACGCCTGCGCTCGGCGCGCCGTACCGGCCGTCGTGGTGATCAGCGCCGGCTTTGCCGAGCACGACGCAGCCGGCGCGGCGCGGCAGGCGGCGCTGCTGGCCACGGTGCGCGGCCACGGCATGCGCATGGTCGGGCCAAACTGCCTGGGCGTCGTCTCGACGGACCCGGCCGTGCGCCTCAACGCCACCTTCGCCCCACTCTACCCGGCCGCCGGCCGCGTCGCCATGGCGTCGGAGAGCGGCGCGCTCGGCCTGGCCGTGCTGGCGCTGGCCGAAGAGCGCGGGCTGGGGCTGTCGGCGTTCGTCAGCCTGGGCAACCGCGCCGACGTCTCGAGCAACGACCTCGTGGCGTACTGGGGCGACGACCCGCGCACCCGCGTCATCCTCCTCTACCTGGAGTCGTTCGGCAACGCCCGCCACTTCGCCCGGCTGGCCCGCGCCGTAGGCCGGCGCAAGCCGATCGTCGCCCTCAAGAGCGGCCGCACCCAGGCCGGACAGCGCGCCTCGGCCTCGCACACCGCCGCCCTGGCGGCCAACGACGTCGGCATCGACGCGCTGTTCCACCAGACCGGCGTGCTGCGGGCCGGCACGCTCGACGAGCTGTTCCACCTGGCCACGCTGCTCGACCACCAGCCGCTGCCGCCCGGTCCGCGCGTCGGCATCGTCACGAACGCTGGCGGGCCGGGCATCCTGTGCGCCGACGCCTGCCAGGCCGCCGGCCTCGTCGTCCCGACGCTGTCGGACGCCACCCGCGCCGCGCTGGCGGCGCGCCTGCCGGCCCACGCCGCCACCGGCAATCCGGTCGACCTCATCGCCACCGCCGACCCCGCCACGTTCGCCCACGCCATCGGCCCCGTGCTCGCCAGCGGCGACGTCGACAGCCTCATCGTCCTCCACATCCCGCTCGGCCTCCACCCGACCGCCGACGTCACCGCCGCCATCGCCGGCGCCGTCGCCGAGGCGCGCGCCGCCGGCATCGCCGCGCCGCCCGTGATTGCCTGCCTGCTGCCCGGGCCCGACGCCGCCCCCGAGCGCCCGCTGCCCAGCGGCGACACCGCCATCCCGGTCCACCGGTTCCCCGAGACGGCCGCCGCCGCGCTGGCCAAGGCGGCCGCCCACGGCGCGTGGCGGGCGCGGCCGGCCGGCACGCCGCCCGCGCTGGCCGGCGTCGATGCCGGCGCCGCCCGCCGTGTCTGCGACGCCGCGCTGGCCGCGCGCGGCGGGGGCTGGCTGACGGCGGGCGAGGTCCGCGACGTCGTCGCCGCGTTCGGGCTGCCGATCGCCCCCGGCGGCGTCGCCGCCACCGCCGACGACGCCGTCCGGTTGGCCGAGGCGATCGGCTACCCAGTGGCGCTAAAGCTGGCGTCGCACACGATCGTCCACAAGACCGAGCTCGACGCCGTCCGGCTCGACCTGACCGACGCGGCCGCCGTCCGCGGCGCGTTCGACGCCATCCGCGACCGCCTGGCGCGCGACGGCCGCCTGGCCGACATGGACGGCGCGCTCGTCCAGCCGATGCTGCGCGGCGGCGTCGAGGTGATGGCCGGGGCGGCGGTCGACCCGGTCTTCGGCGCGCTCGTCGCGTTCGGCCTCGGCGGCATCCACGTCGAGATCCTGGGCGATGTCACGTTCCGCGTGGCCCCGCTGGACGAAGCCGACGCGGCCGAGATGATCCGCGCCATCCGCGGCTTCCGCCTCCTCCAGGGCTACCGCGGCCACCCGGCCGCCGACATCGACGCCCTGGCCGAGCTGCTGTTGCGGCTGTCGCGGCTCGTCGACGAGCTGCCGGAGGTGGCCGAGCTCGACCTCAACCCGGTCTTCGCCCGCGGCGCCGGCCTGGGCTGCGTCATCGCCGACGCCCGCATTCGCCTCGCGGCGCCGGTCGGGGCCGCCCCCGTCGATCGCCGCTAGAATGGCCGGGCCGGGCCCGGCGCGCCGACCCCGCCCGCCCCGACGGGCTCCGCCCCGCCCCGGCCGCGAACACGTCGCCGTGCGCCCGCCGCACCGCCCGCCAGGAGCCGTCCGATGCCCGGATCGCCCGCCACCCCGTGCCACGACCCCGTCCGCCCGGCCGACGACGCCGGCTTCCTCGAGAGCGCCAGCCGCATCCTCTTCATGGGCGGCCTGAACCGCCAGGTCGTCGACAACAAGTGGCCAGCCTTCCGCGAGGTCTTCCACGGCTTCGACCCGGCCCGCGTGGCGGCCATGACGCCGGCCGACGTCGACCGCTTGATGGACGACGCCCGCATCATCCGCAACCGCAAGCGCATCGAGGCCGTCGTCGTCAACGCCGAGACGATGGCCGCGCTCGCCAGCGCCCACGGCTCGTTCGCCGTCTGGCTCGACGCCCTCTTCGCCGCCCGCGGCGTCGACGGCGCCGCCAAGACCCTGGCCGACCAGTTCGCGTACATCAGCGAGGCCGGCGCCCGCAATTGGTTGTATGCCACCGGCTACGACATCGGCCCCGTCACCGAAAAACAACGCGCCAAATACGCCCCGTAGGGGCCGACCCCCGCGTCGGCCCCCCCCCAACCCCCCCACACCCCCCACCCCCCGGATGGGCCATCGCACCCCCGCGCCGGCCGGCAGACGGTGGGGGTGCGCGGGGGTTGGGGGGGGGTGGGGCGTGGGGGGTGGGGTGGCCGAGGAGGGCCGACACGGGGGTCGGCCCCTACGGGGCGTTCGCGGGTCCGTCGTCGCCCGCGGCGCCCGCGTCGTTCGCGGGTCCGTCGTTGTCCGCGGTGCCCGCGCCATCGGGCATGCCCGCGCCGGCGGGGCGGTCGATCGACCGCAGGTAGTTCATGACATCCCCCCGCGCGAACACGTCGAGCCGGTACATGAGCGCCGGCATGCCGGGCGCGCCGTCAGGGCCGTCCGGGGTGCCGAAGGTCATGACCTCGAGCAGGCGCGCGGTGTCGAGGCGGGCGTAGGCAGCGGCGTCGTCGGGGCCGTGGCAGGCGGCGCACTCGTCGGCCCAGCGCGCCGCGCCGCGGGCGATCGAGGCGGTGCTGGTGGTCACCGGGGTGCCGGTGATCGGCAGCGTGATGGCGTTGAGGTGTCGCAGCAGCGCGGCGTAGAGGCCGCCGCCGGCCACGACGAGCACGAGCACGCTGGCCGCGCCCACCACCGCCGCCGCCGACGCGCCGCACGCCCGCTGGCGGCGGGCCACCACGACGAGGCCGAGGCCGGCCGCCAGCGCCGGCACCGCCGCCAGCGCCTGCACCGGCGGCGTCAGCGGGCCGATCGGCAGCGCGGCCGCGAACAGCACGAAGCCGGGCAGCGCCACCGTCGGACCCAGCCGGCGACCGTCGGCGGCGCCGCGGGCCGCGGCGACCACGGCCGCCGCCAGCAAGCCGCCGCCCGCCGTCATGACCGCCGCCGACCCGGCCGCCCAGACGCCGACGCTCGGCAGCCACGCCAACGCCAGCGCGACGAGCGCCAGCCCGACCGCGCCCAGCGCCTCCACCGGCGCCGTCCGGCGCGCGGCCGCGTCGTCCGGACGCCAAGCGAGCTGGCCGACGACGGCCGCAGCGATCGCCACGGCCACCGCCGCCGCCCAGACGAGCGGCGTCCGGCCCGCCAGCACGTCGCCCAGCCGGGCAGCGCGCGTCAGCCGGACGATGTCGAGCGCCGCGGTGCCGACGACCACGGCCGGCAACAGCGCCAGCGCGCCGGTGCCGAAGCGCGCGCCGCCGCGGCTCCGCTCCCCTTCGAGCGCAAGCGCCACGCCCAGCGCGCCGGCGGCGGCGGCGACCACGAGCGTCAGCGCCGCCAGCCAGGCCGCCACCAGGACCGTCGCCAGCGGCGCCCGGCGCGGGGGCGGCGCGACGTCGATCGTGAAGCCGGTGGCCGGGAACAGCGAGCACGCCATCGCCACCTCGCCCGACACCGCGAACGTGCGCTGCCAGCGCTGGCCGGGGTCGAGGACGAACGGGCCGAAGACGTGGCGCGCGGTGTCGCGGTTCTCGACGACGAGCGGCCGGCCGACGACGGTGTCGACGCGCTGCGGCACCACGTCCTCGACCGACTCGCCCGCCGCCGCCCGGGCCGCGGTGCCGGGCGGGATCACGTAGCGCTGCTCGCCCCCGACCAGCCGCTGCGGCTCCAGCGCCACCCCGATCGCCACCGCCGCCGCGGCCGCGACGACGGCCGCCGCGGCCGGCCATCGCGCCGTCGGTCGGCGGACGGCGGCCGGCTCCGTCACGGCGCCGGCTCGGCCACCAGCCGCGCCAGGTCGTGGGCCACGTCGGCCGGGTCGATCGCGCCGACGAACCCGCTGCGCAGCCGGCCCTGGCGGTCGACAAGGAAGACGGTGCCGGAGTGGACGATCGTGTAGCCGCCCCCGCCCTCGGCCAGGCCGGGCAGGTCGATGCCGCCGCCGTGCCCCTCGGCGCGCCCGGCGGCCGCGGCGCCGGCCGCCGTGGCCGCCGCCGGCGGCGCCTCGCGCTCGAACGCCACCCCCCAGGCGTCGGCCGCGGCCGTGATCGCCTCGACCGAGCCTGACAAGCCGACGAAGCGCGGGTCGAACGCCGCCGTGTAGGCCTGCAGGACGTCGGGCGTGTCGCGGGCCGGGTCGACGGTGACGAGCGCCACCGTCACGGCGTCGGCCGTCGGCCCCAGCCGCTCGAGCGCCGCGGCCAGGGACGACAGCGTCTGCGGGCAGATGTCGGGGCAGTGGGTGTAGCCGAAGAACACCGCCCAGACGCGGCCGCGCTGATCGGACCCGCGCCAGGCGCGGCCGGCCGCGTCGACGAGCGCGAGGGCCGGCGCCGGGGCTGGCGGGTCGATGGCGAAGCCCCGCAGGCCGGCCGCGTCGTCGCCCGCCGCCCGCGGCGCGCTCGCCGGCGCCGGTTCGCCCGCCAGCGGCCCGAGCCCGCGCCACGCCGCGGCCGCCGCCAGCAGCAGCGCCGCCAGCGCCAGGCCGACCACGAACCGTCGGTCGCCGCCCGCCGCTGGTCGCGCCGCGCTCACGCGGTGTCGCCCGGGTGGGCGGGGTCATGTCGCCGCGCCGCCGCGCCACCTTCGACCCAGCCGGCCAGCCGCCCGGCCGCGTCGACCGCCAGGGCCATCTCGGGCAGGCCGGGCGTGGCCAGGCGCACCCCGTCCGCGGTGCGCGCGACGGCAAGCTCGACCGGTCGCGCCGTCAACCCGCCGCGGTCGGGCGGCACGACGACGATGAGCAGGCACGGCACACGCGCCGGCGCAGCGGCGGACAGGCCGGCCAGACAGCGTTCGCGCCCCGCGATCGGCGGCCAGAGCAGCCGGGTGCCGGGCGCGAGCGCGATGGCCTCGCTGGGCGGAGCGGCGCCGCGGCGCCAGATCAGAACCTCGTCCTCGAAGAACGTGAGCGTGGCGTCGACCGTCCGCCCGTCGTGGCGGATCCGCACCTGAAGCCGCTCGGGGCGGCCGTCGGGGTCGAGCACCAGGTGCCACAGCGCCGGGCCGTCGCCCTCGACCCGGACGACGGCGCGGCCGTCGCCGAGCCCGTGGACCTGGAACGCTTCGGCCGACCCATCCGGCCGGATCCACGTGCCAGCGTCCAGCGGCGCTTCCTGGGACCGGACGGGATGGAGGACGCGCATCGCCGACCTCGCACATGCCGCCACGGGCGGCGCCGATGGCGGCAGGACAGCAAGACGGGGGGCCTGTGCCCCCCGGATGGATCTGCTACGTGGACTGACGCGAGGTCCACAACCTGCTGACGCAGGTGGGTGCCCGCTGGACGCCGCCGCTCACAACGGGCGGAGACGCCGGATGCAAGTCGGGCTCCCGATGAGATCACGTAGGTTGCGACGCTTGTGCGCCAGTCACACGCAGCAGTCCGAACAGCGTAGCAGGGCCCGGCGGGAGGCGCAAGTGGTCGGGGCGGCCCGGCCGACTGGCCGGACCGCCCCGCGCGGTGCACGTTGGGCGGCGCGCCGCCGCGTCAGCCCCCGATCGGCGCCAGCGGATCGTCGGCCGCGTCGCCGCCGGTCGGCGGCGCGTCGGACCCGCCGCGGCTCGACCACGTGACCTCCGGCCCTTCGTAGGGCTGCCGCGACGGCGGCACCGGCGGCGCCGGCGGCACGGCGGCCGGTCGCGGTGGCGGCGGGCCGCCGGGCGACCCGGGCGACCCGGGCGGCGGGGCGGCCGAGGTCGCCGCCGGGGCGACGTCGGGCACGGCGCCGCCCGTCGACGGGGCCGGTGCGCCGCTGGCGGGCGGGGCCGGCGGCGCCTCCGGGCGCGGCCCGGGCGACGGGATCGCCGGCACCGGCTGACGCGGCAGCGGCGGGGGCGGCGGGGGCACGCCCGCGCCGGGGTCGGCGGGTGGCGCGGCGCCGTCGCCGCCGGCGAACAGGCTGTAGAGGACCGGCACGACCACGAGCGTCAGCAGCGTGCTCGTCGTCAGGCCGCCGATGACGGTCGTCGCCAGCTCGCTGGCCAGCAGCGCGCCCTCGGTGAAGCCCAGCGCCTGCGGGAAGAGGGCGATGACGGTGGCCACGGCGGTCATCATGATCGGCCGCACGCGGATCCGACCGCCTTCGATGAGCGCCTCGTGGACCCCCATGCCGCGCTTGCGCAGCTGTTGGACGAAGTCGAGCAGCACGATCGCGTTCGTCACCACGATCCCGATGAGCATCAGCATCCCGATCAGGCTCGACAGCGAGATCGCGCGGCCGGTCAAAGCCAGCGAGATCAGCGCGCCGGTGGCCGCGAACGGCAGGCTGAACAGGATGACGAACGGCACCGACAGCGAGCCGAACTCGAGGACCATGATCAGGTAGACGATCAGGATCGACACCGGCAGCGCCAGCAACAGGTCGTTGAAGCCGTCCTGCTGCTCGCTCGAGGTGACGCCCGAGCCGACGGTCACCGCCGGCTCCTCGTCCTCGTCGTCCGGGTCGCCGAACAGATCCTCGTGATCGGACTTCACCCGGTCGATGATCCGCAGCGCGCTCTCCTGGATGCCGAACGTGTCGCTGTCGATGATCTCGCCCGAGATGAGCGCCGCCCGCTCGCCGTTGACGCGGGTGATCTCGACCGCGCCGGCGCGCAGCGACACCTCGGCGATGTCGCCCAGCCGGACGCGGCCGCCGCCGGGCGCGTCGAGCCGGTGGTTCTCGAGGGCCGTCTTGTCGGCGATGAAGGCGTCGGGGTAGACCGCCAGGACGTCGAGCTTCGTCACGTCGTCGCCGTCGGCGATCTCGATCGTGCCGACCTCCTGGCCCTCGAAGATCGACCGCAGCGCCAGCGCCACCTGCACGGTGGACAGGCTCTGGGCCTGGGCCTTGGCCGGGTCGACGGCCACCGTCAGCGTCTGGCGCGCATCGGAGAGGTTGCTGGAGAGGTTGATGATCGGCAGATCGTCCGCGGTGATGTCGTCGTCTTCGTCGTCCTCGTTGGCCGCCTCGAGGTCGTAGCCCTCGTCCTCCCACTCGTCGGGATCGGTCAGGGCGTCGAGGATGAGCGCCGTGGCGCGGCGGATGTCGCGCTCGTCCTCGCCGCGGACCTGGAGGTCGTAGACGCCGGCCGGCGGGCCGCCGCCCGAGCCCGCGCTGACCGAGAAGTCGAAGACGCGGTTCGCCTCTCCGTCCTCGATGTTCGAGGTCGCCAGGACGGTGCGCAGCCGCGCCATCGCGGCGTTGAGCTCGTCCTCGTCGCGGTCGTCGGCCAGCCGATCGCGCACCTCGTCGAGGTCGTTCAGGTCGTGGAGCTCGTTGCGCAGCCGCTCGGCGACGACCTGCGGGTCCTCGCGGTCGCTGCCCTGGAACCACGCCGCCCACGAGGACGGGTCCTCGTCGTCCTCGTCGTCGTTGCCCGGATCGTCGCTGAGCGTGGCCAGGATCGAGGCCCGGGCGGGGTCGCCGCCGCTGAACTGGCCGAAGCCGGCCGAACCGGCGCCGATCGTCGTCTCGATGTCGTCGATCGCGTCGTCGTCGTCGAGGACGTCCTCGACGAGCTGGACGATCGCGTCGGTCGTCTCGAGCGTCGCGCCGCTCGGCAGCGAGACCGAGACGTTGATCAGCGGCTCGCCGAAGCCGCCGATGAAGGTGCGCGGGATGAAGCGCGCCAGGCCGAGGCTGAGCACGAAGATCAGCCCGGCCACGACGAGCGTCGTGACGCGGTGGGCCAGCGCCCAGCGCAGGATCGGGGTGTAGACGCGCTGCAGCCACGTCTCGTGCGCATGGGGCAGGTTGTCGGGCGACAGCCACCAGCTGGCGAGCAGCGGGATCACCGTGAGCGCCACGAGCAGGCTGGCCAACAGGGCGTACGTCACCGTCTGGCCGAACGGCAGGAAGAACTCGCGCGTCAGGCCGCCGACGTAGCCCAGCGGCAGGAACACCGCCACCGTGACCAGCGTCGCGGCGGTGATCGCCATCGCCACCTCGCCGGCGCCCTGGAGGATCGCCTGGCGGCGCGGGACGCCCTGCTGCAGGTTGCGGTAGATGTTCTCGATGACGACGATCGCGTCGTCGACGACGCGGCCGATGGCGATCGTCAGCCCCGAGAGCGTCAGCAGGTTCAGCGACAGGCCTTGGATGCGCATCAGCACGAACGCGGTCAGGATCGACAGCGGGATGCTCAGCGCGATGACGAGCGTCGAGCGGACGCTGCGCAGGAACCACAGGATGACGAGCACGGCGAACAGGCCGCCGAGGATGCCCTCGTTGCGGACGCCGTTCAACGACTCCTCGATGAACGACGCCTGCTCGAACACGAGGTTGACGTCGAGGTCGCCGAGATCGTCGTTGTCGTCCTGCAGCTCCTCGATGCGGTCCTCGACGTCGTGGACGACGCGCACCGTGTTGGCGCCGCTGTCCTTGTAGACGATCAGGCCGAGGCTGCCCTGGCCGTTGGAGCGGCTGATGCTGCTGGCGGCCTCCGGCTCGCGCACCACGTCGGCGATGTCGCCCAGCCGCACCTGGTCGCTCGCGGCCGCGCCCGCGTCGTCGGCCGCATCGCCGTCATCGGCGGCGCCGCCGTCGTCGTCGCTCGCCGCGGCGTCGTCGGCCGCCTCGTCGTCGTCCTCGTCCACCGTGAGCGCGACGTAGAGCACGTCGCCGGCCGCCACGTCGTCTACCGCCTCGCCGTCCGCGTCGCGGACGGCCGTTGGCGCCACGCCGAGGCGCTCGGCGATGGACGCGACGGTGTCGCCGGCGCGGGCGATCACGACCTGGACGTCAGCGGTCGGCGCGGCGTCGTCCGCCGGCGCCGGCAGGTCGGCAACGCCGGCCAGCTGCGCCGCCAGCGCCGCCTGGATGTCCGACGGCAGCGCGGCGACGACGTCGGGCGCCAGGGCGTCGGTGGCGCCGGTGGGCAGGCTGGCGATGATCTCGGCCGCCACCTCGCGCAGCACTTCGGGCGCCAGCAGCTCGAGCTGGTCGACGAGCTCAGGCGTCAGGTCGGCGGTGGTCTCGAGCGTGATCGGGAACGGCAGCGCCGCAGCCTGCCGCTGGACCGACGGTGGGATCGGGTAGGGGCCGCCGGGCGCCGCAGCGCCGGCGCGCGCGCCGCGCAGGCCGGACGTCGGCGGCGCGGCGGCCGGCGGGCGGGCAGGCGGTGGGCCAACCGAGGCGGCCGGCGGGCCGGACGGGACCCCGCCCGGCGGGCCGCCGTTGCCGCCGCCACCGATGACGAGGTCCTCGAGGGCCTCGGTCGAGGTGATGCGGTGGCTCACCTGCAGCGGCGTCAGCAAGCCCTCGGTCTCGAGGCTGCCGGCCGGGAAGGTCAGGTCGTTGGCCGCCAGCGCGCCCTTGACGGCATCGATCGAGACGCCCTTCGCCTGCATCGCGTCCGGGTCGAGCTTGAGGTAGACCTGGTCGTCGCGGGCCCCGGCGATGTCGACCCGGCTGACGCCCTCGATCGCCTCGAGCTCGGGCACGAGGTCGTCCAGGACGAGCTGCTGCAGCGCATCCTCGTCGATGTCGCCGCTGATGCTGCCTTGGATGACCGGGATGTCGGCGAAGCTGAACAGCACGATCTCGGGGTCGTTGGCCTCGTCGGGCAGCTCGACGTCGACCAGCTGGTCCTCGATCTCCTGGCGGATGTCGTCCTGCGCCGTCCCGTACTCGGCCTGCAGCATGATCGCGGCGAAGCTGTCCGAGGCGGTGGCCGTGACGTCGAGGACGTCGATCTCGGTGATCGCGTCGAGCGCGGTCTCGATCGGCTTGACGACGCTGTTCGTCACCTCGTCGGCTGAGGCGCCCGGGTAGACCACCAGCACCGTCGCCATCGGCGGCTCGATGTCGGGGATCAACTCGCGGTTCAGCCCTCGGGCGGCCCAGAGGCCGGCGCCGATCACGGCGAGCGACAGCAGGATCGTGATGGACGGGCGGTCTAGGGCCCAGCGGGTCAGACGGGTCATGGGTCGATCTCCCGGTGCGGCGGGTCAGGGATCGCCCGAGCGGGGGAGAGGGTGGGGTCTCCCGCCGCGACTCGGTCGAACGCGCTCTTAATCGGATTGTAACCTGGCCTATTGTACGGACTGCCCGACGGGCGTCAACCCCGAGCCACCCCCGCGCCCCGCCGCCGCAGCGCGCCGAGGCCGCCCAGGAGGCCGAGCAGCGCCGCCAGGCCGGCCAGCGCGGGGGTGCCGAAGACGTCGGCGAGGCCGCCGCCCGGCATGCCCTCGGGGCCCTCGCCGCCGGACGCGCCGGCCGCGGCGCTCGTCAGCCCGGCCGTCGTCGCCTCGGACGCCGTGACCGCAGCCGTGCGGGTGACGACGGCGGTGTCGGTGAGCGCGACCGTCGACGTCACGGCCGCGCCGCCGCCGAGCTGCCGGCCGCCCTTGGACAGCGCGGCCGTCGCGACGGCCGCGGTGGCCGGCGCCGCGGCGGTGATGGCCGTCGTCGCCGTCGTCGCCGCGGTGGTGGTCAGCGCCTCGGTGGTCGTCATCGACGCCATCGCCGCCGCCATCGCGGTGGCGGTCAGGGTCTCGGCCGCGCCGGCGTCCGGCGGCTCGGCGCCGGGCAGGCTGCCGGGCAGCGCCGCCTGGACCGCCGCCACGGCCTTGGCCAGCGCGGTGGACAGCATGGCCACCTGCTCGGCGTCGAGGGCGAAGTTGACGCCGGTCAGCGTCTCCGACGACACGGCCAGCGCGTCGTAGCCGGGCACGTCGAGCCCCTCGGCCGAGCCGAGCACGGTCGCCACGGCGTTCGTGTCGATGGCGACGCGGTAGCGTCCGGCGCCCAGGCCGGTGAACTGGTAGAGGCCCTCGGCATCGGTGGCGGCCATGTCGGCGCCCTCGGGTCCCTCGAGCCGGATCGGCACGCCGACGACGGCCGATTCGTCGGGGCCGAAGGCGCCGTCGCCGTCGGCGTCGAGGTAGACGTAGCCCTGGATGGCGCCGCCGGCCGGCTGGCCCTTCTGGGCCTGGACGGCGGCCGGCGCGGCCACGACGGCCAGGGCGAGCGCGGCCAGCGCCGCGGCGCGGCGGAGGTACGACCGGGCGGCGGGCGACTGGGTACCGTTCATCTGACGCTCCTCGTCATGCACTCGCACCGCCGACGCGGTGTCGGCGGCGGGACGGAACGCCAGCGGCTGGGGTGGGGTCCCCGGGTGAGCGGCGACGGTCGCGACCGGCGCGCGGCCCGCGGGCGGGCGGCGGCCGGGAAACGGGGTTAGGCGGTCATGGTCCGCTCGGCGCGGCCGCGTCCGGCGTGGCCGCCACCGTCAGGCCGAGCAGGTCGAGGTTGGCCGGCGGCACCGGCGCCGGGGCGCCGGTGAGCGGGTCGGTGCCGGCGACGGTCTTGGGGAAGGCGATGACCTCGCGAATCGACGCCTCGCCGGCCAGGATCATGACGGTGCGGTCGAAGCCCCAGGCGATGCCGCCGTGCGGCGGCGCGCCATAGCCGAAGGCGTCGAGCAGGTGCCCGAACTCGGTGCGGGCCTGGACTTCGTCGATGCCCAACAGGGCGAACACGCGCTGCTGCACGGCCGAATCATGGATCCGAATCGAGCCGCCGGCCACTTCGACGCCGTTGAGGACGGCGTCGTAGGCCATGGCCCGCACCGCGCCGGGATCGGAGGCCAACAGCGGCACGTCCTCGGGCCGCGGCGCCGTGAACGGGTGATGGACCGAGTCCCAGCGCGCCTCGTCGGCGTTCCATTCGAACAGCGGCGGGTCGACGAGCCAGAGGAAGGCCAGCTCGCCCTCGGGGATCAGGCCGAGCGCTTCGCCCAGGTGGAGCCGGAGCCGCCCCAGGCTGTCCTCGGCCACGGCGCGCTCGGCGGCGACGATGAGGACGGTCTGGCCGTCCTCGACCGCCAGCCGGTCGCGCAGCGCCGCTTCGACCGGCGCGACCCACTTGGCCACCGAGCCGCGCGCTTCGCCGCCCTCCCAGGCCACCCAGGCCAGGCCGCCGGCGCCGTGGGCCTTCACGATCGCCTCGAGATCGGCGACCTCCTTGCGGCTGAAGAGGCGCGGCGCGCACAGGGCCTTGATGGCGCCGCCCGCCGCGACGACGTCGCGGAAAACGCCGAAGTCGCTGGCGGCGAACAGGTCGCCCAGGTCCTCCATCGTCAGGCCGAAGCGGATGTCGGGCTTGTCGTTGCCGTAGCGGCGCATGGCCTCGGCGTAGGTGAGGCGCGGGAACGGCGCCTGCCGGATCGGGCGCTCCGGCACGACGGCGCGGCAGAGGTCGAGGAACATCGCCTCGTTGAGCGCCATGACGTCCTCGGCCTCGACGAAGCTCATCTCGATGTCGACCTGGGTGAACTCGAACTGGCGGTCGGCGCGCAGGTCCTCGTCGCGGAAGCAGCGCGCGATCTGGTAGTAGCGGTCGACGCCGGCGACCATGAGCAGCTGCTTGAGCTGCTGCGGGCTCTGCGGCAGGGCGTAGAACGCGCCGCGGTGGAGCCGGCTGGGCACCAGGAAGTCGCGCGCTCCCTCGGGCGTGCTGCGCGTCAGGATCGGGGTCTCGATCTCGACGAAGCCGGCGTCGTTCAGCGCCTGGCGGACGTGCGCCGTGACGCGGTGGCGCAGGACGAGGTTGCGCGCCATGCGCTCGCGGCGCAGGTCGAGGTAGCGGTAGCGCAGCCGCTGCGCCTCGTCCAGGTTGAGGTCGCGCGCGATTTCGAACGGCGGCACCTTGGCGGCGTTGACGACCCGGACCGCCGCCGCCCGGACCTCGATCGCACCGGTAGCCAGCTCCGGGTTGGCCTCGAAGCGCGCGGCCACCTCGCCCTCGACCTGGACGACCCACTCGTTGCCCAGCGCGGCGGCCGCGGCGTAGGCCTCGGGCGCGGCGGCGGCGTCGCAGACGACCTGGGTCAGGCCGTGGCGGTCGCGGAGGTCGACGAAGATCAGGCCGCCGTGCTCGCGGCGGCGATGGACCCAGCCGGCCAGCGTGACGCGCTGGCCGGCGTGGGCCGGGCGCAGCTGGCCGCAGGTGTGGGAGCGGTAGGCGGTCTGCATCGGGCTCGACGCTCCTCGATCGCGTCGGGGACGACGGGGAGAACGTGGCGAAAAAGCACCGTGGGGACCCCAGAGGAGCCCCCACGGTTCGGTGGCATCCACCGAAGGATCGCTAGGCGATCGCCTCGGTGGTGCCGGTCTGACGCGCACTATGATCCATTCGACACCACCTCCCTTCCTTATAGGATTGCAGATGAATCCGGATGAAGGGTGGCACAGACCGGCCGGACCGAAAGGAGGTGGGTGCCGGCAAGTATGGCAGACGGCCGCGACGCGGGTCAAGCGCCGACGGCAGAGGCGCGCGGACCCGCGGTCGGGCGCGACGCCCGACCGCGCGCGCCGCCCCCCCGCGCCCCGTTGCCGCTGCCGGCGGCGCCGCACTATACTCCGGCCCCGCCGCCGGGGCGCCCAGCCCGCCGGATCCGTCGCCGCCACATCGTAGCGGCGCGCCGGGTGCGCGGCGCCGACGACCGCATCGTTTGGAGTGGAGGACCCCTCATGGCCAGCCCGACTTCCCGGCGCTATACCGTCGCCGGCGCGCTCTTGCTGTCGCTCGGCCTCGCGGCGTGCTCGAGCCCGACGCCCAACCGGCCCCAGGACCGCGCGCCGAGCGGCGCGTCGGAGAGCGGCGGCGCCCCGTCGTCGGGCAGCGGCTTCCGCAGCGACCCGATCAGCGGCGGTCCCGAGGTCTGGGACGACCTCTACGGCTCGGCGACCGACGACCCCAACGCGCCGTACCCGCCGCCGGCGTTCGTCGCCGAGCCGACCGAGGGCGCCTATCCGCCGCCGCGCGGCGGCGACGCGGGCGAAACTGACGCGGGCGACGCCGCGACCGGCACCGAGGCCGCTCCGTCCGACGGCGACGCCACGGCCGCGCCGAGCGAGCCGACCGCCGCGCCGACGCCGGGGTGATGCCCGCGCCGCCGCCGGCGGGCGACGACCTCGCCGATCCCGCGGCCGCGCCGACCCGCGAGGCGTGTGAGACGGCCCTCCGCCCCGACGGCCTCGATGCACCGGGCTTCCAGCGCGCCGTTGTCGCCGGGCTGCGGGCGGTCGACGGCTTGACGGTGACGGGGGTGCGGCCCTTCGTCGTCCAGCTGCGCTACGGCGACGCGCCCTACACGGTTCAACTCGACGACGTCTTCAAGCGCTACCGGCACGGCGAGCTCGAACCGGGTGACGCCGTCGAGGAGGTCAAGGCGGCCCTCGGCGTGCCGGGCGCGGCGGTCGAGGCCGCCGGTCCGTTCCCGCGCCTGGCGCGGCACGACGCGGTGGCGCCGGGCGCATTCCGGCTGGCCTGCCCGTTCGACCCGGCGCTCGCCGTCTTCTTCGTCCGGGCCCTGCCCAACGGCCACATCCCGCTGACGCAGAGCGACGTCGAGCGCGGCTGGGGCGGCGACGGCGCGGCGCTCATGGCCGAGGCGCTGGCGCACCTGGCCGAGCGCACCCAGGGCGTGCCGGCCGACGGCTTCGGCGACGGCGACCAGCTGGTGGTGGCGTGGCACGTCGGCGACGGCCTCGACGCCGCGGCGGTCCTGCTGGCGTCGTTGCTCGACGCCCTGTCGGAGTGGGTGCCGGGCACGCTGCACGTCGGCATCCCGGCGCGCGACCTGTTGCTGGCGTGCGGCGACGCCGATCCGGCCCACCTGGCGTCGATCGCCGACGACGTGGCGCGCACGTTCGCCGGCGCCGGCGCCGAGGCGATCAGCGGCGCGCTCTACCGCTGGGACGGCGCCGGGCTCGTCGCCGCCGGCTGAGGTCGGGGCGGCAGCGGGATCGGTGCGCGGCGCGACGCCACAGCGCCGGCGGAGGCGCGGTCAGCGGACGATCAAGCCCGTCGTGTCCTCGCGCATGTGGCAGCTCTTGTACTTGCGTCCGCTGCCGCACCAGCACGGGTCGTTGCGACCGACCTTGGGCTGGGCGCGGACAGGGCCGCCGGGCGAGCCGGCGGCCGCGGCGGCCTGCGCCCGCGCGAACAGCGAGTCGCGGGGCGCGGCGGCGGCCGGGGCGGGCCGGGCGGCCGGACCGGCGGGGACGGCGGCGCCGTCCGCCGGCGCGGCCGCGGCGCGGCGCGGCGGGGCCGGGCGGGCGGCGGGCTCGGCGGGCTCCGCCAGGAAGATGCCGCGGACGATGTTCTCGCGGATCACGGCCAGCAACGACTGGAACATCCCGAAGGCGTCCCGCTTGAACGCCACCAGCGGCTTCTCCTGCCCGACACCGCGCAGCCCGATGCCGGTCCGCAGCTCGTCGAGGGCCGTCAGGTGGTGGATCCAGGCGTTGTCGATCGTGCGCAGGAAGACGTGGCGGCCGAGCTGGTGCATCAGCTCGGGGCCCAGCCGTTCGGACTTGGCGTCGTAGACGTCCTGGGCCAGCGCCAGGAGGTGGTCGCGGATCTGGCCCGGCGACCACGGGCGCCAGTCCTCGGCGTGCTCGTCGTCGGGCAGCGGGAAGATCGAGCGGACGACGGTGTGGAGGCCGGCCAGATCCCACTCGCTGCGCTCGCCGGCGGTGTAGGTGTCGACGAGGGCGCCGACCTCGTCCTCGAGCAAGTCCCAAAAGATCGGGCGGTAGTCGTCGCGCTTGAGGACCTCGGCGCGCTGGCCGTAGATCAGCTTGCGCTGCTCGTTGATGACCTCGTCGTATTCCAGCAGGTGCTTGCGGACGTCGAAGTTGTAGCCCTCGACCTTGACCTGGGCGCCCTCGATCTGGCGGCTGACGAGGTTGCTCTCGATCTCCTGGCTCTCGTCGACGCCGAGGCGCTCCATGAGGCGCTTCACGCGGTCGCCGCCGAAGCGGAGCATGAGGTCGTCCTCCATGGCGACGAAGAACCGGCTCTCGCCGGGGTCGCCCTGGCGGCCGGCGCGGCCGCGCAGCTGGTTGTCGATGCGGCGCGCCTCGTGGCGCTCGGTGCCCAAGACGTAGAGGCCGCCCAACTCGAGCACCTCGTCGCGCTCGCGGCTGCAGCGGTGCCAGGCATCAGCCAGCGTGCGGGCCCACTCGTGCGGGAAGCGCTCGGTCGGATCGCCGCCGGCGCGCAGGATCGCGACGGCCTCGTCCCAGTCGAGCGCCGACAGCTGGGTGAGGTCGACGCCGCGCTTGCGCAGCTCGGCGCGGGCCGTGCCCTCCGGGTTGCCGCCGAGCAGGATGTCGACGCCGCGGCCGGCCATGTTCGTGGCGATCGTCACCGCGCCCTTGTGGCCGGCCTGGGCGATGATCTCGGCCTCGCGCTCGTGGTTCTTGGCGTTGAGGACCTCGTGCGGCACCCGGCGCCCCTCGAGCAGCTTGCTCAGGCGCTCGCTCGTCTCGACCGCGACCGTGCCGACCAGGATCGGCTGGCCGGTGGCGTGGCGGTCGACGATGTCGTCGACAACGGCCTTCCACTTGGCGCTGGTGGCGGTGTAGACCAGGTCGGGGCGGTCGAGGCGCTGGATCGTGCGATGGGTCGGGATGATCGTCACGTCGAGGCCGTAGATCCGGTGGAGCTCCTCGCGCTCGGTCCAGGCCGTGCCGGTCATGCCCGAGAGCTTGTCGTACATCCGGAAGTAGTTCTGGAAGGTGATCGTGGCCAGCGTGACGCTCTCGCGCTGGACGCGCACGCCCTCCTTGGCCTCGATGGCCTGGTGCAGCCCCTCCGAGAAGCGCCGGCCGTGCATGAGCCGCCCGGTGAACTCGTCGACGATGACGACCTCGCCGTCGTCGGTGACGATGTACTCCTTGTCGCGCTCGAACATCACGCGCGCCTTGAGGGCATTCTCGAAGTACGGCGTCAGCTGGTAGTGCTCGGGGCTGTAGAGGTTGTCGATCCCGAGCGCGCGCTCGACCTTCTCGATGCCCTCGTCGGTGGGCGTGACGACCTTGAGCTTGAAGTCGACGGTGAAGTCCTCTTCGGGCTTGAGACGGCCCACCAGCTCGGCGAAGCGGACGTACCAGTCGGTGGCCTCCTCGGCCGGCCCCGAGATGATCAGCGGCGTCCGCGCCTCGTCGATGAGGATGTTGTCGACCTCGTCGACGATGGCGAAGTAGAGATCACGCTGCACCCGCTGGCTGAGGTCCCAGACCATGTTGTCGCGCAGGTAGTCGAAGCCGAACTCGTTGTTCGTACCGTAGAGGATGTCGGCGGCGTAGGCGTCGCGGCGGTGGACCGGGCGGAGGTGCTGGTAGCGGTCGTCGGCGGCCTGGTAGTCGGGGTCGTAGACGAACGACGACATCTCGGGCTGGTTGCCCATGTTCTGGATGACGCCGGCGGTGAGGCCCAGGGCGTGGTAGATCGGGCCCATCCACTGCACGCCGTGCTTCGAGAGATAGTCGTTGGGGGTCACCAGGTGGACGCCGCGGCCGGTCAGCGCGTTCAGGTAGAGCGGCAGCGTGCCGACGAGCGTCTTGCCCTCGCCGGTCCGCATCTCGGCCACCCCGCCCTCGTGCAGCACCGTGCCGCCGATGATCTGGACGTCGAAGTGGCGCAGGCCCAGCGTTCGCTTCGAGGCCTCGCGCACCGCGGCGAAGGCCTCGGGCAGCAGGTCGTCGAGGTCCTCGCCGTCGGCGAGGCGGACTCGAAACGCCTCGGTCTTGGCCCGCAGGGCGTCGTCGGAGAGCGCCTCGAACGACGCCTCTAGGTCGTTCACGGCGCGGACGATCGGCTGGATGCGCTTGACCGTCTTGGCGTTCGGGTCGCCGACGATCTTCGTGACCAAGGAGTTGAGCATGGTGGCGTCTCGCAGACGGTGGAGGGGCGCGTCGGATTATAGCGCCGGGCCCCGACGGCGGCGGCGGGCGCCCGCTAGCGTTGTGTAGGAACCGCCGCTGCCGCCGGGCGCGCCGGCGGCTCGGCCGCCGACTTGCCGCCGCCCGCGTGCGCGCACATCGTTGCCGCGCGCCGGCTGCACCCCATCCGGCCGCCCACCAGGGAGACGCCCGATGTCGCTGCCCCCCCACCCCGCCCGCCGGCCCGCCCATCGCCGCTCCACGGCCCGCCCCGCGGCGGCGATCGCCGCGGCGGCCATCGCGGCCGTCGCCACGGCCGCCGGGCCGGCGCGGGCGCAAGCGCCGGTGCCGCCGGGCGGCTACGTCCGCACGGCCACCTGGACCGAGTCGGCCGGCGCCGTGCCGGGGCGGCTCTGGCTCGAGCCGGCCGGCATCGACCGGCTCGGCGACGGACGGATCGTGACGTCCGACGCCCGCCTCGGCCGCGTCGAGATCCTGGCCGCCGACGGCTCGCCGCTGGGCGCGTTCGGCCGCGGCGGCGCCGACCCCCTCGGCGCGGCGGGGCACGTCGCCGCCGACGCCGGGCGCAACCGCATCTACGCCGCCGACGTCCGCGCCGGCGCCGTGGCCGTCTTCGATCTGACCGGCGCCCGCGTAGCCACCTGGCCCGGCCTCAACCCCACCGGCGTCGCCGTCGCGCCCGACGGCCGCGTCTTCGTCAGCGACGCCAACGGCGACCAGGTGCGCGTCTTCGACCCGGGCGGCGCCGAGGGCACGCCGCTCGGCGGCAGCGGCGACGGCCCGGGCCAGCTCGACGGCCCGGCCGGGCTCGACGTCGCCCCCGACGGCCGGCTGCTCGTGGCCGACCGCGGCAACGGGCGGGTGGTGGTGTTCGGCGCCGACGGGCGGCCGGGCGGGGCGATCCGACTGGGCGGGACGACCGTCCCGGGCGAGCCGCTCGACGTCGCCGTCGCCGGCGACGAGGCCTGGGTCGCCACCGGCGAGGCGCTGGCGCGCTTCGAGATGGACGGCGGCCGGGTCACCGGGCGCTTCGACGGCACGCCGGCGGTCGCGGTGGCGGCCGCGGCCGGCCAGGGCGTCTGGGCGGCGGTGGCGACGGCCGGCAGCGGCGCCCTGGCCGGCGTGCGCGCCTACCGCGACCGCCAGGCGAGCGGCGAGCCGGTGGCGACGTGGTCGAGCCCCGACCTGGCGGTCGGGCTGTTCGACGGGCTCGAGGCGCTGGGCTTCGGCGCCGACGGCCGCGCCTACCTGGTCGACGTTCCGCCGCGGGTCCAGCGGCTGACGGCGGCCGGCGTCGCCAACGCCCAGCTGTCCGGCTACGACGTCGTCGACGCCGACGCCGACGCGGCCGGCAACGTCTACGCCGCCGACGCCGGCGCGGCCGTCAGCTGGGCGCCCGACGGCGCCGAGCGCTGGCGCACCAAGCTGCCGTCGGCGGCCGGCGCGGCGCACGACGTGGTGGCGGTGGGCTGGGACGCCGCGGCCGGCCAGGTCGTCGTCGTCGACGCCGGCACCGCCTCGGCCTACCGCCTCGACGCCGCCGGCGCCATCGTCGGCGGCGCGGCGCTGCGCGGGGCGGGCGGGCGGACGGCGGCGTGGGCCGACGCCGCGGTGGCGGCCGACGGCACCTGGTTCGCGCTCGACGCCGGCGGTCAGCGGATCCACGGCTGGGCGGCCGACGGGACACCGCGGGCCGGGTTCGGCCTGCCGGCCGGCGCCCCGCGCGCGTCCCGGTTCGACGTCCTGCCCGACGGCGACCTGGTGGTCCTGGGCCGCGACGGCTGGGCGCACCGGCTGCGGCCCGACGGCGCGCTCGTGGCGTCGTGGGCGGCGGCGCGGCCCGACCTGGGCGCGACGCAGCCGAGCGATATCGCGGTCGACGCCGCCGGCGCCGTCTACGTCGTCGACCGGGTCGCCGACGTCGTGACGGCCTACGCCTGGGATCCGGCGCTGCCGGGCGTGCGCGTCCCGGCCATCGAACGCGGCTGCCTTGTGGTCGGCGACAAGTCGGCCGCACCGGCGGTGGTGACGATCGGCGACACCGTCGACCTCGCCCTGACGATCCGCGGCGCCTGCGCCTCGTCGCAGCTGGCGGCCGACATCGCGGTCGTCGTCGACCAGTCGATGAGCGCCAACGCCTTTCGCTCGGTCCAGCGCAGCGTCGACGCCCTGATCGACCAGATCGACCCCTCGACCGACCAGTTGGTGGTCCAGCCAGGCAGCGGGTCGCGGCTGACAAACAACGTCCAGCTGCTGCGGCGGATGCTGCGGCGGCTGCAGGGCGGCGATGCCGACTGGAGCCTGGCGACGGCGATCGACGAGACCGAGCGCGAGCTGTTCGGCGCCCGCGGCCGGCGCGACGCGCGCAAGGTCGTCATCTACCTCATGGCCAGCGAGGGCATCCCGGTCGACGACGACACCCAGCCGTGGCAGATCCAGTACTTCCGGCAGCAGATCGAACGGGCCGGCGGCCAGCTCAAGCGGCGCGTCGACGACGCGTTCGGGATCTGGCTGGGCACGGCGGCCGACGGGGCCAAGAAGCTGGTCGGCCAGGGCGGCCAGGGCGAGCGGACGCTGGGCGAGATCGTCACCGACGCCAGCCACTTCATCAAGAGCCGGTCGGAGTCGCACCTGGCGGCGCTGTACGACCGGATCGTGCAGCGGATCAAGCCCACCACGCTGCTGCGCGAGCTGACGATCGTCGACGCCGTGCCCGACGGCGTGCCCTACGTGCCCAGCTCATCCGAGCCGCCAGCGGCGGTGACGGGCGGCCGGCTTACCTGGCGCTTCCAGAACGTGCCGCTGACCGGGCTCGGCGTGCGGCTCCAGGTCCGGCCGAGCGCCGTCGGCCGCTGGCCGACGAACACCGAGGCCTACGCCGAGTACGTCGACTTCACCGGCGCGGTCGGCCGGATCGTCTTCCCCATCCCTTATGTCGATGTCGTGGCCCCGGCCACGGCGACGCCGACCGACGAACCGACGTCGACGCCCGTCCCGACCGCCACGCCGACGCGCACGCCGACGCCGACCGCGACGCCGACGCGGACGCCGCGCGACCTCTACCTGCCGGTAGCGCTGCGCGAGCGCTGCGACCCGAGCCAAGTCCACGTCGACGCCGTGCTGCTCATCGACAGCTCGACGAGCATGGCCGGGGCCAAGATCGAGGCGGCCAAGGCGGCGGCGCGCAGCTTCATCGGCCTGCTGCGGCTCGGCGACGACCAAGTGGGGATCGTGGCCTTCAACCAGGCGGCGACGCTGCTCTCACCGCTGGTGACCGACGCCGCCCAGGCCGGGGCGGCGCTCGACGCGCTGACGCTGGCGCCCGGCACGCGCATCGACCTCGGCCTCGACGCGGCCCAAGCCGAGCTCCAGAGCGCGCGCCACCGCGCCGGCTCGGTGCCGCTGGTCATCGTCGTCACCGACGGGCGCCAAGAGGACGAGCCCGACCGCGCCCTGGCCGTCGCCGCCGCCGCCCGCGCCGCCGGCACGACGATCTACGCCATCGGCCTCGGCGGCGACGTCGACCGCGACTTCCTGGCCCGCCTCGCCGGCGACCCCACCCGGACGCTCGACGCGCCGACGCCGGCCGACCTGGCGGCGCTCTACGCGCAGGTAGCGGTGACGGTGCGGCGGTGCCCGAAGGAGGCGTTCTGGGGGGGGAGGTAGCAGTGTCGACGTAGCGACCGACCCGCGCCGACCGTCGCCGGCCCGCTACCGTCCCGCGTCCCGCCACAGCACCGGCAGATACGCCCGCCCCGGATCCTGGTGGACCGGCTCGCCCGTCACCGTCACCGTGATGCGCTGCGGCGAGCCGGTGATCGTGGCGTCGGCGCTGGCGATCGTGACGACGCCGGTCGCGTCGCCGGAGGGCAGGCGGCGCGGGTCGACGGTCAGGGTGAGGACGCTGGGCAGCGGGCCGGCCGGGGCGTCGACGGCGAGCCAGGGCGCGTCGGACGCGGCGGTGTAGCGGGCGCAGCGGTCGTCGTCGGGAACGTGGCCCAGCAGCGCGCGGATCGGCGCCAGGGCGGCGCGGTCGACCGTCACGGCGGTGGGCGTCACGGCCAGGCGCGCGGCCACGAGGACCGGCTCGGGGCCGGCGTCGAGGACCGGCGTGCCCAGGTAGGCTGAGGCCACGTCGGGCGGCGCGGCGGCCAGCGTCGGCCAGCCCGGGCGACGGAACTCGACCAGCGCCGCCGCCGCGCCCTCGAGGACGCGCACGACGGCCGCGTCGGCGCCATGGGCCGTGCCGGGCAGGTCGCGCACGTCGACCAGCAGGCGCTGCCGGGCGTCGATGCGGTGCTCGACCGTGCCGGCGTAGCCGCAGGCGGCGGCGTAGCTGTCGATGGCGATGCGGGCGGTGCGCGTCAGCGGGTTCTGGATCGCGATCCGGGCCCCGAAGGTGTCGGTCATCGATCCGTACAGCGACAGCGGCGCCGCTTCGGGGTCGTCGGGCGATGCGACGGCCGGGCCGCCGAGGTCCGGCAGGCCGATGGCGCGCGGCGCCGGCGCCGACGCGTCGAACGCCCAGGTGCGGGCCGACCAGGCCTCGACGACGGCGGGCTCGTCGGATGCCTCGCGCCAGCTGTGGACCCCGATCGCCAGCGGCAGCGGTAGCGGCGCCGTCGCCGCCAGCTCGCCCCAGCCGTGGCCGCCGGGCTTGCCGAGGCCGAAGCCGGGCTGGAACACCGTCTGGACCCGCGGCTGCAGCGGGTAGCCGAACTCGCGGCGCGGCTCTCCCTCGGCCTGGAGGCGGAAGCCGAGCTCGAGCCGCTCGGGGTAGGGGTTGAAGACCGGGATGTTCGACTCCCAGCCGCGCGCCCGGTCGAGCGGCGCCTGGTCGGGCGACGCGGCGCGGCGGGTGTCCGCAGCGACGTCGCCGGCCGCGAAGTCGACCTTTTCCTGGTAGGCGTGCGGCAGCAGCTGCCGCAGCGACGGCGCCGGCCCGGCGGTCGGCGGCATCCGCGTGGCCGGCACGCGGGTGGTGAAGTGGGGGCCGACCACCGTCAGCGCCGCCGCCAGCGGCCGGTCGCTGACGAGGCGCAGCGCCGCCGAGCCGAAGACATCCTCGAAGGCCGTCGTCCCGTCGAGGTCGTAGGTCATGAGCGCGCCGGCCGTCAGCGTGGCGGTATACGCGCCGCGGAAGCCGCTGCTGGTGCGGAACGCCGAGACGACGACCGTGGCGCAGCCGGGCGTCGGGTTGAGGACGTGGAGCTGGCTGCGCAGGCCGTCCGGGCTCTGGATCCAGGCGCCGGGCAGGTCGTAGACGAACGGCGCCACCGGCCCGTCGGCCGCCGGCGTGTCCCAGCCGACGTCGGCCAGGCCCAGCGCCTCGGTGCGGTCGACGGTGCGCGCCTCGAGCGCGCCGTCCGATGTCAGCCACGGCGCCGCCACGCCGCCGATGCGCTCGCCACGCGCCGCGGCGGCGTCGACGCCGTCGGGCAGTGCGGGCGACGCGCCGCCGTCGACGAGCGCGCCGATCAGGGCCGGGCCGGGGCAGGCCGCCTCGGCCGGCCAGCGCGCCGCGTAGCCGCAGACCACGTCGGCCACGGTGGCCGTGTTCGGCAGCCCGAGCGCACCGGCGGCGGCGGCCCAGGCGTCGCCGGCCGCGGCCGCCGGCTGGAGGCTGAGGCTGACGACGGCCACCGTCGAGGTCACCCGCCAGGTGGCGCCGGGGGTGACGGGCGGGCTGCAGAGGACGCGCCGCAGGGCGCAGCGCTCGCACGAGGCAGCGTCGCCGTCGTCGGGCGCGACGTCGAGCGCCAGCAGGCGCGTCGGTGCGTCGCCCAGGTTCTGGACCGTCATCCCGCCGTGGCCGCGCTCGGCGACGCGGGTGACCGACCCGTCCGGGCCGACCTTGGCCGACCAGGCGCCCGGCGCGCCGGCGTCGAACAGCACGCGGCCGTCCGCCGCGGCCGGCGCGCCCTGGCGCGGGGCGGCGGCCGCGGCCGGGCCGAGGCCCGGGTGCAGCGCGGCGGCGGCCAAGGCGCAGACGGCGCCGGCGGCGACGACGGCGCGGGCGGCGGGCTGGGTCATCGGATCCTCCTTGGGGGCGCGGGCCGGGCCGGACCGGCCGAGCGCCGCGGCTCACCGCCGCCGGCTGCCGCCCTGGCGGCGGCCGCGGCGCTCGGCCGGCTCGGGCGCCGTCGGCCGCCGGGCCCCGCCCGACGCCGATCCGGCGGCCGTGTCGGGGATGACCGGCTCGATGTCGAGCGCGAAGTCGAGCGCCGGCTCGGCGGCTTCGGCGCGCGGCAGCGCCTCGGCGGGTGCGGCGCGCCGCGGCGGCGCGTCGGCGGTGGGGGGCGTGATGCGGCCGCGGGCCGGCGCGGGCGACGGCGCCGCGGGCGCGGCGGGCGGCGGCGCGGCGGGACGTGTCGGCGGCGACGACGGCGCGTTCGCCGCGGCGGCGTCGGCCGCCACGACCGTCGCGGGCGGCGGCGCGGGCGCGGCGGGCGGCGGTGCGGACGCCACGTCGACGACGGGTTCCGGGTCGCCGGCGGCGGTGCCGAGGTCGATGATGACGTCGTCGCCGGCTGCGGGCGCCGGGGGCGGGGCAGGCAGGGCGGGCATGGCGCTGCGCATCCGGCTGGCGCCCTGGAACACGCCGCCCTGGTCGATCATGATCGCGTCGGCGACGATGTCGCCCTCGACCCGGCCGGTGGCCAGGATCTCGAGCCGGCCACCGCACTCGATGTTGCCGGTGACGACGCCGCCGACGGTGATGTTGCGGCCGATCAGCGTGTCGACCCGCACGACGGCGCCCTCGCCGATCACGATGTTGCCCGCCACGTCGATGTGCCCCTCGACGTGGCCGTCGATCCGGAGGCCGCCGTCGCTCTTGATGACGCCCGACACCGACGTGCTCGGCCCGATCGCGCTCTCGAGCAGCTCGCTGCGCCGGGCCGCGCGTTCACCCCGTGAGAACCAAGCCATCGTTCGATCCTTCCGTCGGCGCCGTGCCGGGGGCAGGGGCGCTCAGCGCGCCGCCTCCGGCGGGCCGTGGTCCATGAACGGCCGCGGGTCGAGCGCGCTGCCGTTGTGCCAGACCTCGTAGTGGAGGTGCGACCCGGTCGAGTTGCCGCTGCTGCCGGAAAGGCCGACGGCGGCGCCGGGGGTGACGACGTCGCCGACGGCGACGAGGGTGCTGGACAGGTGGGCGTAGAGCGTGGCGTAGCCCTGGCCGTGCTGGACCAGGACGCACCAGCCGTAGCCCGGCTGCCAGCCGCTGCCGACGACCGTCCCGTCGCCCGTCGCGGCGACCGGCGATCCGTAGGGCAGGCCGATGTCGATGCCCGAGTGGTGGTTCGCCTTGCCGCGGAACTGCCGCCAGCCGAACGGGCTGCTGATCGGACCCCGCGCCGGCCAGTTGGCCGGCAGGCGCCCATCGGCCGCCACCGGCGGCGCGCCGCGCAACGCCGCCGTGCGCCACGCGCCGCCCTTGGCCTGGCCCCACAGCGCGTAGACGTCGGCCAGCGCCGCCCCGAGCCGCTCGCGCGAGAGCGCCAGCCGGTCCTCGAGCGTGACCGTGCGATCGAACGGCCCGCCTTCGCCGCCCGGTGGCACCGCCAGGCTGGACGCGCCGCCGAGGGGCGGGGTCGGCGTCGGCGTCGGGAGGCCGAGCTCGGACCGGAACTGGTCGTGCAGGAAGGCGATGCCGTCAAGCTGCATCTCGACCGCGTCGACCTGCTGCCGGAGCGTGTCGGCCTCGGCGTCGGCCTCGTGCAGCTCCTTGTTCTTGCGCGCCGCGGCGCCCGTCAGGAGCTGGACGCGCGACTCGGCCGTGTCGCGCTGGAGCGTCAGGTTGGCCACCTCGTGCCGCAGGGCGCGGTTGGCGCGCGACACGTTGACGAGCCCCGCCACGAGCGCAACGGCCGCCAGCCCGAGCACCGGGACGAGGACGCGGGGGACGGCCACCATGACCGCCGCGGGGGCGGCGGGGCCGCGTGATTGGGCCACGGTCAGACACCATTTCCGGGGCAGCCGGGCGGCAGGGCACGATGCCCGCGCCGCAGTCGGACAAGCCGCGACAGTATACGGACGGGGCGGCGGGCTGCCAACCAGATCGTCCGGCGGCGCGACGACGGCGTCAGTCGCCGCCGTCGCGCCGGATCGCGCGCTGCTCCTCGTCGCTGAGGGCGTAGGGCGAGGCGCCGCGGGCGACCGGCTTGGCGTAGACGCGCAGGCCGTGGCGGGTGTAGAGCGCGGTCACGACGACGCCGTTGGCGGCGGCGTCGAGCAGCGCCAGCGAGAAGCTCTGCTGGTTGTCGCTGCCGTCGACGGCGCTGTAGCGCTCGAGGTGGACGTGCTGGATCGCCTGCTGGAGCCGCGTCGACGTCGCCCGGCCGTGCTCGCCGACCTGGCTGCTCCGCCGCTCGACCGCGTTCAGCCGCTCCACGTAGGACTCGACCGCCCGGGCCAGGTTCTGGCCCTCGACGCCGCGCATCAGCGTGGCGTAGTGGCGCGTCATCCGCCGCGCCCGCGCCGCGGTGACGAGCGCCACGACCAGCGTGACGACGGCCAGGACCAAGGCGGCCAGGGCGACGGCCGCCAGCACGGCTGGGTCGAGCCGGGCCAGCGGCGCCAGCCAGGTCGGCGTCGTCCAGTCGGCCAGGAACGCCAGCGGCGCCGGCGAACCGGGCGTCGGCGCGGGCGGCGCCGCGGTGGGCGACGGCGCCGGGGTGGCCTGCGCCACGGCGGCCAGAGCCAGCGCGGCGACCGTTCGGGCGGCGGCGATCGGCACGGGTGGGCCTCCAGGGACGGATCGGAGCCGCATTGTATCGACTTCGGGCGGCACCGGCGCCGTTGACCCCCTCCCCCCACCCGGCTACGATTGCCCGCCGCCATGCCCGACGCGCACCCGACCGCCGCGCCGCCGACCGCACCGCCGACCGCGGCGGCCGATGCCCCCGTCCTGTCCGACGTGGCGTCGGTGGCGGGCTACGTGCTCGGCGTGTCGTACCCCGTCCTGGCGCTCTCGACCGGGGTGCGCAGCGTCTACCAGCTGTACTTCAAGGCGGCGCCGGTCACCGATCTCGGCCCGGCGCTGTCGTTGCTGGCCGCCGTGTGCTACCTGGCGGCGACGCTGGGCTTTGCGATCCGGCGGCCCTGGGCGTGGCGGGTGGGGGTGGGGCTCCTGGCGTTCGAGCTCGTCGGCGCGCTGGCGGTCGGGACGCTGAGCTTCGTGCTGCCGGGCGTCATCGGCCACACCGCGTGGGGCCGCTTCGGCGCCGACTACGGCTTCTTCCCGCTGTTCCAGCCGCTGCTGGGCCTGCTCTGGCTCTACTGGCCGCCGACGCTCGCCCGCTACGGCGTCCGACCGCGTTGGCAGCCGCCCCTCTATGGCGCCCGCGCCGCCCAACCCCGTGAGGTCGCCCGATGACGGACCGCGCCTACCTCGCCCTCGTCGACGGCTCGGTCTGGGAGGGCCGCGCCTACGGCGCCCGCGGCCAGCGCACCGGCGAGGTCGTGTTCAACACCAGCATGACGGGCTACCAGGAGGTCCTGACCGACCCGTCGTACTGCCGCCAGATCGTGGTCATGACGGCGCCGCAGATCGGCAACACCGGCGTCAACGATGACGACGACGAGAGCGCCCGGGTCTGGGTGGCCGGCTTCGCGATGCGCCGCGGCAGCCCAACGGCCAGCTCATGGCGGGCCACCGGCACGCTGGACGACTACCTCCGGGCGCGCGCCGTGCCCGGCATCACCGACCTCGACACCCGGGCGGTGGTGCGCCACCTGCGCGACCGCGGCGCGATGCACGGCGCCCTCGTCAGCGACGGCGGCGGCGCCGACGCGGCCGTGCAGCTGGCGCGGCTGGCGCCCGACATCAACCAGATGGACCTCGTCGGCGAGGTGTCGTGCGCCGAGCCCTACGCCTGGACGGCGCCGGCCGAGCCGGCCTGGACGGCCTTCGCGCCGGGCGCGCCGACGGCGGCGTCCGTCGGCGCGGTCGATGCCGCGCCATCGCCGACCGCCGCCGCACCGCACATCGTGGTCTACGACTACGGCGTGAAGCGCAACACGCTGCGGCTGTTGGCCGCCGCCGGCTGCCGCGTCACCGTGGTGCCGGCCCGCTGGCCGGCGGCCGAGACGCTGGCGATGCGGCCCGACGGCGTCCTGCTCAGCAACGGTCCCGGCGATCCGGCCGCGCTCCTCGACGCCGTGGCGTGCGTCCGGCAGCTCGTCGGCCAGGTGCCGCTGTTCGGGATCTGCCTCGGCCACCAGCTGCTCGGGCTTGCACTGGGCGGGCGGACCTACAAGCTGAAGTTCGGGCACCGCGGCGGCAACCAGCCCGTCAAGCAGATCGCGCCGCTCGGGCCGGCCGGCGGCGGCGCGAACGGCCGGGCGGCGGCCGTCGCGGCGCCGCTGGCGGTGGCGATCACGAGCCAGAACCACGGCTTCGCGCTGGCGGCCGACGGCCTGCCCGACGGCGTCGTCGTCAGCCACGTCAGCCTCAACGACGGCAGCGTCGAAGGGCTGGCCGTGCCGGCCGCCGGCGCGTTCAGCGTCCAGTACCACCCCGAAGCCGCACCCGGGCCGCACGACGCGGTGGGCCTGTTCGGGGCGTTCTTGGCGACGGTACGCGATCGGATGGCGCTGCGGGTCTAGGCCCGGCGCCGCGACCGCTCGCCGCGTCGAACCTCAGCGCGCGTCGGGATCGGACTGCATGACGCCCAAGAGGTTGCCGTCGGTGTCCTTCACGTACGCCAGCCAGCCGATCCCCGGGATCGGCATCTTCGGCAGCGCCTCGACCCCGCCGAGCGCGACGGCCTTCGCCACCGTCGCGCCGAGGTCCGCCACGTCGACGGTGCAGACGAAGGCGTTCACCGCTTGGCCGTCGGTCGGCAGGTCGCCCCGCCGGCGCACGATGCCGCCGTTGATGCCCGCCACGCCTTCGTCGCCGGTCATGACCGTCCAGTAGTCCATCGGACCCCACTTCTCGATCGTCCAGCCGAACAGCTCGCGGTAGAAGCCAACCGCCTTCTCGGGATCGGACGCATGGATCTCGAAGTGGACGACGCGGCCCATGGCGTGCCTCCAGCGTGCGGGCGGCGGCGAGGGACGCGCGCCGCAGTGGGTAGATGCATGCGCATGATACAAGTGTTCTATGGCTCGATCAACGGCGTCCGCGCGATGAATCTGACCCGGCACGCCATCGTCGACGTCGGCGCCCCCAGAGCCGCCGAACGGCCGGGCACGTCCCGATTGTGCGCGCGACCGCTGCTGGGCAAAGGGGACGTGCTCGACGGGGGCGACGCGCTGCCGGGGTTCGCGGTGACGGTGGGGCGGTTCTTCGGGTGATTGGTAACCGCCGCGAGCCGTCGTCCGAGCGGCGAGACCACCGACTCTAGCGCCGGACGACGCCGAACGGCAGGTAGGCCCGCCCCGCAGTCCGCTCCGGCTCGGTGCCAGGGCGATTCGTCAGTCGGAACACCAGCACACCGGCCGGACCGCCACCGGCCACGACGACGTCGCCTGCGACCGCCAGCGGCGTCAATGGATCGATGTCGTACGTCAGCAGGTCCGCCGAGCCGCCGGCCACCGGGGCGGCGGGGTCGGTGACGTCGTAGGCGCGCAACCACGAGGCGTGAGTCCGATCTATGGTCGAATGCTCGAGCGTCACGAGCGCGCGCCCGCCGGCCGGCGCGACGCGCACGACGTCGGGTCCGGGCAGGGTGGCGACCAAGCGCCGCGTCGTGGGGTCGACGACGCTGATGCCGCCGGGCGCGACGACCGCGTATGGCGGATCGTTCGCGCGGCGAGACGCGCGTCCGACATAGAGTCGCTCGCCACCCAGCGCGACGTCTATCGGGCGCTCGATCCCCGGCACCGGGCCGAGGTCACGCGGCTCAGCGCCGGATACGTCGACGACGGCAAGCCCGTGTGCATCGCGCGCGACCCACACCGGACCGTCCGCCCCGGCGGCGAGGCCGCCCATGACCCCTTCTTCGAACCACTGGATGGCCATCTGCCGCGGCCGCGACGGGTCCGCGACGTCGAACGTGGCCAGCCCCAGCAAGATGCCACCGAGCACCAGACGATTGCTGGACCGGACCGGCGCGTAGTTGCCCGTCGGGTGATAGACCGTATCGCCATCCGGCCTGACCGGCGACCACTCACCTACCCCCACGGGTCGATGCGGGTCGCGGACGTCGACGATCGACCAGCTGCCACGGCAGCACCGGCTGCCCCGATGCCCAACGTAGGCCAGGCCGCGGTCGACGAAGAGCGCACTCGTGAAGCTGCTCAAGGAACTTCCGGCGTACCGATGCCGAGCGTCAGGCGACACGCCGCCGTACAGTGCGTCGTCCGTCGCGGACATGAGTGCCGGTCGCGCCGGATCGGCGAGGTCGATTGCCCAGAGCTCGTCGTCGAAGTCGGTGGCCCACAATCGCGTGCCGTCCAAGGCGAGCGCGGACGGGTTGCCGAGCGTACGTTCGTGGTGGCGCGGCTCCCAGACACCGTTGACGGTCCGATAGACCGTGAGACCGCCCTCCCCCTCTGCCGCCACGAGCACGCCGTCATCGATCGCGAGGCCATGCGGGCCCAGGTCCCAGGCCCAGCCGTCCTTGAGGCCGACCGGCGTCGGGGCGGCGTCCGATGCGGTGCGGAACGCGGTGAGCTCAAAACCTGGCTCCCGCCACCGGGTGCACGCGACGGCAGCATCGCCGTCTGCCGCGGCCACGGCCCACAACGGATCACCGCACACCGCAACGCGCCCGATCTCTTCGAACACCCACGATTCGCGGAGCGCGAGCGAGTGCAGCGAGCCGCCGGCGCCGACGAGGAGCCGGTCGGCATCGACGGCGAGTGCCGTGATCGGCCGCCGGGACGGATCGACGTGCTGGTAGACCGAGACAGGTGGGACCGGCGGTGCAACGGCAAAGACCTCGACGATTCTCGAATACGCCACCGCCAACCAGCCGTCGCCCGCAGCCAGCGCCGCTGGGGTCGCGCTCAGCGTTGTCATCGCACTCCGGCGCAGTACACCATTCGTCGCGACGTCAACGACGTACAGTTTGGACAAGGCGCGCACGGCAACGAATGCCTGCCCGCCGGATAGCGCCACGTCAAACGCCGCCACGTCGCCATCGCCGTCAGGTACGCGAGAGACGGTCGGGATCGGCAGATCGACCGTGGCCACGGGACGCGACCCGTCGCGGGCATCGACGAGCCGAAGGCGATGGACCATCTGAGGTGACGCCGTCCAGCCGGCGGCGTCGACGATCTCGACAATGGCCAGTCCGCCGCCCGCCGCGTGCACGCGGACAAGGCCGCCGAGGCGGCCGGTGGCGCCGAGTCGTGCTGGGCGGTCAGGGTCGGCTGCATCCCATACCTCCAGTCGCTGGCCGCGCACAGCGTAGAACCGCCTGTATGCCGCCAGGTCGGCAACGACGCTGGTGAAGGCACCGGACCAGCTCTCCTGAAGGACGAAGTGGACCGGCGCGTTGGCCGCGGACGTGGCGAACGAACCGGCGGCCCGTGACGGAATGGCGACTTCATCGCGCACCCGCGCCGTGGACGCTGCGGGCGCGCCCTGCGCTACAAGGACGATCGCAAGGCTTGCGGCCACGGCCACTGGGCGCTGGTACCGCGCGGCGCTTGGTCGGGCGCGCGGCGGGCACACCGGGACCATGGAACCTGCCATCGCCAACCTCCTGGCGCCAGAGGCGCGGACGGGCGTGACTCCGAAGGGTGGAGTGGCATTGTATTCGATCGTCACGGTCGTCGTAACGAGCGTGCCGAGCACCACGGCTCGCCCTTTGCACGCGCGGCCGGAGCGCGTTCGGACACGTGCCGTCGCGAGTGTGTCGCCACCCCGGTTGCGGCCGTGCCACCCGAGCAGTAGGCTTGGCACGCCGCTCGCCCCCCCCAGCGCGAGCGCGGATCGCTGTTGGAGGAGGCCCGCCATGATCACCCCCACCGGCACGCCCCGCCGGACGAAGCGCATGACGGCCGAGGAGCTGGCGGCGTGGTCGGGCCGGGCCGGGCGGTCCGAGCTCGTCAAGGGGGTGTACGTCGCGATGTCGCCGGGCAGTGGGGGGCATGGGGCGGTGGGTGCGACCGCCGGGTACTGGATCATGGACCACGTGCGCCGGCACCGGGCCGGCCGCGTGTACGCCGCCAAGACCGGCTTCATCCTGTTCCGCAACCCCGACACCGTGCGCGCGCCGGACGCGGCGTTCCTGCGCTTTCCGCGGGCCGATCATCCGCTCGATCAGCAAGGCTTCATCGAGGGCCCGCCCGACCTGGCCGTCGAGGTCGTCTCGCCGAACGACACGGCGCGCGAGGTCGCGGCCAAGGTCAACGACTACCTGAAGGCCGGCACGCCGCTCGTCTGGGTCATCCGGCCGGCGGAGCGGACGGTGACCGTCCACCGGAGTCTGAGTGGCGCGGACGGCACGGGCGGCACGGACGAAGAACGCGTGCTGGGCGAAGGGGACGTGCTGGACGGGGGCGACGTGCTGCCGGGGTTCGCGGTGGCGGTGGGGCGGTTCTTCGACTAGCTGACGGTCTTGACTGCCGCTAACGGTTCCGGGCGATCGGCAGGTACAGCGCTGCCGGCGGGGCGGACGGCGTGGCCGTCGGCAGCGGTATGACCGTGGAACGCGCGCCGGGTTCGCCCGGGTACCATGTCGGCCACGGGGTGACCGTCGACTCCGGGGTAGTAGAACGAAGGACGTCGCCGTCCGCGAGGCGGTAGAGGGAGACCCCGGCCGTGGACACGACGGCCAAAAGGTCGCCGTTCACCGCGACATGCGGCGGAGCGGAGGGGTCGTACGGACCACTGATTTCCTCGCGCCCCCGCGACACTGGTGCGAACGGGTCGCGAACGTCGAACGCCAGGACGGCCGGCACCTGGTCCGGGAGGATCCGCGCCGAGACGAAGGCCGTATCGTCCTCGATCTCGATCCGGTCGCCGGAAAAGCCGTGGACGCTCCGTACCGCGGCGCCCGTCCGGCGGTCGATCGCGCGCAGACCGTCTGTCGCCCGGCCATCGCCGTGCACAACGAGGAGTGCGTCGCCGACAACGGCGACGTCGCGCGCGCCCGGCGGACCGTCGAACGTCCGAACCGCCCCCGCCGGCGCGCCGGGCCTGAGGTCGTACGCCCGGACGCCGGCCTGGCCGTTGGCCACGTAGGCCGTCGTCCCGTCGAGGACGATGCCGTAGGCAGCGCAGTCGCCGTACACTGTCGAGCCCGGGTCCGTACAGCCGTGCCCGTCGCGCCACAGTCGCTGCAGGCGCGGTGCGGAGCCGTCCGGAGGGCCGAACTCGGCCAGGCCGCTCGAACTCGTCGCCAGGATCCCATCCGGCCCGATGACGGGGTCGTAGCTGCCGTTCGTGTCGAAGCCGAACTCACGTGCCAGTGCGGCTGCGCCGTTCTCGTCGTCGATCGTCCACGTGTACCGCGGTCGAATGGCGGTCAGGTCGGCGATGTCGACGACAGCCAGGCCGCCCGTGTGCCAGAACGATGCACCGCGCGTCACGACGGCCAGGCGATCGGTGATGACCAGACCCCCACCGCGGGTAGGCCAGAACCATGCATTGGTCTCCCCGGCCCAGCGGATGCTCGCGCGGCCTCTGACAGCGATTGCTGCCGGGTCCGCAACATCGAGCGCCCAGATCTCGGCATCGTTGTCAGCGACGATGAGGTCGTCGCCCTTGAACGCTGCGCCAAATGGTCCTGTGAGCGCTACCACCTGCCCGCGTTCGCCGTACACGCCGTCCGCGCGGCGGGCGAAAGCCACGAGGCCGCGCCGCGCGTCGATCACGACGAGACCGTCCGGCAGCGGGACGACGTCCGTGATGCCGCCGTTCGCGGCCGGACCGACCGCGAACGGCGCAGCGGGTCGGGTGGTGTCGATCTCGATCACAAAAGAGTCGCCGCGCAGGTCGGTGCTGACGAGCACGGCTCGGGTGCCCGCGACGGCCAGTCGCCCGTGGCTGATACCCCTCGTCGACTGCTCGGCCGTGATCTCGAACCGGTCTGGCCCGCCGAGGCGGACGACGGCGACCCTCACGCCGTACTCCGAGGCGATGACACCGTGCGCTCCGGCGAGGGCGACGCCGGCAACAGGCTCCGGCCACGCCGTGGCGGCCACGGGCACCGGCTGGAGCACATCCGTCACGTCGTAGAGCGCGACCGCTCCACGCGTCGCTTCGGCACGCAGTGCCTTGCCCACAAGGAGTCGCCGTCCGTCGTACGCCACGGCCTGTACCAGCCCTGGCATCAGCAACGGCACGACGGTCGGTCCACCCGTCGAACGGACGTCGACGATCCGGACGCCGCCGGCCCCGCACGCAACAGCGACTCGTCCGCTCGCGATCTGCGCCCCGCGGACTTCACAACCCGGCAGCACAACGGTCGATTCGACGGGGAGCGCGTCGACCGTCCCGTCCAGCACGGTCAGCGTCGCTGCCGGGAGGTTCGGCGCAGTCCTGTCGGCCAGCGCAGCCACGAGGCCGTCGCCGGCGGCGAGCAGCGCCGCGTCGGCGACGGGCGCGCTCGTTCCAACGAGTCGTGGCGCAGCCACATCAGAGACGTCGTAGGACTGGACGACCCCAGCGTGGACCGCAAAGACACGCGTGCCATCTGCCGCGAGGGTGCTGAGCGGCCCTCCGAAACGACCGACGGGCGTGAATGTGAGCGCGCGCGGCGGCTGCGGTGCCTGGGCGATGGAAGGGAGGTCGGGTGCCGGGCGGAGGAGGACGGCGAGTCCGACGGCAACGACCGCTGGCCAACGGCGTCGCCCGGACGACGACGGTCGGCACGACGGCTGCAGCCGGATCGGCGAACGGGACATCGGCTACGTTCTCTTGCAGCTGCGGCGAGGGAGCGGCGAGGAATGAGGCGTGATCACGATGAAGGTCGGCCGCAATATATGGCACCGCGACCTCGGTCGCAAGGGGCTCACCAGCGCGCGCAAGACCGGGAGTGCAACTTGCACCCCGCTGCGCCCCCGCTCGATCAGCAAGGCTTCATCGAAGGCCCGCCCGACCTGGCCGTCGAGGTCGTCTCGCCGAACGACACGGCGCGCGAGGTCGCGGCCAAGGTCAACGACTACCTGAAGGCCGGCACGCCGCTCGTCTGGGTCATCCGGCCGGCGGAGCGGACGGTGACCGTCCACCGGCGCCCGGGCGGCGCGGACGGCGCGGACGGCACGGACGGCGCAGTCGGCCCGGTCGGGGCGGAAGAGGCGCGCGTGCTGGGCGAAGGGGACGTGCTGGACGGGGGCGACGTGCTGCCGGGGTTCGCGGTGGCGGTGGGGCGGTTCTTCGACTAGACCGGTCCCCCGCCGCCCCTCACACCCCCAACCCCGCCCGCACCGCCTTCGGCAGCCCCGCCACCACCCGCTCGTACGACATCACCGCCCAGTCGTCGACCTCGTCGTCGGGGACGCTGCCATCGAGGGTGACGGTGTTCCAGTGGACCTTGTTCAGGTGGTAGCCCGGCGTGACCGCGGCGTAGCGCTCGCGCAGGAGCGGCGCCAGCGCCGGGTCGCACTTCAGGCTGACCGCCGCCGGGCCGCCGGCGGCGTCGGCGTCGGACAGGATCGCGAACATCTTGCCGGCCACCTTGACGACGTGGTGCTCGGGACCGAACGGGAAGTCCTCGACGGCGCCGGGGAAGGCGAGGAGCCGGCGGCGCATAGGGTCGAAGTCCATCATCGGCGCACTCCTGCGTGGCGGGCGACGCGGCGCGCCCTACGGATCACCCTACGGATCAACGCTGGCGCCCCATCGCCAGCTCGACGACGTCCGAGAGCACCCCCGACGCCGTCGCTTCGACGCCGGCGCCGCGCCCCTGGAGGACGAGCGGCGCCGGGTCGTACCACCGGGTGTGGAAGGCGACGAGGTTGTCGGTGCCGGTCAGGCGGCCGAGCGGGCTGTCGGCGGGGACGACGGCCGGCGTGACGGCGGCGCGGCCGGCGGCGACCGTCGCCGTCAGGCGGTACACGCCGCCCTCGGCCGCCGCGGCGGCGGCGCGCGCGGCGGTCGGCGCGTCGAGCGACGGCAGGCGCTGCAGGAAAGCGGCGACGGCGCCGGCGTGGTCGGGGTGGGCCGGGTCGTCCCACTCCGGCGGGTAGAGACCCTCGACGGCGACGTCGGCGAGGTCGAGGCGCCAGCCGAGCATCCGGGCCAGGATGAGCGCCTTGCGGGCCATGTCGTGGCCGCCGAGATCGGTGCGCGGGTCGGGCTCGGTGAAGCCGCGGGCCATCGCGTCGGCGACGATATCCGAGAGCGGCCGGCCGGCGCGCAGCTCGGTGGCCACGAAGTTGAGCGTGCCGCTGAACGTCCCCTCGATCCGCGCCACGCCGTCGTCGGCCGCCACGAGCCGCATGAGGGTGGCGATGAGCGGCACCCCCGCCCCGACCGTCGCCTCCCAGCGCGCCCGCCCGTGCCGCCGGGGCACGACGGGCGCGCCCGCGTCGACGCCGCCGCCGGTGAGGAAGTGGTAGTCGTCGTGCGCGCCGGCCAGCGGCAGCTTGTTCGCCAGCACGGCGTCCCAGCCGCGCTCGAGCGCGGCGCGCAGCGGCGCCGTGGTGGCCTCGCTGGCCGTGACGTCGACGACGATGGCGTGCGGCAGGTCGAGCCCGCGCCACGCCCACGGGTCGCCGCCGCGCTCCGGCGCTTCGCCCCCCTGCCACACCTCGTCCTCTCCTCTCCGGCGGCCGGCGACCTCGGCCGCTCCGCCCAACCCGTCCTCTTCCCCCCGCCACCCCTCGACGTCGCCGATCCCCCGCCCCGCCGCCTTGGCCTCGACCACGGCCAACAACGCCCCGTCATGTAGGGGCACGGCATGCCGTGCCCCCCGCCGCTGCGGCGCGACCCACGCCGCACCGCTGTCGGCCACCGCCACGACGTCGAGCGACACGCCCCACCGCGCGGCGTGGGTCCGGCGCGCCGCGACGATCTGCCGCAGCAGCGCCCGCCCGACCCCGCCGAGGCCGAGCACGACGACCGGCACGCTGCCGACGCTCACCGCGCCTTCCTGGCGGCAGCGTCGACGACGCCCGGCCGCGCGAGCACGACCGTCCGCGGGTTGACGCGCGATTCGATGTAGGCCGTCCCGAGCAGCGGCGCCAGCGGCGCCGGGCTGGCGGCGTCGTAGACGACGTCGTAGCCGGCGCCGACGAGGTCGTCGACGAGCGTCGGCGCGGCGCCGATGCCCGGCGCCCGGGCGCGGCGCGTCGTCACGACGACGGCGGCGTCCTCGGCCACGACGTCGGAGAGCGTCGCCTCGTCGTCGTCGAGCCGCTCCGGGTCGTAGCCCAACCACGCCAGCCGCGGCAGGTAGCTCGGCGAGCCGATCGCGACGACCGTCGTCCCGCGCGGCACGGCCGCCTCGAGCCAGGCCTCGGCGGCGTAGCGGCCGTCGGTGAGCAGCATGACGTCGGCGTGGACGCTGTAGAGGAGGCCGTGGGCCAGGGCGATCGCCAGCGCCCCCCGCGCCACCCGCGCCGCCCAGGCGGACCCGGCCGCGCCCGGCGACGCCGCGCCGCCGCCGTCGCGCGCGCCGAACGCCGCCGCCAACGCCCGGCCCAGCGGCACCGCCAGCAGGATCGCCACCGGCAGCGTGAAGCGGGTGTAGGCGTAGCGGATCGGCGCGATCGTGAAGAGGTAGTACGAGACGGCCGGCACGACGACCCACAGCGTGCGCCGGTCGCGCCACGCGGCCCACGCGGTCGCCACGACCGCCGCCAGCAGCCACGGCCAGCCCACCGCGTCGCGCAGCCGGGCCGCGAACGTGACCAGCAAGGCGGCGTGGCCGGCGAAGCGATCGTTCCAGGGGTCGATCCCGGTGCCGGCCAGCCAATAGCCGACATGCGCCTGGTAGCCCACCCAGTTGAAGACGACGTTGTTGACGGCCCCGTACAGCCCGAACAGCGCGACGACGAGCACGACAAGGCGCCGATCGCCTGCGGCGCGCGCCACGACGCCGGCGCGCGCCGCAGGCGTCAGCGCCGCGAGCGACGGCGCGGCGGCCGCCGCCGCGGCCAGCGCCCGCCGGGCGTGGACGACGAGGATCGCCGCGCCGACGCCGATGTAGGCGCCGACGATGCTCTCCTTGGTCGACAGCGCGGCCGCCGACAGCAGCCCGAACGCGGCGTAGTCGCGACCGCGGCCGCGGTCGACGACGGCGACGAAGGCGACGATCGACCAGGCGAACCAGAAGAGGTACGGGACGTCGACGTTGCCCCAGTGGCTGAACAGGACGAGCTCGTGGACGACCGCCGCCGCCAGCCCGGCACCGGTGGCGGCGCGGCGGTCGCGGTAGAGCCGCTGGGCCAGGGCGTAGACGGCCGCCACGGTGCCGGCGCCCATGGCGGCGGCCAGCAGGCGCGACAGGCGCATGAGCCAGCCCAGCTGCTCGAAGGGGCGGGCGTAGCAGTCGCGGTCGCCGACGTCGTCGCACGCCGCGTCGAGGTCGCCGCGGGCGCGCCACCAGGCCAGCGACGGCGCATAGAGCGCCCGCGTCAGCAGCGGCTGGAGGTAGGGGTACTTGTCGTCGCCGCAGCACCAGATCCGGTCGATCCGCAGCGGCACGCGCGGCGTCGGGTCGTCGTTGGACCACGAGCGGTCGTTGGGCAGGCCCCAGCCGGCGCCGAGGCTGTTGAGGGCGAGCGACAGGCCGACGACGGCGACGAGGCCGCGGGGCAGGCGGCGCCGGCCGGTCATCGCGGGCGTGGCTGCGGCCCCGTCACCGCGCCGCGACCTTGATCCGCCGCTCGTCGCCGACGATCGCCGACAGCTTGCGCAGCAGGTCGACGCAGTAGCGGGTCGTGTTGTTGGGGAACTCGAGCTCGACGAGGTCGTGGCCGTTGGGCAGGATGACCGAGAACCGGTCGGGCCCGCTGAAGCCGACGAGCAGGTTGAAGACGTCGCTCAGCAGCCCGATCGCCGCCCCCTCGTCGTGGCCGGCCGGCAGCCGGACCTCGAGGTGGTACGTCGGGCCGTCCGGCCGCTGGGTGGCCGCCGGCGCGGGCGGCGCGGGCGGGGCGACGGGCGGCGGCGGACCGTCGGGCGCGGGCGCGACATCGACGGCCGGCGCGATGTCGACGGCCGACGCGATCGCGGTCGCGGGCGCCGGCGCCGCGTCCGGCATCGCGGCGAGGACGCGCTCGGTGTCGGTGACCCACGCGGGCAGCGGACCATCATCGGCCGTGCCGGCGGCCACACCCGTACCGTTCGGTAGGGGCACGGCATGCCGTGCCCCTGGACCGCCGGCCCCGGAATCCGCCACGCCGTTCACGCCTCCCGCCTCACGGCTCGACCACGCCATGTCCAGGGTGCCGTTGACGACGGCGGCCGCCGCGGGGCGCGCGGGCACGCGCCAGACGGGCGCGGTCGGCAGGTCGGCTGCGGCGGCGTCGGCGTCGACGCCATCGGGGTCGTAGGGTTGGGCGTGGTCGACCAGGACCTGGGCGCGGTCGCCGCGGAACTCGACCTTGCCCTGGACCAGGACGACGCGGTCGACCTTCCAGAGGTCGCGGGTGGCCTCGAACGTGCGCGGGAACAATGTCAGCTCGAGGTCGCCCTGGAGGTCCTCGATCTTGACGAACGCCATCGTGGCGCCCTTCTTGGTGACCAGCGTTCGGACCGACGTCACCAGGCCGGCCATCGTCACCGGCAGCCCGGCCTTGCTCTCGTCGATGTCGCCCGACAGGACGGTGACGGTCTCGACCAGGGCGTCGGCGTGGCGGTGGAGGGGATGGTCGGAGAGGTAGAGGCCGATCAGCTCCTTCTCCCAGGCCAGCTCGGCCTTGACGTCGCGCGGCAGCTCGGGCAGCGGCGTGACCATCGCCGGCTGCGCCGCGTCGACGACCCCGCCGAACAGCGAGAGCTGGCCGATGTCCTGCGCCTGGTGGTGCGCGGCGCTGGCCGACACCATGCGGTCGAGCGTGGCCAGCAGCGCCGCCCGGGTGCCGTAGCGGTCGAGCGCACCGACCTTGACGAGCGACTCGAGCGCGCGCTTGCCGACCTGGCGCAGGTCGACCCGGCGGCAGAGGTCGTCGAGGTCGGTGAACGGGCCGTCGGCGCGCGCGGCCAGGATCGCCCGGGCCTGGCCCTCGCCGACGTTCTTGATCGCCGCCAAGCCGAAGCGGATCGCGCGGCGGGCAGCGCCCTCGTCCCCAGCCGGCGTGCCGGCGTCGCCCGCCGTCGCGCTCGTCGCCGTCCCGGCCTCGATCACGAAGTCGAGGTCGCTGGCGTCGACGCTGGGCGGGAGGAGTGCGACGCCCTGGCGCCGGCTGTCGGCGGCCACCACGGCGATCTTGGCGGTGTCGTCGCGGTCGACCGACAGCAGCGCCGTCAGGTACTCGACCGGGTAGTGGGCCTTGAGGAACGCCGTCTGGCAGACGATGACGGCGTAGTCGGCGGCGTGGGCCTTGTTGAAGCCGTAGCGGGCGAACGTCTCGATGTCGTCGAAGATGCCCTCGGCCGTCGCCTTCGGGATCCCGTTCGCCACGGCGCCGGCGACGAACGTCGTCCGGTGCTTGACGAGCTCGGGCTTGATCTTCTTGCCCACCGCCTTGCGGATCGTGTCGGCCTCGCCGGCGTCGTAGCCGGCCAGATCGCGCGCGATCTGGATGATCTGCTCCTGGTAGACGATGATGCCGTAGGTCTCGGCCAGGATCGGCTCGAGGGCGGGGTGGCGGTAGCGGACGGGCTCGTCGCCGTGCAGACGCTTGATGTAGCTTGGGATGTACTCCATCGGCCCGGGGCGGTAGAGGGCGATGGCGGCGACGACGTGCTCGAAGCGGTTCGGGCGCATGTCGCGCAGCATGCGCCGCATCCCGGCGCCCTCGACCTGGAAGACGCCGGTGACGTTGCCCTCGGCCAGGAGCCGGTAGATGGCGGGGTCGTCGAGCGGGATGTTGTCGAGGGTGTAGCGTACCCCGTGGTAGCGCTCGACGAGCTCGGCCGCACGCCGCAGCACCGTCAGCGTCGAGAGGCCGAGGAAGTCGACCTTGAGCAGGCCGAGCGTCTCGACGTCCTTCATGTTGTACTGCGTCACCGCCAGCAGCTCGTCGACCGCCGCGGCGTCGTCGCTGCCGCGCGTGGGGCGGTGCAGCGGGCAGACCTCGGTCAGCGGCCGGTCGCAGATCACGACGCCGGCGGCGTGGGTCGAGGCGTGGCGGGCGACGCCCTCGAGGGTCTGGGCGGTGTCGAGCAGGACCTGGACGTCGGGCTCGCTGCGGTAGAGCGTCACGAGCTCGGCGGTGTAGAACTCGTTCGGCTCGTCCGTCGTCCCGGGCCGCATCGCGTCGGCGATGCCGCAGGCCTTGCCGGGGATGGCCGGCACGAGCCGTGCGACGCGGTCGACGTCGGCGAGCGGGTAGTCGAGGGCGCGGCCGGCGTCGCGGATGGCGGCGCGAGCGCCCATCGTCCCGAAGGTGATGATCTGGGCGACGCGGTCATGGCCGTACTTGCGAAACGCGTACTGGATCAGCAGGTCGCGCTGGTCGTCCGGAAAGTCGAGGTCGATGTCGGGCATGCTGATGCGCGACGGGTTGAGGAAGCGCTCGAAGATGAGCTGGTGGTGGAGCGGGTCCAGGTTCGTGATCCGCAGCGCATAGCTGACGATGCTGCCGGCGCCCGAGCCGCGGACGTTCCACCAGATGCCGTGCTCGGCGGCGAACCGGCATAGGTCCCAGACGATGAGGAAGTAGCTCTCGAAGCCCATCTGGCCGATCACGGCCAGCTCGTAGTCGAGCCGCTGGCGCACGACGTCGGTGACCACGCCGTAGCGGGCGGCGACCCCCTCGTCGCACAGCGCGCGGAGGTACGTCGCCGGCGTCTGGCCGGGCGGAACGTCGAACCGCGGCAGCTTGTAGCCGTCGAAGTCAAGGCGGACGTTGCAGCGCTCGGCAACCTCGGCGGTGGTCGCCAGGGCCTGGGGCATCTCGCGAAACAGCTGCGCCATCTCGTTCTCGGTACGCAGGTAGAACGTATCGCCGATGCGCATGCGCTTGGCGTCGTTCATCGTCGTCTGCGTCTGGACGCAGAGCAGCACCTCGTGGGCCCGGACGTCGGTCTCGCGGCAGTAGTGGACATCGTTCGTGGCCACCGTCGGCAGGTCGAGGTCGGCGGCCAGCCGCAGCAGGTCGCGGTTGAGTCGGGGCAGGAAGTCGATGTCGTGGACCTGGAGCTCGATGTAGTAGCGGCCCGGGAAGGTGTCGCGGTACCAGACCGCCACCTCGCGCGCCCGGGCGTAGTCGCCCTCGAGCAACCAGCGCGGCACCTCGGCCGCCGGGCAGCCCGAGAAGACGACGACGCCCTCGGCGTGCGCCGCCAGCAGCTCGCGGTCGACGCGCGGCTTGTAGTAGAAGCCCTCGAGCTGGGCGCGGCTGACGAGCGCCACCAGGTTGCGGTAGCCCACCTCGTTCTCGGCGAGCGCGGTCAGATGGTAGGGCTTGCGGTCATGCTGGGCGTCGCGGTCGCGCCGGGTGCGGGTGGCCACGTAGAGCTCGCAGCCCAGGATCGGCTTGAGGCCGGCCTTCTGGGCGTACTGCACGAACTGCACGGCGCCGAACATGACGCCGTGGTCGGTCAGCGCCAGGGCGTCAAAGTTGCGCTCGACCGCCGTCTGGACCAGATCCGGGATCCGCGCCAGGCCGTCGAGCAAGCTGTAGTCCGAGTGGACGTGGAGGTGGGTAAACGACGGCATGGGGGGAGGATATCATCGAACGGGCGTTCGGTGCCACGGAACCCGCCGCTCCGTAACAGTGTAGTAGAAGGGGCGTCGCCACAGCGCGTTATCCACAGGTTATCCGCCGCTCGCACAGGAGTCACCGCACGATGCGCCGCTTCCGTCTCCGCCCGGTCCCCGCGGTCGCCACGACGATCATCCTCGGCCTGCTCGCCTCCCACGGCCTGCGCTCGCTCGGCGGCGCGCCGGCCCGCGCTCGCCCTGCGCTACAGCCGACGCCGACGTACACCCCGACCGTCACCGTGACGCCGACGCCGTCGGTCACACCGACGCCGACGACCACCCCGACGGCCAGCGCAACGCCCAGCCCGACCGCGACATCGTCCCCGACGCCGACCGCGACGGCCGTCGCATGCACGTGCGCCGTGCTCGAGGCGGACGTCGCCGCCCTCGAGGCGCAGGTCGCGACGCTGCAGGCTCAGGTCGACGCGCTGGGTGATCTCGAGGCCCGCCTGGTGGACGTCGAGGACACCCTGGCGCACGTTTCGCGCAACGGCAACGAACTGACGATCACCGGCGCCAACCTGCGCGTGGTCAACGGACTCGGGGCGACGAACACCACGAACGCCCTCGGCAACGTCATCATCGGCTACAACGAGCCGCGCGGCACCGGCGACGTCCGCACCGGCTCGCACATGCTCGTGGTCGGATCGCGTCACAACTACGGGGCTTACGGCGGACTGGTCGCCGGATTCGAGAACTCGACGGAGGGCGCCTATGCCTCGGTGAGCGGCGGACGGCTCAACATGGCCCAGGGCGACTGGGCGGCCGTCAGCGGCGGCGCCGCCAACCGGGCGGCGGCCATCGACGCATCGGTGAGCGGCGGAGCCAACAACACCGCGCTCTCACCCGCCTCGTCGGTCAGCGGCGGTCAAAGAAACCAGGCCGAAAGCGCGTTCGCGTCGATCGCCGGCGGATGGGAGAACCGAGCGGTCGGCCCGTCCTCGTCGGTGACGGGCGGCGCCCATAATCGAGCCGAAGGTGTAGGCGCGGCGATCGCGGGCGGCTCCAACAACCGGGCCGTCGGCCAACACTCGGCCATCGCCGGCGGTGGCAACAACCAGGCCGATGGGCCATCCGCGACCATCGCCGGTGGATCCAACAACCGCGCCAGCGGCCCGGCCGCCGCCATCGCCGGCGGCGCAGGCAACCTGGCGACCGGCGCGGAGTCCACCGTCGGCGGTGGCGCGTCGAACAAGGCCCTCGGCGCGCGCTCGACGGTCGGGGGCGGGACCAACCGCACGACGACCGCGGGGCAGACCCATGCGTGGCGGGCGGGGGCGCTGTTCCAGCCGAACTGATGGCTGGGCGAGGCGGACTCGGCGACCGGTGCACAGTGGCAGGCGGCCGGACGTGACGCCGCCGGTCAGCCGAGCGTGTGCCGCAGCGCCAGGCCGCTCACTTCGCCTCGCCCTTCGGCGGCAGCCCCAGCGCGTGCGCCACGCCGCGGTCGACCCATTCGCCGAGCACGCGGTCGTCGCCCAGTGCCGCCGCGTCGATCTCGACGAAGCCGCGCATCGGGCGGCCGGTGAACGTCATCGGCCGGGCGTCGGGCTGGGCGAGGGCGTCGGCGTAGGCGTCCGGGCCGACGCGGACCATCAGGAGGTCCCGGACCGGCCCGCAGACCATGTGGCCGTTGACCAGGAAGCAGATGCCCCCGAACATCTTCTTCTCGGCGACGCTGGGCAGGCCGGCGAGGTGATTGCGGATGCGGTCGGCCAGCGCGGTGTCGTAGGCCACGGCAGGACTCCTCTCGCCGTTCCGCCCGTCGAACGGCTGTTCGCCTCGGCGAGGATACCACGGCACGGTCGACCCACGACAGGCTGGCGCCATGTCCGATCCCACCCCATGCGATGTCGCCGTCGTCGGCGCCGGCCTCGCCGGCCTGGCGACGGCGCTGGCGTTGCAGGAGCAGGCGCGCGAACACGGCCGCGAGACGCCGCGCGTGATCGTCCTCGACGGCGAGGACCGCGTCGCCGCGCACCAGCCGGGCCACAACAGCGGCGTCATCCACTCCGGGCTCTCGTACCCGCCGGGGTCGTTGAAGACGCGGCTGTGCGTCGAGGGGCGGGAGGCGATGTTCGCCTTCTGCGCCGCCCACGGCATCGCCCACGCCCGCTGCGGCAAGCTCGTCGTCGCCGTGCGCCCCGACGAGCCGCCACGTCGTGGCCGAGGCGAACGCAGCCATGACGCGGGTGATCTTCGGCGGGGTTCAGACACGAGCCGTACGTCGTCGTCATCACGAACCCGGTCGACGTCATCGCCTGGCACGCCTGGCAGGCCGGCGGCCTCGACGCGGCGCGCGTCCTCCGCACCGGCACGCTGCTCGAGTCGGCGCGCGAGGTCGCCGCGGCGTCGCGGTGGCCGACGGCGCGGGGTCGGCCGGCCCCGACGGGCTGACGTCGCCACGGCCAGGCGCCGTTGGCGCGCCGCACAGGCCGGTGATATCGTGCCGCCCGACCGCCGGCCCATGCGCAGGCCGGCGTCGACCCGCAGGCACTGGGAGGTTGGACCGTGACGCTGGAGAGCATCGTCGTCTGGATCGTCGTCGGCGCCGTCGCCGGCTGGCTGGGCAAGGCCGTCGTCGGCGGCTACGCCGGCGGGCTGCTCGAGACGATCATCATCGGGATCGTGGGCGCCTTCGTCGGCGGCTGGCTGATCCCGATGCTCGGCATCAGCGGGCTGCCGGCCGGGATCGTCGGCCAGATCATCGTCGCCACGATCGGGGCGATCGTGCTGCTCGTGGTGCTGCGCCTGATCCGCAAGGCGACATAGCGGGCGACCGATCGCCGATCCTGCGCCCAGCGCACGGGTGTTCCTACCGCGAGCGCTCCGCCCACGGCAGGAACACCCGTCGCGACGCGCCCAGCGCACGCGTGCACCACAGCGGGTCGTCGGGCGGATGGATGCAGATCGGCGCGGACCAGAATCGCTCCTCGTAAGAACTGATGATGCCCCGCCGATACCGGAGCGTGGTGAGGAAGGTCGTGTCGACGAGGGGCGCCAACGTCCGGCCGCCCGCCGTGACGCGCAAGGTCGCCGTATGGCCGCTGGCGGTGCCCGTCCACAGTGCGCCGAGCGTGTTCGCGCCGCGGGACGGCGGGTCGATGCGACCATCGTCGACGTCGAGAAGGGTCGGGAAGTGCGTGGTGGCTTCCCAGTCCTCCAGAGGGGCGTTCACCGAAGCGGCCCACCGCCGGATCTCCATCCACAGGTTTCCTCCGCCGACCCCAAACGGCCGGAAGTAGACCAACGACGTGCGGTCGATCCCCGACGCCTTGGCGGCCGGCTTCAACCAGCCGTCGGGCGAAAGGTCGGCGAGCACCACGACCCCGTCCGCCGCGCGCAGGCGCGCCGTGGCCAATTCGAGCGCGGCGAGCGCCGCCGCACGATCGCCGGTCGGTGCCTCGCCGTCGAGCAGTACAAGCATCGGGCGACGCCCCGGCGACGCCGTCAGGGCTTCGTTCACCGCCGCGTTCAGCGCGGCCCGCCACGCCTCGGCGCTGTCCGGCGAGCGGCCAGTGATGGCGGTGACGGCGGCCTCGAGCGCGGCCGCGTCGCGCGGCACCGTGAACGCGGCGACAGCAGGATCGCCGACGGCGCGCAGCGAGATGTCGGACTCGCCGGCGTCGGCCAGCGCGTTCACGAGTTGCCTGAGCCCCAGACGCACGATGCCCGTGCGCGCGGTATCGAGCGAGCCGAGGACGACAGCGGCGTGCCGGTCGGGCAGCAGCTCGGGGCACGTGATCCGGACCGTGAGCTCGTCCGACAGCACGCCGCCTTGCGGCTGGCTATTGCCGCGCACGGAATGCTCGCCGTCGACGGTGCACTGCACGGGCTCGACCTCCGCCCAGTCGGGGAACATGGTCGGCACCGCGGTCCGCGTGGGTCGCGCGGTCGGCGAAGCGGTGGGCAAGCCGCCCAGCGTCGGGGTGGCGGTCGGCGTGGGCGTGACGTACGCGGTGGGCGGGGCGCACGCTTCGGGTCGGCCGGACGGGTAGACGCACACGGCGCTCGGGTTCACGCCCGGGACGTTCTCGCCGAGCGGCGCCCGCCGCGTGAAGAACACCTGGGCGCCGACCTGCCCGCGGCCCAACTGGTGGCGAGCGACCACCGGGTACGCGAACTGGAGTTCGAGCGTGGTGCTGAGGGCGCGCCCCTGCCAGGCCAGCGGGCTGCCATTCTCGAGATGGTGAAGGTCGGGGGCCGCCTGCGACTGCACGTGATAGCCGGTGATCGGTCCGCCCAGACCGGTCAGCACGCGCCAGACGAAGACCGGGAGGTCGCTGGCGTGTCCGGGCCGCGCGCCGACCGCGTGCACGTTGTCGCGCGCGCTCGCGAGCCCGGGTGACGACTCGATGTGTGAGAGAAGCTGGCGCGTCGCGGATAGGTCGAGGATGACTGCCTGGCTGTCGTCGGCCTCTTGAAGATCGAGCAGCGCCCGGTGTGTGGTCGGCCAGAGCCCATCGAAGTCGTCGCGGCTTTCGGTGCCGTCGATGAGCAGGAGCAGCGGGTGGCGATCCGGCGCCGCCAGCAGCGCCGCGCGGGCGGCCGACATCTGCGTCGCCCACTGTTCGGCGGACACCGCGGTCGCGGCCGGCAGCGCCGCCACCTCGTTCCGCAGCGCCCGCAGCGCCGCGTCGCCGCTCCGGAACGCGACCGTGCCATCCCCCAACTCTGCCCGCACGATGGCCACCTGGCCGACGCCCGCTTGGACCAACTGGTCGAGCGCCACGAGGAAGGCCGCGCGCACGGCGGGCAACTGCATCGGCGACCGCGTCCCTGCGAAGAGCACGGCGGTCCGCCCCGCCAGCTTCGCCGGGCAGTCGATCCGAACCGAAATGGTGGCGGTGATCTCTTCGCCGTCCTCGACGGCCGCCTTCGGCACGGCCACGCTGCCGGTCGTGGCGCAGCCAAACCTGGACGACCAGCCCATGCCCGGCACCGACCACGGGGTCGCGGTCACGGGCGGACGATGGACCGGCGTGGGCGTGAGCAGACCTTGGGCGTGGGGTCGAGCCCATGAGCGCTCGGACGATGCGGTGCCGGCAAGCCACACGCCGGTCACGATCGCCATGCCCGCTCCCACCCATTTCGCTTGTCGCCGTACCTTCACGCTACCCTCCCGTCGCCCGTGGTCGCGGCCCGCATCGGGCCAGCCGCAAGGTCAGCCCCCCATCCAGTGCGGCCGGCCGCCGCTCGATCGGCGCCACGCCACACGATACACGGGCGGACGATCACGGCCTCGAACGAGGCCAGTTCGTGTCCGGGCACGGCAGGTCGGCGGCGATCTGTGCGTACACCGCCGCGAGCTGTTCACCGTCCGGTGCGAAGAGATACTTGTCCGGCTTCGAGGCCATCGCCGTCAGCGCCTCGGTTTCGACGTCGTGGCCGAGGCCGATCGTGTAGATGACGATCCCGTTCGCCTTGGCCACCGCCGCGGCGGTCACCGCGGCGTCGATCGGGCCCGGGTTGGCCCGCCCGTCCGTCAGCAGGATCAGGACGGGCGTGTGGTCCGGCCGGCGCCGCGCCGAACCGAGCTCGGCCGCGGCGGTCTCGACACCGCACAGAATACAGGTCATCGAGGACGGAGCGATCGCGCGCAGCCCACGCGCGACCGCGTCGGCGTCGCTGGTGAGCGGTTGGTGCAGGACGGCGGCGCTGTTGAAGCCGATGATGGACACCTGATCCCCGCGCCCGAGCTGCAGCCGGCCGACGAACTGCTCGGCCGCCCCGAGGGCCGCCGCGAGCTTGGTGCGCCCGGTGACCGTGGCGTCGAGCATGCTGACGGACGCATCGATCACCAGCGCCACGTCGACGCGTCGCTCTTCGGGCGCGCACGCGGGCTCGCGCAACGCCAGGGGCAGGTACAGGCGCGGCCGGGGGCGAACGACGACGTCGGTCGGTGTCGGTGGCGGCGACGGCGTCGGCGAGGGCGTGCGCGTGGCGGTCGGGGCATCCGGCTCCGGCACCCGAATGCGCGGGATGGGATAGACGTAGCGGCGGAAGATGCCGTCCACGTCCAGGTAGTCCACGTACGCCACGGTGTTCGTCGGCATCTCGCCCGTACGGTTGGGCTCGACGCGGTACGTCATCGTCACCGGAACGCTGGGCATGACGCTCCAGTACCAGCCGACGGTCGACGGGCTCACCACGTCGGGCGCGGGCGCGATCGGCGACCGCACGAGGGTGACGTCCGGCGACATGACGTCGGTGAGGCGCCCGTGCGCGCGCGGCGTATAGGCCTTGCGCATCATGGACTCGACCGCGGCCCGGAGCCGTTGGCTGGTCCGCTCGACGATGAACCGGTCGCGGCTCCCCGCGATCGCCATCAGGAGCTCGTGATTGGCGTTGTCACCGATCGCGACGGCGTACACCACTCCGCCGGACTCGTGGATGCGTTGCGACGCTTGCCGTGGATCGGCGCCCGTGTTGTGGCCGCCGTCGGTGATGACGACCAACGTCTTCGCTACGCCCGGCCGGCCATTGGCGCGCAGATGGCCGTACGCCAAGTTCAGTCCGGAGGTCACGCTCGTCATGCCGGACGCCCTATGGTCCAGGCGATCGATGATGCTCGCCTTGTCGCGCGTCAACCGGACGTCGACCCGCGCACTGATGCCGAAGCTGACCAGCCCGACGCGGTGCTGCGACGTATCGGTGACGTCGAGGATCGACCGCACGGTCTCCTTGGCCATCTCCAGGTCCGACCCAACCATCGATCCCGTTCGATCCAGCACCAGCATGATGTCGCTCGGCACATCGGGCATGGGCGGGCAGTCGAAGGTCAGCGTCAGCGTCACCGTGACGGCCTCCCCTAGCTCGACCTCGGTGGGCGCCGCCCACTTGTCGCCGCCGATGCGGCAGCGGCCGGCGTTGGCGGCCGCCGGCGTTGGCGTCACGGTCGGCGTCGCGCCGGGCGGCGCGGCCGGCGGCGTCGCGGTGACGAGGGGATCCCGCGGCGCGAAGACGAACACCGTGCCGTGGCCGCGCGGTGCGGCATCGTCCGCCGCCGAGGCATAGACCAGCAGGCGGCCGTCGGCGTCGAACCCGAGATCCTCGACGGTCGCGTCCTGACCCGAGAACCAGGAAGTCGGCAGTCGCCAACGCTGGCTGCCAGTGCCGTCGTAGACGATCGCCTCGCTCGACGGGCTGCCGGCGTCCGCCGCACTCCGATAGGCGACGGCGATCCGACCGTCCCGTCCCACCGCCAGGGCGATCGGCACGCTCGTCATCGACTGCCCGGACAGCAGGGTGCGCGGTGTACGATCCCACGCCCGTCGATCCGGCAGGAGCACCTGCACCGCGCCGCCATCGCCGCGCAAGACGTAGAGCGCACCGTTCGGGCCGCTGGCGATGTCGGCCACGTTGGACTCGATCTCATCGCGGACAAGGTGATCACCGGTCGCGGCGTCGATTGACTCGATCTGGCTGCCGTCGCCGAGCACGACGGCCAAGGCCCCGTCGACCGCCGCCAGCCCGCCGGACGCCGACGCCGCGCCGCTCGTCTCCGTCGACCATCGCACGGTCCCATCGACGGCGATGCGCTCGATGACCGTGGCCACGCCACGCTGCCGTCCGCGCCGGAGGATCACGTCGCCGTCCGTTGTGAGCAGGGCATCGAACGTGTCGGGCGGGAGCTGCAGCACGGCGGTCGTGGTACCGGCGCCGTCGAGCACGAGGCTCTCGTAGCCCTTCGGCGACCGGACGAGCGTCGATCTTCCCTCGATCTGCAGTTGAGGGCGCGTCTCGATCGTCCGGCCGCCGAGCGCCGTCAGTACGTCGCCGGCCTTGACCACGACAGAGCGCCAGACGTCGCCGGTCGGCGAGAGCATGAACCAGAGCAGACGGCCGCCCTCGTCATGTCCTAGGACCGCGTAGCGGCCGTCCGGGCCAACGGCAAGCTGCGGCCGGGGGTAGGCCACGATCGCGGACGGGATCGGCAACCGACGGATCGTCCGACCGTCCGCGCCGAACACCCGGATCGACATGGCCCGGTGTCCCCCCTCGACCACGTAGAACGAATCGGAGCCGTGGTAGCTGGCCAGCGGTCCAAGGTCCGGCCAGTCGGTCTCGAGCTGCCACCGCGGATCGACGTTCAGGTCGGCGTCGAGGCGCGTCACGCCGCCGGCGCCGGTGCGCTGGATCCCGTAGAACGAGCCGTCGCGTCCGGCGACGAGCCAACCGGGCACAAACGCGACCCCGTGGGTGTCGGTGACCTGCTTGGGCGCGGGATCCGTGCGCGGGACGCGGTAGCTCGTCAGACCGCTCTCCGACGCCGCCACTACCCCGCGCTGGCCGTCGACGGCCAACGCGAGAACCTCTTCGGTCTCCGCGGATTCCGTCGGCGCGTACGTGTTCCAGATCCGACCCCGGTCCATGCGCCCCGTCGACATCTCGAGCAGCGCAATCGCCCCCTTCTCACGCAACAACGTCGAGCGCACGGAGAGCGCCCAACAGCACTGCCACGCGCCGTAGACAGCGTGGCGAACGGGGTCATACGCGTTGACCAGCATGGGCATGGAATTCTCGAAGGCGGTTTCGTTGCCGAACTGGCTGACGGAGGCCGCGGCCGCGCCTTGACCGCCGTCGTCGAAAGCGATGAGGGTCGGACGTCCAAACCCACTGGGGTTGTTGCGGGTGTCAGCGCACAGGGCCGTCAAGTACGCGATGCCGTCGCGATCGTAGAAGATCGTGTACTCGGGCGGGCCCATCGTGGCGACGGCGAAGCGGCCGCAGATGTTCCCCTCCGACGGCTCCACATCCGGCGTGCCGAAGGCCGATGCCGCGATCGGCCACGCAGCCGCCTGCAGATACTCGGCGCCCTGTGCATCGACGTCCGGCCACACCGGGGCATGCAGACCGGCGGCGCCGAGAAGCACGATGAGCGCCGCAGCGCGTCCGGCGAGTCGCGCGCGCTGGCGCCGACCGATGGTAGGCGAGCACAGTCCTGTGGCCTTCACCGCACCGCTCCTTCGAAGACTTGAGGCCGAGGGCCCGCCGACCGAGATCACGGCGCAGGCGACGCTGGCTTCAGAGGCGCGACGATCACCCGGTGCGGCGGGACGCCCCAAGTATTCGGGCGCGTCGTAGCGCCACCGTAGCGCGACGCGAAGGCGGCGCTGCGCCGCCAGCCGCCGCTACCTCGGCGTCACGGCCGCCGCAGCAGCGCCGGCAGGTACGCCCGGCCGGTGAGCGGCGCCGCCGTCGGGTGTACGGTCGCGGCGGTCGTGGCGCCGGCGGTGGCGGGGCCGGTCAGCTCGGTGGCGGTGGAGCCGGGCGGCGGCGTCGCCGTGACCGCCGGATGCGCCGGCGTCGCGGTCACCGTCGCCGTCGCCGGGCGGCCCGAGGCGCTCCGCTCGACGTCGACCTCGAACATCGTGATCGACGCGGCGGGGAGGTCGAGGACGAGGGCGGGCGGGCCGGACTCGAGGCCGCAGAGGTCCCAGGCGACCGTCGCGTCGGGCAGCCGCCGGATGGCCGCCAGATCAGCGCCGTCGTAGCGGTGGGCGCGGACGGCGTCGACACGGGCGATGCCCGCCAGGCAGGCGTGGCTCTCGACCGCGGCGTCGGTCTTGTTGACGGCAACGAGCGTCAGCGCCCCGTCCGATGCCCGCTCGGCGGCGTAGAGCGCCACGTCGCGCGCCGCCTGGCCGCCCGTCACGCGCACGGCCGTCTCGCCGAACCGGCCGCCGCGGCCGTCGACGTTGCGGTACATTCGGAACGCGAACGCGCCCGGCGCGTCGGCGGCCATCGGATCCCAGAGGAAGGCCAGGTCGACGCCCTCGCGGCCGAAGATGCCCAGCACGTCGGCTTGGGCCAGCGCCCCGTTCAGATCGTCGAGCGCGCCCCAGTTGTACTCGCCGATGGCGAGCTTGGTCCCAGGATAGTGTGCGTCGACCCAGTCGCGCATGCGCGGGATCAGCCGGACCGGTTCGTCGATCCAGCTCTCGTCGCGGTACGCCGCGTCCCACAGCGAGCGCGTCGAGCGCAGCCGGCGGGCGCGCGTGGCGGCGTCGCCGGCCGGCCGCAGCGCGACGCCGTCGGCCTGTGGGTAGTAGTGGAGATCGAAGACGTCGAGAAGCCGCCGGCCGGCGGCGCGCTCCGCGTCGCGCAGTTGGCCGAGGTACCACGCCGCCAGCGGCATATCGCCGTGCGCCCGGCGGTCGCGCGGATCGTTCCACCACGCGCCGCCCGGCTCGGCGTCGCGGGCCGACCAGAAGTAGCCCGTCCAACCCCACTCGGCCGGCCCGAGCGTCTGCGCCGTCGGGTCGCCGTCCTTGACCGCCGCGGCGTAGGCCACGGTGCGGTCGCGCAGGCCGTCGTAGTCGAGGCCGCGCGGGAAGACGTCGCGGTGCGTCTCGTGCCAGAGCATCGGCTCGTTGTCGAGGTTGTAGTACGGCACCCCGCCGCTCGCCGCGTCGCCGAACGTCGCCACCAGGTGGTCGACCCAAGCCCGAACGAAGGACGGGTCGACGTGCGTGCTGGCGTCAGTGGGGTCGTTGCCGGTCACCGGCGATCCGTCGGGGCGACGGCCGTCGCCGCAGTCGGGCCACCACGGGTCGGTGCGCCCCTGGGCGCCGTAGCGCGCCACGCTGAACGCGCACGACCGTCCGCCGTCCTTCGCCGTCCAGCCGATGAGCGGCACCGTCAGCACCGCGGCCATGCCCGCCGCCCGCCCCTCGGCCACGAAGCGGTCGGCGGCCGACCCGGCCGGCAGCTGGTCGCGGTGGTCGTTGTCCTCGGGCAGCGTCTCGAAGAACCAGTCGCTGCCGCGGTTGCTGGCGTCCGCCCGCCAGCTGTAGCGCGTCGTCGCGTTGCCGCCCCAGCGCCGAACGGTGAGCCCGAGCTCGCGCGCCAGGGCCGGGTCGGCGAAGTTCAGGCCGTAGATGCCCGGATCGATCGGCTGGCGGCCGGCGGTCACATCGACGACGAACGGCGGGACGGCGAGGCGTCCGTCGAGCGCGGCGGCGCCGGCCGCGCCCGACGACGCTGCGCCCGACGACACCGCGCTCGAGATCGCCACCACCAGCGCGGCCGCCGCCGCGGCGATCACCGCGCCGAACACCGCGGCGCGCTCGACCCCCCGCCCGACCCGCGTCCGAACCGCCCAGCCTCCTCGGGCGGACCCTCGAACGCCGCCGTCGGGGCCGGGCGATCGCCGCCGGCCGCCGCGCGTCACGGCGCCGCCGTGCGCCGCGCCGCTACGACCCCTTCGACCCCACCAGCGCCTCCCCCACCGCCGCCAGCCGCCGCTCGATCGCCGTCAGCCGCGCCTCGAGCGCGCCGGCTTCGCCGACGGCCGCGGCGCCGCCGGTGCTGGCTTCGCCCTTGGCCGCGCGCCGGGCGACGAACCGCACGTAGCCCAGGACCAGCGTGATGATCAGCGCCACCGTCATCACGAAGAACCGCGCCCGCGACGTTCCGGTGGCCACGATCCAGCCGACGCCGTAGATCATCGTGAACACGCCGCCCAGCAACAGGCCGTTGCTGATGACCGGCAGCTGGTCTGAGCGAACGAGCGAGATCGCCATCGTCAGCGTGGCGAAGGCGATGAGGATGATGCTCGTGTTGCGGCCCCAGACCTCGCGTGCCGCCGCCAGCCGGTCCTCGACCTCGCGGATGCTGGCCTGGACGGTCGCCAGCTGGTCGCGCTCGGCGTCGGTCAGCGCCGTGGGGTCCTTGAAGCGCTGGATGTCCTCCTGCTGGCGGTAGAGCTCCTGGAGCTCCTCCTGGCCGGCCGGATCGGGCGGCGGATAGAACGTGTAGACGCCGACCCCGATGAAGGCCATGACCATGATCCCGAGGAAGATCGAGAAGATGATCTGGAGACCGGCGTTTGTGCGCGGCTGGCTCATCGATCGCTCCTGCCTTGCGGGTGCTGGGCCGGCTGGCGCTGCGTCGCCGCGCCGGGGAGACCGGAACCACGGAAGCTCAACGGCAAATACAGCACGTTTGGCGCCGGCGGGCGAATCGTGACGCCGCCCACCGAGGCGCCCTCCTGGATCTGCTCGAAGAGCAGCGTCGGCGGCGGGTTGCCGCCGAGCCCGGTGAACTCGAAGCGCAGCGACGACAGCTCGTCGCCCTCGAACGGCAGGCGCTCGAGCGTCACGTCGATCGGACCCTGCGCCGCCAGGTCGCCGCCGCCGATGCGCACCGACTTCGTGGCCGGGTCGACGGTGCCGCCCTTGGCCTCGCCGCCGGCCAGCTGCCAGCGCTCGAACAGCGCCTCGGAGTCGAAGACGATCTTGCCGCTGGCGCCGGACGGCAGCGCGTCGCCGCGGATCCGCACCTCGCCGTAGCCGTGGCCACGGTTGCGGTTGCCCACGTGGGTGCTGCCCTCGCTCGTCGTGCCGCCGCCCGGGGGCGGCTCGAGGACCTGGACGTTCTTCTGGCAGATGTTGTTGTCGAACGGCACCCAGCCGTCGAACCGGATCGGGTCGGCCGCGGCCTCGATGCGGGCCAGGAAGCAGGTGTGGCCGGCCATCGTCGGCACCCACGGCACGGCCACCACCACCGTCGCACCCGCCTCGATGCGCGCGACCGTCGCCCGCCCGATCTCCGGCGCCCAGTCGTCGGGCCAGCGCAGGCTGGTGGCGCCGACGGCGTCGTAGACGTGGACGACGACGTTGTCGAGCGCCGCCGTGCCGAGGTTGCGGACCCGGACGTAGACGGTGTTCGCCTGGCCCAGCTTCGGGTTCTGGTGCGTGGCGACGCCGTCGGCGCTGTGGCGGACCCAGATGTCCGGGCTGTCCCAGACCGGCTCGCCGGCCGGGTTGGACGGGATGGCGCCACGGTCGGCCTCGTGGTCACGGCAGACGAGCTCGGGCTGGCCGACGTCGGCGGGCCGGACGCGGACCTGCGGGATCGGGAAGACGACCGAGCCCGGTTGGCCGCGCGAGTTCGTGAACGTGGCCGTGGCCGACGTGTTCGTCGGCCAGAGGCCGGCGTTCGTCGTCAGCTTGACGCGGTAGGACCAGATCCGGGTCTCGAGGCCGAGCCGCGGGAGGCGCCAGGTGAGGGTCTTGCCGTCGGGGCTGACGGTGGGCGCCGGCACGCCGCTGAACGAGTTCGGCACCAGCGTCACGTAGGGCGAGAGCACGTCGGTGATCGTGATGTCGGTGGCCGGCGAGCCGCCCAGCAGGCCCGAGATCTGCTGGTAGATCGCCGCCAGCTGGTCGCTGGTGGGCGCGAAGAAGTAGTCGCCGGCCGACGACGCGACGTTGCGCAGCAGGTCGGGATCGACGTCGTTGCCCAGCCCGATCGTGAAGATCCGCGCCCCGGCCGCCTTGGCCGCCGCCGCCTCGACGAGCGGGTCGCCGCCGACGTTGGGGCGGCCGTCCGAGAGCAGGACGATCGCCTTGCCGTTGGCGGCGCGGTGACGCGGGCCGTCGAGCTCGGCGCGGGCGCGGGCCAGGCCGTCGGCCATGTTCGTGCTGCCGGCGGCGCTGAGACCGTCGATGGCGCCGCGGACGCTGCCGGCGTAGGCCGACAGCACCTGGTTGACCGTCGCCGAGTCCGAGAACGACACGAGCGACACCTGGTCGGTGCCGGGCTCGAGGCGGTCGACGAAGCCCTTGGCAGCCGCCTGGGCGTCCGCGATCGGCTGGCCGGCCATGCTGCCCGAGACGTCGAGGACGAGCGCGACGTCGGCCGGCTGCCGCGCCGGCAAGCAGGTGCCGTCGTGGCCCGACAGGCTCAGCGTGATCGTCGCCTCGCCGCCCGGCGGCACCTCGCCGGGCGCCGCCGTCTTGTCGCCGGTGACACGGCACGGCGGACCGGGGTGGCAGATCGTCAGGTGGACGTTGTCCACCTTGGCGCCCACGTGCCAGCCCGGCGTCACCTTGTGGAACCGGAGGACGAGCGCCACGGTCCGGTCGCGCACCAGGTCGAGCTGCGCCGGGGCGAGGTTGACGGTGGACGGGTCGATCTCGCACTCGAGCGGCAGCAGCGGGTCGAACTCCCACAGCCGCACCAACTCGGTGCCCATCGTCGTGTCGTAGAGCGAGGCGCGGAAGAAGTTGCCGCCCGTCATCGGCGGCGGGTTGACGGCGGCGGCGAAGCGCCCAACGTCCTGGACCCAGAAGCTCATGCCGGTGACGTCCGGCGGGACGTCGACGTACTGGTAGAGCCACTCGTCGCTCGTCGCGCCGGGCGGGCCGTAGAACGTGGCCGACCAGAAGCCCTGCAGCGCGGCGTCGGTGTCGATGATCGCGCGGCCGAGCGTCGAGAATTCCGCCCAGCTGCGCCGGCCGCGCTCGAAGTCCGGGTTGCGGACGACGTTGGGGGTGAGGCAGGTCACCGTCACCGGCGGCCGCGTCGGCGGACAGACGACGGGCGTCGTCGTCGGCGTCGGGGTGTAGGTCGGGACGCGCGTCGTCGTCGGGGTGCGGGTGGCGGTGCCGGTCGGGTTGCAGTTCGTCGGGACGTGGATCGTCACCCCCTGCCCGCCGTAGACGGCGCCGTCGCCGATCGCCTTGACCTCGAAGGTGTAGGTCCCGGGCGCCGTGCCGTCCGGCACCCGGATCACGACGTCGAACCGGACCGACATGCCGCCGGGCGGGACATCGAGGTCGGTGTAGGCCGGCGGCGAGACCGTCAGCCACGACTGGTAGCCGGGCGGCACCGTCCGCAACTCGAGGCGCGAGATGCGGCGGCTTGCGGCGGTGATCAGGTTCTGGATGGCGGTCGGCAAGCCCGACGCGTCGGCCAGCGACACCGCGTCGCCGCCCGTGTTCGTCCGCCGCGCCCATTGCTTCCAGTAGTGGACCAGGTTGGCCTGGCTCGTGCTGCCGCCGCCGCTGACCACGAAGAGCAGCGTCGTGCGGTGGCCGCTCATCTGGTCGAGCACCGCCTGGAAGTCGAGGTCGTCGCCGGTGCCGGGCTGACCATCGCGGCCCGGGTCGAGCACGCAGCCAAGCGGCGTGTTGCCGCACCACGTGGCGCCGGGGTTGACGAGCGGGTTCGTGATGCCGGCGTTCAGGTCGTTGTCGTGCGGGACGTCGTCGCCGAACATGACGACGAAGTGGCGGGTGTCGGCCCGCCAGCCGATCGCGCCGTCGGTACCGGATTCGTAGAGGGCGCGGGTGTAGGCCTCGGGGTAGTCGTTGCCGCCGCCGGCGGCCGTGGCGTTGATGGCGGCCACCACCGAGGTGCGGTTGGCGGTGATGCCCTGGCGCAGCCGATACGGCCAGTCGCCGGACTCGCCGTAGGGCGTCGTGGGGTAGTCGCGCAGGTCGACGACGCCGAACTGGATGTCGGGGATGAGGGCCGACAGGCTGTTCATGATCGACAGCGCGTTCGACTTGGCCGAGGCCAGCACCGGCCCCATGCTGTTCGTCGTGTCGAACGCGAACAGGACGTCGGCGCGGGCGGGCGCGGCCGGGATCGAGATGTTCTTCACCTCGGGCACCGACTGGCCCGGGCAGAGCGTCGCCACGAGCGTCGGCGTCGGCGACGGGGTGCGCGTCGGCGTCGGGGTCGTCGGCACCGGGGCGGTGACGGTGCCGCAGTTCGGGTCGACGCGGACGGTGACGTGCTCGGTGTCGTGGATGCAGCTCGGGCTGGCGGGGTCGTAGACGCGAACGACGAGGTCGTAGTCGCCGGGGAACAGCCCGTCCGGCACCGTCAACTGGAGCAGCTGCTGGCCGGGCGCCGTCAGCCGCGCCGTCGTCGACGCCCAGATGACGTCGCCGCTCCAGAGCGTCATCTCGGCCTCGATCGTGCGCGCGCCGCCGCTGTTGGCGACCTCGACGAGCGCCCCGATCGTGCTCCCCGGGACATAGCAGGTGCGGTCGGGCGTGATGCGGGTGATCGAGGCGGTCGGGCTGCAACCGCCCTCGACGCGCACCACCACGTCGTCGATGAACGCGCCGCCGGCGTAGCCGATCGTCGCGTCGCTGTCGAAGTTGAACGCGATCCAGACCTGGCTCTGGCCGGCGTAGCTGTCGAGGTTGAGGGTCTCCTCGTTCCAGCCGCCCGGGTGGGCGCCGGGGTCGTTGGCCCAGTCGCCGGCCCACCACGCGCCGCGGAAGTTCGTGCCGTCGGTCGAGGCCAGCGCCCAGAGCCGATCCGCCTTTTCGGCGCAGTTCGTGCCCTGGCATTCGCTGTCGAGCCAGAAGGCGAACTCCATCGTCGCCTTGCTGTAGCCGGCCAGGCTGAACGGGCCGTAGATCATGTAGCTGTCGAGGTTCTCGGGATAGACCGCCCCGCACGACAGCAGCCGGCCCTGGGCGCCCTCGCCGATGGCCCAGGCCGAGCGGGCGGTGTGGTGGCCGGTGCAGCGGTTCTCCCAGGTGTACTCGCCGTACGACGCGCCGTTGTTGTCGAGCACGCGCCAGGGCGTGCCGCTGGGCCAGGCGCTGACCTCGAAGTCCTCGCTGAACAGCACCGTGCTCTGCGCCCCCTCGAGGCGCTCCGCCGGCGCCGCGGCGGCGTCGGGCACGATGCGCACCGCCCCGGCCGCCGCGGCCGGCGCGAGCTGCCGTTCCCCGACGCCGTGCCCCTGGGCGCGCACCAGCGTCGCATCCGCCGCGGCCGCTGCGCCGCTCGCCTCGCCGGTGACGCCCGCCCCGGCCGCCACGGCCAGCGCGCCCGCGACCCACAGCGCGAACATCGACCCCACGCTCGTCCTGCTCACCACCACCCTCCTGTCACCGCGGCACGTCACGCCGGCGCGCCAACCTGGACGCACCGTCGTTCCCTGCCGCTAGGCGTCACCGGACCCGACGGCACCTGGCTCGAAGCAGCCATCGTGACGGTAGCACGCCCGCGCCGATCGGTCGCCCGGCGCATGGTCGGACGGAACCCGGCCATCTGGGCAGGGTGCCGACCGCACGGCGCGTCACGGCCGGTGCCTGGGCGCGCGTTGTTGAACGCAGTCCTGTCCTCCACTAGCATGTCCCGTCCACGCCGCCGCCCGACCGATCGTGCCGGGTTACGGCGGCCCGCCCGCCGACCGCGCCACCGCGCAACGGAGCCCTGCCGTGACCCCCACGCCGACCGCCACCACCGCCACCGCCCCGCCGCCGCCCGTCCCGGTGGGGACCGCCGACGGCCATGGCTTCACGCTGGCATCGGTGCAGCCCGTCCCGAACCTCAACCTGGAACTGCAGACCTGGCACCACCCCACGGGCGCGGTCCACTACCACCTCAGCGCCGCCGACCCGCACTGCGGCTTCTGCGTCACGTTCCGGACGATCCCGGGCGACTCCACCGGCCTGCCGCACATCCTCGAGCACCTCGTGCTCTGCGGCAGCGCCCGCTACCCCGTCCGCGACCCGTTCTTCCTGATGCTGCGGCGCAGCCTGCAGACGTTCATGAACGCCATGACCGGGCCCGACGGCACGTACTACCCGTTCAGCTCGCAGGTCAAGAAGGACTTCGACAACCTGCTGGGCATCTACCTCGACGCCGTCTTCCGGCCCAACCTCAACCCGCTGGACTTCGCCCAGGAGGGCGTCCGGCTCGAGCCAACCGACGGACCGGCCGCCCGGCCCGCGTCGCCGGCGGGCTGGGCGTTCAAGGGCGTCGTCTACAACGAGATGAAGGGGGCGATGGGCAACGCCGACGCCCAGCTCTACCGCCACGCCGGCCAGGTCCTGGTGCCCGGCACCCCCTACCGCTTCAACTCGGGCGGCGAGCCGGCCGACATCCCGTCGCTGGACTACGACGACCTCGTGCGCTTCCACACCGCGCACTACAACGCCGCCAACGCCTGCTTCGCCACCTACGGCGACCTCGACGTCGCCGAGCTGCACGCCAAGTTCGCCCCCTACCTGGCCGACCGACCCGGCGTGCCGATCGAGCTGCCCGCCCCGGAAGGACCGCACGCCGCGCCGACGGTGGCGACGTTCCCGGTGCCGCTCCAGGCGGGCCAGGACGTGCGCGACGTCACGATCGCCAGCCTGAGCTGGGTGACCGGCGACATGCGCGACCTCGACGACAGCCTCGAGCTGGAGTTGATCGACCAGCTGCTGCTCGGCCACGCCGGCGCCCCGCTGCGCCTGGCGGTCGAGTCGAGCGGCATCGGGCGGGCGATGGCGCCCAGCGGCGCCTCCGCCTACGGCGCCGACGGCACGTTCGCGGTCGGCGTCAAGGGCCTCGACCCGGCCGACGGCCCGCGCTTCGAGCAGCTCGTCCTCGACACCCTCGACCGCTTGGTGGCCGACGGGTTGCCGGCGGCCGACATCGAGGCCGCGCTCCACCAGCTCGAGCTCGAGCGCCGGCTCATCACCGGCGACCGCTTCCCGTTCGGCCTCGAGCTGGCGCTGGCGGCCACCGACGCCTGGCAGCTCGGCCTTGATCCGATCGCCGTGCTCGACCAGGACGCCGCGATCGCCCGGCTGCGCGCGCGCGCCCTGGCGCCGGGCTGGCTGGCCGGCGCGCTGGGCGCGCGGTTCGTCGACAACCCGCACCGGGCGCTCATGGTCACCCAGCCCGACCCCGACTGGAACCGCCGCCAGGACGACGAGGAGCGGGCGCGGATCGACGCCCGCGTGGCCGCACTCGACGCCGCCGGCCAGGCAGCGGCGCTGGCGCAGGCGGCGGCGCTCGAGGCGCGCCAGGCCGAGGTCGACGATGTCTCGGTCCTGCCCGAACTGCAGCTGGCCGACATCCCGCGCGAGCTGCGCTGGTCCGAGGGCCGCGCCGCCGACGCCGGCCTCGAGGTGTTCGACGCCGGCACGAACGGCATCCTGCACCAGGTGGCGGCGCTCCCGCTCGGCCCGCTCTCGACGCGCGACCTCGAGCTGCTGCCGCTGCTCATCGGGGCGATCGGCAAGCTGGGCGTGGCCGACCGCGACTACACCCGGCAGGCGGCGCTGATCCAGGCCAGCTGCGGTGACCTCTCGGCCTGGGTCGACCTGCGCAGCAGCCCGACCGACCCGGCCGAGGTGCACGGCTTCGCGTTCTTCGAGGTCTACGGCCTGGCGCGCAAGTACCCCGACTTTGCCCACCTCGTGGCCGAGACGCTGGCCGCGCAGCGCTTCGACGAGACCGACCGGCTGCGCGAGATCATCGAGCAGGCGGTGGTCGGGATGCTGCAGCGAATCCACTACGGCGGCAACGCGTTGGCCGAGCTGGCGGCGCTGCGCGGCTTCGGCGGCCGCGCCGGGCTCGACCACCGCTTCAGCGGCCTGGGCCGGCTGCGCTGGCTCGAGGACGTCGCCGAGCGCGGCGCCGCCGACCCGCGGTCGATCGCGGCCCTGGGCGCCGAGCTCGGCCTGCTCATGGCGCGCCTCGCCGCCCGACCGGTGCGCCTGGCCCTCATCGGCGACGCCGCCGACACGGCGGACGTCATCGGCCGGACCCGGGACGCGTGGTCCGCCTTCGACCGCCCCGCGGCGTTCGACAAGGCGGCGACACGGACGCCGCTGCCCGGGCCCGAGGCCGTCGCGCCGCGCGCCTACACCACGGCCACCCAGGTGAACTACTGCGCCCTGGCCCTGCCGGCGCCGCCGATCACCCACCCCGACGCCGCCGCGCTGTCGGTGGCCGCCCGCTACCTCGGCAACGCCTTCCTCCACCAGCGCATCCGCGAGAAGGGCGGCGCGTACGGCTCGCGCGCCGCCTATTCGGCCAGCCTGGCGGCGTTCACGACGACGAGCTACCGCGACCCGCGCCTGGCCGAGACGCTCGACGACATGCGGGCCGGCCTGGCCTGGCTGGCCACGATCGACGACGACGAGCGCCACCTGCGCGAGGCCGTGCTGCGCGTCATCGCCGACCTCGACCGACCGCAGAGCCCGGCCGGCGAGGGCCGCCGGCGCTTCGTCGGCGATCTGATCGGCTACGGCCCGGCCGTCATCCAGGCCTACCGCAGCCGCATCCTGGCCACCACGACGGACGACATCCGGCGCGTGGCCGCCGCCTGGCTCGACCCGGCGGGGGCCAGCGCGGCCGTCGTCACCAGCCGCGAGCTCCTGGCATCGTCCGGCCTGGGCTGGGAGAGCGAGGCGATCGGCCAGCGCGGCGCCGCGCTGGCGGCCGCGCTCGGCGAGGACAGCGGCGGCGAGGACGACGGCGGGGAGGACGACGAGGTCGAGGCCTAGGCGTTGGCCGACGTCATCGCCAGCCGCCGCAACCCGGCGGTCGTCGCCACCCGCAAGCTCTCCCAGCGCAAGCACCGCCGGGCCGAGGGCCGGTTCCAGGTCGAGGGCCTCCAGCTGATCCGGATGGCGCTCGAGGCCGGCCACCGGCCGCTCGAAGCGTTCTTCGCCCCCGCCATCGTCGACGCCGACGGCGCGGCGCCGGCGGCGCGCACGCTCCCCGCCGAGCTCGCCGTCGCCGGCGCCGCCTGCCACGCCGTGACGCCCGACGTCCTGGCCAGCCTCTGCGAGCGCGACGACCTGCAGGGCGTCGTGGCCACCTTCGCCCTGTTCGGCGCGCGGATCGACGAGACGGCAGGCCGCGCCGCGCTCGCGGCGGCGATCGCGCGCCGCCGCGCCGGCGGCCGCGTGCCGCGCCCCGGCGGGCCGGGCCTCGTCGTCGTGCTCGACCGGCTCCAGGACCCCGGCAACCTCGGCGCGCTCCTCCGGGCCGCCGACGCCGCCGGCGCCGACGCCGTCGTCTGCGTCGAGCCGTCCGTCGACCCGTTCGACCCGCGGGCGGTGCGCGGCAGCATGGGCTCGCTGTTCACCGTGCCGCTGGCCGCCACGGTCGACGTCACGGCGCTGGCCGGGTGGCTGGGCGCCGCCGGCTACGCCCTCGTGGGCGCCGACGCCCACGCGGGCGCACCGTGGGGCGCGGGCGTCCTCGACGGCCCGGATGGCGTGGCGCTGGTGCTGGGCAACGAGGCACGCGGCCTCTCGGCCGACCTCGCCGCCCGCCTCGCCGCCCGCGTCCGGCTGCCGATGTACGGCCAGGCGGAGTCGCTCAACGTGGCCGTCGCGGGCGGCATCCTGATGTACGCCTGGCTGCGCGCCGCGGCGCCGCCCGAGGGCCGCTGACGTCGACGCGGCGGGCGCGCCGGGCGTCAGTCGTCGCCGTCGCCGGCGTCGTCGAGGTTGGCGGTGGTCAGGACGACGCGGTTGTTGCCGTTGGCCTGCTGCAGCGCCAGAACCAGGGCATGCGGCCGGGCGTCGGCCCGCAGCCGCACGGCGTAGTTCAGCTCGGTGAGCATCCCGGCCTGGACCGTCTCGACCGACAGCAGCTGGACCCGGTCGAGGTGGGTGTGGAAGATGTCGGCGAACGCCCGCTCGAAGTCGATCTCCGGCGTGACGCGCAGCCGCAGCATGTGGCTGGGCCGCACCGGCGCGAACAGGTTGAGCCCGGCCAGCGCCACCGCCACGCCGCAGGCGATCGCCGTCGTGACGATCGCCAGCCCGTACTGGTGCACGCCGCAGGCCACGCCGATTGCCATCGCCAGAAAGATGAAGCCGACGTCGCGCGTCTGCGGCAGGGCGCGGCGAAAGCGGATGATCGAGAAGGCGGCGAAGATGCCGAACGCTGCCGCCGGGCTCTGCCCGATGCCCATGATCACCGCCGTGACGACGACGCCCATGATCACCAGGGCGTGGACGTAGTCCTGGGTGTAGAGCGTGCCGCGGTGGGTCCGCTGGTAGACGTAGCCCACCACCAGCATGAGCGCGAAGCACAGCCCCAGCGCCGCGGCCAGCTGCGGCAGCGGCGCGCCGACCGCCGAGGACGGCGGGGCGAGGGCGTCACCGAAGAGCTGGCTGAACACGTCCATGGCGCGACCGTCCGTTGCGGGCGTGGGCCGGCGCGGCGACGGCCGCCGCGCGCTGCCGGGAGAGGAACGACGGCACCAGCAGCTGCTCGGCCGCCAAACTGTACTTGCTCGTCGCCGCGCCGAGCGGCCCGAGACGCCCGACCGCCTCGGCCAGCCACAACGGCACGACGTGGTCCACCTTGATCTCGAGGACCGACGCTCCCGCCGGCAGCAACGCGACGTCGAAGTCGTCGTCGTCGGGCCGCAGGACGAGGTCGCGCGCCCGGGCGCGGACGTCGCTGTCGAACGTGACCCGCAAATCGGGCGCGTCGGCGTCGCCCAGGAACGCGTGGCGGGTGTAGCGCACCACCAGGCGCGGCTCGAGCCGCCCGGCGCGCACCATCCCCCGCACCTCGTCGGCCACCAACGCCTCGCGGGCGGTCAGCGGCGTCGCGGGCGTCGTCCCGTCGCGGACCAAGGCCATCGCCTCGCCGACCGGCAGGGCGATGCGGCGCTTGGCGGTCCGGCGGCCGTACTTGTGCTTGACCTCCACGAAGCACGCCGGCGCCGCGCGGGTGCCGGCGCCGCCGTAGATGCGGACGCGCAGCTTGCGCCGCGACGCCATGCCCCGCTCGCGCTCCCAGAACGCCGTCAGCGCGGCATCGTCGAAGTAGAGGCTGACGATCGGGTAGCGGCCGTCGGCGTCGCCGTACGGGTCGGGCACGAGCCGGTCCCGCACCACGGCCTCGATGGCCTGGCGCTGGCGGGCGTCGAGCTGGTGCTTGAGCTCGAGCCGATCGAACCGGGTGACCTCGCGCAGTGCTGGCATGAACCTTCCGACCCCTGATCCCGCACGTCGTGCGGCTATCCCTCTATACGCCGGCCGACCCGCGCAGGATTGCGATGTTAAGCGCATGTTATGCGCGGCCGGTCGCTCCTGTCTAGACTCGCGACCGGCCGGCGAGGAGACGGCGAATCGGCGCCGATTCGAGCGACACCCGGCGGGCCGGACGGATGTCATGACATCCAACACCGCCGGCGCCGCGCTCGGTCGGTGCGGTATCATCGCCGCGCGCCGAACCGACGACGCGACGCCGGCAGCACGGACGAGGCCGATGCCCCGACCCAAGGACAACCGAGGCGCGCCGCGCCGCCCGTGGCGCGCCGTGGCCACGGCGCTGGCGCTGGGCGCGGCGCTGCACGGCGGAGCGCTTTCCCCGACCGTCCGGGCCGCCGCCGGCCCGATCTTCCTGCCGTACGCTGCCCGCGGCCACGACGTGCGCGTGTTGCCGCCGGTCGGCTATTCGGCCGAGCGCGGCTTCGCCGATGCACCCTTCGAGCTGGCGCTGTCGCAGCCGGTCGCCGGCGCCGCGATCCGCTTCACCGTCGACGGCAGCCGGCCGTCCGCGTCGCACGGCCAGGTCTACGACGCGCCGCTGACGATCGACCGCACGACGACGGTGCGCGCCGTCGCCTACCGGCCCGGCTGGGCGCCGTCGCCGGTGTCGACCCACTCCTACCTGTTCGTGGCCGAGCGGCTGCGGCAGGGCGTCACCGCCCCCGGCTTCCCCCCGTTCTGGGGCGTCTTCCCCGAAGGCAACGACGCCGGGCAGCCCGTCCTCGCCGACTACGCGGTCGACGGCCGCGTCGTCGACGACCCGCGCTACGCCGCCGGCATCGTCGACGACCTGCGCGCGATCCCGAGCCTCATGGTCACCGCCGACCGCGCCGACCTCTTCGACGCCGACCGCGGCATCTACAGCCGGCCGTTGGAACGCGGCCGCGACTGGGAGCGGCCGGCCTCGTTCGAGCTGCTGCGCGCCGACGGCCGGCCGGGCTTCCAGATCGACGCCGGGCTGCGGATCGCCGGCGGCTGGAGCCGCAAGCCCGACGGCACCCTCAAGCACTCGTTCTCGATCCGCTTCCGCGGCGACTACGGCCCGGGCAAGCTGACCTACCCGCTGTTCACCGACGCCGACGGCCAGTCCGAGCCGCCGCTGGCGTTTGACAGCCTGCGGCTGCGCGGCGGCCAGGCCGACACCTTCCTCTACTTCCCGGGCAAGGCGCAGTACGTCCACGACGAGTGGGGCCGCCGCAGCCAGCGCGCCATGGGCTGGACGGCGGCGCGCGGCACCTGGGTCCACCTCTACCTCGACGGGCTGTACTGGGGCCTCTACAACCTGACCGAGGAGCTCGACGCCGACTTCATGGCCGGCCACCTCGGCGGCGAGGATCGCCACTGGGACGTCATCCGGTCCCACGACGAGATCCACGACCTCGACCACTACGACCTGGCCGACGGCGACGACGACGGCTGGAAGGCGCTGTTGGCGCTGCGCGCCGCCGGCCCGACCGAGCCCGACGCGATCGACCGCGCCACCTACGGCCGGGTCGCCCAGCTGCTCGACCTGCCGCAACACGCCGACTACACCCTGCTCGAGCTCTACATCGACAACTGGGACTGGCCGACGAACAACTTCGTCGCCGCCCGCAACCGCGCCGTCGGCGGCCCGTTCCAGCTCTTCGCCTGGGACACCGAGCACAGCCTCGGGCTGCGCCAGAGTCCCGGCGAGGACTACTGTGGCCCGTGCAACGACCGCACCGACGTCGACACCTGCATCGGCCGGCCGCAGCGCTGCGGCCGCACCGTCGTGACGCCGGGCGTCGGCGGCCTGCACGGTTGGCTGGCCCGCGGCAGCGCCGAGTACCGCCTGCTGTTCGCCGACCGCGCCCGGCGCCACCTGTTCGACGGCGGCGCCCTGACGCCCGACCCGGCCGCCGCGCGCTACGCCGCCACCGCCGCCGAGATCGAGCGCGCCATCGTCGGCGAGAGCGCGCGCTGGGGCGACGGGCCGTGGCAGGAGCGCACGAAGTCGGAGAACTGGCGCTTCATCCGCTTCGCAATCGCCGACAACGCCCAGCTCGGCCGCCCCCAGAACCGCGACGACCACTGGCGGCCCGAGCGCGACCGGCTGCTGCGCGACCTCTTCCCGCGGCGCACCGCCGACGTCATCGCCCAGCTCTGCCGCGAGGGCCTCTACCCGGCCGTCGCGAGCCCCCGCTTCGCGCCGCCGCCGCCGGCGGCCAAGCCGGCCCAGTCGGTGGCGATCACGCTGCTGCCGGACGGCTGCCCCGACCAGGCCGTCGACGGCACGATCTGGTACACGACCGACGGCAGCGATCCGCGCCCGCCGTTCGCCGTCAACCCCGCCCCCGCCGCGCTGCCCTACGACCGCCCGATCCGCCTCGCCGGCCGCTACACCCGACTGCGCGCCCGGATGCGCACCCCCGACGGCCGCTGGAGCGCCCTGGCCGAGGCCGTCTACAGCCGGCCGCGCGTCGTCGTCAGCGAGCTGAACTACCACCCGGTGGCCGGCGACGCCGAGGAGTTCATCGAGCTCGCCGCGCCGCCCGACACCGTCGGCGGGCCGATCGACCTGTCGAACGCCACGTTCACCCGCGGCATCACCGCCACGCTGCCGGCCGGCACACGGCTCTCGACCGCCCGCCCGATGGTCCTGGCCCGCGACCCGATCGCGTTCGCGGCGCGCTACGGCTTCACCGCCGACGGCACCTACCGCGGCCGGCTGGCCGACGGCGGCGAGCGGATCATGCTCGTCGACGCCGCGGGGCTGACGCTGGCCGACATCCGCTACCGCGACGACGACCTCTGGCCGCTCGGGCCGGACGGCCACGGCTTCACGCTCGTGCCGCGCACCCTCGATCCCGACGCCGACCTCGACGACCCGTCGCTGTGGCGGGCGAGCCGCGTCGCCGGCGGCTCGCCCGGCCGCGACGACCCCGCCCCGCCGTGGGACGGCCGCGTCACGCTCTCCGAGGTTCTGTGCGCCAGCGCCGAGCCCTACGAGGACGCCATCGAGTTGGCCAACCCATCGGCGTCGCCGGTCGACCTCAGCGGCTGGTTCCTCTCCGACGACCGCGACGAGCTGGCCAAGCACCGCCTCCCGTCGCCCTTCGGGCTGCCCGCCGGCGGCTTCGCGGCCGTCTACGCGCGCGACTTCCGCGACCTGGCCCCGCCGGCGACGGCGTTCGGCCTCGATGCCGACGGCGAGAACGTCTACCTCTCGTCGGCGGACGCCGCCGGACGCCCGACCGGGTTCATCCAGCGCCTGGGCTGTGGGCCGGCCGACGCCACGACCTCGTTCGGCCCGCACCGCCACCCCGCCGGCCTCGACATCGCCGCCCTCGTCACACCCACGTTCGGCGTCGCGTCGCCGACCGACGTCGAGCACTTCCGCACCGGGCGCGGCGCGCCGAATGCGCCGCCGCGGATCGGTCCGGTCGTCCTGGCCGAGATCATGACCGCGCCCGCGCAGGGCCGCGCCGCCTGGCTCGAGCTGCGCAACCTCACCGCGGCGCCGATCGACCTCGGCGGCGACGCGGGCAGCGGCACCGGCCCGTGGGCCGTGGCCGGCGACATCGGCTTCACCTTCCCGCCCGGCGCCCAGCTGCCGGGCCTCGGCTACGCCGTCGTCACCGCGGCCGACCCACTCGACCGCGCCGCGGCGCCGACCGTGCCCGACGGCGTGCCGCTGTTCGGCCCGTGGACCGGCCGGCTGGCGGCCGGCGCGGGCGACGTCGTGCTGATGCGCCCCCGCCAGGGCCGCGTGGCCGACCCGGTCGCCGGGCCGTGGGTGCGCGTCGACGGCGTGTCGTTCGCCCAGGCGCCGCCGTGGCAGATCCCGCTCGTCCCGCTGGGCGCCAGCCTCGAGCGGCGCGACCCGCCCGCCTGGGGCAACGACCCGCGCGCCTGGCACGCCATCCGCATCGGCGGCTCGCCGGGCGGCCCGTCGGCGGCGCTCGTCACCCGCTTCGTGCCGCTGGCCCTCGTCCCGCGGCGCTGAGCGCGCCGATCACGGCGACGCGAACCGCACCGCCGTCGACCACGCCCCGACCGCCCAGAGCCACGGCCCGCCCTCGGCGTCCAGGCCCGCCGCCAGCTGGCGCAGCGGCGTGTTGACCGCCGTCGCCTCGCGCCAGCGTCCGCCGTCCCAGGCCAGCAGCCGCGTCATGCCGCGGTCGGCGTCGGCGCCGGGCGCGGGGCAGACGGCAGCGGCGAAGACCGCGGCCGGGTGCGCGGCGGCGATCGACACCAGCCGGCAGCCCGCCGGCAGCCGGCACGGCGTCGCCGCGTCGGCCACCGGGCAGTCGCCGCCCGGCCCGCGCCGCCCGAGGTCGTCGTGGACCCGGAAGCCGCGAAGGCCCTTCTCGACGATGTCGCGCTCGCGCGCCAACCACAGCGTGTCGTCGCCGGTGGCCGCTGCGGCCACGCCGCGGTAGTCGGTGACCAGCACGCACAGGTCCTCGGCGCGCGACCAGCGCTCGCCCGAGGGCTCGACCGGGCAGTCACCGGCGCCCGCCGACAGCGGCCGGACGAAGACGAGCGCGCCGCCGCCCTCATCGGCGCCGGTGGCCCAGGCGCTGCCGCGCCCGGTGGCGGCGATCGACGTCAGCGGTACCGCCGCCGCCGCCTCGATCGGCCGCCAGCCGTCGCCACGCCATCGCCAGAGCCGACCGCGCCCGGCCCGATCGACGCCGGCCGCCCAGAGCCCGGAGCCGCGCGCCGCCGCCAGCGCCCGGATGTCGCCGTCAACCGCACCCTCGGCCGCCACCGCGCGCCACGCCGTCGCGCCCGCCGGCCGCCACCACGTCGCCCCGCCGTCGCCGGCCGCCCAGCTGGCGCCGTCGAGGTCGGCCAGCGCCCGCAGCCGGGGCAGCGGGGCGGGCGGTTGCCAGCGCCGGACCCCGGCCTGGTCGATCCGCACCAGGTCCGCGCCGCCGGCCCGGTCGGCCGCGGTGAGCGCCCAGCCCCCACGGTCGTCGCCGGCGAAGGCGACGAGGTCGAGGCGCTGCCAGAGCCGCCGCCACGCGCCGGGCGACGCGCCGGCGACGAGCCAGAGATCGTCGCCGAGCGCGTAGAGGTAGCCGTCGCCGCCCAGCGGCGCCAGGGCGCGGTGACCGTCGCGCATCGGCGCCGCCACGCCCGCGGGCCAGCGGGCGGCCGCCTCCCAGTCGCCGCTGCCGACGCGGCGGCGGATCACCTCGGCGCCGCCCGACGGATCGGCCGGTGCGAGCCCGTAGACCGCGGTGGCGAAGTCGAGGACGTAGGCGTCCACGAACGGCTGGCCCGGGTGGAGCCGGCTCGGCGCCGCGCGCCAGAGCCCGCCCTCCAGCCGCCAGAGCGCCGCGTCCCCCGCGGCACCGGGCGCGGCGCCGAACGCCCAGCCGTCGCGCTCGGTGCGCAGAACGAGCTCGCTCGGCCGGCCGGTCAGCGCCGCCGCCGGCACGGCCGGCCGCCACGTCCATTGGCCGCGCACCGACCGCATCTGCGCCAGGACGCCGCGCTCGCCCTCGTGGCCCAGCGCCCAGAACGCCAGGTCGCCATCGACGCCGGGCACGCCCTGCACGTCGGACAAGGGCGGCAGCGCCAGCCGCCCATCGGGATCGCGCGTCAGGTTGCGCCAGGTCGGCGGCCGCGCCGAGAGGTCGAGCTGGGCGACGACGCCCACCTCGCGCGCCGTCGCGCCGACGCCGACCGTGGCGCGGCCCACGGCCCAGCCGCCGACGCCGGCCGGCCAGGGATCGTCGAGCCCACCGCCGGACTGCTTGACCTCGAGGCTGAGCAGCGTCGCGGTCGGCCAACCGGTGGCCGCGATCGTCCAGCAGCCGTCCGGTCCGACCGACCGGCGCGCGATGCGCTGGCCGTCGCCGACCGCCCAGGCGCCGAGGTCGGCGTCTGCCGCCACGTGGTTCAGCCCGACCAGGTCGACGCCCGTCGCCACCCGCCACGCGATGCCTTCCCCGTCGGGCACCCCGATCGCCGCGCCATCGCCGACCGCCAACACGGCGGCGTTGTCCGCGCCGCCCGCGCCATCGCCGCGGCCGCGGACCACGAAGAGGTCGCGCACCCGGCCGATGCCGCCGCAGCGCACCTCCCAGCCGGGCGGGAGACAGGCGTCCGCCCCGACGGCGCACGGGACCGGGACGAAGGCGCCATCGGCCGTCCATTGCTCGAGCCGCGGCAGGTAGAGGCGGCCGCCGGGCGCGGCGGCGATCGGCTCGCCCTGCCCCGCCGGCGATCCCACGGCCGGCCGCGCCGCGCTCCCCAGCGCCACGGCCGCCACGACGGCGACGGCCGCGGCCCAGCCCGGGCCGGCGACGCGCGGCCGCGGGGTCATCGCGCGGCGGAACGCCGCCGAGCGCGCGCGGACCGTCTCAGGGACCGGCGGTCGGCGTCGGCGCCGGCGCCACCGTCGGCATCTCGGGCGGGGCGGCGGCGGTGGGCGGCGGGGGCTCGGGCGGCAGCAGCGGGCTCGGCGGCTCGGACGGCCCGCCGACCGACGCCACCGTCGGCGCCGCCGTCGCGGTCGGCGACGCGGCGGGGTCGGCACGCCGTTCGTCGCGGTCGTCGTCGCCCCCGACAGAGGGTGGCGCGGCGGGCGGCGCCTCGTCGGCCACGACGGCCGCGGCGGCCGGCATCGGCGCGGCGGGCGCCGGAGCGATCGCGGCGGCCGCCTCTGCCGGGCCGCGGTCGACGGACGCGGCGGGCGCGGCCGCGCGGCGCGCGCCGGTCGCGTCGACGACGCGGCGCGCGGCGAGTTGCGCTTGACGATCGGCCGCATCGCGCCGCGCGACGCGCGTGTCCGGCGCCGCGGCGTCCGGCGCGACGGCGGCAGGCGGCGGCGCGGCGGGTGCGATGGCGGCGGGCGGCGCGGCGGGCGGCGCCGTGTGCGCCGGCGCCGGCGTCTCGGCGGTGGTGGCCAGGAAGGCGCCGGCCGCCAGCATGAGCGCGGCGGCGACGATCCCGACCGTCCGACGGCCGATGAAGACGCGTCCGACGAACGGCAGATCGAGCGCGATGCCGACCGGCGGCGGCAGCGCCAGCAGGCGTTCGCGCAGCGCCGCCCGGTAGGCCGGGCGGGGCAGGCGATGCTCGTCGCCGAGGAGCTCGCTCCAGGGGTCGACGGCCGGTATGGGATTAGCTGAGCGAGGATACCGTGACACGGTTGTCTCCCTCGAGGCGCTGGCGGAGTCGCTGGCGGGCGCGGTGCAGTCGCTTGTGCACCGCCGCCGGCGTACAGCCCAGCACATCGGCGATCTCGGGTGGCGTCAGGCCGGCGTGGTAGCTCAAGCTGAGGACCTCGCGGTCGCTCTCCGCCAAAGCGTCGAACGCCTCGCGCACGGCCGTCCGCTCGTCGATGGGGTCGGCGCTCTGAATCGCGCCATGGTGCACCTGTGGTAGGAATGGGACGAAGGCGACGAGGCGGACGCGGCGCCGGTGGTTGGCGATGACGTTGCCGGCGATCCGATACAGCCATGCCACGAACGGCACGCCGCGCACCTCGTAGCGCTCGATCGCCACCAGGGCGCGCTCCCAGACCGCGGCCGTCAGGTCCTCGGCCAGCTCGTCGTCCCCCACCCGGCGCGCCACATAGTGGTAGATCGCGTCGACGTGGCGGTCGTAGAGCTGGCCGAAGGCCTGGCGATCGTGGCGGGCGGCTTCGACCAGCCAGTCCTCGTCGTGCACCGAGTCGTCCGACCTCACGGGGTTAACAACACACGGCGCGGCCATTGCGGACCGGGCGTGACACATCCGATCGCGGCGACCTATCATAGCCCGCCATGACGACCCCCGCTTCGCCCGCTGCGACCGAGCCGCCGTCACCGCCCGCGGCGCCGTTCCGCGAGATCACACCGACCGACCTGGCCGCCCAGATGGCGGCTGGGACCGCGCCGCGCGTCATCGACATCCGCGAACCGCACGAGCGGGCGATCTGCCAGATCGCCGGCACCGAGTTCCTGCCGCTGTCCGATGTCCGCCGCTGGTGGCCCACCCTCGACCCCCACGAACCGATCGTCTTCCAGTGCCACCACGGCCGCCGCAGCCAGTCGCTGTGCTACGCCCTGGCCGCGATGGGCTTCACGGCGCTGTCGAACCTGACGGGCGGGATCGAGGCCTGGCGGGTGGACGTCGATCCGGGGATGGCGGGGTATTGAGCGAGCCGAGGGTTGTGGCTGGCTGCTAGGGAACGCCGTTGGCCATCGCATGGCTCCCGGTGACCCTGACAGGCCCTTCGAAACGGTGGCACGGCACTCCGTGCGGCGCGCATACGAATCACTACCCCAATGTCGTCGGTCTGCTCCTCTGGGGGGCCCGGCTGTTCTTCCGAGAACGGCCATCGTCGCCACGCCCGGGCGCCATTGAGTTCACGATCGGACACGACGGCAGAGCTGGCTGCGGCTTCGGAGCCGTGACGCTCCCGCTCGATCGGCAGCACCAGCGCGTCGTAGCGGCGGCGTGCAGGTGGCGTGGGCGCGGGCGGTGACCGGTCGAACGCCCGGCCGTGAACGGCCGGGTGTTCGCCGGCGCCACGATCGCGACCCGCCGACAACACGATCGCGTCTCGCCGCCGACACGTCACCGACACACCGACAACACGTCGCGTCTCGCCGCCGACACGTCGCCGACACACCGACAACACGTCGCGTCTCGCCGCCCACACGCCGCCGACCCGTCGACAACGCGTCGCGTCTCGCCGCTGACCCGCCCATGCCACGCCGACGCCACACCTACGGCACACGCCCACCGTTACGCCCGACTGCCCCGCCCACGAATCACCCAGCCCATGACCACCATCGCCCAACAGCTACCCCCCTCACCCCCCCATCGCCGACCGGACCTTCGTCACCACGCCCTCGGCGCGCAACTCGGCCATGTTGAACAGCTCGCCGCCCAGGCTGGCGGCCAGCTCGGCGGCGGGGCTGGTGGGGTAGAAGCGCGAGCGGGTGTACATGTCGACGACGATCGAGCGCACCCCGCGGCGGCGCAGCGCCGCGCCGAGCAGGTGCATCTCCTCGAGCGGCGCGCGGCCGGTGAGCGAGATGTTGCCGGCGCCGTCCGTCAGCAGGACGAGCATCGGCAGGGCCGACGGGTCGCGCTGCAGGGCGCGCTGGAAGAGCTGGTCGGCGGTGAACAAGGCGTGCGACAGCGGCGTCTTGCCGCCGACGGCGATGTCGCGCAGCCGACGCTCGGCCAGGGCGACGCTGCCGGTGAAGGGCAGCACGACCTCGGTCCCCTCCCGCCGGAACACCGCCAGGCCGACGCGGTCGCGCCGCTGGTAGGCGTCGACGAGCAGGCTGAGCACGGCCCCCTTGGCGGCGGCGAGGCGTTCGGCGGTGGCCATCGACCAGCTGGCGTCGACCATGAACAGGATGAGGTTGCCGGCCTTGCGCACCCGCTCCTTGCGCTGCAGGTCGTGGCGCTTGATCTCGATCGGCGTCCCCGGCGCGATCGGCGCCTGGCGCAGCGCGGCGGCGCGCAGGGTGGCGTCGAACGCGATGTCGTCGTAGCGGCCGTCCGCCGGGCGGGCGGACACGTAGCGCCCGCGGCGGGTCTCGGTCCGGGTCACGCTGCGGCGGCCGGACGCCCGGCGGCTCAGGCGGTCGAGGTCGGTCTCGAAGTGCCGCGCGGTGAACGCGGCGGCGGTGGGTACGGCCTCTTCGGCGCGCGATGCGTCGGGATGGAGGTGCCCCGGCATCGGTTGGGCCGACTGGCCCTCGCCGCCCGGGCTAGTGGCCGAGTCCGACGCTTTTCGGCCCGTCGGCGTCAGGCGCCAACGGATCTCCTCTCCCGTGCTGCGGCTGGCTGTCGGCCAGCGACGTCAGGCCGTCGGCGGCGGGTTCGAGGTCGTCGCGCTCGGCCTGGGCCAGCACCTCGCGCACGGCCGCCAGGTCGGTCATGCCCCCCTCCAGCGGCCCGCGCCGCTGGCGGTGCGGGAGCGCCAGTCGGGCCGCGAGCGCCATGTCGGCGACGCTGATCGCCGTGCGGCCCTCGAACGCGGCGTTCGCCTGGGCCGCCTTGAGGATGGCGATCTCGGCCCGGTGCCCGTCGACCCCGGCCGCGGCCACCAGCCGCGCCGCCAGCTGCAGGTCGCCGTCGGTGATCACCACCTGGCTCAGCCGGGCGCGCGCCGCCAGGATCCGCTCGCGCACCGCCGACTCCTCGGCCGACCAGCGGCCGGCGAACGTATCGGGGTCGTCGTCGTACGCCAGGCGGCGGCGCAGGATCTCGGTCCGCTGCGGCACGTCGTGCACCGCCGCCACCGTCACCGACAGGCCGAAGCGATCGGTCAGTTGGGGCCGGAGCTCGCCCTCTTCGGGGTTCATCGTCCCGACCAGGATGAAGCGCGCCGGGTGGCTGAAGCTGACGCCCTCGCGCTCGACGATGTTGACGCCCATCGCCGCCGCGTCGAGCAGGACGTCGACGACGTGGTCGTCGAGCAGGTTCACCTCGTCGATGTAGAGCAGGCCGCGGTTGGCCGCCGCCAGCACGCCCGGCTCGAACCGCCGCTCGCCGGTCGCCAGGACGTGCTCGATGTCGAGCGTCCCGACCACGCGGTCCTCGGTGGCGCTGACGGGCAGGTCGACGAACGGCGTCGGGCGCAGCCCGCTGGGCAGGTCGAGACCGTCGGCCAGCAGCGCTGTGCACTGCTCGCACAGCTCGGTCGTGCGCGCCGGATCGCAGGCATAGGCACAGCCGATGACGGCCCGGATCGGCGGCAGCAGCGCCGCCAGGCCGCGGGCGGCCGTGCTCTTGGCCGTGCCGCGCTCGCCGCGGACCAACACGCCGCCGATATCGGGCCGGACGGCGTTGAGAACCAGGGCGCGCTTGAGGTCGTCCTGGCCGACGATCGCGGCGAACGGGTAGAGCTGCGGCATGGCGGGCGATTATAGCAGCGGCAGGCGCGCGAACCCTGGCGCCGCAGACCGGGGCCGCGGCGGCCGCGGCCGCCCGAGCGCTTGCAATCACCCGGCCGCGCGGTTATATTATTGTTTAGTTGTCGACGAAGCTGTTCCGGGTCCGCTCCCGCGGACCGGGTTGGAGGTAGGACGTGGATCTGCGGCTGAACACGCGATTGGATCCACTGCTGGATATGGCGCGCGCCGCCGCCGGCGCCGTCGACCGGACGGCGTTCCTGCCGGTCGTCGCCCGCGGCATCGCCGAGGTGCTCGAAGCCGACGCCTGCGAGGTCTGGCTCGACGTCGGCGGCCCGACGCTGTCGGCGCTCTACCGCGCCCCCGGCGCCGGCGCACCGCCGCGCTCGCCGGAGCGCCGCGCGCTGGCCGAGGTGATGGCCGAGGCCGAGGTCGCCCATGTCGACGGCTGGCTGTGCGTGCCGCTGCCGCAGACCGCCGGCACCGGGACGCGCGGCGTGATCGCCCTGACCCGCACGGCGGCGCCGAACGCCGAAGAGGTGACGATCGTCGAGGTCGCGGCCACCCTCGCCCGGCTCGGGCTCGACGCTGCCGACGCCGGCCGGTTCGACGCCGAGTCGCGCGACCAGTTCGTGGCGCTGCTGGGCCACGACCTCCGGGCGCCGTTGTCCAATGTCCGCGTCGGCGCCCAGTTGGCGCAGCGCAACCTCGACGCCGGCGACATGGACAGCGTCCGCAAGGCGCTGGCGATCATCGAGAGCCAGAGCGGACGGCTGCTGGCGCGGCTCGAGGCGCTGCTCGACGCCGTGGCGGCGACCGGCGGCTGGCTGATCAAGCTCGAGGCGCTCGACCTGGGCGCCATGGCGGCGGCGGCGATCGAGCCGTTCGCGCTGGCGGCGGAGGAGAAGGGCGCCGGCACGACCTTCGTCCTCGACGTGGCGCCCGGCACGCCGCCCGCCCGCGGCGACGCGGCCCAGATCGCGCGCGTCCTCGAGCACCTCGTCGACAACGCCGCCAAGTACGCCCCCGGCAAGCCGATCGTCGTCCACGTCGGCGCGGCCGAGGGCGGCATCCGGCTCGACGTGACCGACCGCGGCCCGGGCATCCGGCCCGAGGACGTCGACCGCGTGTTCACGCCGTTCGGTCGCGGCCGCAACAGCGGCGACAAGGACGGCTACGGGCTGGGCCTCTACCTGGCGCGCAACATCGCCCGGTCGCACGGTGGCCGCCTCTGGATCGCGCGCACGTCCCCGTCCGGGACGACGATGTCGTTGACGCTGCCGCTGGCCGACGAACCCAGCCGTTGATCCAGGACGCTGCCGCCATGACGACGGGCGCCGAACCCCCTCCGCGCATCGCCGATCGCAAGCGCATCCTGATCGTCGACGACGACGACGAGGCCCGGACGCTCATGCGCATGGCGCTGTCGCTCGATGACTACGAGATCATCGAGGCCGCCGACGGCCTGGCGGCGCTGCGCCTGGCCCACGAGATGCGCCCCGACCTGCTGCTGCTCGACATCGAGATGCCGCTCATGGACGGTTGGCTGACGTGCCAGCGCATCCGCGAGGTCTGGGACACACCGATCATCATGGTCACCGCCCTGTCGCAGCTCGACGCCCGGCTCAAAGGCCTCGGCATCGGCGCCGACGACTACGTCGCCAAGCCGTGGGACATCGACGAGCTGCGGATGCGGGTCAAGGCCGTGCTCAAGCGCGCCAGCGATCGCCCCTTCCTGCAGCGGCCGATGCGCTACCAGGACGCTCACCTGACCGTCGACCTGGCCACGCGCGACGTCGTCGTCGAGGGCGAGCAGGTGGCGCTGACGCCGATCGAATTCGACCTGCTGCGCCACCTCGTCCAGCACCCGAACCAGCCGGTCCCCAGCGCCGAGCTGCTCCGGCTCATCTGGGGCGACGAGTACAACGACGCCGAGGCGACGCTGCGGGTCCACCTCCATCACCTGCGCCGCAAGATCGAGCCCGACCCGCGCCGCCCGCGCTACCTGCGCACCGAGCGCGGCATCGGCTACCGCTTCCAGACCGTCGGTCGATGACGACCGGCCGCCGCCTGACGCTCGTCACGGCCCGGCCCGACGCCCGGGGCGACCTGGCCGCGACGCTGACGCGGGCCGGCTTCCACGTCGACGTCGAGCCGCCCACGCCGGCCTTGGCCGACGAGGACGTCTTCGACCGCGAGCCGCCGCCCGACCTCGTCGTGCTCGACGCCACCGGCGTCCCGGCCGAGCTGGCGTGGCGGCTGGCGGGCGCGCTGTCGTCGGGACGGTCGATCGTGCTCGTCGACGGCAGCGCCGACATCCGGCGGGCGTTCGAGGCCGGGGCCGAGGACGCCGTCGCCAGCGGCGCGCACCCGGACGAGGTCGCGGCGCGCATCGAGGCCGTGCTGCGCCGCACCGACCGCGGCCCGCTCGACGCCGCGGCGTCGAACGTCTACGTCGACCGCCGCCTCTGGGTGAACTACGAGTCGCGCCAGGTCTGGGTGCGCGGCGAGCCGGCGGCGCTGACGCCGCGCGAGTTCCGGCTGCTGACGTTCCTCATCGCCCACCACGGCGGCACGCTCAGCCACGACGAGATCCTGGCCGGCGTCTGGGGCCGGGCACCCGAGAAGCAGCGGCCGACCGAAGTCCTCAAGCAGTACATCTGGCGGCTGCGGCAGAAGATCGAGTCCGATCCGGAACAGCCCGAGATCGTCGTCACGGTGCCGGGCGCGGGCTACCGATTCGCCGCGGCGACGTAGACGTGTCCGAATCGGCGCGGCGCACCGGCCGCGCGGCCCGAGGAGGCATCCGATGAAGGCGCTGGCGCTCTACATCCTGGCGGCGGGCTTCCTGGCCGTCATCGCCCTGTTCGGCTGGATGGGCTGGCGGGGCGCGCCGCTGGGCGGCGGGCTGACGATGCATGCCTCGGCGCTGCAGACCGTGACGATCGGCCAGGGCGGCGACACGGTCCCGGGCGTGGCCGCCAAGCTGGGCGTCACGGCCGAGGAGCTGGCCAAGGCCAACGACCTGGCCGCCACGGCGTCGCTCGACGCCGGCGACGAGCTCACCGTTCCGACGGCGGACACGGATGGGCTGGCGCTGCTGTCGACGCACGCCGCGGGCCTGGGCGCCACGTTCGTCGGCGTGTTCATGAGCTTCTGGCTGGCGCTGGCCGTCGGCATCGTCGCCAAGGGCTACCGGCCGCAGATCTTCAGCATGTCGCTCGTCCTGGCGCTCGCCAGCTACGCCGCCAGCCAGGCCGGCGCGGCCGGCCCGCCGGTCCTGACGCCGCCGTTCCTGTTCGAGGCCATCAAGGATGGCTTCGCCTGGTCCAGCGCCTTCCCGATGTTCGCCTGGGCGCTGGGCATCCGCGACCGCAAGGTCGGCACGCCGCCCGCGCCGCCCGCGGCGGCGTCGGACGCCGTGTCGCGCCGACGTCGCGAGCCTGGCGCGCCGGCGGTTCCCGAGGCCCCGACCGAGCCGTAGTCTGGGGGCATGACGCCCTCGCCCGCACCGCTCGTTCGGCTCGCCCGCCAGGTTGCGACCGCCCTCGGCGCCGCCGCCTTCGTCCTCGGCGCTCTTCTCGCCGCCTCGCCCGCTCTGCGCGCCGGCGCGGCGGCGTGGCTGGCCGGCGACGGCGGCCCGGCCGACGCCGAGCGGGCGCAGGTGGCCGAGGTGATCGACGGCGACACGCTGCGCACCACCGACGGCCGCACGATTCGGATCCTCGGCGTCGACACCCCGGAGACCCGTCACCCGGCGATGGCCGGGCCGCAGCCGCTGGGCGCCGAAGCGGCGGCGCGGCTCGCGGTCCTCGTCGGCGGGCGCACCGTCCGGCTCGAGCGCGACGCCGTCGACGCCGACGACTACGGCCGCCGGCTGCGGCATGTCTGGGTCGGCGGCCGGCTGGTCGCGGCGGTGCTGGCCGAGGAAGGGCTGGCCCAGGCCCTCGTCATCCCGCCCAACGTCCGCCACGCCGACGCGCTGCGCGCCGCCGAGGCCGCCGCCCGCGCCGCCGGCCGCGGGCTCTGGGGGCTCGCCCGCCCCACCGGCGTGGCGGTGTTCGCCACGCCGCCGGCCGCGGTCGGCGGGGCGGGCGGGTCGTCGCGGGCCACTGCGGCGGCCGGCGGCCGATCGGCCGCGGACGCCGCGGCAGGCAGCGTGGCGGGCGCAGGCGCGGAGCGGGCGGCGGCGACGTCGGCGGCGCTGGCGCTCGCCGGGCCCGCCGGATCCGACGGCTTCCACGGGTCCGGCGGCATCGACCCGTCGCAGCCGTGCGGGGCGCGGGTGGCCGGCGCGATCCCGGCCGACGCGGCCGGCGACCACGTCGACACGTTCCAGGCGGTCGAGTTCGAGGTCGTGCGGGCCAAGGACACCGGCAAGGTGACCTTCCTGAACAGCCACGACCCGTACCAGGGCCACTTCTACGCCGCCGTCTTCCCCACCGACTATGCCGACTTCCCGGCCCCGCCGGCCGACTTCCTGGCCGGCAAGTGCATCGTCGTCCAGGGCCGGATCGAGCTATACCGCGGGGCGCCCCAGATCGTCGTGCGCGGGGCGGACGACGTGCGGGTGGTGGACGGCGGGTTCCGGTAGCCGCGCGCCGGTCAATCGTCGCGCTTCACCGCCCCCATCACGACATGCGCCCGTCCCTGTTTGAGCTTGGCCGCGTTGCCGAACTCGGTCTCGAACGCGCGCTCGACGACGGGCCGCAGCTGGGTGATCGTGACGACCGCCATCCGGCCGCCCGGACGCAGCCGGGCGTGGGCGTCGTGGACGAAGATCGCCAGCAGCTCGCGGCCGACCTTGGCCGGCAGGTTGGCGGCGACGAGGTCGAAGCGGCGCGTCGGGTCGATGTCGGCAAGGCCGTTCGAGAGCTGGGCTTCCACGTTCGACAAGCCGTTGCGCTGCGCGTTGGCCGTCGCATAGCGCACGGCGACGACGTTCACGTCGACCATGAGCGTCGTGCCGCCGGGGGCGCCGGCGGCCATCGCCAGGCCGACCGGTCCGTAGCCGCAGCCCAGGTCGAGGCAGTCGTCGGCCGGCTCGATCGGCAGATGCTCGACGAGGAGGCGCGTACCCTCGTCGATCGCCTTGGGCGAGAACAGCCCCCACGTGGTGTGAAACACGAGGTCGCGACCGCGCAGGCGGGCCGTGATCACCAGGTCGTCTCTCAGGGCCGCGATGTCCACGGCCGCTATGCTACCCTACCTCGCCGCGCCCGCACCGCCCGCCCCGCCCCGGACCCGACGCCATGATCCACACCGTCCGCGTCGCCGCCAACGCCGACACCGACCCCCTCGGCCGCGACGTCCTGGCCGAGATCCGCCGCACCCTCGGGCTGGCCGCCGTCGGCCGCGTCAAGACGGCCCGCGTCTACCGCCTCGAGGGCGTCGACGCCGCGGCGGCGCGGCGGGTCGCCGAAGTGCTCCTCAGCGAGCCGGTCGACCACGACTGGACGCTCGATGCGCCGATCCTGACCGACGCCGCGCGGGTTGTCGAGGTGGCCTACCTGCCGGGCGTCATGAACCCCGAGGCGGCGTCGATCCTCAAGGCGGCCGGCGATCTGGGCGTGGCCCTGGCGGCGGTCGACGCCAGCCGCGAGTACGCGTTCTACGCCGCCCCCGGCGCCGCCGTCGGCACCGGCGACGTCGACGCCGTCGTCCGGCGCCTCCTCGTCAACCCGACGATCGAGCGTGTCGTCGCCTCCGCGCCCGAGACGCTCGTCCTCGAGGGCCAGCCGGGTCCGACGCGTCTCGTCGCGTTGCGCGCGATGGACGACGTCGCGCTGCGGCGCCTCTCGGACGGCGGGCTGCACCTCGACCTGGACGAGATGCACGCCATCCGCGACTACTTCGACGAGCTCGGCCGCGACCCGACCGACCTCGAGCTCGAGGTGCTGGCCCAGACCTGGAGCGAGCACTGCGGCCACAAGACGTTCAAGCGGCCGGTCGTCATCGACGGCGTCGCCAAGGCGCCGTTCATGGCGCGGCTCAAGGCGGCGACGGGCCGCCATGACGACCTCGTGGTGTCGGCGTTCGTCGACAACGCGGGCGTCTTGCGCTTCTACGACGGCTTCGCCGTCTGCGGCAAGGTCGAGACGCACAACAGCCCGTCGGCCATCGAGCCCTACGGCGGGGCGATGACCGGTTCGGGCGGCGTGTTCCGCGATGTGCTCGGCACCGGCCAGGGCGCGCGGGTCATCGCCTCGACCGACGTCTTCTGCTTCGCCCCGATCGACCTGCCCGCCGCCGAGGTCCCGCCCGGCGCGCTGCCGCCCGACTACCTGCTGCGTCGGGTCGTGGCCGGCGTGCGCGACTACGGCAACCGGATGGGCATCCCGACGAACAACGGCAGCGTCCACTTCCACCGCGACTTCCGGGCCAAGCCGACCGTGATCGTCGGCGCCTACGGCCTGCTGCCGGAGGACCGCGCCCACAAGGGCCGGCCGCGGCCGGGCGACCGGATCGTGGTCCTCGGCGGCCGCACCGGGCGCGACGGCATCCACGGCGCGACGTTCTCGTCGACGGCGATGACGGCCGACACGATCACCGTCCACAGCCAGGCCGTCCAGATCGGCAACGCGGTCGAGGAGAAGCGGCTCCTGGACGCGCTGCTGGCGTGCCGCGACGAGGGGCTGCTGCAGGCCGTGACGGACTGCGGCGCCGGCGGCTTCTCGTCGGCGATCGGCGAGATGGGCGAGCACACCGGCGCGGCGGTCGAGCTCGACCGGGCGCCGCTGAAGTACGCCGGCCTGGCGCCGTGGGAGATCTTCCTGTCGGAGAGCCAGGAGCGCATGGTCGCCGCCGTCGCGCCCGACAACGTCGCGCGCGTCCTGGCGATCTGCGCCGTCTACAACGTCGAGGCCGTCGACGTCGGCGTGTTCACCGACGACCGGCGGCTCGTCGTCCGCTACGGCGGCGAGGTCGTCGGCGAGCTGGCGATGCGCTTCCTGCACGACGGGCTGCCCGAGCGCACGCTGCACGGCACCTGGCAGGCCGCCGACGCCGGCGCCGCGCCGCGGCTGCCCGCGCTGCCGGCCTCGGACGCCGAGTGGGTCGCGCTCGCCTGCCGCGTCCTGGGCCACCCGAACGTGGCGTCCAAGGAGCCGATCGTCCGGCAGTACGACCACACCGTCCAGGCGATGGGCGCGCTGCCGCCGTTCGGCGGGCCCGAGGGCGACGCGCCGGGCGACGCCGCGGTCCTGGCGCCGCTGCCGGGCCGGCCGTACGGCCTCGTGATCGCCCACGGCCTCCACCCCGCCCTCAACGCCGTCGACCCGTACTGGGGCGGCCTTTGGGCGGCGGCCGAGGCCATGGCCAACCTCGTGGCCGTCGGCGGCAACCCGCGCGAGGTCGGCCTGATCGACAACTTCATCTGGCCGGTGCCCGACGCCGCGTCGCTGGGTGGGCTCGACCGCGCCGTCGACGCCTGCGTCGACGTCTCCGATGCGTTGGGCCGGCCGTTCATCAGCGGCAAGGACTCGCTCTCGAGCACGTACCGCTTCCCGGACGGCGCCGTGCTCAAGATCCCGCCGGTGCTGTGCATCTCGGTCTTCGGCCGGATCCCGGACGTCGGCGCCACGGTGTCGTCCGACTTCAAGCGCCCCGGCGCGACGCTGGTGCTCGTCGGCGCCCGCGACGTGGCGCCGGAGCGCGGCGGGGCGCTGGGCGGCTCGGTGTACGCCGACGTCGCCGGCGTCGAGGGCGCCGACATCCCGCACATCGATCTGGCCGTGCTGCCGGCCGTGCTCGACGCCGTCCACGCCGCGATCGCCGCCGGCGGGGTCGCCGCGTGCCACGACGTGAGCGAGGGCGGGCTGCTGGCCTGCCTGGCCGAGATGGGCTTCGGCGGCGACCGCGGCGCCGAGATCGACATCGCCGGGCTGGCCGCGCGCGCCGACGTGGCGCTGGGCAACGAGACGGCGGGTGTCTTCGTCTGCGAGCTCGCCGACGGCGCGTCGGCCGCGGCGCTGTTCGGCGGCGTGCCGCACGCCGTCCTGGGCCAGACGATCGCCGCGCCCGAGCTGCGCGTGCGCGACGGCGGCCGGCCGCTGTTCAGCGCGCCGCTGGCGGCGCTGCAGGCGGCGTGGGAGGCTCCGTTCCGGGCCGTGTTCCACTAGCCCCACCCGCCTCGCCGAATCGCCGCGCCGCAACCGCCCGGGCCTTGGCCGCCTCGACGGCCCGGTCGCGCGGCGGCGCCGGGGACACGAGCGCGTCGAGCAGCGTGCGCGCCGCGGCCGTGACGTCGGCCACCGCCTGCTCGAACGCGACGGCGTTGGCCCGCGACGGCGTCCGGCTGCCGCTGAGCTTGCGCACGAACTGGCGCGCCGCGGCGGCGATCTCGTCGTCGGTGGCGGGCGGGGCGAGGTTGTGGAGGGTTCGGATCGAGCGGCACATGGCGGCCTCGCGGGACAGGTCGGTCGAGACCCCAGGATAGCGCGGCTCGCGCCGGCGTCAGGCCCGGAGCCCGCCCAGCCGCGTCCGCCAGCGCGCCCGGAGCTCGGCCAGCTCGGCCCGGGCGAGGTCGCGCCCGACGGGGCGTGGGTCCTGTTCGGCGTGGTGCTCCTCGAAGTCGCCCGGCAGCGCGCCGAGCTCGAAGACGGCCACCTCGCGCCGGGCGCGCTCGCCCATGCGCACCGCCATGACGGCGGCGCCGATGCCGGCGCTGACGTAGACCGCGCCGGGGTGGCGCCGGCCCCAACGGCAGCCGTAGAGGCCGTGGATGTAGCGGTGGCCGCCGAGCCCGGCCAGGAAGAGCTCGTTCATCCGGCCGACCGCCAGCTGCCCGGAGTGGGTGTGCCCCGACAACACCAGGCTGACGCCGGCGTCCCAGAGCGCGTCGGCCTCGTGCGGGACGTGGCTGAGGCCGAGCGTCGGCAGACGCGGATCGGCGGTGCGCACGGCGGTGGCCACGTCGGCATGGCCGGTGCGGCCGTCGTCGACGCCGACGACCTGCAGGCGCTGGCCGGCCACGTCGACGACGCGGGCTTCGTTGGCCAGCACCTCGACGCCCGCGCGCTCGAGGGCGCGCCGGACGGCGGCGCCGCCACACCAGTGATCGTGGTTGCCGAGGACGCCGACCATCGGCGCTGCAACCCGGCGCAGCGCGTCGTCGAGCTCGTCGAGGTGGTCGAGGCTGTGGCAGACGTAGTCGCCGGTCAGCACCACAAGATCGGGCTCCGCGGCGTTCACGGCCTCGACCGCCGCCAGTTGCGCAGCGTGCGGCGTCACGGCGCCCACGTGGAGGTCGGTGAGGTGGGCGACGCGGATCGGGCGGTCGAGCGACGCTGCCAGCGCCTGGGTGCCGGCGAACCGCCGGACGGCCAGGCGGCGGTCGATCGCGCGGCGGCGGGCCGCGGCCCGGATGTCGTCGAGCCGTCGAGCCGGCACGGCAGCGTCCTCTCGGGTTCGGGACGAGGCGAGGGCGGGTCGGATGCGCATGACCGCGATCGTAGCGCCCAGATGTTAGCGCGGTGTTAGCCCGCTGCGACGATCAGACGAAGAACCACAGCGGCGCCAGCACCGCCTCGCTGGCGCGCGCCGCCCAGGGTCGGCTGCGCCACTCGGGCAGCGTCAGCTCGTGCGCGTTGCCGAGGTCGCGCTCGAACAGCCGCTCCATCTGGACGCCGAGGTCGGCGTCGAACACCTCGACGTTGATCTCGTAATTGCCGGCCAGGCTGAGCCGGTCGAGGTTGGCCGTCCCGATCATCGTCCAGAGCCCGTCGATGACCGCCGTCTTGGCGTGGATCATCGTCCCCTCGTAGAGGAACAGCCGGATGCCGCTGCGCAGGCACTCGTCGTAGAGGTGGCGCGACAGCCAGTCGGCCAAGATGTGGTTGGACTGCCACGGCACCAGGACCCGGATCTCGACACCGCGGGCGGCGGCGCGCTTCAGGGCGGCCAGGATGGCCGGGTCGGGGATGAAGTAGGCGTGGGTCAGCGCGATGCGCCGGTGGGCATGCTCGATCGCCTCGATCAGGATGGCCCGGATCGGGAACAGCAGCTTGCGCGGCTCGTTGCGGTGGACCCGGACGAACGGCGACCACGGCCGCTGCGGCAGCGGGGGCCGCGGCTGGCCCGGCTCGGCGCTGCCGTCCCAGAAGTCGGCAAACGCAAACGCCAGGTCGAGCACCTCGCCGCCCTCGAGACGCATGTGGGTGTCGCGCCAGACGTCGCGGTAGAGCGTGCCGATGTTGTAGCCGCCCACGAAGCCGACGCGGCGGTCGACGACGAGCAGCTTGCGGTGGTCGCGGCCGTAGTGGCGGGGGTTGAAGGCGTGCCACCACACCGTCCAGGCCCGGTAGCGCAGGACGTGGATCGGCGCCGGCAGGTCGAAGAAGCGGGCCGGGACGACGAGGTTGGCCAGCGTGTCGTAGATCACCCACACCGCCACGCCGGCCGCCGCCCGCTCGACGAGCGCCCGGCGAAAGGCCTGGCCGACCTCGTCGTCCTTCCAGATGAAGGTCTCGAAGAAGATCTCGTCCGTCGCGCCGCGGATGGCCGCGAGCATGTCGTCGTAGAGCGCGGCGCCGTCGGCATAGACCGTGATCCGGTTGTCGGCGACGTGCGCCGGCGCCATGCGCCACCGCGCCGGCACCCGGTCGGGCACGCGCCGCCGCCGCCGACGCGCCGAGAGCACCAGCAGGCCGAAGACGACGAGCTGGAAGACGAACCCGGCCAGCAGGACGTAGGAGAGGAACGACCACATCGGCCACGATGATAGCCGCTACACTTGGGACCCCGCCGACACTGGGAGCGCCCCATGCCCGTGCCCGCCCACACGCCGGCCTTCGCCGACATCGACGCCGCGCGGCAGCGGCTGCGCGCCGCGGATTACGTCGCCACGACCGAGATCGCCACCGTCGTCTTCCTGGCCGAGGCGCTCGGCAAGCCGGTCCTGGCCGAGGGGCCCGCCGGCGTCGGCAAGACCGAGCTGGCCAAGGCGTGGGCGGCGGCCACCGGCCGGCCGCTCATCCGGCTGCAGTGCTACGAGGGGCTCGATGAGGGCAAGGCGCTCTACGAGTGGGAGTACGCCAAGCAGATGCTCTACACCCAGCTGCTGCGCGACGGCCTGCGCGACGTCGTGGCCGCCGCCGGCAGCCTGCGCGAGGCGGCCGAACGGTTGGCAGCCGAGGAGGACGCCTTCTTCTCAGAGCACTTCCTGCTGCCGCGGCCGCTGCTCCAGGCGCTCGTCGCCGACGCGCCGGTCGTCCTGCTCATCGACGAGGTCGACCGGGCCGACGTCGAGTTCGAGGCGTTCCTGCTCGAGATCCTCTCCGACTTCCAAGCCAGCATCCCCGAAATCGGCACGGTGCGCGCCAAGCACCAGCCGATGGTCCTTCTCACCAGCAACAACACCCGCGAGCTGTCCGAGGCCCTCAAGCGGCGCTGCCTCTACCTGTTCGTCGACTACCCGAGCCTCGAGGGCGAGCTCGAGGTCGTCCGGCTGCGCGTGCCGGGTCTCGACCGCGACCTGGCCCGCCAGGCGGTGTCGTTCGTCCACGGCCTGCGCGACGCCGACCTGCGCAAGGTGCCCAGCATCGCCGAGACGCTCGACTGGGCGCGTGCGCTGCTGGCCCTCAACGCCGAACGGATCGACCGCGCCACGCTCGACACGACGCTCAACGTGCTGCTGAAGTACGAGGCCGACCTGGCCACCGCCCGCCGCCTCATGGGCCCGCTGTCGCGCGGGCTCGACGGCGGCGGCCGCGGCGGCGACGGCGACGCGACCGATCGCCCGCGCCGCGGCGGCGAGCCGGGCCGGCCGGACGGCGGCGGCCGATCCCAAGGCAGCGGCCGCAAGCGCCGCGGCGGGCGCGACGACCGCGGCGGCGGCTGGGGCGACGACGTCGACTGGCGCTCGGGTGTCGACGGCGGCTGGGGCGGGCCGCCGGGGCGCAACTGAGGGCGAACATGGAAGACCGCACGGTGTCCTTCGTCCGCGGCCTGCGCGCCGCCGGGGTGCGCACGAGCACCGCCGAGGCGCTCGACGCGCTGCGCGCGCTGCGGACGGCCGGCGTGACGGATCGCGAGCGCGTCCGGCTGGCGCTCCGGGCGGCGCTCGTCAAGCGCCACGACGACTTCGAGGCCTTCGACGCGCTCTTCCCGCTCTACTTCGGCGGCGACCCGCCGCTCGAGCGCGCCCTCGACGCCCTCGACCCGGACGACGAGGCGGACGTCCGCGCCGCGCTCGAGGCGCTCGGCGACCGGCTGCGCCAACTGCTCGAGCAGCTGCTCAGCGGCCACGGGCCGTCGCGCGCGCAGCTCGAGGCGATGGCCCGCCGCGCAGCCGAGACCGGCGCCGGGCCGTCCCAGACGCGCTACCTGACCCAGCGGATGCTGCGCGCGCTCGGCTTCGGCGACCTCGAGGGGCTGCTGGCCGACCTGGCCGCCGAGCTGGCGATGCGGGGCCTGCCCGACGATGCGATCGACGACCTCCTGGGCGTCGCCCGCCGCAACCATGACCGCGTGGCCGACGAGCTGGCGCGCCAGATCGGGCTGGCGATCCACCGCCGGCGGGCCGAGTCGCCGCCGGGCGACGCCGGCGGCGTCGACGATCGGCTGCTCGACCGCGCGCTGCAGTCGCTGTCGGCCCCCGAGGCAGCGCAGCTGCGGCTCGAGGTCCGGCGGCTGGTGGCGCGGCTGCGCAGCCGCGCGGCGCTACGGCAGCGGCGCGGCCGCACCGGGCGGCTCGACGCGCGGCGGACGGTCCGCGCCAACCAGCGCTACGGCGGGGCGCCGGTCGAGCTGCGGTGGCGCCGGCGGCGCCTCAAGCCCAGCCTCGTCCTGATCTGCGACGTCTCGACGTCGATGCGCCCCGTCGCCGAGTTCATGCTGCGGCTCATCTACGAGCTCTCCGACCAGGTGGCCCGGGCGCGCAGCTTCGCCTTCAACGCCGACCTCGAGGAGATCAGCGTCGCCATGGGCCGCCAGCGCGCCGGCGATGCGGTGGCCGAGGTGCTCTACGCCATCCCGCCCGGCTACTACGCCACCGACCTCGGCCGGAGCCTCCGCACCTTCCAACAGCGGCACCTGGCCGCCCTCGACCGCCGCACGACCCTCATCGTCCTCGGCGACGGCCGCAACAACCACAACGACCCGCGCACCGACCTGCTGGCCGAGCTCAAGCGGCGCAGCCGGCGGCTCATCTGGCTCAACCCCGAGGCGCCCGGCCAGTGGGGGACGTCCGACAGCGACATGCTGGCCTACGCGCCGATCTGCGACGCGGTCTACCCGGTCCGCAACCTCCGCCAGCTGTCGACGGCCGTCGACCGGCTGCTGGCCGACGGCTGACCGCGGCGGCGCGACCGGGGCGCGCCGTCGCGCGCGGATCCCCGTCGCCGCGACGGGCCCGCAGCCCGTTCGGCCCTGCCGGGCCGATCGGCTAGAATGTCGCCCATGTCCAGCCCCAGCGGCCCGCGCATCTGCATCCTCAAGGCCGACGGCACGAACTGCGAGGTCGAGACGGCCACCGCGTTCGAGCTCGTCGGCGCGCGGCCCGAGATCGTGCCGATGAACCGGCTGCGCAGCGGCGAGCGCCGCCTGGCCGACTACGACGTCCTCGTCGCCCCCGGCGGCTTCGCCTACGGCGACGACATCGCGGCGGGCAAGGTGCTGGCGGTCGAGCTGATGCAGCGGCTGGCCGACGACATGGCCGACTTCGCCGCCGCAGCCAAGCCGATCGTCGGGATCTGCAACGGCTTCCAGGTGCTGGTGCGCACCGGCCTGCTGCCGTTCGGCGAGCCGGGCGTGATGTCGGCGACCCTGGCCCAGAACGCGGTCGGCCGGTTCGAGTGCCGCTGGGTCGACCTCGTCGTCGAAGGCGACAGCGTCTCGCCGCTGGCCGCCGCGCTGCCGTCGCGCCTGCAGCTGCCGCTGGCCCACGCCGAGGGCCGCTTCTTCACCGACGCGGCGACGCTGGCGCGCATCGAGGCCGGCCACCAGGTGGTGCTGCGCTACGCCGACCGCGCGGGCCGGCCGACGGCCGACTACCCCGCCAACCCCAACGGCGCCCTCGGCGCGATCGCCGGCCTGACGGACCCGACGGGCCGCATCTTCGGCCTGATGCCGCATCCCGAACGCTACGTGCGGCGCTACCACCACCCCGACTGGCGCCGCCGCCCTGCCGACGAGGCGCCGCACGGCGTGGCGTTCTTCGCGCGGATCGCGGCGCTGGCCTAGCAGCCGTCCGCGCGCCCCAGCCGCGCATCGTCACGCCACCGGTCGCGCGGCGACCGACGGTCGTATGCATCCTCACCGGCCGCGCGGCGCCCGACCCGACGCGCTCGACCGACGTAGGGAGGCCTGAATGAAGCTCGTCCTCATCGTCTGCCAGGACCGCGACGCCCTCGATCGCTTCGTGCGCGCCGTGGCCACCGAGCGCGTGGCGGGCGTGACGATCGTGCCGTCGTCGGGCGTCGGCCGCCACGGCGAGCGCACGGCCGACGAGTTTCAGTTTGGCCTCAGCGCGATCCTCGAGTCGCGCTTCGCCAAGCACACCACGTTGCTGTCCATCGTGCCCGACGACCGGCTGCCGCGGCTGCTCGAGCTCATGCGCCACCACATGCCCACGATCGAGACCGGCGCCGACGGCCTCTACGCCGTGATCGAGGTGGCCGAGGCCGGGGGTGTGGTGTGACCGCCGCGGCCGAGTTGCTGGCGGCGCTGGCCGTCATCGTCGTCGGCGCCAAGCTGGGCGGCGCGCTCAGCGTTCGGCTCGGGCAACCGGCGGTGCTGGGCGAGATCGTCTTCGGCCTGGCCCTGGGCCCGACCGGCCTCGACCTCCTCCACGGCGCCATCGCCGGACGGCCGCTGTTCGGCCACGGCGAGGTCGTCGGCGAGGCGGTCCATCTCATGGCCGAGGTCGGCGTCGTCCTGCTCATGTTCCTGGCTGGCCTCGAGACCGATCCGGCCGAGATGAAGCGCGTCGGCCTGCCGGCCACCGGGGCGGCCATCGGCGGCGCCGTGCTGCCGTTCCTCGGCGGCTGGGGCGTCGGGACGGCGTTCGGCCTCGACCTCGGCCACTCCCTGTTCCTGGGCACGATCCTGTGCGCCACCAGCGTCTCGATCAGCGCCCAAACGCTCGTCGAGCTCGACGCGCTCGACAGCGACGAAGGACGGGCCATCCTGGGCGCGGCGGTGATCGACGACGTCCTGGGCATCTTGCTGCTGAGCGTCGTCATCGGCGTGCTCGGCACCGGCGGCGGCGACGCCTCGCTCTGGGTCACGGTCGGGCGCATGGGGCTGTTCCTGGCCGCGGTCGTCGTCCTCGGACGACCCGCCCGGCGGCTGGTGCGGCGGTTCGCGCGCCAGCCGGTCAGCGAGGGCTTGCTGGCGGGCGCGCTCGTCATGGCGTTCGCGTTCGGGGCCCTGGCCGAAGCGCTCGGCGGCGTGGCCGCGATCACCGGCGCCTTCGCCGCCGGCGTCTTCCTCGGCCAGACCGAGATGGCCCACGAGGTCGAGTCGCGGCTCAAGACGATCGTCTACGGGCTGTTTCTGCCGGTCTTCCTCGTCGACATCGGGCTGCGGGCCGACGCCCGCGCCGCGCTGGCCGCCGGGCTCGGCCTGGCGCTGGCCGTCGTCGTGGTCGCGATCGCGACCAAGCTGGCCGGCGCCGCGCTCGGGGCGCGGCTGGCGGGGTTCGGTTGGCCGTCGAGCCTCCGCGTCGGCGCCGGGATGGTGAGCCGGGGCGAGGTCGGGCTGATCATCGCCGGCGTCGGCCTGGCGCAGGGCGTGGTCAGCCAGAACGAATTCGCCGTCGCCGTGTTAATGGTGGTGGCGACGACCGTCGTGACGCCGCCGCTGCTCCGGTTGGCGTTTGCCCGCGCCCGGCCAATCACTTGACGACGCGCTCCGAAGCGGCAAGGATTGCCGGTGCGGCCGCACCGGCCGGGGGGAACCGCACGGGCCGCGGGCGACGCGGCGCGACCGAGGGGACAGGCATGAGTTGGCCGACGATCATCCAAGGCGGCATGGGCGTCGCCATCTCCGACTGGCGGCTGGCCCGGGCCGTCGCCCGCACCGGGCAGCTCGGCGTCGTCTCGGGGACCGGCATCGCGCCGGTCATGATCCGGCGCCTTATGGACGGCGATCCCGACGGTGACACCCGCCGCGCCTTGGCCCAGTTCCCCGACCCCGAGCTCGTGGCCCAGATCCTGACCAAGTACTACCTGCCCGACGGCCGTCCCGCGGGCATGCCGTACAAGACGATCGTCCCCTACAGCCTCAAGCCCTCGCGCTGGCTCGACGCCGTGACGGCCGCGGCCGGCTTCGTCGAGGTCTGGCTGGCCAAGGAGGGCCACGGCGGGCCGATCGGCATCAACCTGCTCGAGAAGATCCAGCTGCCCCACCTCGCCACGCTCTACGGCGCGATGCTCGCCGGCGTCGACTACGTGCTGATGGGCGCCGGCCTGCCCGGCCAGATCCCGGGCGCCCTCGACCGCCTGGCGGCCCAGGCGCCGGCCCGCTACCGCGTCGACGTTCAGGGCGCGCTGCCCGGCGAAGACTACGGCATCGACTTCGACCCGGAAGCCGTCTTCCCGGGGCTGCCCGCGCGCCTCGGCCCGCTGCGGCGGCCGCGGTTCCTGGCGATCATCAGCACCGAGGTCGTCGCCCAAGCCCTGCTCAAGCGCGCCGAGGGCGTGATCGACGGCTGGGTGGTCGAGTATCCGATCGCCGGCGGCCACAACGCCCCGCCGCGTGGGCCGCTCAAGGTCGACGAGACCGGCGAGCCGATCTACGGCGAGCGCGACGACCCCGACCTCGAGAAGCTGGCCACGTTCGGCAAGCCGTTCTGGCTGGCCGGCGGCTACGGCAGCCGCGACGGGCTGATCGACGCCGTCAGCCGCGGCGCCGTCGGCGTCCAGGTCGGCACCGCGTTCGCCCTGTGCGACGAGTCGGGCATGCGGCCGGACCTCAAGGAGCGGTTGCGGGCGATGGCCCTGGCCGGCGAGGCGCCGGTGCGCACCAGCGCCTTCGGCTCGCCGACCGGCTTCCCGTTCAAGGTGGCCTCGGTCGAGGGTACGGCCGCCGATCCCGCGCTGTATGCCGCCCGGCCACGGCTGTGCGACATGGGCTTCCTGCGCCGGATCTACCGCCGCCCCGACGGCCAGGTCGGCTACCGCTGCTCGGCCGAGCCAGTGGCCGACTTCGTGCGCAAGGGCGGCGACGAGGCCCAGGCCGAGGGCCGCCTGTGCCTCTGCAACCACCTGGCGGCCACCGTCGACATCGGCCAGACGCGCAAGGACGGCTACCACGAGGTGCCGATCGTCACCCTCGGCAACGACATCGCCTGCGTCCGCAACTACATGGGCGAGGGCGACAACGGCTACACCGCTGCCGACGTCATCGACGGCCTCATGGCCGGCGGCGTTCCGGCGCCGGCGGCGATGCCCATCGTCCGCACCGCGCCGGTGGCGGCGGAGTAGCCGCGCCGCGGTAGCGTCTCGCGCCAGGCTGGCGCGAGACGCTCAGTCCGCGAGCTCGATGTCGGCGCCCGCCAGGTGGGCGTGGAGCAGCGCCAGCAGCCGCGGCCGCAGCGTCGCCGCCGCCCCGAAGCGGGCCTTGGCCACCAGCAGCAGCTGGGTCTCGTGGCCGATCAGGCCGTCATCGCTGATCACCTGCCACGGCTCGATGAGGTCAGGCAGCGACGCCAGCGCCGTCTCGCGGATGGCGTCGAGCGTCTCGAGTGTCCGCGCCAGGTCGGACGCCCGGACCCGGATCCGCACCGACGCCGACGAGAACAGCCCGCGGCTGAAGTTTCGCACGACGCGCACCTCGCCGTTGGGCACCACCAGCAGCTCGCCGGTCGGCGCCCGCAGCAGCAGCGTCGAGAGCGTGACCCGCTCGACGACGCCCTCGACCTCGCCCGGCGCCGCGCCCAGGAGGCTGACCTTCTCGCCGACGGCGAAGCGGTCGCCGAAGATGAACGTCAGCCCGGCGAAGTAGTCGCTGATCACCGGCCGCGCGCCGAGGCCGATGCCGGCCGACAGCAGGCCGACGCCCCACACCAGCGTCCGGGCGTCCACGACCTCGGCCTTCGCCAGCGCGACGAGCGCCGCGGCGGCGAAGGCGGTGACGCGGATCAGGTCGCGGACGATGCCCTCGATCGTCTGGCGGCGCGCCGGGCGGCCGGCGGCGCGGCCGGCCCAGCCGGCCAGCCGGACGAGCCGGCGCGCCAGCGGCCCCGAGGCCAGCGCGACGGCCCACGCGACGGCGAACGGGGCCAGCACGGCCGTGGTGACGCGCAGCCAGGGCGGCAACTGGGCGAACGCGGCCACGGCCGCCGCCAGCCAGTCGGCAGCCGCCAGCCGCCGCATCATCGTCCGCGCTCCCGCCGCTGGGCGTCCACCGCGTGCAACCTTCGACCGCCGAGCGGCGTAGTCATCGTTCCACCAGGCGGCGATTATAGGCCCGCGGTTTGCGGCTCGACCGTACTCCGGCGGCGCGCAGGGAGGCGCGCGAACGATGTCCAAGGCACGCTTGATCAAGCACCCGGCCGACCGCGTCTGGGCCGGCGTCTGCGCCGGGCTGGCCGCCTGGTTCGGCCTCGACCCGGTCGTGTTGCGGCTGGTGTGGCTCGTCTGGGCGGTGCAGATCGACACCAGCACCGCATTCCTGGCCTACATCGCGCTCATGATCGTGATGCCGGAGGCCCCGCGCGACGAGCGCGAAGCGGCCAAGGCGGCCCGGCGCGCCGGTCGCCTCGATCCGTTCGCCACGACCGTTGCGGCCCAGAGCCCGGCCGTCCCGGCGGCCGCCGCGCCGCCGCGGTCCGCCGTCGCCGTCGCCGTCGCGCCCGCCCGCACCGCCGCGGCGTCCCCGCCGCCGTCGCCGACCGCCGACGAGCTCGGCGACGTCGTCCTCAAGCTCCTCGACGCCACGGCCACGGTGGCAGTCAGCATCGGCCGGGCGGCGGTCCTGGCGGCGCGCGCAGCCGTGCTGGCCGGCCGCCGCGCCTACCATGCGCCTGATCCGCGTCGTGGCGCCCCTCGCCCTGCCCGCGGGCCCGTCGCCGACGCTCCGCAGAGCGCGCACGCTCCCGCCGGCGCACCCACGCCCGAGGTCGCGCCGGCGGTCGGCGCGGGCCCGACGGCGGCGTCGACGAGCGGCGCGCCGTCGGCTCCCGCCACCGACGACGAGCCGCACCTCGAGTCCGACGAAGAGCGGCTGCACCGCGAGCTGCGCGCGCGGCTCGATGCCCAGGTAGGCCAGGCACGGTCGTCGCTCTCGGCCGTCGACGCTCGGGTGGCGACGCGCGAACGATCGGGGCGCCGGCGCCGGCTGCGCCAGCTGGTAGGCTTCGGCGTGTTGGCGCTGGGCTTCTGGGGGCTGACCACGACGCTGGGCGTCCACCCCGCCACGCTGACCGGTGCCGCGCTGGCCACGCTGGGCGGCGGCGGCGCCGTCCTGGCCGCGGCGCTGCTGGCGCTGGGGACGTACTTGCTCTGGACGGCGATCCGGAGCCGCTAGCCCCCCATCGCCGCCGGCCGGTACAATGGCCCGGCGGCGCACCCGGCCGGTCGACCTTCGCCCGGCGGCCGCGCCCGACCAGGAGCGGCCATGGGCCAGGCGGACGGAGAGCAGCGGCGCGTCCGGCGCCCGGCAGACGGGCGCGGGACCGATGCGGCCCGGCCGACGGTCACGGCGTGGCGGGCGACCCTCGGCCTCGCCTCCGGCGCGCTCGTCGCCTCCGTCGCGGCGTACGGGTCGCCGGCGCCGACCGCCGCGTTCGGCCACGACCGCGTGCCGGAGGCATCGCCAGCGGCCCGCTTCGCCTCGATCGCGGCCGCGCCCGACCAGGCGCGATCCTGGTTTGCCCAGGACGGCGCCGGCGACCAGACGCTGCGCGACGTCGCGGCGCTGCCGGGCGGGGTCGTCTGGGCGGTGGGCGGCGAGGGCGAGGACGACTGCGCGATCGTCCGCTCCGACGACGGCGGGCGGAGCTGGCGGCGCCAGGCCTGTCCGGTGCGGGCGCGGCTCCAGGCGCTGGCCGCCGTCGACGCCACGACGGCGGTGGCGGTGGGCCACAACGGCGCCGTGCTCAAGACCACCGACGGCGGCGCCGGCTGGGCGCCGCTCGACGCCCGCACCAGCCAGGCGCTGACCGACGTCGCGTTCGTCGACGCGGCGCGCGGCTGGATCACGACCCGCAACGGCGGCATCCTGCGCACGACGGACGGCGGCGCGTCGTGGCGGCGCAGCGATCCCGCCGACGGGCTGGGGTTGTTCGGGCTGAGCTTCGTCGACGCCGCGCGCGGCTGGGCCGTCGGCAGCGACGGGCTGGTGCTGGCGACGACGGACGGTGGCGCATCGTGGCAGCGGCGGGCGCGGCCGGGCGATGCCCGGCTGCTGGCGGCCCACTTCTTCGCCACCGACCACGGCTTCGCCTGCGGCAACGTCCTGCTCCACACCTGGGATGGCGGGCGGTCGTGGGCGCCGCGGCTGGCGCGGCCCGACAAGACGCTCAACGACCTGACGTTCGCCGACGCGGCCCAGGGCTGGGCGGTGGGCGACGAGGGCTACATCGTCCGCACCACCGACGGCGGCGCGAGCTGGACAGCGGTGCCGGCCGGCACGGGCCGGAGCCTGACCGCGGTGGCGTTCGCCGGGCCGGACGACGGCTGGGCGGTGGGCACCGGCGGGCTCGTCCTGCGCTGGGGGATCCCCCCGCCGACCCGGACGCCGGTGCCGACCATCACCCGCACCCCCACCGCCACCCGGACGCCCACCGCAACCCCCAGCGGCGCCTGGCTCGTGATCGGCTGGCCGGTCGGGGTGCCGTTCTACGCCGGTGCGCCCGGCCACGCCCGGGCGGTGACGGTGCGCTACGGCAACATGGCGGCGCCGGCCGTCCTGACCGCCACGCTCATCGGCGACGTCGTGTTCCCGAACGGCCGCGCCGTGATGACCCAAGCCCTCGCCGCCGACGCCGGCGCGCTGCAGCTCGTCGTCCGCACGCCGCCCGACACCGCGGTCGGCCGGCCGTTCGACCTGCGCGTGACCGCCGGCGGCCGCGTGGCCAGCCGCAGCGGCCGGGTGCCGTGGTCGGTCTGGCTGCCCAGCCTGCTGCGCTTCGGCGCGTTCGAGGCCGCGCCGGCCACCGCCACCGCCGTGACCACGGCCACGGCGACGGCCGCGGTGTCTTCGACGGTCACCGCCGCGCCGACCGCCACGCCCGCGATCACCTCCACGGCGACCGCCACCGTCGTGATCTCGACGACGGCGACCGTGTCGGCGACGCACACGGCGACGGCGGTCGGCGGGACGACCGCGCCGGCCACGGCCGCGGCCAGCGCCACGCCGGACGCGCCAGCGACGACGACGCCCACGGCGCCGGCCGCGACGCCGACACCCTCGCCCAGCGCGCCGCCCGAGGCGCCGACCGCGACGCCGGTGCGGGCTGCCGGTCGCGCCCGACCTGGCGGCTGACGGCGATGCGGCGACTCTACGTCTGCCGCCACGGCGAGGTCGACGAGAACCCCGACTTCGCCGCGGTCGGTGCGCTGGTGCGCGACCCGGAGCGCGTGGTCTGGCTCGACATCCGTCGCGAGCCGACGGACGAGGACGTGGCGCTGCTGCGCGACCAGCTCGGCTTCCACCCGCTGGCGATCGAGGACGCGCTCCACGTCCGCCACCCGCCCAAGGTCGACCTCTACGGCCGCGACCGAACCCTCGTCGGCGACGACCTCGTCCCTGCCGACCGCGCCGCTCCCGGCGGGCGCGACGCCGCGGATGGCGGCGCGTCCTCCGGCGCCGACGGGCCTTCGAGCAGCGAGCACTACTTCCTGATCGTCTACACCGCCCACTGGGACGCCGAGCGGCGCCGGACCAGCCTCCAGCCGCTGTCGATCTTCGTCGGCCGCAACTTCATCGTCACGCTCCACCGCGGCGTGCTCGACGACATCGAGGACACGGTGCGGCGCTGGCGGGCGCCCGACTCGCCGCTGGGCGACACGACGGGCGCGCTGCTCCACACGCTGCTCGACACCGTGATCGACGGCTACTTCCCGGTCCTCGACCGCCTCGCCGACCAGCTGCAGCGGCTCGAGGACGCGATCTTCGCCGCCTTCGACGAGCGGCTGATGCGCGAGATCTTCCGGCTCAAGAAGGACACGCTGCGGATCCGGCGCGTCCTGGCGCCGATGCGCGACATCCTCAACACGCTGCTCCGCCGCGAGCTGCCGGTCTTCCGCGCCGAAGACCTGGCCTACTTCCGCGACATCTACGAGCACATCGTCCGCCACATCGAGTCGATCGACATCGACCGCGACCTGCTCTCGGGCGTGCTCGACAGCTACCTTTCGATGCAGGCCAACCGCCTCAACCAGATCGTCAAGGTGCTGACCGTCGCGTCGATCGTCTTGATGTCGGTGACGCTGGTGGCCGGCATCTACGGCATGAACTTCGCCCACATGCCCGAGCTGGGCTGGCGCTTGGGCTACGCCTGGGCGCTGGGGCTGATGGCAGCCATCGCGCTGGGGCTGGTGGCGCTGTTCAAGCGCGTCGGGTGGCTGTAGCGGCGGCGGCCGCGATCGCGCGACGGTGACGGCCGACCCGGCGGCGGCCGTCGCCAACGCGGCGCCCCGTCACGTCTCGAGCACGAAGTCGAACGCGGCCCGCCGCCCGCCGTCGGGGGCGTCGTCGGCCAGGGTTACCTCGAGCGCGGCGTCGTAGATGCCTTCGCGGGCGTTGTCGCGCTCGCCCGGGAAGTAGAGCTGCGTCGTCAGCAGCGGCCCGTTCGGGGCCTGGACGCGGACGTGGATGTGGCGCGTCCGCCCCGGGTAGGTGCCGGGCAGGATCGTCGTCAGGCGGTAGCTGCCGTCGGCGGCGCTGAACTGGTGGCCGCGGAGGCGGTAGCCGTCGTTGTCGTAGACGCCCTCGTCGTCGCAGTGCCAGACGTCGATGAGGGCGGCGGCCACCGGCCGACAGGCGGTGTCGAGCACCCGCCCGGTCACGACGAGCGCGGTGCCGGCCATGCCGGGCTCGGTCAGGTCGCGGCGCTCAGGGCTGTCGGCCTTGAAATAGGGCCCCTCGGTCTGGGGCGGCGTCGGGTCGTCGTCGTCGCCGCACGCCGGCGTCGGCGGCAGGGCGGCTGCAGCGGGCGGCTCGGCCGCGGCGTCGGTCGCAGCCGGGGCATCGGCGGCTGGGACGCCCCCGGCCGTGGACCCGCCGTCGGCGTACGTGTCGAGGGTGGGTCCGACGGCGTCCGACGCGCCGCCGGGCGCCGCCGGACGCCGCCCGGTGCAGGCGGCGACGACCAGCGCCACCGGGCCGGCGGCGAGCAGGCGCGCCAGCAGGGCGCGGCGCGAGAACGGGTGCAGCGACATCTGAGCCTCCAGGAGCGTGACGGGCGCGTCGGGGCGGCGCGGCAACGATGCCACGCGGTTGTTATCGAACCGTTGCCGAGCGTCCCGCGGCCAGCCAGTACGCGTGCAGCGCGGCGCCCGTCGCCAGCCCCACCGCCGCCTTGAGCCACGTCGGCAGCGCGCCGGGGCTGACGAAGCCCTCGATGACGCCCGCGGCGACGAGGAGCGGGGCGCAGCCCAGGACGAGCAGCGCGGCGTCGCGGGCCCGCGCGGCCAGGGCGTCGACACGGCGTCGCAGGCCGGGGCGGAGGATCGCGTCGCCGATGGACAGGCCGGCGCCACCGGCGGCGAAGATGACCGACAGCTCGACCGGCCCGTGGGCAGCCACGAAGTCGAGCAGGCGCGGCGCCATGGCGTGGTGGTGCAGCAGGCCGAAGACGCCGCCGATCAGCAGGCCGTTCTGGACCATGACCCAGGCCGTCATCAGCCCCAGCAGCACCCCGCCGCCGAACGCCTTGAACGTCACCCCGATGTTGTTCGTCAGGATGCCGCTGGCCGCGGCGGCGCGCATCGCCGGCTCGATGTCGGTCCAGGTCTCGCCGCGTTCGACCTGCTCGACGAGGCCGCGCAGCGCCGGCCCGAACAGCAGCCCCAGCGCGTCCGTGTCGCGCCAGACGGCCGCAAACGCCGCCGCCGCCGGCAGCGCGAACAGCGCGAACGCGACCGCCGTCCAGGGCAGCAGCCGGCGGTATAATCGCGGGAAGCCGGTGCGGTAGAAGGCGACGACGGCGCGCCACGTCAGCGGCGAGCCGCGGTAGACACGGGCATGGGCGCGGGCGACGAGGCCGTTGAGGTAGAGCGCCGTCGGCGTGCCGGCGAGGTCGCGGCGGGCCAGCGCCAGGTCGGCCGTGGCGCGGCGGTAGAGGGCCCCCAAGGCGTCGATTTCGGCCGGCGCGAACCCGGCCAGGCCGCGGTCGGCGCGGGCCAGGAGCGCCTCCAGCGCCGACCAGTCCGCCTGGCGGCGGGCGACGAACGCGGCCGCTTGGCGGTCGTCGGGCCCAGTCGATCGGATCCCGGCGGGGTCGGGCACGGAGCACCTCGGCCAAAAGGGGGACGGATGGACGACCGAGCGCACGATCGACCGCCCGCCGCGTTGCCGACGTCCGGCGACGCGCTGCTGCGGGGGGAGTATACGGTCGATACGCCCGAGTCCGTGGCCTTCGGCTACCCCGTGGCCGGCCTCGGCAGCCGCTTCATCGGCGCGCTCGTCGACAGCATCGCCATCGTCGGCGGCGGCGCCGGGCTGCTGTGCGGGCTGTCGGTCGTGGCGCTGACGTGGACGCGCGGCGGCCTCGACGCGCCGGCCGGGACGGCGTCGTCGGCCGGCGACGCGGCGGCCTGGGTCGAGGGCCTCGTGCTGGCGGCCGCGGCGCTCCTGCTGTTCGCGATCGTCTGGGGCTACTACATCGTCTTCGAGACCCTCTGGGACGGCCAGACGCCCGGCAAGCGCGTTGCCGGCACGCGGGTGGTGCGGCTCGACGGCGGATCGGCCGGCTTTCGCGAGGCGGCGGTGCGCAACCTGGTCCGCTTCGCCGACTTCCTGCCACTGGGCTATGGCATCGGCGTGGCGGTCATGTTCGCCGACCGCTACACCCGGCGCCTGGGCGACCTGGCCGCCGGCACCGTCGTCGTCCGCGAGCAGCGCCGGGTGACGCTGGCCGACCTCGCCGGCGCCGCCGGCGCCCCGTCGCTCCGCCCGTGACGGCCCACCCGGATTGCGACGTCGTCGTCGTCGGCGCCGGCCACAACGCGCTGGTCTGCGCTGCCTACCTGGCCAAGGCCGGCCTGCGCGTCACCGTTCTCGAACGGCGGGCGGTGGTGGGCGGCGCGGTCGTCACCGAGGAGATCGTGCCGGGCTACCGCTTCGACCTCGGCGGCTCGGCGCACATCCTGATCCACCACACGCCGATCGTGGCCGACCTCGAGCTCGAGCGCTACGGCCTCGACTACCTCGACCTCGACCCGATGTTCTGGATGCCGTTCCCCGACGGCCGCCACATCACCGTCTGGCGCGATGTCGACCGCACCTGCCAGTCCATCGCCGCCGTCTCGCCCGCCGACGCCGACCGCTACCGCGCCTTCCTCGACCGTTGGCGGCCGCTGGCCGAGGCCACCGTGGCGAGCTTCCTGGCGCCGCCGACCGCCGCGAACCTCTGGCGCAGCTTCGGGCGCGCCCAGGGCAGCGGGCGCAGCCGGCGGGCCGAGGACATGACCGACCTGCTGCGGCCCTACGGCGACCTCCTGCGGCGTTCGTTCGACAGCCCCGAGGTCCAGGCGCTCGTCGGCTGGATGGCCGCCCAGTCGGGGCCGCCGCCGACCGAGCCGCTCTCGGCGCCGTTCGCGCTGTGGCATCCGATGTACCACGTCTCGGGCGTCCGGCGTCCGCGCGGCGGCTCGGGCCAGCTCACCCAGGCGCTGGCGCGGATGATCGCCGCCCACGGCGGCCGGATCGTCGTCGACGCGCCGGTGACGCGGCTGGTGGTGGAGCGCGGCCGCGTCGTCGGCGCCGAGACGGCCGGGGGCGGCGTCGTGACCGGGCGGGCGGTCGTCAGCGGCGCCCACGTCCACACCACGGCGGCGCTCGTCGGCGAGGTGAACCTGCCGAGCGCGGCGCGCCGGCTGCTGGCCTCGACCCGCACCGGCAACGGCTTCGGGATGGTGCTGCGCTGCGCCGTCGACGCGCTGCCCGACTACCTCGCCCAGCCGACGGCGCCCGACGGCGCGCCCGGCGCGCACCACCGCGCCCTGCAGCTGCTCTGCCCCAGCCTCGACCACATCGACCGCGCCTACGCTGACTACCTCGGCGGCGCGCCGTCGCGCGACCCGGGCTTGATCGCGATGACGTTCTCGGCCGTCGACGACACGCTGGCGCCCCCCGGCAAGCACGTCCTGTTCCTCTGGGGCCAGTACTACCCCTACGCCCTCGCCGGCGGCCGGCACTGGGACGACATCGGCGACCGCGTGGCCGACGACATGCTGGCGGCGCTCGGCCGCTACGCGCCCAACGTCGCCGGCAGCGTCACCGCGCGGCTCGTCGAGACGCCGCTCTACCTCGAGCGGACGCTGGGCCTGCTGCGGGGCAACGTGATGCACCTCGAGATGTCGATCGACCAGATGTTCCTGCTGCGCCCGGCGCTGACGATGGCCGGCTACCGCGGCCCGCTGCCGGGCCTCTACCTGACCGGCGCCAGCACCCACCCCGGTGGCGGGATCCTGGGCGCCAGCGGCCGCAGCGCCGCCGCCGTCGTGGTCGGCGACCTCGACGCCCAGCGGTGGTGGGCGCGATGACCTACGCCGGCTTCCTGGCCGCGTTCGTCGGCTTGCCGCTGGCCGCCCTGGCGTGGTGGACATGGCGCGACGCCCGCGCCGGCCGCCGGCTGCCGGCGGCGCTGCGCGGCTTCCCGCCCGCGGCCGTGATCGCCGGCCACGTGGTGGTCGCGGTGGCCTACACGACGCCGTGGGACAACTACCTGGTGGCCACCGGGGTCTGGTACTACGACCCGGCCAAGATCGCCCGCGATTGGGTGCTGGGCTACGTCCCGCTCGAGGAGTACGCCTTCTTCGTCCTGCAGACCGTGGCGGTCGGGTTGTGGCTCCTGGGGTGGCTGAAGCGGCTGCCCGCGTCGCCGGCCGCCGCCGCGTCGCCCGGCGACGGGACCGGCGCCGCCCTCGCCGCCCGCCACGCCGTCGCGGCGGCCGTGGCCCTTGCGGCCGCCGGCGCGGGCGTCGCCCTGTGGTGGGGCACCGGCCCGTGGCGGTACCTGTCCCTCGTCGTAGCCTGGGCCCTGCCGCCGATCGCGTTCCAGCTGGCGTTCGGCGGCGACCTCTTGTGGCGCCACCGGCGCGCCGTCGGCCTCACGATCACCTCGGCCACGCTCTACCTGGCCGCCGCCGACACGCTGGCGATCCGCGACGGCGTCTGGACGATCGCGCCCGGCTCGTCGACCGGCTGGCTGCTACCGGGTGGCCTGCCGATCGAGGAGCTCGTGTTCTTCGCCGTGACGAACATCCTCGTCGGCTTCGGCGTGACGCTGGTCCTGGCCACCGCCAGCCGCGAACGCGCCCGGCGCTGGCTGCGCCGGGCGCGGGGTGGGCGGTAGGTCAGGGGGACGGCGACACCCTCGGAGCGCAGCGCGCCCTCGGCCGGCTCACCCTAGATCGTCACGCGCGTCCCGTCGAACTTCGTGAACGTCCAGCCGGCGAACTTCTCGCGCAGCAGGAGCTTCTCCTCGCGCAGGAAGCGGATCGCGATGTCCTCGCCGAGCTTGAGGGACTCGGTGGCGTCGGACCGCCAGTGGACACCGGCGATGTTGCGGCCGATGGCGACATTGCTGGCCAGCTTGTTCAGCTCGCCGCCCACCGTCAGGGCCGGGCCGCTGTACGGCACCAGGCTCAGGCCGTCCGGCGCGGCGACGACGGGGTTCGGGATCACCCAGCTCTCGTCGAAGTGCGCCTTGAGCAACGTCACGCAGGCGCCGGCGACGGTGGCATGGCCGGCGCCGTAGGCCGGGTGGGCAGGACAACCCTCCGGGAACGCCATCGGCAGCAGGTGGGTGCCGTGCTGGCCGGCGACGACCTGCACCGCCTGCGAGTTCAAGACGTCGCCGTGCAGCGGGTAGTTCGCCGCGCCGGTGAGCCGGTTGTGGACCCGCCCGGCGAACGCCTCGGGCCGCAGCCGGCGGTGAACGTACCACTTCTGGTGCCAGACCGCCTCGAGGGCCGGCTTGGCCACCCCGGCCAGGATCGAGGCGATGTAGGGCGCGCCCAGCGTGCCGAAGGCGCACATCGTGCGCGAACGACGGTACGGGTCGTTGGGGTTCGTCGGCGCGCCGAGGCCGAACAGGACCAGCATCGCGTTGAAGTAGGCCTGGTAGAGCACGTCGATGTGGACCCACTCCCCAAGGTCGCGCCCGTTGCGGACGTAGCGCGGTGTCGGGTCGGGCTGCGCCGGCTGGGGCGGCGGCGCGCCGTTCTGGATGGCCAGCCAGTCGGCGTAGCTCGTCATGAAGTCGACGCCCGGCTGCATCGTGCGCATCCGGCGATCGACGGTCTCGGCGCCGAACGGGGTGTTGAGCCACATGAACTGGCTGATGTAGGGCCCGACGAGGTCGCCGGGGGTCAGCCCGCGGAACAGCGTGGCCGGTGTCACCGCGCCGGCCTGCTTGGGGCCGCGGAAGTCAGACATCGTGCTGAGGTCGGCGCAGGCCGCGGCGGCGGTGCCGTCGATGGCGTACTCGTCGAACGGGACGTCGCGCAGCAGCGCCATCCAGTAGTTCTCGACGATCTCACCGGCCGCCTCGGCGCTGGCGAACGCCGGCGCCGGCCGCTGGACCATGCAGGCGGGGTCCGGGCCCTCGAGCAAATAGGCGATGCCGGCCAGCGGGTTCTTGAACTGAAGCGTCCCGCCGAGCGGGATCGCCTCCCAGTCGGGGGTGCTGCCGCTGTCGATCGCCTTGAGGAACGCCGTGTAGGCAGGGGCCGACACCTCGCCGCGCGCGTTGTGGGGCAGGCCCTTGCTGAAGTTGCCGATCCGCGTCGGGTAGCGCGTCTCGTCGCCGTTCGTCAGCTTTTGGGGGTCGGGCAGCCGCGACATCTGCGCCGAGGTCAATCGCATGTTGTAGGCCAGCTGGCTGCGCCGCTGTCCGTTGACGTTGTAGCGCTGCGCGAAGACGCGCCGCGGCGCCGTGCCCGTCGTGGCCGCGACGCCGGCGACAGCGGCCGCCGCCCCGAGCTTCAAGACGTCGCGTCGCGTCCGGCCGGGGTCACCGGCGGCGGCGGCCGCGGCATCGGGGGTCAGGCGTGGCTCATCCATGGCGGCGGTCCCTTCGCGTCGGGTACGGGGGCGGCACGCAGCAGCGCACCAACCTCACGGCCAGCCGCGCGCACCGAAGTTTAACGGCCGCTCGGTTGCCCGGATACGGCCGCGGGGCGAGAATCGGCGCGATGCGCGCCCGCCTCGACCGCCGCCTGTGGTTGCCCGCCGCCGCCTGGTTCGCGGCGATGGTCGCGCTGCCGATCGCCCGCTGGCTGGCCGGCGACGGCGCCGTGCCGGCCGCGCTGACGGCGGCGGTCGTGGCGCAGGTCGCGCTCGTCGTCGGGGCGCTGGCGCTGGCGTGGGGAGCGCGCCGGGCGCTGGGGGCCGCGGCCGTCGTGGCCGGCGGCGGCTGGCTGGCCGAGGCGGTCGGCGTGCGGACGGGCTGGCCGTTCGGCGACTACGCCTACAGCGACCGGTTGTGGCCGGCGCTGGCGGGCGTGCCGGCGTTGGTGCCGCTGTCGTGGCTCATGATGCTGCCGTGCGCCTGGGCCGTGGCCGCCGCCGTAACCGGCGACGCCCCGGGCCGGCGCTGGGCCCGCGTCGGGCACGGCGCGCTGGCCTTCACCGCCTGGGACCTCTACCTCGATCCGCAGATGGTGGGCTGGGGCGTCTGGCACTGGCGCCAACCGGGCGCCTACTTCGGCATCCCGCTCCAGAACTTCGCCGGCTGGATCGCGGTCGCCGCCGCCCTGACCGCCGCCGTCCGCCCCGCCCCGCTCGGCGCGGCCGGCCCGGTGCTGCTGGCCGTCTACGGCGTGACCGCCGCGCTCCAGGCGCTCGGCCTGGGCCTGTTCTGGGGCCAGCCGGGCCCGGCGCTGTGCGGCGCCCTGGCGATGGGCGGCTACGCCGCGCTCGCCTGGCGGCGCGGGCGGCCGGCGTGAGCCCGGCGCTCGACGCGCTGTGGCGCGCCGCCCTCGGCTGGCCGGGCGCGGCCTGGTTCGCGCTGGCGTTCGCCTGCGGCAGCCTGCCGCTGAGCGTCTGGGTCGGCCGGCTGGCGGCCGGCGTCGACATCCGTCGCTTCGGCGACGGCAACCCCGGCGCGGCGAACGTGCTGCGCGCGGCGGGCGTCGGCCCGGCCGTCGCGGCCGTCGTGCTCGACGTGGGCAAGGGCCTGGCGCCGGTGGCGCTGGCGCTGGCCGCCGGCGCGCCGTGGCGGCCCGCGGTGGCCGTCGCGCCGATCCTGGGCCACGCCTTCTCGCCGTGGCTGGGCTTTCGCGGCGGCAAGGGCGTGGCCACCGCCGCCGGCGTTTGGGCCGCGCTGCTGTGGCCGATCGGCGCGATCGTGCCGGCGGCGCTCGTGCTGGCGCTCTACGCCCTCCTCGACGGCGATGCCTGGACGGTGATGCTGGCCGGCCTGCTGTGGCTGGGCGTCCTGGTCGTCTGGCGGGTGGACGGCTGGATCGTCACCGCCTGGGGCCTCCAGGCGGTCCTCTTGGCCTGGACCCACCGGCGCGCGCTCGCCACCGCCCCGCGCGTACGGCCCTGGTTGACACGGCGCGGACCGGCGCACCGCCCGCCGCTCGACGCGCCGTGAGCCGCCCCCGCCGCCTCGCCCGCCGCCCGGCCGCTCGCGTCGACGCCTGCCGCGCGCTTCGCCGCGCCGCGGCCGCCGTCGGCCTGCTGGCCGCCGCGTGCGGCGCGCCCGGCCGCCCGTCGGCCGCCCCGCCGACCGCGGCGCCGCCGGCGGCCGCGGCGCGCGACGCGACCGCCGACGCCACCGGCGGCGCCGCGCTGGCCACCGCGCGGTCGGCGGCCGAATGGCAGGCGCTGGTGCCGGCGCTGGCAGCGCGCGAGGCCGCCTGGCGCGCGGCCCTGGCCGCCGAGCCGCCGATCCTGGCGCTGCCGATCGACGGCGACGACGCCGCCGCCGAGGCGAGGCGGCGCGCCCAGCAGATCGCGCTGGCCGACGCGCGGGTGCAGGCGTTCGCCCGCGATGCGGCCAGCGGCGCCGCGCTGCGCACCGAGGTGCTCCAGGTGCGCGCCGCCCTGCCGGCCGATCTGACCGCGGCCGACGCCGCCTGCCGCGGCGCGCCGTGCCAGCGCGTCGAGCTCTACAACCACGCCACGAACGCGGCGCTGCGGGCCCTCGTCGACGCCGGCGCCGGCGCCGTGGTGCGGGTGGAGCCTGTCGCGGCCACCCAGCCCGAGGTCCCGCCCCACCTGGCGGCGCTGGCGATCGAGATCGCCCGCCGCGCGCCCGAGGTCGAGGCGCTCCTGGGCTTCGCGCCCGGGGCCGGCGACGCCGTGATGGCCGGCGTCAAGTCGGCCCTCAACGGCAGCCGCTGCGAGCGCTCGCGGCACCTCTGCGTGGCGCCGACGTTCGTCGTCGGCGACCAGGCGCTCTGGGCGATCGTCGATCTGACGGACGGCCGCCTCGTCGGCACCCGCTGGACCGACGTCGGCGCGCCGGGCGTGGCGGTCACCGAGCAGAGCTTGGCGGACGAGGTCGTCATGGCCCGCTTCTGCCAGGTCTCGACGGTGCTCGAACGCGACGGCTGGTCGCTGCGCTACCGCCTGACGCCCTCGGACGGCCTCGAGGTGCTCGACGCGACCTTCGACGGCCGGCCGGTGCTGCGCTCGGCCAAGCTGGTCGACTGGCACGTCAGCTACTCCGGCACCGACGGCTTCGGCTACAGCGACGCCGTCGGCTGCCCCAAGTTCAGCACGGCGTCGGTGGTGGCCTTCGGCGGCCCGACCGTGGCCGAGCTCCCGGCGGCCGACGGCGGCGGCTTCGCCCTCGAGCAGGACTTCCGCAGCGAGCTCTGGCCGGCGGCCTGCAACTACCGCTACGCCCAGCGCTTCGCCTTCTACGCCGACGGCAGCTTCCGGATCGGCGGCGCCAACCTGGGCCGCGGCTGCGGCAACACCGGCACCTACCGGCCCGTCCTGCGCATCGACCTCACCGCCGGCGGCGACGGCAGCCGCGACGCGGCGGCCGAGTGGGACGGCCGGGCGTGGCGGCCGCTCGACGTCGAGGCCTGGCGTCCGCCGGACGGCGCCGCCGCCCTCACGCCCGACGGCCGCCGCTTCCGCTTCACCGGGCCCGACGGCGGCGGCTACGACCTCGTCCCGAACCGCGGCCAGTTCGGCGACGGCAGCCGCGGCGACGACGCCTACGCCTACCTCACCGTCCACCGCGCCGAGGAAGGCGACGGCGACCTGCTGACGATCGGGCCGTGCTGCAACGACGACCATCGCCAAGGGCCGGAGTCGTTCATGGCGCCGCCCGAGCCGATCCGCGGCGCCGACCTCGTGCTCTGGATCGTCCCGCAGCTGGTGAACAGCGACGCGCCCGACGCCCCCTACTGCTGGGCCGAGGCCGTCGTGACCGACGGCAAGGCCGAGGCCCGGGTCTTCCCGTGTCCGTTCGGGCCGCGCTTCGTGCCGGTGGCGGCGCCGTGAGCCGCCGCGCCGGGCGTCCGGCCGTGCGCGGCGGCGCCGTGGGCTGGCTGGCCGCGGCGCTGGCCGTGGGGCTGGCGGCCGCCGTCTGGCGCCAGGGCGCCGCGCCGGGCGGCGGCGGGCCGATCGGCGGCGTGACGGCCTGCCAGGTGCTGCCGCAGTTCGCCGCCGCGCTCGGCGTCGGGCCGCGGGCGATGTTCGGCACGTCGCTGCAGGGCGTCAAGGGCTTGGCGGTCCTCGACCCCGACGCGGCCGGCGCCGGACGCAGCCCGGTCTACCAGCACCCCAGCTGGGACGACGCCGGCTACCTCGGCCCGTTCGTCTACGACCGGCGCGGCGACATCTACGCCGCGCCGGTGCCGCTGGTGAGCCTCGCCGACAACCCCCCGGCCGAGCAGAACCGGATCGTCGTCATCGACTCGGCCGACCAGGCGCTGACGACGTTCGTCGAGCTGCCGTCGGCGCAGCCGCCGTCGGGCGCCAACCCGTTCGGCGTGATCGGCCTGGCCTACGACTGCGACGGCGACCGGCTGTACGCCAGCTCGGTGGCCGGCTCGGACGCCGCCACCGAGCGCGGCCGGCTCTGGCGCATCGAGCTGCCGTCCGGCACGGCGACGCCGGTTCTCGACGGCCTCGACCCGTTCGGCGTGGCGCTGTTCCGCGGCCGCGACGGCTTGCGGCTCTACTACGGCCTCGCCCGCCAGCCCGAGCTCTACTCGCTGGCCCTCGACGCCGCCGGCGCCGCGGTCGGCGCGCCGCGGCGCGAGCTCTCGCTGGCCGAGCTGCCGGCGCCGACGACCGACAAGATCCGCCGCATCCGCTTCGGCGACGGCCCGACGATGGCGCTGCACGCCTACGACTTCGGCTACAGCCTCCAGGTCGCCAGCGAGCGTGTCGAGCGCGTGCTGCTGTTCGACTACGACGCCGCCGCCGACCGCTGGACGTTCCGCGGCGACGCCAGCGAGGCGGCGGGGCCGTGACCTAGGCGGCGCCGCACGCGGTCGGGACGCCCGGCGGTCGCCGTGTGCCGCCCCCGTAGGGGCACCCCTTGTGGGTGCCCTGCCCGGAACATGCGACAGGCAACGGAACATGCGACAGGCACGGGAACCTGCGACAGGCAACGGGCTGCCCATCGTGTGGGCCCGCCGTCGGGCGGGCAGCGCATCGCGCATGGGGTGTTGGACGAAGGGCACCCACCAGGGGTGCCCCTACATCGGCATTGCACGGCGACCGATGGATGGATGTCGCACGGGTGGTCCGTGCAACACCGCGCACCGCAACGCCCCCTACCCCACCTCGCGCGGCCGCCACACGGCGCGCAGCACGGCGTCGACGTCGCCGTCGAGGTCGGCCCAGCGGTCGATGGCGAGCTCGAGCCAGGCTACCGCCGCCGTCGGCAGCGCCTCGTCGACCTCGGCCAATTCGGCTACCAGCAACGACACGGTGGGGTTGTGGCCGACGACGAGGGCCGTCCGGACGCCGTCGTCGAGGCGCTGCAGGACGGCCAGGTAGTCCTCGACGTCGCCGCCGTAGAGCGACGACCGGACGACAGGCGCGTCGGCCACGAGCTCGTCGGCCACGAACTGGGCGGTGTCGTGGGCGCGCGTCGCGCTCGAGCACAGGACCGCGTCGGGCGCCAGGCCGCGCTCGGCCAGCAGGCGGCCCATCCGCGGCGCGTCGCGCCGGCCGCGGTCGTTCAGCGGCCGGTCGTGGTCGGGCTGGTGGGCGTTGGCCCAGCTCGACTTGGCGTGGCGCATGACGAGCAGCGTGCGCATCGGCCGGGTCCCTAGGGCGCCGTCTCGGCCGTCGCCGCCGCCTCCGTCGGCGACGAGGCGTCGTCGTCGATCGGCGCTGGGGCACCCTCCGCCGCGCCGGCCGGCGCCACGACGGCGCCGTCGATCGCGCCGGCGTCGATCTCGACCCGACCGGTCATCCCGGCGTAGAGCGGCAGGTCGGCATCGTCGAGGTCGAGGAAGACGCGGAACACGACGGCGCCGGCGGCGTCGACGGTGCCGCTGGCGGCGATGTGGCGGACGGTGGCCGGCAGCGCGCGGTCCGGGTAGGCCGTCAGCGTGACCGTGGCGCGCGCGCCCTCGCGCAGGTCGCCCACGTAGCGCTCGCTGAGGTTGCTGGTCACGAACGCCAGCGGCGTCGTCCGGGCTACCGTCAGCGCCGGCCCGGCGCCCGCCTGCGCCCCCGCCGCCACGCTCACGCTCACCACGGCGCCGTCGAACGGCGCCTTGATCTCGGCCCGCGCCAGCGCGTCGCGCGCCTGGGCCAGCGCCGCCGTCGCCTGGCGGACCCGGGCGCGGGCGATCGCCACGTCGTCGCCGGCCGCCTGCTCGACGGTGCGGAGGTTGATCTCGGCCACCCGGACCGACGCCTCGGCGGCCTGGACCAGCGCCTGGGCGGCGTTGCACTCGGCGCTGAAGCGGGCGTCGTTGTCGCCGCGGTCGCGGCTGGGGTCGTTGTCGGCGCGCTCTTTGGCCAGCTGGCACTGGCCGTCGCGGCTGATCTGCTGCGACCAGAGCTGGTTCTTGGCCCGCTCGAGGTCCTGGCGGGCCGTCTCGAGCGCCGAGCCCGACTGGGCCTTGCGCAGCGCCGCCGCCGCCGACGCCGCCTCGACCTCGGCCGCCGCCACCTCGACCTCGAACGGCGCCGGGTCCATCCGGGCCAGGACCTCGCCGGCGGCGATCGGCTGGCCGTCGCGCACCAGGACCTCGCGCACCGTGCCGGGCTTCGGGAACGCCAGCGCCTGCGGCGGCGCCGGCAGCTCGAGCGCCCCGTCGGCCGTCACCACCCGGCTGACGCCGCGCTCGATCGACCGCGACGCCACCGTCGTCGCCCGCACGCCGGGCGTGCCCGGCGCCGGCGCCGTGGCGGCCGCCAGCGTCCCCGCCGGCGCCTGGCTGCCGGGCGGCTGTGACGACGGCGGCTGGCCGCCGCACGCGGCGAGGACGAGGCCGAGGGCGGCCACGAGCAGCGGGGATCGGCGTGCGGTCATCGATCGATTCCATTCCTGTAGGGGCACCCCTTGTGGGTGCCCTGGTGGGTCGGCATCAGCCCGTCGCCAAGCCACGTTCACGTCGCCCCCGACCCGCCCCGCCCGTCACAGCGTCCGCAGGATCGCGATCGCCGGCCGCTTGCGGTAGCCGTGGGTGGCCCAGGTGGCCGAGACCAGGCTGGCGACGATCATCAGGACCAGCATCGCCGGCACGACGATGGCGTCCATGGCGAACCGCGTCGGCAGCTCGTTGCGGAAGCCCTCGGACATCCGCAGCGCGTAGGCCAGCAGGACGCCGGCGGTGACACCGGTGAGGGTAGCCGAGAGCGTCATGATCATCGCCTCGCCCACGAAGACGCCCAGGAGATGGCGGCCCGGCGTGCCGATGGCCTTCATCATCCCGATCTCGCCACGCCGGCCGTAGATCGAGACGTAGATCACGGCGAAGACGCCGAACACGGCCAGGACGCTGGTCAGCGCGGTGAGCACGACCAGGAACAGCTGGCCGGTGCGCGACTCCTCGCGGATCGTCTGGACGGTCTCGGCCGTCGAGTCGATCGTCAGGTCGTTCTCGGTGGCGTAGCGCAGCCGGAGGTCGCTGGTCAGCTGCGTCTCGTCGACGCCGGGGCCGTGGGTGGCGAACAGGCGGCGCACGATCGGCGTCTTGCGGTCGGGCGGGCCGAGCTGCGGGTCGTGGGCCATGGACCGGAACGACTCGAGGCCCATGAGCACGGAGCAGTCGCCGCCCCAGACGGCCGTCTGCTTGGCGGTGAAGTTGCCGACGCCGCCGATCCGCTTGGCGACGCCGACGATGCGCATCGGCACGTCGTGGTCCCGCCCGCCGCCGACCATGACGATCTCGTCGCCGACGCCGAGGTCGAGGTAGGTGGCCAGGGCGGCGCCGATGACGACGGTGTTCGGCTCGGCCACGACCCGCGCCACGGCGTCGTCGTCGCCCTCGACCATCTCGATGGCCTCGGGGTAGAGCACCGGACGCAGGTCGGCGTCGACGCCCAGGGTGCGCACGTTGGCGTCGCGCAGCCCGACGCCGTCCTTGATCCGGGTGCGGAACTCGTAGCTCAGCGCCGCGGTGGCGCCGAAGTCGGGGTCGGCGCGGACCTCGGAGAGCAGCTCGGGCTTGAAGTTGCTGACGGCGGCCTGGTTGGGGTCGAAGCTCGCCCCGCCCGGCCGCCCGACGAACGTCCGCGGCGGCAGCACGATGAACGGCGCGCCGCCGGTCAGTCGCTGGTCCGTGTCGGTGTTGGCGATGTTGAGCGCCAGCGAGGTGCTCAGGAACGCCGGCAGCGTGGCGCTCATGACGATCATGAGCGAGATGAGCGTGTTGCGGACCTTGCCGCGGAACGTCGTCCGCTGCACGAAGTAGCCGACGCGCGGCGCGACGCGCTTGAGCAGGAACACGAGCAGCCGCTCGAACGGCAAGATGACGATGTAGAACACCAGTGCGGCGCCGACGATCAGGCTCAGCAGCGAGCCGAAGATCAACCCCGAGAGCACCCACAGGATCCCGAAGTCGAACGCCAGCGGGAAGATGAAGAACACGAGCGCCGGGTAGGTCAGGACGACGAGGCCGCGGCCCGAGACCTTGAAGTCGGGGCGCCGCTCGCGCAGCTTGGCCAGGTCCTCGAGCCCGAGGCCGTCGGCAACGCCGGGGTTGATGGCGTGGGTGATCTTCGTCGTGGCCGCCTTGTGCGCCGGCGCCCAGGTGGAGAGCGCCAGCACCAGCAGCGCCGTGACGACGCTGACGACGATCGCCCGGACCGAGACGAGCGGCAGGTCGGCCACCGTCTCGCCGGCGCGCGAGGCGATGAACGGCGCGATGGCCAGGTTGTTCACCAGCTGCCCGACCACAACGCCGAGGCCGATGCCCAGCGACCCGACCGCGGCCACCTCGGCGGCCACCGTGTTGAACAGGTGTCGCCGCGGCGCGCCCAGGATGCGCAGGATCGCCATGTCGCGCGTCTGCTCCTGGACGTTCGTCATGATGAGGGTGCGGATGAGCATGCCGACGACCGACAGGCTGAGCACGCCGTACATCGTGATGAGCGACTGCCAGAAGATGAAGGCGTTGGCGCCGTCGATGACGGCCCGCGGCCGCGGCATCAGGTAGACCCAGTCGGCGTCGCCGAGCTGGCGGCGGATGCCGTCGGTGACGGCGCGGGTCCGGAACGCCGACTGCTGCGGGTCGCGCGAGTCGTAGAGGCTGCGGTCATAGTCGACCGTGATCCGCTCGGCCAGCGCGCCCAGCCCGAAGCGACCCTGGAGCGCCGCCAGGTCGACGAGGACGCCCTCGTTGCCGTCCTGGCCGGTGACGCCGCGCTGGGTGGCGATGGCGCGCACCGTCCAGGCGCCGGTCGTGCGGCGGCGCGAGGCGCTCTCGTCGGGCGCCTGGCCCTTGAGGCGGCTGCTGGGCGGGGCGTACTGGATCTCGAGCGGGTCGCCGACCTTCAGCCCCAGGACGTCGGCGGTCTGCTGCAGCACGATCGCGCCCGGCAGCCCGTCGCGCTCGGCCAGGTCGGCGTCGCCCTCGACGACCTTGATGTCGCCCAGCGGGTCGGCGGCGGGCCGGGCGACGAGCAGGGCGTCGCCGCGCTTGTCGCCGGCGTGGAGGGTCACCGTGCCGTGGACGCGCGGCAGCGCCGTCCGGACGCCCGGCGTCGCGGCCAGCATCGCCAGCGCCTCGGTCGGGTCGAAGAGGCGGTTGGGCGCCGTCTCCGGCCGGGTCAGGACGAGGTCGAAGTCGCCGACCTTGCCCGAGACGCTGCCGGCGTAGAACCGGCGGTAGCTCTCGACGGTGGCGTTGAGCGCCACCAGCGTCCCGACGCCGACGATCAGGCTCAGGACCATGAGGATCGAGCGGACCTTGCGGCGCCAGAGGTTGCGCCGGATGTAGGTCGTGATCATGGGCGCGCCCGGGCGCGCGGCGCGGCCTCGACCGTGACGGCGGCGTGGGCCTCGTGGCCGGCGTGGCCGTCGGTGGCGCCGTGGATCGCGCTGTCGCCGGCGTCGACGATCCGGCCGTCGAGGAGGTGGACGGTGTAGTCGGCGAACTCGGCCATCCGTGGGTCGTGGGTGACGTAGACGATCGTCTTGCCCTGGCGGTCGCGCAGGTCGCGCACCAGCGTCATGATCTCGAAGCCGGTGGCGCTGTCGAGGTCGCCGGTCATCTCGTCGCCGATGACGATCGCCGGGTCGTTGGCCAGGGCGCGGGCGATCGCGACGCGCTGCTGCTGGCCGCCCGAGAGCTCGCTGGGGTAGTGCTCCATCCGATCGCCCAGCCCGACCGACGTCAACAGCGCCTCGGCGCGCGCCTTGCGCTCGCGGCGCGGCCACTTCCCCAGCAGGACCATCGGCGCCTCGACGTTCTCGAGGGCGGTGAAGTTCGACAGGAGGTTGAAGGTCTGGAAGACGAAGCCCATCGTGCCCAGCCGCAGCCGGGCGAGCCCCTCCTCCTTCATGGCCACGATGTTGTGGCCGTCGATCGTGACGTGGCCGCGGCCGGGGGCGTCGAGGCCGCCGGTGATGTTGAGCAGGGTCGTCTTGCCCGAGCCGCTGGGGCCCATGAGGCACACCATCTCGCCGCGCCGGATGTCGAGCGAGACGCCGCGCAGCGCCGGCACGGCCTCCTTGCCCATGACGTAGCTCTTGTGGACGTTGTCGATCTGGATGATCACGTCGCCCGGGACAATGACGTCGGGCATGCAGTGCGACTCCTGCGGTCGACCGGCGGGGACGCAGGGTCCGACGCCGGACGGAGCGGGTGTGTTAGCGGACGTTCGTCGCGCGCCGACGCCCCATGTTACAGCCGGCTGGCCTGTGCTACGCTTCGGCGGCCCCGACCCGGCGAACCAGGAGTGCGCCATGTCGTCGCCCCGACCGGATCCGACCTCGACGCCCGTCCGCCGCACGCTGGCCCTGAGCGCGTCGATGGAGGACTACATCCGCGCCATCTACGCCGCCGGCGGCGACGAGGTTGCGGTGGCGACGACCGTCCTGGCCCGCGCCCTGGACGTGGCGCCGGCGTCGGTGACCGGGATGATCAAGCGCCTCGACGGCCTCGGGCTCGTCCGCCACGAGCGCTACGCCGGCGTCGTGCTGACCGAGGTCGGGCGCAAGGTGGCGCTCGAGATCCTGCGCCACCACCGCCTGATCGAGACGTTCCTCGCCGAGGCGCTGGGCATCGGCTGGGACGCCGTCCACGACGAGGCGCACCGCCTCGAGCACCACATCTCCGACGCGCTCGGCGAGCGGATGGCCGACTTCCTGGGCCACCCCGAGCGCGACCCGCACGGCGCGCCGATCCCGCCCCGCGACGGCCCGTTCGTCGCGCCGCGCCACGCCCGCCTGGCCGATGCGGCCGCCGGCGACCGCGTCGTGGTCCGCGAGGTGCCCGACGAGGACGCCGCCCAGCTGCGCGCCCTCGACCGCCTCGGCATCCGCCCCGACGCCGTCCTCGAGGTGGTCCGCCTCGACGGCGCCGAGGGCCCGGTCACGGTGCTGGCCGGCGACCAGCTCGGCGACGTCGACCGCGCCCTGGCGCGCCTGGTGGCCGTCGACCCCGCGCCGGCCGACGCCGTCCGCGCCGCCAGCCGTCCGGCCGCCCGCGGCGCGTCGGACCCGCAGCGGGTGTGCGAGGGGTAGGTTCGATCGGCGCCGCCCCGTCGCGCACGCGCGCGGCGGTCCGGCGTCAGCGCACGGCCGCCGGGTCGAAGTGCGGGTTCTCGATGAGGCCGACCTCGTTGCCCCAGGGGTCGTGCACCGTGGCCACGACGATGCCGCCGCCGACGTCGCGCGCATCCGAGGCGACGGCGACGCCGAGGGCGCGCAGCCGCTCCAGCGCCGCGCGGGCGTCAGGAACCCCCCAGTAGGCGGCCGTGCCGCCGGGGCCGGGCGTGCCGTCGGCCGGATCGGGGTCGAGGCCGAGCTCGAAGCCGCCGACGTTGAAGCCGACGTAGTACGGCTCGTCGAAGTACGGCGCGCGCTCGAGCAGCGCACCGTACCAGGCCTTGGCGGCGGCGAGGTCGGGAACGCGGTAGAGGACGGTGCGCAGGCCTTGGATCATCGTCGCGCCTCCAGGGCGGGTCCGGCGCCGCCGGATCGCGGCGGCGGGGTAGCACAGATGTTCTGCCGCGCGATGGCGGCTGTCAAGCGCATCGGCAATGGGGCGACCGACGGCGACGATTGACAAACCAGCGGCGCATCGCGATACTACCTAACGATTTTAGGCATCTGGGTTGCAGCGCTACGCCGCGGCTGCCCCACCCCGGTCCTTGGAGCCCGCCGATGTCGACGCCCGAGTTGCGCAAGGGGACGACGGTGGCCGCGATCCTGATGGTGCTGGCCGACGGGCCGGAGTACGCCTACCGGATCATCCAACGGCTCGACGCCCGGACGCGCGGGTTGTTCGCGTTCAAGGAGGGCCTGGTCTACCCGGCCCTGCACAAGATGGAACGCGAAGGGTTGCTGGCGGCCGAATGGCGCGACGAGGGCGGGCGGCCGCGCAAGTACTACGCCCTGACCGACGAGGGCCGCCGGCGGCTGGCGAGCGAGACGGCGGCGCTGCGGTCGTTCGCCGAGGGCCTGCGCCAACTCCTCGACGGCGGACCGGACGCGGCGGCCGAGCCGTCGAAGGGGGCCCCGTGAGCGGCGGCGACCACCCGGCCCTCGCCGCCTTCCTGGCCGACGTCGCCGACGCCCTGCGCCTCGACCGCGAGACGGCGCTGGCGGCGCTGGCCGAGCTGCGCGACCACGTGGCCGAGGCGATGGCGGTGGCGGTCGAGCGCGACGGCCTCGACCTCGACGCGGCGGCGACGCGGGCGGTGGCGGCGATGGGCGCGGCGGCCGAGCTGGCCGACGGCCTCAACGCCGTCCACGCCGGCCACGGCACGGCCGAGGCGATGATGGCGGTGGCGCTGCCGGTGGTGGGCAGCTTGGCGCTGCGGGGGCTGGTCGGCGCGACGCAGGCCGGGGCGGCGGTGTCGCCCTACCTCATCGCGCTGGCGGCCGGGATGCTGCTCGTGGCGCCGGCGCTGCGGTTCGCGCGGTGGCGCTACGCGGTGGCGTCGTGGACGGCGTTCTGGGCGATCACGCTGCTCTTGGCCGGGGTCGGCTGAGCCACAAGGAGTCGGATCGAAATGGTCGACATGGCGGTCATCGAAGCGCTGCTGCGCAACCGGTTCCGGTTCTTCGCCGAGGTGCGCGACGGCCAGGCGCTGCCGGGCAAGATCCGGGCGATGCTGACGTTCTCGGCGGCCTGCCTGGCGCTGTACGGGGCGGTCATCGGCTCGGACCACTCGTGGCAGCAGGCGCTGAGCTCGGCGGTCAAGCTGCCGGTGCTGTTCCTGGTGACGCTCTTGGTGTGCCTGCCGACGCTGCACTTCTTCAACGTGCTCTTCGGCTCGAGCCTGAGCCTGCGCCAGAACTTCGCGCTGCTGCTGACGGCGATCACGGTGACCGCGGTGATCGTGGTGAGCTTCGCGCCGATGGTGCTGTTCTTCATGATCACGACGAACCAGTACCAGTTCTTCAAGCTACTCAACGTGGGGGTCTTCGCGATCGCTGGGCTCGTCGGCGTCCACCACCTGTCGCAGGCGATGCGGATGACGGTGACGGCCGATCGCGCCGGCGGCCGGGCGCGGCTCCAGCTCATCCGGGTCTGGATCGTCCTCTACGCCTTCGTGGGCAGCCAGCTGGCCTGGACGCTGCGGCCGTTCTTCGGGGCCCGCGAGCTGCCGTTCGAGCTGTTCCGCGACCTGGGCGGCAACTTCTACGCCAACGTGACGGCGTCGATCGGCGAGCTCCTCGGCTTCGTCATCGTCCGCTGAGCCGCGACGGCGCCCCGACCGAGCCGCAATCCGACGCAGGAGGCTGGCGATGACGAACGAGCGACACGACCCCGTCCCGGGCGCACCGGCCACGCCGCCGTCGCCCGGCGACCCGAACCACGATGCGCTGATCCTGAGCGTGCTGCGCGAGGTGCTGGCGCGGCAGGCGGCGGCGCCGGTCGCCGATTCGCCATCGACGCCGATCACGCCCTCGGAGCCGCTCGACGAGGCGCAGACCGAACGGGCGCCGTCGCCCTCGTCGACGACCGCTCGGCCCGGCCGGGTGTGGGTCGATCCCGACAGCGGCCTGACGCGGGCCGAGCTCGATGTGATCGCCGACTACGAGGCGCGCGCGGCGGCGTCGGACGAGGGGCAGCCGGAGGTGGCGCGGTCGCTGCGGCGGCTGCTGCTGGGGGTGCTGCTGGCGGCGGCGGTGGTCAACGTGCCGCTCGTGCAGGGCCGGCCGCTGTCGCAGGCGCTGCCGGACCGCGAGGCGCTGGTGATCCGCGACGGGCTGGTGCTCAAGGGGCCGGGCCCCGAGATCTACGAGCTGGAGGACGGCCGCAAGCGCTGGCTGAGCACGATGGACGTCTTCGAGCAGCGCGGCCACACTTGGGACGACGTCCACCTCGTCGACGCCGACTACCTGGGCCTCTTCGAGGACGGCCGGCCGTTCTTCGCCCTGGTGAAGTGCTCCGACAGCCCGCACGTCTACCGCCTCGAGGACGGCGAGCGGCGGTGGATCCAGGACATCGAGACCTTCCAGGCCGAGGGCCACGTCTGGGAGGAGATCACCTACCGCAGCTGCGACGACCTCGCCGCGATCCCCCTCGGCCCGCCCGTGCCTCCGGACGCTGGCTACCCCGAGCGCGACGCGTCGACGGGGCCGCTGCCGGGCGGGGGGCGGCGGTGAGGGGGTGTCAAGCGATTGACACCCCGGCGGACCCATGCTATCCTCGACCTTCGTTCGCGGGCGTAGCTCAGTGGTAGAGCGTCTCCTTGCCAAGGAGAAGGTCGTGAGTTCGAACCTCATCGCCCGCTTCGGAGGCGAGGCTTCGTGCCTCGCCTTTTCGCGCCCCGGCCGCCGCGCGGCCTGAGGCGCGCCCGGTCCCGGCCACCCTAGCTCAGTTGGTAGAGCAGCTCACTCGTAATGAGCAGGTCATCGGTTCGAGTCCGATGGGTGGCTCCATCGAATGGCAGAGTACAGCAAGCCGCCGGGCGTCCGTGAGGATGGCCCGGCGGCTTGCTTTGACAGCGATCTCGGCTGGAACGGCCCCATGGATGCCAACGGCTGAGCCAACCCGGTTGCCATCGCGTCCGCAGCGGGCCTATGGTCTCACCCGCCGCGATCACGCACTCGGCTCGGCGCCGCGGGCTTAACGCGCGCGCCATGTGCGATGTCGCTGCGTCCAAGCCAGGATGAGCCCATGCCCGCCATCGCCACGTTCGTCCGGCGCCGTCCGCAGGCCACGTTCTGGGTCATCGCCTACGCGATCAGCGCCGGTGGGTATACGCTCAGCCGGCTGTACCCGAGCGACGCGTGGGTCCTGGTGCTGTGGGGGATCGCCCTGGCCGGCGCCCTGATCACTTGGACCGCCGACGGAGCGGCCGGCCTGCGGACGTACCTCGGCCGCATCGTCCGCTGGCGGGCCGGTGCGCGGTGGTACGCGGTGGCCCTTCTCACGCCGTTCGCCCTGCAGCTCGTGGCCGCCGGGCTGACGCTCCTGTCCGGGTCCGACGTGGCCGTCAACGTCGCTTGGCCCGACGCCGGGTCGGTCCTGGCGGTGTTCGTGTTCAGCGTCTTCACGATCGCGCTCGGCGAGGAGCCGGGCTTCCGCGGCTTCGCGCTGCCGCGCCTGCTGGTCGGCCGGTCGGCGATCACGGCCAGCCTGATCCTGGGCATCCTGCACGCGCTATGGCACCTGCCGCTCGTCGTCGGTGGCGATGAGCGACCGACGATCCTCGTCAACGTCGCTGCGGCAGCCGTGCTGTTCACCTGGCTCTACCACCACACCGCCGGCAGCGTCCTCATCGCCATCCTCCTGCACGCTTCCTCCGACGCGTCGGCCGCGGTCTTCGGCCCGCTCTTCGCGGACGCGGACGCTCCGATCGCCGGCGTCTGGCTGGCGGTGTCGTACGTGGCGTTGGCGCTCGTCGTGCGCGGCGTCGCCGGGGCGGAGCTCGGGCGGGCGGCGTACGAGCCGGGTGCCCAAGAGTTTGGCGCGTAGCGTCGATGGCCTGGAGATCGCGGATCGCGCCAAGTCGCAGCGGATCAACGTGTCCAGCGTCGTGCGCCGTTCCAACGCGGCCGGCGAGGGCATGGCAAGGACCTCAGGACGGACCCGTGATCCGTGACGGACCGGGCTGACGTAGATGCATCCGGGCGATCGATGCAGCACCGGAACCCCGTGCCCCGGCCGGCAGCGAGGAGCCCCGCCGCGCGGATCGACCGTCGTGGCCGCCCTGCAACCGCCGGCCCCCGCGCTGCGTACGCCCACGCGCGCCGACCGCCACCCATCGCCCACCACCTGGAGCCCCGCCCATGCCCCTCATCGACGAGCTCGAACGCCTCGCCACCCTCCACGCCGACGGCGTCCTGACGGACGACGAGTTCGTCGTCGCCAAGGCGTCCACCCTGGCAGCCGATCGCATGGGCCACACCACGACGGCGGAAGCGGTTGCCGATCGTCCATGGCAGCCGGATCCGCCGGACCGTTTCACCCAGATCGCCGAGCTTGACCGGAGATCGGAGCCGGGGCACCAGGCCCTCCGCACGACGCGCGCTCGACTGGCCGACACACGCGCGCGCTCGACGCCCACGCCGCAGTCCGGCGCCAAGGCGGTCGCCATCGGGTCCTTCATCGTGGCCACCTACCTCCTGGCGACGATGCCTGAGTGGTCGACGCAGGCAAGGACCATCGCTCTCGCAGCCAACGTGATCGGCACCTTGTTGACCTTCGGGCAGTTCACACGGGCCGACATCCGGCAGGCTGAAGAGGGCCGTGATCGGAGCCCCCAGGCCACACGGTTGGCGGGCCCACCCGACGCCGGGACTGCGCTGTTGTCGGCGGACGTCGACGCGGTGGATCACCTCTACATCACGGGCGGTGATTCGAACACCGCGCACGACGTCCCGTAGTCGCCTAGCTGAACGTCGCATCCGCCTGCCGCAACGGCCCCTCGCCCCCTCGTACACCCACGCACCCCCACCGTCCTGCGCCGGAGCCGCTCGCATGCCCCTCCTCGACGATCTCGAGCGCATCGCAACCCTCCACGCCGACGGCGTCCTGACCGACGACGAGTTCGTCGCCGCCAAGGCTGCGCTGCTCGCGACCGACCACCACGATGTCACCGATCGGGCCCAGACGGAACTGGCGCTCGAGATCGCGGTCATGATTTGGGCTTCGATAGCGGTGGGCGCTGAGTTGCCGCTGCTCATCACGCTGTTCGGCGTCGCGATCATCTTCATCGGCATTCGGTGGGGCACCTCGGAGCATGCCAAGGCCCTAGACGTCGCAGCCGCCGACCGAGAACTCCGGCGAGACGGCGCCGCGGGCTTCGGCCCGAGAACGAGTCACCTCGTCCGGGAGTTAGACCTGCGGCCCTGGCGCTGAGCGGCGGTGTCCGTTGCGTGGTTCCCGTTACCGCGTCCCAGCGCCGTGATCCAGCGGAACCCAAGAGGGCGCACTTCGGCCAACGACAGACTGCCAACGATCGGCCGACACACGTGAGCGGGTCGGGTCCGTCCGGCCATGGGTGGGCGGTACGATGTGTCCGCGTGGCGTGCGTCGAACGGTTCCCATCAGCGTCCGGAGCGGAGGCGCGGGATCGGACGAGCGTAGGCGGGGAGCGGCCGCGACGTCGGCGCACACCTGGTATACCATCCGGCGTGACGTCCCCTGTGCCCGCAACGGGAGCGCCCGACGTTGAACGTGCCCCTCCATCGAGCTGCTCCGTCTCGCGGCGTAGGGTCAGCCGCCCGGCACCATCTGCACTACCGATCGCCGGATCAGGCAGCCGCAGATCTCGAAGGCCAGCCCGAGGGTTGGCGGCACACGGCGGGCGCGCAGCTCAACCGCGTTGCACCTGGCGATGTTGTCTGGGTGGTGTCGTTCGTGGCGCGCCGTCCCACTCTGCTCGCGCGCATCCCGGCCGATCACGTGCTCGACAGCACCGAAGCAAAGCACGTGCTAGGGGACGACAGGTTGCCCCCCGGGCGATGGCACGTTGTCGCCGACGCCGGTCACGCGCAGCCACCGTCGCTCGTGGAGTTCGCCGACCTCGTCCCCGACTTGCCACTCGAGGGTCCAGCCCTGCGCCTGCCGCCCGACGTGAACGACAACAATCTGCCCACACTCTGCACGCTGACGTCCGAGGGTGCGCAGCTCATCGAGACCCGTTGGGCCGAGCGCGACCACTGGCAAGCGGGGAGCCGCGCCGCCGCGGAGGCCGTGGTGGCGCGCATCCTGCCCGACGCGGCGCGCCGCAAGTGGCTGCTTGGCTGGTTCGCCCACGCCATTGACGCTGCCCACGAGCTGGCGCAGGACAAGTGGGGGGTGGTTCTGCTGCCGGATCGCGCCCGGTTGTACGTGTGCTTCACGATCGTGTGCACGCTCTATCAGGATCGGATCTGGATGTACGTCAACCGCCACGTCCTGTCCACCGCCGAGTCCGCCGTCCTTTCCGCCGAACCGGGTTGGGAGTGGGACGCCGACATGAGCGAGGCCACAGGACTGGGCGGGGGTCATGGCTCCGGCTACCTCTCCATCGTAGACGACGAGGAGGCCGCGGCGACGATCCTGCAAGGGGCGCTGAGCCGGCGGATCGCTGACGCGGCCCGCCGCGGCGGGCTTCGCGCTTCGACGAAGGCCGCATGGGCGGACGGACTGATCCAAGGGGTCGAGGCTGCGCTGGGCCGCGCACTGCCGCGCCCGTCCTGGGTCGATGAAGCGCCGTCAGAGGGGACTTGATTCGTCATCCGCACGTCGAGGGCACGACGATGACCATACATCACGATGTTCAGCTGGATGCATCCGCGCTGGAAGTTCTCAAGCGCGAGTTCGTCGAGCGCCTGCCCGGCTTCACGCACTTCTCCGAGCGCGGTGGGAACTATCCGACGGAGGAACGCGACTACAAGGACGCCTTGGTGGCGCTGTTCCAGCGCACGATCGACCCGTCCTTGTTCGCCGCTCCGATCGACCGGCCGCAAGCGGAGCGGATCGCGGACGCGGTGTGGCGCGTGCTGACGGCGAAGCTGATCACGATACCCCAGAACCTCCTGAACTACCGCTACTACCTCTTCCTGTCCGAGGAGGCGTTCCGGCAGAGCGCCGATGGCGCCGACTCGGCCGTCGTCCAGTTCGCGCGCGCATTCGGCGATCTCCTCTACGGACCAGGCGACTCAGCGGCGCGGCTGGAGCGGTTCAACGGCGTCATGTGGCCGATCTGGCAGCGCCACGGCCTGGCGAAGGCCGTCACGGTCAGCTTTCCGACGTTCTTCCTCATGTTGGCGAACCCGACGGCCGACATCTACGTCCGCTCGCGCGATTTCTCCCGCCTCTGCCGCACGCTGGTCGGCCACGATGTGTTGACGACAGGACCGCTCGGCGCGGCCGAGTACCGTCAGATTCAAGACATTTCTCACGCGCTCTTCGACGCGCTGACGGGGTGGGGCTGGCAGCCGCGCGACATGATCGACGTACAGGGGTTCGTCTACACGACGCAAGCGCCGGCCGCGGACTACGGAACTGGGCTCGACACGCCGAGTGGGGTACCCGTGCCAGCTTCGACCGGGGCGTTCGATCGGATTCTCGCGTCGCTGCGCGCGGACGGCCTGTACTTCCCGCCCGAGCTCGTCGCCAACTACCTGCTCGCCCTCCAGGCGAAGCGGTTCGTCATCCTGACGGGGATCTCGGGGACGGGGAAGACGAAGATGGCGATGGCGGTGGCCGATAGCTATCGGATGACGCGTGAGCAGCGAACGGTGGTCGATGCTCCGGAGGGAGCGTTCGCGTGGACGGTCAATCCGTCCGCTTTGACGTACGGCACGATGATCGTTCCCGCGGTTGTGGCGCGACGTCTGCAGCTCCCGGCACTGGACGAGCGCAACGGAGCGAAGGTCCCCGTTCGATTCGCGGATCAGGCGGCTCTGCAACGCATCTGGCGTTCGCCAAACGACGGGACCGTGGCACTCACCCATAGCGGCCCGATGCGCGCATGGTTCCGGAGCACGCTGAAGTCGGGCGATGTCCTGTATGTCGATGTCATAGAAGACGAGGACGGCGAGCCAACCGGTCTCCAGTTCTCCGTACCACGAACGACCGTCACAACCGTTTCGCTGAACAACCGCCTCGTCGTCCCCGTCCGCCCCGACTGGACGGACAATCGCGGGCTGCTCGGCTGGTACAACCCGATCACCGAGCGCTACCACTCGACGGCATTCCTCGAGTTCCTGCTCGATGCGAACGCCGAGTTCGCGGCGGCGGCCGATGCCGGCCGCGTGGCGGCGCCGTACTTCGTGATCCTGGACGAGATGAACCTCGCGCGCGTCGAACACTACTTCAGCGATTTCCTCTCCGCGATGGAGTCCGGCGAGCCGATCCCCCTCCATGACGACGAGGCCACCGCCGGCGGCGAACGGGAGGGCCGGCCGATCCCGCGTGCGCTGCCGGTTCCGCCCAACCTCTTCATCACGGGCACGGTGAACGTCGACGAGACGACGTACATGTTCAGCCCGAAGGTCCTCGATCGGGCGTTCACGATCGAGTTCAACGATGTCGACCTGCCCGGGCTGGGACGAACGGCCGCGGAGGGAGTGGGTGCCGCAGCCGCGAGCGCCGAGGGGCTCACGCTTCCCGGGCTCGGGTCGGCGCTGGTCGCGCCCGGTTCGGTGGGCGCCAAGGACTGGGCCGCGTTGGGCGATCTCGTCGAGGGCGAGCTCTCGGACATCGTCTTGGATCTCCATGCCGCCTTGACGCCGACGAACCGCCACTTCGGCTACCGTGTCGCGAACGAGATCGGCCGCTACATGTGGCTGGCCGTCGCTCAGACCGACGGCAGCGCGGTTGCGCTTCGGAGCGCACTGGACCTCGCGCTGCTGGCCAAGGTGCTGCCCAAGCTGCACGGCACGCAGGCCGAGTTGGGCGATCTGATCGATACCCTCGCGAGGCGCGCGGACATCCATGCCCTGCCGCGTACCCTGAGCAAGCTGGGCCGGATGCGACGGCGGCTCGAAACGCAGGGATTCACCTCGTTCATCGAGTAGCGGAAACGCGGGTGCACGCGGGGGAGACGCGCGACGTGGATGCCGAGGCACGCGAACCCTGGCCGCTGGCGTTCGAGCTGCGGGGCGATCGCTCGGCGACAGCGCCGTGGACCGTGCGGTCGGTCGATGGCGTGGCGACGCTGCAAGGGGAGCGGATCTGGTTGCTGCGCGACACGGCCGAGGTCGTGGCTGCCGTGGCCGGCGCGCTCGCGGGGTTCGCGACGCAGCTGGCCAACGACCTGATCGAGATCCGCTTCGGCAACGCTGTCGGACGCTTCGCCCTCGGGACGCTGGACGACCGGTCAATGGGCGTGATCGACGTACACAGCGGCAAGTGGACCGGCGCCCACTTCGAGGCGATGCTGGCGGACATCGTCCGGACCGCCGCGACGCTGCCGTTCGCCGGCGCGCGCGGCGGCGCGCTGCCCTACGACCGGCGCCACAGCGGCGATGCGGAGACGCTGTACCAGCGATTCGTCTACGTCCGGCACATCGTGCTCGGTCACGGCCCGCCCTCGACGCGACTCATGCCGGCCATCGCCTCCATTGTCGCCGACCCGCATCGGCGCTGGCGCCAGAGCCGCCAGGTCGTGCCGCCCGCGCTCGCGCGGGACGTCGACGTCGGCGCGCTGACCGCCGCGGTCAGCGGGCGGCACGGCTTCGATCGGGCGGTGACCCGCGACGGAGCGGCGAGCCGGGCAATCGTGCGCGCCCTGCGCGGCTTCGTGCCGACAGCGATCACCGAGATCACCCGCACGCCGACGGTCGACACGCCGGAGAACCGTTTCGTGAAGGCCTTCCTCCACGAGCTCGACCGGATCGCCGCGGACGTGATCCGCCACGCCTCACAGTCCTCGGATCGTTGGGACAACCGCCGCAGCCCGTGGCTCACGCGGGTGGCGGCAGAGGCGCGCGAGGTCCGCTACATCCTTGGCCGGGAACTGCGTGGGTCGCTCTGGGCCGACGTCGGCCCTCAGCACCATCCGCCCTTCGGCTCGACGGTCTTGCAGCGGCGACGGGGCTATCGGGACGTCCTCGGTCATGCGGCCCGCCTCCGCCTCACCGCCCACCTTCCGCTCGCCGACGCCGCGGCCGAACGGCTGCTCGAAGGCAAGGACATCGCGACACTCTACGAGCTGTGGTGCTTTTTCCGCGTCGCCGACGCCGTGCGCGCCATCCTCGGCGAACCCGCCGCGGCGCTCGGCTTCGAGCAGACATGGCGGGCGCTCGACGTGCCGCATGACGGGCGGATCGCCTGGCGCAGTGGCGTCGAGCTGCTGTACAACGCGCGCTTCCCAGGTGACGGGGGGAGCGGCAGGGCCGTGGACCCGCAGTTCGGCCGCGCTCGGACGAGCTACTCGGTCGGCTTGCGCCCTGACATCACCCTGTCCGTGCCGGCCGGGCCGAACGCCGGCCTGCACCTCTTGGATGCCAAGTTCCGCGTCAGCCGCGAGACCGCCGGCTGGCTGACGTCCGTCCATGCGGTGGATGACGAGGCCGACCTGTCGGCCGGAACGTTCCTGAACGACGACCTCTACAAGATGCACGCGTACCGCGACGCGATCCCGGCGGCGCGAAGCGTTTGGGTCTTGTACCCAGGGGGCAGCGACGTGGTCCGGTTCTTCCGGGCGCCGGCGCAAGTTCCGGAACCGCTGACGATCACCGACGGCCCATCGCCGACGAACGCGGGGACGGACGGGGTGGGCGCCATTCCGCTGCGGCCGGTTGCCGATGGCGGGGCAGAGGACGGCAGTGGGCTGCGCGATCTGATGGGCCAGCTGCTGGGGACGGCAGTGACGGGACGGATCGCGTCGCTGGCACTCACCGAAGTGGAGGACCCACGGACGTCGGTGACTCGGGCGTGAGGAGCCTCCCCCGGCCGGCACTTGCCGTGCCTCCGATCGGTCCGCTAACGTGACCTGGTGAGGACGACCGCCTATTTCCGCGCCATCCGCACCCGGCCCGATCGGTCGATGATCACCGACGCCTGGATCAAGCGGACGATCCGCGCGCCGCTCCGGACAACCGTTCAGGCCGACGGGCGCGTCCGGATGTGGGCCGCGGTGCCCGAGGCGGGCGGGCGTATCCTGCGCATCATCCTCCTGCCGGACGGCGAGACCGTTCACAACGCGTTCTTCGATCGGGGGTACAAACCATGAAGCTCCGCTACTTCGCCGCCACGGATACGCTGTTCATCGAGTTCAGCCAGCGCCCCGTCCACGAGACGCGCGACTTGGACGAGAATACGATCCTCGACATCGACAGCGAGGGCAACATCTGCGCGATCACGATCGAGCATGCGTCGGCTCGGGCAGGCGTGCCGCAGTTCTCCTACGAGATGGTCACGGCCTAGCGGAGCGGCCCGCAGCGCTGAGCGGAGCGTACGGGCCGCCCGAACGGCTGCGCCTCCACCCTCACCTCCCCCCCCCCCCCCCCCCCCCCCTCACCCGCGGCCACGCGTGCCACGCGAACAGCGCCACCGCCGCCGCCTCGGCCAGCCGGCCCAGCGCCACGCCGGCCGCCTGGCGCGGCCCGGCGGCCAGCAGGGTGGCCGCGACCACGGCCGCCAGGCCGGCGTTGAGGAGGCCGTAGGACCACCAGATGAGCCGCTCGCGCCCCCGCGTCGGGCGGCCGTCGACGCGCAAGCGGGGCAGGATCCAGAACGCGACGCCCATCGCCAGCTGCAGCAGCCAGCCCAGCAGCGTCAGCTCCACGTGGACCGGCCGCAGCCGCCAGAGCGCGCCCCAGGCGTGGGCGCCCTTGTCCCATAGCAGCGCCGCGCCGAATGTGGCGCTCACGCCCAGATGCAGCAGGGCCGTGCGGACCAGCCAGATGCTGGCGCGCGGCACCCTTCACCGCCCCCGGACGCGCGGCCAGATGGCGGCGATGAACAGCCACACCGCCCCGGCCTGCAGCAGCGCCGCCGCCGCCAGCGCGCCCGCCGCCGCGCCGCCGCCCCCCGCCGCCGCCCACGGCTCGCCCGCGGCCCGCAGCGCCAGCCCGGCGTTCAGGCCCAGCCACGTCAGCCAGCCCAGCCGGACGCCGCGCGCCACGGCCGCCGGAGGCGGCTTGGGGAACATCCAGTGGGCCACGCCGAAGATGAGCTGGGTCACCCAGCCGACCATGAACATGTGGAGGTAGACCGGCTGCAGCGCCGCCACGTAGGCCGGCAGCCCGAGCCGCGCCCGCAGCGCCATCGCAGCGCCCACCAGCCCGGCCGCGGCCAGCCAGACGAGGGCGGACTTCAGGTACCAGCGGGTCAGCGTTGGCATGGCGTGAATCCGGGGGGCGGGGTCGACCGCGGCGTGTCCACGACCCCGCGACGTCGCACGCGGTCGCACTCGGTCGCACGCGGTCGCGCGCGGTCGCGCGCGGTCGCGCGCGGTCGCGCGGCGGCGATGGTAGACCGACCGGCTCGCGCCGTCGACCACGCCGTCGTGCGCGCCGTCGACCGCACCGTCGCCCGCGCCGTCGCCCGCGCCGTCGCCCGCGACGGAACCATCTCGACCGCCGCCGGGTAACACCGTTCAAGGCTCGCCGAGCCGCACCCAGGAAGGCGAACGGCCATGGCACCGTCCGATCACCGCGTCGTGGTCGATCGATCGGCCCCGCATCCGCCCACCGCATCGCCGCGCCCAGTGCGCCGCGCCGTGCTGGCGGCGCTCGTCGCGCCGTGGCTCGCTCTGCCGGCGACGGCAGCGACATCGGCGGCACCGGCGACAGCCGCGGCGGCGATGGCATCGGCGGCGCGCCCACCGCTCGCCCGCGCCGCCGCCCAGGCGCCGGCCGCGGTGCGCCAGCTGGCCTGCGGCACGGCGGTCCAGGCGTCCGTCGCCGGCGGCACGCTGCAGATCGTCGGCACCGACGGCCCCGACCAGGTGCGGGTGCGCTACGCCGCCGCTGGCGATACGATCGACGTCTTCGACCCGGCCACGGCGGCCACGACGCCGCTGCGCTTCGCCGCGGCCACCGTGCAGCGCATCGACGCCGCCCTGTGCGACGGCGACGACGTCCTCGCCTTCGACGTCTCGGGCGGTGCGATCGCCGGCCGCTGGGCGACCACCGTCGACGGCGGCGGCGGCGACGACGTCGTCCTGGGCGGGGTCGACCTCTCGGTCACCTCGCTCGCCGATGCCCTGCAGATCGTCCAGTCGCTGCGGACCGCCGGCGACGCCGTCGACGCCGCCGTGGCGCTCCTCGACGCCGCGGCCGGGCCGTGCGACACCGCGCCGTGCCTCGTGGCCGCTGCGGCCGACGTCGTGCGGCGGGCGGGCGAGGACGTCGTGCTGCCGGCGGCGCGCGTCGTGCGCGCCATCGAGCCCGACCTCGTCCAGCCGGCGGCGGCGGCGGTGCGCGACACCCACGGCCGCCTCGGCGCCTTCGTCACCACGTTCGTCTCGCAGACGGCGCAGGCCGTCGCCGTCGACGGCGAGGCCTTCGCGGCCGAGGTCGAGTCGGCCGTCGACGACTTCGCGCTGCTGCTGCCCACCGCCCAGGCCATCCTGACCGACTCCCACACCCTCTATGACCACGTCGCCAGCCTCGGCCCCGACGTCCAGAGCCGCGACCCGGTGGGCGTGTTCACGCGGACCGTCACCAGCCACGGCGCGGCGCTCGCGACGCTGGCGCAGCAGTGCGCCGAGGACCCCGAGCCGGCCGAGACGACGGCCGACGAGGACCAGCAGGACCCGTCCGGCCTCGCGCCCGCCTGCGCCGAGCTCGAGCGCCGCATCGAGGCCCTCGAGGCCAGCACCGACCAGGTGGGCAACGACGACCTCCCGACGTCGAGCGTCACCCGTCTGACGGCCGAGGGCGACGCCTTCGAGGCCCGCGGCGACGCCCTGGCCGCGGCGGGCGAGGCGCTCGGCGACGACGAGGCGCCGACGAGCCGCGCGGCGACGATCGAGGCGAAGGGCGAGGCGCTGGCGGGCGACGGCGACGCCCTCGACGACGCCGCGCCGGCCATCGAGGCGGACTGGGAGGGCTGGGTCGCCGGCCGCGAGGCGGCGCTGGGGGCGGCGGGCGATGCCGTGCACGCCCGCGGCCAGGCCGACGTCGCCGCCGCCGCCCAGGCGCTGCGCGCCGGCGCGGCGGGCGACGTCGGCGACGCCGCAGCGCGGCTGCGGGTGCGCGCCGAACAGCTCGAGGCGGACCTCGACGCGCTCTTCGCCGCCGCGGCGCCACTCCTGGGCGGCGCGGGCGATGGCGGTGCCGGGGTGGTCGCGCCAGACGACCGCCGCGACGGCGCCGGGCTGGCGGACGGCACGGCGACGACCTGCACGATCACCACCACGAACACCCAGAGCGGCGGCGCCGGCAGCGACGTGCTCATCGGCACGAGCGGCAACGACGCCCTCGACGGCGGCGACGGGGACGACGTCATCGCCGGGGTGGGCGGCGACGACGCGCTTCAGGGCGACGACGGGCGCGACGTGCTGATCGGCGGCGACGGCGGCGACGAGCTGAAGGGCGGCGACAAGGTCGACGTGTTGGCCGGCGGCGGCGGCGGCGACTGCCTCTACGGCGGCGACGGCGAGACGTGGACGAAGGGCAGCCTCTCGGTCGACCTCGGGGGCCTGCTGCTGGGCGGCGACGGAGACGACCTCGTGGCCGGCGGCGACGGGCAGACGGACGACCCGGCGGCCGTCGACCTGGCGTGGGGCGGCGACGGCGTCGACGAGCTGAAGCTCGGGCACGGCGGCGAGCTCGCGCTGGGCTCATTCACGTTCCAGCTGGGCAACCTCGCCTTCGGGCAGGATGGCGAGGACACGATCACGGCTGCCGACGGCGTCGACGTCGTCTTCGGCGGCGCGGGCGACGACACCGTGCAGACGGGCCAGGGCGCCGATCTCGACATCGCGAACAACAGCGGCACGTCGGTGCTTCGCCTCGCGCTGGGCGACCTCGTCTTCGGCGAGGCCGACGACGACACGATCGACGCCGACGACCCGGCGGCCGACCGCGCCGACGACGACATCGACGTCGTCTTCGGCGGCGGCGGGGCGGACACGGTGCGCGGCTACGGCGGCGGCGCGCTGTCCATCGGCGACGCGGCCGACCCGACGTTCGAGCTGACGATGGGCAACCTCGTCTTCGGCGAGGCGGGCGAGGACGACATCACCACGCAGGACGGGATCGACGTCCTGTTCGGCGGCGACGACGGCGACACCCTGCAGGCCGGCCAGGGCGCCGACCTCGACATCGCCGGCAGCGGCGGCGACTCGTCGTTCCGCCTGGCGCTGGGCGACCTGGCGTTCGGCGACGGTGGCGAGGACACGCTCGACGGCGACGATCCGGCGGCCGACCGCGCCGACGACGACATCGACGTGCTCTTCGGCGGCGACGGGGCGGACACGATCCACGGTCACGGAGGCGGGCTGCTGTCCATCGGCGACGCGGGCGACCCGGACTTCGAGCTGGTGCTGGGCAACGCCGTCTTCGGCGGCGCGGGGGCGGACGACATCACGACGCTCTCGGGAATCGACGTGATCTTCGGCGGTCCCGACGCCGACGCCGTCCAGGCCGGCGCCGGCGACGCGCTGGAGATCGACGACGACTTCGCGCTCGACCTCGGCGACCTCGTCTTCGGCCAGGACGGGGACGACGTGCTGCACGGCGACGTCGATGCGAAGGCGGACGGTGACGACGCCGACGGCATCGACGTGCTCTTCGGCGGCGCGGGGGACGACGAGGCGTACGGCGGGGCCGGCGGCAACCTCCACGTGCCGGAGCAGGATCTCTGCCTGCGCTTCGGCAACGTCCTCTTCGGCGGCGCCGGCGACGACCTGCTGCGCGGCGACTACGCCGATTGGGATGCGGCCAGCCCCCAGGGCGGCATCGACCTCGCCTTCGGCGCCGCCGGCGCCGACACGATCGAGGGCGGCGGCGGTTCGATCCTGGTGCTGGGCGACCTCTCGTCGTTCCAGGTCGTCGTCCTGTGGTTCGGCAACGTCCTCTTCGGCGGCGCCGACGACGACACGATCCGCGGCGGCGACGCGGCCGACCTGGCCACCTGCAGCGACGCCGCCGTCGACGCCTTCCTCAACGGCCTGGGCGTGAACGACCTCGGCGGCGCGGGCGACCTGGTGTTCGCCGGCGGCGGCAGCGACGTCGTCGACGTGTACGACGGCCTCGACGTCGTCTTCGGCAGCCCCGGCGACGACACGCTCCGGGCCGACCAGGGCGGGCTCGTCATCGTCCCGATCGAGGGCATCCCGACGCCGATCCACTTCGGCAACGTCATGTTCGGCGGCATGGGCGAGGACACGATCCGGAGCAAGGGCCAGATCTGGCTGCTGGTGGTGGCCCAGCTCGAGGTCGACCTGCTGTTCGGCGGCCCGTGCGACGACGACATCGAGGCCGGCGACGGCTTCAACCTGGTCTTCGGTAACGCGGCGGACGACGTCATCCGCGCCGGCGACGGCGTCAACCTCCTCTTCGGCAACCGACACGACGACGACATCACCGCCGGCAGCGGCCTCAACGTCCTGTTCGGCAACACCGGTCGCGACGCCGTCCGCGGCGGCGCCGACAGCGGCGGCGTCTACGTCCTCTTCGGCAACCGCGACCGCGACGACGTCGCCGGCGGCCACGGCCTGACGGTGGCCTTCGGCAACCGCGACGACGACCGCGTGACGGGCGGCCACGGCCTGTCCGTCCTCTTCGGCAACGGCGGCCACGACGACGTCGCGGCCGGCGCGGGCCTGGCGGTGGCGTTCGGCAACCGCGGCCGCGACGTCGTCCGCGCCGGCCCCGGGCTGGCGGTCCTGTTCGGCAACCGCGACGACGACGACGTGGCGTGCGCGGCCGGGCTGTGCGTCGCCTTCGGCAACGACGACCACGACCTCCTGGGCGCCGGCGCGGGCCTCAACCTCCTGTTCGGCAACGCCGGCGAGGACCGCGTGACGAGCGGCACCGGACTCGGGCTGGCGTTCGGCGGCGGCGGCCACGACGTCCTGGCGAGCGGCGGCGGGCTCTACCTGGGCTTTGGCGGCGCGGCGGACGACGTGATCGTCGGCGGGGCGGGGCTGAACATCGCCTTCGGCAACCACGGCCGCGACACGCTGTTCGGCGGCGGCGGGACGAACCTCCTGTTCGGCAACCACGACGCCGACGTCGCGCGCGGCGGGCCGGGCACCGACTTCCTCTTCGGCAACCCGGGCGACGACACCCTCGCTGGCGGCGGCGGCGTCGACTTCGTGTTCGGCAACCTCGGCGCCGACACGCTCGGCAGCCACGACGGCGCCGATCTGCTGTTCGGCAACCGCGGCAACGACCAGGTCCGCGCCGCCGACGGCAGCGGCTGCGACCTGCTGTTCGGCAACCGCGGCGACGACACGCTGGACCGCTGTCAGAACTGCGACGCGCGTTTCGGCGGCCGCGGCTCGGACAGCAAGACGGCGGGTTGCGCTGCTGTCGCCCCGCCCGCGCCGAGCCGCGGCGAGGTCCGCGGCCGGGTCTGGATCGACCTCGACGGCGACGGGGCGGGCGACGTCGGCCACGGCGGGGTGACGGTCACGGCGGGATCGCTCAGCACGACGACGGACGGCGACGGCTTCTACCGCCTCGTCGGGCTGGCCGCCTCGTCGAGCGCGAACGTGGCCGAGACGGCGCCGGGCGGCTACGTCCAGGTCTCGACCCCGACAGCGCACGCCGTGGCCGTGGGCGCGCTCGGCACCGACCTCCTCACCGGCCGCGACTTCGTCAACCGCCCCCGCTGCGCCGTGGCGCCCGACGGCTGGGGCTGCGTCGCGGGCGGCTGCGAGCGCACCCCCGGCGCGGCCGGCGCCGCCGTGACGTGCCAGCCGATGGCGGTGCGGCCCGTGCTGCGCTGCGGCGCCGCCGGCCCGGTGGCCACGAGCGCGTCGGACTGCCCGTGCGGCGAGCTCGTGGCGTCGTGGGAGGTCGTGACCTGCGCCTGCCTGCCGCCGCCCGATCCGGGCTGCACGCTCGTCGTCGACCGGGAGGGTACCCCGCGCTGCGTCGGCAGCTGCCCGGACCGGCCCGGCGCGCCGTGCGAGCTCCAGCGCGTCGGCGACGTCTTCCGCTGCGGCTGCCGCAGCGGCGCCACGATCCACCTGCCGGTCGTCGTCGTGGCCGTCGCCGGCCGGATCACGGCCACGCCGACCGGTACGCCGCGCATCACGACGGCGTCGACGACGCCGCGGCCGAGCGCCACGGCCACGCCGCGCGCGACGGCGACCCGCCGCCCGACCGAGACGTCGCGCCCCACCGCCACCCCGCGCCCGACGGAGACGCCGCGCGCCCTGCCGCCGCGCCCGACGCTGCCGCCGCTGGCCGCAGGGCCGTCGGCGCAGTCGTCGCTGGTCGTGACGGGCGTTGCGCAATCGGACGTCGCGGTCGACGGCGCCTGGACGGTGCTCGACGAGCTCATGGCCGGCGGGGCGTTCTTCGCGCCGCTCTACCGCTACACGTCGGCCGTGCCGGTCCGGATCGACGTGACCGACCTCTTCGTCGTCTCGGACCGCAGCGAGGTCTACGTCGACGGCCAGCTCGTCGGGTCGACGCCGGCGGTGGCCGATTGGACGGCCGCGGGCGGCGGGCCGCACGACCCGCCCTACACCGCCGACCCGAACGCCGCCTGGCCGCACCCGGCGTTCAGCAAGGCGTCGTTCGTCCTGCCGGCCGGCACGCACGTGCTGACGTTGCGCAACGCCCATCGCCCGCCCCAGGCGTCGGGCGCTCCCTATCCCGACGGCACCGTGGCCTTCCGCCTCGTCGCCACGGACGGTCCGTCGGCGACGCCGACCACGACCCGCCCGGTGTCGCCGACGCCTACCCGCACACCGACGGCGACGCCCTCGCCCACGCCCGGCTGCGCGCCGCGGCCGGCCGGGATGGCGGCGTGGTGGACGCTCGACGAGCTGGCGGGCGCGACGGCGTTCGACGGAATCGGCGGGCACCACGGCGACGTCGTCGGCGGGGCCGGGGTGCTGAACCCGGCCCAGGTGGCGGCGGGGCGGATGTTCGACGGCGGCGCCGTCCGGGTGGCCGACGCGCCGGGGCTCGACGGCGGTGCGGCGGGCCTGGCGGTCGACGCCTGGATCCGGCCGACCGCCGTCGACGGCCAGCGGCCGATCGTCGCCAAGCGCTACGCCCCGGCCGATGCCCCGCTGGGCTGGTCGTTCCACGTCGTCAACGGGCGGCTCGGCTTCACCTGGAGCACCGCCGGCGGCGTCGTCGACGCGGTGGCCCCGATGTCGGTGACGACCCAGGCCTGGCAGCTCGTGGCGGCCAGCATCCGGCCCGGGTCGCCCAGCGGCGGCCAGCTCTACCTGAACGGCGCGCTCGTCCACACCTTCGACACGACGGCGCTGACCGGCCCGCTCGACACCGACGCCCAGCTGCACATCGCCCAGCAGCCGTCCCTGGGCCGCGGCCAGCCGGTGCGCGACTTCCTGGGCGCGATCGACGAGGTCGAGCTGTTCGACCGCCCGCTCGACGCACCGGCGGTGCAGGCGATCTTCGCCGCCGGCCGCCTGGGCAAGTGCGACAAGCCGCTGCCGGTGGCGCCCTCGGCGACGGCGACACCGCGGCCGGACCGCACGCCGTTCCCGCCGGTGCCGCTGGCGGCGGCGGGCGGGCGGTGAGCGGCCACCATGGACGCCCCTCCCCGCTTGCGCCCCCGCCCACGGCCGGCTACTGTCGTCCCGTGTCCGTGCGCCTCTCTGGGGCGTCGTAACCGAACGGACGGGCGTGCGCCCGTCGGCGTCGGCCCGCGTTTCGGCCCGGCCCAAGAACGGCCCCGATGTCTGAGCGTCGCTCGAACTGCCCACCCTGTCGGCGCGCCCTGCCGGCCGCCGCCGCGTGCCTCGTGGCCGCGCTGGCCGTGGCCCGCGCCGCGCCGCCGGCCGGCGTGCGGGCCGACGTGGGGCGGGTGGCCGCCGTCGGCGCCTGGGCGGCCGACAACAGCGCGCCGGCCGGCGTCGGCCGCGTCGCGGTGGCCGACGCCGACCATGCCTGGGCCATCGCCGGCGATCTGACCTACGCCTGGACCTCCGGCGCCTGGTCCGTCGTCGGCAACCCGGGCTACTCCGGCCAGTACTTCACCGACTTCTACGTGCGCGACGCCAACAATGCCTGGCTGGCCGGTTGGCGACGCACCACCTACCAGGGCAGCCCGTGCAACTGCGGCTTCCTGCTGCGCTGGAACGGGACCAGCTGGCAGGTCGAGCAGGACATCATCCCGCTGTTGATCGTGGCCATCACGCTGCCCGAGGACGACTTCGGCCTGGCGATCGGCTACGAGGGCGTGGCGGGTGGCGAGCGGTCGTATCGCTGGGACGGCTCGGACTGGCTGCCGGTGGCGTTCCCGGGCTACGGCTACGCCTTGGCCGCCGCGTCCGAGAACTCGGCCTGGGCCGTCGACAGCAACGGCGCGATGTTGCGCTTCCAGGCCGGCGCCTGGTCGCCCTGGGCGGTGGTGGGCAACCCGGTGATCTCGTCGCTGGCGGTCGTGGCCGACGACTTCGGCGCCGCGTTCGGCATTTTCGGCGAGATCCGGCACTGGAACGGCACGGCGTGGCAGGCCGTCGCCAGCCCGATCACCGGCAACGTGTCCGACGTCGGGCTGGCCTCGCCGACCGAGGGCTGGACGGTCGGCGGCGCTGGCTTGACGCTGCACTGGGACGGCACGGCCTGGACGCCCGTCGTCGACCCGGTGGCGTCACAACTGCACACGGTCGCCCTGGCCGCGCCGGACGTCGGCTGGGGCATCGGCCCCAACCTCGTCGCCCGCTACAACCCGCCGCCGCCCATCCAGTCGCCGACGCCGACGCCGACCGCCACGACCGGGCCGTCGCCGACGCTCACCCCCACGCGCACCGCCACGCCGACGCGCACCGCCACCGCCACGCCCACCGCCTCGCCGTCGGCGACCGTCACGCCGACGCCCAGCTTCACCCCGACGCCGTCGTCGACGCCGACCGACACCGCCACGCCCACGCCGACGCCCACGTTCACCCCGACGCCGACGCGCACGGCCACGATCACCCGCACCCCGACGTCCACGCCGACGCGCACGGCCACGCCCGGCCCGTCGCCGACCCGGACCCGGACGATCACCCCAACCCGCACCGCCACCATCACCCCGACGCCCAGCCACACGCCCACGCCGTCGCGCACCCCGACCGCCACGCGCACCGCCACCCTGACCCGCACGCCCACCCTGACCCCGACGACGACCCTCACGCCGACGCCGTCGCCGACCGCCACCGACACGCGCACCCCGACCGCCACCCGCACCCCGACCGACACCCGGACCCCGTCGCCGACCCGCACCACCACCGTCACGCCGACGCCCGTCACCACCCCGACGCCATCGGAGACGCCCACACCGTCGCCGACGCCGACGATCACGCCGACGCCGACGACCACCCGCACCCGGACGCCGACCGCCACGCCGTCGACGACGCCGACCCCGTCGCTCACCCCGACCCCGTCGTCGACGCCGACCGTCACGCCGACCCGGACGACGACCCCGACGCCGACCGTCACCCCGACGCCGACCGTCACCCCGACGCCGTCCATCACCCCGACGCCGACGATCACCCCCACGCCGTCGACGACGCCGACGGCCTCGACGACGCCGACGCCGACCGAGACCCCCACGCCGACCGCGACGCCGACCGCCACCGAGACCCCGACGGTCACGCCCACGCCGACGATCACCCCGATCCCGACCCGCACCCCCACGCCGACGCCGATCGTCCCGGCGACGTCGCACACGATCCGGGCGCTGTCGCTGTCGTTCCAGCCCGACGAGGTGGCCGTCCCGGCCAGCACCGCCGTGGCGCTCACGATCCGCAGCGAGTCGGGCGTGCACGAGTTCTTCCTGGAGCTCGACGGCGGACGGGTTGTCCAGGCGCCGGTGCTGTTCGAGGGCCAATCGGCCGTGGTGCGGTTCACGTCGCCGGCGTCGGGCGGGCCCTACGTCTACTACTGCAACCTCGCCAACCACCGCGCGCTGGGGATGGTCGGCCGCCTCATCGTCGTCGTGGGCACCCCCGACCCCGACGCCTCGCCCGGCCCGACCGCCACGGCCACCCGCACCCCGACGCCGACCCGCACTGGCACGGCCGGCCCCTCGCCCACGCCGGGCGGTTCGCCGACGGCGGGCGCGACCGCCGGATCGTCTCCCACGGCCGGCGCGACGGCGTCCCGCACGGCCACGCCGACCCGCACCGCCACCCGCACCGCGACGGCCACCCGCACCGCGACCGCCGCGCCGACCGGCACCGCCGGGGCGCTCACGCCCACGCCGGGCGCGTCGCCCGCCACGGCGACGCCGCAGCCGGGGACGCCGACGCGGGCGCCGACGCCATCCGCCAGCCCGTCGCCGCCGTCCGAAGCCACCCCCACCGGCGGTCCGTCGCCGACGGCGCGGCGGACCGCGACGCCCGCGGCCAGCCCGAGCGCCACGCCCGTGCCGCGGTCCTCGGGCACCCCGACGGACCCGCCGCTGTGGCCGACGATCAGCCCGACGCCTACCCCGACCGACCCGCCGCCATGGCCGACCTTCACCCCGTCGCCCGCCGGCGCGACCGCCACGCCGGACGACCCGTTCCGCGGCCGCGTGCTCTACCTGCCGGTGGTCCAGCGGCGGGCGTTCGGGGACGTGGACTGGCCGTAGGACGTCGCCCCGCACCGCACGGCCGGCCGGTGGCGGCGGTGCGATCGGTCCTCCCGCTGGTCCGAGCTTGGGCCCGACCGTCACCGAACCCACCGCGCCGCCAGACGAGGAGCGTCCCCACATGCCCGGCCCGCCGCCCACCCGGATGTCGCCCTACGGCTGGCTGACGCTGGCCGTCGCGTTCGCCGCCGCCGCCGTCGTCGTGGCGGCGTTCTACGGAGCCGACGTCTGGCATGGCGGCCGCAGCCGGCGCTGGCCACGCACCGAGGGCATCGTGCGCGAGAGCGACCTCGTGTACTACCACGGCCCCAAGAGCGGCGACACCCACGCCCCGTACGTGGGCTACGACTACACCGTGGGCGGTCGGGCGTACGAGGCCGAGCGCGTGGGCTTCGCCGACGTGCGCGAGCGCGGCGACCCGGCGGAGCACCTGGCCCGCGTCCGCGCCAGCTACCCGGTGGGCAGCGCGATCGACGTCTTCTACGACCCCGACGCGCCGGCGCGGGCCTGTCTGGTGCCGGGCATCGACCCCGCGCTGCTGTGGAGCCTCGTCGGCATCACCGCCGTCCAGCTGGGAGCCGCAGCGTACTGCGCCGTTGGGTTCGTGCGGCGCCGACGCGACGATCCGACGCCTAGCGCGCTGCCGCCAGCGCCGTGAGCGCGTCGTCGACGGGCGAGGCGTCGCCGTCGGCGCAGCCGATCGCGCCGCGGCAGGCCGAGGCGAACCACGCCGCAAGATGGGCGCTCCTCGCCGGCGCCATGCCCTGGGCGCGGGCGGCGGCGACGTCGGGCGCGCCGCCGGCGGCCGACAGGCAGGCCACGGTGTGCTCGCCGAGCATGCGGTAGGCCTCGAACTGCGACTCGCTGAACCACTGGTTGGCGGTCGACTCGTGGGGGAAGCGCTTCGAACGGTTGCGCTCGTTGCGGACGTCCACCGGGTCGCCGCTGAACACGGCCGGCTTGAGGACCAGCACGACGCCGTCGCCGGCGCCGTCGAAGCGCTCGGCGTAGTGGATCGTGCCGACCCGCGCCCGCCACGGCGGACGCGCCGCGGCGTTCGCCGGCTCGGGCGTCCCGAGGTCGAGGTGGCCGCGGCCGGCGATGGACTCGCTCGCCGCGCGGTCGGCCAGCGCCGGCGACGGGTCGTGGAACGTGATCCGGACGCCGAAGTCGAGCCGGACGAGCTGGACGGCGCGCGCCAGGTCGCCGCCGAGGTACTTCGGGTCGGCCGAGGCGTCGGCGACGACGATGAGCTGGCAGCGCCGGCGGACCATCTCGTAGAGCCCGAGGTTCTCGAAGTGGCCGCCGTCGGACAGGAAGACGAACGGGCGGTCGGTGCCGGTGAGCTGGAACGCCTCCTGGATCAGCGGCAGCGACGACACCCGCGGCCCCGACAGGCGGAACGTGCCCTCGCCGGCCGGCCCGGGGTTGCCGAGCCAGCGGCCGAGGCGGACGTTGAGCAGGGCCAGCAGGAAGGTGACGACCGGCGACGAGTGGTAGCCCATGTTCGGGCTGGCCGCCGCGCCCGAGATCGTCATCGCCGTCCCGAGCAGCAGGCCCGGCTCGGGGCCGCCGTAGAAGTCGCCCTCCTGGCGGAAGTTGAGGAGCTGGCGGGCCCGCGCCTCCATCGCCGCCCGCCGCTTGGCCGGCCCTGGCGCGGGGGTCGGATCGTCGTCGTCGCGCCCGGCGGCGTCGAATGCCGGCCCGATGCCTGCAGGCGCCGGCCCGCTGCGCCGGTAGCCCAGCCGATCGGCGCCGCAGTGGAGGCCGGTCACGGTGAACGGGATCGCCTTGCGGTGCTGGTCGGCCAGCGCCGCGCCGCGGCCGATGTTCAGCGCCAGGTTCAGGACGTGCAGCAGCCGCGGCGGCTCGTCCGGCGCGCCCTCGGCCACCAGCGCGCGCATCGGCACGTCGTCGTCGGGGTCGAAGCCGGTGAAGGCGTCGGGACGGCGGCCGGCGTCGTCGGCGCGCGACGCGCCCAGGAAGGTGCGGACCAACCGGTTGCGGTAGAAGGCGTGTAAGCTGAACGCGTCGAGCTTCACCAAGCGGCCGATGAGCAGCGCAAAGGCGGCCAGGCCGACGACGGCGGCGATGAGGCGCGGCCACGACGACAAGGCGGCGAAGTGCTCGACGGCATAGGCATTGGCGACCGCGACGACGACGAGCACCTGGAGCAAGAACAGCGGCGCGGCGACCGCCGCCAGCACGTCGAACGCGGCCTTCGAACGGGACGACTCGCCGGCCGCCGGATCGCGGCGACCGCCGCTGGGCGAGAAGCCCGCCAGCGCCGTCAGGCCGCCGCTCACCACCCCCCAGGCGGTCAGGATCGTGCCGACCGGCAGATGGCGGAGCCGCGCGACGAGCAACGGCCCGACCAGGGCGATGGCATGGAGCGCCAGCAGCGCCGCGATCGCCATCAGGAACCACGATCCGGCGCGCGCCCAGAACTCGCGGTCGTCGTCGCTCGAGAAGAGGCTGGCCGCGCCGACGAAGACCGTCGCGGCGATCAACCCGGCCAGCATGAGCAGCGGCGCGCCGAACATCGCTTGCGTGAAGGCGAGCGGCAGCTCGAGATCGGCCAGCGGCGCACCGAGCAAGCGCCGCGCCAGGTAGAGGCAGGCGACGCCGCCGATCGCGCCGGTGACGACGACGGCGACCACCTCGCCCAGCCTCAGCCGCCACCGTGCGCCGATCGGCGCAAGGCCGGCCATCCGCAGGCCCAGCCCGCCCAGCAGCCAGCCGCCGAAGTGGACCGCCCCGCCCCACGCCGCCAGGGTGACGACGGCGTCGCTCACCGGAGCCCATGGGTCGAGCGTCATGAGCCGGCCGACGAGCAGGAGCGCCGCGACGACGAACGGCAACACGAAGAACAGGACGAGGTCGACGTCGCCGCCGTCCACCAGGGCCAGGATCGGGCGCCGCGAGCGAGGACGACCGCCGGGTGTCGCCGCCGGGCCCTCATCGCCGACGTCGTCGCCGCCGCCGACCGTCGCCCGCAGCCGGCGGTTTTCGCGCTGCACCCGCAGCGCCGCGATGGCGACGGCGCTCAGCACGCCGCTGACGGTGTAGAGGCCCACGCTGACGGCGTCGGCCGTGAGCGGCCCGCATCGCGCGGCCCCGTCGCTCGGCCCGAGGCAGCGGTGCAGCGCCAGGACGAACGCGGCGTTGACCACCGGCAGCAGCAGCACCGCCGCGATGAGCGGCACCAGGACGACGGCGGTGATCACGAGGTTGCGCACGTAGGTCCCGAGCACCGTCCAGGCGTCGGCCGACATCAGGCCGTAGCGCGGGCTGAGGTAGCTGCAGTAGGCGCGCACGTGGCGCACCGCGGCCGGCTCGGTGTCGCGGTCGGGCGCCGGGCGCGGGCCGCGCGCCCGGGTCGGCGGCTCGGCCGGCGTCGCAATCGCGGCCTGGCGCAGCGCGTCGAGGACCGGCCGCCGCCCGCGGGCGCGCTGGAACCAGGCCGAGAGCCAGCTGCCGGTGTAGCCGCCGCCCGACACCGTCGAGAGGTAGTGGAAGGCGTCGAGCACGCCGGCGCGCGCCAGCCCGGTCACGACGCCCATCGCGAACGCGGCGCTGCGGATGCCGCCTCCGGACAGGCAGAGCGCGGCCCGCGGCGTGTCGTCGGCCAGCTCGAGGTAGCGCGACTCCTCGGCGACCACCGTGCCGAACGACAGCGGGCCGTCGGGCCTCGGGCCCGCCGCGGGGGGCGCGGTCGATCGCATGGCGGCGGGCTCGGGGCGGTCGCCGGTCATCGGGTGCTCCTGGGCGCGGTGCAGGACGACGCCACGCCGACGTTACACCCGTCGGCCGTATGATTCCAGCGCCCCCGGTCCGCCCGCCCGACGATCTCGGAGGACCCGCCCGCCGTGACCGCGCCCCGCGTCGCCCGCGCCGCCGCCCTGCCCGCCGCCCGCCGGGGCTGGCTGGCCGCGGTGCGCGACGTCGACGCCGCGCTGCGGCTGCACTTCGTGTTCTTCTCGGTGCTGCTGCCGGTGCTCGCCGCCGCCACCGCCGTGCCCGCCCTCACGGCAGTCGCGATCGCCCGACTCGTCGCCGCCGGGCTGTGCCTCCACCTCTTCGCCTACCTGCTCAACGACGTCGTCGACCTGCCGATCGACCGCGGCCAGCCGCTGCGCCAGGGCCACCCGCTGGTCCGCGGCGCGCTGTCGCCGCGGCCGGTCCTCACCATCGCGCTGGCCGCGGCGCCGGCCGGGGCGGCGTTGACGGCGGCGGGCGGCGGCGGGCCGGCGGCGCTGGCGGTGCAGGCCCTCGGCTTTGCCGCGATGGCGGCCTACAACGTCTACGGCAAGCGCGCCGCGGTGCCGCTGGCCACCGACGCCGTCCAGGCCGTGGCGTGGGGCAGCTTGGCGCCCTACGGCGCGCTGGCCGCCGGCGGGTCGCCCAATGCCCTGACCTGGATGGTCGCCGCGCACGCGGCGCTGTTCATCGGCGTCATCAACGGCGTCAACGGCGGCCTGCGCGACCTGGCCAACGACCTCGCCAGCGGCGCCCGCACGACCGCCATCGCGCTTGGCGCGCGCCCGCGGCCGGGCGGCGGCGTCGCGGCCCCCGCGGCGCTGTGGGCGTTCACGCTCTCCGGCACGGCCGCGATCGTCGCGCTCGACTGGGTCGCCGCCGGGTCGATGGCGCTGGGGTACGATGGCGCGACGCGGCGCTGGACGCGGGCGGCGATCGCCGCGCTCGGCGCCGCGGCAATCGCCGCCGCGGCGGCCATGCTGCGCGGGCGCGGCCCGCGCTGGCGGCGGGCGCTGCGGCTGCACCTGTTCGCGCTGCTGCTGCCGCTGCCGGCCGCGTTCGCCGCGTTCGTCGCGCCGCCGGTGCGCACGACGCTGGCGGCGGCCCTGGCGGCGTCGATCGCGGCGCTGCTCGTCGCCAACGGCGGCGCGCTGGTGCCGCCGGGCGACGGCGCCGCCGATCCGCCGCGCGGCCCGGTCGAGGACCCCGTCGCCGGCGGCACCGTCGATCCACACCCAGCGAGGAGACGATGAACGCACCGACCCAGGTCGATCCGTCCGGTTCCGACGCCCGCCGCTCCGACCGGCCCGGCGTCGAGCGGCACGACGCCGAGCCGCCCGCCCGCCCGGCCGACGCCGTGGCCGCGATCGACGCCGCCTGGGACTACGGCGACCCGGCGGCCAGCGAGGCGCGGTTCCGCGCCCAGCTGCCGGCCGTCGCCGCCCGCGCCGCGGCCGGCGGGGACGACGACATCGCCTGGCGCTCGGCCGAGGTCCAGCTGCGGACCCAGCTCGCCCGCAGCCTCGGCCTCCAGGGCCGCTTCGACGAGGCCCACGCCGTCCTCGACGGCGCCGCCGCGTGGCTCGACGCCGCCGACGACACGGCGCGTGTCCGCTGCGACCTCGAGCGCGGGCGGGTCGTGAACTCGGCCGGCGACCCCGAGGCCGCCCGCCCCTCCTTCGCCGCCGCGTACGACCGCGCCCGCGCCGCCGGGCTCGACGCCCTGGCCGTCGACGCCGCCCACATGTTCGCCATCGTCGCCGCGCCCGACGAGGTGATGGCGTGGCACGAGCGGGCGCTGGCGCTGGCCGAGGCGTCGCCGGACCCGGCCGCCCGGCGCTGGCGGGCGTCGCTGCTGAACAACCTCGGCTGGACCCTGCACGAACGGGGCGACGACACGGCCGCGCTGGCGGCCTTCGAGCAAGCCCTGGCCCTGCGCGAGGCCGCCGGCGACCCGTCGTCGATCCACGTCGCCCGGTGGTGCGTCGGCCGCATCCTGCGCGCCCTCGGCCGCGTCGACGAGGCCCTGCGCATCCAGCAGGCCCTCGCCGCCGAATCCCGCGCCACCGGCCGCGACGACCCCCACGTCACCGCCGAAATCGCCGCCCTCACCCCCCCCCCCCCCCCCCCCAACCCCCCCGGGCCCCCGGCCCCCCCCCCCGGCCCCCCCCCCCCCCCCCCCCCCCCCCCCCCCCCCACCCCCCGTAGGGGCCGGCCCCCGCGCCGGCCCTCCCCCAACCCACCACCCCCCCACCCTCCGCAATCCCGCCCCATCGACCCGTGAACCGCGGCGGGCATGCGGGCGGCGGCGCGCGGGCGGCGGGCCCGTGGGCGGCGGCGCGCGGGCGGCGGGCCCGTGGGCGGCGGCGCGCGGGCGCCGGGCCCGCGGGCGGCGGCATGCGGGCGGCCCGTGGGCGGCGGCGCGCGGGGCGTGGTGGGGTTCGTTTCGGGGTGGTGGTGGGGGGCGTTGGGGGTGGTGGGTTGGGGGAGGGGCCGGCGCGGGGGCCGGCCCCTACTCGCGGGAACCGGGGGTGACGGTTAACGTGACGCGCTGGCCGTCGCGGGTGACGACGATCTTGACCGGCGTGCCGATCTTGAGGGCGTCGAGGGACTTGGTGTAGTCGTAGATGTTCTCGATCTTCTGGCCGGCCAGCTCGACGATGATGTCGCCTGCCTGGAGGCCGCCCTGCTCGGCCGGGCCGCCCTCGGCGACGCCGGACAGCAGGACGCCGGCCACGCCGGTGTCGGCGTAGTCGGGGATCGTGCCCAGGTAGACGCGCATTCCGCCGGTCGAGGCGCGCTGCTCGGGGGCCTGGACCGCCACGTAGTCGAGCGGCGCGTCGGCCCGCGACAGCGAGGCGGCGATCGTGCCGATCAGGCGGGCGATCTTGGCCAGGGCGTCGTAGTCGAGGCGCTCGGGCGTGTCGCGCGGGGTGTGGTACTCCGAGTGGGCGCCGGTGAAGGCGGCCAGGATCGGGACGCCCTTGAGGTAGAACGACGTCGCGTCCGTCGGCAGGTAGGTGTCGTCGGACAGCGTGAGCGGCAGCCCGATCGGGACGTTGCGCTGCTCGACGAGGCGCCGCCAGCCGGTGCTCGAGCCGACGCCCTGGAGCACGACCGCCTCGTCGAGACGGCCGATCATGTCCATGTTGAGGTAGGCGGCCACGCCGGGGTAGATCGAGGTCGCCTTGGGGTCGTCGCCGTACGTCTTGACGTAGTGGTTCGAGCCCAGCAGCCCGAGCTCCTCGCCGCTCCAGGCGGCGAAGACGACATCGCGCTTCGCGTCGGCCAGCCGGCCCTCGGCGTGCTCGTCGGCCAGGTACTGGGCGATCTCGATCAGGCCGGCCACGCCCGACGCGTTGTCGTCGGCGCCGTGGTGGACCTGTCCCTTCTCCTCGGGCTTGGCCAGCGAGTCGCCGGCGTCGCCGCGGCCCAGGTGGTCGACGTGGGCGCCGATGACGATCTGCTCGGCGCTCGGCTGCGCGCCCATCTGCAAGCGGCCGAGCACGTTGCGCCCTTCGGCGGTGTCGAACGCCAGCGTGAGGTGGGCGCCGATCTGGTGGCCGGGCAGCGCGAAGCCGGCCACGGGCTCGCCGCCGTCGAGCGCGTCCTGCGCCGCGGCCAGCGTCGTGCCGCTCTGGGCGAACAGCGCCTCAGCCCACGCGTCGGTCACGCTGACGGCGGCGATGCTGGTGCCGGCCACCGAAGCGTCGAACTTCAGCGGCACGAGCTGCTCCTTGACCTGGCTGCCCGGCCCGCTGACGACGATCAAGCCGGCCGCGCCGTGGTCGCGGGCCGCCATGGCCTTGAACCGCAGCGACGCGAAGCGGTTGAGGTGCTGCCGCCGCTCGGCGTCGACGTCCTCGGGCAGGTAGCGCAGCACCACGACCCACTTGCCATTGGCGTCGAGGTCGGCGTAGCTGTCGTAGGCGGCCTGGGCGCCGTCTGCGGGCGCGTCGATGCCGTAGCCGGCGAACACGACCTCGCCGAAGCCGACCGAGCCGACTTTGGAGAACGAGAGCGGCCGCCAGTCGACGTCGACCGTCGCCTCCTCCTCGGCGCCGCCCGCGGCCTGCCGGACCAGCATGTTCACGCCGTCGATCCGGACGCCTGCGGTGAAATCGAACTTCTGAAGGTAGCCGTCGTCGCCGGCCGGGGCCAGGTCGAGAGCGTCGAAGGCGGCGGCGACGTAGTCCGTCGCCCGCTGCTCACCCGGCGTGCCGGTCTGGCGGCCCTCCATCGCCGGCGCCGCCAGCCGCGCGACGTGCAGCCGGGCGTCGGCCGGCGTGATCGCGTCGGTCGTGGCCGCCATGTCGGGCGGCGCGGCCGCCTCGGCGCCGTCGTCGCCGGCGGCGGGCGGCGCGGCGGCCGCGGCGCGCGACGGGCTGAGGGCGAGGAGCGCGCGCGCCCGGGCGTCGTCCCAATCGGCGACGAAGATCTGGTACTCGCCGCCCGCCGTGCCGCGCTTGTTGGACCACGACAGCGTCCGGCCGTCGGGCGCGAAGACCGGCAGGACGTCGGCGTCTGGGGCGAACGTCACGCGCACCGGCTCGCGCCCGCCGGCGGCGTCGACCATGAAGAGCTCGAAGTTGTCGAACCCGAGCTTGCTCGACGTGAACACGATGTAGTCGCCGCTGGGGTGGTAGTACGGCGCCCAGCTCGTCGCGCCCAGCGTCGTGAGCTGGACGGCGTCGCTGCCGTCGGCGTTCATCGTCCAGATCTCGGCCAGCGTCCCCTCGGCGTTGAACCGCCGCCAGACGATCCGCCCGCCGTCGGGGCTGAAGAACGGCCCGCCATCGTAGCCCTTGGCGTCGGTCAGGCGCCGGACGTTGCCGCCGTCGGCGTCCATGACGTAGAGGTCCATCATGTAGGACGGGTCGCGGTCGAAGATCGCCTGGTCGGCTGCGTCCATCGGCTCGCTGTAGGCCAGCCGGTTCGAGGCGAAGACGATGCGCGACCCGTCCGGCGACAGCGCGCCCTCGGCGTCGTAGCCGCGGGTCCGGGTCAGGTTGCGGAAGTCGTTCTGCCCGATCGTGACGGCGTAGATGTCGTAGTCCTCGTCGTAGTCCCAGCTGTAGCGCCGCGTCTCGCCCGACGCGCGGAAGTCGAGCTCGGCGCGCATGTCGGTGCGGGCGTCGGGGTCCTCGTGGGTCGAGGCGAAGATGGCCTGGCGGCCGTCGGGGTGCAGCCAGCCGCACGTCGACTTGCCCCAGCCCGGCGAGACGCGGCGGCTGTCACCGGTCTCGAGGTCGAGGACGTAGATCTGGTAGAACGGGTTGCCGGGCTCGCGCTCGCTCTGGAAGATCATCCGCCGGCCGTCGGCGCTGTAGTAGCCCTCGCCCGAGCGCCGGCCCTCGAAGACGAGCTGCCGGACGTTGGTGAGGAGGTCGGCCTCGGTGTGGGTCGTCGCGGCGGTGGCGGAGACGGCGGCCGTCGCCGTCACGGCGCCGTGCGCGGCCAGCGTCGTCGTGGCGGCCAGCGTGCCGGTGACCGCCGCGCCGGCGGGCGCCGTGGCGGACGCGTCGCCGCTGGGCGAGGCCGCGTCGCGGCCGCCGCAGCCGGCCGTCCAGAGCAGGGCGGCGGCGGTCAGGCCCGCGCCAAGGGCCGCGACGCGGCGGCGGGCGACGGCGCGGCCGCGGACGGCGGACGGCAAGACCGGCGCCGCGCGGAAGCGAGGGGACGAGGACATTCGGGACTCCTTGGACACGCGCCGACGGCCGGCACGATCGCGCGCCGACGCGGGCCGCGCACCTTCGCCTACCGCGCCAGATCGGCCAGGTAGCGCTCGAGGGCTTCGTATTCGGCGTTCACCGCCGCCGCCGAGTGTGCCTCAGCTGCCGGCCGCGTGGCCAGCGCCGCCAACTGGGCGCCGAACAGCCGCCGCTGACGCACCGCCTCCACCTCGTGGGCGCGCTGGCCGGGGCGGCCGGTGTCGCCCTCGGCCGGCGCGGGCAGCGTGGGCTGGCTGTCGCGGCTGAGCTCGACCGCCCGCTGCAGCTCGGTGGCGGCGGTGGCCTCGTCGCCGGCCTGCCAGGCGAGGTAGCCGAGCAGGTAAGGGGCGATCACGGCCTGCGGGTTCAACCGCCGCGCCTGCGACAGCGCCTCGGCCGCCTGGGCCGCGTCGCCGGCGGCCAGGGCCGTCGCGCCGAGCTGCAGCAGCGCGCCGCTCTCCTCGGGGTTGATCGCCACCGCGGTGGCGTAGGCGTGCTCGGCGGCGGCCAGGTCGAACAGCGCGCCGGCGTCGGGCGAGGCGTGGATGGCGCCGATCTGGAGGTGGCCGCGCAGGCTCTGCGGGCTCTGGGCCACGAGCGTCTCGAGCGGTGCGAGCGCCGCGGCGTAGTCGCCCTGCTCGATCCGGCACCCGGCGAGGCCGAAGAGCGCGTCCTCGTGGGCCGGGTCGATCGCCAGGGCTTCGCGGAACAGCGCCGCGGCCTTGTCGCAGTCGCCTTCTTGCTTCATCGCCGCCACCGCCGCCCGCTGGAGCTCCCAGAACCGGACGCGCGCCGCCGGGTCCTGCGGCCCGAAGTGCGCCGGCGTGCCGCCGGCCAGCTGCGGCACCGCCGCGCCCGCAGGCGCTCCCGCTGGGACGACCGCCAAGGCCGCCGGCGCCCCGTTCCCACCGCCCGCGGCCGCTGCGGCCGCACCGCCCGCCGCCGGCCGCCAGCCGTCCTCGCCCTCGGCGATCACGACGCGCTGGTCGATCGGCACGCCGGCGACGGTCGCGCGCTCGCCGCCCGGCCAGCGGATCGTCAGGTCGACGGTGCCCGGCCCGGCGTCGGGCCCGAGGCCGAAGCGCACCTCGGGCGCGTGCTGCGAGAGGTAGGACGATCCCACCCCGAGCTCGCGCAGCTGGCGGCGGCCGCCGTGATCCAGCGTCAGCTGGGCGCCGATGCCGAAGCGGTTCGCCGCGCCCGCCAGCCGGACCGCCAGCCAGTGCGCGCCCGGCGCGGTGTCGTTGCGCAGCAGCGTCGGCGGCGCGCCGTGGTTGGCGACCACCACGTCATCGTCGCCGTCGCGGTCGTAGTCCGCCACGGCCAGGCCGCGCCCCACGTGCGCCGCGGCCCAGGCGTCGCCGCTGGCCGCGCCGACGTCGAAGAAGCCGTCGCCGTCGGGGCCGCGGTTCCAGAACAGCTGGTTGGCCTGCGGCACGAGCCGCGTCGGATCGGCCTCGTCCTGGAACGTGTGGCCGTTGGCCACGACGAGGTCGAGCCGCCCGTCGCGGTCGACGTCGGCGAACGCCGTACCCCAGCCGACGAAGTCGAGCGCGATCTGGCCGAGGCCGTAGGGGTCGGCCATGTCGGTGAATCTCACGGCGACCGTCTCGGTGACTCCGCCGGCTGGTTGGGCCGGCAGGTCGCCGCGCAGGTTGACGTAGAGGGCGTTCTCCTGGGCGATCCAGTGGGTGACGAAGAGGTCGAGGTCGAGGTCGTTGTCCCAGTCGCCGCTGGCCAGGCCCATGGCGCCGCGCGGGTCGGCGACCCAGGCGGCGTGGCTGATGTCGGCGAACGTGCCGTCGCCAGCGTTGCGGTAGAGGACGTTGTCGGAGACGTCGTTGGCCACGTAGAGGTCGAGCCAGCCGTCGTCGTCGAGGTCGCTCCAGGTGGCCGAGAGGCTGCGGCCCGTCGGGTTGTCGACGCCGGCGGCGACGGCGACCTCCTCGAACGCGCCGTTGCCGCGGTTGCGGTAGAGACGGTTGGCCGCAGGCGGGAACGACGAGGGGTTGAGCGAGATCGGCGTCAGCGCGCCGTACTGCGCCTCGCTGCGGCCGGCGGCGGTCGCGTCGTAGCGGTACTGGACGTAGCCGCAGACATAGCCGTCGAGATCGCCGTCGCGGTCGTAGTCGGCCCAGCTCACGCCGGTCCAGAAGCCCTCGGCGTCGGCGAAGCCGCTGGCGGCGCCGACGTCGGCGAAGACGCCGCGGCCGTCGTTGCGGTAGAGCGCGTTCGTGCCGTAACGGGTGACCGAGAGGTCGAGGTCGCCGTCGCCGTCGATGTCGGCGAAGGCGGCGCCCAGGCCGCGGTCGGGCGTCGCCAGGCCGGCGGCGGCGGTGATGTCGGCGAACGTGCCGTCCCCTTGGTTGCGGTAGAGGTGGCCGGTGGCGGACGAGGCGGCGACCTCTTCCGCCGAGCGCGTCAGCGCGCCGGCGAAGTTGGGGAGGTAGAGGTCGTCCCAGCCGTCGCCGTCGACGTCGCCCCAGGCGGCGCCCGGGCCCATGTCCTCGGGCAGCTGGCTCGAGCGCGGGCCGTCGAAGTGCGCCGCGGTCAGCCCGGCGGGCCCGGCCGCGTCGGCGAACGCCAGGTGCGGCACGTCGTCGGGCAGGGCGCGGCCGAGCGAGTCGGTGATGCCCTCGACGTCCTCGCCGGGCCGGTAGGGCGCCGCCTCGCGCCGGGCCCAGAGGACGCCGCCGACGGCCAGCGCCACGAACGCGGCGCTGCCGCCCAGCGTCACGGCGATGCGCTTGTCGCGGCGCGAGCGCGGTCGTGCCATGATCGCCTACCTTGCCTGGGCCGTGCGCTCGACGACCCGGATCGTGGCCTCGGCGGTGTCGATGTCGGTGATCGGGGCGCTGATGCCGGAGTCGACGCCGAACATGTAGTTCAAGAGGAACTGGTCGTACTTGCGGTAGCGCAGCCGGGCGGTCACGTGGAGCGCCCCGCCCTCGGGCGCCGCCGGCACCTCGAAGTCGTTGCGCCCGGCGTCGGGCCCCTCGGTGAGGACGGTGACCGACGACGGGCAGCCGAACGTGTACTCGCTGGAGTCGGCGAAGCCCGGGAAGAGCGAGCGCCGGAACCGGACGCCGGCCATCTCCCAGAGGTTGTGACGGTCGATGAGGTTGCCGTACTGGTCGACGCCCTCGGCCTTGAAGATGAACGAGCCCTTCTGGATGAAGTTGTCGTCGTCGACGCCCCCCGACTGGAAGACGATCCGGCCGGCGTCGTCCCGGACGACGACCTCGACCCAGGACTGGATGATGTCGAGCGGGCCGGTCGGGAAGTCGTGGCCCACCTTGCGCGATGTCGTCACCGCCCGGAGCGTCACCGGCTCGCCGGCCACCGCGGTCTCGGGCGCCTCGATGTCCACCGTCACGACCGGGCCGGTCGCCCACTTGTCGGCGATCTCGGGCACCTCGATCTCGCCGCGCAGCCACTGCGAGACGAGGTCGACCTGCTCCTGGCCGCCGGGGAGGTTTAGCATCGTCGGCATCATCTGGTTGGCGCCGAGGAAGCGGTGGCTGCGGTGCGATCCGTCGTCCGGGGCGCGGTTGTAGTCGAGGACGTCGCCGGCCGCCGGGTCGTGCGAGGCGACGAGCGGCATGTGGCACTCGCGGCACTCGATCGTCTTCGTCGGGTCGCCGGGCTCGTTCCAGTGGCTCTTGCGCCAGTTGTCGTACTGGTTCTGGAGCTGGACCCAGCCGACCTGGTTGACCTCCTGGTCGATGAACTGCTTGTGGCAGGCGGCGCAGTACTCGGGCGTCTTGAAGGCCCGCTTGGCCAGCGCGGTGACGTGGGCGCGCGGGTAGGCGCGGATCAGGAAGTCGCGGGCGAAGCGCCGGGCGGCGTCGTCGGGGTCGCCGATCTCGAACAGGTAGCGCGGCGGCGCCTCGACGATGTAGTTGGCGTTGCCCTTGACGTCGGTCTCGCGGATGGAGTGGCACGACAAGCACGAGACGCCCTCGTCGAAGCCGTGCGGGCCGGTGAGGTCGTCGGCGAAGATGTTCTTGGTGCCCTCGAACAGCGAGATCGGGTCGTGGCAGCCGGCGCAGTAGCGGGTCGACTCGGGCCCGTTCTGGGTGGCCATCACGGCCTGGATCTTCATGAAGCCGGGGTCCATCGCCGCCCAGCGGTGGGCGCTGACCTCCCACTCCTGGACGATCTGCTCGTGGCAGCCCGACGTGCCGCAGCTCTGCGAGCCCGACAGCCGGCGGGCGTCGAAGGCGGCGTTCGTCTCGGTCCGCGCCAGGCTGGGCGCGAAGGGCTTCTCGGGGCCGTAGACGTAGGCGTAGTCGGCCGGGAAGGCGTCGACCATCGCCGGCGGCCGCACGACGGCGCGCAGGCCGCCCACGACGGCGAAGCACGCCACCGCGACCACCGCTACCCGAACGCCGTAGCGGCGCTCGGCGTCGCGCACCGGCTGCCGCACCGTCACGCCGGCGTCGGCGTCGTGGCGTGCGGCGCGGGCGTCGCGCCACACCAGCCAGACCACGTGCGGCACCACGAGGGCGACGACGACGACGGTCGAGACGATGTGGGCCAGGTCCCAGCCGTAGTCGATCCGGCGGCCGAACAGCGCCTGCGCCGTCAGCACCAGCCCCGACACCAGGCAGACCGCCGTCGCCGCCAGCCCGGCATAGCCGGTCAACGTCGTGTGCGACAGGGCGTAGTGGCGGTAGGTGCGCCAGTGCTGGACCTGGTACCACGCGAACGGGACGACGAACAGGACGCCGAACACGGTGTGGACGGCGACCATGATCTGGTTGGGGACGCTGAACGGCAGCAGGTAGATCGAGAGGCCGGTCAGCGTCTCGAACAGCAGCACCCCGCCCACCGCCGCCGCCAGCTTCGACCGCCAGGCCCGCGCCCGGTCGACCCGTCCGACCCCTCCGGTTGTGCCCGACACATCAGCCTCCCCTCCGACGCCACGCATCGGACGGTGCGGCTGCTCCCGCCAGCAAGGGTATCGACGGCGATATCGGATGTCAAGGGCCGAATTTCGTCGCAGGCATGGTTGCCGCCTGTAGGGGCACCCCTTGTGGGTGCCCTAGGTTCGTTGCACGGCGATCGAGGGCACCCACAAGGGGTGCCCCTACGTCGTCCACGCCGCGGTCATCACCGCGGTCATCGCCGCGGCCGTCACCGCGGCCGTCAGCCGTACAACATCGCGTAGATCACCACGCCCGTCACCGAGACGTAGAGCCAGATCGGCAGCGTCACCCGGGCGATCCGGCGGTGCCGCGTCACGTCCCACGACCAACCCCGGTAGAGCGTCACGAGCGCCAGCGGCACGATCACGGTGGCCAGGACGATGTGGGTCAGCAGGATGGCCAGGTAGAGGCCGCGGTACGCTCCGACGTAGGGCGTCGGGGCCGGCTTGAAGGTGTGGTAGACGACATACGACACCAGGAACGCCGCCGAGCAGGCGAACGCGCCGAGCATCGCCCGCCGGTGGGCCTCGATGCGCTTGCGCCGGATGAGGGCGTAGCCGGTGACGAGGCAGACGCCGGCCAGGCCGTTCAGCGTCGCGTTGACCCTCGGCAGCGCCGAGACGTCGAGCCGGCCGGCGACACCGTCGGGCCGGGGGCCGAGGATGAGGAACGCCACGGCGGCGACGACGACGATCGACAGGATGGCGATGACGGCGAGCCAGAAGCGCTCGGGGCGGCGGGGCGCGGCTTGGGCGGATGTCGACATCGCGTTCCTCGGCTTGCGGCGTCGGCCAGACGCCGTCTATGGTAGCTGCCGGCCATCGGCCGATATGGTAGACGCCTCGACCCCCGACGCCACGCCCAGGACGCCGCGCATGCCCCGCTCTCGCCAGGCCGCCCTCATCTCGTTCGCACTCACCGCCGTTGCCGTCGGAGCCGTGATGACCACGTCCGGCCCCTCGCGGCGCGGCTCGACGACGCCGGCGCAGGCCGTTTACGCCGCCCAGGCCGCCCGCTCCCCCGTCACCGTCACGCTCGACAGCGGCACCGTCGAGTGGCGCGCGACGCCGTACGCCACCGTCGGGGCGTTCTGGTATGCCGGCGAGAGCCTCTACTTCAGCGCTTTCGGGACCGCCGACAGCACCGGCCGCGTCGTTCTGACCTGGACGGATCCGACTCCCGAGCGCACCGACGACGACCGGCCGTTCGAGGAGCTTGACCGGCTGGTGCTCGATGCCGCCGACGGCGTCGGTTTCCGCGATGCCCACACGATCACGCTGCCCGCCCTCGATGCCGAAGCCGACGCCCCCGCCGACCGCCTCGCCCTCCGCGGCCCTGCCGGCGCCACGCTGGCCGTCCGCGTGCGCCGCGTCATCGACCGCGACGTCCTGGCGCTGACGGCTGCGGACGTCGTCCGCCGCGATGCCTCGGGCGAGGGCGGCGCCCTCGCCGGCCAACGCGCGTCCGGCGAGCCCGGGCGCTCGGTTTGGGCGGGGACGGTGACGGTCGACGGCGACGGCGACGTCGACGTGCCGCTCGCCGGCACGGCCGACGTCCAGCCGGGCGACACCGTCGAGGTGCAGCGCGTCTGGGCCGGCGACACGTTCGTGCTGCGCCGCACGGCCCTCCAGCTCGTCGTGGGCGATGAGCGGACGCAGCCGATCGCCTACGGCCGGCCTGGCGCGCGCATGACGTTGGACATCGGGCATGGGGGTCGCCAACGAAGCTGTGCGACGACGATCGGCCGGGCGGGTCGGAGCAGCTGGTCGTGCGGTGAGCCGATCGTGGCCGGTGACCGGATCACGATGTCCTATGGCGGCGGGCTCCTACCGCCTGTCCGCACTGCGGCGACGATCCCGCCGCTCGCATTCCGCCCCGGCGCCGGTGCAGCGCCCGCGACGATCACAGGGTCGCCGAACGCCCGATTGCGCTTCGTCGAGGTCGACGCCCTCGGCGGACCGTCGGGCGTCGACGTTGGGCTCGACGCGCAGGGACGGGCAGCGCTACCGACCGGCCGGCCCGGGCGCGGCAGTCGCTACGCCTACGCATGGCGCAGCGGGGGCGGCATCACGTGGGGCCGCGGCGGCTTCACGGGGCAGATCCGGTTCGTCCTCGGCGAGCCGCGGCTGCGCGGCGTCTGGCCATCGCTCCCAGTGACCGTCACCGTCTCGGATCGCGACGGGACGCCGCTCGGCCGTGGGTCGCGGGCACGCACCACGAACGGCAACACGCGGCCGATTCCGCTCTACGACGCGCGCAGCGGACCGCAAGGGCCGTTGCATCGACTCGCGCCAGGCGATCGCGTCGACGTGGCCATCGGCGGCGACGAGCCGGTGGTCTGGGCGCTGCCGGACCTGGCGCTGCGGCTGGATGCCGACACGAACGTGCTGACCGGGCGGCTGCCGCTGGGCACGCGCGGCACGCTGACCGTCCTCGAGCACGTTGACGGCGATCACGACCCGCTGCGGTCGCTCTACGACCTCCAAGACGGGTCGTTCGGTCACCGCGCCACGCTCCCGCTCAGTCCGTCGCCCGACGGCGCCTTCACGGTCGCGCTGACGGACCTGCGCGACCTCGACGGCTTCCGGCTACCCGCCCACCGGCTCGTGCTCTATGTCGTCTCCGCCGAGCGGGCCGACGGCAACGCGGTGATGGCCGTTCTCGCGCGGCCGTGGCTCCGGATCGACGGGCAGGCCGTGACGGCCGAGGGCTTCGGGGGTTCGGGGCAGGCGGTTGAGATCGAGGTGACGGACTCGAACGGTCGCCCGGTCGGGCGTCGTCGGAGCGACGACGCCAGCGCGGCGACGATCGATCGTCCGATCTGGCGCATCCCGCTCGTCGACGATGTCGGCGCCCGGGTGGCGCTGCGACCCGGCGACCGCGTCGTCGTCACGGTCGGCGCGTCGCGCGCCGCGCTGACCGTCCCGCCCGTCGAGGCCTACGTCGACCTGTCCGGCCGGGCGGTCCGCGGCCGGGCCGCGCCGAACGCGCCGCTCACCGTCGTGCTATCGGGCGAGTCCTGGGGCGAGCGGCGCTTTGTCGTCCACGTCCGATCGGACGGCACGTTCGACCTGACGGTGCCCGTCGATGTCCCGCTCCAGGGTGGCGACTGGGGTCAAATCCTCGGTCGCGCCGGCCCCCACATCATCACCGCGCCGATCCTTGTCCCGTGGCTGCTCGTCGACCTGGACGCGGGCCGGATCTGGGGCCGCGGCCCGGCCGGCGCGCCGGTCGATGTGGCCGTCGTTCGCGGCGGCGTGCCCATTGCCGCCGGGCGCCGCCTCGTCGACGACTGGCTGGGCTTCGACCTCGACCCGCACGATGCGGGCGGGCGGCGTGTCGTCCCGGCGCCCGGTGATGTCGTCGTCCAGCGGATCGCCGGCCGCCCGCCCGTGACGTTCACGGTGCCGGCCGTAGCGGTCCGCTGGCAGCAAGCAGAAGCAGCGATCGTCGGAACGTCGCCGCCCGGCAGCCGGGTGGACGTGCACCGACCGAGCGAGTTCGCGCTCACGAGCGCCGCCTGGGACATCGGGTTCGCCGACGTGGCCGCGACGGGCGCATTCACCGTACCGACCAGTCACCGCCTGGGCCTGGCCACCGGGTTGAACGCGGTCGTGGAAGCCCGGGTGCCGGCCGGCGTGAGCGTCTGGCGCAGGGTGGTCACGCCGATCCTCAACATCCCCCACGGCGGCGACAGCATCTGCGGCCAAGCCATGCCGTGGGCGCGCGTGCACGCCGCGGTCACGTCGGGCGGTGCGACGTCCCAGGGCGACGGCGTGGCCGACGCGGTGGGCCGCTTCCGCGTCCCGCTGCGCCGCACTGACGGCCGGCCGGTCGTGCTGGCCGCGGGCGACGTCGTGCGCGCCGAAGTCGACGGCACGGCGCTGGCAGCGACGCTGCCGACGCTCACGTTCCGCGTGGATCGCGCCGCTGGTCGTGGTGCGGGAACGGCGCCACCGACCGCTATGGTCTCGCTCGAGTACCCGGCAGGCAGCTGTGCGCCCGACGATGCCTCCGAACCCGGCGACGGAGCCGGATGGCATCATGTGAGTCAGACGGTACCCGATCCGAGCGGCGCCTTCAGCACGCGATTGCCCATGGTGCCGATCGGCCTCGCCGCGTCCCGTCCATGGGCCTACGAGGCCGCATTCCTCGACGACGCCGGGCACCGCCACTACCGACTGAGCCGCGCGCTGCGCCTCACGGCCCTCGTCGACACGGATCGCGTGCTGGGCGAAGCGGATACCGGCCGCGCCGTTGCCGTCACGCTGACCCGCCCCGGCGGCCTCGTCGCCCGCGGCACCGCCGTCGCCGACGCCGTGGGCCACTTCACGGCGACGCTGCTGGCCGAGGGCAGCGGCGGCGCGGTGCGCCTGCAAGCGGGCGACTCCATCGAAGCCACCGCCGACGGCGAGGTCCGCCGCCTGACCGTCCCGCCGCTGGCCGTCGACTGGCATTCCGAGCGGGGACTCCAAGGCCGCACGGACGCCGATGCAATCGTCCACGTCCGATTCGTCCTACCCCGCGGCCTGCTGCTGGCGCAGGACACGGACGTCGCCTTCACCCTGACCGCCGACGCCAACGGTCGATTCGCGAGCGCGGGAGCCTCCGCCCGCGGCGTGTGGACCGCGGCTGACGTGCGGCGGGTCGAGGTCTGGCGCTCGTTCGCGGAGGACGATCGGGCGATGGCCGCGTTCGACGTGGCGGGCGGTGCAGCGCCGACGCCGCGGCCCACGGAAGGGCCGCCGATCGGCAGGATCGTCGGCCGCGCCCTGCTGCCGTGGGCCGGGCGGGGGGCGGGCGAGTAGAGCCCACACCGGTCGCCGGCAACAGGCCGGTCGTCGCACCGGCACCGATCGGCCTCGCCGAACCGTCCACCGCACGCGCCCGGATGGGCAATGCAATCCCGCTGTGAAGGGGCACGGCATGCCGTGCCCTCGCCGGCTGTCGCCACCACCACTCGCCGTCCGACTCTGTCCGTGCGGCAATGAACCGCGTGTTCTACCTCGTCATGAACATGCGCCCACCAGCCTCCCAACCGATCCGCCGGAGCCAGACCATGTCCTGCCGGTCCCACCGCCTCCTCACCACGCTCATCGCCGGCACGGTCCTCCTCGTCGCAATCGCGCAGCTGCCCGCGGATGCGACGCGACCGGCCGCCCCCGCACGCGCCGCCTCCCGCGCCGCCGACCCGCCCCGTGCCCCCATCACGGTGTCGCTCGATGCCGGCACCGTCGAGTGGCGCACGACACCGTATGCCGAAGTACGGGCGACATGGTATGCCGGCACGGTCAAGCGCTTCGGCGGCATCGGCTTCGCCGACAGCGTGGGCCATGTCGTGGTCACACGGTCGGACAACCCGCCACCAGCCGGGACCATCATGGATGGCGTCGACCGCCTGGTGCTCGGCATCGGGCTCAGCGACGGCCAGACGTTCGACGTGCCGCTCCCCACCCTCGACGCAGAGGTCGACGCGCCCGGCGACGCCGTCGAGCTGCGCGGCGCGGCCGGCACCTTGCTGACGATCCGCATCCGCCGCGCCGTCGACCGCGACGTCCTCTCGTTCAGCGACGTCGCCGCCGTCGCCGGCCGGCCCGCCATCGGCCGCGCCTCCGGCGAGGGCGCGGTCGGAGGCCTGCGCCCGCCAGTTGCGCTCGGCGCCCCTCTGTGGTCCGGCAGCTCGGCGCTCGATGCCGCCGGCCGCGGCCACTTGGCGCTTGGCGGCCAGCTTGACATCCGCCCCGGCGACGTCGCCGAGGTCGTGCACATCGCCGGCGGCGACACGTTCGTGCTCCGGCGCACCGCGTTCCAGCTGCTGGTCGCCGCCGACTCGGAACATCCGACCGCCCTCGGCCGGCCCGGCGAGTCGGTGGAGTTGATGATTCGCGACCGCAGCGGCCGGGAGCGCCCATGTTCGACGCTCATCGACGGCTCGGGCTCCGCGTCGTGGCGGTGCCTGCCGATCAAAGCCGGCGACCGGATCACGGTCACCCACACCGGCCGCCTCCTGCCGGCCGCGCACATCTCGGCGACGGTACCGCCGCTCGGCGTCCGCCCCGCGGTCGGCGGCGGTGCCGGCGGCACGGCTGCAACGCTCACCGGCCCGCCGGGCGGCCGATTGCGCTTCGTCGAGGTGAGCGCCCTGGGCGGCGTTTCGGCGGACGATGTCGTCCTCGATGTGCAGGGCGAGGCGGCGCTGCCCGCCGGCCGGCCCGCGCCCGGCGGCCGCCACGTCGTCGCGTGGCGGAGCGCGGACGGCACCATCGCCGTCGGCGGCCCGCGCGGCTTCGTGCCCCAGGTGCGGCTCATGCTCGGCGAGCCAAGGGTGCGCGGTGTATGGGCGGCGGAACGCGTCACCGTCACCGTTGCCGGGCCGGACGGCCTCCCGCACGGCCGTTGGTCGACGCGTGTCTGGACGGGCAGCGCGTATTCGGTCCCGCTGTACGCCCACGGCGAGGACGCCGCCCTCGTCGGCCTCCACCGCCTCGCCCCGGGCGACCGCGTCGAGGTTGCGGTCGGCGGCGCCGAGCCGCTCGTCTGGACGCTGCCCGATCTCGATCTGCACTTCGATGCGGACGCCGGACGGCTCACCGGACGGCTGCCGGCCGGCACGACCGGCACGCTGTCCATTCTCGAGCCGCTCGGCGGCGACGTCGACCCGTTCCGGTGGCCGGCGGACGTATCGAACGGCGAGTTTGTCCACTCCGCCACGCTCCCGCTGCCCGTCGACCCGGACGGTCGCTTCGATGTCGTGATCGCCGCGCTGCGGGATTCGGACGGGCGACCGCTGTCGACCCACCGGTTCGCCCAGGGGGTCGTGACGGCCGTGCGGCTCGACGGCATGGCGGTCGCGGCGGTGTTCGGCACACCGTGGCTGGACATCGATTTCACGGATGCCGAGGTCGACGCATTCGGACCCGCCGGCCAGGCGGCGGTCCTCGAAGTCGCCGGTCCTTCGGGTCGTGTCGTGGCCACCGGTCGTACGGAACCCCCCACCTCCTTCACCGTCGACCAGCCCTATTGGCGGGCGCACCTCGAGGATGGATTCGGCGCACCGTCGCCGCTGCGCGCGGGCGATCTCGTGACCGCGACGGTCGGCGCCAGCCGCTCGACGTTCCGCGTGCCCGCACTGTCCGGCTACGTCGATCTCGCCGCGCAGCGGGTGCGCGGCCGCGCCGTTCCCGGCGCGCCTGTGCGGATGGCGCTGGACGGCCAGGCCGAGGACGGCGGGTGGCAGACGGCCGCAGCGGCGCCCGACGGCACGTTCGACGTCGCGCTGCCCACCGGCTCCGCGCTCCGGCTGGGCGACTCGGGCTATCTGCAGGCGCGCAATGGACCACACAGCCTCCTCTCCTACCTCGTCGTGCCGAAGTTGGTCGTCGACCTCTCGATCGGTCGCGTCTGGGGCCTAGGCCCGCTCGGCTCGTCGGTCGAGATCGATCTTCTGCGCGGCGGGCGGTCGATCGCCGCCGGCCGGCGGCTCGTCGACGACTGGCAATGGTTCGATGTCGACCCGCGCGATGCCGACGGGACGCACGTGCGGCCGGCGCCCGGCGACACCGTCGTCCAGCGAACGGACGGCCTGCCGGACCTCGCGGTGACGGTGCCGGCCTTCAGCGCGGCCTGGGATCGGGCCGTCGGTCGGATCGTTGGACAGATGCCGCCAGGCAGCACGCTCGATGACCACCCGGCCCCGTTCTACGTGGCGCATCAACCGTCGTGGATCTTCGGCCCGATGGACGTCGCGCCCAGCGGCGCGTTCAGCGGCGAGGCGCGCCATCCGCGCGGGATCGCGACGGGCCTCACGCGGCTGCTGAGCGCGCGCGCTCGGAGCGGCGTCCAGGCGATGCGCTGGGTCGTCGCGCCGGTGCTGAACGTCCCGCTCGGCGGCGAGAGCGTCTGCGGCCAGGCGCTGCCGTGGGCCGCCGTCCAGGTCGAGGCAACGCTCCAGGACGGGCGGATCGTGCGCGGCGACGGCCGGGCGAACGCCGTCGGCCGCTTCCGCGTGCCGCTCGGTGGCGGCGACGGGAACGGCAGTGGCGGTGGCGATGGCAGCAGCGACGGCCGGCCGATCGTCCTGGCGGCGGGCGACGTCGTTCGTGCGACCGTGGACGGCGACGTGCTCGAGACCACGTTGCCGCCGCTGACGCTGTCCGTCGACCGGGCGAGCAACACCGCCAGCGGCAAGGCGCCGGCCGGTGCCGAGGTGTCGATCGAATGGCCGGGCGGTAGCTGCGACGTGGCGGACTCGTCAAGCCCGTTCGGCGACGTTGCGCGCACCTATCCGTACGCCAAGAGAACCGTCGCCAGTGCCGCGGGCACGTTCGCATCCGCGCTCCCCGAGCCGAATTTCCGCCTCGTCACGCCCCGCCCGCGCGCCTACGAGGCCGCGGTCCGCGACGCCGCCGGCCATCGCATCTTCCGCATCAGCCGCGCCCTGCGCCTGACCGCGCTGATCGACACGCCCATCGTGCTCGGCGAGGCCGACGCCGGCCGGAGCGTGGCCGTGACGCTCACCCGCGCCGGCAGCCGGTTCGCGCACGGCACCGGGATTGCCGACGCCATCGGCCACTTCACGGCCACGCTGGCCACCGACGGCAGCGGCGCCGTGGCGCGCCTGGCGGCCGGCGATACCATCTCCGCCGTCGCTGGCGACGAGTCGCGCCGATTGATCGTGCCGCCGCTGGCCGTCGACTGGATCCCCGAGCGAGGCCTCGTCGGTCGGACGGACGGCGGTGCGGAGGTCGATGTGCGCTTCGTCGTGCCGCGCGGCCACTTGGTCTTGAACGACACGGACCTGACCTTCCGTCTGACCGCCGACGCCGTCGGCCGCTTCAACAGCCCGACGACGCCTGCCCGCGGCACGTGGACGATGGACGACGTCGAGCGTGTCGAGGTCTGGCGCACGTTCGACGGCGACGATCGGGCGATGGTGGCGTTCGACACCGGTCGAGGGGCGCCGCCGACGGCATCGCCGACGCCGTCATCGACGGGCGGGCCGACGATCCTGCCGACGGCCACCCCATCGGTCGCGCCGACGACCGGGGGGACGCCGGGCGCGACCGCTCGTCCGCCGGGCGGCGGGCGGACGTTCCTGCCGTGGGCCGGGCGGGGCGCGCGCAGGCCGTGACGCCCCGTGCGCCCATCGGACGTTCCGATCGCCAGGCCGACCCCCACCCGCTATCGTTACGCCCTCGCCCCTCCGAGGAGCTGACGATGACCGTGCCCTCGCCCGCCGGCCGTTCCGCCGTGCTCGCGCTCGCCCTCGGCGCCGCACTGCTGGCCGTCGCCTGCACCGATCGCGCGACACCGACGCCGGCGCCGCCCACCGCCACGCCGACCCCCGTCGCCAGCGCGACGCCGCCCGCCACGGCCACCGCCACTGCCACGGCCACGCCGCCGCCGCATCCGCTGTCGATCGACTTCCTGCGCCGCAAGGCCCACCCCGGCGGGCCGCTGACGGTGGTGCGCGAGCTCGGGCCGAAGGGGAACTACTCCCAGACCGTCGTGCGCTACCCCTCCGACGGCCTGGCGATCCAGGCGCTGCTGACCGTCCCGAACGGCGATCCGCCACCTGGCGGCTGGCCGGCGATCGTCTTCAACCACGGCTACATCCCGCCGGCGCAGTACCGCACCACCGAGCGCTACGTGGCCTATGTGGACGCCTTCGCCCGCAACGGCTACGTCGTGCTCAAGAGCGATTACCGCGGCCACGGCGAGAGCGAGGGCCAGGCCAGCGGCGGCTACGGCGACCAGGGCTACACCTCCGACGTCCTCAACGGCCTGGCGTCGTTGCGGCAGCGGCCCGACGTCGACCCGGCGCGGATCGGGATGTGGGGCCACTCGATGGGCGGCTGGATCACGCTGCGGGCGATGGTGACCACCGACACGATCCAGGCCGGCGTCATCTGGGCCGGCGTCGTCGCCAGCTACCCCGACCTGCTGACGCGGTGGCGCCGCCCCGGCGCGCCGACGCCGCCGCCGGCGACGACGGCCGGCGGCCTGAGCGCGTCGTCGTCGGCCGGCCGGCGCTGGCGGACCGACCTGGTGGCCCGCTTCGGCGAGCCCGACGCCAACCCCGCCGCCTGGGCGCCGCTGTCGGCCAACAGCTTCGTGGCCGACCTGTCGGGGCCGATCGAGCTCCACCACGGCACGGCCGACCGCAGCGTGCCGTTCAGCTTCTCCGAGACGCTGCAGGCCGAGGTCGAGGCCGCCGGCGGCGACATCGCGTTGTTCACGTACCCCGGCGACGACCACAACCTCAGCGGCAACCTCTCGGCGGCGCTGGCGCGCTCGGTGGCGTTCTTCGACCGCCACGTCAAGGGCGCCGCGCCGTGAGCACGGCGCGCCCGCCCGCCGGCCCGTCGGCGCCCGACGCGCCCGCCGTGGGCGACGAACCCACCCCGGGCGCGCCGCGCACACCGCTCGACGCGCCGGCCGCACCCGACGCGCTCGCCTTCGCCAAGGTGCTGGCCGACGACACGCGGCAGCGCATCATGACCTGCTGCTGCTGCGGCTGGCGCTCGGTGGGCGACATCGTGGCCGCCCTCGGCGGCGACGTCGCCCAGCCGACGGTGTCGCACCACCTGGCCGTCTTGCGCGCGGCTGGGCTGGTCCGGCAGCGGCGCGCCGGGCGTCAGGCGTTCTACACCCTCGATCAGGGGCGGGTCGCGCTGTGCTGCGGCCAGGTGCTGGCGTCGTTCGCGCCCGAGACCGGCGCGGCGGCGGCCGTCGTCGCCTGCTGCGCCCCGGCCGGCGGCGGGGGTGTCGCAGCGGAGGACGACGAGGGATCGTAGCCGCCCGTCGGCGACGGTTGCGCCGCCGGCCCTTGAATCCATCGCACAAATGTTCTATGCTGGGGCGCGTATAATCCCGCCGCGCCACCGCCTGCCCCCACACCGCCGGCCGTTCGGACGGCCGGATCGCGCCCGGAGACCGCCATGACGATCGCCCAGCCCGTGCTCGATCTCGACGGCGCCCGCGGCGGCGCGGGCGAGGCGGCCGCTTCGCCCAGCGCGCGCGGGGGCGGTTCCGGGGGCGAGGCCTCCGACTACGGCGCGTCGTCGATCACCGAGCTCGGCTTCCCGGAGGCGATCCAGAAGCGGCCCGGGATGTACATCGGCAGCCGCAGCAACCTGGGGCACCTCCTCGTCGAGATCATCGACAACAGCATCGACGAGGCGATGGCCGGCCACTGCCGTCGGATCGACGTCACGCTGAACGCCGACGGCAGCGCGGCCGTCGCCGACGACGGCCGCGGCATCCCGACCGCCATCCACCCCGACAGCGGCTTGTCAGCGCTCGAGATGGCGTTCACCAAACTCCACACCGGCGGCAAGTTCAACCAGGACTCGTACAGCACCTCGGGCGGCCTCCACGGCGTCGGGATCAAGGCCACGAACGCCCTCTCGGCGTGGCTCGTCGTCGAGGTCCGGCGCGACGGCGTCGTCTACCGCCAGCGCTACGAGCACGGCTACGTGAAGTCGCCGGTCGAGGTCCTGGACCCGCGCTCGGCCAAGGTGATCGGCGTCGTCGGCGAGGCGGCGGCGGCCGCGGCGGCCAAGAAGGCGGCCGACGGCAAGCTCGGCACCGGCACGACGATCGCGTTCCTGCCGTCGAGCGAGTTCCTCGAGGTGACGCGCTTCGACTTCAGCGCCATCGCCCACCGGCTGCGCATCGCCGCCTACCTCATCCCGGGCCTGACGCTGACGCTGACCGACCTGCGCGGCCCCGAGCCGCGGCGGCGGGAGTACCACGAGGAGGGCGGCCTGCCGGGCTACGTCGGCCACCTCAACGACGGCCGCAAGGTCATTCACGCCGCGCCGATCCGGATCCACGGCCGGACCGAGAGCGGCGTCGCCGTCGACCTGGCCTTCCAGTACCACACCGAGGACGACGAGGAGATCCTGAGCTTCGTCAACACGATCCCGACGCCCGACGGCGGGACGCACGTCTCGGGCTTCCGCGCCGCGCTGACCAAGGCGATCAACGTCTTCGGCCAGGAGAAGAAGCTCATCAAGGGCGACGACGATATCACCGGCCGCGACACCACCGCCGGCCTGACGGTGGCGCTGTCCGTCATGATGCCGGAGCCCGAGTTCACGTCGCAGACCAAGACCCAGCTCGGCACCCGCGACGTCCACGGCCAGGTCTTGAGCCTGGTGTACGAGCAGGTGCTCGAGATCTTCCGCGCCGACTCGGCGCTGGGCCGCAAGATGGTCGACCGCTGCCTGGCCGCGTCGCGGGCGCGCGAGGCCGCCGCCAAGGCCCGCAGCCTGGTGATGCGCAAGAGCATCCTCGAGGCCGTCGACAGCGGTCTGCCGGGCAAGCTGGCCGACGTCGCCAAGAACGCCGACACCGCCCACACCGTGCTCTACATCGTCGAGGGCGACTCGGCGGGCGGGAGCTGCAAGCAGGCGCGCAACAACCGCTTCCACGCCATCCTGCCGCTGCGGGGCAAGATCCTCAACACCGAGCGCGCCCGGCTCAACCGCGCCCTCTCCAACGCCGAGATCAAGTCGATCGTCTCGGCGGTGGGCGGCGGGATCGGCCGCGACTTCCGGGTGGAGGACATGCGCTACGCCGGCGTGGCGATCTTCGTCGACGCCGACGTCGACGGGCTGCACATCATGACGCTGCTGCTCACCCTCTTCTGGCGCTTCATGCGGCCGATGATCGACGCCGGCCGGCTCTACGTGGCCCGGGCGCCGCTCTACCAGGTGAGCAAGGGCCGGCGCAGCGAGTACGCCTACACGGAGTGGGAGCGCGACCAGATCCTGGCCCGGTTCGGCAAGCAGGGCGCGACGGTGCAGCGCTACAAGGGCCTGGGCGAGATGAACCCGAGCCAGCTCAAGGAGACCGTCTTCAGCCTGCCCGAGGCGGCCGGTGTCGCGACGCCGTTCGCGAACCGCAACCTGTTCCGGGTGACGGTCGAGGACGCCCACCGCGCCAACCAGATGGTCCAGCTCTGGATGGGCGCCCACGTGGCGCCGCGCAAGAACCGGCTCATGGCGATCTGGGACGGCGAGGCCAGCGACGACGAGCTGGCCGAGGCGCTCGGCGCCGCGGCGGTCGACGACGTCGAGTTCACCGGGCTGGCCGAGGCCGCCGAGGACGAGGAAGGCTGATCGATGACGACCGACGCCACGCCGCCGATCGACCTCCAGACGCTCGACTTCACGCCCGAGCTCGACCGCGCCTATCGCCTGTACGCCGCCAAGACGATCGAGGACCGCGCCCTGCCCGACGTACGCGACGGGCTCAAGCCCGTCCAGCGGCGCATCCTCTACGCGATGCACGACATGGGCCTGCGCGCCGACCGAGCCCACAAGAAGTGCGCCCGCATCGTCGGCGAGGTCCTGGGCAAGTACCACCCGCACGGCGACCAGGCCGTCTACGGCGCGCTGGTGCGCATGGCGCAGGACTTCACGATGCGCCACGCGCCGCTGGACGGCCAGGGCAACTTCGGCTCGATCGACGGCGACGGCGCGGCGGCGATGCGTTACACCGAGGCCCGCCTCTCGGCGCTGGGCGAGACGATCCTCCAGGACATCGACGCCGACACCGTCGACTTCGTCGACAACTTCGACACCACCCTCGTCGAGCCGCAGGTGCTGCCGGCGGCGTTCCCGAACCTGCTGGTCAACGGCGCGTCGGGGATCGCGGTCGGGATGGCCACGAACATCCCGCCCCACAACCTCGGCGAGATCGCCGACGCGCTGCTGCACGTCGTCGAGCGCTGGGCCGAGCGCGATGCGATCACGACGGACGACCTGATGGCGTTCGTCCCCGGCCCCGACTTCCCGACCGGCGGCATCGTCTACCGCTACCGCGGCGACGGCGGCGAGGTGCGCGACTGCATCCACCAGGCCTACGACACCGGCGCCGGGCGGATCATCACCCAGGCGCGGATGCACATCGAGGACATCGGCGGCGGCAAGCAGAACATCGTGATCAGCGAGCTGCCCTACAACGTCCAGAAGACGACGCTGCTCGAGCGCATCGCCCGCGAGGTCAAGGACGGCCGAATCGCCGGCATCACCGACCTGCGCGACGAGAGCGACTACGACGACGGGCTGCGCGTCGTCGTCGAGATCAGCCGCACCACCAAGGCGCCGGCGGTCATGGGCGACCTGCTGAAGTACTCGCAGCTCCAGGAGACGTTCGGCGTGAACAGCCTGGCCTTGGTGCCCGACGTCGAACGGGCCAGCGTCCGGCCCAAGCGGCTGGGCCTGCGCGAGATGCTGGTGCAGTTCGTCCTGTTCCGCCTCGAGGTCGTCGAGCGCCGCACCCGCCACGAGCTGCGGCGGCGCGAAGAGCGGCTCCACATCGTCGAGGGGCTGCTCAAGGCGCTCGACGCGATCGACGAGGTCGTGGCGATCATCCGCCGCAGCAAGACGCCCGACGAGGCGCGCGAGGCGCTCATGGTGCGCCTGACGCTCTCCGACGTCCAGGCCCGCGCGATCCTCGACATGCCGCTGCGGCGCCTGACGGCGCTCGAGATCACGACGCTCCGCGACGAGGCCAAGGAGCTGGCGGCGCGCATCGCTTACCTCAAGGGCCTGCTCGAGAGCGAGCGCAAGCGCCTGGCCGTGATCGCCGACGAGACCCGCGCCGTGCGCGAGCGGTTCGCGACGCCGCGGCGCACCGTGATCATCGACTCGGCCGACATGGCGGCCGGGACGTCGGTGGTCACCGAGAGCGACCTGCGGATGCCGACGGCCCGCCAGGTCGTCGTCCTGACGACGCACGGCCTCGAGCGCCGCGACGCGGCGGGCTACAGCTATCGCCCGACGGACGGCCTCACCAGCCGGGCGACGACGAGCCAGCTGGCCCACGTCTACGCCGAGCCGACGGATGAGGTGATCCTGTTCAGCAGCGCCGGCCGGGCCTGGCGCAACCAGGTCGGCTTCGTGCCCGACAAGGCGACGCCGATCCAGCTCGGGCTGGCCAAGGACGAGCTGCTGGTGGGCCTGGCGATCCTGCCGGGCGACGAGGCGGCGCGCGCCGCGGCCAAGCTGGTGTTCGCCACCCGCCACGGCCGGATCAAGCGCACCGACGTGGCCGACCTCTCGTTCCTGCCCGGCAACTGGGCCATCGTCTGCGGCCTGCCCGACGACGGCGACGCCGTGCTGGCCGCGACGGTCACCGGCGACGGGGCCGAGGTCTTGTTCGCCACGCGCGGCGCCTACCTGCTGCGCACCTCGGCCGACGGCGTGAACCCCCAGGCGTCGGGCAGCGCGCGCGGCGTGGCCGGCGTCGGGCCGAAGGCGGGCGACGTCGTGATCGGCGCCCACATCCTGCCAGCGGCGGAGAAGGACGGGGCGTGGGTCTACGTCGTGACCGAGACCGGCTTCGTGAAGCGCGTGGCGCTGCTGGACTACCCGCTGCAGGGCCGCGGCGGCCAAGGCGTCCAGACGATGCGCCTCAACGCGACCACCGGGCAGGTCGTGGGCGTGGCCGCCGGCAGCGTGACGGGGGGGCTGGACATCCTGTTCGAGAACGGCAAGCGCCAACACCTCTCGGCCGACGAGGTCCCGGCGGCCGACCGCTACGCGATCGGCAAGCGCATGGTGGCGCTGCTCGAGGCGGGGGCGGGGGTGAGCGGGGTGGTGGTGGGGTAGGCGATGCACGGCATCGTCGCTAGGATCCTCATCGCCAGGAAGGAGATGAGGACATGATCCAGTTGACAGCTGTGTTCCAGAAGGTTCAAGAGGGGTACCTCGCCTTCGTCGAGGAGCTCCCGGGGGCGAACACCCAGGGCGACACGCTCGAGGAGGCGCGGGCAAACCTGGCAGAGGCGGTTCAGCTCGTGCTCGAGACGAACCGGCTGCTGGCGGAGGAAGAGCTCGCGGGAGCGGACGTCATCCGCGAGCCGCTGCGCCTGACGGCTTGAAGCGCATCGACGTCGTTCGTCATCTGGAGACGAACGGTTGCGTGCTGTTGCGGGAGGGGGCGAATCATTCCGTGTTCGTGAACCGTGCGACGCGGTAGGTTTCGACGGTGCCGCGGCATCGCGAGATCGGTGACGCCTTGGTCCGGAAGATCGGCCGGGATCTTGAGATTCCCGAGTTCGGGAAGAGATAGGGTCGACTGCCGTTCCGGCATGCGACGTGAACAAGCGCGACCCTTGACCACGCGCTGCCCGCGTCGACGACACGCTGGACATCGTGGCGGGGGCGTACGAACATGGGACGTCCAGGCCGCTCCCGCGCGCGTCCGACCTGCCGGCTCCGTGACGGCGCTCTTGATCTGGAGCCCGCTCGATCCCGGTTCGACGAGGTAACACCCATGCGACGCGCCGGCCTGATCGCCCTCACCGCCCTGTCCCTCGCCGTCGCCGCCTACGCCGTTTGGGCCTACGGCTTCCTGCCGGTCGGCGCCCTCGTCGATCCGGCGATGCGCGCGACGTTCGAGGCGCACCGCCTGGGACTGTACGCCCACGTGTTCGGCGCCGTGTTCGCCCTCGCGCTCGGGCCGGCGCAGTTCTCGCCGTGGCTGCGGCGGCGCTACCTGGGTGTCCACCGCTGGTCGGGCCGGCTCTACCTGGGCCTCGGCGTCCTCGTCGGCGGGTCGGCCGGGCTGTACATGGCCTTCCACGCCTTCGGCGGGATCGTCGCCCGCGCCGGCTTCGCCTGCCTGGCGGTGGCGTGGCTCGCCAGCGGCCTGCTGGCCTACCGGGCGATCCGCGGCGGTGACGAGGCGGCGCATCGCCGCTGGATGATCCGCAACTTCAGCCTGACGTTCGCCGCCGTGACGCTGCGGCTGTGGCTGCCGGCGTCGATGGCGGCCGGAGTATCGTTCGCGACCGCCTATCCGATCATCGCCTGGTTGTGCTGGGTGCCGAACGTGGCGGTGGCGGAGGCGGTGTGGAACGCGTTCGACCCGCGTGGCAACCGCATCGAGCCGTAGGCGCGGCGCGACGGGACCCCGCGGTTGACGCGTACGTCCGGAGCGGGTCGCCTTACCCAGGAGGAAGATCATGACCATCACCGTAGAAGCCCACGTCGCGGCGTCCATCGATCGGGTCTGGCGGGCATACACGACGCCCGCCGACATCGTGCGATGGAACGCGGCGTCCGACGACTGGCACACCACCGCGGCCACCGTCGACCTGCGGGAGGGCGGCCAGTTCTCGTCGCGGATGGAGGCCAAGGACGGCAGCGCCGGCTTCGACTTCGCGGGAACCTACACCCGCATCGTTCCGCACGAGCGCATCGAGTACGCCTTCGGCGACCGAACCGCGCAGGTCACGTTCACGCCTCGCGGCGGCGGCGTGGACGTCCGGGTCGCGTTCGAGGCCGAGGACACCCACACCGCCGAGCAGCAGCGCGAGGGCTGGCAGGCCATCCTCGACCGGTTCGCGCAGCACGTCGAGGCCACGTCCGACGGCTGACGGCGCACGGCGCGACGTCGTGCGTCCCGTGGTTCGTCGGCCCGAGGTCGTGTCGGACGACGTGCGCGGATGACTTCGCCCTCGCACAGGCCGGTGGTCGAGCCGCTGCCGGCGGCGTCGAACGCGGCGACGACGCCGCCGGGGAGGACGGGCTCCTCATCGCCGCCCGGGGTGGCTTGACCCACCGCCGGTCCGGGCGACCGCGGCGGTCCGCGGTCCCGACGGCGGCGCTGTCCCACACCCTGTCCAAAGCGATCGTGGACCCTCGCCCATGGCGGCGGGGACACGCGGACCGTACCTTCGTGGCATCGTTGATCGCCAGCCTGCGCCACGGTTCGCCGGCGGCGCGGCCGCCACGGGAGGTTCGCCCGATGCGCCCGTCCAAGGGGATCCAGAGCGCCGCCGCGCTCCAAGTCCTGTCCGCCGCCGCCGGCCTCGTCAGCGGCATCCGCATCCTGGCCGCCGGCAGCGCCGGCCTGCCCGCGCCCAAGGGCGCCGAGGCGATGGGCGGGCCGCCGTTCTGGGCCGGGCTGATGTTCTTCGCCCTGGCCATCGCCAGCCTCTTCAGCGTCTACGGCCTCGTCCGGGGGCAGCGCTGGGGCAAGGTCGTCGCGATCGTCACCGCCGCGATCGGCGGCGTGTTCATGGCCGGCGACGTCGCCGGCTCGCTCGCGCTGGGCGCACCGCTGGTGGCCCTGGCCTATGGACTCGGCACGCTGGGCTACGTGGCCGTCCTCTACCTCGTGCTCCGCCGCGAGCCCGCCGTGCGCGCGGCATGACGAACGCCGCCGAGCCAGTCCGGCGCACGCCGCGGTGGCCGCTTCGCGGCGCCGACGCGCTGCGCGCCGGCCTGCTCGGCCTGCTCGTCGCCAGCTATGCAGCCGGCGTCTTCCTGGCGACGATCATCGCCGCCCTCATCGCGGCCACCGCCCTCGGCATCAGCGGCGGCGCACGCTACTTCGATCGGCCGCCGGCCTGGCTCACGGCGCTCGCCCTGGCCGCGATCGGCGCGACGATCGTGCCGGTCGTCCGCTGGCTGAAGGCAGGGGTCGACGGCGTGGTGTACGGCGCCGACGACGACACCGCGGCCGTCCTGGCGCGGTTGCACGCCGTCCTCGAGGCCGCCGGCGAGACGGCGCCGCCCGCCCTGTCGCGGCGCGACGAGGCGCGGCTGGCCGACCTCGCCCGCCACCTCGGCACCGTCGTGTTCGCCGCCCGGCTCACGCACGACGTCCGGGCGGCCCGCGAACGGCTCGTGGCGGCGCGCGAGGAGGAGCGGCGGCGGATCCGCAACGACCTCCACGACGGGCTCGGGCCGACGCTGGCGGCGCTGCTGCTGCAGCTCGACGCCCTCGAGCGCCTGGTGCGCCAGCCGGACGTCGCGCCGGCGCGGCTGGACGGCGCCCTCGACGCGCTGCGCACCACCGTCCGCGGCGCCACCGCCGACATCCGCCGCCTGGTCGAGGGCCTGCGGCCGCCGGCGCTCGACGCCCTCGGGCTCGTCGGCGCCGTGCGGCAGCTCGGCGAGGCCGACGGCGGCACGGCGTTCACGATCGAGGCGCCCGACCTGCCGTCGCTGCCGGCCGCGGTCGAGGTCGCCGCCTACCGGATCGCCGCCGAGGCCATGCACAACGTCCGCCGCCACGCACCCGGCGCCCGGTGCGCCGTGCGCTTCGCGCTTGAAACGGACGCGCTGCGGCTCGAGGTCATCGACGACGGGCCCGGCATCGCGTCCGACCGGCCGACCGGCATCGGGACGGCGTCCATGGCGGAGCGCGCGGCCGAGCTTCGTGGTACGCTCGTGCTCGATCGCGCCCCGGGCGGCGGGGCGCGCGTCGTGGCCCGCCTGCCGCTGGCCCTCGACCCGCCCCCGGCTGACGTCGCTGGTGCGCCATGGACCCCTTGACGATCCTCATCGCCGACGACCACCCGATGTTCCGCGCCGGCCTCCAGTCGCTGCTGGCGACGATGGAGGGCGTCGCCGTCGTCGGCGAGGCCACGACCGGCGCCGAGGCGGTGGCCATGGCCGAGGCGCTCCAGCCGGACGTCGTCCTGCTCGACCTCCAGATGCCCGAGGGCGGCGGGCTCGGCGCGATCCGCCGCATCGTCCACACCAGCCCGCACATCCGGATCCTGGTGGTGACGATGTTCGACGACGACGACAGCATCTTCGCGGCGATGCGCGCCGGCGCCCGCGGCTACGTCCTCAAGGACGCCGACGGCGCCGACCTCCGGCGCGCCGTCCGCGCCGTGGGCCGCGGCGAGGCCATCTTCGGCCCGGCGATCGCGGCGCGCATGATGCGCTTCTTCGACGCCCGCCTCGACGGCGACGCGAACGTGTTTCCCGAGTTGACCGACAGCGAGCGCGCCGTGCTCCAGCTCCTGGCCACCGGCGCCCGCAATGACGCGATCGCGGCGCAGCTGCGCTACAGTCCCAAGACCGTGCGCAACTACGTCTCGAACATCTTCGGCAAGCTCCAGGTCGCCGACCGAGCCCAGGCGATCGTCAAGGCCCGCGAGGCCGGGATGGGCCGCGCGCTGTGACGGGCGCGCCGGTGGCGGCGGGGCCGCCCGAGCCCGAACCGCGCCGAGCGCGCGGCGGACGCGCCGGCCGCGGCGCAGCCGCCACACTCGCCGTCGCCGCCGCGCTCGGCGGCCTCTGGCTGTGGCGGCAGCGGGCGCCGGTCGAGGTGCGGTTGGCCAGCGCGGTCGTCGGGCTGAACCTCGCGGTGTCGCCCGAGCCGGCGCGGCTGTCGGCCGTGCCGGGCAAGATGCAGCGCGTCGTGTTCCAGGTCCACAACCCGGGACCGGCGGCGCAGGCGGTGACGGGCAGCATCGCCATCACGCCGTCGTCGGCCGAGGCGCAGGTGACGGTCTTCGCCATGCAGTGCGGCGAGTGGACGACGATCGCGCCCGGCGCGCGCGACGCGTTCGCGGTGGTGTTCAGCGTCGCGCCGGCCGGGCTGCGGGGCACGCGCTCGCTGACGCTGGAGCATCGCTTCGTGCCGGCCGAAGGCGGGGGCGGGCGATGAGGGTGGCGCGGGCGAGGCTGGCGGTCGCCGCGGCCGCGGTGGCGGCGGCGACGCTCGTCGCCGGCTGCGCGGCGCCGGCGTACCACGGCGTCGTGGCCGACCCGCCGGCGGTGGTCGAGGATGTCGCGCTGTCGGGCGCCGCCGACGGCCCGTTCCGGTTGTCGGACCTGGCCGGGCGCTGGGTGCTGCTGTTCTTCGGCTACGCGCACTGTCCCGACGTCTGCCCGCTGACGCTGGCCCACCTCTCCGGCGCGCTGGACGACCTTGGGCCGGCCGCCGACGACATCACGATCGTCTTCGTGTCGGTCGACCCCGAGCGCGACACCCCGGCCGACCTGGCCGCCTACGCCGCGTCGTTCGGACCGCGCGTCCGGGCCGTCACCGGGACGCGGGTCGAGATCGACGCCGCCGTGGCGGCCTTCGGCGCCCGCTACTCCCTCGAGAAGGACGCCCCGGGGGCCTCGGCCGCCGGCTACAGCGTGAGCCACTCGGGCGAGGTCTGGGTCGTCGACCCCGAGCGGCGCCTGCGGCTGACGATCCCGTACGGCGTCGGGTCGGCCGACATCGCCGCCGACCTGCGCCGGCTCGTCGTCGGCGGCGGCTGATCCCGCCGCCGGCGATCCGCCGGCGCACGCCCCCTGGCCGCGCTTCGACCGTTCGCCCGGCCCCGCGCCCCCCCACCCGACCCAGGAGCCTCGCCCAGATGGACCCGACCCGACCCCCCGCCCGCCGCGTCCCGCGCCGCATCCCCGCCATGCTCCCGCTGCTGTGCGCCGCGCTCGTCGCCGGCGCCTGCGGCGGAGCGGGCGACGTCGCACCCGTCGCCGTCGACCCGGGTCCGACGATCGTCGCGCCGCCGTCGGGCGGTCTGACGATCACCGACGTCTGGGCGCCGGCCTCGCCCGGCGCCGTGTCGACCGGCGCCGTCTACCTCACGGTGGCCAACAGCGGCGACGCGGACGACCAGCTCATCGCCGCCTATACCGACCGCGCCGGCGCCGTCGAGATCCACCAGACGACGAACGAGGGCGGGATGGTCGGGATGGCCAAGGTGGACGCCGTGCCGGTGCCCGCCGGCGGCTCGGCCACGCTGGCGCCCGGCGGCACGCACGTCATGCTCATCGACCTCACCGCGCCCCTCACCGCCGGCGAGATCTTCCCGATCACGCTCAGCTTCGCCCGCGCCGGCGTGATGACCGTCGACGCCGAGGTGCGCGGCGCGCCGTAGCCGGCGTCCCGCGGCCCGGGCGCACAGCAGCCCGCGAACTTGCACCGCGCCTCCGCCGCCGCGATAATGCCCCGGTTCGCCAATCGAACACCACGGCGCCCCGCCCGCACCCCTGGCCGGGCGCCCTGACTTCCTTTCTGCTCCGGGCGCGTCCCGGGGCAACCCCGTGGAAAGGACAAATGTCCCCATGCCATCCTACGAACTGGTGATGGTGCTCCAGTCCTCGCTGGACGACGGCGGCGTCAACGCGCTGCTGGCCGGTCTGGCGGGGGGTGTCGAGCGCAACGGCGGTACGGTCGAGCTGGCCGGCCAGCTGATGGACCGCCGCGGCACGGTCGGCGAGACGACCGAGGGCTGGAAGTCCCGGCGGCTGGCCTATCCCATGCGCAAGAACAAGGAAGGCTACTTCGCCGTCCTGCGCTTCAACGCGCCCGCGACGTACATCGCCGAGCTCGAGCGCGGCCTGCGCCTCGACGAGAACGTCCTCCGCTACATCACCGTCCGCAGCGACGCCGTCCGCAGCGACGCGTAACCGCCGCACCACCCCAGAGGAACTGACGATGCAGCAAGGCTCCATGAACCGCCAGCGCCGGCCCCGCACCACGTCGGGCGATCTGCTGCGCGGCGTGACCACGATCGACTACAAGAACGTCGAGCTTCTCGAGCGCTTCCTCGAGGACGGCGGCCGGATCCGCTCACGGCGCCGCACGCGTACCTCGGCCAAGGTCCAGCGCAGCATCACCTTGGCCATCAAGCGCGCCCGCCACATCGGCCTGCTGCCGTTCACGCTGAGCACCGACCGCAGCGGCCCCGCCGACCGCGGCCGGCGCAGCGACCGCCGGCCACCGCGCAACGACCGGCCCGAGGAGTCCATGCCCGCCGACCAGCCGCCCGCTGCGGCCGAGGTGGCCGACGCGGCCGAGACCGACATGCTGACGCTGGCCGGCGAGACGGGCGGCGACGAGGGCGAGGCCTAGGCCTGCCGGGCGGCGCCCGCGCGCCATCCGAGTCCACCTCGATCGACCACCCGCCCGCACCAGACACAGGGGGTTGCGATGGCCCGCCGCAAGCAAGCGGAGCGCGCCGCCGCCGAGGCCATGAAGGCCCGGCGCGCCTACTACCAGCACATCCGATCGAACCGGCAGCGGCGGCAGATGCTGTACGCCTTCGGTCCGATCCTGTTGATCGTCGCCGGCCTGCTCGGCTACGCCTTCTACACGTTCGAGTACCAGCGGCCGCGCCAACCGGTGGCGCGCGTGCAGGGCCAGGCGATTACGGCCAACGTCTTCGCCCAGCGCCTGCAGTATGCCCGCCGCCAAGTCCTCAACAACGTCAGCCAGCTCGTCGGCATGATCCAGTCCGACAGCAGCTCGTTCATCGCCGACTACGCCAACCAGCAGCGCACCGGCGTCGTCCAGTCGACGCTCGACGCCCTGATCGATGAGGTGCTGATCCAGAAGGAGGCCGAGGCGCGCGGCATCACCGTCAGCGACCAGGAGGTGCGCGACGAGATCTGCCGCCAGCTCCAGGAGGCCACGAAGATCACCAGCCCGGCCAGCGCCACCGGCACCGCCGCCGCGGCCGGCGACAGCCCGGTGGGCGAGGCGGCGAGCGACGGCGAGACGGCGGCCGACGACGCCGAGGCATCGGCCGGCGCGGTCGTCAGCGACACGGTGGCCGCGGTCGACGCCTCGACCGCCGTCACGGCCAGCGGCGCGCTGAGCGCGACCGGCGCCGCGGCGGCCAGCGAGGCGGCGAATGACACGGCGGCGGACGCCACCGGCGCCATGACCGACGCCACCGCGGCCGACGCCACGGGCGCGACCACCGACACCGCCGCGGCCGCGCCGACCGAGGCGGCCAAGGCGCCGTGCGAGATGACCGAGGTCGAGTTCGACCGTGCCTTCAAGGAACTCTACGAGCCGGCGCTCAACGAGGCCGGGATGACCCGCGCCACGTACGACAACCTCGTGCGCATGAACCTCTTCCGCGAGGCGCTGGCCAAGCAGCTCGGCGACGCGATCCCGACGACGGCCGAGCAGGTCGAGGTGCAGTACCTGGTGTTCTCCGACAACGGGGCGGCCGCCGGCGCCGCCGCGCTGGCCGCGGCCAAGTCCGGCGCCGCCTGGGACGAGCTGGCCGCCGAGTACGGCCCGCGGGCGATCGACGACGAGACGGCCGGCAGCCCGACGACCGGCCTCACCGAGACCGTGAGCGCCGACGGCGCGACGGCCACGTTCCAGTCGGAGCCGCCCGCCGCCACCGGCGCCACGACCACCACGGGCGCCACGTCCGCCGTCACCGATACCGCGGCCGTCACCGACACGGCCGCCACGGCCGCCCCGCCGACGGCGGTGCCGCTGCCGACGGCGGCGCCGGAGCCGTACGCCGTCGTGAAGAGCGACGGCGCGACGTGGTACACCAAGGAAAAGATGAAGACCGAGCTCGGCTTCATCGATGCCGACGTCGACAAGGTGTTCGCCCTGGCCGCCGGCACGCCGGTCGAAGCGCTCATCAAGGGCACCCAGGGCAACTACCTGATCCTCGTCACCGCCAAGGACGCCGAGCGCCGGATCGACGACGCCGAACTCCAGACCAAGCGCGATGCCGCGATGGACGACTGGCTGAAGAAGACGCGCACCGAGAAGTCGGCCGAGATCAACCGCTTCCCGCTCGACCTTCACACGCCCGCCGAGCCGCAGTGGTACATCGACGGCTTCAACCAGATCCTCGGCACCACGACCGCCCAGCCGACGCTCGACGTCGCCGGGATGCTGACGACGGTGCCGGTCGAAACGCCGGCGCCGTAGCCCGCCCGTCCAGCGCGCCGCCCCCGTCCCCGGCTTGCCGCCGGCCGGCCGGGGGCGGCGCGTCTCTTTGGCCGCCGGCCGCCCGTCGGACCGCCGGCGTTTGGTCGCCCTCCGGTGGCCGACTATCCTAACCGGCCCGAGGGGACGGTCGGCCGCTCCGATCGGCCGCCGCTGAGGACCAAGGTGGAAGCGCTGACATGTCCAACGCGTTCAAGAACGTGTTCTTCTACGTGGCGATCGTGCTGTTCCTGTTCGTCGTGCTGCTGCAGCTCGCGCGCAACGGCAGCGCGCCCAAGACGATCGACCTGACGGCGCTGGCGCCGACGATCGCGCAGGGCCAGGTCGACCGGATCCAGGTCGAGCAGGACCAGCAGCGGATGCTGGTGTTCCTGGGCGAGGCCGAAAAGCCGGCGTTCATGGTCCGCAAGGAGCGGTTGACGCCGGTGCGCCAGCTCCTCGTCGACCTCGGCGTCGACGCCAAGCGGCTCGACGGCGCCGGCGACGACGACATCGAGATCGAGGTCCTGCCGACGCGGGCCTGGGACCGCTTCCTGGGCGTGTTCATCCAGTTGGCGCCGCTGCTGCTGTTCGGCGCGCTGCTGTTCTTCCTCTTCCGCCAAGCCCAGGGCGGGACGAACCAGGCCCTTCAGTTCGGCCGCAGCCGCGCCCGGCTGCTGACCGGCGACACGCCCACGGTGACGTTCGACGACGTGGCCGGCGTCGACGAGGCCCGGCACGAGGTGGCCGAGATCGTCGAGTTCCTGCAGGAGCCGGAGAAGTTCATCGCGCTGGGCGCGCGCATCCCCAAGGGCGTGCTCATGGTCGGGCCGCCAGGCTGCGGCAAGACGCTGCTGGCGCGCGCCATCGCCGGCGAGGCCGGCGTGCCGTTCTTCTCGATCTCGGGCTCGGAGTTCGTCGAGATGTTCGTCGGCGTCGGCGCCAGCCGCGTGCGCGACCTCTTCGAGCAGGCCAAGAAGCACAGCCCGTGCATCATCTTCATCGACGAGATCGACGCCGTCGGCCGCCACCGCGGCGCCGGGCTCGGCGGCAGCCACGACGAGCGCGAGCAGACCCTCAACCAGATCTTGGTCGAGATGGACGGCTTCGGCACCGACACGAACATCATCGTCATCGCCGCCACGAACCGCCCCGACATCCTCGACCCGGCGCTGCTGCGCCCCGGCCGCTTCGACCGCCAGGTGATCATCGACCGCCCCGACGTCAAGGGCCGCCGGGCGATCCTAGCCGTCCACACCCGCGGCAAGCCGATGGCCGCCGACGTCGACCTCGACGCCGTGGCGCGCCAGACGCCCGGGTTCGCCGGCGCCGACCTCGAGAACCTGATCAACGAGGCCGCCATCCTGGCCGCCCGGCGCAACAGCCGCGCCATCTACATGCCCGACGTCCAGGAGGCGATCGAGAAGATCATCGCCGGCCCGGAGCGCCGCTCGCGGATCATCTCCGACAAGGAGCGCGAGATCATCGCCTACCACGAGGCGGGCCACGCCCTGGTCATGGCCAACCTGCCCCACTGCGACCCGGTCCACAAGATCACGATCGTCAGCCGCGGCATGGCCCTGGGCTACACGATGAACCTGCCCACCCACGACCGGACGATGTACCAGCGCTCGAAGTTCGAGGACGACATCGCCGGCCTGCTGGGCGGCCGGGTGGCCGAGGAGGTCGTGTTCGACGAGGTGACGACCGGCGCGTCGAACGACCTCGAGCGCGTCACGCGCATGGCGCGCGACATGGTGACCCGCTACGGTATGAGTGAGACGCTCGGCCCGCTGACGTTCGGCGAGCGCGACGAGATGGTGTTCCTGGGCCGCGAGATCGGCGAGCAGGTGAACTACAGCCAGGACGTGGCCGAGACGATCGACGCCGAGGTCCGGCGCATCGTCACCGCCGCCCACAAGCGCGCCACCGACATCCTCCGCACCCACATCGACAAGCTCCACGCCGTCAGCAAGCGGCTGATGGAGAAGGAGACGATCGACGCGGCGGAGTTCCAGGGGCTCATCGGCACGAGCGCGGCGGCGGGCTAGCGCGCCAACGCCCCCAGCACCCCCCGCAGCCCCGCCACCGCCCGCGCCCGGTGGCTCAGCGCGTTTTTCGCGGCCGCGTCGAGCTCGGCCATCGTCCGCGTCCCGTCGAGCCCGCCGTCCTCGACGAGGAACACCGGGTCGTAGCCGAAGCCGTTCGCTCCGCGCGGCGCGGCGGCGATGCGGCCCTCGACGGCGCCGGCGGCGGTGGCGACGACCTCGGCCCCCGGCACCGCCAGCGCCGCCACGCTCCGGAACCGCGCCGTCCGGCGCGCGGCCGGCACCCCCGCCAGCCGCGCCAGCAGCGCCGCGACGCGGTCGGCGTCGCTGCCGGGCACCCAGCGGGCCGAGCGGATGCCCGGCTCGCCGCCGAGGGCGTCGACCTCGAGCCCGGAGTCGTCGGCCAGGGCCGGCAGGCCGCTCGCGGCGGCGAAGGCCTGCGCCTTGAGGATCGCGTTGGCCTCGAACGTCGCCCCGTCCTCGGCGACCTCGAGATCGAGGCCGATGTCGGCCGGCGTGACGACCGCGAGGCCGTGCGCCTCGATCAGCGCCCGCAGCTCGCGCAGCTTGCCCGGGTTCGTCGTGGCGACGAGCAGCCGGGCGCTCATCGGCCGTCGCCGGCGCGGCGTTCGTCGCCATCGGCGGGCGGCGACGCGGCGGGACCGGCCGGGCCACCGGCCCGATAGAGGCCGCGCGCCGCGATGTGCGCCGCCACCGCCTCGGGCACGCGCCACCGGATCGAGCGTCCCGCCGCCACGCGCTGCCGGATCTCGGTCGCCGAGAGGTCGATGAGCGGGGCGTCGACGAGCGTCCAGCGGCCCAGCAGGAACGGCAGGCGGGCCGTGGCCGCGGTCAGCTTGACGTCGCGCTCAGCCGGCGACGCGGCGTAGCCCGGCCGGTCGACGACCGCCAGGTGCGCCAGGGCGGCGATGCCGGCCGGGTCGCGCCAGCGCGCGAGGTCGAGGAAGCTGTCGAGGCCGACGACGAGCACGAGCTCGTCGGCCGGCCGCGCCGCCCGCAGCAGCCGCAGCGTATCGACCGTATAGCTCGGCGGCGGGCGGTCGAGGTCGACGCGGTCGATGCCGAAGCGCGGCGCGCCGTCGAGGGCGGCGGTCAACATCGCCAGCCGGTCATCGTCGCCGGCGTGCGGATCGTCCTCCTTCAGCGGCGAGCGCTGGGCCGGGACGAACAGCAGCCGGTCGAGCGCCAGCGCCTCGACGACCGCCTCGGCCACCAGCAGGTGGCCGATGTGGACCGGGTCGAACGTGCCGCCGAAGACGCCGAGCTTCATGCCGCCTCCTCCGCAGACGTCAGTCCGTCCACTCCAGCTCGATCCGCCCGAACCGAACCGTGTCCCCCTCGCCCACGCCGTTCGCGCGCAGCACGTCCAGGACGCCGTCGGACTGCAGGATGCGCTGGAAGCGCTCGATCGCGTCGTCGTTGTCCCAGTCGGTCATCGCCGCGACGCGCTCGACGCGGATGCCCGCCACGCGCCAGCCGCCGTCGGGCTCACGCCGGACGCTGAAGGCATGCTCGTCGACGGCGCCCGGGCGCAGCACCGGCACGGCCGGCGCGGCGATCTCGGGCGCCGGCAGGGCCTGGACGCGGCGGTGGACGTGGCGCAGCAGGTCGTCGACGCCGGCCATCGTGGCGGCGCTGATCGCGTGGATGTCGGCGGCGCCGGCGGCCGTCAGCGCCGCCGTCAGCTCCGGCAGGCGCGCCTCGACGCCCGTCTCGTCGCGCTTGGTGATCGCCGTCACCTGCGGCCGCGCCGCCAGCTCGGCGCTGAACGCGGCCAGCTCGTCGTTCACGGTGCGCCAGTCGGCGACCGGGTCGGCAGCGCTGCCGTCCACCAAGTGCAGCAGCAGCCGGGTGCGCTCGATGTGGCGCAGGAACCGGTCGCCGAGCCCGGCGCCCTCGCTGGCGCCCTCGATGAGGCCCGGGATGTCGGCCAGCACCAGCGTGTCGTAGCCGATGTCGGCCACGCCGAGGTTGGGCACGAGCGTCGTGAACGGGTAGTCGGCGATCTTCGGCCGCGCCGCGGTCACGGCCGCCAGCAGCGTGCTCTTGCCGGCGTTCGGCAGGCCGACGATGCCGACGTCGGCCAACAGCTTGAGGTCGAGCCGGATGCGGCGACACTGGCCGGGCTCGCCCTTCTCGGCCACCCGCGGCGCCTGTTGGACCGGGCTCTTGAAGGCGCTGTTGCCGCGGCCGCCGCGGCCGCCGCGGGCCACCACGAGCGTCTGGCCGTGGGCGACGAGGTCGCCGATGAGCTCGCCGCTCTCGGCGTCCCACACCACTGTCCCGCACGGCACGCGCAGCTGGAGGTCGGCGCCGTTGCGGCCGTGGCGGTCGTTGCCGCCGCCGTGGCCGCCGCGCTCGGCGGCATGGCGCTGGGCGAAGCGGAAGGCGTAGAGGGTATTCGTGCCCTCGTCGGCCACGAGCACGACGTCGCCGCCGCGGCCGCCGTGGCCGCCGTTCGGACCGCCGCGCGGCACGAACTTCTCGCGCCGGAAGGCCACCGCCCCGTTGCCGCCGGCGCCGCCCTCGACGTCGATCGTGGCTTCGTCGAGGAACATCGGCCTCAGCCCGGGATGCGTTCGGCGCGCGGGATCCGCACGGCCGGCACCGTCATCGGCGCGCCGCCCGCCGGCGCCAGCCGGGCCAGGCGCGCGGCGATGCCCTCGAGGAAGGCGTGGTCGTCGGGCCCGAACGCCGCCGGCCGATCGCTGTCGACGTCGATCTCGCCGATCACGGCGCCGTCGGGGCGGGCGATCGGGACGACGATCTCGCTGCGCGTCGTGGCGAAGCAGGCCAGGTAGCGCGGGTCGGCCGCCACGTCATCGACGATGATCGTCCGGCCCTCGGCCGCCGCCGCGCCGCAGATGCCGCGGCCGATCGGGATCGCGACGTGCTCGGTCGGATGGCCGACGAACGGCCCGAGGTGCAGCGTGTCGCCGTCGACGAGGTAGACGCCGGTCCAGTCGAAGTGCGGGAACTGGGCCGCCAACGAAACGACCGTCGTCGCCAGCACCTCCGGCCACGCCGCCGTGCGCGCCGCGTGCTGGCCGTCGAGGTAGGCGGCCAGGGCGTTGGCGTCGGCGACGGGCGGCGGGGACGGGTGGATCATGGGAAACCTCGCGGACAGCCGCGCCCGGGTGGCGACCGGCGCCCGTGGCGGACGGCGGATGGGGCGGCCGACCCCGTATGCTATACTCGCCCGGCCCCGCGGCCAACCGCACCGCCCCACCCCCACGTGCCGACGCCGCGTGCGCCGATCAGGTTGCCATGGCCACGACCCGACCCCTGCCCACCCTCCCGGCCTCCCCGCCGCGCGCCCGATCGGGCTGGCTGCTGCGCTCGCTGTTCGCGCTGGTGGCGCTGGCCCTCGCCGGCGAGCTGCTGGTGCTGGGGGCGATGCTCGCCTTTGCCGTCCTGTCGTGGCGCGACAGCGCCGCGGCCGGGGTGCCGCCGGCGTCGACCCCGGCCGCCGTCGAGGCCGTCACGGCCGCCGATCCGGCCGGGGGAGCCGGCGGCGTCTGGGATCGCCACGGTCCGCTCAACGTCCTGCTGCTGGGCATGGACCGCGACCTCTGCGAGGGCGCCGACCCGACATCGACCGCCAACCGCACCGACACGATGATCGTGGTCCGCATCGACCCGCGCACGGCCAAGGTGGCGATGATGAACCTGCCGCGCGACCTCTGGGTCACGATCCCGGGTCACGGCAGCCAGAAGCTGACCACCGCCCACTACTACGGCGAGGCCCAGGGCTACGAGCCGGGGGGCGGGCCGGGCCTGGCGATGCAGACGATCTGGGACAACTACCAGATCCCGATCCACCGCTACGTGCGCGTCGACTTCGACGGCTTCCTGCGGATCGTCGACGCCGTCGGCCCGATCACCGTCGACGTTCCGCCGTCGCCCAACGACCCGATGGTCGGGCTCCACGACGAGCACTACCCCACGGCCGACTGCCAGACGATGACGATCGACTTTCCGCCCGGCCCCAACCGGCTCGACGGCGAGCGCGCTCTGCAGTACGCCCGCTCGCGCTACTCCACCAGCGACCTCGACCGCTCGAAGCGCCAGATGCAGGTCCTCATGGCCATCAAGTCCGCCGCGATGAGCCCCGGCGTCGTCCTCGACCTGCCGAAGCTCATCCCGGCCCTGAAGCAGACCGTCGCCACCGACCTGACGGTGCGCGAGATCTCGGCGCTGGCGCGGATCGCGCTGCGCGTCGGCGACGGCGACGTGACCCGGATGCCGGTGGACGAGCGCGTCGTCTACCTCGACTCGGTGCCGTCGGGCGACCTCATGACCTCGATCGTCCGGCTCAAGCCGACCGAGTGGGAGCTCGTCCGCGCCGCGTTCCTGGCGATGCAGCCCGACCCGCTGGTGACGCCGACGCCCGAGCCGACGATCACGCCCGACCCGGCGGCGGCGACGCCCGGGCCGTAGCGCCGCGGGCGGGCGGCGCGCGGCGTCGGTGTCGCGGGCGGTGGTGGGCGGAGAGGGGCTCGAACCCCCGACCTCCTCGGTGTAAGCGAGGCGCTCTGACCAGCTGAGCTATCCGCCCGTTGCCGCAGCGCCGCCGATTGTAGCGACCCTCAGCGCATCGGCCACAGCCACGGCACCAGGGCCAGGATCACGGCCATCAGGACCACCGTCAGGCCGGTGCCGACCCGAACGAAGTCGCGGAAGCGGTACTTGCCCGGGCCGTAGACCAGGATGCACGACGGCTCGAACGGCGTCACCATCGACACCGAGGCGCCGAGCATGATGGCGATGGCGAACGTGCGCTCGCTCGCACCGAGCGCGCCGGCCGCCTCGAGGGCCACCGGCAGCACGACGAGGGCGGCGGCGGCGTTCGACATCGGCTGCGTCAGGATCAGCGTCAGCGCGAAGAAGCCCGCCAGGACGACCCGGTCGCCGTAGGGCTGCAGGGCGCCGACGATGTGGTCGGCCAGGAAGCTGGCCGCGCCGCTCTGGTCCATCGCCGTGCCGAAGGCCGTCATCCCGCCGATCAGGATGAGCAGCCGCCAGTCGATGAACTCGTAGGCCTCGTCCATCGTCAAGGCGCGTGCCAGCACCGCGACCACGGCCGCCGCCAGCACCCCGATCGGCAGCGGCACCCAGCCGGCGAAGCCGAGCGCCAGCGCCGCACCGAACGCGCCGGCCGTGACGATTCCCTTGCGGCGCGAGCCGTAGAGGCTCGGGTCGATCTCCTCGAGCGTCCACAGGTCGGGGTGGCGCCGCAGGTACGCCAGCCGCTCGGCCGGTCCTTGGACGAGCAGCAGGTCGCCGGTCTGGAGCTCGATGCGCGACAGCTTGTCGACGACCGCTTGGCCGTGGCGGTAGATCGCCAGCACCGTCAGGCCGTAGCGCTCGCGAAAGTTGGCGTCGGGCAGCGTCCGGCCTTGGAGATCGGACTGCGGCGTCACGATCATCTCGACGACCCGGATCGCCTCGCCGGCGGCGGCGATGTCCGACAGCTTCGTCTCGGGCCGGATCTCGAGGCCCGCCATGGCCTTGACCTTGAGCAGCGCCTCCGGGCCGCCCTGGACGAAGTAGACGTCGCCGGCCTGGATCACGGTGCGCGGGCCGGGCATGAACGTCTCGCCGCCGCGCACCACCTTGAGCACGCGCACCCCCAGCGCGGCCAGGTCGGAGGCGAAGATCCGCTGCCCCAACAGCGGCGAATCGGGCGTCGCCACGATCTCGCTGAGGTAGGCGCGGATGTCGTAGCCCTCGGCCAGCGTCTCGGGCGGGTGGTCGGGCAGGAGGCGGCGGCCGACGAGCATCATGTAGGCGATGCCGGTCACCACCAGGACGAGACCCACCGGCGTCAGCTCGAACAGGCCCACCGGCTCGAGGCCGGCGCGGGCGATGTAGCCGCTGACGGCCACGTTCGTCGAGGTGCCCACCAGCGTGCAGGTGCCGCCCAGGATCGAGGCGTAGGCCAGCGGCATCAGCACCTTGGACGGGCTGACCTGCATCCGCCGGGCAACGCCGAGCACCGGCGGCAGGAACACCGCGGTCGTCGTCGTGTTGTTGGCGAAGGCCGAGACGGCGCTGACGACGGTCATCACCGCCAGCACGAACCGGTCGGCGCCGCCGCGGGCCAGCGCGTGCAGCCGCGCCCCGAGGGCATCCATGACGCCGCTGCGCTCGAGGGCCCCGCTGATCACGAACAGCGACGCCAGGATGACGAGGATCGCGTCGCTGAATCCGGCGAAGGCCTCGTCGACCGTCAGGACGCCGCTCAGCACCAAGGCGATGAGCAGGATCAGCGTGATGATGTCGACCGACAGCTTCTCGCTGGCGAAGAGGACGATGGCCACGACGAGCAGGCCGAGGACGATCGCGATCTGCATCGGGCGGGCTCCCGGTCCGGCGGCCGCCGACGGCCCATGCAGCCGCGGGCGGCGTGACGGCCCGATGGTGTCGCCGCGTCACGGGCGCGGTCAAGTCCATTGCGCGCGCGGACGACGACTCGCCGCCGCTCTGAGCGCTGCACTATCATGTCGCGCGCCGGCGCGGCGACGCGCCCGACCCGACGCCCAGGAGACCGCCGTGGAAGCCGCAACGACCGACGCCCGCCCCTTCGCCGACGCGCCGACCGGCGGGGCCAAGCCGCGCTTCCGGTGGGACGACCCGTTCCTGCTCGACGACCAGCTGACCGACGACGAGCGCATGGTCATGGCGGCGGCGCGCGACTATGCCCAGGCCAAGCTCATGCCGCGGGTGCTCGAAGGCCACCGCCACGAAACGTTCGACCGCGCCGTGTTCGAGGAGATGGGCGCGCTCGGCTTCCTGGGCCCGACGCTGCCCGAAGCCTACGGCTGCGCCGGCGTCGGCTACGTGAGCTACGGCCTCATCGCCCGCGAGATCGAGCGCGTCGACTCGGCCTACCGCTCGACGGCCAGCGTCCAGTCCAGCCTGGTGATGTACCCGATCTACGATTTCGGGACCGAGGCGCAGCGGCTGCGGTACCTGCCCAAGCTGGCGTCGGGCGAGTGGGTCGGCTGCTTCGGCCTGACCGAGCCCGACCACGGCTCCGATCCCGGCAGCATGATCAGCCGCGCCGTCAAGGTCGACGGCGGCTATCGGCTGAAGGGCGCCAAGACCTGGATCACGAACAGCCCGATCGCCGACGTGTTCGTGGTCTGGGCCAAGACGGAGGACGACGTGATCCGCGGCTTCGTGCTCGAGGCCGGCATGGCCGGGTTGTCGGCGCCCAAGATCGAGGGCAAGTTCAGCCTGCGCGCCTCACCGACCGGCATGATCGTCATGGACGACGTCTTCGTGACCGACGACCACCTCCTGCCGGGCGTCGAGGGCCTCAAGGGACCCTTCAGTTGCCTGAACAACGCCCGCTACGGCATCTCGTGGGGCGTCCTGGGCGCGGCCGAGTTCTGCTGGCACGCGGCGCGGCAATACACCCTGGACCGCACGCAGTTCGGCCGGCCGCTGGCCGCCAACCAGCTCATCCAGAAGAAGCTGGCCGACATGCAGACCGAGATCGCGCTCGGCCTCCAGGCCAGCTTGCGCGTCGGCCGCCTCAAGGACGCCCACCAGGCTACGCCCGAGATGATCTCGCTCGTCAAGCGCAACAACTGCGGCAAAGCGCTGGACATCGCCCGCGTGAGCCGCGACATGCACGGCGGCAACGGCATCGCCGACGAGTACCACGTGATCCGCCACGTCCTGAACCTCGAGGCCGTCAACACCTACGAGGGCACGCACGACATCCACGCGTTGATCCTCGGGCGGGCGCAGACGGGGATCAGCGCGTTCGCGTAGGCCCCCCCGCGGGTGCCCCCCGGCGGCGCGCGCTCAGCCCAACCCCGCCCCCCGGATCGCCTCGATGCACCGCGCGTAGTGCGCGTCCTCGTCGACGCCCAACTCGGCGACGCCCAACGCGATGTCGTCGCGTGACACGGCCGCCGCGAAGGCCTTGTTCTTGAGCTTCTTGCGCACCCCGGCGGCGTCGAGCGACGCCAGCCCGTCCGGCCGGACCTTGCCGCAGGCGACGATGAACCCCGCCAGCTCGTCGCAGGCGAACAGCGCCTGCGCCAGCGGCGTCGTGCGCGGCACGCCGCTGTAGGTGGCGTGGCCCAGGATGGCGTCGATGACGCCCTCGTCGACGTCGCCCCGCCGGCGCAGCTCGGCCACGCCGACGAACGGGTGCTCGGCCGGCGTCGGGTGGCGCTCGTAGTCGAAGTCGTGCAGCAGCCCGCACACCGTCCAGCGGTCGACCTCTTCCGGCGCCAGCTCGGCGGCGTAGGCCGCCACGCAGGCGGCGACGGCTTCCATGTGGTGGCGCAGTGCCGGGCTGGCAGTCCAGTCGTGCATCAGGGCGCGGGCGGCGGCGGGCGTGATCGGGTCGGGCATCGCGACATCCTGCGGGTGCGTCGGGCGGGCGTTGCGACCGGGCGGACAACGCCCCTATCATGCCGCGATGCCTGCCGCCCGTCCCAGCCGCGCGCGCCACGGCCGCTCGGCGATCGCCGCCGCCCTCGTCGTCGCCGCGGCCACCGCCTGGCGCGCCGACGCCCGCCGCGACGTCGGCGCGCGCGACGGCGCTGCACCGGCCGCCGCTGCCGCCGCCCGCGCCGCCGCCCACGGCCGCGCCGACGAGGCCGTCGCCCCGGCGCTGGCCTTGCCGTTCGCCGGCCGCGCCGTCGCCCGCGCCGACCTGCGTCCACCACCCACCGCCCCCGCAGCCACGGCCACCGCCAGCCCGCCACCGACCGCCGCGCCGTCGCCCACCACGCCGGCGGCGACCGCGCCGAGCGCCGCCTCGCCGACCGCCGCCCGATCGCCCACCCCCACCCCACCGCCGACGCCCGTCGTCGCCGTCGACGGCCCGCGCGTCACGACGGCGCACTACGACCTCACCGTCGAGGCCGTCGCCGGGCCGGACGGGCTCGACGGCGCCGACATCGGGCGGCTGCTCGAGTCGGCGTACCCGCAGCTGGCGGCGATCTTCGGCGCCGCGCCGGACGGGCGGCTGCCGGGCAAGATCTACGCGTCGGCCGAGGCGATGCGGGCGGGCATGGCGGCCGACGGGCTGGTCTACGGCGGCGGGGGCGGCTACTACCACCCGGCCAACCGCACGTTCTACGCCTTCGCCCAGCCCAGCGCGTACTTCACCCGGATGCTCATCCTCCACGAGGCCACCCACCAGTTCCACTACCTGGCGGCGACGGGCAACCGCGGCTACAGCGGCTTCTGGTTCGGCGAGGGGCTGGCCGAGCACGTCGGGATGCACCGCTGGGACGGGGCGACGTTGGCCACCGGCGTCGTCCCGCTGATCTCGCTCGAGGACTACCCGGCCCAGGCGCTGGCCGAGTTCGACGCCCGCGGCCACGACCTGGCGGCGCTGGTGACCGACCGCGGCGGCTGGTCGCGGCCCAGCGGCTGGGGTGTCGTGAGCTGGCTGCTCGACGAGCGGCCGGCTGGCGCGCTGGCGCTGTTCGACCGCCTGAACCGGCGCGAAGACCTGGCCGCTAGCTGGGAGGCCACGTTCGGTCCGGTCACCGCGGCCGACGTTGCCGCCTACCGCGCCTGGCTGGTGGGCCACCCGCAACCGTGGCGCGAGGTCTGGCGCGCCTTCGAGCAGCGGGGCGATACGCTCGTCGGCCGCTCGAGCGTCAACGCGCTGGCCGTGCGCAAGGCGCCGCTGCCCGGCGCGCCGGGCGCCGACGGCGCGGCCGCCGGTCTGGCGGTCGCCCTCGAGCCGCTGGCCGGCCCGCTGCGCGCCGGCGTCGTCGTGGGCTACCAGGACGCGCAGCGCTTCGTCGTCGTCCAGCTCCTGGCCAGCCGCGACGTCTGGGCGTTCCGGATGACGCCGGCCGGCTGGCAGTGGCTGGCCGGCGCCCGCGCCGCCGACCCGCGCCCGGCGGACGCCGGCGGCGACGCGCGCGACGTCCTGGCGGCGCGCCCAGCGGACGGCGGCGGCTGGACGGTGGCCGTCAACGGCGTCGACGTCGTCACCGTGCCGGACGCAGGGCTGGTCGGCCTGAACGTCGACGGCTGCACCGTGGCGTTCCATCTGCGCGCCCCGTAGCCCGCATTCCTCCACGCGATCTGCACAATCGGCACCATCGTGCCGGGCCGCGGCGCTGCCGACAGAGGCGGCGGCCCTCTTGACGGCGCGCCGTGACCGCACCATCCTAGGCGCCGCGGCCACCGCTGCCCGGGCCGCAGCCTCGCAGCCCAATCAAGGAGCCCCCGATGGCCGGTCGCACCGCCCCGCGACCCCACCACCGCCGCCCCGTCGAGCCGCACGGTTCGCCGGGGGCGAGCCGCCGTCCGGCGGCCCTGGTCGTCACCATCCTCGGCGCGCTCCTGTCGGCCACGCCGGCGGTGCGGCCGGCGCCGGTCCAGGCCCAGTCGAACCTCGACACGTTCATCTCGGCCTGCGCCAACAACGGCGCCGATCCCTGGCTCGTCACCACCGCCTACCCCCGCGGCAGCTCGGGCGATGGCGAGGCCAGCCTGGTGGCGTTCCACGACTCGCGCAACAACGGCGACCACATCACCCTGGCCACGAACGGCCAGCTCGGCGCCGCCTACGGCCTGGCGTTCGACCGCCAGAGCGACGTGATCTACGCCGGCGCGTTCCACAAGCGCGGCACCCACTTCGGGCCGGCCGGGCCGGGCGGCGTCTACGCCTACGACCTGCGCGGCGGCCAGCTGCGCACCTTCGCCACCGTCCCCAACGCCGGCGCCGACACCCACAGCGCCGCCGCCAACTACTTCCCCGACACGAACGCCCGCGCCGGCGCCGGCAAGACGAGCCTCGGCGACGTCGAGATCTCGGCCGACGGTCGCGAGCTGGCGGTGATGAACCTCAACGACCGCCGGATCTACCGCTTCAACCTGGCCGACGCCTCCTTGTTGGGCAGCTTCGCCCACGGCGCCATCAACCAGCCCTGGGCCGCCGACGCCCGCCCGTTCGGCCTCGGCTGGCACGACGGCCGGCTCTACCACGGCGTCGTGAACAGCGCCCAGTCGTCGCGCCGCAGCAACGACCTGGTGGCCCTCGTCTACAGCAGCCGGCCCGACGGCAGCGACCTACGACAAGAGGCGCGGACGATCCTGTCGTTCGACCGCGGCTGGATCTGGCCCGGCGACGGCGAGGCCAAGTGGCAGGTCTGGCGCGACCCGCCGGGCAGCGTCGACGACGACCACGGCCGCTACCCGCAGCCGCTGCTGGCCGACATCGACTTCACCGCCGACGGCAACCAGATGGTGCTGGGCTTCCGCGACCGCTTCGGCGACCAGACCTTCTACACCACGCCGCCCAACCAGCCCCCGCCCGGCGAGCGGATCTACAACACACCGGCCGGCGACATCCTGCCCGCGTTCCGCCGCAACGGCGCCTGGGAGGTCCAGTTCTCGCCCGAGTTCTACGACGGCGACTACGGCCCGCAGCGCGACAACCACCAGGAGACGAGCTACGGCGGCCTGGCCGTCATCCCGTGGGCCGACCGCGTCGCGTTCGCGGGCAACTCGCCGCAGCGCATCAGCTCGGCCGGCGTGACCTGGCTGTCGACGGTCGGCGGCGACGCCCAGGCCCGCGAGGAGCTCTACGTCTTCGGCCGCGGCGACAACTTCGGCAAGGCCAACGGTCTGGGCGACGTCGAGCTGCTCTGTCCGCAGCAGCAGGTGACGCCGACCCCGACGACCACCGAGACGCCCTCCGCCACCCCGACCGTGCCCACCGCCACCGCCACGTCGACGACGACGCCGACGCTGACCGCCACGGCCACCGCCACCACCGCCGTGACCGCCACCGCGACGGTCACGTTCACCGCCACCACGACGCCGACGGCGACGACCGTCCCGACCCCGACCGTCGTCATGACCGTCACCGTGCCGGTCAGCGGCTCGACGCCCGTCGTCATCACCGTGACGCCGCCGCCCGACACCCCCCGCCCGCCCGACACCCCGTCGCCGCCCGACGACGAGGACGACGACGAGGACGACGACGAGGACCGCGACGACACCCCGCAGGAGCAGCCGACGCCGGTCGCCGACGTGCCGACGCCGCTGCCGGGCTGGCCGCGCACCGGCGGCGGCGGCACCTCCGGCCTGCGGCTGCCGCGGCGGTTGGGCGGCGACGCGTCGTGGCTGTGGATGGCGCTGTGCGTCGCGGCCGTGGCGGCCCGACGGCGGCGGTGGCCGCGGGTGCGGTTCGTCGTCGTGCGGCGCTAGACCGTGCGATCGGCGCCCCGGCCGCGCGCGGTCGGGGCGCCCGCCCGCTAGCCGCCCGCCCGCACCGCCAGCGACGCCCCGTCGTACGCCACGCCCAGCGGCGCGATCTCGACGCCGCGCGCGCCGGCCTCGACGCGGCCGGCGTCCCACGCCGCCAGGCCGTGCCGGGCGGCCGCGGCGACGACGGCCGCGGCGTCGGCCGGCGGGACGTAGACGGCGAAGCCGGCGCCCATGTTCAGCGTGCCGTAGGCCTCGCGGTCGTCGAGCCCGGCCTGGCGCTGGACGAAGGCGAGGACGGCCGGCACCGGCGGCACCGCCTCGACGACGTAGCGCAGGCCGTCGCGCGGCGCCCGCATGAGCTTGCGCCAGCCGTGGCCGGTGACGTTGACCAGGTAGTGGACGTCGACGCCGGCCGCGAACACGTCGGCGACGAAGGCGGCGTAGATCGGCGTCGGGGCCAGCAGCGCCTCGCCGTACGTCGTCGGCGGGCCGGCGTCGCCCGGCGCGGCGTCGAGCGGGGTCGCGTAGCCGTCCGGCAGCCGCTCGGCCAGCCGGCGCGCCAGGCTCAGGCCGTTGGCGTGGATGCCGCTGCTGGCGACGAGGACGATCCGGTCGCCCGCCGCCAGTCGGTCGCCGAGAACGAGCCGCGCCTTGGGCGCCACGACGCCGATCGCCGCCCCCGCCAGGTCGATCGTGGCCGGGTCGACGATGCCCGACAGGGACGGCGTCTCGCCGCCGCCCCAGGTGGCGCCGGCCATCGCGCACGCCGCCGCCCAGCCGTCGACGAGATCGCTCGCCCGCACGCGGTCGTCGAACCAGGCCCCGTCGCCCACCGCCCAGTACGCCGTCACGACCTGCGGCGCGGCGCCGACGACGATGAGGTCGTTCACGATCATCGCCACGGTGTCCTGGGCCACCGCTTCGTAGTGCGACCGCCCGGTGATCGGGCGCACGGCATCGGCGACGAGGTTCTTGGTGCCCAGACCCTCGATGACCATCGCCCGGAAGGCGTCGCCCTCGTCCCAGACGTACGCGCTCTCGCCCCGACTGGCCGGCACCTCGGCCAGCCCGAACCGCGTCAGCGCGCCGGCCGTGGCGGCCGCCGCGCGCTGCGCCATGACCTTGGCCGGGTCGAGGGCGGTGTAGTCGACGCCGGTCTGGGCGTAGGTGAGGGGGGGCGGCACCGCCGCGGACGGCTTCGGCCGCAGGCTGGGGTCGCTCACGGGCGACCGCCGGCAGAGCCGCGGTGGCGGCCTCTCCAACGCTGCGCTCCATGCGCCCGCCGGCTGCGCCGGTCGAGGGGGCTGAAACCGCGGTGGGTCGATGCGCGTATGGCTTCCACGGCCGCAGCATAACGGCGGGCCCCGAGGGGGTCAATCGTCCGCGGCTGCCGCGCTCCGTCCGCCGTCGCCGTTGCGCCGCCTGGAGGCGGACGCCATGACCGTCTCGCACGATGCGCTGGTCACCCCCGCAGCCCCTGACGTGCCCCGCCGCTACACCATCGATCCCACCGCCGTCAGCCTCGCGACGGCCCTCGGCATCGGGTGGCTCGTCCTTGCGGTCATCATCGCGGGGTGGGCCGTGGGCGGCAGGGTTGACGGCGTCCGCGCCTCCGGCCTCGTCGGCGCCGCCGCCGCCGCCGCGGCTGGCGCGGCGCACCTCGTCCTCGCGTCGCGCCGGAAGGCGAACGGCATCGAGGTCGCCCGGCATGGCTTCCGGGCGCCGACGCCCGAGGCGGCGTGGCTGCCGTGGTCGGCGGTGCGGGCGATGCAGGTGCGGCGGATCCGGCAGCAGCTCGTCCTGCGCGGCGACGGTGGGCGAGCGCTCGCGGTGCTGTCGTACCACCTCGGCGGATTCGCCCGCGCGGTCGACGACGTCCTCGCCGCCTGTCCGGATGCCGTGCCCGCCCGGCCGCGGCCGGTCACGTTCCGGCAGCCGCTCTCGGCCAGGCTGGTAGCCGGCGCCTACGTCGTCGTCCTCTTGGCGATGCTGATCGGCGGCGCCTTCACGGTCGGCGCGGCCCTCGGCGGCGCGGCGGGGCTCGCTGTCGGCCTGGCGGTCGGGTTGGGTGGGTTGTGGGTGATCGCGCTGCAGGTCCGCCGCGACTACGGCAACCGCCCGGTCGCCGTGACGATCGACGACAACGGCATCAACGGGCGCGCTGGGGGCCGTTCGTGGCATGTCGCGCGCGCCGAAGTCCGCGCCGTACACCTGTGCGTCAAGCGGCGGGCTTCGACCCGAGGCGGCGACGTCTTCGTGATCGACGTCGTCGCTACCGACCACGCCCGTCGCACGCGCTCGATCCTACCGCGCTGGACCGATCCGCTGGTCGTGCTGGCCACCGCGCGGTCACTCGTCACGCCGCCCACCTAGGCGCCTACCCCAACACCCCCGCCACCCGCAGGTTCAGCCCCATCCGCTCGGCCGGGTCGGCGGTGTCGGGGACGAACGCTTCGCCGGTGAGGCGCTCGAAGGCCTCGATGTAGAGGCGGCTCATCCGCTCGGCCAGGGCGCGCGGCAGCGGCGGCGGGTCGCCGTCGCCGCGGTAGCCCGCCTCGTCCACGTACCAGCGGCGCAGGAACTCCTTGTCGAACGTCTCGGGCTCGTCGCCGGCGGCGAAACGACCGGCGTAGCTGTCGAGCATCCAGAAGCGCGAGCTGTCGACGGTGTGGACCTCGTCGATCAGCGTCAGCTGGCCGTCGACGTCGCCGAACTCGTACTTCGTGTCGACCAGGATCAGGCCGCGCTCGGCCGCCATGGCCTGCCCGCGGGCGAAAAGGCGGCGCGTGACGTCCTCCATCCGGGCGTAGACGTCGGCCGGCACAAGATCGGCGGCGAGGATCTCGTCGCGCGTCAGCATCTCGTCGTGCGCCCCCGAGGCGGCCTTCGTGGTCGGTGTGAGGACCGGCTCGGGCAGCCGCTCGTTCTTGCGCAGCCCGTCGGGGAAGTCGATGCCGTAGAGGCGGCGCTTGCCCTGGGCGTAGTTGTGCCACAGCGCCGTCTTCGTGACGCCGGTGATGTAGCCGCGGATGACCATCTCGACCGGCCAGACGCGCGCGTTGCGGGCCACGATGACGTTCGGGTCGGGCACGCTGATCACGTGGTTGGGGACGATGTCGGCCGTCCGCTCGAACCACCACTGGGCCAGGCGCGTCAGCACCTGCCCCTTGTACGGCACCGTCCCGACGACGCGGTCGAACGCACTCTGCCGGTCCGTCGTGACGATGATCCGGCGGTCGCCGACGAGCCAGATATCCCGCACCTTGCCCTGCTGCTTGCCCGGCAACGGCAGGTCGACGGTCAGGACGTCGTTCGTCGGCGAGGCGGCGAGGCGGGCCAGGTCGTCGGTCAGGTGGGACATGGTTCGATCCGTTGCGGGGAGGGGACAGCCCCGGGGGGCGCCCCTACGGGCGGGGGGTCAGGTAACCGTCGATGCCGGCCGCGTCCAGCCGCGCGTTCTTGGCCACCAGCGTGTCGGCCGTCTCGGCGCGGTGGGCTGCGAGCCGGGCGGCCAGGTCGGCGTCGCCCAGGGCCAGGATCTGCAGCGCCAGGTGCGCCGCGTTGCCGGCCTGGCCGATGCCCACGGTGGCGACCGGAATGCCGGGCGGCATCTGCACCGTACTATACAGCGCGTCGACGCCGTTGAGCCCCGCCGACTCGCTGCGCAGCGGCACGCCGATGACCGGCCGCACGGTGTGGGCCGCCACGACGCCGGCCAGGTGGGCGGCCATGCCGGCGCCGCAGATGAACGCCTGAACGCCGCCCGCGGCGGCCGCCTGCACGTACGCCACCGTCTGCGCCGGCGAGCGGTGGGCCGATAGGAAGCGCACCTCGTGGGCCACGCCGAAGCGGTCGAGGACGTCGGCCGCGGCGCGCATCACGCCGAGGTCGCTGTCGCTGCCCATGAGGATGGCGACACGGGCTTGGGGGTGGGCGAACATGGTCGGTCTCCTACTTGGCGAGGGTCAGGTCAACAGCGCGCCGAGGCGCCCTTTGTACGCCGCCGCCTTGAGCTCCATGGCGATGCGCTCGCCGACGCTGACCGGGCGGCCGTGGTGGTAGGCGCTGTAGGGCGTGGCGCTGATGCCGGGCGAGCCCGGCACGCGCGGGCTGACGTCGACGACGACGAACTCCTTCTTGGGCGGACCCGGCACGACGATGCTCTGCAGCGCGAACGGTCCGATGACGCCCGGCGGGTAGAGCCGGCCGGCCGCCTCGACGAAACGCTCGCCGGCCTCGAAGATCGCCTCCAGCATGCTCTCGAGCACCGTGACCGCTACGTGGCCGGCTTCCTCGTACTTGGGCGCGATCACGTCGAGGATGTCGGCCTGCAGCGCCGCCGGCACCGTCGCCAGGCCGCTGATGTTCGTCTGGCGGCGCGTGTCGGTACCCAGGAGCTCGACGCGGCCGGTCAGTGGCGAGGCGAAGAAGTTGAAGTTCACGTGCGCCCCCAGGACGAACTCCTCGATCGTCGCCGAGCGCAGCGCCGCCTCGGTGATCGTTCCGGCCGCCAGCTTGGCGTCGGCCACGGCCTCGAAGTGCTCCGGCGTGCGGGCGACGAAGAACGCGCGCTCGAAGCCGCGCGCCGCCTCCAGCACCTTGACGAGCACCGGCCGGTCGATGTCCTTGTGGCTGGCGTAGAGGCGCGGGTGCCGGATGCCGGCCGCGTCCAGAAGGTCGTACTGGTTCGGGTGGGCCTCGCGCTCTTCGATCCGCAGCAGCCGGCGGTTGCCGAACAGCGGCACGTGGAAGTCGCGCTCGATCGCGTCGTAGTCGTTGAGGTAGACCTCGAACGAGCGGTGGGGCACGAAGACGCAATGCCGCTCGTTGAGCGCCGCCTGCACCTCCGGCGCCAGCACCGACGCAAAGCGGTCGACCACGATCGTGGCGTCGACGCAGCCGCCGCCGGTGGCCGGGTCGGTCGCGAAGTGCTCGGTGTAGGTCCGGTGCCGCCCGTGCTCGGTCACCACCAGCGTCGGCAAGCCCTGGAGCTTGGCGCCACGGCAGATCTCGAGCGCCGAGTGGCTGCCGAGCGTGGCGACGGTGAGCCGGTCGGCGGCGAGGGCGGCGATGCGGTCGTCGAGCCACGTCGTCATCGCCCGTCCTCCCCGATGGCGCCGCCCGCCGCCCACCGCGGCACGTGCCCCGTCACGACCTCGCCCAGGCGGCCCGCCGCCGCCGCCTCGCGCACCTCGCGGGCGATGCGGCGGCCGGTGCTCATCGGTTCGTCGAACCACAGGGCGGCGTAGGGGCTGCCGTCGACGAACAGGTTCGTGCCGGCGACGATGCGGCAGCTGATCTCGATCACGTGGAACCGCAGGTCGGGGGTAATGATCGTCTCGAGGCAGAACGGGCCCCAGAAGCCACGCGGGTCGATGAGGTCGCGCGCCGTGGCCACGACGCGCTCGCCCATCCGGTACGCCTCCTCGAGCATCGACTCGCGCAGCACCAGCGGGCTGTTGCCGACGACGACGTAGCTCGGCACCGGCTCGATGGCCTGCTGGACGTGCCACGGCAGCCGGCCGAGGCCGTCGACGTTCGTCTCGTAGCGGCGGTCCATCGACAGGACCTCGAGCCGGTCGTGGACGATCGACTGGAAGTAGTGGACGTAGAGCGTCACGCCGACGACGTAGCGCTGGATCGTGTAGCGGTCGTGGCCCAGCGCAGCCAGCTGGTCGTCGAGGTGGCCGCGCGAGCGGGCCAGGAAGTAGCCCTGGCCGCCGGCGGCGCCAAAGGTCTTGACGATGACCGGCCAGTCGCCCGGCCCGATGTCGTCGGGCCGCGCGTACCCGGTGGGCATCGGCACGTCGGCGGCGGTGAGCCAGCGGCGCTGGAGGTCGCGGTCGCCCTCCCACGCCAGCACGGCGCGGCTGCCGTAGTAGCCGGTGCGCAGCGTGGCGTTCGTCCGTTCGCCCAGGTAGGCCACGAAGCTGCCGTGCGGCACCAGCAACGCCTCTCGGGCGATCAGCTCGTCCTCGAGGGCGGCGAACGCGTCGTACGACGGGATCGTGATCACCTCGTCGACGAACGGATAGCGGCGGTAGAGCGTGTCCTTGCCCGCCGGCGCGATCGCGGCGCAGGCGAAGCCCTCGTCGTGGGCGCCGCGCAGGATCTGCAGCGCCGAGTGGCTGCCGAGGGTGGCGATGAGCGGCCGGGTCACGGCCGCCCTGCCGGCGTCGCGGCCGGCCCGAGCGCCCGCCGCGCGATGTCGCGCCGGTAGTGCATCCCGTCGAAGCCGACGCCGCCGCGCTCGGTCCCGATCGCCGCGTAGGCGCCGTCGACGGCCGCCGCCAGGTCGGCGGCGGCGCAGGTGACGCCCAGCACCCGGCCGCCGCGGGCGACGAGCGCGCCGTCGGCGGCGCGGGCGGTGCCGGCATGGAACACCGTCACGCCCGGCCGCGCCGCCGCCTCGAGCCCGGCCAGTAGCGCGCCGGACGCCACCGGCCCGGGGTAGCCGGCCGCGGCCAGGACGACGCACGCCGCGGCGCCGGGGGCGAGCGCGAACGGCGCCGCCGTCACGTCGCCGGCCGCGGCGGCGGCCAGGAGGACGGCGACGTCGCTGGCGACGAGCGGCAGCTGGACCTGGGTCTCGGGGTCGCCGAAGCGGGCGTTGAACTCGACCACCTTGGGCACGACGCCGTCGACGGCGCCGGTGCGCGGTGTGCCAGCGGTCGCGTCGTCGGCCGGCGTCAGCATCAGGCCGGCGTAGAGGCAGCCCACGAACGGCACGCCCTCGGCCCGCAGGCCGGCCAGCGTGGGGGCGATGATCGTCGCCTCGACATGGGCCAAGAGCGCCGGTGTGGCGATGGGGGCCGGCGCGTAGGCGCCCATGCCGCCGGTGTTCGGCCCGCGGTCGCCGTCGCCGACGCGCTTGTGGTCCTGCGCCGGCGGCAACAGCCGGTAGCGCGTGCCGTCGGTGACGGCCATGACCGACAGCTCCGGCCCGGTCATCCGCTCCTCGACGACGACGCTGGCGCCGGCGGCGCCGAACCGGCCGTCGAGCAGGATCGACCGCACCGCGGCCCGCCCGTCGTCGACGCTGTCGCAGACGACGACGCCCTTGCCGGCCGCCAGGCCGTCGGCCTTGACCACGCAGCCGCGGTCCGGGTGGGTCCCGCCGCCGGTGGCGATGTCGTCGACCGCCTCGAGCGCAAAGTCGAGGTCGTGGGTGTCGACGAAGCGCGGGTGCGGGATGCCGTGGCGGGCCATGAACGCCCGCGACCAGCGCTTGCTGCTCTCGATCTGCGCCGCCGCCCGCGTCGGGCCGAAGACGGCGCGCCCGGCCGCGGCGAGCGCGTCGGCCGTCCCCGCCGCCAGGCTGTCCTCGGGGCCGACGACGACGAGGTCGACGTCGTGGGCCGCGGCCAGCGCCACCAGGCCGTCGACATTGGTGGCCCCGACGTCGGCGTTCAGGCACTTCGCCTCGTCCGCTGTGCCGCCGTTGCCCGGCGCAACGACGACGCGCTCGACCGCCGGCGAGCGGGCGATCGCCCAGGCCAGGGCGTGCTCGCGGCCGCCGGAGCCGACGACGAGGACGCGGGCGGGCGGGGCGGCAGCAGAGGCGGGGGGCATGGGGCGATTCTAACACGGCGCGCCGGGGCGGACGGCCGGGCTCGCGCGGCCGCCGCGGGCGCCGTGCGCCGCCGGCTAGGCGGGCGTCGCGGGTCCGCCGCCGCCGGCCAGCCCCTCCGCCAGCATCGCCCCGAAGCGGTCGACGGCGTCCCAGTCGGTGAACTCGTAGTCCTGGGAGGTGTCGGTGGGACCGCCCTTCTGGCGGCTGATCCGCTGCATGATCCAGCGCGTGACAAGCCCGTAGCGCCGGAAGCGCAGCGCCCCGGCAAAGGTCGCCGTCCAGCGCGGCTGCCAGCCGGTCTCGGCCACGAAGGCCGACACGTAGCGCTCGGCCTCGGCGCGCCAGGCGGCCGACGACTCCGGACCGGCGCCGCTGACCGAGAGGAACGCGGTCGGGCGGTCGCTCAGCGCCGCGCGGTGACGCTTGGCGAACGACCGGATGTAGCCCTGGTAGCGGCCGACGATGATCGACGCCGCGACGACGACGGCGTCGTGGTCGGCCACCGCCGACCTGGCCGCCGCGTCGCCGCGGACGACGTCGACGGTGTGCCCGCGGGCCTCGAGCACCGCGGCCACTCGCCGCACGACCGCCTCGGCCTGCCCATAGTTCGATCCGTAGACGGCCAGAACGTTCACGTGACGCCTCCTGTGTCCGCCACCGGCCGGCGCGACCGACGCGCAGCGCCATCGCGGCCCGCCGCGGCTCAGCGGTGCTGATCCACCAGGATCGGGTTGCCATCGGGGTCGACGACGACGAAGCTGGCCGGGCCGGTCGTGGCCTCGTCGGCCTCGGACGCGAACGCGACGCCCTGGGCCTTGAGCCGGCGCTGGAGCTCGCGCACGTCGGTGAAGCTCGGCAGCGGCTGGGCGTCTTGGTCCCAGCCCGGGTTGAAGGTCAACAGGTTCTTGTCGAACATGCCCTGGAACAGGCCGATGACGTGGCGGCCGTTCTTCAGGATGATCCAGTTCTGGGCCGGGTCGCCGCCGAAGGACTTGAAGCCCAGCTTCTCGTAGAACGCTATCGACGCCGCGATGTCCTTGACCGTCAGGCTGACCGAGAACGCGCCGAGGTCCATGGTTGGCTCCTGTGGGTGGGTGGGGTGGGGTGGGGTGCAAGAGGCCGTCGCGAGGCACCGCGCCGATAATGCCTCCGATCCGCTAGCTAGGCTTGCCTGGCGCGGCCGCTTCGCCGGCCTCGCTGCCGCCGGCTACGGCCGAGTCGACGTCGCGCGTCACGTCGAGCCCCCCCGCCACCGCCCCCCCCGCCCCGTCCACCACGCCGCCGCCGCCGGCCGCACCGACGAGGCGCAGCCGGCCGGCGGCGATCGCGCGCATCGTCTCGAGCATGAGCGGCACCTCGCGCACGACGCCGGCGCGCCGGATCGCCCAGAACAACGGATCGGCCGTCTCGCGCTTCTTGGCCCGCTCGGCGGCGATGTAGGCGGCGCGCTCGGCCGCCGCCCTCGACCCACCGGCGACGTCGCCGCCGCCGTCGCCACCGCCCGGCAAGGCGGCCCACAGCGGCGCGAGGTCGGGCGTGGCGATCCCGTAGCGGCAGTAGCTGACCACCGGACCCTCGTCGACGTCGACCGTCACGCGGTGCAGCATCGCCCCCGACTCGGCCGGCACGGCGGGCGTCCCGGGGCCGGCGGCGATGAGATCCCAGATCACGTCGAACCACATCTTGCCCAGCGGTCCTGTCGGCAGCGAGGGGTGGAGGTTGACGCCGCGCCGCTCGGCGCACTGGCGCGGGCCCCAGATCCACATGTCGCCCAGCAGGAAGTCGATCGCCGTCGCCGGCCATGCGTCGCGGTGGGCGGCGTAGTAGCCGTCGCGCCACGCCGCCAGCGGCGCGCCGTCGCCGGCGGCCTCGGCGGCGCGGGCGGCCTTGCGGGCGGCGGGATTGTGGCGGACGGCGGAGGTGCGGACGATCGAGAGGCCGGGGTGCCGCGACGCCAGCAGCGCCACCGACGCGTCGGTGTCGGCGCTCTCGCCGGCGGCGCGGTTCACGGCCACGAACGCCACCGCCACGTCGCCCGCGCGCCCCGCCGCCACCGCGTCGACGACCGCCACGATCCCGTCGCGTGAGCTCGGGCCGGTGAACGTCGTGAAGAGGCCGATCGGGGTCGGTGGCATCGGGTGTATTCTATCGCCGCCCGGGCCCCGGAGGAGCCCCTTGACCGACCCCACCATCCGCTTCCAGGACCACGTCGACGACGTCACCCCGGCGCAGCTGGCCGGGCCGGACGGCTTCTTCGTCGGCTGGCCCAACCCGCCGTCGCCGGCCACGCACCGGCGGATCCTGGCGGCCAGCGCCTATCGCGTCGTGGCCATCGACGACGCCAGCGGCCAGGTCGTCGGGTTCGTCAACGCGATCAGCGACGGCGTTCTGGCCGCGTACATCCCGCTGCTCGAAGTGCGTCCGGGCTACCAACGGCGCGGCATCGGCACGGCGCTCATGCGGCGGCTGATGGCGCAGCTCGACGACCTCTACATGGTCGATCTGATGGCCAGCGACGACGCGCGGTCGTTCTACGCCCGCCTCGACCTCGGGCTGGAGCCGTGCGATGGCGGCCTCGTCCGCCGCCGCTACGACCGCCAGGCCGGCCGGCCTTCGGCTTGACGCGCCGCGCCGTCGCACCTACGATCGCCGAACATCCGTTCGAACCTCGGAGCCGTCCATGGGCCGCCTCATCCACGTCGACTCGACCGGCGCGCAGCGCGCGCGGCTGCGGCGGACGATCGCCGAGTGCCTCAACCGGCTCATGGCCAAGCCCGAGCTCGACGCCGAGGCCAAGGACATCGCCGCCCTCATCGTCCTGGCGCTGCGCGAGATCACCGCCGGCGTCGAGCAGAGCGCCGACGTCTGGGACAAGCGCGGCTACTACCTCAAGAGCGACGCGCTGCGCCGCGACTGGGACTGGGCCGGCCGCACCGCCGACCGCATGGCCAACCTGATCCGCGTCGGCGATTGGGCGCGGCTGCCCGTCGTGCTGGCCACGCTGGTGCCCAAGTTCGCCGACGTCGACGTCGTCAAGCTGACCCGCAGCGCGGCGCTGTGGCGCGGCGCGCTATCGCGCCTGATCGCCGACGAGCAGAAGCGCCGCAGCAGCGAGCCGGCGACGAGCTAGCCGGGACCCGCTCCACCGCCATCGTCGACCGCGGCGCCCGCTCCGCCGCCGTCCGTCCCCCTGCTGCCCGCGCCGCCCGCGCTTGCATCGTCGTCGCCGTCGCTGCCGCGGAAGACGAAGCGCTGGTAGACGAACGCCAGCCCGAGCAGCGACAGCCCGAGGCCGAGGAAGCTGAAGACGCGGTAGAGCCCGGTCAGGTCGCCGGCGTCGACGAGGAACACTTTGCAGACGGCCACGACCATGACCGCCAGCGAGCCGTAGCGCGCCGCCGGCAGCCGGCGGGCGATTCCGACCGCAAGCAGGCCCAGGCCATAGACGACCCAGGCCAGCGAGTAGCTGTACTGCTCGCGGGCCGTGGTCGCACCGACCGCGAGGTCGGTGCCGTGGAAGGCCTGGCGGATCTCGAGCGACAGCAGCGCGAAGGCCAGCACGCCGGCCATGACCGCAGCCGCGGCCGGCAGCGGAGAGCGATCGCCGCCGGCCGCCCGGCGTCGGGCCAAGAAGAGCCACAGCACCGCCGGCGCCCCGTACGCCACGAGCAGCCCGTTGAGCACCTTCGTCGCGCCCACCGGCAGCGACGTGAAGAACGGGTTGGCGGCCAGCAGCGCGATGACGGCTCCGACGACGAGCGCCGCCCAGCTGAGGGCCGTCGACCCGACCGTCAGCGCCTGCCACGGCCGCCGGCGGGCCGCCTCGCCCAGGGCGAGCGCCAGGACCAGCGGCGCCAGGGCGTGCAGCGACCACTCGAGCAGCGCCGACCGGCCGTCGCCCGGGTCCCAGATGCCCGGGCCCGCGCCGCGGTGGAAGGCGTCGCCGATGACGACGTGGACCATCGCGACGACGAGGATCAGCGCCAGCCAGCGCAGCGCGATGCTGAGCGGTCCCTCGTCCGCGGCATCGATCGGCACGCCCGCCGCCACGCTGCCGGCCGGTGGCGCCGCGCCACCGCCGCGGGCGCCGTTCGCCACGCGACGGGGCAGCCGACCCATGCCCGCCGCCCCCGCGGCCGCCGCCAACAGCGCCGCGACGGGTGCGCCGAAGCCGAGGAGGATCGGGTTGACGACCGGCCACCGTCCGGCCGGGAAGTCGGCCAGGTCGGGGATCGCCAGCAGCCGCAGCGTCGCCAGGCCGGCCAGCGGCGCGCCGGCGTACGCCAGCGCCGGCACGTCGAGCCAGCGCGCCGCCCAGGCCGCGCCGGCCGCCGTCGCCGCCCAGCCCGCCGCCAGCCACCAGTGCTCGAGGTCGATCGCCGCGCCGCAGAACAGCAGCGCGACGACCCCGGCCCCGAGCGCGCCGACGACGGCGGCGCTTCGGGCGGCCGCGGCATCGACGGCCGCGGCGGCCTCGACACCGCCCCGATCCGCCGCCAGGGCCGACGACGAATCCGGCGGCGCCACAGCCCGCTCCGCCAAGCGCCGACGGACGAACGGCGCCGCGCCGACGGCCAGCAGCGCGGCCACGCCGGCGGCGACGAGGCCCCAGCGGTCGGCCGGGTCGATCGGCCAGCGCAGCAGGTAGGTCACGAGGTAGAAGACGGTCGACGAGGCCGCCGCCAGCGACGCGAAGCGCCCCGGCCGAGCCGCGCCGAAGATGCCGGCGTAGGCGCCGAGCCCGTACAGCACGCCGAACGCCGGCGCCAGCCACGGCCACCACGCCGTCTGCAGCGCCGCGCCTGGGCTGTCCACGGTGCTGAGCAGCAACCCCGCCGACAGCGCGGCCGTCAGCCACGGCAGCCGGTCCCAGTCGGCGCGCAGGCGGGCCAGCGCCAGCGCGCCGGCGCCGAGGATCGCGACGAACAGCCAGTCGGTCAGGCGGTAGCCGCCGGCGCTGACGGTCAGCGCCAGGATCGCGCCGGCATATGCGACGCCGAGCCATCCGGCGCCCGCCGCCAGGCCCGTCCGGCGCGGCGGCCCACCCGTGGACGCGGCCGCGCTGTCCGCCGCCGGCCAGCCGGCCGCGCCGACGAGGGCGGCCGCGCCGAGCAGCGCGAAGAGGCCCAGCTGCAACCCGTCGGCCGGGTCGTAGGCCTCGGCGACGAGCCACATGAGCGACCAGGCGCCGCCGCCGAACATCAGCACCGGCCCGAGCCACCACCAGCCGCGCCGGCGGGCCACCGCCAGCGTGCCGACCTGCAGCAGCGCCAGGTAGCCGAACAGGCGCCACGCGCTGGGGTCGGGCTGCTCGATCAGCGCCGGCGTCAGGAAGCCGCCGACGAGGCCGACGACGACGACGACCGGCCCGAAGCGCAGCGACAGCGCCACAGCGACGGCCGTCACGACGGCCATCGCCACGACGCCGGCGAGCGGCGTGACGAGGGCGTAGAGGTTCGTGGCCGCCAGCACGCTGGCGTAGAGGACGGCGATCCCGGCCGCCGCCAGCCCGCCGGCCACCGACGACGATCGCCGCCGCAGCCACTCGGCGCCGCCCAGCAGCAGCAGCCCGGCCAGCACGCCCACCACGACGCGCGCCAGCGGCCCGAAAAAGCCCTCGTCGATCGCGTACTTGAACAGGAACACCCCGGCCAGCGCCACCGCGATCGAGCCGACCCACACCGGCAGCCGCGCCCCGAGCGTCCGCTCGAGGCTCGGCCGGGCGGCGCGCGGCGTGTGCGGCGGGGTCGCGGGCGGCGTCGCCGTCGACGGGCGGGGGGGCGCGGCGGGGGTCGCCGACACGACGGTCGCCGGCGGTGTCGCCGGCGCAGCGGCCATCGCGGCGGCGCCGGCCGCTACCGGCGCCGCCGGCGCCGCGGGCCGCGCCCCGCCCGCGGCCGGCACCTGCGCCGCGCCGTCGCCGACGCCGGGCAGGCGTTGGGCGGCGACGATCGCCTCGAGGCGCTTTACCCGCTGCCAGAGGTTCAGCAGCAGCGCGCCGGCGGCCAGCGGCACCAGCGCGACGCCGCAGACGAACAGGCCGGCCAGGACGTCCATCGTTCGCCCTCCGTGTCGACGCGCACCGCGTCAGAGATCGACGATCTGCCCCCGGTCCGGCACCGTCACGGCGCCGAGGCCGCGCGCCTGGAGGTCGCCGGCCAGCTTCGTGGCCGGCTCGAGCTCGCCGTGCACCAGGTAGGTGTGGGCCAGCGCGCCGCGGGCGTGGACCCCGTCGGCCCAGCGGACCAGCTCGTCGTGGTCGGCGTGGGCGCTGTAGCCCGAGATGCTGGTGATCTCGGCCCGCACCCGGTGCGACTCGCCGAAGATCAGGACCGGGTCGAAGCCGTCGAGGATCTTGCGGCCCAGCGTCTCCTCGGCCTGGAAGCCGACGAACAGCACCGTCGTCGTCCGGTCGCCGATGTGGTTCTTGAGGTGGTGGAGGATGCGCCCCCCCTCGCACATGCCCGAGGCCGCGATGTAGACCGCCGGCCCCTCGAGCTGGTTGAGTTGCTTCGACTCGTCGGCGGTGCGGACGAAGCGCAGGCCGGGGAAGCCGAGCGGGTCGCCGTCGCGGTCGGCGGCCAGGGCGCGGGCCATCTCGGCGTTGAAGCACTCCGGGTGGCGGCGCAGCACCTCGGTCACGTTGATCGCCAGCGGGCTGTCGACGAACACCCGCACCCGCGGCAGCTCGCCGGCCTCGACGAGCTGGTTGAGCCGGAACAGCAGCTCCTGGGTCCGCCCGACGGCGAAGGCCGGGATCAGCAGCTTGCCGCCCTCGTGCTGCTTGCGCTCGACGATCCGCCGCAGCGCGGCCTTGGCCTCGCCGCTGCCCTCGTGGCGGCGGTCGCCGTAGGTGCTCTCCATGATGAGCACCTCGGCCCCGTCGGGCAGCTCGGGATCGGGCACGATCGGCATCCCGGTGCGCCCGATGTCGCCGCTGAAGACGAGCCGCCGGCGCTGCTCGGGCGCGAAGCGGCCGATGCCGGGCTCGACGAGGTCGAGGATGACGCTGGCGGCGCCCAGGATGTGCCCGGCGAACACGAGCCGCGCCTCGACGCCGGGCATCGGGACGAAGCGCTGGTGGAACGGCACGGCCCGCATCCGCGCCAGCGTCGCCTCGACGTCCTCGGCGGTGTAGAGCGGCTCGAACGGGCGCTCGTGCTTGGCCGCGCGGCGGCGGTTCACGTACGCGACGTCGTTCTCCTGGATATGGGCCGAGTCGAGCAGCATCGGCCCGCAGAGGTCCTTCGTGGCCGACGAGGTGTAGATCGTGCCCGCGAAGCCGGCCTTCACGAGCGACGCCAGGTTGCCGCTGTGGTCGATGTGGGCGTGCGACAGGATCACGGCGTCGATCGAGCGCGCGTCGAACGGCAGGACGCGGTTGCGCTCGAAGGCGATCTTGCGCGGTCCCTGGTAGAGCCCGCAGTCCAACAGGAGCCGCCGCCCACCCACATGCACCAGGTGCATCGAACCCGTGACGGTGCGCGCCGCGCCCCAGAACTGAACTTGCATCGTGCCAGCCTTTGCAGCGGGTGCCGCGCGATCCGGTGGCGGACCCGGCCCTCGACGCGGCACATGGTATCACGCCCCCTCAACGCTCCCGGCGGGCGATCGGCAGCCACACCCGGCGCGCCCCCGCCGCCGTCGCGGTCGGCGGGGGCGCGCCGGTCGGCACGGCGGTCGCTCGCGGCGCGGCCGTGGCGGTCGGCGCGGCGGTCGCTGTCGGCTCCGCCGTCGCCGTCCGCGTGGCGCTGGGCATGGCGGTGGGCGAGCGCGACGGTGCGGGCGACGGAGTGTCGCTGGGCGCAGCGCTCGGCGTCGGGGTGGCCGTGGTCGCAGCCGGCGTGGCCGCGTCGCCGCCCGGCACCTCGAACCACGCCGCGCGGCCCGGCCCCCACGCCCCGTCGGCGGCCTGGGCGCGGACGACGGCGTAGTAGCGGCCGGGGGGCAGGCCCGCCAGGTCGGCGACGGCGTGCGCTGGCTCCTCGCCGCTGTCGAACGCGCCGTCGTCGGCCGCCAGCGGCAGCCCGGCGCCGTCGGCCGCCGTCGACGCCGGCAGCGCGGCCGGCCACGCCGCGCCGGGACCGCCGGCGCGGCCGAGGACGGCCTCGGCCGCCGCCACGCGGCGCGCGGGCGTGCCGGCGGCGTCGAGGCGGGCGTCGAGGCGCAGCGCCCAGCCGCCGCCCGGCGCGGGCACGACGCGGGCGGCCACGGCGGCCGCCTCGGGGGCGCGGATGCGGACGTACGGCCGGTCGGCCAGAGCCAGCGCCAGGTCGAGCGCTGCAGCGTGGGGGGACAGGATGGCGTCGAGGTCGGCGCAGCGCGGGAAGAAGTCGCGGCCGCGCAGCTCGATCACGTAGGCCGGGATGCCGAGCTCGCCGTAGCCCCAGTCGCGGGTGTTGCCGCTGACGGGGTAGAGCGCCTTCTGCCAGACGTAGTCGACGCGCGCCGCGTAGCGGCTGGCGATCGCGTCGAGGCCGGCGGCATTGGGCGCGTCGTCCGTCGTCCAGCCCCACGGCGTAAGGACCGTCCCGCGCTCGGTGAAGTTGTGGAAGTTGAGGAGGATGCCCATGGCGTCGTCGCCGGCCACGTCGCCGTCGGCCGGACCGCGGCGGTCGGGCATGAGCGCCCGCACCGCGGCCTCGTAGGCGGCGATCTCGGGCTCGGAGCCCGGCGCCTGGCCGCGATACGTCTCGGCGCAGGCGTTGCTCGAGGCGCCGCTGGCCGACCACTGGAAGACGTGGTTGCGGTTGAGGTCGACGCCGGCGTGGCTGCTCGACGTCGGCGGCCAGGCGCACGGTGCGCCGCCGGGGCGCGTCCGGGCGTTCTTGCGCCAGTACCACGGCGTCCCGCCGTAGCGGTCGGTCGCGCCGAGCTCGACGAGGCGGCGCCCGTCGGGGTTCATCGCCAGCCCGACGTAGACCTCGCGGTGGTCGAGCAGCCAGGTGACGCCGGCGTCGACGCCGTAGCCGGCCACCAGCCGCTCGACGGTGCGGCGCATCAGCTCGGTCGTCGGCAGCTCGCGGGCGTGCAGGCCGCCGTCGATCCAGAGGCGGCCGGTCTTGACGGACGACGCGCCGCCCGCCGTCACCCGCGCCACAACGAGGTCGTCGCCGGTCAGACGCCCGCCGTCCGGCGTCGTGCAGCCGCCGGCCGCCTTGCAGTAGCTGTCGCCGATGTCGACGACCGACACCAGGTCGGGCCGCGCCGCCGCCAGGCCGTCGAGCCAGCCGTAGAGGTCGTCGAGCGGCGTGATGCACGCCGGCCAGGCGACCGCCTCGGCCGGCGCGGCCGCGCCCAGCCGCAGCGGCAGCCCGGCGGCCACGGCCCGCTCGGCCGCGGCGCGGTCGAGGTGAAGGTGCGTCGTGCCGGCCTGGATTGGCTCCTCGTAGGCCGGCAGCAGCTCGGCCAGGGCCAGGGCGTCGGCCGCCGACAGGGCGCCGAGCGCGACGGCGACCCGCTGCGCCGCCGGGCGGGGCGGATCGGCGCTCGGCTGCGCGGCGGCCGGTCGGCGGACGGGGCCGGCGGCGGTGAGGGCGACGAGCGCTGCGCCGGCCAGAGCCGGCCCGCGCCAGGATGTCGGCGGGCGCGACGGCGGAAAAGTGGTCATATCATTCTCCATGGCTGCCACGTCATACGCCTACGCAATGCCCTCCGGCCAGTGGTCCGCGCGCGCGGGCCAGGCCGGCCCTGCCTGGTTCGATCGCGGGTCCCCCACCCCTCCTTCGAGAGGCGCCTGTGCACACGGTGACGTTTCCCCCGGTGCGGTCCGGTGCGCCCCCAGCGGGGGCCGACGCCCGCGCCGCCGAGGTTGGCCGATGAGCGTCGAGAGCATCCGTAACACGGGCACTCCGCCGCGCGTTATGGCCGACACGACCGAGCCGAGCGACGCCGCGGCCCACCTGGACGCCGAGCGGCAGCTGGCCGCCAAGGCCTGCAGCGGCGACCGCGACGCGTTCGGCGCATTGTACGAGCGTTACGTCGACCGGATCTACCGCTATGTCTACTTCAAGGTGGGCCACCGGGCGCAAGCCGAGGACCTGACGGGCCAGACGTTCCTCAAGGCCTGGGACGCGATCGGCGACTACGAGTGGCGCGATCATCCGTTCGGGGCCTGGTTGTTCCGGATCGCCCACAACCTCGTCGTCGACCACCACCGCAGCCGCCGCGAGGTCTACGGCCTCGACGACGCGACACAACAACTGGAAGCCAAGGCCAGCCGCGACGACGTCCGCCCCGAGCGCGTCCTGGCCGAGATGATCTCGATGGAGCGGGTCCGCCACGCCATCGGCCGACTGACCGAGGAGCAGCAACAGGTGCTCGTGCTTCGCTTCTTCGAAGGGCTCGACACCGGCGAGGTCGCCGAGCTCATGGGCAAGCGCCGCGGTGCGATCCGGGGCCTCCAGTTCCGCGCCCTGTCGGCGTTGCGCGAGCTGCTGCACCGTGAGCAAGACGAGCTCGTCCTGAGCTGAACGACGATTCGGACGCCGCACGTGGACGCACCGTCTCCCGCCCGGGCGCTCGACGCCCTCATCACCGCCCAGCGCCGCGCCCGGGCGGCTGGCTCGCGCGGCGCCGCGCCGCGCCGCGCCGACCCCTCGGCCGTCGATCTAGCGGCCGTCGATCCGACGGCCGCCGATCCCGCCGTCGCCGCGCTGGCCGCGCTGGCCGCCGCGCTGGACGGCCTGCCCCAGCCGCCGCCGCCTGCACCGGCCTTCCGGGCCGCCCTCGCCCAGCGCTTGGCCGACGCCCCGGCGCCGTCGTCGCTGGCGACCGCCGCGGCGGCCGAGCCGGCCGCGGCCGAGGCGCCGCCGCTCTCGACGACCGAGCTCAGCCGCGCCTTCGACGCCTCGCTCGCCGCCCTGGCCGCCGGCGAGCCGCCGGCGCGGGTGCGCGATCGGCTGGGCGCGGCGGGCGGCGACGCCGAGTTGGCCGAGCTCGTAGCCCTGGCCGCCACGCTCTACGAGCTGCCCGACGCCCCCGCCCCGCGCGACGCCTTCCGCACCCGTCTGCGCGACGCCCTGGCCGCGGCCCCGCCGCCCAGCAGCCTGCGGCGGCCGGCCCGCGCACCGCTGTCGCTGCGCCTCGGGCGCCGGCTGTGGCAGAGCACCAAGCTCATGGCGGGCGCCGCCGCGGCGGTCATCGTGTTCGCCGGCGCCGGGGTCACGTACGCCGCCGCCAGCGCGCTGCCCGGCGACTGGCTCTACCCGGTGAAGCGGACGACCGAGCGCGCCCAGCTCTGGCTCGACGGCCCGACGCGGGCGATGGACCACCACCTGGCCTTCGCCGACCGCCGGCTCGACGAGGCGGTCGCCCGGCCGCCGCTGGCCGGCCTGACGCTGGCCGAGTTCAACCGCGAGGTCACCGCCGCATTGGCCGCCGCCGACGCCGCCCTGGCGCTGCGGGTGCCGCACGACCGCGTCGCCGAGCCGCTGCTGCGCTGGCTGCTCGGCGCCCGCGGCGACCTGATCGCCCACCGCGGCGTCCTGCCCGCCATGCCGTGGCGCGGCGCCCGCGCCCTCGTCGACGAGGCCATCCTGGCCCTCGACGGCGGCCGGCCGCTGGCCGAGCACCTCATCCCGCGCCTGGCCGACCCGGCCGCCGTGCTGGCGCTGCGCGCCGCCGCCGGCCAGCCCTGGACCGCTCGCCCGAGCATCGTCGGACCGCTTCGGGCGCCGGCCATCGCCGACGTGCCGCTGCCCGACCCCGTCACCCGCCGCGCCGCACGGCCCGGCGGACCCGGCGCGCCCGCCGCGGCCGGTCCGAGCGACGGGGCGACCGGCTCGGTCCTCGCGGCGGCCGCCGTACGCTCGAGCAACCCCGCGGCGGTCGCCATCGGCCCGTCCGACCCGTCGCCCGGCGGCGATCGGGACCCGCGCCCGACCCGCCGCCCGGCCGACCCGACGCCGACCGCGGCCCGTGCCACGCCCACCGATGGCCCGGCGCCGACCGCCGAGCCCAGCGAGGCCGCGCCGGCGCCGAGCGCCACGGCCGAGACGCCGCCGGCCACGCTGCCCACGACGCCGGCGCCCACCGCGGTCGCCACGACGCCGACACCCCTCGCCACCCCGACCGAGGCGGCTACGCCCACCGCCCAGCCCGCCATGCCGGCCGAGCCGGTGCTGAGCTGCAGCGCCACCACCGTCGAGGTCTACCAGACCACCGACTGCCAGCTCGACCTGGCCGGCTGGACGCTGCCCCAGGGCTGGGACATCGCCTGGACCACCAGCAGCCCCAACCCGCCCCACGACCCCGAGCTGGTCCAGTCCGGCGACGCCCGGTCGGCCCGGGCATCGTTCACGCCCAAGACGGCGCTGAGCGGGGTCAGCAAGCTCCTCGTCGCCCTCGAGGCCGCCGTACGCGATTCGGACGGGGCAACGCGGGCGACCGGGCGGATCATCGTCTTCGTCGTGCCGCGCAACCACGGCGCGGCGGCCACGCCGGCGGTGGCGCCGTGATGGCGCGCCGAACCGCGGCGCGGCGGCGCGGCTGGCGGCGCGCCGCCGCCGCGGCCGGGGCTGCGGCGTTGTCGGCCGCGCTGGCCGCCGTCTTCGCGCCGGTCGACGTGCCCGCCCGGGCGGCGCCGGCCCAGCAGGCCACGCCGACGCCGGTCACGCTCAGCGGCACGCTGCGGCGGGGGGCGTCGCCCGGCTGCCCGGCGGCGGCGTGGCGGCTCGAGCCGTGCGGCGGCGGCGCGCCGGTGCCCATCGGCTCGACCGGCCTGCCGCTCGACGGCTACGCCGACCTCGAGGTCACGCTGACCGGCCGCCAGAACAGCTGTCCGGGCGGCGGCGCCTTCGTCGACGTCAGCGGCATCTCGGCCCACCCCTGCGCCGCGCCGACCGCCGCGCCGAACGACCCCAACCTGGCCCTGGGCCGGCCGGTCCAGGTGCCGGCCGGCAACCCCGACCCGAACGGCGGCCAGGTGAACGACGGCAGCACCGCCACCGCCTGGCGCGCGCCGGGCGGCGCGGTGAGCTGGCTCTACGTCGACCTCCAGTCGGAGCAGAGCGTCCACAAGTTCGTCTTCCGCTGGGGCGCCGGCCACGCCGCGCGCTACGGCATCTACATGTGGGACCGCGGCAACGGCCGCGGCGGCGACTGGTCGGCGCTCTACTTCAACCCGGCCGGGCGCGGCGGCGACGAGACGGTCGTCGTGCCGCTGGTCCGAGCGCAGGTGTTCCTGCTCTACCTCGTCACGCCGGCCGACGCCGCCGCCGGGTTCGAGCTGCGCGAGTGGGAGGTCTACGGCCGCCAGGTGACGAACCTGGCCCGCGGCCACCACGTCGACGCGTCGTCGGAGCAGCCGCTCTACCCGGCCCGCCACGCCGTCGACGGCCAGGACGGCACGGCCTGGCACGGCGCCGCCGCGCGGCGCATGACGGCGCCGACGTGGCTGCGCGTCGTCTACAGCCCGCTGCGCGCCGACATCTCGGCGGTGCGGATCCTGTGGGACCGGGCGTTCGCCCGCCAGTACCGGATCCATCTGCGCGCCGACGGCGAGTGGCTCAAAGCGTACTTCCCGCTCGAGAACGACGGCTGGGAGGTGCCCAACGCCGTGTCGTGGGGCACGCCGTTCAGCGTCGACGAGGTCTGGGTCGTGATCGACGAGTCCGACGTCGCGTTCGACCACGTGGGCATCCGCGAGCTCGAGCTCTACGCCCAGCCGCCGAGCGCCACGCTGGCCGGCGCGCTCGACCTGCGCGCCTACCTCGACCGCCAGCCCGCCGCCACGGACGCCGACGCCGCCGCCGCGCTCGGCCGCGACGCCGTCGCCCAGGGCGCGCGGCTGCAGGTCGAACGCTGGGCGTCCGACGACCCGCGGCCCCTCGACCCCATCGAACTGCCCGCCCCGCTACAGCCCTGACGTCTCCGCCGCACCGCCCCAATCGCGCACCGGCAGCGTGAAGCGGAACGCATTGCCGCGCCCGCCCGGCCCCGGCGCGTGCCACAGCCGGCCGCCGTGCGCCTCGACGATGCCGCGCGCCACCGCCAGGCCGAGGCCGCTGCCGCGCGAACCGGACGCCGCCAGGCGGACGAACGGCTCGAAGATCCGCGCCGCGTCGGCGGGCGGGATCGTCAGCCCGTCGTCGAGGACCGCCACCTCGGCCGTCTCGGCGTCGCCGGCCACGGTCACCCGGATCGGCCGGTCCGGCGGGCCGTGCTTCACGGCGTTGCCGACCAGGTTCGCCAGCACCTGGACGATGCGGTCGCGGTCGGCCGCCAGCCGCACCGGCCGGCGCGGCGCCTCGACGACGACCTCGGCGCCCGGCGCCTGGGCCCGGACGTCGGCGGCGACCGCGCGCGCCACCTCGACGAGGTCGATCGCGGTGCGCTCGAGGGCGAACGAGACGCTGCCGAGCCGGGCCAGGTCGGTGATCTCGTCGATCTGGCGCGACAGCACGCGCGCCTTGTCGATGACGAGCGCCGACCACTCGGCGCGGCGCGCGGCGTCGGCGTCGGGCCGGTCGTGCAGGAGGTGGGCGTAGCCCAGGACGCTGGTCAGCGGCGTCCGGAGCTCGTGGCTGACGACCTCGATGACGGCCCGCAGCCGCTCGCGCGCCTCGTTGGCGTGCTGGCCCTGCTGCCGCAGCTCCGACTCGAGCCGCGCCCGTGCCGTGGCGTCCTGCAGGGCCATGACGATGCCGCCGCCGCCGAGCGGGTCGGCGATCGGGATGAGCGTCACGCTGTAGACCTCGCGCCGTGGGCGCCCGGCGCGGTCGGTGAGGCGCAGGTTGGACAGGTGGCCCGGCAGGCCGCGCTGGGCGGCCTGGAGCGCGTCGCGAGCCCGCGCCCGGCCGAGGAACGGCAGCACGGTCAGGGCCGGCCGGCCGATGAGGTCCTCGACCGCCAGGCCGGTCAGCTGGCAGAACGCCGGGCTGGCGCTGGTGAACAGCAGCCGGCGGTTGAGGGCCGCCACGCCCAGCGGGTCGGCGCCGCCCAGCGTCACCACGTCGTCATCGCCGGTCAGCGGCGCCGTCTGCTCCGCCAGCCGCGTCTGCTCGATGAGCAGCGCCGCCGCGTCGGCCAGGATGGAGGCCTGGCCGCGCGCCTCGGGCGCGAACGGCTCCGGCCGGCGGCGCGTCAGCTCGACGACGCCCAGGACCGGCACGCCGGCGCGCAGCGGCAGCCCCAGAAAGGTGCGGACAGGCGGTGGCGCGTCCCAGTCGGGGCGCTGGTGGAGCGTGCGCGGGTCGAGCCCGACCTCGTCGCTGACCAGGCTGCGCGCCTCCGCCGCCACCCGCCCGACGAGCCCCTCGCCGACGGCCAGGCGATGGCCCAGCGCCGCCGTCGGCACGGCGTGTCCGGCCGAGAGGACGAGGTCGCCCTCGCCCGCGTCGACCAAGTAGAGCGCCGCGGCGTCGGCGTCGAAGGCGCGGGCGGCCACCGCCAGCAGCCCGCCCAGCGTGGCGGACAGCGGGCGCCGCGGCAGCCCGTCGCCCGGCTCGGTGGCGCGGTCGGCGGCGTCGGGGGGCATGCGGCCATCATACCAGCGGCTGCGCGGCGGCGACCGTCGTCGTTTCGCCCCGGTCCGGTCAGCGTCCGGACCGCGACGCGGCCTCGGGGCGGCCGGTATAATCGGGCGCACTGCGGGGGCACGCCATGGGCCAGACGATCCTCATCATCGACGACGACGCGGCCATCCGGGCGTTGGTGCGCGAGTACGTCGCCGACCTGGCGCCCGGGCTCGCCGTCGTCACCGCCGACAGCGGCGCCGAGGCCCTCGCCCGCTTCGCCGAGGCCGCCCCCGACGTCGTCCTGCTCGACATGCGCCTGCCCGACGCCGACGGCCTCGACATCCTGGCCCGGCTGCGCGGCGAGGACGACGTGCCGGTCGTCGTCATCACCGCCGACTCGAGCTCGTCGCGGACGATCCGCGCCATCCAGGCCGGCGCCTACGACTACCTGGTGAAGCCGCTTGAGCCCGAGACGGTGCGCCACGTGGTGCAGCGCGCCCTGGACCACCGCCGGCTGGCGGCGGCGCTGCGCGTCCTGCCCGAGGCCGACGCGCGCGACGCCCGCGAGCGGATCGTGGGGGCCAGCGCGCCGATGCAGGCGGTCTACAAGTTGATCGGCCGGGTGGCAGCCAGCGACATCCCGGTGCTCATCACCGGCGAGACGGGCACCGGCAAGGAGCTGGTGGCCGAGACGCTGCACGCCAACTCGGCCCGGCGGCGCGGGCCGCTGGTGCGGGTGAACTGCGCGGCGCTGCCGGAGTCGCTGCTCGAGAGCGAGCTGTTCGGGCACGAGAAGGGCGCGTTCACGGGCGCCCTCGACCGCCGCAAGGGCCGCTTCGAGCTGGCCGACGGCGGCACGATCTTCCTCGACGAGATCGGCGACATCGCACCGGCGGTGCAGAAGAAGCTGCTGCGGGTGCTCCAGTTCGGCGAGTTCGAGCGCGTCGGCGGCCAGGTCACCGTCAAGGCCGACGTCCGGGTCGTGGCGGCCACGAACGTCGACCTCGAGGCGGCGGTGGCGGCCGGCCGGTTCCGCGAGGACCTCTACTACCGCCTCAACGTCCTGCGGATCGACATGCCGCCGCTGCGCAGCCGCGCCGACGACGTGCCGACGCTGGTGGCCCACTTCCTCGACCGCCACCGCCCGCGGCCCGGCGCGCCGCCGACCAAGATCAGCGCCGAGGCGATGGCGGCGCTCCTGGCCCACGACTGGCCCGGCAACGTGCGCGAGCTCGAGAACGCGATCCAGCGCGCCGTCGTCCTGGCCAACGACCGCGTGATCACGCCCGACGTCCTCGAGCTCGGCGCCCCGCACGCCCGCATCGCCCTCGACGTCGAGGCGCTGGTACGCGACGGCGTGCCGCTGGCGACGGTCGTGGCCGACGTCGAGCGGGCGATGGCCGAGGCGGCGCTGCGGCGCGCCCACGGCGACACGGCCGAGGCGGCGGCGTTGTTGGGGGTGGCGCCGGAGCGGCTGGCGGCGCTGGCGGCGCCGCGTGAGGGCCGGCCATGACGATGGGCATGCGGTTCGACCAGGGCCAGCAGATGGGCCTCGGGCTGCGGCCGTCGCCCAGCCTGATCGCGTTCACCGAGATCCTGCAGCTCTCGGGCCAGGAGCTCGACGCCCTGATCCAGGCCGAGCTGGAGCGCAACCCGGCCCTCGAGCTGCGCGAGGTGGCGCGCTGCCCGGCCTGCGGCGACCCGCTGCTGGCCAACGGCGCGTGCTACCGCTGCGCGCGGGGCGAGTCGCTGGCGCGCTCGGCGGCCGGCGACGTGGCGGAGCTCGACGACGACGAGCTCGACGCCTTTCGCACCGTGGCTGACCAGCGCTCGCTCACCGAGCACCTGCTGCTCGAGCTGGCGGCGGTGCTGAGCGACGACGACCTCGCCATCGCCGAGTTCCTCATCGGCGAGCTCGACGAGCGCGGGATGCTGGCGATGCCCGTGGCGACGGTGGCGGCGTCGCTGCGGGTCGACGAGGCGCGGGTGATGCGCGTGCTGGTGGCGCTCCAGCACGCCGGGCCGCTGGGGCTCGGCGCGCGGTCGGTGGCGGAGTGTCTGCGGATCCAGCTCGAGCGCTGGGCCGAGGTCGGGGCGACCCACCCGCTGGCGGCGGCGCTCGTCGACGACCACCTCGACGACCTGGCCCACGGGCGCTACGCGGCGATCGCGGCGGCGCTGGGCGCCACGACGGACGAGGTCATCGCCGGCCGCGACTTCATCCGCAGCCACCTGCGGCCCTTCCCGGTGGCCGAACAGACCGACCTGCTGCCCTGGGACCGCCAGACCGGTCCCGGCAGCGTGGCGCCCGACGTCGTGCTGCGCTACGGCCGTGACGGCGAGATCGAGATCGAGATCGTCCGCTCGCTGCGCACCGGGCTGGCGATCGATCCCCTCTACCGCCGCCTCGGCGCCGGCGCGGCGGGCGGCGGCGACAGGAGCGGCCCGGCGGCGCGCGCGGCGACGCCGATGACGGACGCCGAGCGGGCCCACGTCGCCGAGCACGTCGAACGGGCGCGGCGCTTCCTGAGCTTCATCGACGACCGCCGGGCGACGATGCAGCGGGTGACGGCGTACGTGGTGCGCACCCAGGACGCGTTCATCCGCCGCGGCCCGCGCTACCTGGTGCCGCTCACCCGCGCCGAGGTGGCCGAGGCGCTCGACCTCCACGAGTCGACGATCAGCCGGGCGACGGCCGGCAAGCACGTCATGCTGCCGAACCGGCACGTGATCCCGTACGCGTCGTTCTTCCGGGCGGCGCTCTCGGTCCAGGACGTGTTGCGCGAGCTCATCGAGACCGAGACGACGCCGCTGACCGACACCGAGCTGGCCGCCCGGCTGGCGGAGCGCGGCTTCAAGATCGCGCGCCGCACGGTGGCCAAGTACCGCGAGCAGATGGGGCTGCTGCCGTCGGCGTTGCGGTAGGGGTGCAGTGCGAAGAACGCTCGCGCACTGCCCGATCGACGCGACGTCCCGGCACGATGCGACGAGCGACGCGGGTTGGACCGACCGCTACTCGACGATCCAGCGGTCGATGTCGCGGCGGTAGTCGAGGATCTCGCCCGGCGCGAACCACAGCGCCAGCTCGCGCTCGGCGTCGGCGGCGTTGGCCGAGGCGTGGATCAGGTTGCGGCCGATCTCGAGGCCGAAGTCGGCGCGGATCGTGCCGGGCGCGGCCTCGGCCGGCTTGGTGACGCCGACGGTGGTCCGCACCAGGGCGATGGCGCCGGGGCCGTCGACGGCCATGACGACGACCGGGGCCGAGGTGATGTAGTCGACCAAGCCGGCGAAGAAGGGCTTGCCGACGTGCTCCTGGTAGTGCTCGCCGGCCATCGCCTCGGTCACCTGGATGAGCTTGAGGCCGCTGATGCGCAGGCCGCGGCGCTCGAGGCGGGCGATGAGCTCGCCCACCAGGGCGCGCTGGACGGCGTCGGGCTTGAGGATGATCAGGGTCCGTTCCACGGTGGTGGGCTCCGTAACGTGCGGGTGGCGGGCATACCGGCGCCGGTGCGCGTTGGCCGCCGCGGCGACGCGAGATGGTACGGCCGGCCCGCCGCGCCGCCAAGCGCGGACGGCCGCGGCGGGGCGGCGACGGGGTTTCGCGGGCCGCGTGATGGTCGCCTGCACGGTGTCTCGACATGCGTTACAGAGAGCGCTTGGCATCCGTGCCCCGATGCCTATAGTCAGACCATCCTCTCCGTAACGAAGGGGGGATACCGGGGCTGGGGTGATGTTGGGGAGCTAAGCCCCAGCCCCGGACCAGCTACCGAGCGCGCGCGGTCCCATGGCGCAGATGGCCGCGGGCGTGAAAGGATTCGGGAACCATCGGCGGCGCGGTGTGCGGGAGCACGTCGCGCCGCCGATGCGTTTGGGAGTGGGCGTGCGGGCGGGTTGGATCGAACGACGACGATGGGCGATCATGGGCGCCACATGCACTCGCCCGAGGCGCTGTTCATCCTCTACGTACACGACCAGGACGCCAGCACGGCGTTCTACGCCGCCGTCCTGGCGCGCGCACCCAGCCTTCACGAGCCCGGCATGACCGAGTTCGCGCTGGGCCCCGGCGCCACGCTGGGCCTGATGCCCGCGGCCGGCATCCGCCGGCTGCTCGGCGACGGCCTGCCCGATCCGGCCGCCGCCGCCGGGATCCCGCGCGCCGAGCTCTACCTGGTGGTGCCCGACGCCGCCGCCCACCACCGCCGCGCCCTCGCCGCCGGCGCCCGCGAGCTGAGCCCGCTGCTGCCGCGCGACTGGGGCCAGCGGGTGGCCTACAGCCTCGACCCGGACGGGCACGTGCTGGCGGTGGCGGAAGCCTAGGCCGCGTCCGGCGTCGCCAAGCGGACGACCGGGCCGCCGACGGACAGCGCGGCGTTGATCTGCTCCCACGAACGTCGGCAGCCAGGAGCAGGATCGCGGCGAGCATCGCCCGCCACCCGCCGATGGCGACTCGGGCTGCGGTGGGGGCATCGGTGGCCAGATGGGCGAGCCGACTCTGTCCTTCGGGCCGTGGTGGTGGTGCCGGCGGGACTACAGTGCCCTGGTCATCGCCGGCGCACGGTCCGCGTGGACGGCGTGGTTGGGGGCAGGCGCTCGCGCGCGCCCTGCTCCAGCCACCGGGACCGTCGATGCCCTCGCAGCCGGGCGCGGCGTGTCAACGCTCTGTAGGCACGGGCGTTGACTGGGCCGCCACCTCGGCGCTGACGGCGTCCACGAAGTCGCTGAAGGACAGGCCCTCCATGAACGGCAACACCGTTCGCCTTGTCGTTGCGCCAGTCGCGCGTGACCTGCCCCACGTCCTATCCAGGCACTAGGAGACGCCGGTGGTCACGCCGGGAAGGCGCGGAGTGGCGATGACGGGCAAGGAAGGGAACGCTGGTGATCGGCTTCACGGTGCCCCGACGACGGAGGCACCGTCGATGCGCCAGTTGCCGCGCTCCTTGCGGAGGTCGTAGGTCCACGCGAAGTTTTGGTCATACGTGCGGGTCGATGCTCCTCCTTCGTCCTCGACCTGCCAGCGCTCATGAATCTTGGCGTCGGCCGAGGCGCGGTTGCCGAAGACGCTGACCTTCCGGAACTCCACGCCCTGCACGCTGCCTTCAAGCCGTCGTTCGGACGATGCGCCCGCCTCGATCTCCGCCTGGCATCGATCGATCGTCGCCCACGTCTCTTCGAGCGGCGACAGGTCGAAGGCGGGAGCGGGCTCCAGCGTCGGCTGCGGACCCATGAACGTGTCGAGGACGAGTGCGAGATGGTCGGGCGGCATGTGCATCGGTTCCGCCGTCGCCTCGGCGATCGCTTCCGCCGCGTTCGTCGCCCGCTGGTCAGGAGACAACGTGGCGTTGTTGGCGGCCCACCGGGTGGCGCGACGCGTTACGTTGGCGGGCGAAGGCGTCGCGTCGCTCCAGTAGGCCGCCAACGCATCCTTGTGGGCCTGGACCCGCCCTCGAATCGCGTATGTGCAGTCCTGGACTCGCAGCGCATGCGCAGCCTCGATCACGGACCGAATCGCCACCCGGTCGTCCGTGAGCGAGCGGAGGTACAGCGGAATGCTGAGGATCAGGAGCGCGCAGGTGGTGGCGATGGCGATGCCGGCGATCCAGGCGACCCGGGTATCCGTGAAGCGCGAGGTCATTGCGGTTCTCCAGCAAGTGGTCGTGGCCGCCGCAGTCGCACACCGGGAACGTTGCGTCCTTCTCTTCGCCGTTGCGGACGGTGTCGGTTCATGGTGCCCGCCGTCCTGCCGCATCGTCTGCGTTCGACTGACGGAAATGTACGCGCGCGAGCGCTTGCCGGCACAGCGGCGCCCTTCGGGACGGGGTGGACCGGCCACCGCTCGCCGTTGCCACGGCCTGCTCGGCGCTGGACTCCGCTTTAAGCTTTATTATGTCTTGACAGCACCCCTTGCCTATGTTACCCTAGCCGGCGGACACCCGCAGATCGCCTCCGCCGCCGTCCCGCCGTGTCGCGGGCCCCACCACGGACCGGGTCGAGGCGTCGTTCTACGACAAGCGACCGAAGGAGGTTCCCAGATGACCAGGTTCGTGCGTGCCTCGGCGCGCGCGCGCTCCCTGACGATGGTCGGGGCAGCGGCGTTCGCCGGGGCGGTGCTCGTCGGGCAGGCCGGCGCGGTGCAGGCCACGGCGCTCCAGCAGGGGACGACGGTGGCGGTCTCGCCGGCCGTCGCCTCGGTGGCGTGCGGCCAGACCGTGACGGTCGACATCCAGATCAACTCCGTCACCGATCTCTACGGCCTCGACTTCAAGCTGAGCTACGACCCGGCCGTCGTCGAGGTCGTCGACTCCAACGCCGCGGCGCCGGGCGTGCAGATCCAGCCCGGCCCGTTCCCCGACGTGACCGAGGGGCGCGGCCTCATCCAGGTCAACAACGTCGACCTCGCCGGCGGCGTCATCAGCTACGCCGCCAGCCTGATCAACCCCACCGAGCCGGTCGACGGCAGCGGCGTCGCCGCCCAGGTGACGTTCCGTGGCCTGGCCGCCGGCAGCTCGCCGCTCGGCTTCGTCTCGGTCCTGCTCTCGGACCGCCAGGCGCGCCCGATCACGGTGACGCCGGTCGACGGCACCGTCCGCGTGACGTGCAGCGGCACGCCGGTCGCCTCGCGCACCCCGCCGGGCACCGCCCAGCCGCGGCCGACCGCCACGCGCCCCGGCGGCCCGACGCCGGATTCGTCGCACAAGTGCTACCACGTCGTCGAGCAGGGCCAGAACCTCTACCGCATCGCCCTGCAGTACGGCACCACGGTGGCGGCGCTGCAGCAGCTCAACGGCATCAGCAACCCGAACTACATCGTCGCCGGCAGCCGGATCAAGGTGCCGTGCGGCGGCACCCCCGCTACGCCGGTGCCGGGCGCCACGGCCGTGCCGGGCGGCGGCCACTGCTTCGGCTACATCGTGAAGTACGGCGACACCCTGTCGCGGATCGCCGCCTGGAACAACGACACCGTCTACGGCATCTCGGCCCGCAACGGCATCGCCAACCCGGACCGCATCCGCGAGGGCCAGCGCCTGCAGGTGTGCCCGGGCGGTGGCGGCGGTGCGCCGCCGGGACCGCCGCCCACCGGCCAGTGCAAGCTCCAGCACTACGTCAAGCCGGGTGAGACGCTGTCGGGCATCGCCTGGCTCTACGGCCACACCGTCTACGTCATCCAGCAGGCCAACGGCCTCTCGAACCCGAACCTCATCTACGCCGGCCAGGCGCTCTGCATCCCGTAACAGCCCGCCGCTGCGCGGCCGCGGCACGGGAGCCGGCCGGGCCGTGCGCGGCGATCGACGATAGAATTGCGGGGGTCGCCTTCGGGCGGCCCCCGTTTCGTTTCCCGCCGGGAGCGACCGCCGATGAACCCGCTGGCCACCGACCTCGCCGTCAGCGCCGGGCTGGCCGCGGCGGCCGCCTTCGCCGCCCATCGGCTGCGGCTGCTGACGGCCGGCGGCGCCCTCGGCGCGACGGCGGTCGGGACGGTGGTGCTGGCGCTGGGCGGCTGGGAGTGGGCGCTGCTCCTCATCGGCTTCTTCGCCAGCTCGAGCGCCGTGACGCAGTGGCGCGCCGACGACAAGGCCGAAGCCGGCCGCCGGTTCGCCAAGGGCGGGCGACGCGATCTCGGCCAGGTGTTGGCCAACGGCGGCCTGCCGGCCCTGCTGGCCGTGGCGCACTGGCTCGTCCCCGACGCCCTGCTCTTCGCCGCCTACGCCGGCGCCCTCGGTGTCGCCACGGCCGACACCTGGGCCACCGAGGTCGGGCTGCTGGCGGAGGCGCCGCCGCGGCTCGTGACCACCGGCGAGATCGCGCCGCCCGGGACGTCGGGGGCGGTGACGGTGCTCGGCACCGTGGCCGCCGTCGTCGGCGCCGCGGCGGTCGGGCTGGCGGCGGCGGTCCTCTACAGCCTGCGCGATGTCGTCCTGTTCGGCGCCCTCGCGCTCTGGGACCCGGCCGGCCTGCCGCTCTTGCCGATCGTCGCCCTGGCGGGGCTGGCGGGCGCCGCCCTCGACAGCTTGCTGGGTGCGACGGTCCAGGCGCAGTACCGGCCGCGCCGCGACGCCGACGCCGCCCGCGACCGCCCGCGCGAGGCGCACACGCTCACCGAGCGCCCCCGCGCCGACGACGGCGCGCCCCACGAGCGGGTGCGCGGCTGGCGCTGGATGACGAACGACGTCGTGAACACGCTGGCGCTGGCGGCCGGGGCGGCGGTGGCGTGGGGGTTGTACGTCGGGCTGTCGTGACCCGCCGTCGCGGTAAGTCGAGCTGACACCGGCATCGATGACGGCGGCCGCGCGCGACCGACGCGACCGCCCCGCGCACCCCGCGCCCCCGAGGAGCCGCCCATGTTCCGCCAGCGACCCGACGCCGCGTTCGCCCTCTCGGCCGTCGTCGCCGCCCTGGCCGCCGCCGCCGCCGCGGCCGGCCTGGCCGTCGACGGCCTCTACCGCGACAACCCCTTCGTCAGCGCCGGCTGGCGCGGCAACGACTGGGTCACCCTCGTCGTCGCGGCGCCGGTGCTGGCCGGCGCGGCGCGGCTGGCCCGGCGCGGCGATCCGCGCGCGCAGCTGGTCTGGCTGGGCGCCCTCGACGCCGTCCTCTACAACTTCGCGTTCTACCTGTTCGGCAGCGCGCTCAACCGCTTGTTCGTGGTCTACGCCGCGATCGTCGCCCTCGCCCTCGCGGCGCTGCTGATCGCGCTCGTCGCCGTCGATCCGGCGGCGCTGGGGAGGCGGGTGCGCTGGGGGCGGGCGACGCGCGCGGCGGCCGGCTTCGCCCTGTTCGTCGCCGCCGGGCTCGGCGTCGCCGAGCTGGCCCAGGTCCTCGGCTACGCCTTCGGCGGCGCGTTGCCCGTCGTCGTCGCGCGCACCGGCCACCCGACGCACGTCGTGGCCGCGCTCGACCTGACCCTCGTCGTCCCGTACCTGGCGCTGGGCGGCGTGCTCCTGTGGCGCCGCCGGCCCTGGGGCGTCGTCGTGGCGGCGATGCTCCTGGTCAAGGGCGCGATCTACATGCTCGCCCTCGTCGCCACGACGCTGTCGATCCTGGCCGCCGGCTTCCCCGAGGCCGCCGCCGAGCTGCCGCTGTGGGCGGCGATCGGCGCGGGCTGTGCGGCGGCGGCGTGGGGGGTGGTGGCGAGCGTCGACGGCGGCCGCGAAGAGCGCGGCGAGGGCGGGGCGGTGTAATCGACATCGACGCGGACGCCGGCGTCGAGCCGTGCGGACGTCCTCACCCCCCCATCGGCACCCGCAACCCTTCCGCCCGCGCCGTCGCGATCGCCTCGGCGTAGCCCGCGTCGGCGTGGCGCAGGACGCCCAGCGCGGGGTCGTTGGTGAGCACCCGCTGCAGCCGCGCTGCCGCCTCGGGCGTGCCGTCGGCCACGACGACCTGGCCGCTGTGCTGGCTGAAGCCGATGCCGACGCCGCCGCCGTGGTGGAGGCTGACCCAGGTGGCGCCGCTGGCGACGGCCGTCATCGCGTTGAGGAGCGGCCAGTCGCTCACGGCGTCGGTGCCGTCGCGCATGCCCTCGGTCTCGCGGCGCGGGCTGGCCACCGATCCCGTGTCGAGGTGGTCGCGGCCGATGACGATGGGCGCCCGGAGGCGGCCGTCGGCGACGGCGGCGTTGAAGGCGAGGCCGGCCTTCGCCCGCTCGCCTTGGCCCAGCCAGCAGATCCGCGCCGGCAAGCCCTGGAAGGCGATGCGCTCGCGGGCCAGCCGGAGCCAGCGCTGGAGGCCGTCGTCGTCGGGGAAGAGGTCGGCGACGATGGCGTCCGTCGCGAAGATGTCCTCGGGATCGCCCGACAGCGCCACCCAGCGGAACGGCCCCCGCCCGCGGCAGAACTGCGGGCGGATGAACGCCGGCACGAAGCCCGGGAAGGCGAAGGCGTCGGCCACGCCGGCGTCGAAGGCGCGCTGGCGGAGGTTGTTGCCGTAGTCGAACACGACGGCGCCCATCTGCTGGAAGCCGAACATCGCGCGCACGTGCTCGGCCATCGACGCCATCGATTCGCGCTCGTACGCGGCCGGGTCGTCGCGCCGCAGCGCGTCGGCCGCTTCGACGCTCAGGTGATGCGGGACGTACATGCTGACGTCGTGCGCCGGCGTCTGATCGGTCACGACGTCGATCTTCACGCCCGAGCGCAGGATCGTGTGGAGGGCCTCGCAGGCGTTGCCGAGCAGGCCGATCGACACCGCCCGTCCGTCGTCCCGCGCCCGCTGTGCGCGGTCGAGGGCATCCTCGACGTCGGCCGTCCACTCGTCGAGGTAGCGCGTCTCGATCCGGCGCTCGATCCGGTGCCGGTCGACCTCGACGACGATCGCGACGCCGTCGTTCATCGTCACCGCCAGCGGTTGAGCGCCGCCCATCCCGCCGAGGCCGGCGGTGAGGGTGATCGTCCCTCGCAACGTCCCGCCGAAGTGCTGGCGGGCGCACTCGGCCAGCGTCTCGTAGGTGCCCTGGACGATACCCTGGGTGCCGATGTAGATCCACGAGCCGGCCGTCATCTGGCCGTACATCATGAGGCCGCGCGCGGCGAGGTCGTCGAAGTGCGCCTGCGTGGCCCAGTGCGGCACCAGGTTGCTGTTGGCGATGAGGACGCGCGGTGCGTCGCGGTGCGTCGTGAGCACCCCCACCGGCTTGCCGGACTGGACGAGCAGCGTCTCGTCATCCCCGAGCCGCTCGAGTTCGCGCACGATCGCGTCGAAGGCGTCCCACGAGCGCGCCGCCTGCCCTCGCCCGCCGTACACCACGAGGCGGTCCGGGTCCTCGGCGACCTCGGGGTCGAGGTTGTTCATCAGCATCCGCAGCGCGGCCTCTTGGAGCCAGCCGCGGCAGCGCAGCGCGGTGCCGCGGGGGGCGCGGACGGGGCGGGGGGCGGACATGGGCGGGGCTCCGGGTACGTGGCATCGGGCGCGGGGCAACGGATGGCGGATGCGCTGGCACCGGCGGACTGGCCGTTCCGTCGCACGCCGCGCGATGGTAGCACGGGCGCGGGCGGCGTCGCCGACGGTGCCGGCCGCATCGCCGGCCGCGGTCACGCGCGACGCCGTCGCCCCGGATCGAGCCACGCTCACGCCACATCGAGGTAACCGTTCAGCCGATTGCCAGGGGACCGGGACGGGCGTAGGCTAGCGGCCCC
>CAZYVI010000002.1:0-245688 GCA_964651245.1 uncultured Anaerolineales bacterium | reverse complement strand
CGCCTTCGTCCACGTCGCTCCATCGCGCCGATCGCTGTACTGCTCCACGAGGATCAGCCCGCTGTGGGCATCGATCGCCACCAAGCACGTCTCGGGATGAAACGTCTCGTCCTCGCACACGACGATCACCTTTGGCGCCATGGCGGCCCCGAGTCGACGTCGTTCGGCGTCCGCGTACGCTCCCAACAGCTCCGTCATCCGCGTCATCACCCGGTGCTGGCTCCCATGCGAGGCTCCGACGAATCGGTCCAACGCGCTGAGTTCCAAGAACTCGCCCACCCGATCGGCACCGCAGCCCCCGGCCTGTACGAACACCAGATGGGCAGCCGTGACGATCCGGTGCAGCAGCGCCAGCCCCTCCGGGCTGACGAAGTAATCCCGTGTCGTCGGCGACGCATCGATCGCCGCCTTCTGCCCCAACCAGTGGTACAGCGTACTCCTGGCGACGCCCGACTCCGCCGCCGTCACGCCGACACTGCGCCCCTGCCGCTGCCCATCTGCCGCCTGGTGCACCAGCTCGGCCACCCGCGCCCGATCTCGCTTCGGCCCGACTGGCGCGGCAATCGACGCGACGGTATCCTGATCTGCCACGGCTCGGCTCCCGGCGTAGGCAAGTCTGCAAACTCACCTTACCGGGCCGAGCCGTGCTTGTCTACGACACCCCTTGCCCCGCTACGCCGCCCGGGTGTCCAAGGTTATGACGGTGGCCGGCGTTGACAAGTGGACGGATCACGTCAGAGTTTGGTCTGCCGTTTGGATTTCCTGTCTGGGCGAGCAAGTCAGTGGCCGTTTCATTGGAAATGTCAAGCGGCCCAACTTTCACGGGTCCGTAATATGCAATGTTGCCATTCTCCGCCAGTGTCTTCGCCTCTGTAACATCGACTCTTGAGGACAAGTCGGCATTGATCGATGGTACCTCATGACCGTTCAGGTGTATCGACTGTCCTTGCAGTTCACCGAAGCAAATAATGGACACTCGCACTGCAGCCCCATCGACGATCCAGGGCCTATCACTCCATGCCTCGAAGATAGACGATGTAGCACATATTCGATCGATCACCGAACGGTTGAGACCAGTGCGCAGTGAATTGGTGGCAAGGAACCCGACTCGCTTTGCTGAGCCGATCTCCACGTGTTGTCTTGCGTGTTCAAGGAAGTAGCACACGAGATCATTCATTTCAGGAAGGCGACCGCGAAAGGTGGATCGAAGCGCATCAACGTACACATCGCCTAGCTCGCGCCGCATCCGTCGGTCCCCCAGGAACGGCGGATTCCCCACAATTACCTCGGCCGCCGGCCACTCCGGCTCCATCGGCCGCCCTTCCTCGTCGAACGCCAGGATCGCGTCGCGGCGCTCGATCGACTCGATCGGCCGCAGCACCGGCTCCGGTGGGCGGCCGAAGCCGTTCTCGCGCAGCCACTGGATGTAGCCGATCCAGATCGTCACCTGCGCCAGCTCGGCGGCGTACTCGTTGATCTCGATGCCGCGCAGCTGGACCGGCGACGGCGCCGTCTCGATCGTCGGCGGCGGGAGGGGCGGGTCGAGGTGGAGGCTGGCGCCGAAGGTCCAGACCTCCTTCCAGAGGTCGAGCAGCTGCCGCAGCGAGACGTACAAGAAGTTGCCGCTGCCGCACGCCGGGTCGAGGACGCGGACGGCGGCGATCTCCTGGCCGAAGTCGATGAGCAGGTCGCGCGCGGCGGCAGGGTCCGGCGTCGCGCCCTCGCCGCCGGCGACGAGCCGCCCCGCCTCCGCCTGGACCTCGGCCCAGCGTCGGCGCAGCGGCGCCATCAGCACCGGCTCGACGATGAGCAGGATGTCGTCGCGGCTCGTGTAGTGCGCGCCCAGCTGCGCGCGCTTGGACGGGTCCAGCGAGCGCTCGAACAGCGTGCCCAGGATGGCGGGCTCGATGGACGACCAGTCGAAGTCGCAGACCTGGTTCAGCTCCCACAGGCCGTCCAGGTCGAGGTCAATCACGTCGTCGCTGTCGAACAGGTTGCCGTCGATGTGGGTGATCTTGTCGAGCCCAAACGAATCGCCCACCGCCATCGCGCCGAACAGTTTGCGTAGCTGCTGGTTGAACAGCGTTGCCTCGCGCTGGCTGGTGCGGGCACGAACCAGGTTCGTGAACAACTTGGGCGGCAGCAGCCCAATGTCCTCGGCGAACAGGCAGAACAGCAGCCGGATCAGGAAGTGCGCCGCCGCCTGCGGCTCGGCGTCGTGGGCGCGCAGCGCCGCCGCCAGCTTGGCGAACTGCGCCGCCGCCTTCGTCGTCACCCCCTCGACCGTCTCCTTGGCCCGGAACCGCTCGGGCTCCGTCCAGGCGCAGCGTAGCAGGTCCAGCGCCGCCGGCCGCAGCAGCCGGTCCAGGTCGAACGTCTCGACGCGCTTCACGCTGTTCGTGAAGTTCGTGTGGATGACGATCGTCGTCAGGTCGCAGACGATCAGCAGCGGCGGGTTGTCCAGCGCCTCGCGGTAGAGCTGCAGCTGCTCGTACGCCGCGCCTAGGTCCTTCTTCGGCCCCTTGTACTCCCAGCCGAAGCAGCCGCGCTTCCAGACGTCGGCCCAGCCGCCCTTGCCCGTTGACTTCACCGCGCCGCGCTCGAACGCGTAGTCGACGCCCGTCGGGTCCGCCTCGATCGGGGCCGGCACGCCCAACAACGCGCAGAGGTCGTTGAAGTGCGTCTGCGAGGCAGAGCGCTCCTTCTGGTCGACGAGGCGCCACTTGTCGACGAACTGCTGCGGGGTCATGGGGCGGCGGGCCTCCTGGGTGGCGAGGCGTTATACCCCGGCCAGCCCGGCCACGGCAACCGCGCCGCCTCGCCACTCGCCGCATGTCGCCCCGGCGGCGCCCGACGTTCGGGGAAGGTCGGGCGTCACCGGTAGCCGCAGGATGCGCCCCGGCGCGCGCGATGTCCAGATGCGGTGCAGGCGTGGTCACTTGCGCGGTTCCCGCCACCGGCTGCTGGCAGCGCCCATGTCGGACGGCTGGCGGGCATGGGGGACATCAGAGACCAGTCCGAAACCGCTGCGTGTCAACCGGCGCCGCGGTTGACGACCTCGAACACAACCGAGTCGGCCCCTGAGCGGTGGTACTTGATCGAAACACCGGCTGCCAGCACCACCGCGCTGATCCGGTTCTTGAGATACTGCCGGCCGACACCCTCGTCGGCGACACGGGCCAAGCCGCCTTCACCGACGGCGAGGCCCTGGAGAAACTGGACGTAGTCCGGGCGGGCGGCGAGCTGGGCGGCCGTGAGCTTGCAGATCTGGATTCATCTCCAGATCGGGGCGACAGGGCGAAGCGGAGGATGAGCGAGGTGCAAGTGGAGGTGAAGATTGTAGCGCGAGCACGCAATGCCCAGGAGTCGGAACAGTCGGCGTCTCCGTCGACACTACCATCCCTGCCAGTTAGTCCGCCGGCAGACAACAAGGCAATTCCGCCGCCCGGCGGACTAGTGAACATATGGCCTATTGAATGGTCTAACGCATGCGGGTATCTTGGGGTGTAGGGGATCGAATCACGGATCACGGTCGATCGGGGCATCGACGCCGGTCTTGCCCTTGCGCAGGATTGCTGCAGTGTAATGCCTACTGATGGATGACATCTGATTGCCTTCGCAGGGGACGAGCATGACAATAATGAGTTACGGATTGCGTAGCGTAGCTCGAGTCGGCCTGGCGACGCTAGGGCGTCGTCACTACAGTGCTGTGGCAATCGATCGACTAGTGCAGGCGGCCAAGATCGGTATCAGAATTGTGGAGATTGCCGGGTTTGTCCTGCTACTCTTCGTTCTCAATGTACAACGAGGACTTGCTGATCAGCCACAGACGTACTCAGGAGTGTTAACGGATTCAGATCCGGACATCCATCGCGCCCTCGTCAATCCCAGTGGATGTCAGACGTGGGCGCAAGCCACGAAGTATGATGTTGTACTGCTGGAAGTGTCGACGGAAGGCGACTACGAAGTAAGTACCTGCTGTGGACCCACCACTGATACGGTGTTATACATCTATGAGGGACTTGACAGCAATCACACATGCAGTCCTGCGCCGCTTGCAAGAGATGATGATTCTTGTGGCAGTGGTCGATCGAAAGTGATAACTCACTTAGATCCCGGAAGCTACCAGATTGTGGTTAGTGGATTTCAATCGTCCGTACGCGGGGACTACCTGCTGACTGTGAGATCAATCTCCGGTGGCCAGTCGCCGTTCGGGGCTCATCTCGGCTTGATTCCTCCCGAGAGTTTCGTGATCCAGCCATACGAATTCACACCAGGGGCGTTCATCCAGGGCGTCCAGTATGTGCATGGCCTACTAAAGATTCCGAGGCTCAACAACCCATCCTTCAACCCTTCCGTCAGCGCAGCTGGTTTTGTGGCATTGGGAAAGGTCCCGAATGGGAGTGATATGGGCCGTGTGGGCTGGATGGTCTTACGCTGTGGCCCTGACGGGAGGGGTTGTCCCAACTACGACCCAGAGTGCAATATGGACGCTCCTGGATGGGATCAGACAGTGTGTATTATGGTACTCGAGCCAACCGCGAACGGGGCTATTGTGCAGGACCTTGTGATCAATCCAGACATTAACAACGCACCTGACAGTCTTAGGCCAGCAATCAATCCAGCCACCGGTGCACTGTATCGACTTGGAGATGTCATGGCGGCTCGGCTATGGATGCGAGTACTATCAACAGGCTTCCTCGCGGGAACAACCATGTTCGGGGGTAGTGTTGGAGGAGTTAGCGGCAGCATGGTCATATGGGACTCGCATCCACAATTGAATATACCATCTCTTATGAGCGTGTCCGACGCGAATTTTGTGGGAAGCGGAGTTCGTGGAGAGAACAGTAGTACGCGCTTTCCTACTCACCTGCACTCGTGGAATGCATACTCAATGGCACCGCAATTCCCCCCAGCTCCGGACGGGATTCCGACCTGGAGTACCATCGCCACATGGTCACAGTCGTACTGCTGGAACACAACTCTACTGGGCGGGTCAGCAAGTGATGGAATTCCCTACAGCGTTTCACCCTGCCTGGGGCCCGGATCATCCTGGAACATCTCGGTGAGATAACTTCGACCTGAGACACGTAATGTGATGGCACCGGCCACAGCTGCCAGAGAGACCAGGAGATGACTAGTGCCTAGAAATACACTTCGAGTCGTCGCATTCTTCGTGGCCCTATCCTCCGTGGTAGCTCTGGTCTTCGTCCTAGCGCAGAGTGCTGCGGCTCCATACCGCAATGGACCGCGAACTGATACGCTACTCTCACAGAGTACGGAAGCACCTACTCAGGAGTTGGAGAAGCCAATACCGGCCTCTACGGCCACATTGACGTCGGAGCCCTACCCACCACCGGTGCCGACGATACAGGCAACCCCAACCAACGACCCCACACGAGTGGCAATGACACATGAGGTATGGGCAAGTGAATTCGTGCAGGTTTTGATCGACAGAGATTCTGTAAGCGGGTTTGCGGATGGACCGTTTACCGTCCTGAGGTCAGTAGACGTGTTTCCTGGCGACATGCCGTTTGACGTTACGCCCGGAGTTGTAGGTGAGTTCATCGTTCCCGATGTCGCCGTCGTATTGCAGGGCACGTTTCGGAACCAAGAAGGGGGCCAGTCACATCCCTATATGCTGGCACTTGGAGACAGGCGCCATGCGTCTGCATATCGCATGAAACTAGCTGATACAGCAGCCGAACTGCTGAATCGACTGCCGTAGTGCCAACCGTCGCGCCACGCCCCACTCGCCCGTCGCCTCGTCGCGCACGAGCTCGGCCACGAGGCCGCGGGCGGTGACGACGAGGCGGTACGTCTGGCGCCGCTCGCCGTCGGCCGCCACCGCGCCAGCCGCGGCTGCCGCACGCCCTCGATCGACGCGACCGCGTGGGGCGCGCCGTCCCGCGCGAGCGCGGCGGGGCGGGCGTCGGGGGCGGCGCACGGGCGGGGCTCCTGGGGCCTACTGGGCGCGGCCGGGAGGGGGAATGGCGGACCACCGCCGACTACGCAAGGTGCCGTTTCTCGGCGGGCGGTCGGGGGACTATCCTGGCCGCCAGACTCCGGAAGTACGGAGTGCATCACATCACCTGGGGTCCCATCGTGCATCAACTGCCCAGACGGCGCACGGTTGTCTTGCTCGCCCTCGCGGCAGTCCTCATCGCGGCGTCGTCGGATCCAAGACCAGCGCACACGCTCGACCTGACGACACCCACTCCCGGAAGCGATGGAGTTCCAACCTACTCCGGGCCCATTATCGGCGCGTATGGCACGCGCAGTCGTCCGGTCTTCGAGTGCTGCACGCCGACGACAGATCCCCTGATGACCGAGGAAGTCCCGGATCCACCATGATGCGCACTTGGTGGTCGCAGGCGATGGCCTCCGCGCCCCGCCCCGCTCGCCCGTCGCCTCGTCACGCACGAGCTCGGCCACCAGGCCGCCGGCGGTGACGACGAGGTAGTACGTCTGGTCCTGCTCGCCCTCGGCCGCCCACCAGTCCAGCCGCGGCTGCCGCACGCCCTCGATCAACGCGACCGCGTGGGTCACGCCGTCCCGCGCGAACGCGGCGGGGCGGGCGTCGGGGCGGTGCGGGTGCGGATGGGGAGGGGCGGGTCGTAGGAGTGCATGGGGGAGGATGGGCGAACGCATGTTCTGGGGGCAACAGGGGGCAGGGACGAATGATCAGCGTCTCTCATGTTTGGCTTTACAAAGCGCGCAGGGCAATCTATGTTCGAGGCCGTCTGTAAACGGCCCGGCCCGCGCAGGCCGAAACCTGCACGGGCCGGGGTTGGGGCTCTTCGGTCCGGTGGAAGCGGACTTAGGAGCGGCGGAGGTAGAGCTTCGCGGACGCGGGGAGAAGGACTTGGGAGACCGGGTCAGTCTCCCCGTTTTCCATCTCGGCGATGGCGGGGACGTTGACCATGAGCCAGCCGTACGTCCCGTCCTCCATCAGAACACGCGTCCATCCGAATGGTCCCGGGCCAGCTGCTGGCGTCTCCGGGGTGCCCAAACCAGTCCCGATCATTTGAACCTCCATAAGGTGTGTGTTGGGCGGTGGCCGCCCTCGAGAAAATCCATCCATAGAGACTCCCCTCCAGTGTGTCGTGGCGGATGCGCGTGGTCGGCGAACGCAAAGGGCCGCCGATCCCTCCGGTTGCCGTAGGTCGGCAAGTCGGACGAGAGCGGCGGCCCCCGAGCGCGGTTCGATGAGTTGTCCCCAGGGTATTGACCCGGGGTTAGGGATAGGGTATGATCCATCTCAGAACCTAACATGTGTTGACGGGGGCGGTCCAAGCTTTGCCGGCGAGGGACCGCCTTTGTCATGTCGGCGTGCCACCAAGTATACCAGGGTGTTGGGGTTCGATGTGCCGCCTATTCGGTCGCGCATCCCAAATGCAGGGCCGGACGGGGCGCGAGGACCACAAGATGTGCTCGTTGCCGTGAGCATTCCACCTTGTTGGCAGAGGCGCAGCGCCCGTTGATGGTGGTGGACAAGCTGTGGATAACTTTCTGAACGCGTGTTCGCGTCGGGGCCGAAAGCGCATTGTTCTCGCGGTAGAAGTGCACAACACCAACGCGCCCCCGGCAGCAGAAGCGAACCGGGGGCGCGCGTCCCTCGCGGGACCGTGCAGTGTTGCGTACCGCTACGCCCTTGCCGCCACCCGCCCCTCGACCACCACCGGCGCCGGCGCCACCGGCGGCGCGAACCACCGGTCGTAGATCACGTTGGCCAGGATGCCGAGGATCGCCCACCGCGACCCCAGCCACAGCGCGAACGGCACGTCGGCCGACGGGCCCGCCACCCAACCCAGCGCGTAGCCCAGGCCGAGCAGCGCGCCGGCGACGGCCCAGCTCACCCAGCGACCGGCGCTGATCGACTGGCCTCCGGGCAGCGGGATGTCCGGCATGCCGCCGAACAGCCGCCGGACCTCGGTGAGCGGCACGACGAGCGCGGCCAGCGGGGCCAGGCGGCCGAGCGTGTCGAGCAGGTCGAGCAGGTCGAGCAGCTGCGCGAGCGTCGCCTGGTCGGCGGGGTCGAGCGCCGTGGCCAGGAGCGGGCTTGCGAGGCGCCGCAGGCGGGTGAGCTCGTACATGGTCTGCACCCTCCAGAGGATCGGCCCCGCCGGCCGTCGCCGGGGGGTATCGCCACGCGGCCACGACAGCCGCGGTGGTCACGGGCCGGGGCGCTACGGGCGCTGGACGCTCTCGACGTTCGCCCAGTCGCCGACGCGGCAGTAGAAGACGCGCACCGCGCCGGTCGTGAGGTGCTCGGCCAGCCGGGCCACGTAGCGCACGCCGGCGTGGACGAGCTCGAACTCGTCGCTCGTCGGGACGAGGCCGGAACGGGTGATCGCGATCTGCAGCACCGAGGTGCGGTTGAGCCGGATCCGCTGGGCGGCCGCCCCGGCGGAGAGCAGCGTCGCGGCCAGCGTCACCGCGGTCGGCGGCGGCGCCGGCACGCGCAGGGTCGCCAGGGCGCCGCGCAGCGGGTCGCCCGGGCACGCCGTCTGCACCCACTTGCTGTGCGGCTCGCACGGCAGCTGGCGGCCGAGGAAGCGGTCGAGGACGGCCACCAGGCGCTTCAGCGCGGCGAGGTCGTCGGCGGCCAGCGACTCGCGCGTGAGGTCGCCGGCGACGACAATGCCGATCACCCACGGGTTCTGCCCGGCCACATTCGCGCACTTGTCGATCGAAGTGCGCCGCCCGATGCCGCGGCTGGCTGCGCGGCGGCGCATGGACACGCCCGCGGGCGCCTGCTACCGTCCGCGGATCATGGGCATCCCGCTGGCACCGGACACGACGCCCCGACGGCTGGGTCGACTGCACGTCGCCCTGCCGGCGGACGCGCGCGCGGCGCTGATGGCCGGCGCCCTCGGCGGGGCGGTGTGGTCGTTCGAGATGCGCGATGAGCGCGGCACGGCTCGCGCGACGTGACTCCGACGCGATGGACCATGCTCCCGGTGACGAGGGGCGCGCCACCCATTGCCGCCGCCGTCCTGACGCTCTTCACGGCTTGTGCGCGCACGCCGCCACCGCCGGTCCCGGTCACGCGCGACGCGGGCGCGAACAGCGCGTGGAGCGTCGCCTATCCGGCGTCGCTGGCGGACCTCGTGGCCAACAGCGACCTGATCGTCGAGGGCAACGTGGTGTCGGCGGCATACCTCGGGCTCTCGCGCGGGTACGACGACCACGACATCCTCCAGTTCGGGACCCCGCCCCCGGGCACGCGCGGACCGCGGCCGCGACCGGTGTCGCAGCACACCGTGCGGATCCTCAAGGTTTACTTCGACGCGTCTGGTGCGCACGAGGTGTCCGACCCTGTCACCGTTCGTCAGGTCGGGGAATACCGCCCCGACTTCGACCCGTGTGACGACTACGAACGCGACCAGCCCGAGGCGTTCGGCGCTCCGGGTCAGCGCTACCTCTACTTCCTCCGCGCCGAGCCCGACGGCGCCGCCTACATCCTGGCCAAGGGAGATGCGTCCCGCCTCGACGTGTTCGGGGACGTGGTGCGCGACAGCTCCTGTGAGCGCAACCCCATCCTCTTCGCCTCGACCGACCCCAGCCGCTTCATGAAGGATCTGGAGGATGCGCTCTCGCCCCCCTGATCGAGTGCCGCCCCCCCTTCCCACCCCAACCTGTGCTACCGTCCCCCCATGCCCCACGCCCACGCCCTCGTCCTCGCCGACGTCTTCGCCGTCGACCCGCGCGCCGCCGAGGGCGTGGCGGCGCTGGCCGAGGCGGGGGTGCAGGTGTCGCTGGTCAGCGTGCCTGGCGAGCCCGAGCGGCCCGAGGCAGCCGCGGCGCTGCCGGTGGTGGCGCCGCGGGCGGACGTTCGGGTGGCGCCCGACGAGGGCGAGGCCTGGACCGACGAGCGCCTCGACGCCCTGGCCGAAGCCGCCGGGCGCGTCGGCGTGCCGCTGCGCTCGACGTTTTTCGTCGCCGCCGACGCCGCCGCGCTCGACGTGGCCGACGCCGCCGGCTGCCGGCCGGTGCTCGTGTTGGGGTCGCGCCGGCTCACCGACGTCCTCGGGCCGGCCGAGCCGGCCGACAAGGGCTTCGCCGCCGCGCCCGACCTGGCCACCGCCGCCCGCTTCATCGCCGACGAGCTCGCCCAGACCGCCGCCCTGGGCGCCTTCCCCTACGACCCGCACCTCCAGCACGAAGAGCGCGCCCGCCCCCCGGCCCTGTCGCAGCGCGACGTCGTGCGCGTCTTCGGCCTCGTCACCGTCGCCGGCCTGGCCACCGCCCTGGCCCTGGCCTTCTTCCTGCGCGAGCTCTACGAGAACATCGGCGTCCCGGGCCCGCTGCAGCGCCCCGCCTACCTCATCACACTGCAGTTCCTGCCCGAGTGGGCCCGCGGCCTGCTGTTCCTGGCCCTGGGCACCGGCCTCGGCGCCCTCCTCACCCGCACGATCGGCCGCGCCTGGCCGCGCCGGGCGGGAGGGCGGTAGCCCCGTCGGGCGCCGCTTGCCGCCGTCCGCCTGCCGCTACGCCATCGCCCCGATCCGATCGTCGCCGCTCTACCGCACCCCCCACGGCAAGTACGCCCGCCCCCCCGCCGTCGCCGTCGGCGCGGCCGTCGGCGGCGCGGTGGCCGTCGCGGTCGGCGGGGGCGCGTCGGTCGGCGCGGCCGTCGGCGGCGCTTCGGCCGTCGGCTCCGGCAGGCCGGCGCAGGCGTTGGCGGTGCGCGGGCTGGGCGAAGCGCAGTCGTGCCAGGCGCCGGTGGCGTCGGGGACGCGGGCGTGGCTGTGGTCGGGGGTCTGCGGGCCGAACGTCACGCGGTCGACGATGGACACGCGCGTCGCCAGCACCACGCCGTCGCCCGCCTTGGACAGCTTGAACGGCGCGTGCAGCGGCCCTTGCCGCAGGTCCTCGTCGCACCACACCAGCAGGCGCTCGCCCGGGTGCAGCGTGCCCGACGGCAGCGCGAACGCCCAGGGCTGCGCCGCCGACGGGCCCAGCGTGTAGCCGCCCAGCTCGATCGGCACGCGGCCGCGGTTGACGATCTCGACCCAGTCGTCGTACTCGCCCGCCTCGTCGGCCAGCGTCGCGACGTTGTCGGCCTGGATCTCGTTGATCACCAGCGCGCTGTTGGGCTCGTCCGGCAGCGGGGGCGCCGTGACGCGGTAGTCCCACGGTTGGGTCCAGTTCGCCTCGGGATGGAACGCCGTCCGGCCGTCGGCGAACGCGGCGTGGACGTAGTACGCCACCCGCGCCCCGGCCGGTAGCGCCGGCAGGTCAGCCGTCCAGCCCTCGGCACCGCCCGTCATCGGCCGCGCCTCCGGCGCCTTGCCGTCGATGCGGACCACCACCTCGACCGCCACCGGCGCGTCGGCGCCCGTGAAGCGCACCGTCACGCGCGGCGCATCGCCGTCCACGGGCCGGTCGGGCGTCCGCACGTGCTCGGCCAGGGCGTGGTCGGGCGCCGCCAGGTCGGCCTGGCTGTCGAGCCACTCGGCCCGCGCCCGCACCAGCGGCACGATGCCCGGGATGTTGCCGTCGTTGATGATGATGGCCCCTTGCCCCAGCGAGACGTCCTCGAGCAGGTTCTTCTCGAACAGGTCGAGGGCGTAGAGCCGGTTGCGGTCGGCCGTCAGCGCCGGGCGGATGAGGTCCTGCAACGTCCGGCCGCGCGCCTCCACCGTCGCCGCGTCGAGCGCGGCGCGGCGGACGGTTCGGAAGTGCGCCAGGTAGTCAGCGCGCCAGCGGGGCACCGCCAGCAGCCGCCGCACCAGCGGGCGGGCCGGGTCGGTGGACTGGATGAACGGCGACGTGCGGATGAGACCGTTCTTGCCGCCGCCGGCCAGGTTGAAGACGCCATAGCTCAGGCTGGTGTCCCACAGCAGCGGCACCCAACGGTGGCCGGCCGCGGTGCGGTGCAGGTAGTAGTTGTGGCCGAAGTAGTAGCTGTCGTAGTTCATCACCGCGTTCGTCGCCGCCAGGTACCACAGCGCGGTGTCGACATCGAGGATCAACGGCAGCCCGGCCTCGAACGCCGCGTCGGACAGGCCGCCGTTGGCCACCGGCGCGTCGAGCTGGCGGATCAGCTCGCGCAGGCCCATGTAGCCCGGGTCGCCGACGCCCGGCGTCTTGACCTCGTAGTTCTGCTTGTAGGGCACCAGGTCCTCGCCGCGCCAGGTGAGGTTGCTCTGGTGCCCGAAGCCCGGCCGCCCCTGCAGCGCCCCGGCCGGCACGGCGGCGGCGGCCGCGTCGGCGCGCGGCACCTGCTCGCCGAACGTCGGGCTGTCGGCCTTCACCAGCAGCCCGCCGCCGCCGCGGAACCAGGCGTCGACGAAGGTGCCCTCGATCTGCTCCGAGAGGATGTAGAGGCCCCAGTACGTGCCGTTGAGGTGCAGCTCGGCGAAGGCCATCCGCGGCGTCGGCAACAGCGGCCGCAGCAGGTCGTTCGTCAGCACCTCGCGCAGGTAGGACGGGTCGGCGTAGCTGTTGTTGAGGTTGACGGTGTCGTAGCCGTAGAGGCGCTGGCCGGGCGCGAACGCATCGAACGACAGGTTGAACGGCTTCTTGGGCCCGGTGACGCGCGACGAGCTCAACCCCTTGTAGCGCAAGCCCACGCCCGGCAGCGTCACCCCGTCCACCGTCAGGTCGGCCCGCACCAGCTGGCTCTCGCCCGCCCGGTCGAGCTGCTCGCGCCAGTCGGCGTCGGTGAACTGGACGAACAGCTGGCGCACCCGGGTCTGGTCGAACAGGTCCGGCGCCGGCGCCGGCTGGGCGGCGGCGCGCGCCCCGCCGACCGCGACCGGGGCGATCGGCGCGACGCCGGCGGGCGCGGCGAGCGACGCGGGCCGCGCGACGGCCCCAGCGAGCGGCGCCGGCGCGCCGCCGCCGGCGCCGCCGCCGGCGACCGCGGCGACGATCGCCCCCGCCACGACCCCCCCGCGCGCGGCGGTGGCCCTCGCGTGGCGGCGCCAGCGGCGGCGAAGGGTGCGGCACGGCAGGTCGGGTCGTTGGGCTTGCGGCGACACGGCATTCCCTCGCGGCAACGGGTGGCCCGACGGCGGGCGCGGCGGAGGTCGAAACACGGCGCGCGGGTCGGAGGTTAGCGCGACCACGCCGAGCGACCGTGGATACGGCGGAGTCATCGCACGTCGTCGCGCCGGCTTCGTTCGCCACGTCTAGCGCGGTGCGGCCGCCGCCGCGAACGGACCTCGTCGCGCCCGCCGCTCGGCCGCCCACGCCGCCGCCCACCACGCCGCCAGCCCCAGCGCCGCCAGCGCCGAGACGCCCACGCCGCGGCCGACCCAGGGATCGTGGAACGCCAGCGACACGCGGTGGGCGCCGGGCGGCACGGCGACGGCCATGAGCGCCACGTCAGCGCGCGCGATCGGCGCCGGCGCGCCGTCGATCGTCGCCCGCCAGCCGGGGTGCCAGACCTCGCTGAAGACGAGCCAGCCGGGTGCGGCGCCGTCGGTGCGGGCATCCACATGGCCGGCGGGGGTGCGGCTGTCGACGCCGGTGGCGCCGTCGGAGCCGAACGGGCCGCCGCCGGGGGCGCCGTCGTGGACCAGGACGGTGCCGAAGGGGTCGAAGGCCGGGTCGCGTAGCCGCGCCAGCGCTTCGTCGTCGGAGGCGACGGGCACGGCGGTGTGGGCGCGCCAGGCGAACGGCGCCGGGTTGACCAGGGCGTGGACCGTCGTCCGGGCGTCGCCCTCGCCGACCGCGATCACCGGCTGGGCGCCGTCGATGTCGTCGCGCCAGCTCACGACGGTGGCCGTGGCCGTCAGCTGCCAGAACCGCGCCTCGTGCGCCGGCAGCAGGCCGTCGCGCAGCCGGAGGTAATGCCGCAGGACGAGCGGGCTGGCGCCGCCGGTCGACTCCCAGCCGTGCAGGACGCCGGCGTTGCGCGGCAGGCGGTCGTCGTCGTGGACGCGGCCGAGGCCGGCGTTGTCGCGGAGGACGGCGATGATCGGCGTCACGGCCAGCTCGGCCGGCGGCGCCGCGGCCAGGTTGACCCGCGCGCCCACCGCGTAGAGGTCGAGCCAGGTCAGGACGATCAGCCCGGCCGCCAGCGCCGCCGTCCGCCGCCGCGCCGCCAGCCCGCGGCCGGCCAGCATCGCCAGCGCGAAGCTGACGACGAACGCCGCCCGCTCCTGGCCGCGGAACAGCCCGAAGCCCGGCGCCAGGTGGTAGGCCGCGTCGAAGGCGATCGCGCCCGCGCCGAGCGACAGGACGAGGCCGACGGCCGCCAGCGCCAGCCAGAAGCCGGCGTCGTCGTCCGGAGCCCGCCCGACGGCATCGGTGCGCGGCGGTGCGACGTCGCCGCCCGGCCCGCCGCCGTCGCCGCTCGGTCCGCCGGCATGGCCGCCCGGCCCGTCGTCGCCCACGGGCCGCTCGGCGTCGCCGCCGCCGTCCGTCGCCGCTGCGCCCGGCCCGCGCAGCCAGGCCACGGCCGCCGCCGCCGCCAGCCCGATCGGCACCAGGCCGACATAGAGCGGCGACCACTGCGTCAGGCCCGGCACGACGAGCCCCAGCAGCTCGCGCGGCGGGAAGCCGTGGCCCAGCATCTCGTAGGACGCGTCGGCGCGGTTCGATAGCCGCAGGAACGCCGCCGCCGGCAGCCAGCCGGCCGCCGACAGCCCGACCGCGCCCGCCGCGCCGGCCGCCAGCGCCGCCCAGGTCCGCCGCGGCGTGGCGCGCCACGGACGGGTGCGCCACAGCGCGAAGGCGGCCACGGTGTAGCCCAGGTAGAGGGCCGACTGCGGGTGGCCGGCCAGGACGCCCATCGCCAGCGCCGCCGCCAGGAGCGCCGCGTCCTGCCCCCGGCCGCCGGCCGCGACGCGGTCGACCGCCCACAGCGCCCATGGCAGCCAGGCGTTGCTCTCGAGGACGGCCAGCTGGAGCGGCGGGTAGCCGGTCAGGTAGCCGCCGAACGCGAACGCCACCGCCGCCAGCGCCGCCGCGTGGCGCGCGCCCAGCCGCCGGCGGGCCAGCACGTAGGTGCCCACAGCCGCCACGGCGATGTGGCCCACGGCCTCGAGCTGCAGCGCCGCGACGCCGATCCCGCCCCCCAGCGCCAGCGACGCGGCGGTGACGAGCAGGCTCGGCGGGTAGGCCACGGCGGCTTGGATGTCGGCCCAGAACGGCCCGCCGCTGTAGGCGAACGGGTTCCAGTGCGGCCACCGCCCGGCCGCCAGCTCGGCCGCCTCGAACCGCGCGAAGGCCACGAACTGGTCGACGAAGTCGCCGTCGACGAACCAGCGCCGGTACGGCGGCGGCGCGAACAGCGGCCAGAAAAAGGCGAACGCCGCCGCCACCAGCGCCGCGACGACGGCGGTGTCGGCGCGGCGCCACGACCGGACCGGCTGTGCGCCGTCGCTCGCGGGCTGGCCGGTCGCCGGTGAGCGGCGCGCCGGGCTGCCGCTCACCGCGCCGCCTCGACGGTGACGTCGGCCAGGTGCGACCAGGTGAAGGCGGGCGCCAGCGTCGCCGCGTCGTAGAGCACGACGGCCAGGCGGTAGCGGCCGGGGGGCGTCGCGGCGGGCACGAGCAGGCCGTGGCGGTCGAGGACCGCCTCGCCGGCTCGCCATGAGGTCGTCGGCCGGCGGCCGGCGGCCGGGGCGCGGTCGGCGCTGGCCGCGACGGCGCCGGTGGCGTCGACGAGGCGGACCGAGACGCGGTGCGGGCGGGCGGCTGGGGCGCTGGCCGGCCACGGCGGGGGCGACGTCGTCGTGGCTGTGTCGGAAGGCGACACGCGGTTGTCGAGCGGCAGCCACTGCAGCCCTATCGCCCAGACCTCGCCCGCGCGCACCGACGCCACGCCCGCTGCGCCGAGGGGTTGGAGCTGCAGGGGCGATGCCTCGGCGCCGGCGAAGCCGTCGGGCGGCAGGGCGGCGCCGATGGGCGTCGGGTCGCCGGCGGGGGGCACGAGCCAGCGGTCCAGCGTGACGTCGCCGAGGGCCGTCGAGGCCACCGGGTAGGCGTGCTCCGCCAGCCAGTCATCGGCGCCGTGCTCCGCCGCGCCGTCGCTGGCCAGCCAGAGGTTGGGACGCCGCCGGGCGAGGTCGTCGAGGCGGGCGGTGAACGAGACCGGGTCGGCGGCGCGCAGGGCGGTGTTCTTGTCGCTGCGCAGGTTCTCGACCTTGAGGTCGGCGTCCGACGGTAGCCGGCGCTCGAGGCCGTCGAACACGATGTGAACGCGCTCGGCGGCGAGCGGGACGTAGCGCTCGGTCAGCCCCAGCGACGGGCCGTCGAGGAAGAGGCGCGACGACGCGGCCGGCGCGGCGGACAGCACCGTCGTCGCCAGCCGGCGATAGTCCGTCTTGCGCGCCGCCGGATCGCGGTAGTGCGCCCACAGCGGCGGGACGGCCAGCGCGACGAGCGCCGCCAGCGGCAGCCAGCCGGCCGGCCCGAAGCGCCGCGCCAGCGCCCGGCCGCCGGCCGCGACGCCGAGCTGCCACGCGCCCAGCAGCGGCACCAGGTAGCGCGGGTGGACGTCGGGCGTCCGGAGCACGACGGCCGCCGCCACCGCCGTCATCGCCACCAGCCACGCCAGCGCCCGCCGCGCCCCGCGCCGCCGCGACGACGGCGCGCCGCCGCGCGCCGCGACGATCCAGCCGCCGACCCCGATTGCCAGCAGCGCCACCGCCAGCGCCGTCGCCGCCACCGCCGCCGCGTCCGGCGTGCGCCCGGCCGTCACGCCCGTCTGGGCGCTCCAGGCGACGGCTACCAAGTCCGGCACCCGCCACGGCGGCACGGGCTCGCGCCAGCCAGGGTGCTCGGCCACCGCCAGGGCGCGCGGCAGCCACGGCGCGAAAAGCGCGGCGGCCGTGGCGCCGGCCAGCAGCCAGCCGCGGCCGCGCCGCCCGCCGGACCGCACGGCCGGCGCGCCCCAGGCCGCCAGCACGGCGGCGACGAGCAGGCCGTAGTAGTGCGTGTAGACGGTGGCCGCCGTCAGGGCCCCGCACGCCAGCCAGCGTCCGCACGCCGGGCGGCCGGCGTCGTCGGCGGCCAGCGCGGCGGCCAGCGCGGCCAGCCCCAGCGCGAAGAGCAGCGCGTACATCCGGGCCTCCTGGCCGTAGCTGACCAGGAAGGGCGATGTGGCCGCCAGCGCGCCGGCGGCCAGGGCCGTCGGGCGATCGGTCAGCCGACGGGCGACCGCGAACGCCAGCGGCACGCCCGCGACGCCGGCCAAGAGCGACGGGAACCGCAACGCGAGGTCGCTCTCGCCGGCCAGGCGCGTCCAGGCGCGCACCACGACGAAGTAGAGCGGCGCCTGCTCGCCCGGCAGCCCGGCCAGCAGCGCGCCGAGGGCGGTGCGGGCGCGGTCGAGCGTGATGTCCTCGTCGCTCCAGAGGCTCTGCCCGGCCAGGTCGTAGGCCCGGAGAGCAGCCGCGACGAGCGTCCAAGCGATGAGCCAGCGGCGGGCGGCCGGGGGGCGAACGGGGCGGGGCATGGGCACATTCTATCGCGCCGGCGGGGGGGGCAGCGCGAGAGGCCGTGGCACAGCGCGTCCGGCGGGAAAGCCCGACCGGACGCGCCGCGCCGTCGTGATGCGCAGTGCGCCCTGGCCGCGCCTACGCCGTCTTCTCGACCCAGACGTTGCAGTAGCCGCTCGGGTTGATCGTCCCCGGCACCACCTTGCAGGTGCCGCAGGTCCCGGCCTCGGTCGGCGTCACGAACTGCTGGCAGTTCGTGCAGTTCTTGCCCTCGGTCACCGAGGCGTCGAGGTAGCCCAGCGCCGTGCGCTGGGCCTTGGCGGCGTCGTCGAGCGCGGCGGTGTCGTCGCACTTGAGGGCCGCCGTGGCGTCGTCGCCGCCGCTGTCGCCGCCGCAGGCCTGGAGCACCAGGCCGGTCGAGGCCGCCAGCGCGGTCCACACGCCGACGCGGTGGATGAAGGTTCGTCGGGTGAGCGTCTCTTCGGTCATCGGATCCGTTCCTCCTCGCAAGTTCGGTGCAGCGCCGGTCGCGCCGGCGCGCCAGCCTAGCGTAGCCCGCCGGCCGGGCAACGTCGATTGTGCGGCGGTCCCAATCCGGTTGCAACGTCCGATCGGCCAGGCCGCCGCCCGGCCGGCGGCCGCGGCTACGGTGCGGCGACCGTCGCCACCTCGGCGGCTCCGTCGCCGTCCCCGGCCAAGCCGAGCCGCTCGCCGGTCGCCCCGTCGTACCAGCCGACGCGCAGCGCCAGGCGGCGTCCCGGCGCACCGGCTGGCAGCCGGACGACGAACCGGTCGATCACGGCGTCGCCCACCCGCCAGCGCGACGTCGGCAGCCAGCCGGCCAGCGGCGCGCCGTCGTGCTGGGCTTCGGTGCGGCCGTCGGCGGCCACGAGGTGGGCGAACGCCGTCCAGTCGCGCCCGGGCGCGGCCACGACGCGCCAGCGCAAGGCGAGGTCGAGCGTGCCGTCGGCGGCGGCGCACAGCAGGTCGGGTTCGCGCGGCACGGCGTCGCACGCCGGGCCGCCGGCGACGGACTCGAGCGTGAGGCCGTCGAACGCGGCCGCCGGCGTCACGGGGTTGCCGGGCTCGTCGGGCGGCGCATCGACCCGCAGCACCCGCCAGCCGGGCGCCGCCAGCCGCGCCTCGGCCAGGCGCAGCCGCGGCCAGCGGTCGAGCAGCGCCTGCAGCGCGTCCCCCTCGGCGTCGGCGTCGAACGCCAGCCAGGCCGGGCCGTCGGCCGGCAGCACGAAGCCGCGCGCCGGGTCGATCGGCGTCAGCGCCGCGCCGTCGAGCAAGAAGCGGTAGACCGAGCGCTCGGCCACGAGCCGCGTCGGCTGGACCCGCCCGCCCGCGCCCGCCGCCAGCGCCCGCAGCGCCGCCGCCTTGGCCACCGTCGGCGCGCCGAACGCCGCGGCCGCCTCGGGCGCAGCGGCGTAGCGGCCGAAGTAGTCGCGGACCGTCGCGCCCAGCGCCGGCGCGAGCAGGAGCGCGAGCAGCACGGCCGGGCGAATCGGCCGCGGGCGCATCGGCGGCCCCGTGCCCGGTCCCGCCCGCGACGCCCCATCCCCCCGCCGCCGCGCCCCGCCCAGCCGCGCCGCGCCCAGCCGCGCCGCCGCCCAGCCCGCCGCGGCGGCATAGCCGACGGCCGGCAGCACGAACGCCATCGGCATCAGCCCGACGCTGCGCGAGTAGTTGGGCGCCCCGCCGGTCAGCACGACCGGCAGCGCGAGCGCAAAGAGCCAGGCCAGGCCGAACGACGCGGCCGATCGCGTCGCGTCACGCTGCGGTCCCGGCGCGCCACGGCAGGCCCGGACGATGGCGGCCGCGCCGACGACGGTCATGACGGCCGTCACGCCGTCGAACACCGGCCGGCCGGCGACGTTGTGGTACCACGAGTCGCTGCCGTCCCAGACGAACGCCCGCAGCGTGCGCCAGGCGTTGAGCGCCAGACGCCGCGCCAGCCCGCCGGCGCGGTTGTCGGCCTCGAGGACCGAGACGCCGACGCTGTGGCCCAGCACGAGGTCGCGGTGGGTCACGGCAAAGGTCAGCAGCGGCGCGGCGACGACGATCGCCGTCGCCGCGAGCGTCGCCAGCCCCGCCAGCGCCCGGCGCGCCGCGGCGCCATCCCGACGTCGGCCGGCAAGAGCGGCCCGGCCGCCCAGGAGGACTACGGGTACGAGCGGCATGAGCCGTGCCGCTGGGTGGGCGTAGAGCGCCGCGCCCAGCAGGGCGCCGGCGAGCGCGTACCGCCGCCACGCGCGTCGCCCGGCGCCGCCCCCGCCGTCGCCGAGCGCCCGCCACAACGCCCAGGCGAACGCGCCGCCCAGCAGCGGCATCAGGATGCCGCGGATGGCGATCCGGCTGAAGTGCAGCGGCCAGACCGAGACCGCCATGAGCACGGCCGTGGCCGCCGCCAGCCGGCGCGGCCACGGCGACGGCAGGGCGCGGGCCAGGCCGTAGGCCACGGCCACCGCGGCGGTGCCGGCCACGGCCGAGGCCAGGCGCAGCGCGGCCGGCGTGGGGCCGAAGAGGCCTACCGTCACCGCCTGCAGGTAGCTCAGCAGCGCCTCGCGGCCGTTGTTGCCCGCCAGGTAGATCGGCCGCGCCCCGCGCAGGATGGCCAGCGCGTCGACGCCGTTGTGGGCCTCGTCCACATGCAGCCCCGGCGGGACCTCGCCGAGCCGCCACAGCCGCAGCGCCAGCGCTAGCGCGACGATCGCCGCGAGCGCGACGGCGTCGGCACGGGTGAACGGCAGGGGCGATGGGGGCGACGGCGAGCCCGGGTCGGGCGGCGGCAGGTCCGGCGAGGGTGACGAGAATGGCGGGTTGTCGGGCGCTGCCATCTCAGCGGCCCTCGACCCGCAGTGGCCGCCCGCAGAACGCGTCCTGCCCGTCGCTCGTCGTCAGCCGCCGGCCCGTGGCGACGTCGTACCAGCCCAGGCAGACGCGGACCTCGTCGGCGGCAGCCGGGTCGAGCCGCGGGCGGTGTTGGTCGACGATCACCTCGCCGCCGAGCCACTCCGAGGTCCGGTAGCTGGCCTGGCCGGGCTCGCGGTCGTCCTGGCCCAGCGGGGCGTCGCCGGCGCCCAGAAGGTGGACGAAGACGGTCCAGTTCTCGGGCAGCGGCTCCTGGGCGCGCCACCACAGCGTCAGCGACAGCACCTCGCCCGGCCGGGCCGCGCCGGCGGTGTAGCCCAGCAGCTCGGCCGCGCCGCCGAAGCGGACGTGCGTCCAGACGGCCGGCTCGAGCGGCGCGTCGGTGGGCGGCGCCAGGTCGCCGAACGCCGCGGCGGGTACGCGCAGCAGCGCCAGCAGCGGCCGGCCGCGCGCATCGTCCACGGTCTCGGCGGCGATCGGCGCGCCGGCGAACGTGGCCCGCACCTCGTCGGCCCAGTCGACCTTGTCGGCGTCGCGCGACGGCATCGCCACGACCACGTCACGGCCGTCGTCGGGGTAGACCAGGGTGCGGGTGGCGTCGAGGCGGCCAATGCGCGGCGGGGCGTCGCCGTCGCCGCCGACGTCGCCCGAGGCGTCGAAGATCCGGCCCTCGTAGGCCGGGTCGCCGACGTCGGCGAGCAGCGCGGCGCTGGCGCGGCGCTCGGCGGCCTGCGGCGCGACGCGGTTGAGGTAGTCGATCGTGGCCTGGCCGGCCCAGACGGGCGCCAGGAAGACCGAGGCGTCGGCCGCCCGCGCGCGCAGCGCGGCCAGGGCGTCGAGCTTGTCGACGTCGTAGCTGTAGGGGACCTGGGAGTCGCGGGCGAAGGCGCCGAAGTAGTCGCGCGCCGTCCAGGCGGCCGAGAGCGCGACCGCCGCCGCCGCCAGCCCGCCCGCCCAGCGCGCCGCCGCGCGCCCGTCGGCGCCGCGCCGCCGCGCCAGCCAGGCGCCCGCCGCGCCGGCGGCGGCGCGCAGCCCCAGGGCGGCGACGAGGGCGACGACCGGCAGGGCGGCGGTGGTGCGCGAGAAGTTCGGGGCGCGGTCGGAGAGCACCGTCGGCGCCAGCCCGACCGCCAGCCAGAGCGCGGCCAGGACCGCCCGCGAGCGCCGCGCCGCGGCCCCCGGGCCGCGGCCGACGAGCGCCCCGGCGGCCAGGCCGAGGCCGAGGACGAACGCGGTGGCCGCCAGCGGGTCGAACAGCGGCCGGCCGGGCAGGTTGTGGAGCGTCGAGGGGTCGCCGGCGACGAAGAACATCCCCGCCACCGCCGCCAGCTGCGCCGCCAGCGCCGCCCCGATGCGGCCGTCGTGGTGCGCCGCGGCCACGGCGGCCAGGCCGACGTCGCTGGCGTGGCCGGTGAAGAGCGCCGGGTAACGCGCGAAGTGCAGCCCGAGCGGCGCGAACAGGGCCAGCGCCGTCGCGCCGGCCGCCGCCAGCGCCGCCGCGTCGCCGGCCACGGTGCGCCCGCGGCTGGACGCCGCCCGCCACGCCGCGTGCCCGACGACGACGAGCGGCAGCAGCCGCCCGGTCGGGTGCGACCAGACCGCGCCGGCCAGCGCCGCGCCGCACGCCGCGGCCAGCGCCAGCCGCGCGCGGCGCGACGGCGCGCCCGCCGTGACCGCCCACCACGCCGCGACGACGAGCGTGGCCCACAGCGGGGCGACGATCGTCCGGATGCCGTAGCGGCTGAAGTGGAGGTGGGCGTAGAGGCCGGCCAGCACGGCGGCGGTGAGGCGGCCGAGCCCGCGGTCGCCGCTGAAGCGGCCGACGAGGACGAGCACGGCGGCGACGGTCACGGTGCCGACGAACGCGCTCGTCAGCCGCAGCGCCAGGACGGGCTGGTCGAGGCCGAGGCCGCCCAGCAGCGCGGCGTGGAGGTAGGACAGCAAGGCCTCGCGGCCGCCGTTGTCGGCCAGGAACAGGGGCCGCGCGCCGGCCACGATCCAGGCGGCGTCGATCGCGTTGTGGGCCTCGTCGAACTGGAAGCCCGGCGGCACCTTGCCCAGCCCCGCCAGCCGCAGCGCCGCCGCGGCGGCGACGATCGCGGCCGGGATCCAGGCCGGGCGGCGCGGGCGGTGGTCGCGGCGCGTCATCGGTCGCCGCCGGCCGCGCCCGGCCCCGCGATCACGGTGGCGCCGGCGCGGGCCACGGCCCGGCCGCGGTCGTCGGCCACGGTCTCGAAGCGCGGCGCGCCGGACGGCCCGTCCGGGTAGCTCAGCGCGTACCAGCCGACGTTGACGACGGCCGGCCCCGGCGGCGCGTCGGCCGGTACGGCGACGGCGTGGCGGCTGAGCACCAGGTCGCCGGCGCGCCAGCGGTCGGTCGGGGCGCTGCCGCCGGCCGGCAGGCCGTCGCCGCTGGCCACGGCGTCGCCGGCGGCGGTGACGAGCTGGACGGCGGTGCTCAGCGAGCGCGCCGTGGGCCCGTCGGCGCGCCAGGCCAGGACCACGTCGACGGTCCGACCCGGCGCCAGGCGCGCCGGCACGGCGGCGGCGACGAGCGTGATCCGCCCGTCCCAGCGCGGCGCGCCGGCCGCGGCGGCCAGCGCCGCGCCGGCGTCGGCGCGCACCACGACGTCGTGCAGCAGGCCGGTGGCGGCCGGCGGGGGCGGCAGCGACGGGTCGCCGCCGCCGGCGCCCACCCCGGTCCGTCCGGCGTCGGCGTGGCCGCCGGCGAGCGTCAGGACGATCCCGGGCAGGCCGGCGCGCGCCCAGCCGTCGAGCGCCGCCGCCTGGTCAGGGGACCACGGCAGCCGGGCGACGTCGAGGCAGCGGATCGCGCCCCGGCCTTCGGCGTCGATCGGCACGACGAGCCCGGCGCGGGCGTCGACCGCGGCGGGCGGACGCGCGGCGACGGCGCGGACGGTGGCGTGGTCGGCGGTCCGGGGCGAGGTGACGGCGCGCGGGTCGTCGGGCAGCGTGTCGGCCCAGCGCGCGAAGGCCTCGACATCGGCGTCGAAGGCCACGCGGGTGGCCGGGTCGGCGGCGTAGGCGCGCAGGTCGTGCGCCGTGACCAGGGCGCTGGAGGCGACGATGAACAGCGGGAGCTGCCAGGCGAGCGCCGGCGCGGCGCGGCGCCGGGCTGCCGCCCTCGGCCACCGCGCCAGCGCCGCCGCCGTGGCGTCGATGCCGACCGCCGCCAGCCAGGCGGCGATCGGCACGACGCCGATGGCGCGCGAGAAGTTGGGCGCCTGGTCGGTCAGCACGGACGGCAGCGCCAGGCCGGCGAGCGCCAGCAGCGCCAGCACCGCCCACGACGCGCCCCGCCACGCCGCCCGCACGGCCACGCCCAGGCCGACGGCGAAGGCGATGCCGGCCAGCACGTCGAACGCCGGCCGGCCGGGGACGTTGCGCCAGGGCGCCGGGTCGCCGGCGACGTGGAACATCGCCGCCACGCGGCTGGCGTTGGCGGCCACGGCCGGCCAGCCCTGGCCCAGGATCGAGACCTCCTCGGCATGGCTGGTGGCCAGCCACGGCTGGCGCAGCCAGGTGAGCGCCAGCGGCAGCGCCACCGCGCCGCCGACGGCCGCGGCGCTGGCGAGCGCGGCCCACGGCCGCGGGCCGGCGGCGTCGGCGCGCCCGCGCCGGGCGGCCAGGGCCAGCCAGAGCGCATGGGCCGCCGGCAGCGCGATCAGGCCGCGGCCGGCCGGGTGGGCGTACGCCGCCAGGCCGAGGGCCAGGCCGGCGCCCGCGGCGGCGCGGCGGCGGCGGGCCGGGGTGGCGGCGTGGACGGCCGTCCACCATGCCGCGATCACCACGGCCACGAACGCCGGCAGCAGGATGGCCCGGATGCCGAAGCGGCTGAAGTGCAGGTGCCACAGCGACGTGGCGACGAGCCCGGCCGCGGCGAGCGCGGTCGGGCGGATGGCGGGCGGGCGCAGCGTCGGCGGCGCGGGGGGCGGGTGCGGCCCGACGGTGCGGACCATCCACCACACCAGCGGCACCGTCCACGTGCCGACCAGCGCGCTGGCGGCGCGGGCGACGGCGAGCGAATCGCCGAAGAGCGCGAGCAACGGCGCCTGGAGGTAGGTGTAGAGGACGTCGCGGCCGGCGTTGGCCGGCAGGAACAGCGGCCGCCAGCCGGCCAGGACGGCGCGGGCGTCGAGGAGGTTGAAGGCCTCGTCGACATGCAGGCCGGGCGGATAGAGGTCGAGACGGGTGAAGCGGGCGGCGGCGGCGGCCAGCGTGACGGCGGCCAGGAGCGCGGCTTCGCGGCGCGAGACGGCCAGCGGCGTGGCTTAGATCCCCAGCTCGGCGATGAGCTGCTGCACCCAGGCGTTGATCCGCGGCCGGCTCTTGTGGCTCTCGTTGTCGTCGTCGAGCGCCAGGCCGACGAAATGGCCGTCGACGACGCCCTCGCTCTGGACGAAGTTGTAGTCGTCGGTCGGCCAGAAGCCGTAGAGCTCGCCGCCCTTCTGGACGACGACGTCGCCCAGAATCCCCAGCGCGTCCATGAAGTTGTTGATGTAGCCCTGGGCGTCGCCGACGCCGAAGATCGCCACCTTCTTGCCGCTGAAGTTCACGTTCGGCAGGCTCGGGAACTGGGCCTTCCAGTCCTCTTGCAGCTCGCCCACGTTCCAGGTCGGGCAGCCGATCAGGATGAGGTCGCAGCCCTCCATCGTCTTGAGGTCGGCCGTCTTGACGTCGTGGAGCTCGACCATGCCGGGCTGCTTCTTATCGAACTCTTCCTTGATGGCCTGCGCCGCGGCGCCGGTGTTGCCGGTCGTGCTGCCGTAGAAGACGCCGATCTTCATCGTCCTACCCCTCGCGTGCGGCGCGCGCCTGGGCCCGGGCGGCGATCATCGCCCGGATCTTGTTCTTGCGGTCCTCGGGGATCAGCGTGCCCATGCCGCGCGGCGCGTCGACCTTGGGCGCCGCGGCCGCCGCCGGCGCGCCGTCGGTCGGGGCGGCGAAGCTGTCGGGGCTGCCCTCGACCGCCGACACCGTGCTGACGACCTCGCGCACGCCGGGCATCCCGGCGATGAGCGACTCGGCGCGGGCCTTGCGGGCGTCGGCGTCGGCCTGGCTGTCGGCGAAGATCATCCCACCCAGGTAGACGGTGCCCAGCAGGCTCTTGACGGTGACGTGGTCGGTGGTCAGGTCGAGCGCTTCGTCGCCGGCCAGCTGAACGGCGATCTCGTGCTCGATGTCGCTGTCCGACGCCAGCCGGTTCACGACGCGGCCGACGCCCGGCACGCCGGCGGCCACCTGGCCGGCCAGCGCCTTGAGCATCGCGCCGCGGATGTTGCCGTCGAGGTAGACGATGTCGCCGTCGACCTGGACGTCGATGCGCGTCTGGGCGGCGCGGATCGGCTGGACCGACCACAGCGCGCCCTCGACGGCCGTGGCCAGGCCGCGCACGACGTGCTCGGTGGGGTGGTCGATCAGGTGCGGGGTCGGGAGGGCAACGGCCATGACGGGTCTTCCTGACGGCTGGGCGAAGGGCCGGGAGTATACCGTGGGCCGGCGCAAAGCCTCAAGCGCCGGCCGACCCGGCGGACAGGGCGTCGCGCAACGCCTCGGCGTCGGCGCGGGCGAGATAGCCCGCGGCCAGGGCGTGCGCGCCGTCGGTGCGCCCAGCGGTGTCGACGCGGACCGCCGCCATGCCGGCGCGGCGGTCGAACGGCGACGCGGCCAGGGTCACGGATTGGATCCGCTCGACGCGCGCCACCGCCCAGGTCCGCCGCCACCAGCCGTGGCGGACGGCGAACGCGCCGCCGTGGCGGGCGTAGCCGCGGGCGGCGGCGTCGCGCGGCGCGCTGAGCAGCGCCCAGCCGCCGCCCGCCGCCAGCGTCGCCAGGCCAAGCGCGGCGGCCGCGCGCGGCCCCGCCGCCGACCCGAGCGCCGCCGCGAGGATCGCCAGCACCGCCCCTTCGGCCAGCCCGCGGCGCCGCAGCCGCGCCGCCGCGCCGGGGTGGACTGGCCGCCAGGCGAACGCGTCGAGATCGAGGCCCGGCACGGCCTCGGCCAGCAGCGCCGGCAGCCGGTCGCGCGGCCAGATCGGCGCCAGCCAGGTGCGCACCGCCTCGCCGCCGGCCGGCCCGCCGCCGCCGGCGGTCTCGACGCTGACCGCCACGCGGCCGAGCCGGCGCGTGAACGGCGTATCCCAGACGGCGACGCTCTGGATCCGGCCGCGCGGCACCGTGGCCACGCGGCGCGTGAACAGGCCGTGGCTGACCCGGAGGTCGTCGCCGGCGCGCGTCATCGTGAAGTCCCAGAGCTGGGCCGTCGACCACAGCGCGCCCAGCGCTGTCAGGACGAGCGCCAGCCCGGCCAGCGCGACAAGCCCGAGCAGCACCGCCCGCGCGATCTGGCCGGCGTCGTCGAAGCCGAGCCGGAACAGCGGGCCGTACGCGCCGACCACATCGCCGGGCGACCAGCCCGCCAGCCAGCGGTCGCCCAGGCCCAGCACCTCGACGGCGTTCCAGGCCAGGCCAAGGCCGGCGAACAGGAGCGTCGCCCGCTGGCCGCGCGTCAGGCCGTGGAGCACCAGCTCGCCGACGCCGAGGCGGACGATCGGCGCGGGGGTGGGCGCGGGGGCGGCGGCCGACGGCGTGATCGACGCCGCCGTCGATGCCGCCGTCGCTGCCGCGGCCGCCGTCGGCGGGCCGTCGCCGCCTGCGCCGACCGCGCTCGGCGCGGCGTCCGACGCCGCCGTGGCTTGACGCTGCGCCACGCAGCGGCGCAGCCGCTCGACCTCAGGCAGGGCCAGGACGGTCAGCCGGGCCTCGGCGCCGGCGCCGCCGGCGGTCTCGATGCGGACCTCGGCCACGCCGAACAGGCGGTGGGCGACGTTCTGGACGGTGTCGATGTTCTGGACGCGGTCATAGGGGATCGTGCGGACGCGGCGGCCCAGCAGGCCCTCCTCGATCACGAGCCCGTCGTCGGCGAGGCGGTAGCGCGTGCGGAGGTGGGCCGCGGCCTCGGCCGCCAGCGACGCGGCGAAGAACGGCCACATCCAGAGCACCCAGCGCAGCGAGCCGGCGAACGCCGCCGCCAGCAGCGCCAGCGCGGCGTTGCGCAGCAGCGCGCCGGCCCGGAACGCGATGCCCAGCGGGTGGAGCCGCCGCTCGGCCTCGTCGCCGCGCCACTCGGCCGCCACGTCGAGCGCGCCCGCGGGTCCGCCGCCCGCGCCGGGCGCGTCAGACGGCGCCGTCATCGCCGCCGCCCACAAGGTGGCCGCGCACCGCCCGCGCCGTGGTCAGTTCGAGGCCGGGCAGCTCGACCGTGGCGTCGACGGTGCCGGCGGTGTGGACGACGAGCCGGGCCAGCCCGAAGCGCCGCTCGAGCGGCCCCTGGACCACGTCGGTGTGCTGGACGCGCACGCGCGGGACGTCGATCTCGGTCCGCCACAGCACGCCGCGCCGGATCCGCAGCGCCGCCGCGTCGAGGCGCCAGCGCAGGTGGCGGTGCTGGACGCCGGGCCACCACTGCAGCAGCGCCGCCAGGCCCAGCGCCCCCACCACCAGCGCCCGCCCCAGCCAGGCCAGCGGCCCGTCGATCGCGAGCTCGAGGACGAGCGCGCCGAGCGCCGCGCCGGTGACGAGGGCCGCGCCCACGACGGCGCCGGCCAGCCGCTCGACGGTGACGTGCCGCGGGCTGGCGCCGCGCTCGACGCCGTCGGCCGGCGACGAAGCGGGGCCGGGCGGCGCGGAGTGCTCCGCCGCGTGCGGTCGTAGCGCGTCGTGCCTAGGCTCGGCTGCGTCCATTCCGCCGTCGCTCCTCGTCGTGGCCTCGGCCGGCCCGGAACGTCGATCGCCGCGGCGGCCGACCCCTCGCTTACGCGGCGGGCCGGCGCCGGTTGCGCCGACCGTAACCCGCGCGCCCGCCCGGCGTCAATCCCAGCGATGCGCCCACGCCTCGCCGCCGCTCGCCTCGTCGCCTGCCTGGCCGTCGCCGCCCTCGCCGCCGGCGTGGCGCCCGGCGCCGCCCACGGCCAACCCGCCGCCACGCCGCCCGGCGCGCCGGCGCCGACGGCGCTGCCCGAGAGCTACCGGCTCGACGCCCGGTGGCGGCCCGAGGTGCCGACCGGCGACCGCCTGTTCCACCCGGCCGGCCTGGCGTTCGACGGCCAGGGCCGCCTGGCGGTGGCCGAGGCCGGCAACCACCGCCTGACCTGGGCCCGGACGAACGGCGAGGGGTTCGTGCCGAACGCATCGCCGGTGCGCCTCGGCGGCCGCGGCGACGGGCCGGCCCGCTTCGAGGCGCCCGAGGACGTCGCCGTCACCGCCGCCGGCGACCGCTTCTATGTGGCCGACACCGGCAACCGCCGCGTCCAGGTGCTCACCCCGGCCGGCGCCGTCGTCGCCGTCTGGGACGACGTCGGCCTGCCGCGCGGGATCGCCCTCGGCCCGGGCGTCGGGCCCGACAACGAACCCGTCGCCGACGGCCGGATCTACGTCAGCGACGGCGAGGGGATGCGGATCCTCGTCTTCGATCCGGCCGGCGTCCGTCTGGCGGCCTGGGGCGGGCCCGGGAGCGGCGCCGGTTCGCTCGACACCCCGCTGGGCCTGGCGGTGGCGCCCGACGGCGACCTCGTCGTGGCCGACCACGGCCACCAACGGCTGGTGTGGTTCGACGCCGACGGCTCGGCCGGGCCCGAGGGCGCCCCGATCGGCCGGCTGGCGCTCGACAACCGCGCCGCGCCCGGCGGGGCGCCGCTCGACGTCGACGTCGACGCCAACGGCGACGTCTTCGTGGCCGTCGAGCGCGCCGTGCTGCGCTACCGCGCCGTGCCGCCGCCCGGCCCCACCGCCTCGCCGCAGCCGACGAGCACCCGCACCCGCACCCCCGTCCCGACGGCCACGCCGCGGCCGACGCCCACCGCGCCGCCGGGCGACGGCGTGGCCGCCGCGTTGCAGTTCGCCGAGGCGATCCCGCCGGTGGCCGAGGTGATCGTCGCGCCGTGCACGCCGGGGGCGTGCGGGCCGCAGAACCCGCGCGCGCTGGGCTGCTACCGCCGCCGCGTCGAGCCCGGCAGCCACGAGGGCATCCAGCGCCTCGACCTGCGGCCCGGCACCGGCCTGGCGGTGAGCTACGCGCCGGCCGCGCGCTGGCCCGACCGCGTCATCGTCTACCCCGCCCTGCGCGGCGGCCCCGGCGCGCCGCCCGACCGCGGCGGCATCACCCGCGCCGCCGACCAGAACGTCGTCGTCTGGCCCCGGCAGTGCCGGGACTACGACGGCGCCCAGCGTCGCCACAGCACCGACCCCGTCCGCGTGACCGCCGCCGACGACCCGTTCTACGCCCGCACCCTCGACAGCACCGACGAGACCCACGCCTGGCGCGCCTCGGGCGCCTGGTACGACCCGATGCGGCCGTTCGTCGCCGGCCGCGGATCCGACGTCGCCGCCAGCGTCGCCCTGCCTGAGATCACCGCCGTCATCACCGGCAACCAGGTGCATCTGTCGTCGCTGCGCTGCTTCGGCGGCGGCAGCGGCGACGTCTGCCCGCCGCGGCCGTTCGACGTGCAATCTGCCGCGCAGCTCATCCGCCGCGACCGGACGAACGAGTGCCGCCGCTCGCTGCCGCTGCCGTGGCGGCCCGAGGCGCCCGGCCCGTGCATCCCCGACGACCGGTGGTGGCACACCTCGATCGCGGCCGGCGGCGGGCAGGTGGGGCAGGCGATCGGTCCCGGGGGACGGGTCAACGTCCCGACCGGCTTCAACCTGACGATCCTCAACGTCGGGGCGCAGCGGGCGATGGTGCGCACGCTGGTCGCCGTCTCGACGGCCAACCCGCCACCGGGGGCCACGCCGAGCGGCAGCTCGCAGGTCCTGGCGGCGGGCGACATCCGCCTCGGCGAGCGCACCGGTGCCTTCAAGGCCTGGGCCGACGTGGCGTACGACCTCTCGGGCGAGATCTGGGCGCTGGCGCGCGACGGCACCGTCCGGCACGTCGACGCCCGCGGCCGCGACCGCGGCGAGCAGCGGCTCGACGGCCTCGGCGGGCGGACGGCCGAGCGGCTGGCGATCGGCCCCGACGGCCGGCTCGTGGTCCTGACCGGCGACGGCTGGCTGATGGCCTTCACGCCTCACGACGACCGCCCGCGGCCGCCGACCGCCACCGCCACCCGCACCCCGCGCGGCACGCCCCGCGCCACGCCGACGCCGCGCACCACGATCCCGCCGGCCCCGACGGCCGCGCCGTCGCCGCGGGCCGTGCTGCGGGCCGCGGTCCGGCTGGCCGACGTCGCCGGCCCCGGCCGCTACCGCGACCTGGCCGTCGCGCCCGACGACCGCGTCGTCGTGCCCGACGCCGACCACGACGACCTCGTCGTCCTCGTCCCCGACGGCCCGAGCGGCAACGCCACGCCGCCGCCGCCGCGGCAGGGCGGGCCGTGCCGCTTCGTCCCGGCCAAGACCGCCGACCCCGCGCGCCTGCCGCTGGGCGCGACGACCGACGTCACCTTGCGGCTGGCCGGCGACTGCGGCGCCGCCCACGCGGCCAAGGACGTCGTCGTGGCCCTCGACGCCAGCTGCCAGCTCAGCGGCGACCGGCTGCGGCACGCCCGCACCGCCCTGGCGGCGCTGGCCGACGCGCTGTCGCGGCCCGGCGACCGGCTCGGCATCGTGACCTTCAACCACGGCCAGGGCGATGCCCGGCTGGCGCTGCCGCTCACCGCCGACCGCGACGCCGTCCAAGCCTTCGCGGCGGCGTTCACCGTCGACTGCCGGATGGACGAGGCCTGCTTCGAGGCGCGGATGCGCGCGCCGCACATCGGCTCGTTCCTCTGGCCCTACGGCTGCGTCACCGACGGGCGGATGAGCGACGGGCTGCGCGCGGCGCGCGAGGCGCTCGCCGGCCCCGGCGCGCGCGCCGACGCCGGCAAGGCGGTCGTGCTGCTCTCGCCCAGCCTGTTCGACGCGCCGCGGATCCTGGCGATCCTGGCCCAGGACCCCGACACGTTCGACCCCCCGTTCACCCCCACCGAGCAGGCGCGCTGGGAAGCCGACCGGATCCCGCTCTTCGCCATCCCGCCCCAGGCCGAGCGCGACCTGGCGATGTTCGAGGCCGAGCGGCTGCGCGACGCCGGCGTCGAGGTCTGGACGAGCGGCGTCGGCCAGGACAGCTTCGGCGGCGGCCATCCGCCCGACGACGGCCTGCTGGCGGCGCTGGCCTACCCGGCGGACCGCTACCGGCCGGCCGCCGCGCCGGCCGACCTCGTGCCCGTCTTCGACGCCATCGGCCGCTCCATCGCCGCCCGCGTCTTGGCCCGCGCGCTCGTCGTCGTCGACCGCATCCCCGCCAACATGGCCCTCGTGCCGGGCTCGGTCCAGCCGCCGGCCGAGATCCTGCCCGACGGCGGCCGACCCGACGCCGTCCTGCGCTGGACGCTGGCCGACGTGCCGCTCGACGGGCCGCCCGACCTCCGCTACACCCTGCGCCCCGCCGAGGCCGGCCGCCACGCGACGAACCTCGAGGCCGTGGCCGACGGCGTCGACGGCCTCGACCACCCGCTCCACGCCGTCTTCCCGATCCCGTTCGTCGACGTCGTCGGCCCGGCGACGGCCACGCCGACCGCCGAGCCGACCGAGCCGCCGCCCGGCCCGACGCCGACCGGCCCCGCCACCGCGTCGCCCGCCCCGCCGCCGACCGCCACGCCGCGCCCGACCGCCAGCGGCCCGTCGCTGGCCTACCTGCCGTTCGCGCTCCGCGCCGCCTGCAAGCCCCAGCCGCGGCCGGTCGACGTCGTGCTGCTCGTCGACACGTCGTCGTCGATGGCCGGCGACAAGCTGGCGGCGGCCAAGGCCGCGGCGGCGACGTTCGTCGACCAGCTCGACCTGCGCTCCGGCGGCGACCGGGCGGCCGTCGTCGGATTCGACGAGGCCGCCGTGCTGGCCCGGCCGCTGTCCGCCAGCCGCGGCGCCATCGTCCGCGCCCTCGACGGCCTGACGACGGCGCTGGGCACCCGGCTCGACCTCGGCCTCGAGGCAGCGGCGGCCGAGCTGACCGGCCCACGCGCCCGCAGCGCCGCCGACCGCGCCGTCGTCGTGCTGACCGACGGCCGGCCCCAAGGCGGCACCGAGGACGCCGTGCGCGCCGCGGCGGCGCGGGCGCGGGCGGTCGCGGGGGCGGGCGTCTGGGCCATCGGCCTGGGCGACGACGTCCTCGACGCTGTGCTGACCGAGGTCACCGGCGACGCGGCGCGGGTGTTCGTGGCGCCCGGGCCCGACGAGCTGGCGGCGATCTACCGGGCGGTGGCCAGCGGCATCGTTTGCCGCTGACGCCGCGCCGGGCCGCTGGCGCGGCGGTTCGTCCTGGTGCACCATTCACCCGGCCGGTCGGCTGACGCACGGCCGTCGCGTCTCGGTTGCACAAGGAGAACGCTCGTGAACGTGATGTGGATCCTGGCCTGGGTCGTCGTCGGCGCCATCGGAGGCTGGCTGGCGGGCTATGCGATGACGAGGAACATGGCCTTCAACTGGGTCGACGTCGTCCTGGGCATGATCGGGGCGGTGGTCGGCGGCTACATCCTCAACCTCGTCGGCATCGCCAGCGAGGGACTGAGCCTCGGCTCGATCGCGGCCGCCTTCGTCGGCGCGCTCCTCATCACCTACATCTACAAGCTGGTGACGAAGAAGAACCTGCAATAACCACGTAGGGGCACCCCTTTTGGGTGCCCTCGCACGTCACGCATCGCACGCGGGTCGTGGATCGCATGGCGGTCGTGGATGGTAGGAAGGGCACCCACAAGGGGTGCCCCTACATGGGCATCGCGTCGCGGTCGGTGCGCCGACGATGAACGGGGGGCGGGGTCGACATCGACCCCGCCCCCCGTCGTTCATGCGGTTCGTGCGTCGGCGATGGTCGTCGCCGGTGGGCCTCAGCGCTTCGGGATCTTGATGACCTGGCCGGGGTAGATCAGGTTCGGGTTGGCGATGACGTCCTTGTTGGCGGCGTGGATCTCGGGCCAGCGGCCGGCGTTGCCCAGGAACCGCTTGGCGATGCCCGACAGCGTGTCGCCGCGGACGATCGTATAGGTGGTGTCCTCGACGGCGGCGTGGCGCTCGGCCTGGCGCGCCATCTCGGCCTCGAGCTTGCGGCGGACCTCGTTGAGCTCGGCCTGCTGCCGCTCGAGCTCGGCCTTCTTGGCCGCGGTGGCCTTCTCGACCGCGGCGCGGATCTCGGCGTCGCGCTTGTGCAGTTCGGCCTGCAGGTCGGGCGCCTTGACCTGGCCGTCGCCGGTCGTCTTGCCGGTCGTCGACGTCGTCGGCGGCACCTTGGCCTCGACCTTCGGCTTCTTGCGCTTGGTGCCGGGCACGGTGGCGTTGAGGACGTCGCGGACGTGCTCGTAGATGCTCTTGGCCATGATCGTCTCCTGGGTGGATGTGTGGTGGGCGACAACGGCTGGCGTGGGGGCAGCAGCGCTGCGCGGGAGGGCTGAGCATACCGCAACCGCCGGCGACGTGCACCTTGGCCCGTCGCCTAGGGCGCTTCGCGAACCCGGTCGCGCGGCCGCTCCGGCGACCGCGATAGCCCGGGCCGCGACGGTTCGCAACCTGACGGTTGCACCGCCATCCCCGCCCGGCTATAGCTTACCCGCCATGCAGCCTCCCCACCCCCGCCATCGGACCGGTCGACAGGCGGCCGTGTGGGTGGTCGCCATCGCCGTGGCGGCCCTCGCCGGCCCGTTCGGGTCCGCTTCGGCGCGGCCCGGCCAGCAGGCGCCGCCGGCGACGGCTACGCCGCACCCGCCGCGCCCGCCGTCGGCCGGGATCAGCGGCCCGCTGCCGGCGTGCAGTAGCTCGATGACGGCCGCGCCGGCCAGCGTGGGCGTGCGCGTCGGCGACCTGGTGACGATCACGACCCAGGTGCGGTTCGACTGCCCGCGGCTGCTCGAGCGGCGCGCGGTGCTCGTCCTCCACGGCTCGCTGCCGGCGTCGACCGCAGCCGGCGCGGGCGAGGCCTTGGCGCAGGTCGTCGAGGGCGTCGCGCGCTACGGCACGTCGCAGGTCGCCGTCATCGACATCGCCGCGCCCGACGCGTCGCTCGCCTGGGCCTCGTCGGCCGACGACCTGGCGGCGCTGGCCGCGCGGCTGCGCGCGCTGGAGCCGCGCACCCGCGTCAGCCGTGCCGCCGACTGGCTGGCGGCGTTCGACACGGCAGAGCGCGCCGTCGGCGCCTTGCCGCCGACGCTGCGCCCGCTGCTCGTCGTGGCCGACGGCTTGCCGCCGGCGGGCGACATTGACGCCGCCGTCCGGGGGCTGCTCGACGTCGTCCACCTCGCCCACGACGCCGTCGGCCACAGCGTGCTGCTCGGCCTGGCGCCCGAGGTCTGGTTCGAGCTGCCGTCGTCGCTCGACCCGACGTTCGGCCTGCGGGCGATCATCGTACGGGCGGGCGGCGTCGGATCGGCGGGGCCGGTGCAGGCCATGGCCGATGTCCTCGGCCTGTTTCAGTCGCCGCTCACGCAGCGGAATCTCGAGTTCGCCATCGCGCCCGGGTACTTCGCGGCTGTCGCGTCCGAACCGCCGGCTGACGAGGTGGTCATCCTCGGCAGCGACCTCACGAGCCTGAGGTGGTGGTCCGCGGTCGACGGCTTCGAGACGTCGATGATCGTCCGTGTCACACTGCGGGCGGTCGTGGCCAACGTACACGAACGCTTGATCCTAGCCGCCGAAGTACAACTCGCCGGGGCGCGCGGCGCCCTCGCCGCTGCCGTCGTGCCCTACTGCATCGACCCCGCCACGCCGGGCCCCATGCCGTGCGACCCGACGAACCCCCCGACCCCAACGCCCATACGCCCGCCCCCGACGCCCGAGCGCCCGCCGCCGCGCCTCACCGAGCCGTCGATCGTCCCGCCGGCCACCGGCGCGCCCGTCGACGGCGCGCGGTTGTGGCTGCCGGTGGGGCTGCGGCCGGGCTGAGGGCGGGGTCGGCGCGCTAGCCGAACGTCCCCGCCCGCACCAACCGCCCGTCGCGGACGTGCCAGGCGCCGCGGGCCATGACGTCGCTCGGGCGGTGGTCGGGGCCGAGGACGACGAGGTCGGCGTCGGCGCCGGCCACCAGGCGGCCCTTGCGCGGCAGGCGCCAGTGGCGGGCGACGTTGGACGTGAACGGCGGCAGGATCCGCTCGAGCGGCCAGCCGGCGGCGACCAGCGCGGCGACGGTGTCGGCGAGGGCGCCGGGGTCGCCGACGTCCATGGCGGCAACGCGGCCGTCGGCGTCGAACGTCGGCAGGCAGCCGCCGCCGTCGCTCGAGACCGTGAGGCGCTCGGGCGGCAGGCCGGCGTCGAGGTAGCGGGCGACGGCTTCGCTCGCCGTCCACTCGTCGCTGGCCGCGCCGCCGTCGAGGGCGCCGACGGCCGCGGCGCCGGGCGGGGGCGCGGGGGGCGGCGGGAAGGCGGTGACGTCGATCGGGACGCCGGCGCGGGCCAGCTCGAGGGCCTCGTCGAACAGCGCCTTGCGGCGGTTGACGTGGGTCGGGTGAAAGACGCGCGGCGGCAGCTCGGCCTCGACCAGCGCCCGGCGGACGAGGTCGAGGCCGCGCGGGCCGTCGCCCAGGTGGAGGTGGAGCACGCCGGCCTTGCCGGTCATCAGGCCGGCCACGTGCGCCTCGGACGCCAGCCGCAGCAGCTCGGGCAGCGTCGGCTGGCTCGAGCGGTGGTCGCTGATCGCCACCTCGCCGACGCCGATGACGCGGTCGATGTGGACGATGTCGCCGCGCACGCTGCCGGTGATCGTCGTCGGCGGCAGGTGGTAGCCGCCGGTCAGGCACCACGCCGACAGCCCCTCCTCGACCAGGCCCCGCGCCGTGGCCACGACGTCGGCCGGGGTCCGCACCAGGTCGTCGGTGCCCAGGACGCCGATGACCGACGTGACGCCGGCGCCGGTGTAGGCGCCGAGCGCCAGCGGCGGGACGCGCGTCCGGAAGCCGGCCTCGCCGCCGCCGCCGGTCAGGTGGACGTGGCCGTCGATGTAGCCCGGCGCCACGGCCCGCCCGGCCACGTCGACCGCCTCGTCGACGAGCGCCGCCGGCAGCGCCCGGGCGGCCGAGCCGCGGCCGGCCGGGCCGAGCCAGGCCAGGCGCTCGCCGGCGACGACGATGTCGACGACGCCGCGCGGGTCGGGGTCGTAGAGACGCGCGTCGCGCAGCACCGTCAGCATCGCGGCCGCCCCGCCTGCCGTCGCGCCCTCACGGCGCCGGGTAGCCGTCCCAGGCCCGCCCGGCGTCGGCCGGGCCCGGGTAGGCGCCCTCGACCGGCGCGGCGCCGCCGGCCGGCCAGAGCCGGTAGCGGCCGGCCCGGCGCGTCGCCGGCGTCATGGCCGTGACGACGATCGTCACGGTGGCGTCGGGGGCGATCGCGCCGCCGTCGGCCACCACGACGTCGCGCTCGCCGCCGCCGACGAACCACGTCGGCGGCCCGAGCGGGGTCGGCGGGCCGGTGGCGGGCGACTGCACGACCGGGATCACCGCCCAGCGCTGCGGCAGCAACGGGTCGAGGCGCAGCCAGCCCTCGGCGCGCCACGCGCCGTCCGACTCGGCGTCGTCGCGGAACCCGATCGCGTCCAGCGCCACGTCGTCGATCGCCCACCCCTCGAGGCTCACGGCGTCGTCGGTGACGGCCTCGAACGCCAGCTCGAGCGGCCCGCCGGCGAACGCCGAGAGGTCGGCCGACTCGTCGAACCAGCCGCCGCTCGGGCCGGTCCGGCCGTCGCCCAGGTTGTTGCCGTTCGGGTCGTCCGTGCGCGTCGCCGTGCTGGGCACGGTGCGCCAGGTGGCGCCACCGTCCGTGGACGCAGCCAGGTAGCCGTAGTCCCAACTGTCCTCGAACGCATACCAGCTCCGCCAACGCAGCGTCGGCGCGTCGGCGGCCGCCACCTCGGTCAGGTCGAAGCGGCCGATGAGCCGGCTGTCCATGCTGTCGGCGCTGTTCGACCACCAGACATGGCCGCGGGCGTCGTCCAGCAGCGGCACCGTCGCGTCGCCGCGGAAGCGCAGCCGCAGCCCGCCGTCGGCGTCGACGAGCCCGGTGGTGTCCCAGTAGTCGACGCCGTACGGCTGGACGGTGGTGGCGACGCCGCCCGACGGCAGCGGCAGCGGCGCGACGCGGCGGATGCCGGGCGTGGCGTAGCCGCCGCGCGCCACATCGCCCGTCCCCGTCAGGTTGGCGACGGACGCCCAGCGCAAGAAGGCGTCGTCGAACGTGCGCGGCGGATCGACCATCGCCGTGTCCGCGGGCAGCCGGCCGAGGACGGCGTCGACGCCGTTGGCGCCGTTGGCCGGCTCGGCGACGAGGTCGGTCAGGACGCCGTCGCCCAGCTGGTCGCGCAGCCAGGCGAAGAACAGGAAGCTGGCGGCGTAGTGCGGACCGTTGTCGCCGCTGGTGGCCTGCCAGTGGATGAGCGGCACGTCGGGGTCGGCCAGGTACGCCGCGCCGTTCTGGCGCCCGAACCCGGCCACGTACGGCGCCACCTCGCTCAGCCCTTCGTTGACCCAGACCGGCTCGCCCAGGTCCTGGTGCCAGTGGATCATGTGCTGGAACTCGTGGGCCAGCAGCTGGAGGTAGTCGGACGTGCCGGGGGCGTACGTCTGGAGGTTGACGTAGAACATCTCGCGCGCGTTCGAGTTGTCGTCGACGGCGGTCGTCGCCTGGTCGGCCGATGAGTAGAAGCCGGCGATGCCGGCGATCGGCTCGGTGTGCAGGATGTGGAGGCGCGGGTCGCCGTCGACGCCCGGCGTCCACTCGCTGCCGAACACGGCGCGGACCTTGGGGTAGATGTCGCGGTCGAAGGCCCGCCCACCGGCCTCGAGGCCGGCGCGGTCGACGGGCTGGCCCGCCTGGACCCAGAGGTAGGCGTGCGCGGCCACGACCTCGAGCCGGGCCTCGACGCGCAAGTGGCGGTTGTTCGGAATGTCGTGGACCCAGAACGACTCGACGTCGCCTTCGACGTAGGCCTTCGGCCCGCCCTCGTTGCGCCGCGGCAGCGTCCCGACCGGCGGGATCGCGCCGACGCGCCGGGCGATCGCGGCGTCGTCGCGCGCCGGCGGGTCGGTGTTCAGCACTGCGACCACGGTAGCCACGGCGGCGCGCCGATCCGCCTCGTCGGCGGTGTTCGGCGCGTTCGACGCCGCGCCGCCGGTGCGCTCGTCCCCGCCCGGCGTCCGCATCGCGGCCGGCGGCCTCGCGTCGGACGGCGTCGCCGCGTGCCGGCGCCGGGCCACGACGAGGGCCGCGAGGACCGTCAGGCCGGCCAGCGCGACCGCAGCGACGGCGACGGCGCGCCGGCGGCGCGTCACGGGCGCGCCGCGCCCAGCGTCACCTCGACCGCCAGCTCGGCCTCGCCGCGCAGCACCGTCAGCTCGACGGCATCGCCGGCCCGGTGAGCCGCCACGGCCGCCGCCAGGTCGTCGCTCGTCGCCACCGCCTGGCCGTCGACGGCGACGATGACGTCGCCGACCTCGAGCCCGGCCGCCGCCGCCGCCGAGTCGAGCGCGACGCGCATCACCACGGCGCCCGAGCTGTAGTCGCCCACCGCCAGCGGCTCGGTGGCGACCTCGACGCCGAGCACCGGCCGCCCGCCGCCCGGCCCCGCCTGCCGCCCGCCCTTGGCGCGGCCGGCGGTGGCGTCGGGCTCGTCGGCGTCGGCCTCGGCGTCGGCCTCGGCCTCGTCGGCGGCATCGCCGTCCGCCGCGGCGTCCGTGCCGTCCGCGGCGTCGTCGGTCGGCGCGGACGGCGCCAGCCCCAGGCGTTCGAGGAACGCCGGCACGGCGACATCGCCGCCGGCCGCGCGTTGGCCGGCGACATAGCCGACCGCGCCGCCGAGCGCCGTGCCGCCGACGAGGCCGACGAGCAGCGCACCCAGCGCCGCCAGCAGCGCCACCGCGCCGCGGACGCCGGACGGCGGCGCGACGGGTGCGGGGGGCGTCGAGGGACTGACGTCCATGGCGGAGCCTCCTGGACATGGATCGGGGGCGGACTACGGGCGCTACGTTACACCAATTGAACGGGTAGGGGCACGGCATGCCGTGCCCCCACGCGACGGTGAATTGGCGTAGGGGCACCCCTTGTGGGTGCCCTTCGTGGGTCGCGCAGACGACGAAGGGCACCCACAAGGGGTGCCCCTACAGGGCGGGACCGCCGCGTCGGACCGTCCGGTCACGGGTCGGCGTTCGTAGCCCGCCGTTCCCGCGCGGCCGCCGCCACGCGCCGCTAGTTCGTCGGCTGCACCACCGCGTCGCAGCGGTCGAGGACCAGCGTGGCGTCGAACGGCTGGCCGGCGCGGTCGACGGTCAGGGTGACCGAGTCGCCGGCCCGGTAGCGCCACAGGACGTCGCGCAGGCCGCGGTCGAGGTCGAGGCGGACGCCGTCGACGGCGGTGATGACGTCGCCCTCGCGCAGGCCCGCCCGGGCGCCGGCGCCGGCCGCGTCGGCCAGGCCGGAGACGTAGGCGCCGGTGGCGCGGCCGAGGTTGAGCCGGCGGGCGACGTCGGGATCGAGCGGGGCGAAGGTGATGCCCAGGCAGCCACGCGGCCGCTGGTCGATCCACTCCTCGGCCAGGGCGTTGACGACGTTGCTCGGGATCGCGAAGCCGAAGCCCTCGACGTCGGCCTGGCCCTCGCGGCGGACGATGAGCGTGTTGAGGCCGACGACCTCGCCCCGCAGGTTGATCAGCGGGCCGCCCGAGTTGCCGGTGTTGATCGCGGCGTCGGTCTGGATCAGCGGCGCGCCGTTGACGTCGACCTCTTCGAGCGTGTAACCGAACGGCCCGACCGAGCGCGGCTGGAGGTCCTTCACCCGCCGGTTCAGGCCAGCGATGATGCCGCTGGTGACGGTGTTCTGGTAATCGGTCCCCAGCGGGCTGCCGATGGCCACGACGCCCATCCCGGGCTCGAGCGTGGCCGAGTCGGCCAGCGGCGCCACGGCCGGCAGCTCGGTGCCGTCGGCCAGCTTGAGGATCGCCACGTCGTAGTTGGCGTCCTGGTTCACCAACGTCGCCGCGGCGCGCCGGCCGTCGATGAAGACGACCTCGAGCGCCCGCGCGCCGTCGACCACGTGGGCGTTCGTGGCCACGTAGCCGCGGTCGTCGAACACCACGCCCGAGCCGCTCGAGGCCGGCGCCAGCTGCGCCGGCTGGTTCCAGTTGGCGCGGATCGTCTGGAGGTTGAGCACCGTCACGACGGCCGGCCGCGTCGCCCGCACCGCCTCGAGCAGCGGGCCCTCGCCGGCGGCGACGGCGGCGCTGGCGGCCGGCTTGGCCAGCCAGACGTCGCCCTCGGGCAGCGACGGCGGGGTGGTGGCGGCGCCGGCGAGCGGGCGGTCGGCCAGCCACAGCGACGTCGCCGCTCCGCCGACCGCCCCGCCCAGGATCGCCATCGCCGCCAGCGCCGCGACGCCCACGACGAGGCCGAGGCCCAGCCCGCGTCGCCGCGGACGCGCCGGGGCCGGGATGCGGGCGGCGGCGTCGGAGATCGGGGTCCAGTTGTCCATCGTCAGCCTCCTGTCGGGGCGCGGTCCGCGCCCCGCTCCAGACGATACGCGCCGTCGATGAGCGGCGGATAGGAGGTGGCTGAACGGGCTGCTAGACCGCCGGCAGCCGGACCTCGAACCGCGTGCCGTGGCCCGCCGCGCTCTCGACGGCCACCGCGCCGCCATGCGCCTGGGCGATCGAGCGGACGATCGCCAGGCCGAGGCCGGTGCCGCCCGAGGCGCGGGCGCGGGCCTTGTCGGCGCGGTAGAAGCGGTCGAAGATGTGCTCGCGGTCGGCGGCCGGGATGCCGGGGCCGTTGTCGGCCACGGTGACGATCACGTCGCGGCCGTCGCGGCGCAGCCCGAGGCGGACGATCGTCCCGGCCGGGGTGTGGGTCAGCGCGTTCGTCACCAGGTTCAACGCCAGCTGCTTGAGCCGGTCGGGGTCGCCGCGGACCACGGCCGGCTCGTCGACGTCGAGCTCGAGGCGGTGGCTGCCGCGGGCCAGCATGCAGCCCTGCTGGTAGACGTCGAGCAGCACGCCGTCGAGCGAGACCGGGCGCGCGTCCTTGACGACCGGCACGCCCGAGTCGGCGCGGGCCAGCATCAGCAGGTCGTCGATCATCCGGCTCATCCGCTCGGCCTCGGCGTGCACGGCCTTGAGCGCGTCGGGGTCGGTGTGGCCGGTGCGGCTCATCAGCTCGACCTCGCCGCGGATCGTCGTCAGCGGCGTCCGCAGCTCGTGCGAGACGTCGGCCAGGAAGCGGCGCTGGCGGTCGAACATGCCCTCGATGCGGTCGAGCATCAGGTTGATCGTCACCGTCAGCCGGCCGAGTTCGTCCTCGGCCCCCGAGCGCTCGATGCGTCGGCCGAGGTCCTGCTCGCGGTTGATCTTGTCGGCGGTGCGCTGGATCCGGCCGATCGGGGCGATGGCCGTCTGGGCCAGCGCGGCGCCGATGAGCAGCGACAGCAGCGTGGCGAACAGCGTGCCCAGGACGAGCATGCTGCGCAGCTGGGTCAGGGCGCGGTGGTGCGGCGTGAGCGACGTCAGGATCTGGATGTAGGCCACCGGCTCGGCGCGGCGGTCGCGGGGGTCGATCTGCATGACCGGCTGGCTGTAGACGTAGAACGACTCCTCGCCGAATTGGGCGACGTAGGCGTCGACGCCGCGCCCCGTCGCCCGCGACCGCACGTCGGCGGGGATGATGCGGGTCAGGCGCTCGAGCGGGTCGTCCTTGGACGTCACCTGGAGCTGGCCGCCGGCCGTGGCGCGCACCGCCAACGCCGTCTCGCGCGACGAGTAGGCGCGCTGGCCGTTGGCCTGGAAAAGCTGGAAGTCGACGCCCGGCAGCCGCAGCTCGTCGAGCTTGTTGAGGATGTTGCTGGTGTTCACGAACTCGAGGATCAGGCGCCGCAGGGCTTCGTTGCTGCCGTCGGGCAGGGCGCGGAAGGCGGCGTTGAGGTCGGACTGGCGCTGCAGCGCGTCGCGGAAGCGCGTCGCCACGAAGTCGGCGCCGTCGCGGCTGGCCAGCTGGATGTCGGTGATCGCCCGCTCGGCGAAGTAGTAGTAGGCGCCCATGCTGAACGAGCTGAGCATCAGAAACACGACCAGGGAGTAGGTCAGCGTCAGCCGCCAGCGCAGCGACGCCACGATGCCGCGCACGCTCGGCAGCGACAGCCGGACGAAGCGCCGCTCGGTCGCGGCGCGGCCGGCGGCGGCCGGCGGCGGGACGTCGGCGGCGGGCTCGGCGTCGGCGCGCGGCCGCGCGTCGAGGCCGGTCAACGCGTCGTCGACGACGCTCACGTCGGCTCCCGGAGAACGTAGCCCACGCCGCGGGCGGTGTGGATCAGCCGGGTCAGCTCGTCGTCCTCGAGCTTCATCCGCAGGTAGCGGACGTAGACCTCGATGATGTTGCTCTCGCCGCCGAAGTCGTAGCCCCAGACGTCGTCGAAGATCTGGTCGCGGGTCAGGACCTGGCGCGGGTGGCGCATGAACAGGTGGAGCAGGTCGTATTCCTTGGCCGTCAGGTCGATGACCTTGCTGCCGCGGCGCGCCTGTCGGGTGCCGGTGTCGAGCTCGAGGTCCATGAACTTCAGGACCTCGGGCGTCGTCGGCGTCTGGCTCTTGACCGCCCGCCGCAGCAGCGCCCGCACCCGCGCCAGCAGTTCCTCGAACGCGAACGGCTTCGACAGGTAGTCGTCGGCGCCGGCGTCCAGCCCCGCCACGCGGTCGCCGATGGCGTCCTTGGCCGTCAGCATGAGGATCGGGACGTCGCCGGCGGCGCGCAGACGCTTGCAGACCTCCATGCCGTCCATCTCGGGCAGCATCAGGTCGAGGATGACGAGCTCGGGCATCCGGTCGCGGGCCTTGGTCAGCCCGTCGGTGCCGGTGTGGGCCACGTCGGCCTCGTAGCCCTCGAAGATCAGGCCGCGCCGCAGCATGTTGGCGATGCGCTCGTCGTCCTCGACGATGAGGATGTGGTCGGACATGGCGGGCCTCGGGGCGGTGAAGGCGGCGCGGGGCACGGCGTCGAGCGCGGTCGGCGGCGGGTGCGGCGACCGGGCCAGGATAGGCCGATGTCGTGAGCCCGTCATTAATACCACTTCAGGGCAGGCCGTGACGGGTTGTGGTCGAGGCGGCAGCGGGCGGGCGGCGGGGCGAGGCGAGCCACCACGGAACCCGTCGGGCGCGCGGCCCGGCCGATCAGGCGCCGTCGCCGCCCGCCCGGGCGACGGCGCGGTACGCGCCCACCACCGCTTCGGCCGCCGCCGCCCAGCGGAAGCGCGCCGCCCGCGCCGGCCCCGCCGCCGCCAGGCGCGCCCGCAGCGCGCCGTCGCCGGCCAGCGCCCGCAGCGCCGCGGCCAGCGCGGCCGCGTCGCCGCACGGCGCCTGGAGCGCGGCGTCGCCCACCACTTCGGGCAGGCAGCTTGCGTCGCTCACCACCGTCGGCACGCCGCAGGCCAGCGCCTCGAGCGGCGGCAGGCCGAAGCCCTCGTAGCGGCTCGGGAAGGCGAACGCCGTCGCGCCGCGGTAGACGGCCGGCAGGTCGGCGTCGGCCACGAAGCCCAGCCGGCGGACATCGTGCCCGGCGGCGCGCGCGGCGTCGACGGCGGCGAGCGTCGCCTCGGTCCGCCAGCCCAGGCCGCCGCAGAGCACCAGGGCGTGGCCGGCCAGCGGGCTCGCGGCCCCCTCCCCGGGCGCGCGCGCGGCTGCGAAGGCCGTCACCAGCGTCGGCCAGTCCTTGCGCGGCTCGATTGTCCCGACGCCCAGGACGTAGGGCGCGTCGAGGCCGAGGCGGCGCCGGGCGGCTTCGTCCGCCGCGGCGTCGACGCCGGGGCCGGCCGGCCGGAAGGCGGCGTCGACGCCGGCGCAGGCCACGCCGACGCGCTCGGGCGGCACGCCCAGCAGCGCGATGACATCGGCCCGCGTCCAGGCCGAGTCGGCCATGACGCGGGCGGCGCGCCGTGCGGCCCGCGGCACGGAGCGGGCCAGAAAGCGGGCCAGCGCCGGGTCGGCCAGCTCGGGGTGGCGCAGGAAGCTCAGGTCGTGGATCGTCACGAGGGCCGGCGCGCCCGGGCGGGGCGGGGCCAGGTAGTCGGTGGCGTGGAAGACGTCGATCGGGCGGCCGCCGGCCGGCCCGCGCCGCAGCCACGGCCCGGCCGGCAGCGGCAGGCCCAGGCGATGCCATAGGACCGTCAGCGCGCGCGCCGCCAGCGGCATCGACCGCACCGCCCGCTCGTCGGCGCCGACGAGCGCCGCGGCGGCGGCGCGGCCGGCGGCGTCGAGCCGATCGGCGACGAACCAGACGAGGTCGAGGTCGCCCCGCGCCGCCAGCGACCGCCCGAGCTCGCGCGTGTAGCGGCCGATGCCGGCCCGCTGCCGGACGGCGGGGGTGAGGTCGAACGCGATCCGCAGGGTCGGCGGGCCCGGCGCGGCGGTCATCGGCCGGGCCGGCGCTAGCGCGTCTTGCGCGACAGCGTGAAGACGACCAGGCCGCCGAGGAGCAGGCTCAGGTAGCTGATCGCCCGATAGAGGACCGTCAGGGCGATCGCCGGGCCGGCGGCGAAGCCCTTGAGCTCGATCGCGGCCTTGAGGATGCCCTCGAAGCCGAGCGCGCCGGGCGTGGCCGGGATCGCGGTCAGGAACGCCTGCAGCAGGCTGAAGAACAGCACCAGCGGCAGCGGCAGCGCCACGTCCAGCGCTCGGCTGACGCACCAGAAGGCGGCGCCCTCGCAGATCCATGCCCCGGCGCTCAGCCCCAGCAGCGGCCCGAAGCGGCCGAAGGACAGCACCAGGCCGCGGGCGAACGTCTGGTAGGCCGCGCCGAGGCGCGCGAAGCGGCTGGGGATGAGCCGCTCGACGTGGACGCCGAACCGGGCGAAGGCGACGAGGCCGCCGACGAGCCCGACGATGCCGACGCCGCCGGCCACGAACAGCTCGGCCAGGACGCAGCCGAGGTCGCCGCCGGTCAGCCCGCGCCGGAAGCACGCCGCCAGCCCGCCGTCGGCGCTGGCGGCCACGACGTCGCCGTACGTCAGCAGCCCAGCCGTCACCATGAGCACCACAAGCACGATGAGGTCGAGCGCCCGCTCGGCGACGATCGTGCCCATGCCGCGCGACCAGCCGCCGGCCGCCGGGCCCGCGTCGGGCGGCGCGGCCGCGGCGGCGTCGCGGGCGGCGCGGCCGTAAAGCCAGCCGCGGTAGACATCGCCCAGCTTGGCCGGCACCAGCGTGTTCACGAACCACGACAGGTAGATGATCTCGACGAGGTCGCGCAGCGGCGGGATGTGCGACCGCGGCTCGCCGGCGTTGGCCAGCAGGATGCGCCAGCGCAGCGCCCGCAGCGGGAAGCTGGCGTAGTAGACGGCCAGGGCGGCCATGAACCAGGCCGGCTCGGCGGCGCGGAGCATCGATGCGGCGGTGGTCAGCTCGGCACGGTCCTGGCGCGCCAGCGTCCACCACACGAGCGCACCGGCCAGGGCGAACGACGCCAGCGTCCGCGGGCTGGCCAGCCGCCGCCACAGCGACGGCGGCCGGGCGGGCGCCGCGTCGCCGCCCGGGGCGGTGGCGCCGCTCACGCCGGAGCCTCCGGCGCGGCCGGCCACGTCCGCGCCGCCAGCGTCAGGCCGACGAGCACCGCCACGGTGACCGTCATGTCGTGCACCCACAGCAGATCGAACAGGCTGTGGACCGCCGTCGCCGCCAGGCTGCCGGCCAGGCCGAGGCCGAGCGCGCCCTCGAGCGCGCCGCGGGGCGCAACGGCCGCGCGCGCCGCCAGCGCCAGCGCCGCCGCGAACAGCGCGCCCTGCGCCGCCAGGCCCAGCAGGCCGACCTCGGCCCAGGCGTTGAGGTAGGCGTTGTGGGCGTGCCCCAGGTCGTACGGCCAGCGCGGCAGGCGGTAGTCGGCGTAGCGCAGCGCGTAGTGCCCCGGCCCTTGGCCCAGCCACGGGCGGTCGGCCGCCATCCGCAGCGCGGCGTCCCAATGGGCCAGGCGCTCGATCGTCGAGAAGTTGGCGCCGGTGATGTCGGCGTGGGCCAGGTCGCGGCCGGCCGCGCCGGCGCCGGCGGCGCCGGTGATCGTGGCCGCCCGGGCGGCCACGGCGGCCGGCACGCCGGGCGCGACGCCGAACGCCATCGCCGCCAGCGCGGCGGTGACGGCGGCGTACGGCAGGAGCAGCGCCAGGCCGTCGCGCGGCGGGCGCAGGCCGGCGGCGAGGCGCAGCGCCGTCATCGCCGCCGCCGCCGCCGCCGCCGCCAGCCAGGCGCCGCGCGACCACGACAGGACGAGCCCGGCCAGCGCCGCCGCCGCCGCCACCCCCGCCAGGGCGACGAGCGGCCACGTCGCGCCGGCCGGCCGGACGCGGCGGCCATCCGGCCGCCGGCGGCGCGGCCAGGCGCGCTCGACGACGACGGCCGCGGCCAGCGGCCAGACCAGGTTCATGTAGCCGCCGAAGGGGTTGGGCTGGCCGAAGTTGCCGAACGCCCGCGCCCGGCCGCCCGGCAACTGGAACGGCCGCGGCCCGACCCCGTCGAGCGCCATCCGGCTGCCGACGACGGCCTCGGCCGCCCCGGCGCACAGCAGCGCGGCCAGCACGACGAAGGCCAGGCGGCGGCCGGTCGGACCGGTGAGCGTGCCCGCCACGGCCAGCGCCGCCGCGAACACCCCCCAGCGCACCACCTCGAGGACCGCCGTGGTCGCCGACGGCGCGTCGAGCGCGCTGGCGACGAGCGCCGCCAACCACAGCGCCGCCAGCCCGAGGAGCCACGGCACCGCGGGGGCGAAGCTGGGCCGACGCCGCAGGCCGAGGTGGCCGAGCATCACCCCGACCCCCGCCAGCGCGACGAGCGGCGACGGCGGCGTGGCCTGCGCCGGTCCGAGCGGCAACGCGGCCTGCGGTCCGAACGGCACCCACGCCACGGCGGCGGCGAGGGCCAGCGCCGGCCAGCGGACCGCGGCGGCCAGCGCGGCCGCGCCGGCTGCGACGGCCACGGCCGACCACGGCGCCCAGGCCAGTCCGGCGGCCAGCGCCGCGACGCCGAGCGCCGCCGCCACGCCGCGACCGGCGCGCGCGCCGGGCCGGCGCACGCTACGCCCCGGCCCGCTGCAGCTCGTCGCGGAACCAGGCCACGGTGCGCGCCAGGCCGTCGTCGAGGCTGACGCGCGGCTGCCAGCCCAGCAGCGACGTGGCGCGGGCGATGTCGGGGCAGCGGCGCGACGGATCGCCCGTGCGCTCCGCCGGCAACGGCTGGAGGGCGATGCCGGCGGGGTTGCCGGTCAGGGCGTTGATCCGCCGGGCGAACTCGACGATCGAGAGCTCGAGCGGGTTGCCGATGTTGACCGGCCCGACGACATCGCTGGCCATGAGGCGCACGATGCCGTCCACCAGGTCGTCGACGTAGCAGAACGAGCGGGTCTGCTCACCGTCGCCGAACGCCGTCAGCGGCTCGCCGCGCAGCGACTGACTCACGAAGTTCGGCACCACGCGGCCGTCGTCGAGGCGCATCCGCGGGCCGTAGGTGTTGAAGATGCGCACGATCCGGACGTCGACGCCGTGCATCCGGTGGTAGGCCATCGTGATCGCCTCGGCGAAGCGCTTGGCCTCGTCATAGGCGCCGCGCGGACCCAGCGTGTCGACGTTGCCGTGGTAGTCCTCGGTCTGGGGATGGACCTCGGGGTCGCCGTAGATCTCGCTCGTCGACGCCAGCAGGAACCGCGCGCCCTTGGCCCGGGCCATGCCCAGCATGTGGTAGGTGCCCAGGCTGTTGACCTTGAGGATCTGGATCGGCAGCCGCAGGAAGTCGATCGGGCTGGCCGGCGACGCCAGGTGGGCGATCGCGTCGACCGGTCCGTCGATCGACAGCGGGCGCGACACGTCGTGCTCGACGACCGTCAGGCGCGGCGCGTCGGCGGCGTGGGCCAGGTTGCGCCGCGAGCCGGTGATCAGATTGTCGACGACGACGACGTCATCGCCGGCCGCCAGGTAGCGGTCGACGAGGTGCGAGCCGACGAAGCCGGCGCCACCGGTGATGACGATGCGCATGGGTCCGGCTCCTCCCGCGGCCCGGTCGGGGCGCGCGCGCGACGCGGATCGAACGCGGCCGGCGCCGTCCCCTAGCTGGGCTCGTCGGCGGTGGTGTCGCCCTCGCCGCTGACATCGGTGGCCATCGACGCGTCGGCCTCGTCCGCCGCCGCGACGGCCTCGCCGGCCGGCTCGAAGCCGCTGTCGTCCTCGGCGTCGGCGAACGCCTCCACCGCGGCCTCGACCGCGGCCGGCGCCTCGACGGCGGCCGCCACCGCCGCCGCGACCGGTGCGACGCGCGGCGCCTTGGGCGGCTTGTGCTTCTGCGGCGTGACCGGCGCCGGCTCGCCCGTCATGGCGGTCGGGACGTGGTTCGGCGCGATGCCGGCCGCCTTGACGGCGTCGACGATGGCGCCGAACGCGGCGATGTCGCGCGCGGCGACGTCGGCCAGCATCTTGCGATCCATGTCGATCCCGGCCTTCGAGAGGCCGTGAATGAAGGCACTGTAGCTGTAGCCGTAGAGGCGCGCCGCGGCGTTGATGCGCTGGATCCAGAGCTTGCGGAAGTCGCGCTTGCGGTTGCGGCGATCGCGGTAGCTGTGCTCGAGCGCCTTGGTGACCGCCTCGTTGGCGCGGCGGAACAGCCGGTGACGCCCCTGCTGGTAGCCGCGCGCCAGCCGCAAGATCTTGCGGTGGCGGCGCGACGTTCGGGTCCCTCCCTTGACGCGGGCCATGCTGTGCTCCTACCGCTTCCAGAGGATCGGCGCCAAGCGCCGAACACGCTTGAGGGTCGCCTTGTCGGTGACGACCAAGTACTCGTCGAACAACCGGCGCGTCCGCGACGGCTTCTTGCGCCGCAGGTGGCTCTTGCCGATCTTGGTGCGCATGAGCTTGCCGGTGCCGGTCACCTTGAAGCGGCGCTTCGTCGACTTGTGCGTCTTCATCTTGGGCATCGGACCCTCCTCCTGGAAACACCACGCCGCCCGTTGGATGGCGGCGTGGTGGCGATCGATCACCTGTTCGCCCGGCCGAGCGCTACCGCCCGGCCGCCACCGACGCTATGCCCCGCCCGCCCCGCCGCCGTCGCCGGTCGCCGCCGGCGACTCCGCCGCTGGCGCTTCCGCCGCCGGCGCCTCCGCCGCGACCGGCGTGCCGGCCGCGGCCCCCTTGCGCGCGGCGCCGCCACGGGCCGGCGCCGGCTCGGGCTCCGGCATGTCCGGCGCCACGAGCTTCACCGGCGCGGTGCGCGCCGGCCGGCCGTCGGTCTTGCCCAGGTCGCGCCGCGGCGCCAGGACCATGAGCATCGAGCGGCCCTCGAGGCTGGGTTGCTGTTCGACCTCACCGGCAACCGCCAACTGTTCAGCGACTTCGGTCAGCAGCTCGAGCGCGATCTCGGGGTGGGTGATCTCGCGGCCGCGGAACTGGATCCGCACCTTGACCTTCATCCCGTCCTCGAGGAACTTGATGGCGCGCTTGATCTTGACGCCGGTGTCGTGGTCGTGGGTCTTCGGCCGCAGCCGGATCTCCTTGATCTCGACGACCTTTTGCATCTTGCGCGCTTCGCGCTGCTTCTTCATCTGAACGTACTGCCACTTGCCGTGGTCGAGGATCTTGCACACCGGCGGGTCGGCACCCGCGGCGACCTCGACCAGGTCCAGTCCGGCCTCGCGCGCGGCGTTCAACGCCTCGCGGATCGGCACGACGCCGATCTGCTCTCCGGCTGGACCCACCAAGCGGACATGCGACGCCGTGATGGCTTCGTTGATCCGCTGCTTGAGCTGTGGCGGCGGCTCCGGTTGACCTCTGCTGATTGCTGCACCTCGCTGTGTTCGGAGAACGTCGTCCGGGGAGCGCTTCCCCTCCCGACACCCGGCGGTCGAAGTCCTGCCGACCGCATGGGACATCGGGAACACAAAACGGTTGCCTCGCCCGCACAGTGTGGCCACGCCGGCGGGGACGCAACGGCCCTCAAGTATATGGGGGGGGCGGCGGCGGCGTCAAGATCGTCGCGCTCGGGCTCACGCGCTCCCCTCGCCGGCCCGCGCCACGGTGTCGGCCAGCCGCGCCGCCGCGGCCCGCGTCAGGGCGGTGGCCAGCGGGACGCCGCCGGTGGCGAGGTGGACGTCGGCCAGGCGCAGCAGCGCGGCGGCCTCGCACCACCGCAGCGTCGCCGCGTCGCGGCCGGGGTCGCCGGCGGCATGGGCGCGCTGGAAGGCGTGCGCGGCGCGGCGCAACGGCGCCGCCGCGGCCGGGCGGAGCGCCGCCAGCCAGACGAGGTGGGCCGCGAAGTTGCCGACGTCGACGGCCGGTTCGCCCAGCGATGCGTCGTCGAGGTCGACGAAGCCGATGCACCCGGCGCCGTCGACGAGCACCTGTTCGGGGTGCAGGTCGCGGTGGATCGGGCGGACGCGCCAGGCGCGTGGACCCGGCGCGCTGGCGTCGAGCCGCGCCAGGGCCGTCGCCGCCCGCGCGCCCAGGCGTGCATCGGCCGCCGCCAAGCGCGCCACGCGCGCGGCCAGCGGCGCGAGCTCGTCGGCCGGCCCGTGGCGGCGCTCGAGCGCCGCCGGCGCCCGGTGCAGCGCGGCCAGCGCCGCGCCGATGCGCGCCGCCAGCGCGACGTCACCGGCGCAGAGGCGCGCGGTCACGGTCTCGCCCGGCACTTCGCCCAGCAGGACGAGGCCGACATCGGCCAGCCAGCCGAGCGGCTCGGGCACGCGCGGCCCGCCGGGGCCGACGGCGGCGTGGACGGCGGCGTGGGCCGCCCACACCCGCGGCCCGCGGCCGCTGGCGAACAGCTTGCCGTAGACACGATCCCCGCCGGGACCGCGATCGGGCGCCGCCTCGACGACGTCGTAGCGCACCAGGCAGCGACGGCCCGGCTTGTGCCGCGCCACGGCCGCGGCCGCGACGCGGGCCGCCGGACGCCCCGCCGCGGCCAGCGCGGCGGTGATGCGCTCGGGCTCGAGCGCCGCCGCCAACCGCGGCAGCGCCGGGTCGAGGACGGGCGGCGGCCCGGCGCGACCCGTCGACGGCGCAGGGAAGCTGCGGGTGAAGGGGGGCGTCGGGGTCGTGCGGGCCGCGGGCGTTGCCGTCGGCGTGGGTGTCGCGGGCGGCGGGTGGGCCGCCGGCGACGCGAGGCTCGCGGACGGCGGGTGGGCCGCCGGCGACCACCGGACGGCGGCGTGGTCGGCCAGGCGGGCGCCGGCGGCCGCCAGCACGGCGGCGACGGCGTCGGGCCAGGCCGGGTCGAGCCGGCGGAAGGGGTGGACCGCCAGCCGCAGCAGCGCCGCCGCCTCGTGCAGCGCCAACGCGCCGGCGGCGGTGGCGTCGCGCGCGGCGACGGCACGCTGGACGGCGTCGCGGACACCCGGCGCGGCCGGATGGCGCGGCGTCCGGGGCGCGAACGGGGCCACGGCGTCCCCGGCCGCGACATGGGCCACGAAGGTGCCGAGGTCGAGCGCCGGCTCGCCGAGCGCCGCGTCGTCGAAGTCGACGAGCTGGACGCCGGCCGGTCCGACGAGGACCTGCTGGTCGTGCCAGTCGCCGTGCAGCACACGCCAGCGCCACGGCGCCTCGGCCAGGCCGGCCGCCACCGCCTCGGCCAGCCGGCCGGCGCCGAAGCCGCCGGCGCGCAGCCCGTCGAGGTAGGCCGCCGCGCCGACGACGGTCGCGGCCTCGGAGGCCGCGGTGCGGCGCGCCAGGCCGCTGGCGGCGCGGCAGGCCGCCGGCAGCGCGTGCAGCCGTTGGACCGCCGCGGTGGCCGCCGCCGCCCAGGCCTCGAGGTCGCCGTCGCCATCGTCGCGCAGCGCGCGCAGCGTCCGGCCCGGCAGCGCCGCCACGGCCGTCCAGCCCTGGGCGTCGTCGAAGCCCAACATCCGCCCGACCGGCAGGCCGTGCGCCGCCAGCACCCGGTGCCACCTCGCCAGCGCCGACGGCGACCGGCGCGCGTTGAGCTTGATGAAGACGTCCGGCCGGGCAAGGCGAAGCACCGCCTTGCGCTCGGGGACGTGACGGATCCACTCGACCGTGTCGTCGTCCGCGGCCTGACCGTCGCCGAGCACGCCCGCCCAAGCGCCCGGACGGGTCGCCGCGACGAGCCACGGCAGCTTGCGATCCAGCGGCGCGCGCTGGACGAGGGCGCCCAGCTGTGGCAGCACCGCCGCGCGCACCGCCGGCCCGTGCAGCGCGTCGGCCCGCCGCGCCAGGCGCGACAGGCGGCCGCCCGGCCGGCCGACCCAGGCGGCGCGGTCGCCGGCGTAGATCGCCACGGTGGCCCAGTCGCCGCCCGGCGCGTCGAAGGTGCCGCGCACGATGCAGCTGGCGCCGGGCTTGTAGCGCACCCAGGTCGGGCGGAACCGGCCGGTCGCCGTCCCGCCGGCCGCCAGCGCGCCGGCGACGGCGTCGGCCAGGACGTCGGCGTCGAACGCGGCGGCCAGGCGCGGCAGGGCCGGGTCGGGCGGCGGCAGCGGCGGGCGCGTCACCGACCCACCGCCCGCGGCGCGGCCAGGGCCGGCGCGTCGGCCGCCCGGCCGACGTCGGCCCGGCCGGCGGTGAGGGCGTCGCCGCCGCCGGCCGGGTCGGCGGGGACGCCGGCGCCGGCGGCGAGGCGCTCGCCCGCCGCGCCGGCCGGCGCGCCGTCGCGCGGCGCGGCGGTCCGGGCCTGGAGGGCGTAGAGGCCGCGGTAGCGCGGGCACGACGCCAGCAGCGCCGCGTGCCGGCCGCGGGCAATGATCCGGCCGGCGTCGAGCACCCAGATCTCGTCGGCGGCCTCGATCGTCGCCAGCCGGTGGGCGATGACCAGGGCGGTGCGGCCGACCAGCAGCCGCTCCATCGCGGTCAGCACGGCCGCCTCGGAGGCGGCGTCGAGGCCGGTGGTGGGCTCGTCGAGCAGCACGATCGGGGCGTCGCGGACCAGGGCGCGGGCGATCGCGATCCGCTGGCGTTGGCCGCCCGACAACGTCAGGCCGCGCTCGCCCACCGCCGTCTGGTAGCCATCGGGCAGGCTGCAGATGAAGTCGTGGATGCAGGCCGCCTGGGCCGCGGCCACGATCTCGTCGAACGTGGCCGACGGCCGGCCGAAGGCGATGTTGTCGCGGATCGTGCCGGCGAACAGGACGCCGTCCTGGGGCACCACCGCGATCTGCCGCCGCAGCGACGCCAGGGTGTAGTCGCGCACGTCGCGGCCGTCGACCGTGACGCGGCCGGCGGTCGGGTCGTGGAGCCGCGGCACCAGGCCCAACAGCGTCGACTTGCCGGCGCCCGAGAGCCCCACCAGCGCCACCGTCCGACCGGCCGGCACCACGCCGTCGATGCCGGCCAGGACCGGCTGGCCGGGCGCGTAGGCGTGGCCCACCGCCTCGAACGCCAGCGCCCCGCGCAGCGGCCCGGCCTCGACGGTGCCGTCCGGCACATCGGACACCTGGTCGAGCAGCTCGGTGATCCGCTCGACGCAGCTGGCCGCCTTGCTCGACCGCTCGGCGATGCGGGCGATGCGCTTGAGCGGCTTGGTGAAGCTGCGCAGGTAGGCCGCGAAGACCACGAGCTCGCCCGGCGTCAGCGCCCCCGCCTGCACCCGCAGCGCACCGTAGCCGATCGTGACGGCGGTCGCGGCGGCCAGCACGGTCTCGACGGCGCGGTTGAGCCGGGCCTCGAGGCGGGCCGACGTCAGCCCGCTGTCGAGGCTCTGGCGCGCCGTCTTGGCCAGCTGCGCCTCGGCGGCCGCCTCGCCGGTGAACATCTGGACCACCTGGATGCCGGAGAGCGTCTCGTGCATCTGGGCCGCCAGCTGGCCCTCCTTGCGCCGCTGCTTCTGCGCCGCGGCCCGAATGCGGCCGCTGGACTGCGACAGCAGCCCGAACAGCAGCGGCGTCATCGCCAGCGCCGCCAACGCCAGCCGGGCGTCGAGGGCGAACATCACGACCAGGAACCCGACGAGGACGACGCCCTGGCTGAGGAGGTCGGACAGCGCCCCCACCAGGAGCTCGCGCAGCAGCAGCATGTCGCCCGTCAGCCGCGTCAGGAGGTCGCCGGTGGCGGCGCGGAGGTGGAACGCCGGCGGCAGGCGCAGCACGTGGCCGAACACCCGCTGCCGCATGTCCGCCACCACGGTCTGGCCGACCCGTGCCGCCAGCAAGCTCTCGGCCTGGTAGAGCAGCCCGCGGGCGACGGCGGTGGCCAGGACCGCCGCGCCGGCGCCCCACAGCAGCACCCGGTTGTCGAGCCCCGCCCAGCCCAGCCGCTGCAGCCAGGGCCCCGGCGGCCGCCCGCCGATCACGTGGTCGAGGACGACCTTGAGCGGCCAGGGCTCGAGCATCTGCAGCGCCGTGTAGGCCAGGCTGGCCGCCAGCGCCAGCCCGAGCCGGCCGCGGTGCGGCGCCAACTCGCCGCGCAACCGCCACACGGTCGCCGCGGCGGCCGACAGGCCCTCGGCCTGGCGCGCCAGCGCGCGCCCGCCGGCGCTCACGCCGCCTCCCGGCCGGCGGCCGGCGTCAGCGCGGCGATCCGCTGCGCGACGGCGCGCGCGTTATGGCGCCAGGTGTGCCGCGTGCGCACCGCCGCCCGGCCGGCGGCGGCCATGCCGAAGCTGGCGGGGTCGGCCAGGGCGGCCCACAGCGCCGCGGCCAGGGCCGCCACGTCGCCGGCCGGATAGAGCCGGGCCAGGCGGCCGCCGTCGGCCGCGGCGCGCACGGCCGGCAGATCGGCGGCGACGGTCGGGCGGCCGGCGGCGAGGTACTCGAACAGCTTGAGCGGCGAGAAGTAGGCCCCGGCGTCGGCGGCGTAGGGCGCGACGGCGACGTCGAAGGCGGCCACCAGCCCCGGCACCTGGGCGTGGAGCACCGCGCCGAGGAACCGGACGCGGTCGCCCAGGCCGAGCGCCTCCGCCCGCGCCTCGAGCGCCGGCCGCGCCGGGCCGTCGCCGACGACGACGAGACAGACCGCCGGGTCGTCGGCCGCCAGCCGGGCGACCGCCGCGAGCAGGTCGTCGACGCCGTGCCACGGCCGCAGATGGCCGACGAAGCCGACGACCTTGCGGTCGGCCAGCCGCAGCCGGGCGCGCACCGCCGCCCGCTCGACGGCGCCGGCGGCCATCGCCTCGGCATCGACGCCGTTGGGCAGGACGACGACCCGCGCCGGCGCCGCGCCCTGCGCCACGGCCCAAGCGGCCAGCGGCGCCGAGACGGCCACGACCGCGTCGGCGCCGGACAGGACCGCCCGCTCGATCGCGACGGCCCGGCGCGGCCAGGCCAGGCCGCGGTAGCGGGCCGCCTCGTCGGTCAGCGGCGCGTTGACCTCGACCACGTGCGGCACGCCCAGGGCGCGGGCCGCGGCGCGACCGCCGGCGCCGAACAGGCTGAGGCGCTCGTAGACGGCGTCGACGCCGCCCGCGGCCAGCGCCGGCGCGGCGGCGGCCAGCGCGCCGGCGGCCAGGTGCGCCCGGAGCGCGCCGCGGCGGGCGGGCGTCGCGGCGCGGTCCAGCCGCCGGCGGGCCGCCTCGTCGAGCTCGAGCGGCGCGACCGCGACGCCGAGATCGGCCGCCAGCCGGTCCGGCGGGCCGTCGAGGCGGGCGGCGGCCAGCGTCACGGCGTGGCCCTCGGCGACGAGGGCGCGGCACAGCGCCCGGACGTGGATGCTGGCGCCCTTGCCCCCGTCGACCGGGATGCCGGGGTCGGTGCAGGCGTAGAGCAGCCTCATCGCGGCACCCCGCCGGCGAACAGGGCGTGGAGGCGGCCGACGTTGGCGCGGACGTCGAAGTCGGCCTCGACGCGGGCCCGCGCGGCCGTCGTCAGCCGGCGGCGCAGCGCCGCGTCGGCGAGCAGCCGAGCCAAGGCGTCGGCCAGCGCCGTCGGGTCGCGCTCCGGGACGATCAGGCCGGTCCGGCCGTCGGCGACCAGCTCGGGGATGCCGGTGACCGGCGTGGCCACGACCGGCACGCCGAGCGCCATGGCCTCGACGAGCACCGTCGGCAGGCCGTCACGGTTGCCGTCGGCCGCCACGACGCACGGCGCGGCGAAGGCGGTGGCGTGCGGGATGAGGTCGAGCAGCGCCGCGCGCGGCAGCGGTCCGTCGAGCGCCACAGCGTCGCCCAGGTCGAGGCGGTCGACGAGCGCCGCCAGCGCCGCAGCCTGGTCGCCGGCGCCGACGATCCGGCAGCGGAACGGCACGCCGCGGTCGCGCAGCACGGCGCAGGCGCGGATCAGGTCGTCGAACCCCTTCTTCTCGACGAGCCGCCCGACGCCCAGGATGAGGGGCGGCGGCGGCGGCCCGGCGGCCGGCAGGGCGGCGGGACCGCGGGGCCGGAAGCGGTCGAGGTCGAGGCCGTTGTAGATCCGCACCAGCCGGGCGGTGCCGGGCGTGGTGGCCAGGTGGCGGCGGTTGAAGTCGCTGACGGTCACGGCGAACCGGGCGTCGACGAACTTCTTGGCCAGCGACGTCGGCGAGACGTCAGCGTGGAAGATGTCCTTGGCGTGGGCGGTGAAGCTGTACGGGATGCCGGTCAGCTGCGACACCAGCCGCGCCGCCGAGGTGGCGCTCGAGGCGAAGTGGGCGTGGATGTGGTCGACGCCGGCGGCCCGGACGCGCGGCGCGAGCCAGACCGCCTGGTGGAACCGCCGCAGCGCCCCGAGGCGCCGGCGCCGCAGCGCGCTCCACAGCAGCCGCCGGTACGCCGCCGGCGCCGCCCGCCACGCCGCGGCGTGGACACGCACCAGCGACCGCAGGCCGCCGGCCCACGGCGACTCGGGGGCGTAGGTCACCGGCGCCCGGACGTGGGCGACGTCGGCGTGGAAGCGGCCCTCGTTGTTCGTCTTGAGGCTGAAAATGTGCAGCGCGGCGCCTTGGCGCTCGAGCTCGAGGATCTCGTTGAGGATGAAGGTCTCCGAGAAGCGCGGGTACATCTTGCAGAAGTAGGCGAGGCGAACGGTCGGCGGGGTCACGGCTTACTCCTCGGTGGACCAGGCGGGTTGGAGGCGGGCGATGGACGGGCCGCCCACGGCGGCCGGCCGGCCGGCGCGCGCGGGCGCCGCGGCACGGGGGCCGAGGAGGGCGGCGGCGACGCGGTCGAGGCCGCCGAGGTCGATGCGGCCGGCGGGGGGCGGCGAGGCCAGGGCGGCGGCCAGGGCGTCGCGCAGCCGCGCCGGCGTCAAGGCGTCGGGCGCCACCATCCGCACCACGCCGCGGCGCTCGAGCGCCGCGGCGCGCAGCAGCTGCTCCTGACGCGGCCAGGTGCGCGGCACCAGCACGGCCGGCCGCCGGAACGACAGGATCTCGCAGGTGGTGTTGTAGCCGGCCATCGCCACCACCGCCGCCGCGCCGGCGACGACGCCCGAGAGCCCCGGCACGGCGTCGACGACGCGCGCGTCGGGCAGCGCCGCGGCGCGGGCGTGGAGGGCGGCGCGCTCGGCGGCGGCCATGAACGGTCCGGCCACGACGACCGGTCGGAACGGCGCGCCGCCCGGCCAGGCGCCGGCGGCGGCGAGGAAGGCGTCGAGCACGGCGAAGCCGTCCTGGCCGCCGCCGGCGGTGGCCAGGACGTAGGGCGGGGCGTCGGCGGCCGTCAGGTCGGCCAGCGCGGCCGGGATGGGCTCGGCCGCGCGGCGGAGGTAGCCGACAAACCGCGTCTTGTCGGCGACCGGGCGCGGCAGGTCGTAGGCGGCGATCGGGTCGAAGACGTCCTGCTGGCCGTAGACGAGGATCGCGTCGTAGACGGTCGTCAGGAGGTCGGGGATCCCGGCCGCGGCCCAGGTCGCTCGCGTTCGGGCCGGGGCGTCGACGATGTCGCGCAGCCCGAGGACGATCCGCGTGTCCGGCAGCAGCCGCCGCGCGGCGGTCAGCGCCCGGACGACCTCGCCCTTGACGCCGCCCGGGGCGTGGTCGACGACGACGAGGTCGGGCCGGAAGTGGCGCACGGCGTCGAGGACCAGCGCGCCGCGCAGCGCCCGAACCGACTCGAACGAGGCCGCCAGGGTGCGCGAGGCGTAGCGCTCGTCGCCGGTCTTGACGACGCACGGCAGCTTGAGGGTGTCGGCGCCGCTCGGCAGCGGCAGCTGGGTCGCCAGCGGCGAGCCGGTGACGACGAGCTGGGCGACGCCGGGCGCGGCGTCGGCCAGATGATGGGCGATGGCCAGCGCCCGGCGGAGATGGCCCAGGCCATAGGTATCGTGGCAGTAGTAGAGCACCCGCTCGGGCGCGGCGGCGGACCGCATCGACATCGCAGCTTCCCCTTCGTGTCGAGCGCGCTGCGACCGGGGCGGTCGGCGCGTTCGTTCGTGCCCGCTGTGTTGCCGAGCGGGCCGGGAAAGTCACGGGTAGCGATGCGGTTGGGGTGGGCGCGACGCCCGGGAGACGCGAGTTGCCTCGTCGCGCCGGTGTTGGCGGGATCGCTAGGCCAGGCCGGCCGCCCGCCGCAGCGCGTCGGCGCGGTCGGTGCGCTCCCACGGCAGCTCGATGTCGGGCCGGCCGAAGTGGCCGTAGGCGGCCGTCTGGCGGTAGAGCGGGCGGCGGAGGCCGAGGTCGCGCAGGATCGCCCCCGGCCGGAGATCGAAGTGCTCCCGCACCAGGGCGTCGATCCGCTCCGGGGCGATGCGGTGGGTGCCGAAGGTGTCGACGTTCAGGCTGACCGGCTCGGCGACGCCGATGGCGTAGGCCACCTGGATGTTCACCCGCTCGGCGATGCCGGCCGCGACGAGGTTCTTGGCCACCCAGCGTGCCGCGTAGGCGCCCGAGCGGTCGACCTTCGTGGGGTCCTTGCCCGAGAACGCGCCGCCGCCGTGGCTGGCCATGCCGCCGTAGGTGTCGACGATGATCTTGCGCCCCGTGAGCCCGGCGTCGCCGACCGGCCCGCCGATGACGAAGCGGCCGCTGGGGTTCACCAGGAAGCGCGTCCCGTCGAGGTACTCGGGCGGCACGACCGCCTGGATGACGTCCTCGATGACGTCCTCGGCGATCTGCTCGTTCGTGACCTCGTCGCTGTGCTGGGTGCTGACCAGGACGGTGCTGACGCGCTTGGGCTTGCCGAAGCTGTACTCGACCGTGACCTGGCTCTTGCCGTCGGGCCGGAGGTACGGCACCTGGCCGCTCTTGCGCACCGCGGCCAGCCGGCGGGTCAGGCCATGGGCCAGGGCGATCGGCAGCGGCATGAGCTCGGGCGTCTCGGTGCAGGCGTAGCCGAACATCATGCCCTGGTCGCCGGCGCCCAGCGTCGCCACCTCGTCGTCCGAGACGCCGCCGCGGGTTTCGAGGGCGTGGTCGACGCCGCCGGCGATGTCCTTGGACTGGGCCTTGATGAGGGTCAGGATGCCGCAGGCGCGGTAGTCGAGCCCGGCCGCTTCGTCGTCGTAGCCGATGTCGCGGATCACGTCCCGGGCGGTGCGGACGTAGTCGACCTCGCCGTTGGCGGTGATCTCGCCGGTGACGAAGACGATGCCGCCTGACGCCGCGGTCTCGCATGCGACGCGGGCGCGCGGGTCCTGGGCCAGGAAGGCGTCGAGGACGGCGTCGGAGATCTGATCGCAGACCTTGTCGGGGTGGCCCTCCGTCACCGATTCGCTGGTGAAGAGGTAGCTCGGCTGATCGGTGAAGGCGGTGGACATCGTGTGCTCCTTGGATCCTGGTCGGCGGCTGCCGGGGATGGGCGGGGACGGGCTTGGGCGACGGGCGCGGCGCCGTCAGCCGGCGCGGCGGGCCAGCAGGGCCTGCAGCGCCGGCGGGACCGGCCCGAAGTGGGCGGCGTAGCGCGCGGCGAAGGCGTCGGGGGTGAACGCGTGGCGCTGCGTGCCCAGCGCCTCGAGCGCGTAGGTGGCGCACAGCGCGCCGACCCGGCCGGCGACGGGCCACGGCAGGTCGTGCAACAGGCCGAGCACGACGCCGGCGCGGTAGGCGTCGCCGACGCCGGTCGGGTCGACCTCGGCGGCGGGCGGGACGATGCCGACGGCGGTCATCGTCCCGTTCGACCAGATCTGCGACCCCTTGTCGCCGTGGGTGACCACCAGCGTGCCCGTCCGGGCGCGGATCGCCTCGGCGTCGAGGCCGGTCTTGTCGCGGATCAGCTCGAACTCGTACTCGTTGGCGATCGTCACCAGGCTGCCGTCGATGCCGGCCCGGAGGTCGGCGCCCGACAACCGGACGATCTGCTGGCTGGGGTCGTAGACGTAGGGCAGGCCGAGGGCCTTGCAGTCCTCGACGAGCCGGACCATGGCCTCGGGCGCGTTGGGCGAGATCACGACGAGCGGCCGCGCATCGCCCGGGCCCGGCGGGCCGCCGACCACGTCGGACAGGCTCAGCTCGCCGGCGTGGCCCATCGCCCCGACGTAGAAGCTGGCGATCTGCCGGTTGTGGCGGTCGGTGCTGACGAAGAACGAGGCGGTGTGGACGCCGTCGACGGCGCGGACGTGGCGCGTGTCGACCCCGGCCGCTTCGAGCCGGGTGCGGTCCTCGGCCCAGTCCTCGCCGACGGTGGCCATCACCGCCGGCCGGTCGCCCAGCAGCGCCAGGTTGTAGGCGATGTTCACGGCGCAGCCGCCCGGCTCGCGCCGCAGGCTGTCGACCAGGAAGCTCACCGATAGGACGTCGAGCTTGTCGGGCAGGATGTGCTCGGTGAAGTCGCCCGGGAAGGCCATGATGTAGTCGTTGGCGATCGAGCCGGTGACGATGACGCCGCTCATGCCGCCGTCGCCTCCGCGCGCCGACCCGCGCCCGCCGCCGCGCGACCGCCCGGCGCGCGCGCCGCCTCGCGCGCCCGCGCGTTGGCCACGGCGTCGCGCAGGCCGTCGGCGAACGGCGGGCGGACGACGCCCTCCTCGGTCACGATCGCCGTGACGAGCGCCGCCGGCGTGACGTCGAAGGCCGGGTTGTACGCCGCCGTGCCGGGCGGCGCGATCGGCTGGCCGTCGACGCACGTGACCTCGTCGTCGGCGCGCGCCTCGACGACGATCGCGCCGCCGTCGGGCGTGGCCAGGTCGACGGTGCTCGTCGGGGCGACGACGTACAGCGGGATGCCGTGGTGCCGGGCGGCGATCGCCAGGCCGTAGGTGCCGATCTTGTTGGCGGCGTCGCCGTTGGCGGCGATGCGGTCGGCGCCGACGAGCACGGCGTCGACGCCGCCGGCCGCCATGCGCCAGGCCGCCGCGCCGTCGACGATCAGGGTGTGCGGGATGCCGAGCCGGTCGAGCTCCCAGCACGTCAACTTGGCGCCCTGGAGCCGCGGCCGGGTCTCGTCGACGATGACGTGGACCGCCTTGCCGGCCTCGTGGGCGGCGCGCACGACGCCGAGCGCGGTGCCGTAGTCGACCGTGGCCAGGGCGCCGGTGTTGCAGTGATGGATCACCGTCGCGCCATCGGGCAGCAGCGCGGCGCCGTGGGCGCCCATGCGGCGGTTGGCGACGACGTCGGCGGCAGCGATCCACTCGGCCGCGGCCAGCACGGCGGCGGCGACGTCGTCGGGTTCGTCGGCGGCGACGCGGCGCAGCCGCTCGACGGCCCAGGCCAGGTTGGACGCCGTCGGTCGGGCCGCCACCAGCGTCGCCGCGGCGCCGTCGAGCGCGGCGCGCAGCTGGGCCGCGTCGGTCCGACCGTCCGCGGCCGCCGTCCGCGCCGCCAGCGCCATGCCGTACGCCGCGGCGGCGCCGATCGCCGGCGCGCCGCGGACGGCCATCGCCCGGATCGCGTCGGCGACGGCGTCGACCGAGCGCAGGGCGATGACCTCGACGCGCGCCGGGAGCAGGCGCTGATCGATCAGCTGGACGGCGTCGTCCGCCCAGAACACGGTGCGGGTGCGGTCGATGGTGTCGATCCCTCGCGGCAGGTCCCCGATAGGCCGCAGCGCGCGCGGCGACAGCGTCGCGCGACGCGCGCACCGCCGGCCAGCGGGCGAGCGGCGGGCGATTGTATCACGGCCGGCAGAGCGCCACCAAGGGATCGGGCGACCGCCAGGGGGTCACGGATGCGCCGGCGGCGCGCCGTCCGCCGGCCCCAGCACCGCCGCGACGTCGACGACGACGTCGGCGAACGCCGCCGGCGCCACGGCCTTGCCGCGGCCGTGGCGGCGCATCGACCGGAAGTCGGCCGCGTCGGGCTCGCGGTGGACCTCGAGGGTCTCGGCCACGATATCGACCAGCCAGACCTCAGCGATGCCGGCGGCGGCGCAGAGCGGGAGCTTGACGGTTCGGTCGAGCCGCAGTGTCGTGTCGGCGACCTCGACGAGCCACAGGACGTCGGCCGGGGTGGCGTGCGCGTCGCCGTAGAAGTCATCGCGGGGACGCAGCACGGCCACGTCGGGCTCAGGCTCCGAGTGGTCGTCAAGCCGGATCGGATTCTGCACCGCCACGACCGCCCGGCCGCGCACGAGGCGCCCCAGCAGGCTGGTCAGTCGATTGACGCACCCCGCATGTCGACTGCTGATCGTCATCTTGTCCACCACCTCCCCATCCAGCAGCTCGGTGCGCTCGTCGGGGCCGATGACGCCCACCTCCGCCATGCGGTGGTAGGCGTCGACCGTGAACGGGCGCCGGACGTTGAGCAGCTCGGGGTCGCGGACGAGCGGCGGGTGACGATCCGAGGCGGCGGCGGCGCGGGGCGACGCGGCCGGCTCGGCCGTGGCCTTGGGCGCGGCGGACCGGGTGCGCGTGCGCATCGTCGCCTCCTGAGCGTGTGCCGGGGGGTGGTCGCCTCAGTCGAGCAGGGCCTGGGCGACGATGGCGTGGACGTGGCGGTAGAGGCGCCAGACCTCGGGCAGGGTGCGCGCCGGGTCGGCGAACGGGTCGAGGTTGACGTGGCTGAAGACGTCGAACGTGCGGGCGCGCGCCAGCCGGCCGAGCGCGGCGGCGTCGCGGTTGAGGGCATCGGTCTCGGACGACGGGACGAGCGGGTCGCCGACGTCGCTCATCGTGTAGAGCGGGGCGCGCAGCGCGGCGAGGCGGGTGGCCGGCGAGAGGGCCGCCAGCTGCGCTCGGGCCGCGGGCGGCAGCGACGCGAGGGCCCGCAGCGCCTCGTCGTGGGTCGCGCCGCGCTCGAGCCGCGCTCGGGCGGCGGCCGCGCCGTCGTCGGCGCCGCCCGGACCGCCTGCCGCCGGCGCGACGAGCGCGGCGAGCGCGGCGCGGACGACGCGCTCGCTCATCGGGTCGACGGCCCAGGGCACGATCGTGCCCGGCGGCGGGCAGGCGGCGTCGCGCCGGCAGGCGCCCTCCGGCTGCGGCTGGCTGCGGCTGACGACGGCGGCGACGAGCGTGTCGAGGCGGTGGTAGCCGCCGAACCAGGCCACCCAGGCCACGTCGGCGGCGATCGCCTCGTCCTCGGCGGCCAGCAGCGCCAGCGAGGCGCCGATGCAGACGCCGAAGTAGCCGATGCGCGCGGGGTCGACGCCGGGCCGGGCGGCGAGGTGTTGGAACGCCGCGACGAGCATCGCCACCGCGTCGGGCGTCAGCCGCTCGGCGCGGAGGTCGTCGTTGGCCGGGATGAGGACGACGAACCCGAGCCGCGCCAGCCCGTCGCCGAGCTTGCGGACGCGCGGGTCGTCGCGGGCGGCCTGGTTGATGCCCAGCGAGACGATGACGGCCGGCATCGGCCCGCCGCCCGGCGGGACGTAGAGGTCGGCCGCCCAGCCGGCCCCCGCGTCGGCGATGCGCACCTCGCTGCGCCGCGGCGCGGGGGTGACCCAGGTGAGCGGGCGCACCGTCACCGGCGGCATGAGGTCGGGCAGGAAGAAGGCCGTCCGCAGCGCGACGCGCCCCGACGGCACGAGCGTCGCCCAGACCACGACCAAGGCCACGACGGCGCCGACCGCCGCCGCCCACCGCCGGGCGCGGCGCCGGGCGCGGCCGGCGCTCACGCCATCGCCCCGACCTCGGCGTAGCGGAAGCAGTCGACGGTGTGGTCGTTGACCATCCCGACCGCCTGCATGTGGGCGTAGACGATCGTCGGGCCGACAAAGCCGAAGCCGCGGGCCTTGAGGTCCTTGGACAGCGCGCGCGACGTGTCGGTCTCGGCCGGCAGCTCGGCCATGGTCCGCCAGGCGTTCTGGACCGGCCGGCCGTCGACGAAGCGCCAGACGTAGGCGTCGAAGCTGCCGAAGGCGGCCTGGACGTCGAGGAAGGCGCGGGCGTTGCGGATCGCGGCGGCCACCTTGGCCCGGTTGCGGATGATGCCGGGATCGGCCAGCAGCCGCGCCGCGTCGGCGTCGCCGAAGCGGGCGACGGCGGCGGGATCCCAGTCGGCGAAGGCGCGGCGGTAGCCCTCGCGGCGGCGCAGGATCGTCAGCCAGCTCAAGCCGGCCTGGGCGCCCTCGAGGATGAGGAACGCGAAGTGGGTCCGGTCGTCGTGGACCGGGACGCCCCACTCGGTGTCGTGGTAGCGGACGTAGTCGGCGTCGGCGCCGCACCAGGCGCAGCGGCTGGCGGGGACGGCGGTCATCGCTTCGCTCCTTGCACCGATCGCCCGGACGGGCTTTCATGATGCCATGGACGAGACACCCGACGCCGCCGACCACGCGGACGATCGCGACGCCGCGGACGACGACGCCGACCGCGCCCGCCCGGCCGACCGCGCCCGCCCGACCGCCGTCGACCGCCAGCGCGCCTGGCAGTCGATCATCGACCGCGCCATCGAGGACGCCGCGGCGCGCGGGGCGTTCGACAACCTGCCGGGCCGGGGCAAGCCGCTGGTCTGGGAGACCGAGGCCGACGACGAGATGTGGCTGGCCGATCACATGCTCAAGGGCCAGGGCTTCCAGCCGGCGTGGGTCGAGCGCCTGCGGGCGATCGACGCCGAGATCGCGGCCATCCACGAGCGCGTCGACGCGTTCGTGACGGCCTTCTCCGGCCCGCCGCCACCCGGTCTGGGCGGTCCCCGCGCCGAGGCGCGCCGTGCGGTCCAGCCGCGCCTGACCGCCGAGCTGCACGGGCGGATCGCCGCCGTCAACCGCCTCATCGACGCCCACAACCTCGACGTCGCCGCCGTCGCGGCGCCGCGGCGGCGCCTGGTGGCGGCGGACGTCATCGCGGACCTCGAAGCGCGGGTCGCGGGCGGTGGGATCCCCCGCGCCTAGCCGACCGGTCGCGCTCGACCCGGCGCGAAGCCCGAAGCCATCGCCCGGCGCGCGACGCGGTTCGACCCGTTGACGCCCCCGCGCGCCTAGGCCACACTTTCGCCCCCCACCGGCCCGCCGACGATCCGAGCCCACGAGGGGATGCCCCATGGACGGCGCCGACGCCGGAGTCGCCTTCGAGGCCGCGTTCGACCTCTACGACGTCCTGCCGATCGCCCTCGTCGCCGTCGGGGCGGCGCTCGCGGCGGCGATCGCGCGGGCCGGCCTTCGACGGCGCCGCCCGCGGGCCGGCGCCACGCTCGTCGACGCCGACGGCGCCGCCTGGGCCGGCGCGGACGGCGCGCTGGGGGGCGACCTGCGGGCGGAGGTCGTCGACGCGGCGGCCGGCGAGCCCGGCGCGGTGGTGGGTGAAGCGGGCGTCAACGGCGCGCCGTCGACGGCGGGCGGCGCCGGCAGCGTCTGGCGGTCGATGCGGGCGCTGGGCAACGGCCGCTTCGCGCTGCTGTGGGTCGGCCAGACGATCTCGCGCATCGGCGACTTCGTCTACGAGATCGTCCTGGCGTGGTGGATCCTCGAGATCACCGGCTCCGGCGCCGTGATGGGCTCGGTGCTCATCGTCACCTTCCTCCCGGTCGCCATCTTCACCCTCGTCGGCGGCGCGGTGGTCGACCGCGTACCGCGGGTGCCGGTGATGTTCATCAGCGACCTGGTGCGCGCCGTGGCGGTGCTCGGGGTGGCGGCCTGGGCCTACGCCGGCCACCTGACGCTCTGGCCGGTCTACGCCCTGGGCATCCTGTTCGGCGTCGGCAACGCCTTCTTCAACCCGGCCTACTTCGCGTTGGTGCCCGAGCTCGTCGACGAGGCCGACCTGCCGAGCGCCAACGCCCTGACCAGCATGAGCTTCCAGCTCGGCCGTGTCGTCGGGCCGGCGATCGGCGGGCTGATCGTGGCCGCCGGCGGGACGCAGCTGGGACTGCTGCTCAACGGGCTCTCGTTCGTCGTGGCGGCGGCGCTGCTCGGGCCGCTGCTGGGCCTGCGGCGCGGCGGGCAGCGGGCGCGGGGCGCGGCGGCGGCCGATGTCGCGCCGGCCGGCCCCGGTGCGCCCGACGTCGGATCGGCGCCCGTCGACGCGGTGCGCGCGGGCATCGAGGTCGCCGGCGCAACCGATGCGGCGCCCGCCGCGCCGGCCGGCTGGCTGGCCGACATCCGCGCGGGCTTCGCCGTCGTCGCCGCGTCGCCGATCGTCCGCACCGGCATCGCCGTCAACGCCCTGGCGGCGGCCTGCCTCGTCGGGCCGTTCCTGGTGGCCATGCCGTTCCTCATCGAGGAGCGGTTCGACGCCGACCCGCGCGTCCTGGGCTTCCTGCTGGCGGTGTTCCCGGTCGGCTTCCTGCTCGGCAGCCTCTGGGGCGGCCGCCACGACAAGCTGCCGCACCGCGGCCGGATCATGTATGGCGGGATCGGGCTGGCGGCGGTGATGCTGGCGATCTACGGCCTGCCGGTGCCCCTCTACGTCCTGGCCGCGGCGGCGCTGGTGAACGGCTTCAGCCTCGAGCTGACCGGGCTGGCCTGGGTCGGCCTCCTTCAGGACCACATCCCCGGCGACAAGCTCGGCCGCGTCGCCAGCCTCGACCAGCTGGCCGGCTTCATCACCACCCCGATCGCCTTCGCCATCGCCGGCTGGACCACCGACGCCTTCGGCGCCGCCCCGACGTTCCTGGCCGGCGGCCTGCTGGCCGCGGCGCTGGCGGCGGCGGCGCTGGCGGTGCCGGCGGTGTGGCGGGCGTGAGGGGGGGCTAGCGCACGGCCGTCGCCGCCTCCTCCCCCACCGCCATCAGGTAGTCCAACCACAGATTCGCCACCTTCTCCTGCACCGAGTTCGCCCGCAGGCGGGTGGCCAGGTGGTCGAAGTCGACGTCGTCGAGGCGCTGGTCCTGGTTGACGCAGCTGAAGACCACCGACTCGGCGCCGGTGACGGGGTCGACGTGCTTCTGAAGGCACTGGGCGCAGACTTCCTTCATCATGCACTGCATCGGCGAGTTGATGCTGCCGATGGCCAGCGGATCCTTGACGAGGTGGGGCGCCAGGACGCCGCGCCGGGCGTCCTTGACGGCGCGCATCATGCGGTCGGAGCCGATGGCGATGATCCGGTCGACGCTCGGCAGCGGCACGACGGGCTCGACCAGACGGCCCTCGCCGTACGCCAGCATCGCCTGGACGATGTTGCCGCGGAAGTGCACGTCCTGCGGCCGCGACGGGACGATCTCGGCGCCGCTGTCCGTCGACCAGATCACCTGGTCGGTGGCCTCCTCGACCTCCTCGCGCTTGAAGAGGTCCTCGCCGCGCTTGTAGCCCGCGAAGTAGACGACGCGGTTGCCGGCCTTGCGCATCGCCTCGGCGATCGAGAACAGGACGGCGTTGCCGAGGCCGCCGCCGGCCAGCAGCACGTTCTCGCCCGACGGGATCTCGGTCGGCGTGCCGGTCGGGCCCATGACCACGACCTTGGTGCCGGGCGCGAGGTGCGCGCAGAGCCGGCTCGAGGCGCCCATCTCGAGGATGATGAGCGACAGCAGCCCGGCGTCGGGGTCGACCCAGGCGCCCGTCAGGGCGATGCCCTCCATCGTCAGCCGCGTGCCGGCCACGACCGGGCTCGTCGACTCGTAGCTCTGCAGGCGGTAGAACTGGCCCGGCCGGAACTCGCGCGCCGCTTGCGGGGCGCGGACCACAAGCTCGACGATCGTCTCGGTGAGGCGGTGGACGGCGTGGACGCGGGCCTCGAGCGCGTCGGTGAGGCGGTCGGCGAAGGCGCGGAAGGCCGCGTCGCGCGCCGGCTGGTCGGCCGGCGCGGCGTCGGCGTCGTCGGCGAACAGCGCGGCGACGCGGCGGAAGCCGTCCTTGGCCGAGGCCATCGCCTTGACGACGTTGCCGGCGTAGGTCGGGTGGTTGTCGCCGTAGAACGAGATCAGCCGGCCGTCACGGGCGTACGACGTGAAGAACGCGTCGGGCTCGCCCTCGGCCGGCACCGGTCGCCAGCGGCCGTCGGGGCCGCGCTCGGCGCGGTGCCCCAGGAAGAAGCGGCCGCGGCGGTCGAGCGCCAGGCTGCCCGGGTGCTCCTTGGCGTAGCCGATGTTGGGCACCGTGCCGGCGGCGACCATGACGCTGCGCGCCGGCAGCGTCACCGTCCGCTCCGTCGCCCCCCAGCGGCCGTCGGTCTCGGCCTGGACGCGGAAGCGCACGCCGGCCACGGCCCCGTGCTCGTCGAGCAGCGCCTCCTCGGGGTCGAGGCACTCGGCGATCTGGATGCCCTCCTCGAGCGCCTTGGCCACCTCCTCGTGGTTGAGGCGGTAGGCCGGCGCGTCGGCGAGCGACTTGCGGTACGCCAGCGTCACCCCGCCCCACTGGCGCAGCAGCGGCGCGAAGTCGGGCGCCTCGCCGGCGGCCGCGGCGCGGGCGCGCTCGGCGCGGATGGCACGGCCGTGGGCCAGGAACTCCTCGAGGATGTCGCGCTCCTCGGCGTCCATGCGGCTCCAGAGGCGCGGCTCGCCGCCGGCGGCGGCCATCGCCTCGACGCGATCGAGGACCTTCTCGACCTGGACGGGGTAGTAGGCCAGCAGCTCGGTGGCGGTGTCGATCGCCGTCAGGCCGCCGCCGATGACGACGCCGGGCAGCCGCACCTGGAGGTTGGCCAGCGCGTCGCGCTTGGCGGCGCCGGTGAGCTGGAGGGCCATCAGGAAGTCGCTGGCCTTGCGGATGCCGCGCGAGAGGTTGTTGCCCATCTCGATGACGGTCGGCTTGCCGGCCCCGGCGGCGACGGCGATGTGGTCGAAGCCGAACGCCCACGCGTCCTCGGCCGACAGCGTGCCGCCGAAGCGGACGCCGTCGTAGATCCGCAGCGTGCTCCGGCGCGCCAGCGTCAGGTGAAGCAGCGTCAGGAAGTTCTTGTCCCAGCGCACCGTGATCCCGTACTCCGAGACGCCGCCGAAGCCCTCGAGGATCCGCTCGTCCAGCGCGCGGTAGATCGTCGACCAGTCGCGGATCGGCGCCGGCGCGATGCCGCGGGCGGGGTCGCCGACCAAGGCGGCGTCGAGCGGCTCGATCTTGAGGCCGTCGACGCCGACGACGCCGAAGCCCTCGTTGAGCAGGTGGTGGGCCAGCGTGTAGCCGGCCGGCCCGAGGCCGACGACGAGCACGTTGCGGCCGCGGTAGGGCCGTGGGTACGGGCGGCGGACGTTCAGCGGGTTCCAGCGCGTCAACAGGCCGTAGATCTCGACGCCCCACGGCAGCTTCAGCACCTCGGTCAGGACGCCGGTCTCGATCTCGGGGATGTTCACCGGGTCCTGGGTCTGGTAGATGCAGCCCTTCATGCAGTCGTTGCAGATGCGGTGGCCGGTGCCGGGGCACATCGGGTTGTCGACCGTCACGAGCGCCAGCGCGCCCAGCGGGTCGCCGTCGCGCATCAGGGCGTGGGCTTCGCCGATCTTCTCGTCGAGCGGGCAGCCCTCGAGGACGATCCCGAGCGGGTTCGTCTTGTAGGCGCCGTCGGCGGCGCGCAGCCCCTTGCTGCACGAGTCCTTGTCGCGCTCGTGACAGTAGATGCAGTAGTGGACTTCCGACAATACCTGTCGCCGGCCCATCCGGCCGTCGGTCAAGGCGAAGCCGTCGCGCCGCCGCCGCGCCTCGGCCGGGCCGTCGATGAGCTCGGGCAGGTCGGGCCGCGGCCGCTCGAGGCGCACCAGGGCGTCGTAGTCGATGGGCTCGGGCGTCTTGAAGCTGACCCAGCCGGCCGTCTCGGGGTGCGCGGCCGGGTCGTGCAGCCGCGCCGCGCACCACGCCACCAGGTGCGCCATCGCCCGCCCCACCGTCGCCGCCGGGCCGGCCGCCGCGACCGCGCCGTCCACGGCCGCCGCGCCGTCGCCAGCGCCGCCCAGGACCGCCTCGATGGCCGACACCGCCGCCGCCAGCGGCTCCGGCAGCGGCGCGTCGGCGCCGTGGGCCTTGGCGTGGGCCTCGGCGTCGAGCAGCAGGCAGGCCAGGCGGGCGATCTCGCCCTCGAGGTCGCCGGCGGGCACGCCGTCCGGCGCGGGGGCGAACGGCCACCGGGCGTCGGCGCGCAGCGCGGCCAGCGCGGCGTCGGCGGCGCGGGCGACGGCCGGGTCGGGCGCCGCGGCGGCCTTGCCGCGGCCGGCGGCCCGGCGGCGGACGACGTCGACCTTGAAGCGGAACACGGGGTCGTGGGCCTGGATTGCCGCCGTCAAGCGGTCGCGGTCGCCGGTGAGGCCGAACAGGGCCGCCACGTAGGCCGAGACGTGCGGCGCGACGTCGGTCAGGATCGTCGAGGTCTCGACCGGCCCGAGCGCGTCGGGGTCGGCGCGCCAGGCGTCGTAGCGCGCCGCCAGCGCCGGGTCGGCCGCGCCGAGCGCGGCGCGCCAGTGTTCGAACAGGTCACGCAGCCGGGCGGCATCGTGGAGGTCGGCGTAGGCGAAGCCGGGGAGGGCGAGGGTGAGATCCATGGAGCGCTCGGTCCTGGGCATGCCGGCGGCGCCCGGCCGCCGGCGCCGCGGCGCCGACCGGCGCGCGGCCGGGTGACTGCGCGCCCTTCGCGCGCCGGGCCATTGTCGTTGAATCGGTGGGCGGGTCAATCGACGGTCGGCGCACCGGACGGCGCGCCGGCGCCCGCGCCTAGGGCGTGATCCCGAGGTCGTCGAGCAGCCGGCCGAGGAACGCGGCGTCGCCGAAGCGCACGCCGTCGTCGGGCCCGTCGAGCTGCGACGCCGTCTGGCGGACGGCGACGATGCCGTAGCGGTCGAGGACGTAGAGGCGCTGGATGCCGGCGCCCTTGGCGGCCACGGCGCGGGCCGGGGCGCCGGGCGCCGGGCGGTCGAGGTCGACAAGCAGCCACCACGTCAGGCCGTACGTCGGCCGCACGTCGCTGCCGACGAACAGCTCGGCGAGCAGGTCGGCGCGCAGCAGCGGCTGGCCGTCGACGAGCCCGTGCCGCCGCACCAGGTCGCCGAACGTGGCCCACTCGGCCGCCCGGAACGCCGCCCCCGACGGCAGCCGCGGCATCCCGTCGGCGCCGCGGCGCCAGGCGTCGTAGCGGGCGCCGATCGGCCCGAGGATGCGCGCGTCGAGGTAGGCCAGCGGGTCCGGATAGCGGCCGGCCAGCTTGCGGCGCATCAGCTCGCCGAACACCTGGTAGGGCACCGGCCCGTACTCGAACCGCGCCCCGGGCTCGGCCACCGCCGGCGCGGCGATGGCCTCGGCGTACGTGGGGACGGTCCCGACGTCGCCGGCGTCGAGGCCGCTCGTCAGGCTCAGGAGGTGCCGGACGGTGATGCGCGACTTGCGCGGATCGCCCCGCCATGCGTCGATCGTGTCGGCGACGCGCTCGTCCCAGCCGCTCAGCAAGCCGTCCTCGATCGCCGCCGCGGCCATCACCCCGCTGAAGCTCTTCGTGCCGCTGGCCAGCCCCCAGGCCCGGTCAGCGCTGCCGCCGTTCGGGTAGTCGGCGCACACCGGCACGCCGTCGCGCAGGACGTAGAGCGAGACGCCATCCGCGGCGGCGTTGTAGGCCGCGGCCCGCGGACAGCCGGCGGCCGAGAGCGGCGTCGGCGCGGCCGTCGCGACCGCGCTGGGCGTCGCGGGCGGCGGTGGCGACGACAGCGTGGCGGTCGCACGGCCCGGCGGCGTCGCCGTCGCGGGACCGGCTGGCGTGCCCGTCGCCGCGGTGGCCGGCGGCGCGTCGGCGCCCAGCCGCGCCCACGCCACGGCGACCGGCAGCCAGAGCCGGCCGCCGGCCGCGGCGGGCGTCGTCGCCGACGGCGTCGCAGGCGGCGACGGGGTCGTCGGCGCGGGCGTCGGCGGGGTCCGCGATGCCGTGGCGGTCGCCGGTCCGCCGGCGGTCGGCGTCGCCGTCGGCAGGTCGACGATCGGCCAAGCCGCCTCGAGGCTGCGGCAGCCTTCGCCGGCGCAGCCGTGCAGCGCCCGCGCCCAGGTCGAGAGCCGCGCCAAGAGCCAGGCGTCGGCCGTGGCGGCGCGGTTGTCGAGCTGCGCTGGGTCGACGGCGTTGTCGTAGAGCTCGACCTCGCCCGTGGCGTGCTCGATGTAGGTGTGGCGGTCGGTGCGCACGGCGATGTAGAGCGCCGCCGGGGCCTGCTGCACCCGCGATCGCGACGCCGCCGGGGCGGCCCGACCGCGGGTCGGCCGCGCCGCGGCGAGGGACCGCCGCAGGGCGTCGAACGACGGCCGAGCCGGCGCCGCCGGCCCGCGGACGCCGGCGGATGGGTCGAACGCGCCGTGCGCGCCGTCGCCGTCCGGCGGCTCGAGCAGGCCGGCGCGGGCGGACGGCTGGGGCGGCAGCGGCTCGCCGCCGCCGGCCGGCGTCGCCTCGACGCCGCGCTCGTTCTCGAACGGATAGGACTCGACGAGGAACGCCTGCCGCCACCCCTCGCCGGACGCGCGGTCGCCGCCCGCGCCACCGCCACCACCGTCCGTGCCCCGCAGCCACGGCGCCAGCGAGCGTCCGTCGACGAAGTCGGGTGTCGCGGCGCCGGCCAGCTCGGCCACGGTGGGCGCCAGGTCGACGTTGCCGACGAGGACGTCCGTGATCACGGTGCCGGCAGCGATGCCGGGTCCGCGCACGAAGAACGGGACCCGGATGTCCTCCTCGTAGGCCGTCATCTTGCCCTGCGGCAGCCGGTGCTGGCCGATGTGGAAGCCGTTGTCGGAGGTGAAGATCACGTACGTGTCGGTGAGAACGCCGGCCGCCTCGAGGCGGTCGAGCAGCCGGCCGACGAGGTCGTCGACGGCCATCATCGACCGGACGCGGTCGCGGTGGAGGGCGTCGCCGGCCGCCTGCTGGGCCGGGCGCAGCGGCGGCCGGGCGGCGATGGCGGCCGGTTTGTCGGAGACGTCGGCCTCGTCGTACGAGCCGCCGCGCGGCGCGGCCAGGTCGGGCAGCAGCGCGGCGTGGCGCGGGGCGGGGTCGGCCGGGGCGTGCGGGGCGTAGGGGGCCACCAGGGCGAAGAACGGGGCGTCGGAGCGGGCGGCGCGCTCGAGGAAGGCGTCGGCGTGGCCGGCCAGGACATCGGTGATGTGGTCCTCGGCGGCGCGGCCGTGCCGCTCCGGCCGGCCGTCGACGTTCAGGGTGTAGTTGTAGGAGCCATACGGGTTGCCGTCGGACGGGCTGACCCAGGCGGTCCAGCCGGGCGGGACGTGGAGCGGGTCGGCCGGCAGCGGGTAGCCGTTGATGTACTTGCCGACGAGCGCCGTCTGATAGCCCGCCGCGCGCAGCCACGTCGCCAGCGTCGACGCCTCGAGGTCGAGCGGCCCGTAGCGCTCGTAGCCGCCGGTCGCGCCGCCGTTCGTCAGGACGCCGTGGTTGTGGGTGTACTGGCCGCGCAGCAGCGTCGTGCGCGACGGGCAGCACAGCGAGTCGGTGACGTAGGCGCGCTCGAACGTCGCCCCCGCGGCGGCGATGCGATCGAAGATGTTCGGCGTCGTCGACGGCCCGATCGTCCCGAGCGCGGCGTCGAGGTCGTCGGCGAGGACCACGACGACGTTCGGTTGCGGACGCGGGGCCTGGAGCGCGCGCACCGGCGCCGCCGGCACGGCGCCCGCCGCGGCCAACGCCAGGGCGGTGGTGGCCAGGGTCGATCCGATGCGTTGCCCGGCTGCGGTCATGGCGGACCCCCTCGTGCGCTGGGCGACGATCCAACGCCGCACGGTTGAGGGATGAAACGCGGGCGTCGCGGTCGCGTTAGAGCGGCGGTTCCGCCGCCGGACACGCCGCCCTCACCGGCGCGACGTCGACGACCGACGGTCCGCCGTCGTCGCTGCCCCGACGCCGCGCCCCGTCGTCACCGCTCCCGCTCGCCCGCCCCGCATAGCCGCACCACCTCGGCCACCCGCGCCGCGCGCGTCGCGTCGCGCTTGGCGTCGTCGACCCAGCGGACGAAGTTGTTGCGGTAGAACGTCGGCAGCGCCTCGAAGAACGCCCGGGCGTCGGGCGCGGCGTCGAGGGCGGCGCGCAGATCGGGCGCCAGCCGCGCGCCCAACGGCCCTTCGGGCGCGAGGACGACGGCCAGCGGCGCGCCGCGCGCGAGCGCGTCGCGCACCGCCGCCGGCGCGTCGCGCAGCCATGCCGGGCCGAGGGCCAGGGCGTAGTCCGTCCCAGAGCCGCCCGCGGGGCCGTCGCCCGCCGTCGCGGCGCCCTCCGGCGCCGCGAGCTCGCCGCGGATCGGGCAGCCGCCGACGGTGCCGGTGACATGGTGGCGCGCCTTGGCGCCCCAGGCCGCGTCGGGGTCGAACGGCAGCACGATCCGGGCGCGGCCAGCGGCGCGGTCGATCGGCGCGTCGAAGCGGCGCGGCTCGAGGCTCGACATGGCGGGCGATGGTAGCCAGCCGGCGACCTCCGCGCCAGGCCGACGCCTGGCGCGCCTTCCGCCCGCCGCGCTGGCGACGATAATCACGCCGTCCTGCCCGCCACGGAGGCCGCCATGCCCGCGCCCACCCCGCCGCCCGCCCCGCCGCCCGCCTCGCCGGCCGACCGCGCCGAGGCGCTGCGGCGCGAGATCCGCCGCCACGCCCACCTCTACTACGTCCTCGACGCGCCCGAGATCAGCGACGCCGAGTACGACGCCCTGCTCGAGGCGCTGCGCGCGATCGAGGCGGACCACCCCGACGTGATCACGCCCGACACGCCGACGCAGGCCATCGGCGGGCCGGCCGCGGCCGGGTTCGGCAAGGTGCAGCACCCGGTGCCGATGCTGTCGCTCGACAACGCGTTCAGCGCCGACGGCGTCCGGGCCTGGGGCGATCGCGTCGCGCGGCGGCTGGCCGACGTCGGCGTCGACGGCGAAGGGCTATCGTTCGTCCTCGAGCCCAAGGTCGACGGCGTGGCGGTGGCGCTGCGCTACCGCGACGGCGTGCTGGTCCAGGGCGCCACGCGCGGCGACGGCACGCTGGGCGAGGACATCACCGCCAACGTCCGGACGATCCGCGGCGTGCCGCTGCGCATCCCGGCCGTCGACGGCCCGCTGCCGCCGGGCGTGGCCGTGCCCGCCGAGCTCGAGGTGCGCGGCGAGGTCTACCTGCCGCTCGACGGCTTCGCGGCGATGAACGCGCGCGCCCAGGCGGCCGAGGGCCGCAGCTACGCCAACCCGCGCAACGCCGCCGCCGGCAGCCTGCGCCAGCTCGACCCGGCCGTGACGGCGTCGCGGCCGCTGCGCCTGTTCAGCTACGGCGTGCCCGACCCGCGCGCGCTCGGCGTGGCGTCGCACTGGGACCTCTTGGCCGCCCTCGAGGCCCTCGGCCTGCCCGGCAACCCGGACCGACGCCGCTTCGACACCCTCGACGCCGCGCTGGCCTACGCCGACGGCTGGCTGGCGCGCCGGGCGTCGCTCAACTACCTGGCCGACGGGGTCGTCCTCAAGGTCGACGGCCTGGCGCTCCAGGAGGCGCTGGGCACCGTCTCCCACCACCCCCGCTGGGCGATCGCCTACAAGACGGCCAGCGAGGAGGCCACGACGGTGGTCGTGGCCATCAACGTCAACGTCGGCCGGACCGGCAAGCTCGTGCCGCACGCCACCCTGGCGCCGGTGGGCATCGGTGGCGTAACGGTCAGCCAGGCCACGCTCCACAACGAAGATTATGTCACCGAGCGCGACATTCGCGTCGGCGACACGGTCCTCGTCAAGCGCGCCGGCGAGGTGATCCCGCAGGTCGTCAACGTCGTGCCCGGGCTCCGGCCGCCGGGCGCCGAGCCGTGGCGGATGCCCGCCGACTGCCCGGTGTGCCGCCAGCCGGTGACCCGGGCCGAGGGCGAGGCCGACACGTACTGCACGAACGCCGCCTGCCCCGCCCAGCTGGTGCGGCACGTCGAGCACTTCGTGGCCCGCGGCGCGATGGACATCGACGGCCTCGGCGAAAAGCTCGTCGCCCAGTTCGTCGCCGACGGCCTCGTGGTCGACGTCGCCGACCTCTACCGCCTCGCCCCAGCCGACCTCGAGGGCCGCGAGGGCTTCGCCGACAAGCGGATCGCCAACCTGATCGCCGCGATCGACGCCAGCCGGGCGCGGCCGCTGCGGCGGCTGATCTTCGGCCTCGGCATCCGCCACGTCGGCGCCGCCGTGGCCACCGCCCTGGCGGCCGCCTTCGGCAGCCTCGACGCGCTGGCCGCCGCCGACGAGGCGGCGCTGACGGCGCTCGACGGCATCGGCCCCGAGATCGCCGGCGCGGTGCGGGCCTGGTTCGCCGTGCCGCGCAACCGCGAGCTCGTCGCCCGCCTCGCCGCCGCGGGCGTGCGCACGGCCGACCCCGACTGGACGCCGCCGGCGCCGCCCGCCGCCGGCGGGGCCGACGACACCCGCCCGCTCGCCGGCCGCACGTTCGTCCTCACCGGCACGCTGCCGACGCTGACCCGCGACGAAGCCGCCGCCCGCATCGAGGCCGCCGGCGGCAAGGTGACCGGCAGCGTCAGCGCCAAGACGGACTACGTCGTCGCCGGCACCGCCGCCGGGTCGAAGTTGGCCAAAGCCCAGGCGCTGGGCATCCCGGTCATCGACGAACCGACGCTGCAACAAATGACCGCCCCCACCCCCCCGTAGGGGCACCCCCCCGCGGGTGCCCATCGCCGGGCACCCCACGCCGTGGTTGCCCATCGCCGCGCCCCCCCCCCCGCATGTCCCGCGAACGACACCCCCCCCCCAATGCCCTGTAGGGGGCCCCCCCCCCGCGGGGCCCCTCCGCGGGGCATGCGCGGGGGGTGGGTGCCCATCGCGGGGCATGCGCGGGGGGTGGGTGCCCATCGCGGGGCACCACGCACCCGTCGGTGCCGTGGGCGCCCATCGCGGGGCACCACGCACCCGTCGGTGCCACGCGATGGGCAACCGCGGTGTGGTGTGGCCGAGGATGGGCACCCACGGGGGGGTGCCCCTACAAGGCACGGGGGGGATGGGTTGATGCCGATGGGTTTGTGCGGGTCGATGGGTTTGTGCGGGTCAATCGGTCGCGGCGGGGGTGGCGGTGGGGGCGGCCGGCGTGGCCGTCGGCGGCGCCGCGGTGTCGGTGGGGATCGGCGTGCCGAGGGCGCGGCTGTACTCGCGCTCCAGGATCGGCAGCATCGTCTCGTAGTCGACGTAGCCGGGGATCGACTCGGCGTGGTCGCCCGCCAGCAGCAGGAACCACGGCGTGCCGTTGATCTCGCGCTCGAGCGCGGTGGCGGCCAGCTCGGCCACGATCGGGCGATAGCGCTTCGACTCGACGCACTCCTTGACCTTGTCGAAGTCAACGTCGGCGTCCTCGGCCACCGCCAGGATCTCGGCCATCGACGACGCCTCGTCCTGGGGATCGGCCTTGTCCGTCAGGTCGTCGAACGCCTCGAACAATGCGTCGTGCATCGTCCAATAGGCGCCGTGCTCGCCGGCGCAGTGCGCGGCCTCGGCGCCGATGACGGCCGGGAAGCCGTGGTTCGTCAGCGGCAGGTCGTAGAACTGGAGCCGGGCCTTGCCCGTGTCGATCCACTCGGCGCGCACCTGCGGCAGCGTGTCGTCGAAGAACTGCTTGCAGTACGGGCAGCGGTAGTCCGAGAACTCCATGATGAGCAGCGGCGCGCTCGACGCGCCCACTTCCGGCAGCTCGAACGACGCCGCCAGCGCCTCGACCGTGGCGTTGGCCGTCGGCAGCGGGGTGCCCTCGGCGTCGGCGCCGTCGGCATCGGCATCGGCCGCCAGCGTCCCGCTGAGGGCGTCGGTGGCGGTGACGTCGCCGGCCAAGCCGGGGGTCGGCGTGGCGTCCTCGTCGGGCGAGCCTGCCCGACCACAGGCCGCCGTCGCCACCAGGAGGGCGGCCAGCAGCGCCGGCCGGAGGATGGGTGTCACGCGCTTCTCCCTCGGTGCGGTGCAAGGCGGGGCGGCAATCGCGCCATTATAGGGTCGGCATCGGCCGTGTGCTATCATCGCCGCTCCGGCGAGGGCCGGCACAGGAGCGAACCCATGGACGATTTTCAGTTCGCGCCGGCGGCAGACGCGCCGGTCAGCCCGGCCGAGAGCGGCGGTGAGCGCGTCATCGAGATCGGATGGCAGGCGCTGCTGCTGCCCGTTGTGGCGGTGGCGGTCGTTGTCGGCGGCTGGATGCTGGGCCGGACGATCGGCCGCGGCAATGCGCCCGCGGCGGCGCCGACCGCCGTCGTCGAGACGGTGCCGCAGACGGCGCCGGGTGGCATCACGATCGTCGGGCCCGACGGCCAGCCGCTGTCCGTGAACGTCGCCGACGGCGCGCTGCCCGAGATGCCCAACCCCGACACCGACCCGACGATCTACCCGCTGCGGGCGGTGTCGCACCCGCTGCTGGGCCAGCCGGTGCCCGACTTCACGCTGCGGCAGCTCGACACCGGCGAGGACGTCAGCCTGTCGAGCTTTACCGGCAAGACGGTCCTGGTGAACTTCTGGGCCACCTGGTGCCCGCCGTGCCGGCGCGAGATGCCGTGGCTCCAGAAGGCCTACGACAACTACAAGGACCAGGGCCTGGTGCTGCTGGCCGTCGACGGCGGCGAGAAGGTGCCGCCGAGCCTGACCGAGGAGACGATCCGGCGCTACGTCGACCAGACCGGCCTGACGTTCCCGATCCTCTGGGGCGACGCCGCCTACCAGATCCAGAACGACTGGAACGTCTACGGCCTGCCGGCCACGTTCATCGTCGACACCGAGGGCGTCGTCCGCCTCGTCCACACCGGCATGTTCCCGAACAACGCGACCCTCGACCACGAGGTCCGCAAGGTGATGGGGCTCGAGGAAGCGTCGTCGTAGCCGACGAGCGTCTCGTTACCCGCCGGGCGCGCCCTTCGTCCGGCGCGCCAGCTCCGCCAAGCTGACCTCGCGGGCCAAGATCTCCTCGACGAGCTCGCGCTCGTAGCGGTCGGCCAGCGTCTCGCGCGGCCGCAGCAGCAGGTAGACGACGCTGCCGACCACCGGCAGCACGAGCACCAGCGCCACCGCGGCCAGGCGCATCGTGCGATCCCGCGTCCGCGCCGCCACGTCGCGGGCGGTCCAGAACGCCACGCTGAACACCACGAGCGCCAGCGCCCCGCCGCAGATCGCACCGACGATCGGCAGCGCGTCCGAGAGCGAATCGGGCATCGGCGGGGCCTTTCGGGCGCGTGGCGGCGGGCTTCGACGGCGGCGCGGCGCCGCGGGGGGCGATTATAGGTAGGCGGTCCGCCGCAGTATAATCGCCCCCAGCCGGCCCCGGCGGCGCCGCGGTCGGCCGTGGGTCGAGGAGCGCGCGATGGTCGAGGTCAGGGTCGAGAGCATTCGGGTGAGCCTGATGAACCAGCAGCGGCTGGTCCTGCTGCGCGAGAAGGACGGCCCCCGCTTCCTGCCGATCTGGATCGGCCCGGCCGAAGCCGACGCGATCACGCTCGGCCTGCAGCACACCGAGGTCGAGCGGCCGCTCACCCACGACCTGCTCCGCGGCGCCATCGAGCAGCTTGGCGCCACCGTCAACCACGTCATCGTCAGCGAGCTGGCCGACGAGACCTACTTCGCCCGCATCGTCGTCACCCGCGACGGCGAGACGATCGAGATCGACAGCCGGTCGAGCGACGCGATCGCGCTGGCCGTGCGCGTCGAGGTGCCGATCTACGTGGCCGACGCCGTCATGGCCGCCGCCGGCCAGTTGCCGTCGACCGAGGGCGACGAGCCCACGCCGACCGGCGCCCGGCCGCCGGCGGTCCGGCCGGCAGCCGGCGAGGAGGAAGACGGCCTCGACGTCTTCCGCGACTTCTTCGAGGAGCTCGATCTCGGCGACTTCGGGCCGTCGGCCGATCCCGAGGACTGACCGCCCGGCGCCGCTCGCGCGCCTTCGAAAGCGCACCCGCCCCCGATGCTCGACACCCCAGCCGTCGCCCCCGCCAACCTCGACGCCGAGCAGGCCGTGCTCGGCGCGCTGCTCATCGACCCCGCCGCCGCGCCGCAGGTGGTGGGCCTGCTGACGGCCGACGACTTCTTCCGCCCGGCCCACCAGAAGGTCTACCGCGCGATCACCGAGCTGTTCCGGCGCGGCCTGGCGATCGACTACCTCACCGTCGCCGCCGAGCTCGAGCGCGCCGGTGAGCTGACGAGCGTCGGCGGCAGCGCCTACCTGACCGAGCTGATGACCCACACGCCGGTCGCCCACTACGTCGAGCACTACGCGTCGCTCGTCGAGCGCGCGTCGGTCATGCGGCGGCTCATCTCGGCCGCCGGCAAGATCGCCCAGATCGCCTGGCAGGACGACGCCGAGACCGTCGAGGAGACGATCGACCAGGCCGAGGGCGTGCTGTTCGAGGTCTTCAAGGACCGCCAGCGCCGCGAGCTGCTCAGCCTGCGCGACATCCTCGACGCCTACTTCGAGCGCATCGAGGAGATCCAGGCCAACCGCGAGTCGATGCTGGGCACGCCGACCGGCTTCACCGACCTCGACCGCCTGCTGGGCGGCCTCCAGCCGTCCGATCTGTGCATCGTCGCCGGGCGGCCGGGCATGGGCAAGACGAGCTGGCTGCTGTCGGTGGCGGCCAACGTCGCCATCGAGACCGGCCTGACGGTGGCCGTGTTCAGCCTCGAGATGAGCGCCGAGCAGCTGGCGCAGCGCCTGCTGGCCTCGAAGACCGGCCTCTCGACCCAGGACCTGCGCCTGGGCCGCATCCGCAGCGACCGCGACCTCGAGCTCCTGACGCGCGCGATGGGCGAGTTGGCCGGGGCGCCGCTCTACATCGACGACACGCCCGGGATCTCGCCGTTCGAGGTGCGCGCCAAGGTGCGGCGCCTGGCGTCGGAGCGCGGCGTCGACCTCGTGATCATCGACTACCTCCAGCTCATGCAGGCCGGCCGGCGGGTCGAGAACCGCGTTCAGGAGATCGGCCACATCTCGCGCAGCCTCAAGGCGCTGGCGCGCGAGCTGCGGGTGCCGGTCATCGCCGCCAGCCAGCTCTCGCGCGCCGTCGAGAGCCGGGCCGACCGCCGGCCGCAGCTGTCCGACCTGCGCGAGTCGGGCGCGATCGAGCAGGATGCCGACATCGTCCTGTTCCTCTACCGCGACACCGAGGCCGGCAAGGAGACCGAGCACGCCAACATCACCGAGGTCATGGTCGCCAAGCACCGCCACGGTCCGACCGGGCAGGTCGAGCTCGTCTTCATCGGCGCCGAGACGCGCTTCGCCGACCTGGCCAAGGGCCCGGGCGGCGCCCCGCTCGACGCGCCGCCGGCCGGCTGGACCACCCCGTGACGCCGCGCGGCGCCCCGCGCCCACCGGCCGACCGCCCGCGCGCCGCCGGCGAGGCCGCCCGCGACCCGCGCGTGGCCGCCGGCTACCCGTCGGGGGCGCGCACGACGCCGGTGCCCGACCTCCTGTTCAGCCGCGACATGGCCGCGATCGACGACCCCCTGGCGCTGGCCGTGCTGCTGTGGGTCCTCTGGCAGGTCCACCGCCGACCCGCCGGCGCGCCGGCCGCCGTCCGCGCCGCCGACGTCGCCGCCGACCCCGGCCTCCGCCGCCGCGCCCGCGCCGCGGCCGCCGCGGCCGGCGACGCGCCCGCCCCGGCCGACCCTGCCGCCGAAGCGGACGCCACGGCGCGCTTGGCCCGCGCCTGCCAGGCGCTTGCGGCGCGCGGGCTGCTGCTGGCGCACCACGGCTGGCTGGCCGTCAACGACCGCGCCGGCCGCGCCGTGGTCGACGAGGCGACGGCCGACCCGCGGCGCTGGCCCGACCTGGCGCCCGAGGCGGCGCCGCCGGCCGTCGCGCCGGCCGACGCGGCCGACCGTGGCGCGATCTTCGCCCGCTACGAGCAGACGATCGGCCTGGTGACGCCGATGCTGGCCGACGAGTTGGCCGAAGCCGCCGAAGCCTACCCGGCGGCGTGGATCGACCGCGCCTTCCGACTGGCGGCGGCCAACGGGGTGCGCAAGTGGAGCTACGTCCGGGCCATCCTGGCGCGCTGGGCGCGCGATGGATACGAGGGGGACGACGATGAAGTCACTGGGCGACGCCCTGAAGCCGCTCGCCGACCCGATAGCGAGGGCCCGTTCGCGGCTTGGGTCGAGCGCTAGCGAGGCGCCCGCCGCGCCGGAGCCGCCGCCGTGCGCGGTGTGCGGCGGCGTCGGCTGGCTGCGGCGCGACGTGCCGCTGGGCCACCCCGACTTCGGCCGCGCCTTCCCGTGCCGCTGCATCGCCGACGAGCTCGCCGCCCGCCGGGCCGCTGACGTCGCGGCCGCATCGCACCTCTCGGCCCTGGCCGAGATGACGTTCGAAACGTTCCGCGTCGACGCGCCGGGCAACGCGCCCGAGGCGGTGCGGACGCTCGAGGCCGCGTTCGCCGCCGCCCGGCGCTTCGCCGAGCAGCCCGACGGCTGGCTGGTGCTGTGGGGCGGCTACGGCGCCGGCAAGACCCACCTGGCGGCGGCGATCGCCAACGCCCGGCTGCAGGCCGACCAGCCGGCCCTGTTCGTCGTCGTGCCCGACCTGCTCGATCACCTCCGGGCCGCCTTCGCCCCGGACGCCGACTCGAGCGTCGACGCGCGGCTCGAGGCGGTGCGCGGCGCGCCGCTGCTGATCCTCGACGACCTCGGCGCCCAATCGCCGACGCCCTGGGCGGCCGAGAAGCTGTTCCAGATCCTCAACCACCGCTACACGCTGCGGCTGCCGACGGTCATCACCTCGAACCTGGCGCCCGATGCGTTCGACGAGCGGCTGCGCTCGCGGCTGGGCCACTTCGAGATCGTCAAGGTCTACGGCCTCAAGGCGCTCGACTACCGCGGCGGCGTCTCGGGCGAGGCGGTCGAGCTCTCGAGCCTCCACCTCTACCGCGACGCGACGTTCGCCACCTGGGACACCCGGGCCGCCCAGCTGCCGCGCGCCCAGGCCGAGAACCTGGTCCGCGCCCAGCAGCTCGCCCACGCCTGGGCGGTCGACCCGCGCGGCTGGCTCGTCCTGCTCGGCGAGCACGGCGTCGGCAAGACCCACCTGGCGGCGGCCATCGCCAACGAGGCCGTGGCCCAGGGCCGGGCGGCGCTGTTCGTCGTCGTGCCCGACCTCCTCGACCACCTCCGCAACGCCTTCAGCCCCACGAGCCGCACCGGCTACGACCAGCGCTTCGAGGAGGTCCGCTCGGCGCCGCTGCTCGTCCTCGACGACCTCGGCACCGAGAGCGCGACGCCGTGGGCCCAGGAGAAGCTCTACCAGCTCCTGAACCACCGCTACGCCGCCCGCCTCCCGACCGTCATCACCACCGCCGAGCGCCTCGAGTCGCTCAGCCCGCGCCTGCGCACCCGGATGTTCGACCGCCGGCTGTGCACGATGTTCGAGATCGTCGCCCCGCCCTACCACGGGCCGTCGTCCGCACCCCCGGCCGCGCCGCGCGGCGGCGGGCGGCGGCGCACCGCGTGAGGCGGGCCTTCGGCCGATGACGTTCCCGCCGCCGCGGCGCGTCGTCCTCCTCAAGCCGTGCTGCATCGGCGACGTCCTGATGGCCACCCCGCTGGCCCGCAGCCTGACCGCGGCTTGGCCCGACGCCGCGCTCGACTGGGCGGTGGGCGACCACAGCCGGGCGGTGCTGCGGGGCAACCCCGACGTCGCCGCGCTCGTCGACGCCAGCGGCACGCTGCGCGGGGAGCTGCGCCCGGCCGCCGTCGCCCGCCTCATCGGCGCGCTGCGGCGCGGCGGCTACGACGCCGCGTTCGTCGCCGAGCGCTCGCCGATCCCGGCCGCCATCGCCCGGCTGGCCGGCATCCCGCGGCGCGTCGGCCTCGACAGCGGCGGGCGCGGCCGGTGGCACACCGTCCGCGTGCCGACCCGGCCCGACGACCCCCGCCATGAGACCGAGATCTACCTCGACCTGGCGCGCGCCGTCGGCGTGGCGCCGGCCGCGCCGCGCCCGGTCTTCGCGCCGTCGCCGGCCGACGCGGCCGCCGCCGACGCCGCCCTCGCCGCCGCCGGCGCGGCGCGTTGGCCGCGGCCATGGCTCGTCATCCACCCCGGCGGCGGCCAGAACCCGGGCGCGCAGCGGCTCGACAAGCGCTGGCCGGCCGACCGCTTCGCCGCCGTCGCCGCGCGCTGGGCGGCGTCCGGCACGGCGATCGTCATCGGCGGCCCGGGCGACGGCGTCGAGGCCGCGGCGGTCGTGGCGGGCGCCGCGGCCGCGGCGGGCGGCGCGGCCGGCGGCGTGGTCGGCAGCGCCGGGCCGGTGGCGTCGCTGGCCGGCCGGCTGGCGCTGGGGGCGACGGCGGCGCTCGTCGCCCGCGCCGACGCCTACCTGGGCAACGACAGCGGCGTGTCGCACCTGGCGGCGGCCGTCGGGACGCCGGTCGTCGTCGTCTTCGGCCCGACGTCGGCGGCGCGCTACGGACCGGTGCCGGGCGCCGGCGAGGCCGTGGCGGCCGGCGCGGCAGCCGGCGGCGACATCCGGGCGGTGGCGGTGGAGGCGGTCTGGGCGGCGGTGGCGCGTGCACGGGGCGGCGTGGGACGGTCGTGAAACGGCCGGCGGCGATACTGGCCGCGCGCCGTCGAGCCCCCGCCCGCGCCACCGATCGTCACAGGAGGTTCGCCATGGCCATCCACCCCCGCCCCGGCCTGCCGGCTGCGGCCGTCGCGCTCGCCGCGACCGCCGCCGGCACGGCCGTCTTCGCCGGCGCGCTCATCGCCGGTCGCGGCGCCCGCGTCGGCGCGCCGCCGCCGCCGCCCGCGTCGGCCGCGCCGGCGGCGCTGGGCGCCACCGTGTTCGCGCCGAGCGCCGTCCTGAACGCCGTCGTCGAGCAGAGCGTGCCCGAGACCGATACCGAGTCGGAGTGGACCGTCCGCCGGATCGCCTTCATCGGCGACGGGGACGACCTCGCCTACACCGTGAACAAGGCGTTCCCGCACCCGCCGGCGCTCTACCGCCTGCCCTTCGACGCCGCGCTCGGCCGCTACGCCGCCACCGGCACCGTCCTGGCCGGCCTGCCGTCCGGGCAGCGCGCCTACCTCGACGTCGCCGGCGGGCCGGGTGTCGACGGCGTCGTGGCCGAGCTCCAGGCCTGGGACCTCGACGACCTCGACCGCAGCCTGTCGGCGCCGCGCGACCTCGTCCTCGTCTCCGGCGACGGCCGGACGCTCACCAACCTCACCGAGGGCTGCTGCATGATCGACGGCTACGCGCTGACCCCGGACGGCGCCGCGGTGCTCGGGATCGACGCCGGCGGCGACCTGGTCCGCATCGACCTCGCCACCCGCGCCCGGACGACGCTCGCCTCGGGGCTCAAGACCGCGGCGGGCGCCGGCGGCGCCACGTTCGCCGTCGCCGCCGACGGCAGCCGGATCGCCCTCGGCCTCGCCGACGGCCCCGACGATGCCGCCGTCAAGATTCTCGACGGCGCCACCGGCGCGCCGCTCGACGAGCTGGCGCTGCCCGGCGAGGCCATGCCCGACGTCGCCTTCAGCGCCGACGGCGCCCGCCTCTACCTGATGCAGGCCGCGAGCGCCCCGGCGGCCGCCGGCGCGGCCGCCGGCGCCGCCGACGCCCCGGCCTACGCCAGCCGCATCGGCGTCTACGACCTGGCCGCCCGGTCGCTCTCGACGCTCGTCGACCTCGGCCGCGCCACCGGCCAGCCGGGGCTGCCGTCGGAGCTGACCCACGCCGCCGGGCGGCTGTTCGTCGTCCACGGTTCGTCGCTCTTCGCGGTCGACCCGGCCAGCGGCGCCGTCCGCCAGGTGTCGCCGCCCGGCACGACCGTCCTCGGCAGCGTCGTCGCCCGGCCGGTGGCCGATGGCGTGCGCGTGGCCTACGTCAAGGCCGAGCCCGTGGCCGTCGGGGGCGTCACCCAGCACGTGCGACAGCTCGTCGAGACCACCGTCGTGCCCTGACGCCCGCCGCCCCACAGCCCACGCCCGCCCGGCGATGGCTGCGACGCTCCTTGCGCCGAGCCGCGCCACGGACCGCCCCAGCGGCCACCCCACGCTGCCACCACCCTGCCCCTGGGAGTCGAACGATGGGTTCCCTGTACCGAAGCGCGGCCCTCGGCGCCGCGCTGTGGCTCCTGGCCGACCTCGCCTTCGCCGCCGGCGTGGCCGCGGCGGGCCTGGCCCAGGGGGCGCCGGCGCCGCTGCCGGTGCCGCACATCTCGCAGATCTACCACCAGAGCTACTGCAATTGCACGTGCGACGGCGCCCGCTGCCCGGAGGCGTGCCTGCGCGCAAGCCACCCCAACGGCCACAACAACTGCGGCCCGGCGTCGGTGGCGATGATCGTCGACGCCAACGGCCGCCGGCCGGCCGGCCTCACCGACCAGGCCTTCGTCGCCCAGCTGCGCCAGACGATGACGGGCCGGCCCGACGGCCCCTGCAATCCGACGACGGACTGGCGCCAGCTCGACGCCGGCGCCCGCGCCTTCGGTCTCTGCTTGCGCGGCCGCGCCACCGACGGCGCGGCGAACATCTTCGCGATGAACGCGCAGTGCATCCCGGTCGTCGGGCTCGTGGCCACGGCGCCGACCCACTTTCCGGGCCTCGACAACGCCAGCTTCCACAAGAACTCGGCCGGGCGCTACGGCGACCACTTCGTGGTCATCCTCGGCCAGAGCGGCGAGACGGTCTTCTACCACAACCCGCTGGTCTGGCCGGCGCCGGCGCGGGGCAGCGCTCCCAAGACGACAACGCGGGCGATCCTGATCATGGCGCTCCAGAACGCCCAGGTGGCCGACTGGGGCCGCGGCTACGGCGATCCGCTCGGCGGCTGCGACGGCGTCGGCCGCTGCAACGACGGCGCGGCGGGCGGCGCCGCCGGCGGCGCTGGGCCACGGCCGCTGTTCGACCGCATCCAGGTCAGCCTCGGCCACACCTGCGCCGACAACCGGGTGTCGATCTTCTTCCGGCGCACCGACCACGGCGCCTTCCACGAACGGCGCAAGGTGACGCTGGACGCCTTCCACCAACCGCACGGCTTCAGCACCCACGTCGTCGAGATGCCGTCGAGCAAGGGCTGGAGCGGCACGATCGACGCGCTGCGGATCGACCCGGTGGACGGGCGCGGCGACTCGAGCTGCCGGTTCGCGTTGAGCTACGTCCTGGTCCGCAGCAGCGACGGCCAGACGGCCGCGTTCTGGCCATTCTACGAGCACGCCGGACGCGACGGCCGGCCACTCGGCCGGCTGCTCGACTGGACGGCCAACGGCGATCTCGACGACGCCGGACCCTGCTGCGAGCCGGACGGCTCGCCCCGCCGCTCGTGGCACCTCGATGTCGACGGCGGCGACCCGCAGCTCGTCGACCAGGCTGTCCAGTTCGACACCGGCCGCGATTGACCGCGGCGGCATGGCCGCCCGACAGACTGGCAACGGCGGCGTGGCCGCCCGAACACGAACGAGGGCCGGTGCGCTAGGCACCGGCCCTCGTGGTGAAGCGTCCCGACCGCGACGCCCCTAGCGGGTCGTCCGGTTGGCGCGCAGCGCGCGGCGACGGGCGCGGCGCTCGGCCTTCTTCTTGGCCAGGCGGCGCTCTTCGCTGGGCGGGGTGAACCATCGCTTGCGGCGGTACGTGCTGAGGATGCGCGACTTCGCCACTTCCTTGCGGAAGCGCTTCAGCAGCCCCTCGAAGCTCTCGCCGGGTCGAATGTCGACCGACATATGGGCCCTCACCCCCTTCCCTGGCTGGTTGCCGAAGGGCGAGGATAGCACGGCCGCGCGGAGGATGTCGAATCTCGGCAGGCGAGCGCGCGGCGGCGCGAACGTCGCGGACCGCGCGGCCGGGCGGCGGCCCCGATGCGCTTGTGCCGGTCGCCGTGCTTCGACTATCCTCCGCCGGCGCGTGGCGAGGGCGGAGGCGGCGTGGAAGCGTTCCTGTGCGGCTGGTATGTCTATGAAGCGGTCCTCGCCGGGCTCATGACGGCTTCGGCCGGCCGGCGCACGTGGCTCGGCCGGGCCGGCATGGCGGCGGCGGCGGTGGCGCTCTACACGCTGCTGGCGCAGCGCGACTGGGTGGCCACCTCCCCGGCGATCTTCCTGGGCGCCAAGGTCGCCGTGCTGTTGGCCGGCATCGCCGGCTTGGCGCTCGGCCGCCGCGCCGACACCCGGCTCATCGCGCTGCTGCTGGCGGCGGCGGCGGCGGTGCCGGTCGTGCTGACCTACGTCGAGCTGACGTGACGCGCTCCGACCGCCCGCGCCCGACCGTGGAGTAGGCCATGGCCGACGACCCCCGCCGCCGGGCCGGCGCCGACACCAGCGCCTGGGCCGATCGGCTCGAGCGCTGGCTGGCCGCCTACCGCGCCCACGTCGACAGCCTGGCCGACGAGACGCCGGCGGCGCTGCGCCGCGTGCTGCGCCTGTCGCGCCAGCGCAAGGTCATCGAGGCGGCCGTGGCCATCGCGCTCGTCCTCGTGGGCGGGCGGGCGATCCGGTTGGCGCTGCGGCCCGAGACACGGGCGTGGCTCCACAGCGTCACCGGCGAGGAGTCGGTCGTCGAGGGCATCAAGGGGGTCGGGGCGCTGGCCTGGCTACAGCTCACGGCGCCGGGGCTCGAGTTGGCGCCCGACGCGCCGATCGACCACCTCTCGGTCAACCCGATCGGGGCCAACACCTTCTTGCAGCTCGAGCCCGACGAGCAGGTGGTGCGCCGCTCGTTCGAGCGGATGCGGGCGGCCGGCATCGGCTGGGCGCGGCAGCAGTTCCCGTGGGAGGACATCGAGATCCACGGCCGCGGCGACTTCGAGGACCGGCGCAACGACCCGCCGCGCTCGGCGTGGGACAAGTACGACCGCATCGTGTACTGGGCCGAGGCCCACGGCGTCCAGATCCTGGCGCGGCTCGACAACCCGCCCGACTGGGCCTACGCGGACCTCGCGGCCGAGGGCGAGGCGCGGATGGGCCCGCCCAGCGACCTGGCGGACTACACGAACTTCGTCAAGGCCGTCGTGGGCCGCTACTGCGGCCGGGTGCGGACCTACCAGATCTGGAACGAACCCAACATCTACCCCGAGTGGGGCGAGCGGTCGCCCGACCCGGCCGGCTACGCCCGGCTGCTGCACGCCGCCGCCGCCGCGGCGCGGTCGGTCTGCGACGACGTCGTGATCGTCAGCGCCGCGCTGGCCCCGACGACCCGCGATGACGACCGCCACATGAGCGACCTGGCGTACCTGCGCCGCCTTTACGAGCTCGAGACGGCGACGGGCGACGGCGGCGATCCTCTGCCGGACGGCTACTTCGAGGAGGGCTTCGACATCCTCGGCGCCCAGGGCTTCGGCCTCTGGACGGGCCCGACCGACCGCCGCGTCAGCCCCGATCGGACGAACTTCGGCCGCGTCCTGCTGCTGCGCGACATCATGGTCCGCCACGGCGACGCCGAGACGCCGATCTGGCTGACCGAGTTCGGCTGGGACAGCCCGCCCGAGACGACCGCCGACGGCCAGCCGTTCCCGGCCCCCTACGGGCGCGTGAGCGAGGACCGGCGCGCCGCCTACACCGCCGCCGCCTTCGACCGCATCCAAGACGAGTGGCCGTTCGTCGGCGTGGCCGCGGTCTGGTTCCTGCGCCGGCCGGACCGCGAGTGGCACAGCCGGCCCGAGGGCTGGTTCCGCCTCATCGAGCCCGGGTGGGAGGAGCTGCCGGCCTACGCCGCCATCCAGGAGATCGGCCGCCGCCCGCCGCGCATCATGCGCGGCCGCCACGCCGTGACCGACCCGAACCTCCTGTTCTCGGGCCCGTGGCGCGCCCCGTCCGACACCGACCTCGGCCTGGCCACCCGCCTGGGCAGCGCCAGTGCCGAGCTCTACTTCAGCTTCCGCGGCACCGGCTGGGAACTCGTGCTCGACCCCTACAGCCGCGGCGCGGCAGCCGACGAGGACGGCGTGGGCGGCGGTGCGGGCAGTGGCGAGGTCGACGACGGCGACGACGGCGACGAGGGCGCGGACGCTGCGCCGGCGTCGCCGCTCGCCGCCTCCCCGGCCCTGACCGCGACCGCCGCCGGCCCGATCACGCTGTTCGTGTTTCGCGACAGCGTCACCCGCACCGTCACGCTCGCCAGCGGAGAAGTCCGCCTCGGCGAGTCCGACCTGCCGCCGGGCGACCACAGCGTGATCCTGCGCGTCGACGGCGGCGAGCTGCCGCTCGACGAGGTGCGCATCGCCGCCCCCGACCCGCCCGACCCGCTGTGGCCCGTCAAGCGCGCGCTCCTGCGCTGGGCGCTCGTCGCCGCGGCCGCCGTCGCGCTCGTCGTGGCCTTCCGGCGCTGGCGCGCCCGCCCGGCGGCGGCCGTACGCTCCCCGTGAGACCCGGTCGCGGCGGCCGCGGCGCGGCGGCCGCGCGCGCGACCGCCGTCGCCTTCGTGCTGCTGGCCCTGGCCCTGCGGGTCTTCCGCCTGGCCGACGCCGACGTCTGGTGGGACGAAGGCCTGGCCGTCTGGGCCGTGCGCCAGGGGTTGGCCGAGGCGACGCGCTGGACGGCCGGCGACGTCCATCCGCCGCTCTTCTTCTGGTGCCTCTGGCTGTGGCGACACCTCGTCGGCGAAGACCCGTTCGCGCTACGGCTGTTCGTCGTGCACACCGGCGTCGTGCTCGCCGCCCTGGCCTGGCCGCTCGGCCGCCGGCTGGCCGGCCCGTGGGGCGGCGCGCTGGCCGTGGCGGCGGTGGCGACGTCGCGGTTCCTGGTGTGGTGGTCGATGGAGCTGCGGATGTACGCCCTGGCCGCCGTCGCGGTCATGGTGGCCACGCTGGCCGCCCTCCGCTGGCTCGACCGCCGGCGACGGCGCGACCTGGCCGTCTACGCCGTGGCGGCCGCGGCGGCGCTGCTGACGGTCTACCTGACGGGCATCGCCCTGGCGGCGTTGAACGCCGTCGTCGCCGCGGCCTGGCTGGCGGGGCGGGCCAGCGCCGTCGTGCGGCCGGGCGGCGCCCGCGGCCGCGCCGGCGCGCTCGGCGGGCGCGACGTCGTCGCCTGGGCGGCGGCGCAGCTCGCCGTCGCGGCGGCGGTGGCGCCGTGGCTGCTCTATGCGGCCGAGCGGATGTCGTCGTGGCGCGTCGTCGAGACCGGGCCGAGCCTGGCGTTCACCGGCCAGCTCTGGCTGACGCTGCTCGCCACCGGTGTCTCGACCGACATCGACGCCGCCGCGGTCGCCACCGGCGCGTTCGCCGCGGCGCTGGCGGTCGCGCTGGCCGTCGCGCCGCGGCCGGTGCGCGGCCGGATCGCGCCGCTCGTCGTCGCCCTGCTCGTCGTGCCGACGCTCGGCCTCTGGGCGATCACCCAGCCGCGCTCGCTGTTCTACAGCCCGCGCCTCGAGGCGCGCTACTTCGTGCCGTTCGCCGCGCCGCTGCTGGCCGCCGGCGCGGCGCTGGCCGTCGCGGCGGCCGGGCGCTGGTCGCGGGTGGGCGGTGCGATGTTCGGCCGCGTGGCGTCGGGCGTCGTCGCGACCGCCGGCCTGATCGCCGTCCTGCTCGCGCCTTCGCTGTGGCACCTGTCGGCCTACTACGCCCCGCGCCGCGCCACCGACACGCTGCCGGCGATGGCGCTGGCGATCTGGAGCCAGGCCGAGCCGGGCGACGTCGTGGTGCTGGTGAGCGGCAACCGCTACCCGATGTGGCTCTACCACTACGACCGCGCCTGGACGCAGCCGCTGGGCGCGCCGCCCTTCGAGTACCCGGCCGACGCCCCGCCGCGCCACGCCGATCGGCCGCCGGTCGTCGCGTTCCCGGACCGCGGCAGCGAGACGCTGGCCGGGCACCCCGACTGGCCGGACCGGCTCGACGGTCTCGTCGACGACCACGACCGCATCTGGCTCGTCGAGTTCGGCCGCAGCCTTCAGGACCCCGACGACGCCGTCGAGGCCTGGCTGGGCCGCCGCCTGTCGCTGGTGCTGTCCGAGGGCTACGGCGCCGACGCGCTCCACCTCTTCGCCCGCGTCGACGCGCCGCCGAGGGTCACGGCGCTGTCGTCGCGCTGGCCCGGCACGGCGGTGCTGGCCGGGGCGGCCGAAGCGGCGGCGGGCGCCCCGCCGCCCCAGCTCTTCGCCGCCCGCCCCGCCCGCCGCGCCGCGCCCGGCGACGCCGTCCACGCGACGCTGTTCGCCCTGCCCGGCGAGACGGCGACGAGCGACTGTCGCTTGTCGGTATCGGCGGCGCCCGACGGCCCGTGGACGATGTCCGACACCGCCGCCCTCGACGGCCGCCCGCCGCCCCGCCGCGTCCGCGCCACGACGACGCTGCCCGCCGACGCCGCCCCGGGACCGCGGCGCGTGACCGTCGCCGGCTGCGCCGGCCCGTGGTCGCCGCCGTGGCGGCTCGACGTCGTAGCCGTGCCGCCCACCGGTGGGCGCGCCCGCCCGTGACCGCTGACGCCGGCGACCCTGACGCGACCGCACCGCATCCTACGCCGCGGCCCCCGCCGATCGCTTCGACGCGTGGAGGATCGTGTACCCGACGATGTCATCCCCGGAGTAGCGAACGATCACATCGTCTTCGGTAAGCTCGCTGTCCGTCACCGTCGGCGGATTCCGGAACGTGACGTACAGCACGTCTGCTTCTTCATCGTAGGAGATCCACATCATCTGGCCAGGTGCGCGTTGGACGGTCGGAAGGAAGTTGACAAGGTCGATCACTGCTGCGCTGGCCATACGATCTGCCTGCTTTCGTACCTGACCGGACGGCTCGTCAGGAAGGCGGTGATGACGAATCCATCGGACGGCGACCTCTCGCGGTATGCGACGACCAGCGTCTTTGGCTTCTCGACAGCCCACAGCGCCAGCAGTTCGCCTTCTCGACCCATGACGACCCGGTCCGCCTGCCCAACCGCCATCAGCACGTCGGCGCGGCGGTCGACCAAGTCGTCGTGTTCCGCAACGATGTGCTCCCAGCGCTCATCGGTCAAGCGGATCGGCACACCGGCTCTGGACCGAACGATGTCGATCATTCGCGGCGCCTCACCACGCCGACGGGTCCAGCCGTTGGCGTTTCGCCGCTGCTTTGCGGACGCCCCTCACCCGTCATCGCCGTCCACCACCCGCACCCGCCCCATCTCGACCCCATCTCCCCCGTCCCCCACCGTCCACCGCACCCCCGTCGCCGCGTCGTACAGCCCCAGCCGCAGCCGGTAGCCGTCGCCGGGCGCGAGGTCGGGCGGGACCGCCAGGCCGATGCGGTCGCGGTGGGGGCAGCCGTCGGCGGTGGCGATGACCGGCGGGTCGACCGCCGGCCACTCGCTTGTGCGGGCCGTCCCGCCGCGCGGCGGCATGTCGCGGCCGGCGACGAGGGCGCCGGCGGCGTCGAGGAGGTGGGTGTAGACGGTGACGTCGGCCGTGGGCGGGGCCACGGCGGCCCAGCAGGCGTCGATCGTGATGACGCCGCCGGGCGCCACAACAACCCGCACGGGGTCGTCGGCGTCCGTCGGCCGATCGACTTGGTGCGGCGCCGGGCCGACGACGGCGCGGCGCAGCGCCAGCCGTCCGCCGAACGTGACCCGCGCGCCAGGCGGCAGCGCGTCCACCGCCGGCGCCCGTTCGGCCGCCCAGACGGCCAGCCGGACGCGGCCGTACCACCGGTCCTCGACCTTGAAGCGCTGGGCGTTCAGCCAGGCCTCGACCCGCCCGTCGGGGTCGCTCTCGTTGCCGGCCCACAGCACGGCGTAGACGTCGCGGTGCCGCGTGCCGAGGTCGGCCAGCGCGACGTCGGTGGCGGCGACGTCGACCGGGCGGCCGATCGGGAGCGGCGCGGTGGCGTGGGCGCCGCGGTCGTAGAGGCTGAACACCTCGATCTGGGTCGGCGCGTTGAGGACGACGACGTCGTCCGGCCCGGCCCGCCGCGCGACCTCGGCGGCGATGCCGCGGTAGTCGTCGCGCTGGTAGGCGGGATGGAAGGCGTTGGCGCGCCAGACGGCCAGGCGGGGCCAGAGCATCAGGGCGAAGACGACGAGGCCGAGGACGGCGCCGGCCGCGCGAGCGTCGGCCTCGCGCCCGCGACGCCCCGCCCAGCGCGACGCGCCCTCGGCCGCGCCGACGACCGCCAGCGCCAGCAGCAGCTCGAAGCCCGGCGCGCCGGCGATGACGAACTTGGCGTTCCAGGCCGGCCGCCGCAGCGACGCCAGCCCGACGAGCGCCGGCGGCGCCGCCGCCCAGGCCAGGGCCGCCAGCGTCCCCCACCGCCGCGCCGCGCCCGCCCACGGCCCGAGGCCGACCGCGGCGCCGGCCGCCGCCACGGCCGCCAGCGCCGGCCACCACGCCCGCCACGCCGGCGGGGCCGCGATGCCGAACGCGTAGGTCGCCAGCGTCTCGCGGACGATGAACCCCAGGCCGACCGGCGCCCCCAGCGCCGGCCAATCGCGCAGCGCCGGCCAGGCGCGCCACAGCCACGGCAGAAACACCGCCGCGGCGATCGCCAGCAGCGCCGCCAGCGTCGTCGCCCGCCGCCGGGCGTCGGCACGGTCGGCGCGCCAGCGCCGGGCCAGGTCGAGGGCGGCGACGGCGGCGGCGACGGCGACGGCCGCGGCGCCGGCCAGGTACTGGGTGTAGAGGGCCGCCGCCGCCAGCGCCACGACGCCGGCCTGGCGCCACCGGCGGCGCGGACGGGCGTCCCACGCGCCGACGGCGACGACCAGCGCGGCCGCCAGCGCGCCGGCCAGGACGTACATCCGCACTTCCTGCCCGTACCACACGAGGTACGGCGAAAGCGCCGTCCCGACACCCGCCAGCACCGCCACCGCCGTGCCCAGCTGCCGCCGGGCCGCGACGACGACGGCGCCGGCCATGAGCGCGCCCAGCACGGCCGACAGCGCCCGCAGCGCCGCGACCTCGGCCCCGAACAGGCGCGACCAGCCGGCCAGCAGCAGGTAGTACAGCGGCGGATGGATGTCGCCGGCCGCCGCGGCCAGGATCGCCGACACCGAGCGCCGCGCCAGTTGGGCGCTCGTGCCCTCGTCGTACCACAGGCTCTGGGCGTCGGCCCGGAACAGCCGCAGCGCCAGCGCCAGCGCGGCGACCGCCAGCGGGGCGAGCCACGCGGCGACGGTGGGGCGGCGTGTGGGGCGCGATCCGGCGGGCACCACCTGCCCGGCTCCTAGCGCCGGGCGGCGTCCTCGGCCGGGGTGATGCCGTACGCGGTGCGGGCCGTCTTGAGGACGCGCAGCAGCGTCTGCGGGTTGGAGCGGTTGAGCCGGCGGTGGAGCTCGACGGCCGTCATCGGCTCGTTGACGTTCTCGACCAGCGCGCGCAGCAGCGCGTTCGTCAGCGGCGTGGACGGCGTGATGTAGTCCGGCCGGTAGGCCCGCTCGGTGAGCACGCGCACCCACAGCGGGTCGATCTGTCGGACCTCGCCGGTGCGCGGGTGGATGAAGTCGAGCGGGGCATCGGACGCCGGGGCGTCGTGCTCGGCGCCGACGATCTCGGCCAGGAAGCGGCCCAAGTTGCGGCCGCGGGCGGCCCACCACTGGAGGTCGATGTGGAACGGCGTCTCGACGGTTGCGATCATCGACATGGCATCAACCCAGCGTGGCCAGCGTCCACAGCGGCGACTCGACGGCGCCGACATTGCGGAAGCGCTTGTCGCCCGACAGGGCGAGGTCGACGGCGAAGACGCGCGCCGCGGCCGGCGCCGACGCGTCGACGTCGAGGTCCTTGAGGACGCGCTCGGCCGGCAGCGGCTCGCCGGCCAGCATCAGGATCGCCTCGGCCAGGTTGCGATGCCCGGCGTTGACGTCGGCCAGTAGCGACCGGAGCATCCAGCGGTCGCCCAGGTGCACCCACTCGGCGTCGGCGCCGAGGCGCTCGCGCAGCCGCGGGGCGATGACGAGGGCGTAGCGATCGGCCAGGGCGTCGGCGTCGAGGTCCCCGACGGCCTGCGCCAGCTCGTGCGCGAAGCCGATCCCGGTGGCGAACTCGCGCTGTCGACCGTCGAGCGTGACCGTGATCACGTCGTACGGGCCGTACTGGGCGGCGTTGTTGCCGGCGCGGATGGCCTCGACCTTGCCGCTGGCGCCGCCGAGGGCCGGGAAGACGAGCTTCTGACCCACCTCATAGCGGTGGACCGGCACGTAGACGGCGCCGTCGCCCTTGCTGGCGCTGGTGCGCATCGCCAGCGCGGCGGCCACCCGCCGCCGCACGACGACCGCCGCCAGCGTCTCGATCGACGCCGGCTGCAGGACATCGAGCATGTGGGCGTACAACGCTTCGAGGTCTTCGCCCGAGGGCTCGAAGTCCTCGATCCAATACTCTGCGCTATCGATGCGGTTGGGCATGTCGGGCGGCTGTCCGGTCTGTCGCCGTAGATGAGGCCGGGCAATTCAACCTTTCGATGATAGTGTCTCGGCGCCGGGACGTCAAGGACGGCCCGCGTCGCCGCGCACGGCTGCCCCGCCCGCCGGCCACGGCTACGGATCCAGCGCGGCGTAGACGCTCTCCAGCGCGCCGCCGACGGCGGCAACGGGTGCGGCAGCGGGGTCCCAGCCGATCGCCTGGCCGCCGCGGGCGGCGGCGCGGGCGAGCTCGTCGGGGGTGAAGGCGCCGGCGGTCGGGCAGAAGAGGGCCACCGTGAAGGGGCGGTCGCCGAGGGCGGCGCTCGCCGGCGGGCCACCGGCCATGGCGACGAGCACCGCCGCGCCGGCGCGGGCGGCCTGGTCGATCGCGGCGTCGAGGAAGGCGACCTCGCCCAGCACCGGCGCGCGGCCCCAGCCGGCCGCCTCGGCCGCGGCGCGGACCGGCAGCGCCAGGGCCGCGGGCGACGGCGGCGGCACGTCGACCCGGCTGGCGGCGCTGAACACGGGCGTCAGCGCTACGACGCCGGCGGTGGCGGCCCGGACGGCCAGCGCGTGGTTGGCCGCGTCGTCGAGCGGGCTGTAGTACAGGCTGACGCGGGTCCGCCGGGCTGGCGCCAGCCAGCGGCCCACGACCGCCCCGGCGACGCGCTCCGGCGTCGCGGCGTCGAGGGCGACGTCGTACGCCCAGCCCGAGCCGTCGAGGGCGACGACCCGTCGGCCCACGGCGAGGCCGCGCCCGAGCAAGGCGGCGGCATCGGCGCCGTCCACCGCCAGGCGACCGCCGGCGACGGCGCCGCGCGGGACGAAGCAGCGCGGGGCGCCGGGGGCGGGGTCGGCGGCGTCAGCCACCGTGGGCGCCGCGGGACATGACGAGCGCCACCCAGTCGCCGTCGGCGCGGACCTCGGGCGCGGCAAAGCCGGCGGCGGTCAGCGCGGCGGCGACATCATCGGCCTGCTCGGCGAGGATGCCGCTGGCGATCAGCACGCCGCCCGGCCGCGTCGCGGCCGCCAGGCCGCCGGCCAACTCGATGACGGTGGGCGCCAGCAGGTTGGCCACCACGACGTCGAACGGCGCCGCCGTCGGCGCTTCGGCCAGGGCGTCCAGCGAGCCGGCGCGGGCGTCGACGTCGACGCCGTTGGCGGCGGCGTTGGCCCGCGCCGTGGCCGCGGCCTGGGGGTCGATGTCGACGCCGACGACGGCGCCGGCGCCGAGCAGCCCGGCGCCGATCGCCAGGATGCCGCTGCCGATGCCGACGTCGAGGACGCGGTCGCCCGGCCGGACGCGCTCGGCCAGCGCCTCGAGGCAGAGGCGCGTCGTGGGGTGCTGTCCGGTGCCGAAGGCCATGCCGGGGTCGAGGCGGATGACGCGGGCGGCAGCGTCGGCGGCGAGCCCGTCGTCCTCGAGCCAACTCGGGATCACCAGGAACGGGCCGACGCGCTGCGGGGTGTAGTGGGCCTTCCAAGCCTCGGCCCAGTTCGCCTCGGCCAGCTCGCGGACGATGGCGGCCGGCAGCGGGTGGATCTGCCCGAGGTGCCACAGCCCGATCTCGACGCGCAGGCGCGCCTCGGCGTCGTGGGCCGGGAGGTAGGTTCGGACCCAGGTCTCGGGGCGGGGGTGGTCGTAGCCCGACTCCGGCCCGCGGACGCGCGTCTCGAGGACGGCGCCGCCGCCGTGGCGCTCGAACAGCTCGAAGACCGGCTCGACGAGCTCGCCCTCGACCGGCACGGCGATCTCGATGAGCGCCCCGGGCGCCGCGGCGTCCGCGGCGGTCACGAGAAGCGCTCTTTGACGCGATCCCAGAAGCGCCCCCGGCCGGAGCGCTCGACGACCTCGGCCCGCGGCAGCGTGCTGCGCAGCTGCTCGAGGAGGTCGCGCTGCTCGCGCGTCAGCTTGTCGGGGGTCTTGACGAAGACGGTGACGACCTGGTCGCCGCGGCCGCTGCGCCGCAGGTGCGGGACACCCTGGCCGGGGATGCGCAGGCTGTCGCCGGTCTGGGTGCCGGCGGGCAGCTGGACGGTGGTGACGCCCTCGAGCGTCGGGACCTCGATCTCGGCGCCGAGGGCGGCGTCGGCGGGGTTGATGCGCAGGTCGAGCAGGACGTCGTCGCCATCGCGCTGGAAGGTCGGGTCGGGCTCGACGTCGAGGACGATGAACAGGTCGCCCGGCCCGCCGCCGTGGCGGCCGTGCTCGCCCTCGCCGGTGAGGCGGACCTGGGTGCCCTTGTCGACGCCGGCAGGCACGTCGATGTCGAGGGCGCGGGTGCGCTGCGAGCGGCCGCGGCCGCGGCAGTCGGGGCACGGCGTGGCGACGTGGAGGCCGGTGCCCTCGCACTCGGCGCAGGTGCGGACGTTGACGAACTGGCCCAGCACGCTCTGCTGGACGTGGCGAACCTGGCCGGTGCCGCTGCACTGCGGGCAGGTGGTCGGCGCCGTGCCCGGCGCGGCGCCCGAACCGCTGCAGCCCTCGCACGTCTCGCGCCGCACGACCTCGACGCTGCGCCGGACGCCGAACACGGCCTCGCGGAACGCCAGCTTGAGCTTGAGGCGCATGTCGGCGCCGCGCTCGGGCTGCGGCCCGGTGGGCCGCGCCCGCTGGCGGCCGCCGAAGCCGCCGAAGAACTGCTCGAAGAGGTCCGAGATGTCGCCGATGTCGACGCCCGCCGGACCACCGCCCCGCACGCCGGCGTGACCGTAGCGGTCGTAGGCAGCGCGCTTGCGGGGGTCCTTGAGGACCTCGTACGCCTCGCTGACGGCCTTGAACCGGTCGGCGGCCACGGGGTCGGGGTTGACGTCGGGGTGGAACTGCCGCGCCAGGCGGCGGTAGGCGCGCTTGATGTCGTCCTCGGACGCGCCGCGGTCGACCTCGAGGGTGGCATAGAAGTCGGTAGCCATCGGTCCTCGCGCTCCAGGCGCCGCCCCGCGGGCCGCCGGCGGGTGCGGCTCGCGCGCCCGACGGCGGGCGCGCCATGAAGGTGGGTAGGGGACGGTTCGGGGGAGTATAGCGCGGGGCGCGGGGGGCCGGCGGGACGGGGTGCGGTGGGGCCGGCGGCGGGTGATAGAGGGGCGATAGAAGTGCGGCGACGTCGGCGGCCGCAGGTTGGACGCGCCCGCGTCCGGCTCTATGATCGCCTCGCCGCGGCCATCGCGCCGCCCGCCCATGGGAGTCCCGTGTGCGTTGCTCGTTCGCCGGCGAGATCTTCATCTGGCGCGGCCCGTCGCCGTTCTACTTCGTGGCCGTTCCGGACGACCAGGCCCGCGAGATCCAGGCCCTTGCGGCGCTGGTGACCTACGGCTGGGGGATGATCCCGGTGACGGTGCGCATCGGACAGACGACGTGGACGACGTCGCTCTTCCCGAAGGACAGCGGCTACGTGGTGCCGCTCAAGGACAAGGTGCGCACGGCCGAGTCGCTGGACGCCGGCGACGTCGTGACGGTGGAGTTGACGGTCGAGGTCGGCTGAGCCGGGAGCGGTCGGCTGGGCCGAGCAAGGTCCGCCGTGCCGCCGAACGACAGGCGCCGGCATCGACGGCCCCCAGGGAGCGGGCGATGGACACGAAGGACGAGGCTCCGATCGACGCGGCCGCGATGAGCGAAGCCGCCATCGCCGACTACATCACCTCGGCGTTCGACGACGTCCACGTCCAGTCGAACCTGGGCTACCTGTTCTTCTTCCGCGGCGACGACCGCCTGATGCCGTTCGCCACGATCGCCAGCCACGGCAACGCCTACGAGCAGGTGTCGCGCCTCGACCGCCCGTCGGTCTACCGGCTCAACATCGGCCTGACCCGCGCCGGCTACACGGCGCTCTTCGGCCCGCCGCCCAAAGGCCTCGGCCCCGACGGCGTCGTCGCGACGGACCACGACTTCACCGCCCTCGACACGCTGCTGCCGCACCCCCACTACGCACCGCAGTCGTGGGTCTGCGTCCTGCGCCCGAGCGCGGCGACGTTCGAGCGGGTGCGACCTCTGCTGGCGGAGGCGTATGGGCGGGCGGGGCGGCGGGGGGCGGCATCCAAAGGTCGTGGGTCCGAGCCGGTGGACGGACTGGTTGACGGGGCGGACGACGGCGCCTAGCCTTCGGCCATGCCCTGCCATGCACCGACGTCGGCCGTGCCGCTGCGCACAGCGGCGAGGACGCGCTGGACCCGCGCCGCGGCGCAGACCGGCGCGGCGGTGGCGATCGCCACCGGCACCGTCCTCGCCGGCCGGGCGGAGCCGGCAGTGGCCTGCTCCTGCAGCTATATGGGCGATGCGGACAGCTTCCACCTGGCGGATGTCGTGTTCCGTGGCGTGTGGCATGGCTACGAGCCGCCGCCGACGGCCGAGGTCATGTCGTCGATGGACCCCGCGACCTGGACGTTCACCGTACGCGAAGTCTACAAGGGCACGGCGACCGCCGAGCAGGACGTCGTCTCGCCGGTGTTGGGCGCGAGCTGCGGCTTGGAGATACCGCACGAGGGCGAGTTCTTCGTGTTCGCCAATCGGGTCGGCGACCGCGACGGAGGGGACTTCTTAAGCTCGCTGCCCCACGACCCGAACCGCCTGATCGCCTCACTGTGCGGCGGTACGCGCTCGGTCGTCGACGGCCCGCTCGCCGTCGACGGGATCACGCCGCGGCCGCCCGAGCCGGTGGCGAAACGCCGCGCCACGGCGAAGCCGGAGCCGGCGTCGGCGCCCGAGCTTACGACGACGCAGGCGGCGGGCGGCGCGGGCGAGCCGGCGCGGGACGGCGGCGCGGGGCGACCGATCGGGGCGCTGGCGCTGGGCGTCGCGGTGGTGGCGGCGCTGGCGGCGGTGGCGTGGCGTGGGCGCGGCGGGCGGGGGGTGGCGGGGTAGGGCGGACGGGTGCGGCGTCAACGCGGCCCACCGTCGGCCAAGCGGGAGTGGTCGGGCGGCCAACATGGAATCTCGCCCCCGTCCATCCGGGGAGCCGATGCCACCCGCGCCTCGGAGTCGCGCGACGCCCGCTACAACAATGCCTCGGCGATCAGCTTGTCGAGCCGGCGCACGTCGATGCCCTTGCGCAGGTTGACCTTGATGTGGCCCGCCTTGGTCCAGAGCTCGATCTCGGAGTTGAAGTCGAGCAGGCCGTGGCTGTTCTCCGAGGACCACATCAGGATCGAGGCGTACGGCAGCGAGTAGATCTCGACCTTCTTGCCCGTCAGGCCCTGCGCGTCGCGCACGATCAAGCGCTTGTTGGTGAAGATCGCCGTGTCGCGCAGCGTCTTGTACGCCGCCACGGCCGTCTCGCCGGGGACGAGGATGCCGTCGACGTCGCCGGGGATCGGGCACTCGGCGATGAGGGTCCAGGCGAGGATCGCGCTCGTTTCGGCCATGGTGGGTGATGTCCTCTCGTGTGTGACGCGGCGGCCACGACCTGCAGGTGAGCTGGGCGGCGACCTGCCGTCCCGGCACACCTGCGCCGCATCTCGTCGAAACAGGTCACGCCGTGCGCCGCCGCGCCGATGAACGGCCCGCAGGGCACCGTCAGGACGCAGCGTCCGCGTGGCTCGGTCGCGGCACCAGCACGCTGGCGACGATGGACGCAACGAGCACGATCGCCACGGCGGCCAGCATCCAGACGATCGGCACCTTGTAGAGGTCCATGATCAGCATCTTGACCCCGACGAGCGTCACGATCACCGCCAGGCCGTAGCCGATGAGGTGGAAGCGCTCCGCGACGTCCGCAAGCAGGAAGTACATCGCGCGGAGGCCCAGGATCGCGAACGTGTTCGCCGTGAACACGATGAAGGGATCGCCTGTCACCGCGAAGATCGCGGGGATGCTGTCGACGGCAAAGATGAGATCCGAGATCTCCACCAGTACCAGCACGAGGAACATCGGGGTGAACACCCGTCGGCCCGCGTCGCGGATCACGAACCGCTCGCCATGAAGCGTCGCGGTGAGCGGGATGTGGTTGCGCAGCCAGCGCAGCAGTGCGTTCTCGCTGAGGTCGCTCTTCTTGCCGGTGAAGAAGAACATCTTCACGCCGGTGGCCACCAGGAAGAGCCCGAACACGTAGAAGATCCACGCGAACTGCTGAATGAGCAACGCGCCCAGGTAGATGAGCACGGCGCGCATCAGAATCGCCCCGACGACACCCCACAGCAACACGCGCTTCTGCAGCTCGGCCGGGATTGAGAAGTACGTGAAGATCGTGATCCACACGAACACGTTCTCGATCGCCAGGCCCTTCTCGATGAGATAGCCCGTGGCGTACTCAAGGGTCTTCTGGTTCGCAATCGCTGGACCATAGCTTGCACTCAAGTGCCACCACAGCCAGCCGCCGAATACGCCGGCGACCGCGACCCACACGACCGACCACCACGCCGCCTCTTTGATCGAGACCTTGTGTGCGCCTTGTACGCGAAGCATCAAGAAGTCGACCGCCAGCAAGATGGCGACAAGCAGGCTGAACCCGAGGTACAGCGGCAGCGATCCAACGTGCGTGACGTCTGGTGCGGTCATGGCGATCGAATCGGCCTTCCTGTGGATGTGCGGCGCCAGACCGAGTCTGGCGAACCTACCGGTGGGCGGTGGTGTTCCGGTCCGCGACCTGCGAACTCCGTGGGATCGCTCCCCCCGCGCGGCCACGAACACCTCTCGTGCTGCGCGAAGGTCCAGCGGGAAGGTTCCCAGCCCAACAAGTATATCCGGCAGCGGCGAGGCGGTAGCGGCGCTGGCGACCGTGGTGGTGGGGCGTCGGGACCTTGGCCGGGCGTGGCGGGCGGGGGGTGGCGGGGTAGGGCGCGTCGGAATAGGCGTTGACCGCCTGGCCGCCGATGACGCAGAACCGGACGCCGGCCTCGTCCAAGCGGCGCAGGACACGCTCCAGGAGCGCAGACTCGTCCACCGTGACGGCCTTCCTGAAGGTGAGGGTGTCCATGTTGCGCGGACGGTAGCACGGTCACCGCGCCGCCCCCACCCACGCCGCGTAGAACGCCGCCACCGCCGCGTACCGCTGCTCGGGCGCCGGCGCGCACGCCCGGGCGGCCACGGCGGCTACGGCGGGGGCGGCGGACGGCAGCAGTTGCTGGATCAGGCGGCCCAGCGTGAAGACCGTCGTGCGTTCATCGATGCGCGCGCCCAGCGCATGCTCCTCGGGGGCCATGAAACGCGTCGAACCGAACAGGCGGCCCATGTCGTTCGTGAACGGCCCGTCGCGGTAGTGGTCGAGGTCGACGATGTGGATCCGGCGGGTGTCGAAGTCGTAGATCAGGCTGCCGTCGTAGAGATCGGAGGCGATCCAACCGCGGCGGGCGAGCGCGACGTGTAGGTCGAAGACGTCGTCGAGCGCGGCCACGGCCTCGGCCCCGCCCAGGGCGCGAAAGCGGGCGTAGGCCGACGCGGGGTCGTCGCGGCGGTCGCGCGGGGTGCCGATGAGGTCGCCGTCGACCCAGTCGTAGACCACGATCGGGCCGTCGGCCGCCTCGACGACGTGGCGCAGCGGCGGCAGCGCCCGGTGCGCCGTCGAGCAGGCGAGGCGGACGCCGTTGCGCAGCAGGGCGACGCGACCGTCGTGCGCGAGGAACGGCCGCGGGTCGTCGGGATCGCCGGCCGTCTTGACGAAGAAGCGCTCGCCGCCCGCCCGGACGCCGTACGAGACGTTGCCCGAGTCCTGGGTGGCGGCGTCGAACACGGCGAAGACGTCGCCGTGCCGGGCGACGAAGGCGGCGGCGGCGAGGCGGGTGCGGGGGGTGGTCAGGAGCACGGGCACAGGGGGTCGCGACAGGCGGGCGGTTCCGACGGAACCCCTCGCGCCGTCGACCCAGCCGCCCGCCTCACCGCCACCCCCCGCCCAGCACCCCCACGCCCCCCTCGCGCCCCGCGAACCAGACGCTGCCGTCCGGCCCGAACGCGATCGCCTCGATCGTCGCGGGCGCCAGGCCGTCGGCTTCGGTGATCGTGTCCCAGCGTCCGTCGGGGTGGCGGACGCGGACGGCGCCGGGTGCCGCGCTGAACCACAGCGCGCCGGCGGGGTCACGGGCGATGACCGAGGCCTGGAAGGCCAGCGCTGGGTCGTCGCGCGGCGTGGTCCAGGCGCCGCCCGGCGCGCGGCGGAACACGCCGCCCCAGCTGCCCAGCCAGAGGTTGCCGTCGCCGTCGAGCGCCAGGGCGTAGATGTCGTCGGACTCCGGTTCGGCCGGCAGCGGGATGCGTTCCCAGGTGCCGTCCGGGAAGCGGTAGGCCAGGCTGTCGTTCGGAGCCGCCGGGTCGCCGGCGTTCACGTCGCTGCCCACCCACACCCCGCCGTCCGGGGCGAGCGCGATGGCCCTCAGGTCGCCGCCGCGCGGCAGGCCGTCGTCCTGAGCGTAGGTCGTCCATTGGCCGTCGGCGTCCCGGCGGGCCAGGCCGCCGTCGCGACGCTGCCCGGGCGCGTCGTAGTACGTCACGGTGGCGAACCACGCCGTCCCCGCCCCGTCGACGGCGATCGCCCGCACGGCGCTCGACGGCAGCCCGTCGGCACGTCCGAAGGTCGCCAGGCGGCCGTCGGGCGCCAGGTGGTGGATGCCGCCGTCGTCCTCGCTGTCGGTGGTGCCGCCCGTCGCGAACCACACCCCGCCCGTCGGGTCGGCGGCCGCCCGGAGGACGGCGTTGCCGAGCAGGCCGTCGGCCGTCGTGAAGATCCGCATCGTCCCGTCCGGCGACCGGCGCGCCAGCCCGCCGCCGCCCGTCCCGAGCCACGCCGTCCCGTCGGCCTCGACCGCGATGGCGTTCACCATCGACGCCGGCAGCCCGCCGGTGCGGTACGCCCGCCACGTCCCGTCGGGCTGGCGCGCCGCCAGGCCAGCGCGGGTGGCGGCCCAGAGCCAGCCCGCCGCGTCGAACACCAACGCGCCGACGCCGCCCGCCGGCGTCCCCTCCCCCGCCGCCGGCCGCCAGCCGCCGGCGCCGTCGGGCTCGAGCAGCCCGCGGTCCGACGCCAGCCAGGCCCGGCCCGCGCCGTCGAACGCCACCGCGCGCAGCAGCTCGTCGTCGCCGCCGCGGCCGCCCAGGTCGCGCGCCGTCCACGTCCCGTCGGGGTGGATCATGTCGAGCGCCGACGCGAACGCCGGCCCCGCGCTCGGGTCCTGCGGCCCGGCCGACAGGACCCAGACCGACCCGTCGGGCGCCGCGGCGACGTCGACCACCAGGTCGTAGGACAGCGTCGCGCCGCCGCCGGCCTTGAAGGTCTCCCAGCGCCCGTCGGCGCGCAGCACCGACAGGCCGCCGTAGTAGGTCCCGAACCAGCGGTTCCCGGCGGCGTCGATCGCCATCGCGGTCACCGTGCCCGCCACCTGGCCGTCGTCGCGGCCGTAGTGCGCCAGCCGGCCGTCCGGCCACCGCCGGCTGGCCCCGGCGCCGGTGCCGAACCAGACGCTGCCGTCGGGGTCGGCCAGGATCGAGACGACGTCGTCGTCCCAATGGCCGTCGCCGAACGAGACGGCCTGCCAGCGGTCGTCCGGGCCGAGCCACGCCGCCCCGGCCCCGCGCATCCCCACCCACGGCGTGCCGTCCGCCGCCACCGCGACGGCCGAGAGTTGGAGCGACGGCAGCCCGTCGGCGCGCGTGTAGACCCGCGCCGTGCCGGCCGCCACGTCCCACGCCATGCCCCCGCCCCAGCCGACGGCCCAGACGCGACCGGCCGCGGCGTCGACGGCCACGGCGCCGACGCCGTCGGTGTGGGTGAGGTAGGTCCAGCGGCCGGCGAAGCGATCCGGTGCCGGCGACCCGGTCGTCGGCGTCGCGCCAGCCGCCGCGGGCGTCGGGCTGCCGTCGGCCGCCGGCGTCGCCTCGCCCGCCGCCGTTGCTGTGGCCGCCGGATCGGCCGGGTCGGAGGGAACGTCGGCGTCCTTGAGGAGGAACGGCAGGAAGACGATGCCGCCGCTGCGCGCGCCCGCGAACACGAGCAGGCCGCCGATCGCGGCGGCGACGGCGATCGTCGCCGCGACGAGGGTGCGCGGGGCGCGGCGGGCGAATCTTCGCATAGCGGCCTCCGGCCATGACGGGGCGCGGCGACGGTCGCCCCGGTTACGCCACCTCGCCCCCCACCTCGCGCGACATCACGCCGCTGACGAACCCCACGGCGGGCACGGCGCGCTCGTACGCCAGCCGCGTCGGGCCGACGACGCCGACGATGCCGTGACGGCCGGCGCGCACGAAGCGGGCGACGACCAGCGTCAGGTACGGGACGCGCTCCAGCGGCGGCTCGCCGCCGATCAGGACGTGGACGCCGTCCGGCGGCAGCTGCCGAAGCACATCGCGCAGGCCGTCGCCGCGCTCCAGGAGCGAGACGATCCCGCGCCGCGGCGCCGGGTCGGCGAACTCCGGCGCCTCGATGCACTCCGCCAGGCCGGCGTGGTAGAGGCGCGGCGCCGCCAGCTCGGCCGGCAGGGCGCGCCCGTCCGGCGCGTGGGCCACCCTGGGCAGCACCGGGCCGTCCGGGACGGCCACCAACCCCGCCGCGCCCGAGGCGCGCGCGACCGCCGCCGCCGCCAGCCGCAGCCAGCGCTCGGCGTCGCCGCCCGCCTGTCGGAACTGCTGGCGGATCGCCCGCCGCTCGGCCGGGTCGAGCGCGGCGTGGCGCATCAGCCGCTCGACGAACAGGCGGTAGCCCGCCACCGTCGGCACCCGCCCCGACGAGGTGTGCGGCTGGCTCAGCAGGCCCAACTCCTCCAGCGCCGCCATCTCGTTGCGGACGGTGGCGCTCGAGACGCCCAGGTCGTAGTGCGCCACCAGCCAGTGCGAGCCGACCGGCTGGCCGAGGGCGACGTGCTCGCGGACGATCAGCCCCAGCACCATCGCCTGGCGCTCGGTCATGGCAGGCTCGCTCGGCGGCCGTGGGGTCATGGCCGAACGATAGGCGGGCGGGCGCGGCGCGTCAACGGGGCGGCGCGGCGGACGGCATGGCGCCGGCGCGGGTCCGGCGCGGCCACCCGGAGCACGGCGCGGGATCGGGCGCGATCGCTGGCGCGCACCGCGCCGGCCGCGCTTGCCCGAAGTGGCCATCCGGCGCCGCCGTGGCGACAATACGGTGGCCATGGAGCACCAGCACGGGACGGGCGCCAGCGAGGCGTCGGTGATGGATGTCGTCATCGTCGGCGCCGGCGAGTCGGGCCTGGCGGCGGGGTACTATGCCCGGCGGGCCGGGCTGCGCTACGTCATCCTCGAGGCCGCGGACGCGGCCGGCGCGGCCTGGCGGACCCGCTACGACAGCCTGGTGCTTTACACCCCGCGCCGCTTTTCGACCCTGCCCGGCCTGCCGCTGCCCGGCCGCCCTGGCGGCTTCCCGACCGGCGCCGAGATCGCGGCCTACCTGAGCCGCTACCCGACCGCCCAGGGGCTCGACGTCCGCTACGGCCAGGCCGTGCGCCGCGTCGCGCCGGCCGGCCGGCGCGGCGCGCCCGGCTACGTCGTGACGACGCGCGGCGGCAGCTGGCGCGCGCCGGCCGTCGTCGTGGCCACCGGCGCATGCCACACGCCCGTCCGGCCGCCGTTCGCCGCCGCGCTGCCCGCCGATGCGGTCCAGCTCCACTCCGGCGACTACCGCAACCCGGCCCAGCTGCCGGGCCGGCGCGTGCTCGTCGTCGGCGCCGGCAACTCGGGCGCCCAGATCGCCGTGGAGCTCCTGGGCGCCGGCAAGGACGTCACGATCAGCATCGGCGACCGCCCGCGCTACGTGCCGCTGACGGTGCTGGGCCGCAGTGTGTTCTGCTGGGGCGAAACGCTGGGCTACAACCGCATCGGCCCCGACCACCCGCTGGTGCGGTGGACGTTCGGCACCGGCGAGGTCGTCCTGGGCTACGGCCTGCGCGACGCGCTGCGGCGCGGCCGGATCCGGGCCGTGGGTCGGACGCTGGGCTACGACGCCCAGCACGGCTTCCTGGCCGCCGACGCATCCGGCGCCGCCGAGGCCGTGGGCCACTTCGACGCCGTGGTCTGGTGCACCGGCTTCCGGCCCGACTACCGCTGGCTGGCGGTGCCCGGTGCTGTCGACCGCGACGGGCGGCTGCGGCAGCGCGGCGGCGTCGTCGACGCGCCCGGGCTCTACGCCGTGGGCCTGCCGTGGATGCGCAGCCGGGTGTCGGAGCTCATCGGCGGCGTGGGGCGGGATGCGGCCTGGATCATCGGGCGCATCGACGCCCAGCGGCGCGCCGGTGCGCCGCCCGACCGGCCGGCGACGGCGCCGGCGGCGGCGCGGGCGGCCGGGGGCTGACGGCCGACCCGACCGGTTGACGCGCGCCGGCGCGCTGGCTACGCTCCCGCACCTCGCACCCGAGGCCCCCGCGGAGTCGTGCCATGTCGTCGCGCCGCCCCGTTCCGCCGTCCTTCGTCGCGACCGGCCGCTGTCTGCGGTCGACGCCGCCCGCCGCAGCCCTCGTCACGGCCCTCGCGCTGGCGTTCGTCGCGCCTCGTCCCGACGCCGCCGACCGCGCCGCCGCTCAGGCGCCGACGCCGACGCCGGCCGTGTCGGCCGAGCGGCCGGCGGGGCTGGCGTACCTGCCCCTCGCGCTGCGCGGCTGGGCGATGGACAGCGCGTCGCTGGGCGATCCGGGCGCCCCGGGGCTGGGCTACCCGGGCATCGACATCGACCGCTACGACGTCAACCTGACGTTCGCGATCGACCGCGGCGTGGATGGCGACCCGCCGCGGGTGGACTACACGGCGATCACGACGCTCGTCGGCCACGGCAACCTTGAGCGCGTCGAGCGGATCGCCCTCGACTTCGTCCTGCCCGGCGGGCCGGTGGAGGTACTGCTCGACGACGCCCCGGCGCAGTGGTGGTCGGGGCCGGGCAACAAGCTCTGGGTGGCGCTGCCGCGGCCGTTGGGCCTCGGCACGCCGTTCAAGCTGCGGTTCCACTACGGCGGCAGCGCGCGCGCCAACGGCAGCGGGCTGCTCGTCCGCCGGGCCGGCGAGACGCTGCAGATTTGGTCGGCCGTCGGCGGGGCGATGAACTGGTTCCCGGGCAACCACCACCCGCGCGACCGGGCCGAGCTCGGCCTGACGCTGACGGCGCCCGATCCGTACGTGACCGTCGGCAACGGCGGCCTGGTGCGCCAGTTCCGCGACGGCGACCGGGTGACGACGGCGTTCTACAGCCGGCAGCCGATGGCGACGAGCGAGGTGATGGTCCACATCGCCCCGTACACCGTCGTCGAGCGGGGCAGCCCCGGCGGCATCCCGTTCCGGGCGTATCTGCTGCGCGCGCCCGAGGCGGCCGAGCCGACGCTGGCGGCGCTGGCCCGGCAGCTCGACTGGTACGCGGCGCGCCTGCTGGGCTACCCCTTCGAGGCGCTGACGGTCGTCGAGTCGGGCGCCGCCAACTCGACGTCGTTGGCCGGGTTGTTCGTCGTCGGGCGCAACCAGGCGGGGGCGCGAACGGTGTACTGGGAGCGCAACGCGGCGCTCATGGCGCGGCAGTGGTTCGGCGCAGCGGTGGGGGTGCGCAACCGCGGCGACGACTGGCTGAACGCCGGCCTGGCGACCTACCTGGCCCAGCTCTACCTGGCGCGCGACCAGGGTCCGGAGATCGTCCGCGCCCGGCTGGCGGCGTTCGAGCTGTCCTACGCCTCGGGCGTCGCCGCCGACGCAGCGCTGGCCGAGCTGCCGGGCGACGGGTCGGCGTCGACACAGGCGGTGGCGGCGAACAAGGCGCCGTTCGCGTTCCACCGGCTGCGGCTGCTGCTGGGGGATCGTCTGTTCTGGACGGTGCTGGGCGACTACATCGAGACGACGCCAGAGCTGCTGGCGTCCTTGAACGCCCTCGAGGCGGCGGCGATCGACGGCGTGACGGGGCCGACGGGGCCGGTGCGCGCGCTGTTCGACGGCGACTTCCGCGCCGCCCGGGTGCCGCGGCTGCTGTTGGCGTGGTCGCGCGCCGGCGGCGCGCTGCAGGCGCGGGTCTGCCAGCTGACGGCGGCGCCGGCGGCGTTCGCGCTGCCGCTGGCGCTCCACGGCGACGCGGGCGTGGCGGCGACCGAGCTGCGGGTGACGGCAGCCGACGAGGTGCTGGCGCTGAGCTACGCCGGGCGGCTCGAGGCGATCACGCCCGACCCGCGCCAGGAGCTGCTGGCCGACGTCGTCGTCCACCCCGTGGGCGACGCGCCGCTGCCGGCGTGCGAGGCGCTGCCGCGGCCGGCGATCGCGACGGGCGGCGGGGTGGCGGCGGGCGCGGGTGGCGCGGCTGGCGCGGCGATGGGCGGGGGCGTGGCGTGGGACGAGGCCGGGGCGGCGGACGAGGCCGGGGCGGCGGACGAGGGCATCGGGATTCCCGCCGCCGAGCGGGCGCGCCACCTGCGGCGGCATGCGGCGGCAGTGCCGGAAGCACCGGCGGCGATGGCGGGGGCCGGCGCCCGGCCGCCGGCGCGGTCGGCGGGGGCGGCCGAGGTGCCGGCGCCTTCGATCGGCGACCCGTACCTGCCCTACCTGGGCAACACGGGCTACGACGTCGTCACCTACACCGTCCGGGCGCGCATCGACCCGGTGGCGCGGCGGATCGACGCCGAGACGACGATCGAGGCGACGAGCACGATCTCGGGGCTGGCGTCGCTGAGCTTCGACTTCATGCGCCTGAGCGACGACGGGGCGACCGGTCTGACGGTGACATCGGTCGAGGTCGACGGCGCCGCGGCGACGTTCGAGCGGCCGGCGGATGCGCACAAGTTGTGGGTCGACTTGCCGCGGGCGGTGGGGATGGGCGAGCCTTTCGCGGTGCGCGTGGCGTACGACGGGGTGCCGCGGCCGGGCGGCCAGGACGTGTTCAGCGGCGGGCTGCTGCCCCACGGCCAGCAGACGATGTACGCGATCTCGGAACCGGACGGGACGCGCAACTGGATCCCGTGCAACGACCACCCGCGCGACAAGGCGCGCTGGCGGTTCGAGATCACCGTGCCCGCGCCGTTCGTGGCCACGGCCAACGGGGTGCTCGTCGAGGATCGGCCCGGGGCGGCCGAGACGACGGTGGTCTACGAGATGCGGCAGCCGATGGCGACGTACCTGGCCGGCGTGGCGGTGGGGCGCTATCGGACGGCCGAGCAGACCGGGCCGGGCGGGGTGCCGATCCGCCACTTCGTGCTCAACGACCCGGCGACGGCGCTGCGGGTGGCCGACGTGACGCCGGACATCCTGGCGGTGTTCGGCCGGCAGGTGGCGCCGTACCCGTTCGACAGCTACGGGCACTTCGCGGCGCCCGACTTCGGCGGCGGGATGGAGAACCAGTCGATGACGGCGATCGGGGCCAACGTCTTCACGACGCGGACGCCGCGGGGGTCGCACAGCCTGATCGCGCACGAGGCGGCGCACCAGTGGTTCGGCGATGCCATCAGCCCGTACTCGTGGGCCGACATCTGGCTCAACGAGGGGTTCGCGACGTACTTCGCCGAGCTCTGGCGGGTCGACCGGGTCGGACCGGAGCTGCTGGGGTGGCGGATGGACGCGCTGCGCTACACGGTGCTCAACAGCGGGGTGGCGGCGCCGGTGAGCCAGCCGGTGCTGGCCGATATGTTCGGCGCCAACACGTACGAGAAGGGCGGCTGGGTGCTGCACATGCTGCGGGCGCGGATGGGCGAGGAGGCGTTCTGGGAGGCGGTGCGGTCGTACTACGCGGCGCATCAGTACGGCAACGCCCGAACGGACGACCTGGAAGCGGCGATGGCGGCGGCCGGGGCGGCGGCGGCCGGCGGGGTGGGCGCTGAGGTGGTCGATGGGTTGGGCGATGGGGTGGGCGATGGGGTGGGCGGAGAGGCGGCGACCGACGAGGTGGGCGGGTTCTTCGACCAGTGGGTCCACCGGGCGGGCAACCCGGTGCTCTACGCGGCGTGGTCGCAGCACGGCGATCGGGTGGCGGTGCGGTTGTGCCAGGGGGAGCCGGCGTTCGACCTGCCGGTGGTGGTGGCGGTCGACGTCGAGGGCGGGGCAGGCGAGCGCGGGAGCGCGATGTTGACGGGGGCGCTGGCGGACGTCGAGGTGATGGTGAAGGGCGGCGCCGCGGGCGTGACGGTGGATCCCGACGCGTCGTTGTTGGCCGAGGTGCGGGTGGCGCGGGTGGCGGACAGCCGCGCGATGGCGTGCGATGCGATCGCCGCGGCGTGGCAAACGGGCGGCACCCGGTAGGGGCACCCCCCCGTGGGTGCCCTCCCCCAACCACCCCAACCACCCCACACCCCACACCCCACCCATCCCCGCCCGACCCCCGCCGCGCATCCCCACACGATGCCCGCGCGCCGCGGCCGGTGGCGTCCGAATGCCCCGCGGCCGCACGATCTGCAGAGCCGCCGAGCCGGGCTGGGGGAGGCGGGGCGCCCGTGTTCGTGCATGTCGCAGGGGGGCGTCGGCCCCCCTGCACCCTCGACCAGGGGGCGCTGCGCCCCCCTGGACCCCCCGGCATCGGAGGTGCGGTCACGGGGGCCGTGGGGGGCTGGTCCGCGCGGTGGCGCATAGCGGGGGCCGGGGTCCGGCCGGACGAGGGCGGCTGGCGGGCGAGTATCAGGGTGTCGTGTCGACCGGTCAGGGCCGCGTCAGGCGGCTCAGGCCGTGGAACAGGTGGCCGAACCAGACGGCGTCGGGGGTGACGCCGATGGCGGTGACGTTGACGTCGCCGAGACCGTCGGCGGGGGCATAGAGGTCGAGGGTGCCGTCCGGGCGGTGGCGGGCGGCGCCGTCCGAGGTGCCGATCCAGAGGTCGCCGGCGAGGCCGGGGGTGAGCGACAGGATGGCGCCGTCGGTCTGGAGCGTCGACCAGGTGCCGTCGGGGGCGAATCGGCTGAGGCCGTCGAGGCTGCCGAACCAGGCGCTGCCGTCGGCGGTGACGGCGACGCGCGAGGTCCAATCGTCCAGCAGGCCATCGGCGGCGGTGAAGGTCCGCCAGGTGCCGTCCGGACCGCGGCGGCTCACCCCGCCGCCGAGGCTGTCGCCGACGTCGTCGACCTCCGGCTCGGTGGCCACCCAGAGGGTGCCGTCGGGGGCCAGGGCAAGGTCGTTGACGTGGTTTGAGGCCAGGCCGTCCTGGCGGGTGAACGTCTGCCAGGCGCCGTCGGGGCCGAGGACGGCGAGCCCGCCGCCGACAGGCGACTCGCCGGGGAGCTCGGTCGGGGAGAGGCCGATCCAGAGGCCGCCGTCAGGGTCGGGCTGGACGGCGCGGACGATGCCGGCGGGCAGCCCCTCCGACGCCGTCCACATCCGCCACGTGCCGGACGGCCGGCGGCGGGCGACGCCCTCGAGCCCGGCAAACCAGGCCTGGCCGTCGACCGTCACGACGTCGCGCAGTACCTGGAGGTCGACGCCCGAGAACGCGGCGCGCCGGGCGCCGGCGGCGGACTGCCGGACGATGTGGCGCGGGGCGCCGAAGACGACGCCGCCGGCCGGATCGGCCACGACGCCGACCGGATGGATGTCGACGCCGAAGGGCGTGGCGATCTGCGGCACGGCCGTCCAGCGGCCGCCGCGGGCCCGATGGACCACGGCGGTGCGGCGGTCGTCCGGGTTGCCCTCCTCGCCGGCGTAGGCGGTGGCCCAGACGCCGCCGGCGGCGTCGACGGCCACTGCGGCGATGCCGGGCGGTACGCCGTCGGCCGCGCGGTGCTGCGTCCAGCGGCCGGCCGCGTCGCGGTGGCTCAAGCCGGCGTCGGTGGCGATCCAGGCACCGCCGTCGCCGTCGATGGCGATGTCGCGGATCGCGGCGGCGCCGGGCATGAACTCGGCGGCGCCGTAGAACGTCAGGTCGTCGCCTTCGATGACGGTGATGCCGCCGCCCTCGACCTGGCCGGTGCCTTCGTCGAACAGGCCGGAGGTCCCCGCCCAGACCCGACCCTGATCGTCGATCGCCACCGCCAGCACGAGGCTCGACCCGACGAGGTCGACCTCGTCGTAGTGCGCCAGGCGCCGGCCATCGGGGGCGACGTGGTAGAGGCCGTCGCCGCCGGCGATCCAGAGCGAGCCGTCGCGGGCCGGGGCGATGTCGACGATGTAGTACGACAGGTTGCCGGACCAAGGGTTGAGCAGTGCGACGCCGTGCCAGGTGCCGTCGGCGCCGCGCCAGGCCAGGTTGTACGGACCGGCGCCGCCCGGGCCGGTGCCGATCCACGGCCGTCCCTGGGCATCGAGCGCCACGGCGGCGACGTAGCTCAGCGGGAGCGGGGCGTCGACGTGGTGGGCGACGAGCTCGCCGTCGGGCAAGAGGGTGATCAGGCCGTCGCCGGTCGCGTGCCAGACCGACCCGTCGGTGCCGACCGCCATGTCGAAGAAGAAGGCGTGCGACGCGTCGGCGGCGGCGCTCCACGTGCGGAAGCCGTCGGCGGCGCTCCAATTGACGGCGCCGGCCGCGGTGGCGAACCAGACGTCATCGCCGTCGGCGCCGATGGCGGTGATCTCACCGGACGGGAGCGGGTCGGGCGCTGTCCAGTCGATCCAGATGCCGATCGACGTCCGTTGGTAGAGACCGGTCTCGTAGCCGAACCAGACGACGCCGTTCGGCGTCGCGGCCAGCGCCTCGACGCCGAAGGAATTGTCGTCGTGGTCGAACACGGCCTCGGCGGCGCCGGCGGCGATGCGGAAAGCGTTGCGTTGGGCCACCGCCCAGACCTCGCCCGACGTCGCCACGGCCAGCGCGTCGACACGGCCGAGCTCGCCCTGGCCGACGTCGCTGCGGGCCCGGTTGAAGGTCGTGAACGCGCCGGACGGCTCGACGCGGGCCGCGCCGGCGCCGGTGCCGGCCCAGACGCGGCCGTCGGGGCCTTCGGCCAGGGCGAAGACGCTGGCGCTGGGCAGTCCGCTGGCCGGCGTGAAGACGCGCCAGCCGCCGGTGGCGTTGCGGCGCGCCAGGCCGGCGCCGTCGGTGCCGAACCAGAGCTGGCCGGCGCGGTCGCGCAGCGCACTCGTGACGTCGGCGCCGTCGAGCGCGGCCGGGGTGCGCACGGCGTCGAACGTGCCGTCGGGCGCCCGGTGCATCAGGCCCTCGGGCGTGGCGAACCAGACGCCGCCGTCCGCGTCGCCGACGATGTCGTTGACGAGCACGCCGTAGAGCGCGTCCTCGTCTCGCAGCGCCCGCCACGTCCGGCGGTCGTCCGACATGCTGACGCCGTCCTCGTGGCCCACCCAGACGCGGCCGGCCGGGTCGACATGGACTGCGGTCACGGTGTTGGACAGCAGGCCGTCGGCCACGGTGACCTTGGCGAATGTGCGGGCCTCGATGTCCCAGACGACGAGGCCCGACGTCGTGGCCGCCCAGAGCCGGGGCGTGCCCGCCTCGGCGTGCAGGGCCGAGACGTGGCGGCTGAGCGTGACGTTGGTCCAGCGGCCGGCGCCGGCCGGCGCCGTCGGCGACGGCGCCGGCCGCGTCGGCGACGGGCGGGCGCCCGGCGTGGCGGCGTCGGTGGCGGCCGGCTGCGGCGCGGCCAGCGCGTCGCGGCTGAAGTGCCCGACGAGCGGCAGGTAGATCGGGCGGGGCTGCGGCGCCTGGGCCGAGGCGGCGGGCGCGGTGCCGGCGGCGGCAAGGGCCACGGCCAGCACGGCGGCGCGGACGCGCGGGCGGGTCGGCGACGGGGTCATGGGTCACGTCCTGGGGTGCGATGAAGGCGTGGCGAAGAACCGGACCCGCGGCGACCGCGTGTCGTCGGCCTACCGCTCCGCCCACGGTAGCACGATCCGATACGCCCCGCCACCGGGCGGCAGGTCGGTGTGTACGAACGACGTCACGGCGAGGTTGCGCAGCGGGCGCAGTTCGGCGTCGAGGTAGACGGCCGTGTACGTGCCGTCGCCGGGGTTCGTGCCGTCCTGGGCGATCTCGAGGCCGCGGACCTCGTCGGCGGGGCCGAGCGGGGGGTCGAAGAGGACGACGAGGCGCTCGGACCAGTTGTGGCGCATCGCGCTGTAGACGAGGCGCCGCAGGTCGGTCACCTCGGCGTGGCCGACGGGTCCGTCGACGGTGGCGCCGACGAGCGTGGCCCAGCGGTAGCTGAAGAAGCCGCGGCCCTTGCGCAGCAGCAGCGTCACGCGGGTGCCGTCGGCGAGGCGCAGGTCGTAGCGCTGGCGGGGCAGGACGGGCAGGCCGCATGGGCCGAGGATCTGCTCCGGCGGCACCTCGGCGCCGGTGTCGAGCTGGGCGAGGGTGACGATGGCGTTGCCGGCGGTCAGGCTGTCGCTGTCGAGGCGGACGGCGCCGGGGGCGGACGCGCGGATGTCGGACAGCGACAGGCGCGCCTCGAAGCGATCGGGACCGAGGCGGAAGCGGCGCGTGAAGCGGGCGTGGTAGAGGCCGGGACGGAAGGGGTCGGTGGACAGGACCACTTCGCCGGGGCCGTCGGCGGCGCCGGGGGTGCCGTCGCGGCCGTCGGCGAGGGCGGCGAAGAGGGCGTGGGAGGCGGCGGTGGTGGTCATCGGGACGCGGGTCGTGCCCGCGGTCAGCGTGACGACGCGCTTGGCGGCCAGCTCGTCGAGCGGCGTCGACGAGGGGCGCCACATCGTGCAGAGCGCCAGGGCGTCGGGGACGACGACGTGGAGGGTTGGGATGGGGGGCGGCGGGGCGGGCAGGAACGGGCGGATCTGCTTGAGGAGCAGCGCGTTGTCGCCGCGGCGGATCTTCCACTCGACGTCGAGCTGGATGCGCGCGCGGTCGTGGCCGCCGGTGTCGATCGGCAGCCGGTCGCGGGCGAGGAGGAGGAGCTCGCCGAGGCGTCGCAGTTCGGCGTCGGACACCACCTGGGTGCCGGGCGGGACGCGGCTCGAGGCCTGGAGGCGGCGGATGCCGGTGACGGCGCCGCTGGCGGGGTCGAACAGGATGACGCTGCGCTCTGGGAGGTCGCCGCTCTCGGGCAGGACGACGCTGGCGTCGCCGTCCTGGGCGTTCACGACCATCTCGCCGCGCGCCTCGGGCCGGCTCGGATCGCCGGTGAAGGCGACGCCGTTGGCGCGCTCGTTGGGGAAGGCGGGCGTGACCAGGATCGCCATCGCCACGCGCGACGGGTCGATGCCGTAGTAGGCGCGCTCCGACCAGGCGCGGGGGTTCCAGAGGCTGGCGAAGACGGTGCGCAAGCCGCGCTCGATCGTGCGCTCCTTGGGCTGGTTGGGGTCGCAGCGCGACGGGCCGGCCGTGTCGGCGTCGCGCGAGTCGGCGGCGCAGACGCTCGTCGAGTCGTAGAGGCCGGCGCCGTTGAAGGCGACGCCGTCCTCGGCGTTCGACGACGACCGGAAGCGGACCATGACGCCGGGGCCGAAGACGGCGTCGATGCGCGCCCCCAGGGTGGCGACGAGGGCGGGGTCGACGGCGCCGTCGTCGTCGAGGGCGTCGTGGACGGCGTCGAGGAGCGGGGCGCGGTAGCGGGGGTCGGCCTGGAAGCGGAGGTCGGCGTGGAGGGCGGCGAGGACGTCGGCGTAGGAGCGCGGCGGGCTGAGGGGGTCGCGCGGGTCGGCCATCGTGTTCGTCGTGACGTAGTGCTGGTAGGCGCTGAACGGGATGGCGAAGCCGGGGACCTGGTGGGCCGGCGGCAGGAAGGCGTAGAGGCGGGCCAGGTTGGCGGCCTTGCCGCCGAAACGGCGCGTCGCCGAGCGCAGCGGATCGGTGACGACGTCGCCGGCGGCGATCTGGGCCAGGTCGTCGAGGCCGGCGTGGGCGACATCGGGCGGCGTGATCGCGACCGGCGGCGGGCGGTGCGCGGCCCACCAGGCGGTCGCTTCGTCCAACGGCACGTCGGGCACGACGCGGTAGCCGGCCCCGTCGACCTCGAGCCGCACCAGGCGGCCGTCGTGGGCCGCGAACGCGGCGTGGGCGTCGGCGACGAAGGCGTTGGGGGTGCCGCGGCGGGCGAGGCGGACGTTGAGGTGCGACAGCGGACCCTGCCGCCCGCCGGTGACGACGCCGGCCACGACGACGTCGACGTCGGTCGGGACGCGGTCGAGGACGACGAGGTCCTGCCAGCCCAAGGCGCCGCCGGCGACGGCCGACGCGAGCGCGTCGAGCGTGAGGCGGCGGACGGTGCCGTAGGCGATGCCGGTCGTATAGGCCTCGAAGGTGGCGGGCGGCGGGCTGGCCGGGAAGCCGATCGGCAGGCCGGGGTGGCGCCAGGTGCGGGCCAGGGCGATGGCTTCGGGCTGGGTCGGGGCGTAGACGAGAGGGCGGCGGTGGAAGGCGCGCGCCAGGCGGCGGTAGAGGGTCAAGGTTTCGGGCAGCGTCAGCAGCTCAGCCGGCTCGCCGTCGGCGGTGAAGACGTCGAAGCCGTAGACCGGCGTGCCGTCGGCCGCGCCGAAGCTGCGCAGGCCGCCGGCGAGCAGGCGGCGGGTGGCGCGGCGGGCGGTGATGGCGGTGTACTCGGCGGCGTCGAGGCCGCCGTAGCGCTCCGGGAAGGCGGCGCGCAGGAAGTCGAGGTGGAGGGCGAAGCGGCCGGCGTCCTGGAAGGCGATGTCGAACGGGGCCGCGGCGTCGGGCGACGCGGCGGCCAGCCACTTGCCCTCGCGCCAGACGTCGGGCCGGTCGACGGCGACGGTGAGCGCCGTCCAGTCGGCGCTGGCGCGGAGGGCCGGTCGCCAACCGTCGGGGTGGACGTCGGGGACGATGTCGCGGACGCAGCGGGCGTAGCCGGGGCGCGCCTTGGGCGGCTGGAACGCCGGGGCCACGTGGTGGCGGATGAGCGGCAGCGACGTGCCGAGGTACCAGGCGCGGTCGGCGGCCGGGGCGGCGGGGTGGTCGCCGGCGGTGGTGGTCGACGACCACCACACGAACGGCTCGTCGGGCACGCCCGAGACGGCGGCGCCGGGGAAGGCGACGGGGTCGAGGGGGCCGTCGGCGCTGCCGGGTCGGGCCAGCGACCATAGTTCGCGGATGTTGGGCAGCCGCCAATCGTCGTGGCCGTCGTAGCGCAGGGCCTGGCAGGCGGAGACGGCCGCTTGCCAGTCGAGGCGGGCGTGGAGCGCGATGTTGCCGGCGACGGCTGCGTCGTCGATGCCGCCGCCGGTGATGGGGCGCAGGTCGCGCAGCCAGGCCAGCCCGGTGGCGCGGTCGACGGCGACGTTTTCGGCGGCGGTGTCGATGACGCCGTCGTCGGCGAAGGCGTAGTCGGCTGCGAGGCCGAGCTGCAGCGCGCCGTCGTCGTCGTTCGCGCCGCCCAGCTCGCCGTCGTTGCCGGTGTAGCGCGCCGTCTGGCCGGTGCGGAAGAGGGCGACGGGGTCGGCGGCGGGATCGGCAACCGCGGTCGAACGGACGGGGCGGGTGGCGAAGGCCCACGTCTTGGGCCAGGGGTAGAGGTGACCGTCGAACGCGTTGAGGTAGAAGGCCTCGCGCGGCGCGTCGGGCCGCGTCGTCGACGACCACAGGTACGTGCTCTCGCCCGCGCGCGGCGCCCCGAACACCAGCACGTCGAGGGCCGGCGCCTGGCGGCCGAAGTCGACGATCGTCTCGAGCTCGTTGACGTTGGGCAGCCGCCAGTCGTCGAAGCCGGCGTACGACAGCGCTGCCACCGCGTCCAGTGCGGCCTGCCAGTCGAGCGGCGCCGCGAGGTCGACGTTGCCGCCGACGGCGGTCGGGTCGGCCGCGGCGGACCCGTCGACGAGGCGCGGCTGGCGCAGCCACATCAGGCCCGTGTTGCGGTCGAGGGCGACGTTCTCGGCCTGCGTCGTCGGCGTGACGACATCGGCGTACGACCAGTCGGGCGCCCGGCCGCGGGCCAGGTCGCCGTCGTCGCCGTTGCCGTCGGCGCGCTCGCCGCGGTTGCCGACGACGCCGTGGGGCTGGCCGGTGGCGAGGAGGTGGGGGAGCGGGTCGTCGACCAGGCGACGATCCGCCGCCGCCGGCGGCGCCGGGGCGCGCCCCGCGGCCAGCAGGGTGAGCGCGGCGATCGTCAGGATCGCCCGGCGGGCGCGAAGGTTCGCTCGCGGCTGTGCGTTCGCCATGGCCGTTGCTCGCGGTTGGGGTGCGATCCCGTCGAGACCCCATCATACGGCGCCGGTCGAGGCGATGTGACGCCCGGCCGGGTCGGCGCGATTCGCTCCAGCATCCGCCCTCATGTCGCGTCGGACGGGATCGACCCCGTCCTTCCACCGCACGAACAGGACCGCCCGATGCGCCCCACCCACCCCCTCCGCCCCGGCCCCGCCGTCCGCGCCGTCCGCCTCGTCGCCCTCGCCGCGCTGCTCGCCCCGCTGCCGTTCGCCCGGTCCGCCGCGGCGCAGGCGGCGATGCCGGCGCGGGCGGCGGCGGCGTCGGCGGCCGCCGTGGGGGACCGCGGCTTCAAGAGCGGGCCGATCCAGATCACGGCCGACGGTCGATGGGTGTGGTTGGCGAACCAGCACGCCGACTCGGTGTTCCGGATCGACACCCGCGACCGCTCGGTGGCGGCGTTCCCGCTGCCCGACGTCCGGGTGACGAACGGCCCGCGCGGCGTGTCGGTGTCCGAGGACGGCCGCGAGGTTTGGGTGGCGGCCCACGACACGGACCGCGTCTACGTCCTCGACGGCGCCAGCGGCGCGATCCGCCACGTCGTGGACCTGCCGTGGGGCAGCGGGCCGTACTCGGTGGCGCTGTCGCGGCCCGACGCCGCCACCGGGGCCCAGCGCTGGGCGCTGGTAACGCTGCACCGCGCCGGCGCCTTGGCCGCCATCGACACCGCCACGCGCCAGGTGATCCCGCTGGGCGAGGTGTTCCCGGCGCCGCACGGCATCGTCTGGACGGAGGACGGCGCCTCGGCCTGGGTCAACCAGCTCATCGTCACCGACGAGCACGCCCAGCTGGCCCGCGTCGACATCACCGGCCCCGTCCCCGTGGTGGCCACGCGGGCGACGGGCTTTGCCGCCACGCCGCAGCACAACCCCCGGCTCACGCAGGCCGACGGCGCCAAGAACGTCGCGGAGGGCGGCTACCAGAACTTCCGCGGCCACCCGGCCCAGATCCCGTCGTCGACCGGGCTGTCGCAGCTCTGGCTGCCGACGCAGTACCACAACATGCACGCCGAGTCGTTCACGCCCGACAGCACGGTCCAGGTCTCGCTGCGCCGCCTCGACCTCGCCACACGGCGCGTGCTCAACGACGCCAAGATCGTCCTCACCGCCGTCAGCGTCCACAACCCCACCGCCGGCCACAACAACCCCGCTTGGCAGGGCTGGGGCTGGAATGCCGGCATCTCCGGCGCTGTCGACATCGGCTTCGCCCGGCTGGACGGCCGCGTCCACGCCGCGGTGGTGGCCGAGCAGAGCAACGAGGTCGTCGTCCTGCCGTGGGACACGCCGCCGGTGCGCTCGGCGACGGACCCGCGCGCCCCGCGCCTGCCCGAGGTCCGCGTCGGCGACCGGCCGATGGGCGTGGCGCTGTCGCCGACGGAGCCGGTGGCCTACATCGCCAACGACCTCTCGCTCGACGTCTCGATCGTCGACCTCGCCGATCCGGCCCGGCCGCGCGAGGTCGGGCGCGTGGCCACGGGCGTGCCGGCGCGCTGGGAGCGCTACCCCGTCACGAACCCGCAGTTGCTGCGCGGCGCCAAGCTGTTCTACACCAGCGCCGACCCGCGCATCTCGGCCAACGAGAAGGTGGCCTGCGCCACCTGCCATATCAACGGCGAGAGCGACGGCCGCAGCTGGGGGATGCACACCACGCCCGCCGGCACCGCCGGCCAGCGCCACGGCCCGCGCGTGACGCACGACCTGCTGGGCCTCGGCCGCACCTTCACCGCTGGCCAGCGGCACCCGCGGCTGGGCTGGGGCGAGCTCCACGCCAGCGGCGACCGCGACGAGATCCAGGACTTCGAGTGGACGCTCCGCGGGCCGCAGATGGGCGGCACCGGCTTCCTGGGTGACGACGTCCAGGCCGAGCTCGGCCCGCCCAACGCCGGCCGCGACGCCGACCTCGACGCCCTGGCGGCGTACATGCTGCGGGTGCCGCCGCTGGCCCGCAGCCCGCATCGCGCCGCCGACGGCAGCCTGACCGAGGCGGCCGTCCGCGGCGCGACGTACTTCAACGGCAGCCCGCGCGCCCGCCCGGCCGACGCCGACTGCGCGGGCTGCCACGTCCCGGCGACGGCCTTCCTGGACCACGGCTTCCACGACGTCGGCGCCCGGCGGCCGGCCGAGGAGCGCGAGCTCAACGACGCCGCCCAGCGCGGCGACTGCCTGTGGTGCACGAACACCGCCAGCCTCGTCGGCGCGTTCGCCCGGCCCCACCTGCGCGGCGCCTACCGCTGGGCCACCGACATCATGGGCCTGTTCGACGACTTCGCCGACCCCGATCGGCCCCAGCCGCACGGCCGCCTCGACGGCCTCACGGTGCGGCAGCGGCTCGACCTGGCCGAGTTCGTGCTGTCCATCGACGGCCAGCTCGACGGCAAGGCCGTGCCGCAGCTGCGGGACACCGCGCCGCCCCGCTTCGAGCGCGTCGCGGCCACCTCGTCCCAGCGCATCGAGGTCTGGTTCAACGAGACGATCGACGCCGAGAGCGCCGCCGACCCGGCGAACTACGCGCTCGTGGCCCTGCCGTCCGGCGCCCGCCAGCCGGTGCTGGCGGCCGTGGTCGACCCCCAGAACGGCGACCGCGTGACGCTGACGACGGCGCTCGCGGCCGCGCCGGGCGGCGCGCGCTACACCCTGGCGCCGGCCGGCCCGATCCGCGACGCCGCCGACGAGGCCAGCGGTGGCGTCGCCAACGCGATCGACCCGGGCGATCCGCGCAACACCCACGCCTTCACGCTGGGCGAGTCGCTGACGATCACGCTGGGCGCCTCGGGCTACGAGAACCTCACCGTGCCGGTCCTCGACGCCTCGCCGATCGGCCCCGGGTTGGCCAGCTGGGGCAACGACAGCCCCTGGGTCGTCCGGACCGATGCCGGGCCGAACCCGGGCTTCGTCCGCTTCGCGTGGCGCGACGCGTTCCGCGCCGCCACCGGCGTCACGCGCGCCGACGACGTCCTCGAGGCCCGCTTTACGCTCGCGCCGCGCGACGGCGACGCCCAGGCGATCGAGCTGCGGCGTGTCCTCCAGGGCTGGGGCGACCCGCCCGGCAGCAACGACTACAACCAGAACCCGGTCGGCGGCCCGACCTGGAACAGCCATCGCCACCCGAACGAGCCCTGGAAAAAGCCCGGCGCCCAGGCCACCGGCGGGCAAGGCGACCGCGTGTCGGACTACGACGGCGCCTTCGACCTGGCCGAGCGCGTCGACGCCGTCGCGCCGATGGCGGCGATCAACGCGCGCACGACGTTCGCCGGGCCGCTCGTCACCGAGGCGTTCCGGTTCTGGTTCGACCACCCCGCCCAGGACTACGGCTACGCGCTGCGCCTCGTGGGCACGCCGGGCGCTGTCCCGTCGGTGATCTTCCACGGCGCCGAGTCCGAACTGAGGCAGAAGGGCGCCGTGCTCACGTTGACCTATCGACTGCCGGCGGGCGGCCCGCCCGCGCCGTCGCCGACCGCGCCGACCGCGCCGACCGCGACGGCAACGCGCCGCGCCGAGGCGACCGCCGCCCCGTCGCCGACCGCCCGCCCGCCGCGCGACGCCTCGCCGACGCCGCCGCCGGTCGTCGACCCGCCGCCCGCCTACCTGCCCTGGGCTGCCCGCGACATCGCCCGGTGACGTCGACCTCGGGCGGCGCGGTCGCTGCCGGCGCCGACGACATCGACGTCGCCATCATCGGCGCCGGTGCCGCCGGATTGGCAGCGGCCATCTTCGCCGCCGAGCGGGCGGCCGAGCTCGGTCGGGCGGTCCGCATCGCCGTGTTCGACGGTGCGCCCAAACTGGGGGCGAAGATCCTCATCAGCGGCGGCGGCCGCTGCAACGTGACGAACGTCCGCGTCACCGCCGACGACTTCAACGGGCCGCGGCCGACGATCCGCAACGTGCTGGCGACGTTCGACGCCGACGCCGCGGTGCGGTGGTTCGCCGACCTGGGCGTGGCGCTCAAGGCCGAGCCGGGCGGCAAGCGGTTCCCGACGACCGACCGCGCCGCGACCGTCCTCGACGCGCTCGTCGCCCGCGCGGCGGCCCGCGGCGTCGACGTCCGGACGCGGGCGCGGGTCGACGCGATCGAGCCGGTGCTCGCGCCGGGGCCGCCCGCTGGGGGTGCCGGGGCGGAGGGCGGCGGTGCGGCGGGCCGCGCGCCGCACGCCGTCGCCGGCTACGACGCGGACGCCGCGTTCGATCTGGCCGTCGGCCCCGACATCGTCCGCGCCCGGCGGGTCGTGCTGGCCACCGGCGGCCGATCGCTGCCGCGCACCGGGTCGGATGGCGGCGGCTACGCCCTCGCCGCGCGGCTCGGGCACACCGTGACGCCGACGTTCCCGGCCCTCGTGCCGCTCGTCCTCGCGGCCGACTTCTTTCATGCCGAGCTCTCGGGCGTGTCGCACCCGGCCGAGCTGACGACCACGGCCGGCGGCAAGGTCGTCGACCGGCGCGCCGGCAGCCTGCTCTGGACGCACTTCGGCGTCAGCGGCCCGGTCGTCCTCGACGCCAGCCGGCACTGGCTGGCGGCGCGGCTGGCGGTGGGTGCGGCCGAGCTGCGGCTGAGCCTCCTTCCAGGCCGCGACGCGGCGGGCGCCGACGCCTGGCTGGCCGAGGCGGCGCATCAAGACGGCCGGCGTCCCGTCGGCGCCGTCGTCGCCGGCGCCGTGCCCGAGCGCGTGGCGCGGCGGCTGTGCGCCGTCGCCGGCGTCGATCCGGCGATGCGCCTGGCCGAGCTGGCCCGCCCCGCGCGCCGCGCCCTGGCCGAGGCGCTCGGGGCGCTGGCGCTGCCCGTCGTCGGCGACCGCGGCTGGGACTTCGCCGAGGTCACGGCGGGCGGCGTCCCGCTCGCCGAGGTCGACCACCGCACGATGGCCTCGCGGCGGGCGCCCGGCCTGCACCTGGCGGGCGAGGTCCTCGACGTCGACGGCCGCATCGGCGGCTTCAACTTCCACTGGGCGTGGGCCACCGGGCGCCTGGCCGGGCGCGGGGCGGTGGCCGGGCTGGGCCGTCACGACTGAACCGCGCGGAGCGTTGGACCGTTCTCGAACATCCGTGCACCATGGACATCCGACCCGACACCCCTGGGGGATTCCCGACGATGACCGACTCGCCCGGACCGACGCTGACCCTCACCCGCCGCATCCCCGCCCCGCCGGCCGCCGTCGCCGACGCCATCGCCAGCCCCTACGGCCTGGGCCATTGGTTGTGCGACGAGGCCCTCGTCCAGGGGCGCGTGGGCGGCGGCGTCTCGCTGCGGCAGTCCGGCGGGACGGCCTGGCAGGGCCACTGGACGGCGTTCGAGAAGCCCGGCCGGCTGGGCTGGGCGGTGCGCGACGGCGACGGGCAGACCGAGCGCGCCGACTTCACGCTGACGGCCGACGGCGACGGCACCCGCGTCGACGTGGCCGTCGGCGGCGGTGGCGATGACGACGCCGAGGCGGTGCGCGCCGCCTGGACGCGCCGGCTCGACGACCTGGCCGTGCACGTGACGACCGGCCGCAACGCGCGGCTGGCCCGCCGGCCGATGCTCGGGGTGGCCCCGAACTTCGGCGCGTTCGACGCGGCGGACGGCGCCCACATCAGCGGCGCGGTGCCGGGCGGCGGCGCCGAGAAGGCGGGGCTGAAGGACGGCGACGTCATCGTCCGGCTCGGCGACGCGCCGGTGGCGGGCTGGGAAGGCCTCGGGCCGATCCTCGGCCGCCACAGCGCGGGCGACACGCTGGCGGTGACGTTCGTCCGCGACGGCCAGACGCACACCGTCGACGTCACGCTCGGCGGCCGGCCCGAGGCGGCCGTGCCGACGGGCGATGCCGTGACGCCCGGCGACCTCCGGCAGCTGCACGACGCACTTGTCGGCGAGCTGCGCGAGGCGCTCGACGGCATCGACGATGACGCGGCCGACTTCCGGCCCGGGCCGGCCGAGTGGTCGGTGCGCGAGGTGCTCGGCCACCTCATCGTCTCGGAGCGGCACGCCCAGCTGGCGCTGATGCTCCGCGCCACCGAAGAGCCGCCGGCGATGTGGCCCGGCGGACCCGAGACGGCGCTGCAGAGCATCCTGGCCCAGCGCCCGATCGGTGCGCTGCGCGACGCCCTCGTCGCCGACCTCGGCGACTCGCTGGCGCTGGCCCTGAAGCTGTTCGAGGCCCACCCGAGCCCGCCGATCCGGCGCGCGCTGGTGGAGTCGCTGGCGTTCACGGGCGAGCACGTGCGGGAGCACATCGGCCAGATCCACGCCAACGTCGAGGGCGCCCGTGCCGCGCTCGCCACGGCCTAGCGACGCAGCGCCGGCGCCGGCGCCGGCGCTGCGCGCCAAGGCCGCCCGCATCCAGGCGGTCCTCGACGACCTCTACCCGGCCGTCCCGATCCCGCTCGACCACACCGACCCGTTCACGCTGCTCGTCGCCGTCGTCCTCAGCGCCCAGACGACCGACAAGAAGGTCAACCAGGTCACGCCGGCCCTGTTCGCCCGCGCGCCGGACGCCGCGGCGCTGGCGGCGCTCGACGTCGAGACGGTGCAGGGGCTGATCCGCGAGGTCGGGTTGGCGCCGCAGAAGGCCAAGGCGCTCGTCGGCCTCGCCCGGCTGCTCGTCGAGCGCCACGGCGGCGTCGTGCCGCGCACGTTCGCCGAACTCGAGGCGCTGCCGGGGGTGGGGCACAAGACGGCGTCGGTCGTCATGGCCCAGGCCTTCGGCATCCCGGCCTTCCCGGTCGACACCCACATCCACCGCCTGGCGACGCGCTGGGGGTTGTCGGACGGGCGGTCGGTCGAGCAGGTCGAGCGCGACCTCAAGGCCGTGTTCCCGCAGGAACGCTGGATCGCGCTCCACCTGCAGATCATCCAGTTCGGCCGCGACCGCTGCCCGGCCCGCTTCCACGACCTCGCCGCCTGCCCGATCTGCAGCTGGGCCGCCTCGCCCGCGCGCATCGCCGACGAGGCGGCGCGGCGCCCCAAGCGCGCCGCCGGCGGCCGTCAGGGCGCCGCGAGCGCCGCCGAGTAAGCCGTCAGGGCGTCCGCCGGCAGCCCGGCGTCAAGCTGTACCACGACGCCGCCCTCGCCGACGTGCAGGTACGGCCCGCCGCCGGCGCCGGCCTCGGCTTGGCGGGCCTGGTAGTAGGCGGCGATGAGCGCGGCGTCGTCGTCGTCACACAGGAACACCCGGCCCTGCGGCGGCGGCGCGCCGGCGGCCGACGGCAGCGGGAACGACCAGAGCTCGCAGACGTCGCTGGCCAAGCCGCGGTCGCGCACCGGCGCGGCCGCGGCGGTCTCGAGGCCGGCCGCGGCCAGCGCGGTCAGGGCGCGGGCGATGGGCGGCGGGGCGGCGGCCGGCGGGGCGGCGGCGACGCGACCCTGAACGGCCAGCGACGGCGGCCGTTGCGGGCCGGGATCGTCGACGTCGGCGACGTCGGCCGAACAGCCGGTCGCGACCACGGCCAGGCAGAGCACCAGGGCGGGCTTCATGGGGTTCCTCCGGCATGCAGCGGGTCAGTGCATACATCTTGTGGTGCGATGTTCCCGCTGGGGCCGGATATAGTGGTGCGACTCGGCGCGGCTGTCAACACGCCCCTGCCGACGGCCTGGGCGAGCCGCCGCCGGGGCGGCCGCCGCGCCGAACCGCTACGGCGCCGGCGCGGCGTAGAGCCGCGGCGTGCGGTGGAGCCAGGCGACGTCGTCGATCGGCCAGAAGATGGCCCAGGCGCGGCCGACGATCGCGGCCCGCTCGACCGCGCCGTGGAGCCGCGAGTCGGCCGAGCTCGGCCGGTTGTCGCCCATGACGAAGTACTCGTCGGGCCCGAGGACGGTCGACGGCTTCGACTCGTCGGCGTGCTGGACCAGGTACGGCTCGTCGAGGCGCTCGCCGTTCACGAAGACCTCGCCGTCGGCCATCGCCAGGGTGTCGCCCGGCAGGCCGATGATCCGCTTGACGTAGAGCTTGTCCTCGTCCCAGGCGCGGAAGACGACGACGTCGCCCCGCGCCAGCTCCGAGGTGAGCCGCCACGAGACGCGGTCGACGAAGATCCGGTCGCCGGGATCGAGCGTCGGCAGCATGCTGATGTTCTCGACGATGAACTGCCGCATGACGGCCTGGATGCCCAGGAAGAGCAGCAGCGCCATCCCCAGCGCCTCGACGATATCGCGCCGCAAGCGCCGCCGCGGCGGCGCCGGGATCGCCGCGGCGATCGCGGCCAGCGGGTCGTCGTCGGCCGTCCCGCCGGGCGCGGCGGCGCCGGGGTCGGGCGCGGCGGCGTTGCGGTCGACGGCCACCCAGCCGTCGCCCGTCTCGATCCACTCGTACGCCTGCGGCGCCGCCCCGGCCGGCAGCGTGCCGACGACGGGCGGCGGCGGGCCGTCCGACGCGGCGGCGGGGGCAGCGGGTCGGTCGGCGTCCGGGGACGCGGTCGGCCAGTCCAGCACGGGGCGCTCCATGGCGCGCCAGGGTAGGCGGGGCGGGTGAGGCGGCGATGAGACGCCGCGGCCAATGGTAGCAGGCTGGACGCCGCCGCTCAGGCCGACCGCGCCCCGGCGAAGCGCCGCTCGGCGCGGTCGAGTCGGACGCGGAGGCCCAGGGACTGCTCGACGATCGGTAGGTAGACCTCGGCGACGGTGGCGCGGTGCAGGCGCACCTCGCGGTCGACCGAGTAAAGCAGTGCGTTGTAGACCGCCAGGCCGCCGTACTCGGCCCGCAGCAGCGCCAACGTCGGCGCGATGGCCGCCCGGCCGTCGGGCACGACGGCGCCGCCCAGCTCGCCGGCCACGTCGGCCAGGCGGGCGTCGAGGCCGCACTGCGTAGCCGGGACGTCGATGCGCAGCGCGTCGTCAAGGTCGGCGAGCCGGGCGAAGCAGCTGACGATCGCCGGGCTGGCGGCAACGGCCGGCCGCTCCAGGATCGCTCGCGACCCGCCGCTGAAGGCGCGCGTGCCCAGGATCACCGGCGTCGAGACGCCGGCGCGGTCGTCGGTGTGGCGGTGGATCAACGCCGAGTCGGTCAGGGTATCGGGGAGGACGAGGTCGGCGCGGCCGTCGTGGTCGCGCCACAGGGCGCAGTGGGCCGCCTCGCGGCTCGTCTTGGCCACGGCCACGATCCGCACCCCGCGCGCCGCGGCGGCGGCCAGCAGCTCGAGGTAGCCGGCCAGGATCGCGTCCGGCAGCTCGGGGCCGTAGGCGGCGCCGACGCCCTCGGCCGGCAGGGCGTAGAGCTGCGGCAACCAGCCGTACAGCGCGCCGTCGAGGAAGACGACGCTGCCCGGCGCCGCCTCGCCCGCCACCTCGCACGCCAGGGCGATCTCGTGCTGGCGCTGCAGCAGGTCGGCGTAGCGGCTGGCGGTCGAGGCGGCGGTCGCGGGCGGCAGGATCTCGACGCCGCCGCGCTGCCACACCTGGCCGCCGTCGCCCAGCGCCAGCGCCCGGACCACGAAGAGGTAGCTGCCGTCGTCGAGGTCGACCTGGACGACGCTGCCGTCGACGGCGTACGCCGGCCAATCGGCCGCACCGGGCGCCGGCGGCAGCGGGTGCCAATGGCGGGCGACGAACGCCGGCAGCGGATCGGCCGCCCGCGGCGCGCCGCCCAGCAGCGCCGCCGTGAGCCGCTCGCGGTCGCGCTCGAGCTGCGCGCTCAGCGTCGCGACGAAGTCGGCCACCGGCCGTCGCTCAGTCGAGGGCGGCGCCGCGGCCGCGGTAGGCGACGATCGCCAGGACCGCGGCGGCGAGGAACGCGCCGTGGAACAGCAGCGACATCGCTCCGCCCGCTGCCGACAGCGCGCCCGGGCCGGAGCCGGACGATCCGACACCCAGCGCGGAGCGCGCCGACCAGGCCTCCCAGGCCCAGCCCATGCCCAGCGACGCGAGGCAGGCGAAGTCCAGCGCCCACCACAGATCGGCGCGCTGCCCGAAGGCGCGCCAGCGCAGCAGCGCCATCGTCAGCGCGACCAGCCACACCAGGCTGGCGGCGCCGGCCAGGGCGGCGTAGAGGAGGTCGTTGCTGGACGGGTCGATCATCGTCGCATCCCCCGAGCGCGTGGCGGGCCGAGCAGCCGGCGGGCCGGCGGCGCGCCGCCTATAATAGCGCCCTTCGCGCCCCTTCCCGCCGGAGTCTCCCATGCCCTATCGCGCCACCGACGCCACCGCCGACGCGCTCGGCCATGCCTGCGCCTGCGCCCGGTCGCACGGCCCGGGCGACGGCTTCACGCTGCCCGGCGCGGCCAAGGTCTTCCCGCCCGACCTGCCGCTCGAGCCCGTCCACCTCGACCTCGAGCTGCGGGTCGACATCCACGGCCGGGCGGTGGCCGGCACGGCGACGACGACGGTGACGAGCCGCCACGACGGCGCGGCCGAGCTGACGCTGCACGCCGTCGACCTGCGCGACCTCGACGTGCGCGACCCCGACGGCCACGCCGTGCGCTGGTCGTACGACGGCCAGGCGATCCGCATCCGCTGGGCCGAGGGCGTCGCGCGCGGCCAGGCCCGGCGCGTGGCAGTGGCCTACCGCGCGCTGCAGCCGATCGCCGGCCTGTTCTTCAGCCACCCGACGGCCGAACTGCCCGACGCGCCGACGTTCGTCGTGTCCGACCACGAGACCGAGCGCGCCCGCTACTGGCTGCCGTGCGTCGACCTGCCCAACGCCCGCCCGCGGCTCGACCTGCGGCTCACCGCCGACGCCCGCTTCACGATCCTGGCCAACGGCGCCCTCGTCGACGAGACCGTCCACCCCGACGGCCGCAAGACGGCCCACTGGCGCCTCGACGCGCCGTGCCCGAGCTACCTGCTGTGCTTCGCGATCGGCGACTTCGTCCGCTGCGACGACGGCGAGGTCGACGGCGTCCCGATCGCCTACTACGGCGTCGCGCCCGCCACGCCCGACGACCTGCGCCGCTCGTTCGGCCGCACCGGCGCGATGCTGCGCTGGCTCAACGACCGGCTCGGGACGCCCTACCCCTACCCCAAGTACGCCCAGATCGCGCTGCCGGGCATCGGCGGGGCGATGGAGAACATCTCGCTGGTGACGTGGGACGGCCGCTACGTCCTCGACGAGACGCTGGCCCTCGAGCTGACGCGCAACGTCGACGACGTCAACGTCCACGAGATGGCCCACGCCTGGTTCGGCGACGCGATCGTCTGCCGCGACTTCGCCCACGCCTGGCTCAAGGAGTCGTGGGCGACCTACATGGAGCAGGTCTGGTTCGACGACGTCGCCGGCGCCGACGAGGGCCGCTACCAGTTCTGGCGCGACGCCCAGGCCTACCTGGACGAGGCCGACAACCGCTACATGCGCCCGATCGTGGCCCGCACCTTCAACAGCTCGTGGCAGCTCTACGACCGCCACCTCTATCCCGGCGGCGCCTGCCGGCTGCACACGCTGCGCCGCGAGCTCGGCGACGCGCTGTTCTGGGAGGGCGTCCAGGCCTACGTCCGGCGCCACGTCGGCGGCGTCGTCGAGACCGACGACTTCCGCGCCGCGCTCGAGGGCGTCTCGGGCCGGAGCCTCGGGGCGTTCTTCGACCAGTGGTTCCACAGCCCCGGCTACCCCGACCTCAAGGTGACGTTCAGCCACGACGCCGACGCCGGCCAGGGCACGTTCACGATCGAGCAGCGCCAGGCGGCGCCGACGGCCGACGCCAAGAGCGGCGCGCAAGACGGCGCCGCGGCTGGGCCGGCGGCGCACGGCGACGGCGCATCGGCCGTGCCGGTCTTCGCGCTCTCGACCCACGTCGGCTGGACGATCGACGGCGTCCACCACACCGCCCCGGTGAAGCTGACCGAGGCCCGCCACACCGTCGTCGTACCCATGGCCAAGCCGCCGGCGATGGTCCGGTTCGACCCCGAGGGCACGATCCTCCACAAGTTGACGTTCAACCCCGGCGACGCCCTGCTGCGCGCCCAGCTGACCGACGCACCCGACGTCGTCGGCCGCATCCTGGCCGGCCGCGAGCTCTGCGCCGCCGGCAAGCGCGCCGGCATCGAGGCGGTGGCGGCGGCCTACGAGCGCGAGCCGTTCTGGGGGGTCCGCATCGAGTGGGCCGCGGCGCTGGGCAAGGCCGGCACGGCGGCGGCGGTCGCGGCGCTGGTGCGGATCGTGGCCGCCGAGGCCGACCCGCGCGTCCTGGCAGCGGTCATGAACGCCGCCGGCGCCGTCCGCGACGGCGCGCTGGCCGCGGCCGTGCAGGACCGCCTGGCCGCCGGCCTGCCGCCCATGGCCGCCGCGGCAGCCTACCGCGCCCTGGGCGCGCAGCGCGAGGCCGCGCCGATCGACGTCCTGCTCGCCGGCAGCCGCACCGTGCGCATCGCCGGCCACACCCAGGGCGGCGCGCTGGCCGGGCTGGCGGCGACGCGCGCCGACGCCGCGTTCGCGCCGCTGCTCGAGGCGACGTTCCCCGGCCGGACGCCCGAGGACGCCCGCTTCCACGCCGTGGCCGCCCTGGCCGACTGGGCCGCCAGCCGCCCGCGCGACGGCCGCGAGCGGACCCAGGTCGTCGAGCGCCTCGAGGACCTGCTGCGCGATCCGAGCGACCGCGTCCAGTCGGCCGCCGCGCGCGGCCTGGCGGCGCTGGGCGCCGGCGCGGCGGCCATCGAGCGCTACCGCGCCTCCCAGCCGACCCAGGACCACTTCGTCGTCGACCGCCTGCTGGGCCAGGCCCGCCGCGGCGGCGACGAGCGCGTCGCCGGCCTCGAGCGCCAGCTCGACGGGCTGCGCACCGACCTGCGACGGCTGCAAGGCGCTCTCGAGACGCTGCAAGCCCAGGCGGCGCCGGCGGCCGGCGGCGACGCCGCGTCGGAAACCGGGGGTGCGAAGGGCAAGCGGTCGAAGGTCAAGGGCGACAAGAAGGATCCGCAGGGCAAGAAGGGCAAGCAGGGCAAGAAGGCGAAGCCGGCCAAGGCGGTCCGGACCGCGGACGGCGACGCGGTCGGCGAGCCCGGCGGGACGAGCGTCGGCGTCGCGCCGACCGACGAGGCGGAGGGCCGCTGATGCACGCCGAGCGCCTGGCGCGCCTGCGGGCCGCGACGACCGCCGCCGGCCTCGACGCCGTGGCGGTCGTGCCGGGTCCCAACCTGGTCTACCTCACCGGCCTCCACTTCCACTTGAGCGAGCGCATCACGCTGCTCATCGTGCCGGGCGACGGCCGGCCGGCATTCGTCGTGCCCGGGCTCGAACGGACGAAGGCCGAGGGCCTGCCGTTCGCGGCCGACCTCCACGCCTGGGCCGACGCCGACGGGCCGGCCGCGGCGGTGACGGCGGCGGCGGACGCGCTGGCGCTGGGCGGGCGGCGGCTCGGCGTCGAGGGGCGGCGGATCCGGTTCCTCGAGCTCGACGCCCTGGCCAAGTGCGGCCAGCCGCCGGCGGTCACGAACGGCGACGGCGTGTTCGCGGCGCTGCGGATGACGAAGGACGCCGCCGAGCTGGCGGCGATGCGGCGGGCCGTCGCGGTGGCCGAGGCGGCGTTCGCGGCGACGCTCGAGTTCATTCGGCCGGGCGTGACCGAGCAGCAGCTGGCGGCCGAGCTCATGGTGCAGACCCTCAACGCCGGATCGGGCGCGCTGCCGTTCATGCCGATCGTCGCCGCCGGCGCCAACGGCGCCAACCCGCACGCCGGCGCCGGCGCGCGCGCGCTGGAGCCGGGCGACGTCGTGACGATCGACTGGGGCGCGACGGTCGACGGCTACGCGTCCGACCTGACGCGCTGCATCGTCGTCGCCGGCGCGGCGCCGGACGCGCGGCTGGCGGCGGCCTACGACGCGGTCCGCGCCGCCAACGCGGCCGGCCGGGCGGCGGCGCGGCCGGGCGGGACCGGCCAGGACGTCGACCGCGCGGCGCGGCAGGTCATCGCGGCCGCCGGGCTGGGCGATTTCTTCATCCACCGCACCGGCCACGGCCTCGGCCTCGAGGGCCATGAGGAGCCGGACATGAACGAGGGCAGCCTGACGCCGCTGGCGCCGGGGATGACGTTCACCGTCGAGCCGGGTGTCTACATTCCCGGCGTCGGCGGGGTCCGGCTCGAGGACGACGTCGTGATCACCTCCGACGGCGCCGAGACACTGTCGACGCTGTCGCGCGAGCTGCTGGTGGTGGGCGGCTAGTGCCGCCGCCCACGGTCGGCGGTCCGGCGCCGGCGCTGCCGGCGGTGCGCGAGATCACCCACGCGCGCATCCCGACCGCCGTCGGCGCGTTCCAGCTGCGCCTCTACGCCAACGACGTCGACCACAAGGAGCACCTGGCGCTGGTGGCCGGCGACCTCGGCGACGGGGCGTCGGTGCTGGTGCGGGTCCACTCGGAGTGCTTCACCGGCGAGGTCGTCGGCAGCCTGCGCTGCGACTGCGGCCCGCAGCTGGCGCGGTCGATCGAGCTCGTGGCAGCCGAGGGACGCGGCGTGATCGTCTACCTCCGCCAAGAGGGCCGCGGCATCGGCCTGGCCGACAAGCTGCGCGCCTACAACCTCCAGGACGACGGCCTCGACACCGTCGACGCCAACCTGGCCCTGGGCCACGGCGCCGACGACCGCGACTACACCCTGGCCGCCGCCATCCTGCACGCCCTGGGCGTCCGCTCGGTCCGCCTCCTGACGAACAACCCCGCCAAGGTCGCCAGCCTCGAAGCCAACGGTCTGGTCGTCATCGAGCGTGTCCCGCTGGGCCACTTCGAGACGGCCGAGAACGCGGCCTATCTGCGGGCGAAGATCGAGCGGATGGGGCATCTGGGGGGGGCCAAGGCGACGCCTGAGTGACCGCGGGCCGACGGCCGGCCCATGATGTGCCGTTGACCGCCGTCGCCGTCCGTCCGCCCGCGCCGCCCGCTCACGCCGTCGGCGCCAGCGCCCCGTCGCCATGCCCGTCGATCGCCCACGCCGCCAGCACCCGCCCCGTCCACGGCGCGAACTTGAAGGCGTGGCCGGAGCAGGCGGCGCCGACGATGATCCGAGGGTCATCGGGCAGCGGGCCGAGGACGAAGTCGTGGTCGGCGGTCATCGTGTAGAGGCAGGTCATGCCGCCGACGACGCCGCGCACCGGCACCGCCAGGCAGCGCGCCAGGGCGGCGCGCAGCTCGGCGACGACCGGCGCGTCGGCGGCGAACGGCACGGCGACGTCGGGGTCGTCGGCCGGCGTGGGCCGGCCGGACTGGCGGTGGATGGCGGCCTTGAGGCCCCGGTGGCCGAACGCGGGCTGCCCGAACACCTCGGGCTCGCCCGCGGCGCCGACGCGCACCCAGTTCGGCGCCGTCGTCGGGTCGCCCGGGACGTCGAGGAAAGCCACGGTCTGGCGCAGCGGCGTCAGCCGGCCGGCGAGCGAGGGCAGGAGGCGTCCGATCCAGGGCCCGGCCGTCACGACGACCCGCTCGGCCTGCAGCGGCCCGGCGTCGGTGGCGACGACGACCGGCCCGCCCGGCGGGCCGCCGATCGAGCGCACCGCCGTCGCCTGGCGCACCTCGACGCCGCCGGCCGCGACGAGCCGAACGAGCGCCTCGACGACCGCGGCCGCCTCGATCACGGCGCCGGTGCGGTCGTGCAGGGCGGCATCGGTATCGTCGATGCGCAGCCAGCCGCCGGCGGCGGCGCGCGCCGCGGACGGCGACAGGGCGTCGATCGCGGCGGCCGACGCGCCGCCGGCGGCGGCCACGGCGGCGGCGTAGGCGGCGATCGGCCCGTCGGCGGGGCCGAAGAAGAACGTCGGGCAGGGGCGGCGCAGCGGTCGGCCGGCGGCGGCCTCGAGGGCCGGCCAATCCTCGGCGTTGGCCTCGGCCATGCGGGCCACGAGGTGCGGTTCGGCGTAGCTGCTGCGCGTGATGCGCGTCGGCCCGTGGCTCGAGCCGCGGTCGTGGCCGAGGGCGAAGCGCTCGACGAGGCCGATCCGGCCCGCGCCGCGGCGCGCCAGCTGCCAGGCCGTGGCCAGCCCGTTCACGCCGCCGCCGACGACGAGGACGTCGTACGGCCGCGGCGCCGTCACGGCCGCCCGCCGCGGGCCAGGGCGCGCGTCAGGGGTGTCGCTCGGTCGACGGCCCGCCCCTGCAGCGGTGGACCCGCGCGACGGCGGACCGTGGCCCACGAAGCGGGGCGGGCCGCTGGCCCGCCCCGTCGATCGCCCACGTCGTTCGGCCGGATCTACCAGCCGCCCCGGTCGCGGCCGTAGCCGCCGCCCCCGCCGTTGTCGCGGCGGTAGCCGCCGCCGCCGCCGCCCCCGCCCATCCGGCCGCCGCCGGGCCGCTCGTTCGCCTCGTTGACCGTGATCGTGCGGCCGCCGAGCGACGAGTTGTTGAGGGCGCGCACCGCGGCGTCGGCCGCCGCGTCGTCCTCGAACTCGACGAAGCCGAAGCCGCGGCTGCGGCCCGTCTCGCGGTCCTTGATGACCACCGCGTCCAGCACCTCACCGTGCGGGGCGAAGAGGTCTTGCAGCTCCTCCGAGGTCACCGACCACGGCAGGCCGCCCACGAACAGCTTCTTGGACATGGGAACTCGAGCCTCCTGCTGAACAGATCTCGGCGCGGCATGCCCGCCGCCACCCAGGGCCGGGATGCGAGGCCTGACTGAGATCCACTCACCACACGCTGGGAGACCCGAAGATCGGCCCGCGCCGCGAGGGCGCGCTCGACGACCGCAACCACGTACGATGCCGGGCAGGGGACGTCCTTGCACCGAAACCGAGGGACGACCGGAGGCTGATGGGGGAACTCGGTCCGTGCACTTCGAACCGCATCCTTGGCGGCCCAATATACAGGGTCGATGGCGCGTTGTCTAGCACCATTCGATGATGATTTGGCCACCGTTTGTTGGGCGTGCCGCCCCCCGCGATTCGCATCGCCGGGCCGATTCTTAATGTCGCCGACCGCGCCTTTTCACGGTGCGGCGCGTTAAGATCAGGCACAGGTCGCCGGGAGCGCGGCCTCGGCGCGGGGTTGAGATCTCGGGATGGGCATCGCGGCGATCCGACGGCTGGTGCGGTTCGGGGCGGCGCTGGGGGCGATGGCGGCCCTGGCGACCGTCGCCGCGGCCGCGCCCGGGCGCCCCGGCGACGTGCGCGGCCGCTGGGGCTGCGACCCGATCATGGGCCCGGGCTGCGGCCTGGGCTTGGCCGCGGTGGCGTTCTCCGGCCCCGGCGACGGCTGGGCGGTCGGCAAGGGCGGCGTGATCCTCCGCTTCGACGACGGCGTCTGGCTCGAGGCGCCCAGCCCGACCGAGTTGCCGCTGCACGGCCTGGCGCTGCGCGGCCCCGACGACGGCTGGGCCGTGGGTGGCGCGTGCGGCGCCGGCGGGCGGTGCGAGGGCGTCGTCTTGCGCCTTGGCCCAGGCGGCTGGTCGGCCGCGACGCGCCTGCCCGACGTCGTGCTGTCGGCCGTGGCGGTCACGCGCGGCGGCGACGGCTGGGCCGTCGGGGGCCGGTGCGTGCCCGAGTCGCGCTGCCAGGGCGTCCTGCTGCGCCTCGTCCAAGGAACGTGGTCGATCGCCGCCACCCCCGACGTCGACTGGCTCTACGGGCTGGCGCTGCCGGCCGACGACGAGGGCTGGGCCGTCGGCGACGACTGCGCCAGCGACCAGCGCTGCCACGCCGTGCTGTTCCACTACAGCGAGGGCCTCTGGCAGCGCCACGACGCCGGGCCGCCCGACGTCCGGCTGCACGCCGTGGCCATGGCCGACCGCGCCACGGGCTGGGCCGTGGGCGAGACCTGCGCCGCGCTGCCGTGCCGCGGCGCCATCCTGCGCTACCGCGACGGCCGCTGGACCGTCGCCCGCGACGACGTGCCGCAGCCGCTGCGCACGGTGGCCCTGAGTCCCGATGGCCACGGCTGGGCCTTCGGCCAGGCATGCGCGCTGCCGTGCCGCACCCCGATCCTGCGGCTCGACGGCGAGGACTGGGCGACGGTGGACAGCCAGACGAGCAAGGGCGTGACGTCGCTGGCCGTCGTCGGCGCGTCCGAGGCCTGGGCCGTCGGCGCCGACTGCTTGACGGCCGGCGAGTGCCGCGCCGCGGTGCTCCACTACGCCGACAACGAGTGGCGCGACGAGGGGGTCCGGCTCGCCGCACAGCTGGCCGACGTCGCCTTCCACAACGCCTGGGACGGCTGGGCCGTCGGCGCCGACGGGACGCTGCTGCGCTACCGCGGCGGGCGCTGGGCGGCGTGGCCGAGCCCGATGGGCGGCCACCTCAACGGCGTGGCGCTGGACGGCCCGGCCAGCGGCTGGGCGGTCGGCGACACCGGCGCCCTCCTGCGCCTGGCCGACGAGCGCTGGACGATGGTGCCGAGCCCGACGCGCGAACGGCTCAACGCCGTGGCGGTGCCGCTCGACGCCCTTGGCCGGCCGCTGCCCGGCACCGCCTGGGCCGTCGGCGACGGCGGGACGATCCTCAAGCTGATCGGCGACACCTGGGTCGTCGTCGACGCCGCGGCGCGGTCGCACCGCCCGCTGTCCGACGTGGCGCTCCACCCGTCGGGCGACGGCTGGGCGGTCGGCTGGGGCGGCCAGGCGCTGCGGCTCGTCGACGGCGCCTGGGTGGCCGTCGAGCAGCGGGCGACGACGGAGTGGCTCCAAGCCGTGGCGTTCACCCCGGGGGGCGGCGCGGTGGCCGTCGGGGCCAAGGGGGCCGTCATCGCCTGGCACGGCGGCGCCTGGCATCCCGTCGAGGCCGCCGGCGACCCGGTCGACGGCGTGCTGCGCGATCTCGCGGTCGGCCCCGACGGGCGCGGCTGGGCGGTCGGCAGCGGCGGCGCGATCCTCGAGCGCCAGCCGAGCGGCGCCTGGTCGCGCAGCCTCAGCCCGACGAGCGCCAACCTGGCCGCGGTGGCGCTCCTCGACGGCCTCGACGCCTGGGCGGTGGGGGCCGACGGCGCGATCGTCTACTACCGCGCCGAGGACGTGCCGGGGGCCATCCGGCAGCTGCACCGCGTCTGGCTGCCCCGGGTGACGCGGTGACGCGCGGCACGATCGTCCCGATCGGCGGCGCCGAGGAGAAGCTGCGCGCACCGGCGATCCTGGCCCGCTTCGTGGCGCTGTGCGGCGGCGAGGCGGCCCGGATCGTCGTCGTGCCGACGGCGTCGATGCTGCCGACCACGGGCCGCAAGTACGAGCTCGTCTTCCGGCGCCTCAAGGTGGCCGAGGTGACGGTCGTGCCGATCGAGACGCGCAAGGACGCCGCCCGCGCCCGCTACGTCGACGCGCTCGACGGCGCCGACGGCGTCTTCCTCACCGGCGGCAACCAGCTCCGGCTGTCGACGACGCTGGGCGGGACGCCCTTCGACGACCGGCTGCGCGAGCGCCACGCCCGCGGCCTGCACGTCGCCGGCACCTCGGCCGGCGCGGCGGTGATGAGCGCCCACATGATCGCCTTCGGCGACGACGGCGGGACGCCGCGGGCCAACATGGTCACGCTGGCGCCAGGCCTGGGCTTCACCGACCTGGCGATCATCGACCAGCACTTCCGGCAGCGCGATCGGCTCGGCCGGCTCCTGACGGCGCTGAGCTACAACCCCAGCTTCGTCGGCATCGGCCTCGACGAGGACACCGCCGCGTTCCTGGGCCCCGACGACACGCTGACCGTGGCCGGCAGCGGCGCGATCACGATCGTCGACCCGTCGTCCGTCAGCTACACCTCGATGGACTCGGCCAACCGCGCCGACCCGGTCAGCGTCCTCGACGTCCGGCTCCACATCCTCACCGACGGCGCCCGCTACGACCTCGTCCACCGCACCGCCACCCCGCCGCCCACGGTCGTGGACCTGCCGCCGACGGCCGACGCGGGCGAACCGGCGGCGGACCGCGACCCGACGGCGGCGGCGCGGGCGCCGGGCCGCGCGCGCTGACGGCGGCGCCGAGAGCGATCGCGCCGGCCCGCAACCGACGGCGCCGTCCAACGTACCCTGCTCCGATCCACACATCGACGCCCTAGGAGCCGCCCATGTTGGACCGCCCATCACGCCCCCGCCCGGACCGCCGCTTGCCGCGCCGCGTCGCCGCCACGCTCGCCGCCCTCTCGTGGCTCGTCACCGGCGCCGCCGTGCTCGCGCGGTTGTGGCTGGACGCCCCCGCCGACGCCGACCCGACGGCGCTCGCGGCGCTGGCGCGCGCCGCCGCCCAGCCGGTCGCCCCGCGCGACGACCCGCCCGGCTGGAGCCGCGTCGACACCGGGCCGTTCTCGGTGGCGCTGCCGCCGGGCTGGCGCTATGCGCCGCTCCAGGGCGTCGACTCGTTCGTCGGCGGGCTCGTCGGCGACGGGATCGAGCTGACGTTCGACTACGGGGCGTTCTGGAACTCGGCCCCGTCCGACGCCAGCGGCCACGACGTCGAGCGCACCCACGTCGACTTCCGCGCCGCGCAGATCTACTGGCCGCGCGACGCGTCCGCCGTGCTCGCGCTCTTCATCGAGCACACCGACGACGTCGGCTCGTTCTGGGGACCGAAGCATCTGAGCATCGTCGGCCACGACGTGCCGCCGGCGGCGCACGAGCGCGTCGTGGCGATCTTCCGCTCGGTTCGCTTCCGCCGCGTCATCGCCGAAGGCGGCCGCTGGATCGAGGTTGCGCCACCCTCCGGGCCGGTCGGGTTGCTGGCCGTCGACGCCACGGCGGGCCGCGGCTGGCGGGTGGGGGGCGTGCGCTACCAACCGCCGATGAACCAGGCGCTGGTCTATGAGCTCGCGGACGGTGCCTGGACGGAGCAGGTCTTGGCCAGCGGCGACGGGGCCGCGGTGTGGTCGTTGGACGGCGACTGGGCGGCGACGGGCTCGGCGCTCTACCGCCTCGACCCCGACGGCCAGCGCTGGGCGCTGCGGCACACCACGACGACCGACGGTGAACTCCACGACGTGGCGATCGACCGTTCGCGGCTCGACGAAGACGGCTGGGCGATCGGCGACGACGGCGTGGTCCGCCTCCGCTCGGGCGCTGCGATCGCCGACGACGGGGCGTGGGGCGTGGCGCAGGGCTGGGCGGTCGACGTCCTCGCCCGCAGCCCGCTCCACCCGCCGCGCCGCACGACGGCCGACGCGCTGGCGATCGGCCCGACCGGCGTCGGCGCGTTCGACGGCGCGCGCTGGGCCGCCGCGGCCGCCGGCTCGCAGCCGGTGTTCGGCCTCTCGATCGACCTCATCGCACCGGGCGAGGCCTGGATCGTCGGCGCCCGTCGGGACGAACCCTTTGGCGGCGCCATCGCGCTCTGGCGCGACGGCGTGCTGGCGATGGCGCCGATCACCACATCCACGCCGCTGTGGTCGATCGACCTGATCAACCCGGCCGAGGGCTGGGCGGTCGGCGGCGGGGCCGACGCCGAGTCGTCGGCCGAACTCTGGCGCTTCCGCGACGGCGTCTGGGAACGCCAGCCGCCGCCGTGCGACTGCCACCTCCACGCCGTCCAGGCGCTGCCCGACGGCACGGCGTACGCCGTCGGCATGGTGATGAGCGACGACGTGCTGGCGCGCCGCGCCGTCGTGCTGCGCTACGAGCCGGGCGGGCCGACGGCGACGCCGGGCGGAAGCGCGACGGCCACGTCGACGCCGGGCGGAAGCGCCTCGGCGACGGCGACAGCAGTTGAATCGCCGACGCAGGCTGCGGCGACGGCGACCACGTCGGCGGTCACGCCGTCGCCGCACGAGACGGCGACCGCCGCGATGCCGTCGGGCGAGGCGCGGGCGTGGCTGCCGTGGGCGGGGCGGGACTAGGGCGTCGCCGGCGCCGCGGGACCGCAGGGCCGAACGCGCGCCCGCCCTAGCGGCAGGCCACGACGCCCCCCACCCGCCGGTAGATCGCCACCAGCGCCTCCGGGTCACGGGCGAGGTAGAGCCCGTCGGGGCCGCCGGCGACGGCGAGCAGCGTCGGAAGGTCGACGTCCTCGCCGAGGCCGACGACGTAGATCGCCACGTCGCGGGCGCGGGCGTAGGCGGCGGCGTCGCGGACGGTGTCGCGGGCGTCGACCTGGATGCCGTCGGTCAGCAGGACGACGACGGGGCGGTTCGCGGGATCGCGGCCCGGGCCGGCGACCTCGTTGACGCCGGCCACGATGCCGCGGTCGATGCGGGTGCCGCTGCCGGGCGCGAGGCCGTCGAGGGCAGCGTCGATCCGGGCGCGGTCGGTCGACAGCGGCAGGACGACGCGGCTGTTGGCGTCGTAGCTCACCACGGTCACCTGGCTGCCGCCGGGGCGCGGCGCCAGCAGCTCGACGAAGGCCTTGGCGCCGGCCACGGCCTGGGCCAGCTTGGGGCCGGCCATGCTGGCCGAGGCGTCGATCACCAGCGCGACGTCGGCGTGGCGTTCGGCTGGGAAGCACCAGCTCCGCACGGCGAACGGGAGGTAGATCCGGCGGATGTTCGGCGGGGTCACCTCGACCTCGGCCCGCGGGATGTCGACGCGGCGCCGGGTGCCGTCGCCGTCGGTGTACTCGGCCCACAGCGCCGACGAGATCGGCTGGCGGCCGTCGGCGGCCAGGTGGACGGCGTAGCCCAGGTCGGTGTCGTCGGCGGTCAGGAACGGCCGCCACCAGGTGCGCAGCCCGTCGCCGGCCACCGCCGGCTCGGCCGGCGCCGGCGCGGCGGGGGTGGCGGCCGGCTGGAGCCGCTCGTGGACCCGGACGTCGGTGACGCCGAACGACAGCAGGATGGCGGCGATGCGCTGGTAGACCTCGCCCAGCGCCGCGGCGTCGGGCGCGTCGTAGTAGTGGGCCGGCGACGTCGCCACCCGCGCCAGCGTCGTGTCGGCGGCGTCGACGCCCAGGCCGATCGTGAAAAACACCGTCCCGCGCGCCTTCGACGCCTCGGCGGCGGCCACGATCGCGTCGGCCACCGGCTCGATGCCGTCCGAGAGCAGCACCATGACCTTGACGGCGATCGGCCGGCCGGTCTCGACGAACTCGCGGTCGGCCATCCGGATCGCCGCGCCGATCGAGGTGCTGCCCTGCGGCGCGTCCATCAGCGACAGCGCCCGCAGCAGCCGGTCGGCGCGGTCGGTCAGCGGCTGGGCCACGTACGGGTCGCTGTTGAACGGCACCAGCCCGACCCGGTGGCGCGCGAAGTCGACGTTGGCGATGAACGCCGCCACGGCGGTCTTGGCGGCGTCGAACTTGCCGCCCTCGGCCATCGAGCCCGAGCGGTCGACGAGGAGCAGGATGTCGGCCCGCCCGCGGGCGTCGACCGGGCAGTCGCCGGCCAGCCGCAGCACGACGTCGAGCCGGGCGTTGCGCTCGACGGCCGCCGCGGCCGGCTGCTGCGCGCCGCGCACCGTGCACAGCCCGCCGCCCGTCACCGCCGTGGCGGTCGGCGTCGCCGTCTGGGCGCCGGGCGCCTGGGCCCGCGCCGGCGCCGGCGATCCGACGGCGGCCGCGGCGGCGGTGGCGACGGCCAGCGCCACGACGAGGGCCGGCGTCGAGCGGCGGGGAGCGGCGGGGCGGGTCGGCTTGGCCATCGGCCTGCCTCGTGGGGTGGGGGACGGGGGCGATGGGTCGCGCCATGGGGCGCACACGGTATGGACGGTGGACGGCGGCGAAACGCTACGGCCGCCTCCGCCGCGCGGGCGGCGCGCTACCAGGCCCGCCGGCCCCCGCCGCTGCGGCCGACCTGGATCCGGTAGTGCTCCTGGAGCCCCCGCACGCTGATCTCGCGGTCGCGCAGCGCCTTCATGCCCGCCACGGCGGCGCTGGCGGCGGAGAGCGTGGTGAGGAGCGGCACGCGGTGGGCGATGGCGGCCTGGCGGATGGCCTGGCCGTCGGCGTAGGCCGTCGGGCCGAGCGGCGTCGAGATGACGAGCGCGACGCGCCCGGCGGCCACCGCGTCGGCGACGTGCGGCGAGCCCTCGCTGACCTTGTTGACACGCTCGACCGGCAGGCCGAGCTGGGCCAGCCAGTCGGCCGTGCCGGCGGTGGCCATCAGGTCGAAGCCGGCGCGGTGGAGGTCGCGGGCGATCTTGCCAGCGGCCGGCTTGTCGTCGTCGTTGACGGTCACCAGGACGGTACCGGTCGTCGGCAGCGGCATCCCGGCCGCCTGCGACGCCTTGGCGAAGGCGTGGCCGAAGCGGCTGGCGTGGCCCATGACCTCGCCCGTCGAGCGCATCTCGGGCCCGAGCTCGACCGCGGCGCCGACGAGCTTGTCGAACGGCAGCACGGCCTCCTTGACGAAGAACCCGTCGACGGTCGGCGACTCGACGAGGCCGATCTGGGCCAGCGTCCGCCCGGCGGCGATCTCGGCGGCGATGCGCGCCAGCGGCACCCCGGTGGCCTTGGCGATGAACGGCACGGTGCGGCTGCAGCGCGGGTTGACCTCGAGGACGTAGACGACGTCGTCCTTGACCGCGAACTGCAGGTTCATCAGCCCGCGCACGCCCAGGCCGAGCCCGATCTGCTCGGTGTAGTCGGCGATGACCGAGAGGTGGTAGCTGCTGACGCGATACGGCGGCAGCACCATCGCGCTGTCGCCCGAGTGGACGCCGGCCTCCTCGATGTGCTGCATCACGCCGCCGATGACAACCCGCTGGCCGTCGCACAGCGCATCGACGTCGACCTCGTAGGCGTCCTCGATGTACTGGTCGACCAGGATCGCCCGGCCGTCGGCGGCGGCGACGGCGGCGCCGAGGAACCGCTCGAGCTCGTCGGGGCCGTAGACGATCGCCATGCCGCGGCCGCCCAGGACGTAGCTCGGCCGGACCACCACCGGGAAGCCGATCCGGGCCGCAATGGCGCGCGCCTCGTCGAGGCTGCGGGCGATGCCGTGCTCGGGCTGCGGCACGTCGAGCCGGGCCAGCAGCGCGCCGAAGCGCTCGCGGTCCTCGGCCAGGTCGATCGTCTCGGGCGACGTGCCCCAGATCGGGATGCCGGCCGCCTCGAGCCGGCGGGCCAGGTTCAGCGGCGTCTGGCCGCCGAACTGCACCAGCACGCCGTCCGGCCGCTCGACGTCGCAGATCGCGACGACGTCCTCGACCGTCAGCGGTTCGAAGTAGAGGCGGTCGGAGGTGTCGTAGTCGGTCGAGACCGTCTCGGGGTTGCAGTTGACCATGATCGTCTCGTAGCCGAGGTCGGCCAGCGCCCGCGAGGCGTGGACGCAGCAGTAGTCGAACTCGATGCCCTGGCCGATGCGGTTCGGGCCGCCGCCGAGGATCATGACCTTGCGGGCGTCGGACGGATCGGCCTCGCATGGGCCGTCGTGCGGCGGGTAGACGCTGTAGAGGTACGGGGTGTGGGCCTCGAACTCGGCCGCGCAGGTGTCGACGCGCCGGAAGCGCGGCACGGTCCCGGCCGCCCGCCGCAGCGCCCGGACGTCGTCCTCGCTGGGCGCGAGGCCGTCGCGGGCGCACAGCCGGGCGATCCGGGCGTCCGAGACGCCCATCGCCTTGGCCGCGCGCAGCGTCGCCAGCGGCAGGGCGTCGAGGGTGTGGGCGGCCACGGCGCGCTCGACGTCGATCATCGCCCCGAGCTCGGCCACGAACCACGGGTCGTAGCCGGTGGCGGCCGCCACGGCGGCCGGGTCGGCGCCGGTGGCCAGGGCGCGGGCGACGGCGCGCAGCCGGCTGGGCAGCGGACGGCGCAGGGCGTCGAGATCGAGGGGGGGCGGGGCGTCGGGCGACGGTTCGGCGGGCGGCACGGCGCCGGTCGACGGATCGACCGGCGGCAGGGCGTCGGGCGGCGTCAGGCCGTCCCAGCCGACCTCGAGACCGCGCAGCGCCTTGTTCAGCGCGGCGGCGAACGTGTCGCCGATCGCCATCACCTCGCCGACGCTCTTCATCTGCGGGCCGAGCGTCGGGTCGACGCCGCTGAACTTCTCGAACGCGAAGCGCGGGATCTTCACCACGACGTAGTCGAGGCTCGGCTCGAAGCTGGCCGGCGTGACGCGGGTGATGTCGTTGGCGATCTCGTCCAGCCGGTGGCCGACGGCGACGAGCGCCGCCAGCTTGGCGATCGGGAAGCCGGTGGCCTTGCTGGCCAGGGCCGACGAGCGGCTGACGCGCGGGTTCATCTCGATGACGAGCGGCGCGCCGGTGGCGGGGTCGACGGCGAACTGGACGTTGGCGCCGCCGGTCTCGATGCCGACGACGTCCATGACGCGGCGCGCCATGTCGCGCAGGCGCTGGTACTCGCGGTCGGTGAGGGTCATCGCCGGGGCGACGGTGATCGAGTCGCCGGTGTGGACGCCCATCGGGTCGAGGTTCTCGATCGTGCACACCACGACGAAGTTGCCGGCGCCGTCGCGCATGACCTCGAGCTCGAACTCCTTCCAGCCCAGCACGCTCTGCTCGATGAGCACCTGGCCGGTCGGGCTCTCGCGCAGGCCCCGCGCCGCCGCCGCCGACAGCTCGCGCGCGTCGCGGGCGATGCCGCCGCCGGCGCCGCCGAGGGTGAACGACGGCCGCACCAGGACCGGGTAGCCGATCTCCTCGGCCAGCGCCAGCGCGTCGCCGACGGCCTCGACGGTCCGGCCGGAGGGCACCGGCAGGCCGGCGTCGACCATCGCCTGGTGGAACAGGGCCCGGCTCTCGGCGATCCGGACGCTCTCGAGCTTGGCGCCGATGAGCTCGATGCCGTAGCGGTCGAGGACGCCGGCCTCGGCCAGCTGGACCGTCAGGTTCAGCCCGGTCTGGCCGCCGACGGTGGGCAGGATCGCGTCGGGCCGCTCGCGGTCGATGATCTTCTCGAGCGCCTCGACGCTGAGCGGCTCGATGTAGGTCGCGTCGGCCAGCTCGGGGTCGGTCATGATCGTCGCCGGGTTCGAGTTCACCAGCACGACGCGGTAGCCCTCGCTCCGCAGCGCCTTGCAGGCCTGCGTCCCGGAGTAGTCGAACTCGCACGCTTGGCCGATGACGATCGGCCCCGAGCCGATGACGAGGATCGTCCGGAGGTCGTTGCGCTTGGGCATGGGCGGAGGATACCACGGCGGGTCGGCCGGGCGGGCGCCGTGCGCGACCGATTGACCCCCCCGCCCCGCCTGCGCTATCGTTGCCGGCCGTCGCGCGACGTGATCGCGCCGCGGTCGCCAGGGAGCGGCCGCTCCCCGGGGTAGCGGTCCACCGCGCCCCGTCCCGCCCGCCCCGCCGGCCGACCGGTCGGCGCCGGAGCCGAGGCCTTGCGCAGACCCCTGATCGCCGGCAATTGGAAGATGCACAAGACGGTCGCCGAAGCGCGCGCGCTCGCCGGCGACGTGGCGGCCGTCGTGGCCGGCTGGGGCAACGCCGACGGGCTGCGCTGCGACGTGTTGCTCTGCCCGCCCTACACCGCGCTCGCCGCCGTCGCCGACGTCGTGCGCGGCAGCGGGGTGCGCGTCGGCGCCCAGGACGCCTTCTGGGGCGACGCCGGCGCCTTCACCGGCGCCGTCGGCATGCCGATGGTGGCCGAGCTCGCCTCGCACGTCCTCGTCGGCCATTCCGAGCGCCGGACGCTGTTCGGCGAGGGCGACGACGACGTGAACCGCAAGGCGCACGCGGCGCTGGCCCACGGCCTGGCGCCGGTCGTCTGCGTCGGCGAGAGCGCCGCGGCGCGCGACGCGGGCCAGGCCGACGCCGTCGTTCTCGGCCAGCTCGACGCCGCCACGGCCGGGCTGGCCGCAGCCGAGGTCGAGCGGCTGGTGGTGGCCTACGAGCCCGTCTGGGCCATCGGCACCGGCCGCGCCTGCGACGCGGCCGAGGCCGGCCGGATGGCCGCCGCGATCCGCGGCCGCGCCGCGGCGTCGTTCGGCGCGGCGGCCGCGCACGGCCTGCGCGTCCTCTACGGCGGCTCGGTCAAGCCCGACAACATCGGCGGCTACCTGGCCGCCCCCGACGTCGACGGCGCGCTCGTCGGCGGCGCGTCGCTCGAGGCGGCCAGCTTCCTGGCCCTGGTGGCGGCGGCCAATCGCTGATCCCGCCCTTCCGCGCGGCGCCGGGCGCGCGCCGCGCCCTTCGACACGACCCTCCTCTCGCCCGATCCACACGATCCATCGTGCCCATCCACCTGAACAAAGGACAAACCCACGTGAGCGCCAAACTGCGCATCATCCCCCTCGGGGGCTTCGGCGAGGTCGGCCGCAACCTGACCGCCATCGAGTACGACGACCAGATCATCTGCATCGACTGCGGGCTCATGTTCCCCGAGAGCGACATGCCCGGCGTCGACCTGATCCTGCCGAACTTCAGCTACCTCCAGGCCCACGCCGACAAGGTGCTGGCCTACTTCATCACCCACGGCCACGAGGATCACCACGGCGCCCTGCCGTTCATCCTGCCCCTCGTCCCGGCGCCGATCTACGCCACTGCCCTCACCCGCGGCCTGATCGAGGTCAAGCTCAAGGAGCACGGCCGGCTCGACGCGGCCGAGATCCACACGATCACCGCCGACGACGTCGTCGACATCGGCCCGTTCCACGTCGAGCCGTTCCGGGTCAGCCACAGCATCCCCGACACCGTCGGCTTCGCCGTCGACACGCCGATGGGCCTGATCGTCCATACCGCCGAGTACAAGTTCGACCTGACGCCGGTCAACAACGAGACGACCGACATCCACCGCCTGGCCGAGTACGGCCAACGCGGCGTCCTGGCGCTGCTGTCCGACAGCACGAACGCCGAGCGCGCCGGCCACACGCCGTCGGAGGCGATCGTGCGCGAGACGCTGGAGCGCGTCTTCGAGCGGGCGCCGGGGCGGATCATCATCAGCACGTTCGCCAGCAACATCAGCCGGGTCCAGGAGACGCTCAACGTCGCGGCCGAGTTCGGCCGCAAGGTCGCGCTCGTGGGCCGGTCGATGGAGAACAACTGCCGCATGGCGCTCGAGCTGGGCTACCTCAAAGCCGAGCCCGGCGTGCTGGTGGGCCTGCGCGACCTCGAGAAGCTGCCGCTCGACGAGGTGGCGATCGTCTGCACCGGCACCCAGGGCGAGCCGACGAGCGCGCTGGTGCGCATGGCCCACGACAACCACCGCGACGTCAGCCTGATCGCCGGCGACACCGTGGTGCTCTCGGCCACGCCGATCCCGGGCAACGAAGAGCTGGTCCACCGCACCCTCAACGAGCTCTTCCGGCACGGCGCCGACGTCCTCTACCAGGCGCTGACGCCGGTCCACGTCTCGGGCCACGCCAACCGCGAAGAGCAGAAGCTCATGCTCAAGATCGTGGCGCCACGCTACTTCCTGCCGTGCGGCGGCGAGCACCGCATGCTGTGCCTGCACGGACGGATGGCCAAGGACCTGGGCATGGCCGAGGAGGACATCTTCATCCTGGAGAGCGGCGACGCCGTCGAGTTCGACGGCCGCGGCGCGCGCAAGGTGCCCAAAGCGGCCAACGGCGAGTACATCTACGTCGACGGCAAGAGCGTCGGCACCGTCACCGAGGCCATCCTGCGCGACCGGCGCCAGCTGGCCAGCGGCGGCTTCGTGACCCCGATCGTCGTCGTCGACCGGACGACGCGCCGCCTGGTCGCCGATCCCGAGATCGTGACCCGCGGCTTCGTCATCTACAAGCACTCGGCGGAGCTGATCGAGGAGTTCGTCCAGCACGTCGCCGGCGTCGTCGACCGCGCCGCCGACGGCGTGCCGGCCCACACGGCGTCGTCGGGTGGTCGTCGCGACCGCGGCCGTGACTTCGACCGCGGCCGTGACGGCGACAACGACGGCGGGGACGGCGGCGACGCCGGGGCGGGTGGCGACGGGCGCGGCGGTGCGGCCAAGGGCGGCCCGGCCGCCGAGCTGGCCGAGCGCATCAAGTCGTCGCTGGCGCCGTTCATCCAGGATCGGACGGGGCGGCGGCCCGTGGTGCTGCCGATCGTGATCGAGGTCTGACGGGGCTCGCGGCCCAGGCCGACCGCCGGGCGGCGGTGGGCGGCTAGGCGGCCGCGGCCGCGCCGCCGGCTCCCCCGACGCCCGCCGCTTCGGCCCGCCGCGCCTTCCGCTCCAGCCACAGGATCTGCCCGACGAACGCCGCCGGCCCGACGCTGAACAGCGCGAAGTACGGCGCGTGGACGCTGACGAGCTCGACCCACTGGCCGACGGCGCCCCAGGCCACGTCGAGGCCGCCGATCGTGCGCAGCACGAACTCCATCGTGGCGACGCCGAAGGCGACGACCATCTGCGGCACCTTGCCCTTCACCGTGGTGGGCGGGTCGGTGATCATGAAGAACGTGAACAGCTGGTACATCGGGCCGGTGATCGGCGCGATCTCGGCCAGGTAGGGGTCGCCGGTGATGAGGTGGCGGACGAAGCCGTAGGCCAGGAAGCTCACCACGTAGGTCAGGCAGATGTGGAAGCGCTTGAGCCGGCCGATGATGATCGCGCCGGCGGTCCAGATGACGAGCATGACGTAGAGCTTGTTGTCCCACTGGATCGAGAGCGTGGCCACGGCGTTGTGGGCCAGGATGACCATCATCGCGATGCCGAAGTTCGACGGGTTCCAGACGTGGCGGCCGCGGAAGCGGATGACGTACTTCGAGCCGATCGTGATCAGGGCGCAGACGATGTACGGCCAGTAGTACGGCGAGCGCAGCAGCATGCCGATGCTGATGCCGCTGATGTAGGCGCTGGCGGCGTGCGGCCAGCGACCGCGCACCAGCTTCGAGAGCACGACCTCGGCCCCGATGCAGGTGGCGATCGAGAGCAGCGTCTTGTCGATGCCCTCGAGGCCGCGGAACAGGGCGTTGCCGGCGATGAGGATCATGGTGATGAGCAGCGGCGGGAGGTAGCGCTTGTCGAGCGGCATCGACAGCCAGTGGCTCGGCGGTATGGCCGGCGGGGTCGGCAGGGTCTGCGTCGTGCTCGACATCGCTGTGTCCTCCTCGTCGCGCTCTGCGCTACCGCGCGGCGGCCGGCTGGCCCATCGTCACGGCGTGCACCGTGTCGACGGCCGGCGCGGCCAACGTCTGGGTCGTCCCGTCCGGCCAGGTGATGACGGCTTCGTCGACGGCCGCCGCGTCACCGAGGCCGAAGTGTAGCCGCGGCATGTTCTGGGCGCAGAACCCGGACGCGCTCAGCACGTGCTGGCGCTGCCGCCCGCCCGCCCAGCGCAGCTCGACGGTGGCGCCGACGGCGTCACGGTTGACGGCCCCGGCGCCGGTGAGCGCGAAGCCGATCCAGTGCCGGTCGGGCGCGACCTCGTTCTTGTAGACCAGGAGCGGGCCCTTCTGGTGGGCCACCACGACGTCGAGCACGCCGCGGTTCCAGAGGTCGGCCAGCGCCACGGCGCGGCCGTCGTAGGTCTCGGTGACGCCGACGGCCTGGGCGACGTCGACGAAGCCGCCGGCGCCGTCGTTGAGCCAGACGCGCTTGGGCTGGGCGCCGGCCAGGCTCTTGTTCGACATCGGCGGCCAGTTGGCGGCGTCCGAGATGATCGTCGTGTTGCCGCCGGCGATCTTGGAGTAGTCGTACCAATAGCTCTTGCCGGGGTCGAGGCTGACGAAGCCGTTCGTCAGGAAGAGGTCCTGGTGGCCGTCGTTGTTGAGGTCGCCGAACTGGGCGCCGAAGCTCCAGCCGCCGAGCTCGACGCCGAGCGAGCTGGCCAGGTTCTCGTACTTCGGCGCGTCGGGCGGGGCGTCGGCGTCGGGGACCCAGAGGTTGTTGCCCTGGAGGAGGACGCCCTCTTCCGAGATGTTGGAGACGTAGATGCTCTGCCGGCCGTCGTTGAAGACGTCGCCGAACGCCACGTTCATGCCGCTCTTGGGCCGGAAGCCGATGCCGCTCTCCGAGCCGACGTTGCGGAAGCGGCCGTCGCCCTCGTTGAGCCAATACTCGCTGACGCCGTAGTCGTTGGCGATGACGATGTCGGGCCGGCCGACGCCGCGCAGGTCGGCGGCGGCCACCGCCAGCGCCCAGCGGCGGCTGTCGATGCCGGCCGCCGCGGTGACGTCCTCGAACCGGCCGCCGCCGAGGTTGCGGTAGAGGTAGCGCCGGCCGCCGTTCTCGGCGTACTCGAAGCTCTCGGGCATCATCCGCGTCGTCGTCAGGTTCCAGAGGTCGACGTCCTCGGCGTAGTAGCCGGCGAAGAACAGGTCGAGCCGGCCGTCGCCGTCGTAGTCGAGCCAGGTGGCGCTGTTGATGTTGGCCCACGCCGGCAGCCCCGCCGCGGCGCCGAACGGCCGGAAGCGGACCGCGCCACCGTCGGTGACGTTCTCGAACAGCTCGGACCGCCCCCACTTGTAGAGGAACACGTCGCGATCGCCGTCGTTGTCGGCGTCGCCCCAGACGGCGCCGGCCGAGATGCCGGTGCCGGGCTGGTTGACGTCGGCCAGGCCGGCCGCGGCGGCGATGTCCTCGAACGTGCCGTCGCCGCGGTTGCGGAAGAGGGCGTTGGCCGTGCCCTCGCCGCTGTTCGTGGCGTAGAGGTCGAGCCAGCCGTCGCCGTCGACGTCGACGACGCTGACGGCGGCGCCCATGGCGTTCATCTGCGGCATGATGTGGTCGAGCTTGGCGTCGAACGTCGGGGCGGTGTGGGTGAAGTCGATGCCGACCGACCGGGCGACCTCGGTGAACGCGAAGCCGTGCCGCTGCAGCGCCGCGTCGCGGCCGCCGCCACCGGGGGCGGCCGCAGGCCCGCCGCCGCCGGAGCGGTTCGCCAGGTAGGCGGTCAGCCCGAGCAGGCCGACGAACGCGACCGCCAGGGCCCACTGCGGCACGCGCTGCCGCGGGGCGGGCGGGGTCGGCGCGGCGGGCGGCGGGGGCGGCGCGCTGGGCGCGGTCGACGGCGTCGGCGCGGCCGGCGAGGGGTCGGCGGTCATCGCGGCACCGCCCGGAGCATCGTCATCGTTCGTCCTCCCACAGCGCGCGCTGCACCGGCAGCGGCGAGACGTAGCGGGTGTGGTATGTGGCCCAGTCGTCGGCGTGGGCGCGGTAGATGGGGTCGTCGGTCAGGGCGCCGGCGGCGCCGTAGACCTGCTGGTCGACGTACTTCGGGTTGTCGTGCGACGGCAGCGGGTGGACGGTGGCCGAGTAGGCGGTGTTGAAGTCGCCGTCCTTGTTCCAGCCGTCGCTCATGAAGACGTAGTCGCGGACGCGCCCCGCGGCCGGCGGCGCGACGTCGTCGAACGCCAGCCGCACCTCGTCGCCGGCGTTGACGATGACGTAGCGGTCGTCGACGGCCGACAGCAGGGGCTCGACGGGGCCGTAGCGGGTGTACCAGCCGGCCAGGTCGAGCCAGATCGGGACGGTGGCGGCGATGCGGTCGTAGTCCGGGGTGTCAGGCTGGCTGCGGGGCGCGGCGCCGGGGCCCTGGACGCCGCGGGCGTACTGGTTCGTCATCGAGAAGCCGTGGTAGCCCATCGTGGCCGAGCGCAGCGTCGCGGTGACGACGGTGAACGCGCTGCCGTCGTCCGACTGCCGGCGGGCGACGCCGAGGCGGTCCCAGTAGATCTCCATGCTGGTCCGCAGCCGCAGCCGCACCCGCCCGGCGTCGTCGCGCGGCGCGTCGGCCAGCTTGGCCAGGTCGATGAGCATCGTCTTGCCCTTGCCGGCCGGGAAGCCGATGAACGGCTCGACGACGGCCCAGCCGCCCTGGCCGTCGAGCGTCTCGAGCGACAGCGCCTGCGGCTTCGGCCCACCGCCCTGCCCGAGCGCGACGTTGATCGAGCTGTCGGTCGGGTAAAGCCAGCCTTGGGCGATGACGACGGCGTTCGTCAGGTCGCCGCCGACGGCGGCCGGGTCGATCGCCAGCTCGACCCAGTGATCCTCGGCCAGCCCCTGGTAGGCGCCGAGGGCGAAGGTGTCGAGGTAGAGGTTGTCGCGGTCGGCGACGAGGTCCATCACGTCGCGCCCACGCTCGTCGACGGCCGCCGCGACGGCCTGCACCGGGCCGGTCGCCTGCACCGCCAGCGGCGCGGGCGGGACGACGAACCGCTCGTCGACCCAGACCTCGACGTCGGGGGCGTGGTCGACGGCCACGAGGCCGAACCAATCCCAGTAGTGCGTCTCCCAGAGCTCGCCGGTGACCCGCAGATCGAGGATGGGCGCGGCGTCCTCCGGCGACGACGCGGCGGACGTGTCGACGCGCGGCTGGAGCATCGCCCCGGGCACCTTGACCCAGTCGCGGGTCGTCACGACGCCGGCCGTGTCCTGGGCGTTGAGCCGCAGCCCCAGCGGCGACTTCCAGAGGACGTCGGTGACGAACGCCATCGCCTGGCCGTCCCAGGCGTAGAGCCACGGGCACGACCCCTTGAGCCGCTGCTCGACGACGACCGGCGTGTCGACGGCTACGTCGAACTCGGGCTGGATCGTGCCGTTCGGCCAGGTGAACCGCACCAGCTCCGCCGTCTGGCGCGCCCCGAGCCCGACATGGATGAACGGCCCGTCGATCGGCACCTTCTGCGTCAACCGCCCGCTGCGCGCCTCGACCGCCCCGCCGACCGCGAAGCTGTTGATCCGCTGGTCGGCCGCCTCGGCGGCGCGCGCCTGGAGGGTCACGGCGTGGTAGGCCTTCTGGCCGCCCTGGTTCATGAGGACGACGGGCGCGCCGTCGGCGTTCACGCCGAGGAGGTCAACGCGGTGGTCGGCGTCGAGGTCGGCGATGTCGGTGACGCGGAAGTCGTTCGGAACGACAAGCGGCGCCCAGTCGCCGGATGTCCCCCCACCCAGCCAGCCACGACTTGTCTCGCCGTCAAAGGCGACGAGGTCGATGGCGCCGTTGTTGTCTAGATCGGCGGCCCAGACGCCCCTCGTGGTCACGCCGAGCAGGGAAGCCGGATCCGCGTTGGCCGCATTCGTGGCCGCTGGCACCATCGTGCCCGTGATCGGCCGGACAGACCACACCTTGTCGCCGGACCTTGGCGGCTGGTGCGAAACGAGCCCATTCGGGCCAGCGGCAACGACGTCAAACCGTCCGTCGCGGTCGACGTCGGCCACGGCGATGCGGCCGATTGACGTGCCACTGTCGGGCGCTGTCATCGGGCTGTAGATCCCGCCGCGCAGATTGCGCCACGCGCTGAGGCGGCCGGCGGTGTAACCAACTACGTCGTTGGTGCCGTCTCCGTCGACGTCGAACCATGCGTCGATGCGATCTGCTTCAGCGGCATCCAAGTCCGGGAAGGCCATTGAGGAGCGCAACATGCGGCGTTGCGCCTCGGCATGCGTCGGGATGAGGCCGCTGACCGGAACCGACGCCCACGACCCGTCTCCGTTGTTCTGCAGTATGACCGATGGACTCACTATGCTGGCGAGTGCAAGGTCGAGATCCCCGTCCAGCTCGAGGTCGAACGGCCAAAGTCCCTGATACGGCCTGGCCACGACGGTCTCGCTCAGCCCCAGCGACGCCGTGACGTCCTCGAACGCGCCACGGTCCGTCTGGCGCCAGAGCTGGAGGCCGGCCGGGCCGGCGGCGGCGACGTCCATCCGCCGATCGTTGTCGGCGTCGAACAGCGCCAGGCCGTTCATCTTCACTGCTCCGACGGCCAGCGGCAGCGTCACGGCCGGCGTCGTGCGCACGAGCAGCGCCGTTCCGTCGGCCGTCGGGCCGATCGGCACCGGCGGGGCGTCGGTGTAGACGGCCATCGCCCGCAGCCAGGTGGTGGCGGTCGCGGCCGCCGTCGCCGACACCGCGCCGGCCGCGTCGACATCGCCGAGAATCCGCGCCGCGAACGTCACCGTCCCATCGGCCTCGTCCGGCATCGCGCTCGGCACCGGCAGGACGAGGAAGGTCGGGATCGGCTGGCCGACGGCCTGGTCGCTTGAGGCCAGCTTGGCCAGGTCGACGCGGAAGGCCTCGGTGGCGCGGCTGAGGTTGTCGAGCACGGCCAGCTGCGACGCCAGGGCCTTGGGATCGCCCTTGGCGGCCGCCCGGAGCTCGGCGATGAGCGGCGGGAGGTCGGTGGCCACCTGGGGCTGGTCGGGGCTGACGCTGGCGACGAGTTCGTCGCTGCGGGCCGAAACGGCGTCGAGCGCGGCGGACAGCGACGCGGCGTCGCCGGCGCGGGCGGCGGCGCGGGCGCTGTCGAGCAGCGCCTTGAGGTTGCCGGGGTCGGCGGCCAGGATCACGCCCAGGCGCTCGCGGATCTCGGCCTCGGCGTCGGCGCTGGCCTGGCGGGCCAGCTCCTGGACCAGGGCGTACTGCGCCTGGAGGTCGTTGGGGTTCGCTTCGGCGGCCGCCCGCCACGCCGCCAGCGCCTCGTCCGGCCGCCCGCTGCGGCTGGCGATGAGGCCCTCGATGAACGTCAGCCGGCTGTCGTCGAAGTCGGCGCCGGCCAGCGCCTCGGCGGCGGCCTCGGTCTGCTGCATCCGCAGCCGCGTCACCGCCAGGTTGGCCCAGGCGGCCGGCTCGTGCGGCGCCAGCTGCGTCACCGTCGTGAACAGCGACGCCGCCAGCTCGTTCTGGACGCCCGAGTCGAGCGCCCCGAGGCCGGCGTAGAACAGCCCGACGACGCGGTCGTACGTCGCGTCGTCGAGCGGCTCCGGCGCCGCCTTGCGCTCGGTGCAGCCGACGAGACCGACGGCGGCCAGCGCGAGGGCGGCGACGGCCGCCGCGCGCAGCGGCGGCGCGCAGCGCGGGCGCGACCGGGACACGACACCGTGAGCAGCCATGGTCGACGACTTCCCTGGGATGCGGCGAACCGACACACATACAACGCCGGCCGCCACGGCGCGGAAACGCCCGCGCCCGTCGGACCGGCCACCCGGCCAGGTTGCGCCGGGCGGTACATGATAACCAGGCGGCGCGCGCCGGACGACTCGTCGCCGGTTGTGCCGTCCTTTAGCTCCCGTGCGTCGCCGCTATGGCCCGCCTCCCGCCATCGCCCGCACGCCCGCCGCCCGCTCGGCCACCGCCGCCTCGCTGTCGATCGACGACATCCGGCCGTGGCCGACGTCGTCGCGCAGCAGGCGGCCGACATCCGCGGCGGCGTCGTCGAGCGCGGCGCGCACGGCGGGCGCCGGCGGCTCGAACGTCGCCGCCGCGACCTCGCCCGCAGCCGGGTCGTACTCCCACCAGCCGATGACGGCGCCGCCGGCCGCGATTGCCCGGCGGTGCGCGTGGCGGGCGTCGCCGAGGCGCGTCGGGCCGAGCCGGCCCCACTGCTCGACGACGACGTCGTGGTGACGCGGCGCGACGACGGTGCCGATCGGGCCGTGCAGCGCCGTGAAGTTGTCCTCGAAGCCCAGCAGCGCCAGCTGGTCGCTCGGGCCGGCGCCGGTGAGGTCGGCGACGGCGTCGGCCGGCAGCCAGGCCACCTCGGCGTAGCCGTCGACGGCCACCGGCGCCAGTGCGCCCGCCGCTGCGGCCGCCGTGAGGGCCGCGTCGACGTCGCGCTTCGGCAGGCCCGACCAGACCGCGAAGTCGTCGCGCGTGGCCGGGCCGGCGAAGGCGAAGAACCGCTCGGCCAGCGCCCGCGCCAGGTCGCCGCCGTTGAGGGCCGAGGGTTCGGCGGGGCCGTCGGCGAGGCGCCACCGATAGCGCTCGGTGTCGAGCCGGTCGCCCTCGGGCTGGCGGACGATGCGGCCGTCGAACTCCAGCAGCCGCAGCGCCGGCGGCAGCGGGCTCGACACCCCGACGCGCTTGCCGGCCTCGCCGAGGCCGCGCACGACGCCGCCGGGCAGCGACTTGCGCACGCCGTCCGTCGTCCGCGGCCCACCCGCCAGGACGTCGACAACGGCCGTGCCGACGTCGGCCAGCTCGGCGGCCGACACGCCTGCCTTGGCCGCGTCGGCCACGGTCCGGTCGCGCGCCTGCGCCGCGGCCGCGGCCAGCGCCAAGCTGGCGTCGCGGCGCGGCACGATGTAAATGCAGCCGCGCACCGCTGGCGTCAGCACCAAGTCGCGCCGCGCCGCCGCGGCATCGAGGACGGCGCGCGTGTCGGCGCCCGCGGACAGCCGGGCGTGGGCCGCGATATAGCCGTCCGCCCCGCCCACCGTCCGCAGCCAGCCGGTGCGGGCGACGACGTCGGCGGCCGGCTCGGCGGCCGCGGCTGGCGTGGCGAGCGCCTGGCGGGCGAACCAGTAGGCGCGGGCTTGGGCGAGGGGGACGCGGGCGGCGATGGCAGGCACGGGACGTTCCTCTCGTTGGGGCACCCCCCCGGTGGGTGCCCTCGCGCGTTGTGCGACCAGCGCGGGGCCTGCGTCCGACGACGGGCGACGGTCGTAGGCCCCATGTCTGACGCTGGGGAACCAGGGCGTTTCGCGCGTTGGGTGGAGGGCACCCACGGGGGGGTGCCCCTACAGCGGCCACCACGGTGGACGTTGGGGCCGCCCCGCGATGGTGCGATCGTAGATCACCTGTTCTATGCGGTCAACCGTCCACCCACCGCGCGATCGCCGCCGCCACGGGCGCCGGCGCCTCGAACGGCAGCAGGTGGCCGACACCTGGCAGCTCGACGAACGTGGCGGAGGGCTGGAGCGCCTGCCAGCGGGCCCAGGCGGCCGGCGACAGCGTGTCGGTCTCGGCGCCGCGCAGCGCCAGCGTCGGCACCGCCAGGTGCGGCAGGACGGCCCAGACGTCGGCCGGCGGGGTGCGGTAGATCTGGGCTTCCCAGGCGCGCGGGATCGTCAGCGTCCGGCCGGCGGCGGGCGCGCCGGGCGGGCCGGCGACCGGGGCGACATCGGGTCCGGCCACCGGCGCGCCGTCGGGTCCGGCCACGGCCTCGCCGGGGCCGATCGGCCGCGTCGCGGCGGCGGCGTAGTCGCGCAGCGCGGCGTCGTCGAAGCGGGCGAAGACCGGCTTGGGGCGGAAGTGGGCGAATACGTCGTCGAGGTCGGCCCAGGCCTCGCGCCGGCCGACGGCGCCGCGCACGAGCGCCGCGCGCGGGCTCGGGCCGTCGTCGCCCTCGCCGGCCACGGCGGAGAGCGCCTCGGGCGCCAGGAAGACCGGGTCGATGAGGACGACGGCCGCGAAGCGGTCGGGCCGCGCCACGGCGGCGTAGAGCGTCACGACAGCCCCCAGCGAGTGGCCGACGCCGACGACCGGGCCGGTCGCGGCCGCGGCGTCGAGGGCGTCGAGCGCGGCCACGAGGTCGTCGGCCAGCGGGTGCCAGCTCGCCAGCGACGCGGCGGCCGCCGCGCCCGCCGTCATCGGCCGCGTCCGCAGGCCGACGACCGGGCCGCCCGGCGCTCGGGCCGCCAGCGCCGCCGCCAGGCCGCGGTAGGCCAGCGGCGGGTAGCCGTTCGCATGGGCCAGGTGCCACCACGGGCGCGCGGGCGGGTCGGCCGCGCGACTCCCGCCGCCCGTCGCGCCCGCGCCGGCCAGGACATCGAACGCCCAGCCGCCGGCGCGCACGATGTCGCCGGGGCGCACGGCGCAGGCGTCGCGCACGACGTCGGCATCGTGCGCCGCACCTCCGTGGTGCCCGACGTCGCCGCCGTGCACCGCGTCACCCCCGGTCACCGGCCGCCCCAGAAGGCCGAGGGCGGGCACGGCACCTCGCCGGCCACCTGGCGGTAGACCGCCGCCAGGTCGTCGGGCGAGGGCGCGACGCGGGCGCGGTCGGGATCGCCGGTGATGCGCTCGAGGAACGGCCGGTCGACGTCGCCGCCCAGGCCGACGGCGTAGACGACGACGCCGGCCGCGCGCAGCGCCTCGGCCAACTCGATCGTCCGCGACTCGTCGGGCTGCCGGCCGTCGGTCAGGACGACGACGACGCGGCTGTTGCCGCCGGTGTGGCGCGGGCCGAACAGCTCGTCGCGCGCCAGCTCGAGCCCGCGGTCGATCCGGGTGCCGCTGCCGGTCGCCAGGCCGTCGATCGCGCGGCCGAGCGCATCGGCGGGGCTGCCCAGCGGCGCCAGCAGCCGCGCCTGCTCGTCGAACGCCACCAGCGCCACCTGGTCGCGCGGCAGCTCGAGCAGGCTGACGAACAGCCGCGCCGCCTGGCGCGCCGCCGCCAGCTTTTCGCCGGCCATCGACGACGAGGCGTCGACCGCCAGCACGACGTCGGCGTGGCGCTCGCCGGGGACGCAGCGCTCGCGCAGGCCGATCGGCAGGAAGATCGGTGCCGGGACGCGCGTCGCCGTGGCCGTCGCGCTCGGCGCGGCGGTCGGCGTGGCGGTGGCGGTCGGGGCGGGCGTCGCGGTGGCGGTGGCGGTCGGGGCGGGCGTCGCGGTGGCGGTGGCCGGGGCGGTCGGCGGGCCGCAGTCGACCACCACGCGCGGCACCGGGAAGTCGAGGCGGCCGGGCTGGCCGTAGCCGTCGGTGTACGCGGCCGCCGCACTGACGTTCGTCGGCGCCTCGCCGCACTCGAGCGGCTCGACGCGGTAGCCGAGGCCGAGGCCGGTGATCGGGACGTCGGCCACGGTCCACACCAGCGTCGTGCCGCCGCCGGGCGCCGCCTGGACGACGGCCGGCGGCACGGCCGAGCCGGGCACGAAGCGCATGTCGGGCGGCAGCTCGTCGGTGACGGCGACGGTCCGGAACAGCGTCGCCGTCGTCACCCGGCCGGCGATCGCCTCGAAGATCGTGTAGAGGAAGCGGGCGCTGTCGGCCACGAAGGCGTGGGCGTCGTCGCTGGCCACGGCGCGCAGCAAGGCGCTGCCGGCGCCGGTGGCCACCGTGAACAGCTCGACGCCGAAGGTGCGCTTGAGGCCGTCGGCCTCCTGGCGGGTCCGGGTGGCGTCATCGCGGTCCTCGATGCCGTCGGAAAAGAGGACGACGACGGTGCGGGCGCCGGGACGGCCGCGCTGCTGCAGCTCCTGCCGCGCCCGCGCCAGCCCGGTGTGGATCAGCGTGTTGCCGGCGGCCTGGAGGTTGCGGACGGCGTCGCGCGGCGGCCCTGGCAGCGCCGAGAGCGGCGCGTCGAGCACGGCCGACTCGTTGAAGCTGACGACGCCGACGCGGCCGGTCGTGAAGTCGATGTCGGCGATGAACGACGCCGCGGCGTCGCGCAGCAGGCGCAGCGGCTCGCCGGCCATCGAGCCCGAGCGGTCGAGCACCAGCAGGATGTCGATCGGCGCCGCGGCGCTGCGCGCGCCGCAGCCGCCGCGCAGCGTCAGCCGGACGTCGACGGTCTGCCCCAGCGCCAGCCGGTCGGGCTGCGCCGTCTTGTCGGCCGTCGCCCGGCAGCCGGCCCCGCCCGCCGGCGGCGTCTGCGGCGGGATCGCTGCATCGGGCTGCCAGACCGAGACGACGTCGGCCGCCCCGTCGACGACGAGGACGCGGCCGGCGGCGTCCACGGCGAGGTCGGCCGGCCGCGACGCCGTCGCCAGGTCGAAGCGCGCGGCGTCGAACGCGCCGGCCGGCGCGCCGGCGGCGTCGAAGCGGTGGACCCAGCCGTCGCGGTCGAGGCCGTAGAGCGCCTGGCCGTCGGCCGCGACGGCCAGGCGGCGGACGCGCGGCGGCAGCGCGATCGTCCGCGGCCCGGCGGCGCCGGCGCCCAGCGGGACGACGGCCACGACGCCGTTCACGCGGTCGAGGGCGTAGGCGGCGCCGGCGGCGTCGACGTCGAGGTCGCCCCACAGGGCGCTGTCGTCGGGGGACGCGGGCAGGCCGAGGGCGTCGATGGGCCGGCCGGTGGCGGGGTCGAAGCGCTCGAGCCGCTCGCCCAGGGTGTCGAGGGCGACGACGGCCCGCTCGGGCGGGGGTCCGATCGCCAGCGCCACCGCCTGCCCGGCGCCGCCGCCGATGGGCGTCTGCCAGCGCAGGCCGGCGGCGGGGTCGTAGGCGGCCAGCGTGCCGCCGTCGGTGACGTAGAGCGTGCCGTCGGCGCCGGCGGTCACGGCCGACGGGGCGTGCTGGAGCCACGGCCGGGCGTGCTGGTCGACCACGGTGCCGTCGGGGCGGAAGCGCTGGACCCGCCACTGGCGGTCGAGCACACGCAGCCCGCCGTCGGCAGCCAGGACGATGGCGCTGGGCTGCTCGAACGTGCCCGGCCGGGCCGCCAGATCGCCCCAGCTGCGCTCGGGCGACGCCGGCCGGTCGGTGCCGGCCGGCCACCGGAACAGGAACGAACCCTCGCCCGCCCGGCTCGGCTGGCTGGCGACGATGCCGCGCAGCGGGTGGGCGGCCACCGCGAACAGCTCGCCGCGCGGGATGAGCGACCAGGCGCCGGTGACGACCGCCTTCACGACGACGCCGATCGAGCTCGCCGCCAGGAAGCGCTGCCCGCTCGTCGGCCCGCCGTGGCCGACGAAGACGATGTCGGTGGCCGTGACGCCGGCCGGCAGATCGAGGTCGGTGCTGTCGAGCCGCGTGCCGGCGAGGCTGAACGTCCGCACCACGCCGCGGCCGTCGAGGACGTGGACCCGCGACCCGCCGTCGACGTCGAGGCCGCGCACCAGGTCACCGCGCTCGTTCGTCTGCTGGCTGGGCCAGGCGGCGCGGGCACTGCCGTCGCCGGCCAACACGCGCACCGTGCCGTCGTCGCTCGAGCCGACGACGATGCCGCTGCCGTCGGGCAGCACCGCCACGCCGGCCGGCGCCGGCACCGGCCACAGCGCCTGCCGCGCCCCGGCGAGGTCGAGGACGACGACGCCGCCCGCGCCGGCGTCGCTCACATAGATCCGGCCGCCGGCGCTGTCGACGGCCAGGTGGGTCGGCGCCACGAGGCCCGCCGTGGCCGCGTCGGCGCCGAGCCGCGGCGTGTCGGTCTCGTCGACGACGGTGATCCGCCGCTCGGCGGCGTCGACGACGTAGACGCGGCCGTCGGCGCCGATGTCGAGCCCCTGCGCCCGGCGCCAGACGCCGGCCGGCAGCGGCACCGCGGCGCTGCGCCAGGTGGCCGCCAGCCGGAAGCCGCCGGCGGCCGGCTGGGCGGCGGCGGGCGCGGCGGCCGGGCGGACGGTGGCCAGCGCGACGGCGGCGACGGCGATCGCGGCGCGCGACGGGGGCGACAGGCGGCGGGCGGGTCGGATCGCCATGGCGCGGGGCCTCCGGGGCGGGGTGCGGGCGCGGCCGGGCAAGGATAGCCGAAGCGGCGGGCGGCCCGTCAGGCCTCCTTGGCCAGCCGGTAGCCGAAGCCGCGCACCGTCTCGACGTAGCGGGGGCGGGCCGGATCGTCCTCGATCTTCTGCCGCAGGTACCAGACGTAGCGCTTGACGTAGCTCGGCTCGTCGGCGTACTCCGGGCCCCAGACGGCGGTCAGCAGCTGGTCGTTCGACAGCGTCCGGCCGGCGTGCTCGGCCAGCGTCGCCAGCAGCCGGTACTCGGTGGGCGTCAACGGCACGTTCTGGCCGCGGCGCAGGACGTGCCGGCCGGCGAAGTCGATGACGAGGTCGCCGACGGCCAGCGGCGGCGCGGCCTGGCCGGCGCGGCCGCGGGCGCGGTCGCTGCGGCCGAGGACGGCGCGCAGCCGGGCGTTCATCTCGGCCAGGCTGAACGGCTTGGTGACGTAGTCGTCGGCGCCGAGCTCGAAGCCGCGCAGCCGCTCGGGCTCGGCGTCGCGGGCCGAGAGGACGATGACCGGGACATCGGACATCTCGCGGATGCGGCGCAGCGTGTCCCAGCCGTCCATGCGGGGCATCATGACGTCGAGGATGACGATGTCGGGCCGCCCGTCGTAGAGCTGGCGCAGGCCCTCGAGGCCGTTGGCGGCCGTCAGGACCTGGTAGCCGGCGCCCTCGAGCGACTCCGACAGCAGCCGCACCAGGTGGGCGTCGTCGTCGATCATGAGCACCGTCGGCGGGCGCGCCGGCGGGCGCGTCATGGCGCGGCCTCGGGCGCCGCCGGCAGCCGCAGCGCGAACGTCGACCCCTCGCCCGGCCGGCTGGCGACGTCGATCCGCCCGCCGTGGGCCTCGGCGATGGCGCGGGCGATGTGGAGCCCGAGCCCGTGGCCGTAGGTCTCGCGGGCGTCGTCGCGCTCGAGGCGGTGGAAGCGGTCGAAGATGCGGGCCTGCTCGGCGGCCGGTATGCCGCCGCCGCGGTCGGTGACGGCGAAGGCGACGGAGTCGGGCATGGCGCGCGCGTCACACCGGCCGTCGATGCCGGATGCGGCGACGGGGTCGCCCGCGGCGTCGGGATCCCCATCGACGTCGATGGGCGGCGCGGGCGCGGCGACCGCAGGCCCGACGGCGACGGCGATCGGGCTGCCGGGCGGCGAGTACTTGACCGCGTTCTCGAGCAGGTTGCCCAGCGCCTCGGCGGCGCGGTCGCGGTCGGCCCAGACGGGCGGGGTGCCGGGGGCGATCGCGACGGCGAGGCGGGCGCGGTCGCCGTCGCCGAGGCGGCGCGCCGCGGCGGCGACGAGGTCGGCGGCCTCGGTCGGGGCCGGGTCGAGAGCGAACCGGCCGGCCTGGATGCGGCTGAGGTCGAGGACGCCCCTGACCAGCCGGGTGAGGCGTGCCGCCTCGAGGCCGATGATCGCCAGCTTGCCGCGCTGGCGGTCGTCGACGGCGCCGGCCTCGAGCAGCTCGACCGAGGCGTTGATGTTCGTCAGCGGGGCGCGCAGCTCGTGGCTGACGAGGGCGACGAAGTCGTCCTTGAGCTGGTCGAGCCGCGACAGCTCGGCGTTGGCCTCGGCCAGGGCGCCGTTCTTGGCCGTCAGCTCGGCCGTGGCCGCCGCGAGCTGCTCGGTGCGCTCGGCGACGCGCGCCTCGAGGGCGCGGTTGAGCTCGAGGATGGCCCGCTCGGCGGCGATGCGGGTCGTCATGTCGCGCAGGACGATCGAGACACCGGCGGGCCGGCCGCCGTCGTCCCACAGCCGGGTCTGGGTCATGTCGACCGGCACGATGCGCCCGTCCTTGCGCCGGCACCGGGCCTGGACGCCGCGCACGAAGCCGGCCGCCGCCAGCCGGTCGCGCACCCGCCCGAGGCCGCCGCCGGGCTGCAGCCGCTCCGGAACGACGCGCACCACAGGCTGGCCGACGATCTCGGCCGCCGTGAAGCCCAGCATCTCCTCGGCGCCGCGGTTCCAGCTGCGGACGATGCCACCGGGATCGACGCTGAAGATGGCGTCGGCCGAGCCGGCCGTGATCGACGCCAGGTGGCGCTCGCCGTCGCGCAGCCGCGCCTCGGTGGCCGCCTGCCGGGCCAGGACGCGGGCGATCCAGTCCAGCGTCCAGAATGTGACGAGCGGCCCGGCCAGGCCGTAGACGACGAGGCCCGACAGCAGGCGCGGCAGCCCGCCGGCGACCGGCGCCGCCCGCCCGCCGCTCCACGGCCCGAGCCCGCCGCCGAGCAGCAGCTCCTCGACCACCTGGTGCGCGACGACGAACGCCAGGATCGCCAGCGGCAGCGCCCAGCGCAGCCGGCGGACGACGGCGAGGGCGCGGCGCAGGGCGGCGGCGTCGGCGGGCGGCGCGGACGCGGGCGCCTCTTCGGCGTCGCGGGCTCGGCCGGCCGACGGCGCGACGGCCGGCGCCGGCGCGGCGTCGACGATCGGCGCCGGCGGCGCGGGTTGCGGCTGGGGGGTCGAGGTCAGCATGGGCCGGGCTGAGTATAGCCGCGCGACAAGGGCGTTCTGGCCCGCATCCGGCAGACCCGGTGACGTTCGCCGCGCGCACGGCGGGTGGCTATCATCGGCGCCGCCGGTGGTGGTGATGAGAGACGTCGACGCGCGGACGTCGGGCCGTCGCCCGAACCCTCCCCGGCGGGCGCGGCGAGAGGCGCGCGATGCGAGGGGCGGTGGCGGAACTGGCAGACGCGGCGGACTTAAACTCCGCTGGGGAAACCCATGTGGGTTCGACTCCCACCCGCCCCATCGCTGGCCTACCCCGCGCTGCCCCCTTCCCCCACGCCCACCCCAGCCCCCACCCCCGCCGCCACGATCGACGTCGCCAGCCCGTCCGGGTCGCAGCCCTGGCAGTTCGTGAGCACCGCCACCGTCACGCCGTCCGGGACGCTGTGGCGGACGGCGACGCTGGCGCCGCCGCTGCCGCCGACGAGGGCGCAGCCGTCGAGGGACTCGACGATCCAGCCGAGGCCCATCGGCGAGCTCGGGTCGGGGCCGGCCGGCGTGCCGTCGCGCAGCTGTTGGGGCGTCCACATCGCGTCCCGCGTCGCCGGCCGGACGAGGCGGCCGGACGCCACGGCGTCGACGAAGCGCGCCAGCTCGATGGCCGTCGTGTTCAGCCCGGCGCACGGGTGCGCCAGCGGCGGGTAGGGCACCCAGATCGCGTGGAGCCGTTCGGCCAGGCGCGGCTGGGGGCCGCTGAAGTCGATCCGCGAGTACCACGGTCCGCGGCCCGGCACGACGTCGCGCGCGTCGCCGTATGTGGTGGCCGTCAGGGCGAGCGGGGCCACGATCGCCGCGTCGACGAGCGCCGCCAGCGGCCGGCCGGCCAGACGCTCGACGATCGCCGCCAGCAGCACGAAGTTCGTCTGGTTGTAGCTCCAGGCGGCCGCGGGTTCGAAGGGGCACGGCTGCCGGGCCGCCGCGGCGATGGCGTCGTCGTAGCGCTCGGCCAGCCAGGTGCCCGCCATCGGGTCGACGATCACGTCCGGCAGCCCCGACATGTGCGCCAACATCTGGCGCGGCGTCACGGCCCGCCATGCCGCCGGCAGATCGTCGAGGTAGCCACCGATCGGCCCGTCGAGGTCGAGGCGGCCGGCCTCGACCTCGCGCATCGCCACCGTCGCCGTGAACAGCTTGGTGACGGATGCGATCGGGAACACCGTCGCCGGCGTCGCCGGCACGTCGAGCTCGAGGCTGGCGCGGCCGTAGGCGGCCTCGTGGACGACCTCGCCACGCCGGACGGCCGCGACCGCCACGCCCGGGATCGTCGCCCGGTCCATCGCGGCGCGCACCAGGGCGTCGACGTCGGCGGTCGGCCAGGGGCGGGGGGTCTGGGGATCCAACGTGCGTCCGACTCCTGGGTGGCCTTCGCCGCCGGCCCTGCTGGCGCCGCCACCGCGCCTCCGCTAGCCTACGCCCACCGCTGCCGCCCGGCAACCCGCCACCGGCCCGCCACTCCCCACGAGGCCACCGACCGATGATCCGCGCCCCGCTCGCCCGCTCCTTTCTCTCCCGCACGCCCCTGGCGCTCGTCTTCGCTGCCGCCGCCCTCGCCCTCGCCGCCCTCGCCCAGCTCGCCGCCGGCCGCGCGCCGGCCGACGCGACCAGCGGCCGCCGCAGCGCGCCGGCCGGCGCCGCCGCGCGCGCCGCCGCGCACTCGCCGCTCGCCGCCACCGGCCAACTCGGCGGCATCGCCCGCGCCGTGGCCATCGACGGCGAGCGCGCCTACCTGGGCGTCGGGGCGCGGCTGCGGGTGTACGGCGGGTGCGACGATCCGCTGGCGCACCTGCTGGGCGAGACCGACGTGCTGCCGGGCGTCGTCGAGGACGTCGCCGTCGGGCCGGCGGGCGACGTGGCGTGGCTGGCGCTCGGCGCGGCGGGCGTCTGGGCGGTCGATGTCGGCAACCCGTCGCGGCCGTTCGACGTCGGCCGCGACGCCGTGCCGGCCGACGTCGACGGCGTGCCCGTCGAGGCGCACCGCCTCGCCGTCGACCGCGCCGGGCGGCGCTGGGTGGCCACGAACGTCGGCCTCGTCGTCGTCGGGCGCGGCGCGGTGACGCACATGCGGGCGCCGGAGGCATCGCTGGCGCCCGAGCCGGTGCACGACGTCGCCTTGAGCGGCGCCTACGCGCTGGTGGCCTGGGGCGCCCACGGGCTGCGGGTCCTGCACGCCGACGCGTTCGACGCCGTCCGCCCGGTCGGCCACCTCGCGCTGGCCAACGCCCAGGCCGTCGCCGCCGCGCCAGGCGGGCGGGCCTGGGTCGCCGACGGGCCGGTGCTGCGCGCCGTCGACGTCGGCGACCCGACGGCGCCCGCGGCCGTGGGCGAGCTGGCGATCAGCGCCACCGGCGGCGACGGCCGCGCCATCGCGCTGCGCGGCACGACGGTCCTCGTCGCCTTCGCCCGCGCCCCGGCCGCGGTCGCCGCGCTGGCGGCGGTCGACGGGCGCGATCCGGCCGCGCCGGCGCTGCTCCAGACCGAGGCCTGGCCGGCCACGCTGGCGCAGCTCGACGACGGCACGATCGGCGGCCTCGGCCTCGACGTCGCCGCCGGCGCGCGCTGGGCCGTCGTCGGCGGCGATATCCTGGGCCACCGCGCCGTCGAGATCGACCGCTGGCTCGAGGGCGACCGCACCGCCTTCGCCGCGCCGGCCACGGCGGCCGTCGTGCCGCACCGGCTGCAGCTGCGCGCCGACACCCCGGCCGCCTGGCTGGCCTGCGGCCGCGACGGGATCGTCCCGACGGCGATCATCGGCGAGGATCCGCTGGGCGAACGGGCCTACATGGTCCGCGCCGCCGGCCTGGCGCTTGCCGCGCCGGTCGGCGACGTCGCCCCGCTGGCGCCGCCCGGGCTGCCGTACGGCCGCTACGCCCTCGTCGCCGCCCGCCAGGCGCGTGTCGTCGGGCTCGAGCCGGTGCCCGGCGCGGCCGAGCAGCTCCTGGTCCGCGGCACGCTGCCCGAGCTCGGCCTCGTCGACCGCGCCGCCGTCGTCGGCGACATCGGCGTCACGGTCGACGCCGCGCTGGGCTTCGCCGTGCTCGACCTGGCCAACCCGCTGGCGCCGGCCGTCTCCGCCGTGCGGCGCGTCACCGACACGGCCGGCCTGCCGCTCGCCGCGCGCGACCTCGCCCTCGACCCCGGCGGCAAGCGGCGGGCGGCGGTCGTCACCGGAACGTCGGTGGTGATCGTCGACTTCAGCCGCCGTGATCAGCCGGTCGTGCTCGGCCAGGTCGCCCTCCCCGGCGCCGCCGCCGTCGCCTGGGACGTCGACCGCCTCTGGGTCGCCACCGACGCCGCCGAGCTGCTGTCCGTCGCCGTCGACGACGCCGGCGCGCCGGCGACCCCGGCCGCAGCGATCGCGCTGGCCGCGCCGGCCGGCGACCTGACCGTCCACGACGGCCTGCTCTACGCCGCCCTCGGCCCGCTCGGCGTCGGCGTCGTCGACGTCTCCGGCCCCGTCGCCGCGATCGACGACCCGATCGACACCCCCGGCTGGGCCGGCGGCGTCGGCGTCGACCTCGACGGGCGCGTCTGGGTGGCCGACCGCGCCGCCGGCGTCATCGTCCTCGACGTCCCATCGGGCCTGGCGCCCACGCCCGGTCCGTCGCCGACCGTCCCGCCGCAGCCGACGGCCTGCCCGCGCCCGATCGCGCCGCGCCTCTGGCTGCCGGCCGCCGAGCGGCCGTGACCCGTCCGGCGGGGCTCGACGACCCCGACGGGCTGCGGGCGGCGCTGCTCAGCTGGTACGCCGGCCACCGCCGCGCCATGCCGTGGCGCGCGGCGGGCGGGCCGGTCGATCCGTACGCCATCTGGATCAGCGAGGTCATGCTGCAGCAGACGCGCGTCGCCACGGCCGCGCCCTACTTCGCGCGCTGGATGGCCCGCTTCCCGACCGTCGCCGCGCTGGCGGCGGCCGACGACGCCGACGTCCTGGCGGCGTGGCAGGGCCTCGGCTACTACCACCGCGCCCGCAACGTGCACCGCGCCGCCCGCGCCGTCGTCGAGCGGCACGGCGGCGCGCTGCCGCGCACGGCCGCGGCGCTGGCGGCGCTGCCGGGCATCGGCCCCTACACCGCCGGCGCCGTGGCGTCGATTGCCTTCGGCGAGCGGGTGCCGGCCATCGACGGCAACGCCCGGCGCGTGCTGGGCCGGCTGCTGGCCCTCGACCTCGACGCGGCGACCGGCCCTGGCGCCCGCGCCGTCGCCGCCACCGCCGCCCGGCTCGTCGACGGGCCGGCGCCGGGCGACCTCAACCAGGCCATCATGGAGCTCGGCGCCACGGTCTGCACCCCCCGCCGTCCGGCCTGCGACCGCTGCCCGGCCGCGTCCTGGTGCGCCGGGCGGCGCAGCGGCGACCCGACCGCTTTCCCGGCCCGCCGCCAGCGCCCCCGCCCGCGGCCCGTGGCAGCCGACGCCTGGTTCGTGACGGACGATCAGGGTCGCCGGCTCGTCGCCCGGCGCGCGCCGGACGGGCTGCTCGGCGGCCTCTGGGAGTTCCCGCTCACCGCGCCCGACGCCCCGCTGCGCGACCCCGTCCGCGGCGCGCCGCTGGCCGCCGCCCCGGCCGGCCCGGCCCTGACGCACGTCTTCACGCATCTGGCGCTGACCGTGACGCCGCGCCGCGCCCGCGTCGCCGCCCCGTTCACCCCCGACCCGCTGCCCGCGCCCTACGACGACTGGCGCTGGCTGCCGGAAGAGGCGATCGACGACCTGCCGGTGTCGGCGCTGATGCGCAAGCTGCGGGCGGGGGCGCGGGTGAGCTTCGAGGGCGCGCTTGTCGACTCGGATGCAGCGACCTATCCTGTGGACCCATCTGTGGCCACATGACCGCTGGAGCACGCCATGCGCCGAATCGGCGTGAGGGGGTTGAAGAGCGAGGCGTCCGATGTCATCCGCGCGGTGCGCGAGGAACGGGCCGAGTACGTGGTGACGTTCCGCGGTCGCCCGGTGGCGGTCATCGTGCCCCTCGATGAAGGCGACGAGCTACCCACGCGAGAGGCGATGCGGGCCGCCCGGCAACGGAGCCGTGCGTTCATGGCACGCTGGGACGCCGCGGTCGCACGGCTCGGCGATGCGATCGGCGACGAGATCGGCGGACAGGGTTCGGCTGCGGAATGGGTCGCCGAACAGCGACGATCACTCTGATGTTCGGGGCGGTCGTCCTCGACGCGAGTGTCTTCGTCGCTGCGGCGCGCCGGATCGAGGACGACCATACCGCGTCGCGTGACGTCATGGCCGAGTTGATCGCCTGCGGCGCTCGGCTGCACATGCCGACGATCGTGATCCCGGAAGTCACTGCCGCCTTGGTGCGAAGGGGTGCCGATGTGGACGCGGTCACCGACTTGATGCGCGTGATTGACTCCTGGCCTGGCCGCTCGTTCGAGGTCGTCGACGTCGATCTAGCCGAGAGAGCCGCAAGCCTGGCCGCTGCGCAGGGCCTTCGTGGCTGTGACGCCGTCTACGTGGCATTGGCGGCGATGCTCGACGCCACGCTCATCACGCTGGATCTCGCGCAGCGCCAGCGCCTCCCTCCCGGCGTCGCCGCGCTCACCCCGACAGAGGCCTTAGAGGGCCTAACAAAACCACACGGCCACGGATCTCTACAGGGCCGAGGCACGTCGTCGCGCCGGTTTTGTTAGGGACTCTTGGCACAGCTCGCCTAGCGCGTCGCCGCCGCCAGCGTCACGTCCCCCGCCCGCACCGCGACCGTCGCGCCGTCCGCACCGGCCACGACGAGCGCGCCGTCGGGCGCCACGCTCACCGCCCGGCCGGCGGCCACCACGACGCCGCTGGCCGCGTCGCGGACCGTCACGGCGCGGCCGAGCGTCGCCAGCCGAGCCGCCCAGCGCGGGACGAGGTCGGCGCCGGCGTCGAGGTCGGCCAGCTGGCGGTCGGCGGCGGCGAGGACGTCGGCGGCCAGGGACGAGCGGTCGAGGTCGGTGGCGCCGGAGCGGGCGAGGCTGGTGGCGCCCGGCGGCAGCGCGGCGGCGGTCGTCGCCACGTTGAGGCCGAGGCCGACGACGACGATCGGGTCGCCCGCGCCCGGCCAGACGGTCTCGGCCAAGAGCCCGGCCAGCTTGTCGTCGCCGACGACGACATCGTTGGGCCACTTGAGGCCGGCCGGCGCCCCCGGCGCGAGGCGGCGCGCGACGGCCTCGAGCGCGCCGAGCGCCAGCGCCATCGGCAGCTGCCCCAACCGCTCCGCCGGCCCGGCGTGGCGCAGCACGACCGACAGCAGCAGCGCCGCGCCCGGCGGCGCCAGCCACGGCCGGCCGTGGCGGCCGCGGCCCGCCGCCTGCGCGTCGGCCAGCACAACGGCGCCGTCCGGCGCGCCGGCCGCCGCCCACGCCGTCGCCGCGTCCATCGTCGAGCCGACGGCGGCGTGCAGCGCCAGCGCGGCGCCGAGCCGGGCCGGCCGGCCGGCCCGATCCGCGGCGTCGAGGGCGCGGGCGATCGCGGCGGCGTCGAGGTCGCCGACGGCGGCATCGCCGCCGAAGCGTCCGCCGCCTACGGTCGTACGTGGCCCCTGAACGTCGCCGGCAGGAAGACATCGCCCGCGGCCGGCTCGGTCGGCGACGCCGTCGGCGGTTCGGTCGGGGCGTCGGTCGGCGTCGACGGCGGCGGCTCGCTGGCCTCGGGCGTCGGCGTGGCCGTCGGCGGCGGGTCGGTCGGGCGGGCGCCGCCGGTCACCGCCAGCGGCGGGCACGGGATCTCGAGCGTGCCGGTGCCGGCGCGGTTGTCGACGAACGTCGCCACCAGCGCGCTGCACAGCGGCACCGCCGGGCCCGGCTGGGCGGCGCGCACCGACCACCGCACGCGCTCGCTGTCGCGGGTGCGCAGCAGCTTCCAGGCGATGCGATCGGCGTCGATCGCCGCCGGCGGCGGGCTGCCCGTCGAGGTGTCGACGGTCACGCCGGCGCCGAACGTGCCGGTGATGGCGAGCTGCGCCAGCGGGCTGGCGCCCATCGCGTTGGCCAGCTGGTCGTAGTAGGTGTAGAGCCGGTCGGGGTTGGCGATGTCGCCCATGAACTGCTGCGACGTCGCGATCCGGCGCAAGCACGATTGCTCGCACTTCACGCAGACCGTCGACCAGACCACGTCCGGGTTGTCGGCGCGGACCTCGTCGAGCTCCTTGATGACCGAGTCGCAGCCGGCCGTCGGCTGCTGCGCCGGGTCGAGCGCCGCGGCCACGGCCGGCGGCATGGCCGTGCGGGGATCGCTGTAGTCGTTGACGCCGTCGCTGTAGAGGATCACGAACTCGCGCAGGCCGGCGCCGGCGCCGACCCGGCCGCGCTTGAGGACGTTGACCGCCTCCTTCACCGCCGTGTCGAGCCGCGTCTCACCCTTGGCGGCCAGGTCGTCGATGCAGTCGTCGAGCGCCTTGGCGTCGTTCGTCAGGTCGCACAGCCGCTGGGCGCGGTCGTTGTACTGCACCAGGCCGATCTTGATCCAGGGGTTGTTCGGCAGGTCGAGGCGCGCCACGAGGTTGCGGATCGACGCCTGGACGTCGCCGCGCAGGTACTCGCCGGAGTCGGGGTTGCGCGCGAACGTCTCCGACGCCTGGACGAGCAGCGCGATGTGCAGCGGCCCGTAGGCGCCGGCCGGGCAGCCGGCCTTGAGCGTGAGCGTCAGCGGGACCTGGGCGCCGGCGACCGCGGCGGCCGGGTGCTCGAACGTCGGCGTGAGGGTGCACGGGCTCGGCGCCGCGAGCCGGCGGGCGGCCGTCGGCGTCGTGGCCAGTCCGGCCGCCGCCAGGGCGACGAAGGCGGCGGCCAGCAGCGCGGCCGAGGCCGGGACGGGGTTGCGGGCGAACGGGCGGCGCATGCGCGCTTCCTCCTCGTCGGTCGGCCGGCCGCCCTCGGGGAGCGGCGGGCCGGAGGCCGCGGCCGGCACGGGCGTCGTGGGGCGCGGCGGCAGGGGGCGGCGAGCGGCCCATTGTAGCAGCGATGGCCCGAGGGGCCCGGAGCGCTGTGCTATCGTTGCCGCGTGTCCGCCCCCGCCCCCGCCGCCGTCGCGCCACCCGACGCCCCGGACGACGCCCGGCCGGCGCCGGCGGTCGTGCTCGAGGGCGTCGCCAAGGTCTTTCGCGAGGGCGAGCGCCCGCATGCCGTGCTCGAGGACGTCGACCTCGTGCTGCCCGCCGGCCGGTTCAGCGTCCTGTTGGGGCGCAGCGGCTCGGGCAAGAGCACCCTCCTCAACCTGATCGCCGGCCTCGACGCGCCGACGCGCGGCCGGATCACCGTCGCCGGCGTGACGATCACCGACCTCTCGGAGCGCGATCGGACCCGCTTCCGTCGCGACCACATCGGCTTCGTCTACCAGTTCTTCAACCTGATCCCGACGCTGACGGTGCGCGAGAACGTCGCGCTGCCGCTCGAGCTGGCCGGACGCGCCGGAGAAGCCCGCCGCGCGGCCGACGCGCTGCTCGATGCCGTCGGCCTGCTCGACCGCGCCGACAGCGCCCCCGACCGGCTGAGCGGCGGCGAGCAGCAGCGCGTCGCGATCGCGCGCGCCCTGGCCGCCGACCCGCCGCTCGTGCTCGCCGACGAGCCGACCGGCAACCTCGACCTCGAGACCGGCACCCGCGTCCTCGACTTGCTGCGCCGGCTGGTGGCCGAGCGGCAGCGCACGCTCGTCATGGCCACCCACAGCCGCGCCGTCGCCGCCATCGCCGATGTCGTGCTCCGGGTCGAGGGGACCGGCCTGGTGCCCGTCGACCGCGCCGCGCTGACCGCCGCCGCGTGGTGAGGCCGCTGCTGCGGCTGGCCATCGCCCAGCTGCGCCGGCGGCGGGCCCAGAGCGCGCTGCTCGTCGCCGGGATCGCCCTCGGGGTCGCCGTCGTCGTGGCCGTCGACCTGGCCAACGCCAGCGCCTTGGCCGCCTTCCGGCGCTCCTCGGCCGCCGTCACCGGCCGCGCCACCCACCGCGTCATCGGCGGCCCCGCCGGCCTTGACGAGCGGCTCTTCGCGCACCTGGCCACCGACGCGCGCCTCGGCGCGGTGTCGCTGGCGCCGGTCGTCGAGGCCCTCGTCGACGTGCCGGCGCTCGGGGGTCGCTCGCTGACGCTGCTGGGGATCGACCCGCTGTCCGACGCCCCGTTCCGCGACCTGCTCGGCAGCGCGGCCGGCGGCACGACCCGCGCCGGCGGCCCCGACGCCGGCCCCGGCGCGTTGCTGGCCCGCGCCGACGGCGTCATCCTCGGCCGCGGGTTGGCCGCGGCTGCCGGCGTGGCGCTGGGCGCGCCGCTCGCCCTCGTCCCGGACGGCCGGCCCGTCACCGCCACCGTCGTCGCGCTGCTCGACAGCCCCGACGACCTCGGCCGCCGGGCGCTCGACGGCCTTGTCGTCGCCGACATCGGCGCGGCGCAAGCGCTGCTGGGCCGGACCGGCCGCCTCGACCGCATCGACGTCCGGCTGCCCGAGGCGCCGGCGGACCGCGCCGCCGCCCTGGCGGCGCTGACCGCCGCCCTGCCGCCGTCGGCCGCGGTCGAACCGGCCAGCGCCGCCGTCGAGTCGGTGGCGTCGATGACCGAGGCGTTTCGGCTCAACCTCACCGCGCTGAGCCTGCTGGCGCTGCTGGTGGGCATGTTCCTGATCTTCAACACGGTCCGCTTCGGCGTCGTCCAGCGCCGCGCCACGCTGGCGACGCTGCGCGCCCTGGGCGCGACGCGCGGCCAGATCGTCGGCCTCGTCACCGCCGAGGCGGCCGTGCTGGGCGCCGTCGGCGCTGCGCTGGGCGTCGGCTTCGGGCTCGTCCTGGGCCGCGGCGCGATCGCCCTCGTCAGCCGGACGATCAACGACCTCTACTTCGTCGTCGAGGTGACCCGGGTCGACCTCCGGCCGGCGTCGCTGGCGCGCGGCGCCCTGGCCGGGCTGGCGGCGGCGGTCGTGGCGGCGGCGCTGCCGGCCATCGAGGCGGCCCGCGTCCCGCCGGTGACGGCGCTGCGCCGCTCGACGGTCGAGGAGGGCGCCCAGCGCGGCGTCCGCCGCGGCGCGGCGCTGGCCGCGGCCAGCGCGCTGGCCGGCGCCGGGCTGCTGGCGTGGCCGAGCCGCAGCGTCGCCCTCGGCTTCCTGGCGCTGGGCCTGGTCGTGTTCGCCTTCGCCCTCCTCGCCCCGGCCGCCACCGTGCTGGTGATGGCCGCCCTGCGGCCGGCGCTCGGCCGCCTGTTCGGCCTGCCGGGGCGCCTGGCGCCGCGGGCCGTGGTGCGCTCGCTGTCGCGCACCGGCGTGGCGGTCGGGGCGCTGGCGGTGGCGCTTTCGGTCAGCATCGGCGTCGGCATCATGGTCGGGAGCTTCCGGCGGACGGTCGAGGACTGGCTGCAGCAGACGCTCGCCGCCGACATCTTCGTCTCGCCTGCCGCCGCCGGCAGCGCGCGGGCCGGGCGGACGCTCGACCCCGCCGCCGCCGACGCCTTCCGCAGCCTGCCGGACGTCGCCGAGCTGGCCACCGCCCACGCCGTGACGCTGCGCTCGCCCGAGCTCGGCCCGATCGACGTCCTGGCGATCGACCGCGACATCGCCGGCGCCGGCCGCCGCTACCTGGCCAGCGACGGTGGCGCGGCGGCGATGCCGGCGGCGCTCGACGACGGCCAGCTGGTAATCTCGGAGCCGCTGTCCCGCCGCCTCGACCTGGCGGTCGGCGACGTCGTCACGCTCCGCGGCGACCGCGGGCCGCGCCCGTTCCGCGTCGCCGGCGTCTTCTACGACTACGGCGCCGACCGCGGCCTGGCGCTCATGCGCGACCGCATCTACCGAGCCAGCTGGGACGACGACCGCCTCACCTCGCTGGCCCTGACGCTGACCCCCGGCGTCGACGCCGATGCCGTCGCCGCCGACCTCCAGGCGCGCTTCGGCCGCCTCGACGGCGCCCGGCTGACGATCCAGTCCAACCGCGGGCTCCGCCGCGAGGTCATGGCCGTCTTCGACCGCGCCTTCGCCATCACCACCGCGCTGCAGCTCCTGGCCGTCGTCGTCGCGTTCATCGGCGTCCTGGCGGCGCTCTCGGCCGTCCAGCTCGAGCGCGCCCGCGAGAACGCCACGCTGCGCGCCACCGGCATGACCGTCGGCCAGGTCGGCGGGCTGGCGCTGGCCCAGACCGGGCTGCTGGGGCTCGTGGCCGGGCTGCTGAGCTGGCCCGCCGGGCTCACGCTGGCGACGATCCTGGTCCTGGTGATCAACCGCCGCTCGTTCGGCTGGACGATCCAGACCCACCTCGACCCCGCGATCTTCGCCCGCGCCCTGGCGCTGGCCATCGCCGCCGCGCTGCTGGCCGGGCTGGCGCCGACGTGGCGGCTCGTCCGCCAGCCGATCGCCGCCGCGCTGCGCGAGGAGTGAGCGCCATGCCCCGCCGCCCGGCGCCGCCACCGGCCGCCCGCGTCCGGACGTTCGCCGTCGCCGCCCTCGCCGCCCTGGCCGGCGCCTGCCGGCCGGCCGCGCCGCCGCCCGTCAGCGCCGACATCGTCGGCCTGATGTCGGGCCCGGCCGAAGGCTACGCGCGCGCCCTGGGCCCGACGCCGATCACCCTGCCGGCCGACGAGGGTCCGCACCCCGCCTATCGCACCGAGTGGTGGTACTACACCGGCCATCTGTTCGCCCGGGCCGAGGATGCCAGCGGGCGCGGCGCGGACGGCCGCCGCGGCCCGGCCGCACGCCCGTCGGACGGCGCCGAAGCGGGCGCGGACGCACCCCAGCCGCCCTGGCTCGCCGAAGCCGACGCGGGCGGGCGGCGGCGCTTCGGCTTCCAGCTGACGTTCTTCCGCTCGACGCTCGCGCCGCCGCCCGATGGCGCGGCGTCGGGCGTGCCCGCCGAGTCGTCGACGGCAACCGCGACCGTCGCGTCGGCATGGACCACCGACCAGGCCTACCTGGCGCACTTCACCGTCACCGACGTGGCCGCCGGGCGCTTCCACTCCGCCGAGCGCCTCGCCCGCGGCGCGCTCGGGCTGGCCGGGGCCGCGGCGGCGCCGTACCGCGTCTGGGTCGGCCCGTGGTCGGCGGCGGCCGGCGATGGCGCGGGCGGCCACGCCGGGACCGGCGGCGTGCGGCTGCGGGCGGCCGACGGTCCGGTGGCGATCGACGTCACGCTGCGGCCGGTCAAGGCGCCGGCCCGCCACGGCCGCGACGGCCTGAGCCGCAAGGGGCCGGGCGACGGCAACGCCTCGTTCTACTACTCCTACACCCGGCTGGCGGCGACCGGCGTCATCACGACGGCCGCCGGCAGCTGGCCGGTCGAGGGCGGCGCCTGGATGGACCACGAGTGGTCGACGAGCGCGCTGGCCGCCGACCGCACCGGCTGGGACTGGTTCAGCCTCCAGCTCGACGACGGCACCGACCTCATGGCGTTCCAGATCCGAGACGCCGCCGGCCGACCCGCCCCGGAGTCGAGCGGAAGCCTCGTCGACCGCACCGGGGGCGTGGTGACGCTGGCGGCGGACGACTTCACGATCGCGCCGCGCGGCGCCTGGCGCAGCCCGCGCACCGGCGCCCGCTACCCGTCCGGCTGGCGGCTGACGGCGCCGTCGGCGGGCATCGACCTCGTCGTGACGCCGCTGGCGGACGACCAGGAGCTGAGCACCGGCTTCCGCTACTGGGAGGGCGCCGTGACCGCCGCCGGGACGGCCGGCGGCCGGCCGATCCGGGGCCGGGGCTACGTCGAGCTCACCGGCTACGCCGCGCCGCTCGGCGCGTCCGCCTCTGTCGCTACCCCTGCGCCTGCCGGGCGTGTTACGCTTTGGGACGCCCGGGCCATGCGCGACGCGATGGGCGACATCGCGATCGGCGCCGCCCGGTGATGCGCCCGCGCCCGCCGCGCGCCGGCGCACGGGGCGAAGGGGGAACGACTGTGAGGATGCGATTGCCCGCCCGCCGGGTCGGCCGCGCGTTGCTGGCCGCGATCGTGGCGATCCCGACGCTGATGGACGCGCCGGCGCAGGCGCGGCCGGCGCCGAGCGCCGCGCTGCCCGAGGCCTACACCCGGATCGCCAGCTGGCCGTCGAGCCCGGCGCCGGCGACGCCGGGCCGCTTCCTGGCCGCCGCCGGCATCGACGTCGCCGCCGATGGCTCGGTCTTCGTGGCCGACGCCGGCGCCGGCACCGTCCATGTCCTCGACGCCAGTGGCGCCGGGCTGCGTCTGATCGGGCGGCCGGGCACGGGACCGGGCGAGCTGGCGTCGCCGAGCGACGTCGCCGTCGACGGCGGGCGGCTCTACGTCACCGACAGCGGCAACGGCCGCGTCCAGGTCTTCGACGCCGCCAGCGGCGCGCCGTTGGCCAGCTGGACCGGCCTCGGCCCGCTGCACGGCGTGGCGGTCGGCGACGGCAAGGTGTTCCTGAGCGACACCGCCGGCCGCCGGATTCGGGTCCACGACCTGTCCGGCGCGCCGCTGGCCAGCTGGGGACCGGCCGGCGACGTCGCCCTCAACCTCGCCAGCCCGCGCGGCCTCGACTTCGAGGGCGGCCTGCTCTACATCGCCGACACGACGGCCACCCGGATCGTTCTCTGCGACCCGTCCGGCGCCCAGGTCGGCGTCGTGAACCGCAACTCGTCGAACATCGAGTACGACGGCCCGGTCGACGTCGCCGCCGAGGACGGCCGGTTCTACTTCGCGACGCTGCGGCGGCTGTTCGTCGCCACGGCGCGGCCCGACGGGACGTTCGACGTCCGCAACGAGGGCCCCTACATCTATGGCGGCTTCGGGTTGGCGGTCGGACCGGGCGCGGGCCTCTCGGTGACGATCCAGGACGGTCGCGCGGCCGTCAGCGGCGTCCACCACTTCGCCGACCGCGGCGACCTCGGCGTCGCCACGCCGGCGCTGTGGGGCGACGTGGCGGTGCCGGTGGGCGCCCTCGACGGCCCGCGCCGCATCGCCGCCGCCGGCGACGGCACGGTCTACGTGCTCGACAACTGGCCGCGCGCCCAGGTCTGGCGCGCCGACGGCGTCCCGGTCGGCCACATCCGCGTCCCCGGCCCGACCGACGTCGCCGGCGACGCCGCCAGCGGCGACGTCTACGTGGCCACCGGCGGCGACCTTCGCCGCCTCCGCCCCGACGGCAGCCAAGCCTGGGCCTGGACACCGCCCGGCCAGGGCGCCTGGCTGCTGGCCGCCGCCGCCACCGACGGCCTCGTGGCGGTCGACGCCGGCGGCAGCCTGCTGGCGCGGATCGACGCCACCGGCGCGGCCACCACGACGCCGCTCAGCGGCCTGATCGTCGACGTGGCCACGGGCGGCGGTCGGGTGGTGGTGGCCGACCGCACGGCGGCGGCGCTGCGGGTCATCGGCGCCGACGGCGTCGAGGCCGCGCGCTGGCCGGTGCCGACGCGCCTGATGCGGGTCGCCGGCGCGCCGGACGGCCAGCGCTGGTTCGCCCTCACCGCCGATGGCTGGATCTGGGCCTACGACAACACCGGCGCCGCGGTGGCCGCGTTCGACGCCTCGGCCGACGGCGCCGCCGTCGACCTGGCCGTCGACCCCACCGGCCGCGTCCTGGTGATCAACGGCGACCGCGCGCGGATCGACGTCTGGGCGCACGACCCGACCGCCACCCCGCCCGAGCCGCCGGCGCCCGACGACCGCTGCGTGCTGCGCGCCACCAAGGTCGCCGGGCCGGCGACGGTGCGCGTCGACGCCCTCGTCACCGTCGAGCTCGGGCTCTCGGGCGGCTGCCCGTCGCAGAGCGTCGACCTCGACCTCGTCATGGTCATCGACCGTTCCGGTTCGATGGAGGGTCCCAAGCTCTCGGCGGCGCAGCAGGCGGCGATCGACTTCACCGCCGAGCTCGACTTCGGCCGCGTCCGGACCGCGGTGGTGGCCTTCAGCGACGCGGCCCGGGTGGCGCAGGGGCTGACGAACCGGCGGTCGAGCCTGGTCCAAGCCATCGCCGGCATCCGCCCCGGCGGCAACACCGACATCGCCGCCGCGATCCGCGAGGCCCAGACCGAGCTGGCCGGCCCCCGCGGCCGCTCCGGCGCTCCCGACGTCGTGGTGCTGATGACGGACGGCAAGCCGAACAGCACCGTCGAGGCCAATGCGGCCCGCACCGCCGCCGCTGCGGCGCGCGACGCCGGCATCGCCCTCTACACGATCGGCCTCGGCGGCGACGTCGACGCCGCGCTCCTGGCCGAGCTGGCCGGCGCCGGCGACCGCAGCTTCACGGTCCCGTCGCAGGCCGAGCTGAGCCGCATCTACACCCTCATCGCGCGCCGGCTCTCAACGAGCGTCCTGCTCGAGCGCATCGAGGTCGTCGACGAGCTGCCGGCCGACATGCGCTACGAGGCGGGCTCGGCCGTGCCGCCGGCCGCCGTGAACGGCGCCGAGTTGCGGTGGTCGTTGGCCGCCGTGCCGGCCAGCGGCTTCACGCTGCGCTACCAAGTCCGGCCGCAGCGCTGGGGCGTGCGCCCGACGAACGTCCGCGCCACCGGCGCCTACACCGACGGCATGGGCTACGGCGGCCGGGTCGTGTTCCCGGTGCCGACGGTCGAGGTGCTGGGCGACCACCGCGCCTTCCTGCCGGTCCTGTTCCGGACGCAGTGCCCGCAGCAGCGCACCGACGTCGTCCTGGCCATCGACACCTCGTCGAGCATGCAGGAGCTCGACGCGACGGGCGCGACGCTGCTGGCCGGCGCCAAGGCGGCGGCCAAGGTGTTCGTCGGGGTGCTGGCGCTGCCGGCCGACCAGGCGGCGATCGTCTCGTTCAACGCGAACGCCGCGCTCGTCCAGCCGCTCACCGGCGACGGGGCGCGGCTCGTCGCCCGCATCGACGGCCTGGCGAGCGCCCCCGGCACCCGCATCGACCGCGGCCTCGCGACGGCGCTGGCCGAGCTGTCGAGCCCGCGGCGGCGGCCCGACAACCTGCCGGTCGTCATCCTGCTGACCGACGGCCGGCCGCAAGGCGGGACCGAAGCCGACACCGCGGCCATCGCCCAACAGCTGCGCGACGCCGGCAACCTCGTCTACACGATCGGCCTCGGCCCCGACGTCGACGGCGGCTTCCTGATCGGCCTGGCCGGCGCGCCCGAGCGCTACCTACACGCGCCGACGCCGCAGCAGCTGGCCGAGATCTACCGCCGCATCGCGCTGAGCCTGCCCTGCCGCTAGCCAACGGCAACACGTGCCGTCGGCAGCCTTCGGCAGCCGCGGCGGCTGAGGCGGCTGCCGAAGGCGGCTACGGCGTCGGCGTCGGTCGCGGCGTCGCGGTCGCGGAGCCGGTCGGCGTCGGCGTCGCGGTCGCCGTCGGGCTGGGCGAGGGCGTCGGCGACCGCGTGGCGGCGGCCGGCGTGGCCGGGGACGGCGGCGCGCCGGGGTCCTGCGTCGGAGCCGGTGGCGGATCGGGCCGCGACGGCGTGCCGATCGGCGGCGGCAGGTCTTGGCCGGGCGTGCCCGTCGGCGGCGCGGTGCCGGTCTGGATCGGCGCGATGCCGGGCGGCAGCGACGGATCCTCGGTGGGGCCTGGGCCGGGCGTCATGCTCCGGCCGGCGTCGGGTGTCGGCGGCGGGTCGGTCGGGGGTGGCTGGGAGGTCGCGGCCCCGGGCGGCCGATCGCCGATCTTCTCGCCGGGCTCGGTAGGCGTCGGATCGCCGGGTCGGCGGCGGTCGCCGCCGAGCGTCGCGAGGTCGGCCGCCGTCCCCGTCGGCGCCCCGGCAGGCGGCGGACCGCCGCGGCCGCCATCGCCGCGCCCGGCCAGCGCCAGCGCGGCGGTGGTCGGCGACGCGAAGAGCGGCCGGATCAGCGTCGCCACCGCGGCCAGCGGGCCCGTCGGCGTCGAGGTCGCGTTGGCGGCCCGATCGGGCGGCGTCGCGGTCGCCGGCGCGACGCCGGCGGCGCGGCGTGACGCGGCGGCGTCGCCCGCCGCGGCGATCGTCGCCGCCGCCGGGGGCGGCGCGGGGGGCCTGTCGGCGCGCGGCGACGGCGCGCGCGCCAGCCAGCCGGCCAGCCCGAGGACGGCCAGGGCCGCCAGCGAGCCCCAGGCCAGCGGGGCGACGGCCCAGGCGCGCCGACCGCGCTCGGCGCTGGGGACGGCGGCAAGGGCCGCGGTCAGCCGCGGGCTCGGCGCCAAGGACGGCGCGAGCGCGAACGCGGCGGCGATGCGGTCCTCGAGGCGCGCGGCGGATCGGCACGCCGCGCACGCCTCGAGGTGGGCGTCGAGCGCCGCGCGCTCCGCGGGCCCGAGGTGCGGCCGCGCGTCGAGGGCGGCGCGGGCGTCGTCGCAGCGCAGCGTCATGGGCGGGACTCCGACGACACGCCGACGGCGTCCACCGCGTCTCCGCCGCCGGGCGGCCCCTCGCCGATCGCGTTCCAGGCGGCGGCGAAGGCCTCGCGCGCCCGTTGGCGGCGCTTGCGGGCCGCGGCGGGCGTGATGCCCAGGATCTGGGCGACCTCCTCGGCCGCCAGGCCCTCGTGGCTGAACAGGAGCAGGATCTCGCGCTGGTCGTCGGTCAGACGGGCCAGCGCCTGCTGCAGCGGCTCGCGCCGCGCGACGTCGGCGGCCGGGTTGCCGGCGCCGAGGTGCGGGATGGCGTCGAGGCTGAGCAGGCGCACCCGCCGCTGGCGCCGAGCGTGGTCGGCGATGGCGTTGTGGGCGATCGTGTAGAGCCAGGCGCGGCGGCGGGCCTCGCCGCCGTCGTCGAGCTCCAAGCGATCCAGGGCCCGCCATGCCTTCACGAACGTCTCCTGCGCCAGGTCCTCCGCCAACTCGGCGTCGCCCACGCGCCGCCAGATGTAGTTGAGGATGGCCGACTGGTAGTCGCGCACCAGGCCGAGGTAGAGGCGCTCCGCCTCGGCGCGCGCGTGGCCCGCCACGGCCGGGCTAGCCACGACCTCGCCGGGCGCGCGCATTGGACGTACGCGCGGCGCGGGGCGAACGTGACGCTGGAGGGTGAGCGGGCATGGCGTGGGTCCGGCGCGGGACGGGGGGGAGCACGATGGTCGCGGCGGGCGCCGCGAACCGCCGGGCAGGCGACATGATAGCTAGACGTCGCCGCCAGGGTCGTTGACACGGTCTTAAGCGGTGGGCTAGACTTGCGCGGCGGTCGATGGGCGTCCCAGACGGTGGCGGGCCACGGCGCAGAACAACGTGGCCGTGGCGTCGGGCGCCGACGACGGGCTGGGCATGGAGGGGGAAACCGGGAATGCATCGCTGGAGCACGGGTCGCGCATGGGGGCTGCTGGGTCTCGTCGCCGCCACGGTCCTCGTCGCCGCGGGCGACGGCGGCGGGTCGGCGGCCCGGGCGCAGGTGAGCCGGCGGGCTGCCGGCGCCCCGGCCGAGACGGTCTGGGTCGACGTCGACCCCGGCCTCGCGGCGCGCGAGCCGCTGCGGGTCAACGCGCCGCAACGGGCGGGCGAGTGCCTGGTGCCCAGCGTGGCGCGATTCGAGTCGGCCAACTGGGAGTGCCCCGGCTTCCCAGGCTGCTCGAGCGCCAAGTGGGGCACCTTCGACGCCCTGGCCACCGCGCCCGGCCTGACCGACGAGATCCAGTGGGGCCGCGCCCAAGGCGAGTCGACCGTCGGCAATTCGTTCGACGTGGCCGGCGAGTACGCCGCCTGGTCGGTCGGCGGCGGCAGCCTGGGACGGACGCTCAGCGCGGCCAGCAAGCAGTACCCCGGCGTCGGCGGCGTCGGCTGCCGCCGGCCGGGCGCCGACTGCGGGATCCACACCGCGCTCCAGTTCAACTCGTTCGAGGCGACGAACGTCGTCGGCGGCATCCGCATCGTGTTCGACTACAAGGCCAAGCTGCCGACGAACGCCCGCTTCTTCATCGGCGTCGGCGACTTCTCGAAGCGCGATCTGGCGACCGGGCGCGTGCCGCTGGCCAAGGTGTTCGAGGCCGAGCTGCAGCACGACACCGGCGGCGAGTGGGTGCGCGGCATGACGCTGCCGTTCCCCGAGGCGGCCTCGATCCCCGAGTTGCTCATCACGTTCGAGTACATCAACAACCCGGCCACGGCCGACGGCTACGGCGTGTTCCTCGACAACATCCACCTCGACGCCCTGTTCGCGGCCAACCCGCCGCCGTGCCCGTCGCCGGCGACGCCGGTGCCGACGCCGACCGACACCCCGATCGTCGTCACCCCGACGAAGACGCCGATCCGGATCCCGACGCGCACGAAGACACCGACGCCGCGCCCGGACGGCAAGGTCGCCCGGCTGCCCTTCGTGCTGCGCGCCGCCCAGGTCCGCCCCGCCAACCCGACGGTCATCCCGACGGCGCCGACGCCGACCAACACCGCCACCGACACCCCCGAGCCGACCGAGACGCCCGAGCCGACCTGGACGCCGCGGCCGACCGACACGCCGCTGCCGACCCCCACCGCCACCCGCACGCCGCAGCCCGAACCCGACCTCATCATCGACAAGGTGATCTACAAGCGGCTGCCGGGCGGGATGGCGGTCCAGATCGTCGACCTGTTCAACCAGGGCGACGGGGCCCAGGAGACGTACCGCTGGCTCGTCACCGGAACGGTGAAGGTGCCGCCGGTGGACTGCCGGTTCGCGGATCCCAACCACACGATCCCCGGCGGCGAGCACTACTACATCCTGGCCGGCTCCGAGGCCGACGAGCAGTCCAAGGTCGAGCCGTACCTCGGCCGCTCGATGATCTGCGAGGACAGCTACATCTTCGACCAGAACAGCGACTCCGTGCTGCTGCTGACCGATGGCCGCGACCTCAAGGACAAGTACTGCTGGTACCAGTTCGGGCCGTACGAGTGCTCGCCGTAGCGCCCTAGCCGGCGTCCGCGCCGGCCGTCAGCCCGCGGTCAGCGTCCGGCCAGCGGCTGGCCCGGCGCCCGCCCGCGCCGGGGCAGGCGGGCGTCAAGCACGCTCCGACCGCGGCCCGTAGACTGATCCCCGTTGAGACACACGCGCTGAGTTGCGTGACAACGGAGGATCACCAGATGTCGCCGATCGCCATGACCCGCACGTTCCGCACCGCCCTGGCCGCCGTCGCGCTGGCCGGCGCCGCGTTCGTCACCGCTGCCCCGTCGCCGGCGCACGCCGAGAGCGGGATGCAGCGCATCCGGACCTACTTCAAGGCGATGGACGGCCTCACCGCCGCCGTCGATGCCTGGAACGTCGACGTGGCGACGGTCCTCTCGGCCGCCGAGACCAAGCCCGAGGTGTTCTGCTCGGCCGACTTCGTCGACCTCCTGCACCGCGGCCACGGCATGGTGAACGACCTCGAGGGCACCGGCGCGCTGGCGCCCGACGCCGTGGCCAAGAACCACGACGGCGCGGCCCAGGGCCTGCGTGCCCAGTACGATGGCCTGGCCGCCATGACGCTGCGCTGCCAGGCGGGCGGCGAGGTGCCGACGAGCGCCGCGGCGGACTTCGAGACCGGCAAGGCGGCGTACGGGCAGTCGATCCGCCTGATCCGCTACCACGCGGCGCGCTACCGCTAGGCGGTGGACCGCCGGCGGCCTCGGCCGCCGGGTCGATTGGGACGGTTGATCGGTTTGGACACGGGCGGCCCCGCGGGGCCGCCCGTTTGCGTGGGCGCGATCGGTCCGGCGGGCCGCACTACAATGGGCGCGGGGGCGTGTGCACCACGGCCCGGCAATCGTCCGCCGGGTCCGGCGCGGGCGACGACCCGACGGAGGTGCGCCGTGTGCGGTCGCTACACGTTGTCGGTGCCGGCCGAGACGATCGCCGAGCACTTCGGCCTCGAGGCCGTGCCCGACCTGGCGCCGCGGTTCAACATCGCCCCGACCCAGGCCGCGCCGGTGGTCCGGTGGTCGCCGGCGGCCGAGGCGCCGGCGCTCGCCTTCCTGCGCTGGGGCCTGGTGCCGGCGTGGGCCAAAGACGCCGCCGGCGCCGGCCGGCTCATCAACGCCCGCGCCGAGACCGCCGCCGACAAGCCGAGCTTTCGCGCCGCGCTCCGCCGGCGCCGCTGCCTGGTGCCGGCCGACGGCTTCTACGAGTGGCGCGCCGAGGGCGGCGCCAAGCAGCCGTACCACATCACCCGCCCCGACCACGCGCCGTTCGCGTTCGCCGGCCTGTGGGAGCGCTGGAGCCGGGGGGCCGAACCGCTCGAGACGTTCACGATCCTGACCACCGACGCCAACGCGGCGCTGCGCCCGCTGCACGACCGTATGCCGGTGATCCTCGACCCCGCCGACTACGACCTCTGGCTCGATCCCGCGGCCACCGACCCGGCCCTGGTAGAGCCGCTGCTGCGATCGCTGCCGGACGACGCGCTGACGTTCGTGGCCGTCGGCCGGGCCGTCAACACCGTCGGCCACGACGACCCGTCGCTGATCGTGCCGCGCGGCGCCTGATCGGCTCAGCGTCGCGGCAAGCCCGGCGCGACGAGGTCGCTGGGCTCGGTCGAGATCCAACGGGCGTGCGACGCCGTGGGGTCCTCCACGGACCGCCCCGGCACGCCGCCGGCACCGCCAGCCGCAGCCAGGCGCCGTTCACGAAGCCGCCCGCGCCGTCGGCGTGGTAGGCCGTGACCCGCACCGCGGCGCGGTCGGCGTCGGCGGCGCGGACGGCGATCTGGTCGCGGATCCGCTCGCCGGGGTCCCAGCCCGACATCGGCCGCCAGCCGTCGACCGGCACGGCGCGGTCGGCCTGGGCGACGACGCGGTCGTCGGGGCCGGCGACGACGTGGACGGCGACGGCCTCGTCGCGCTCGGGCGGCCGCGTTGCGCGCCAGTCGAGGGTGACGACGAGCGTGGCCGGATCGTCGGCCGGGCAGCGCACGTCGGCGGCGGCGATGGCCAGGTCGGGCGTGACGGCGAAGGCGGCGCCGTCGGCGGCCGGCCAGCCGTTCGGGAAGGTGCCCGCCGCCGGGTCGGCCAGGCGGCGGCTCCAGCCGAGGCCGGCTTCGAGGCCGGCGATCGCGCCGTCGTCGGCGCGCCGCGCGTCGTGCCGCAGCCAGACGATGCCGGGGGCGATCGCCTCGGGGTGGACGCGGCCGAGCCGGTCGCGCCACCAGCCGGCATCGAGCACCGTCACGGTATCGGCGGGCGTCAGCAGCATCTCGCGCCGGGCGATGGCGCCGACGTCGGCGTTGTGGTCGACGAGCGTGACGCCGTCGACGCGGCCCAGGTAGGCCTGGGCGTAGGCCAGCGCCCAGAAGCTGTGGCCCCAGAGCGCCGCCAGCGTGACCGGCGCCTGGCGCGCGCCGCCCGGCGCCGGCGCCGCGATCGAGAGGCGGTCGGCGTCGGCGACGAGCGGCGCCAGCGAGGCGTCGTCGACGATGGGCCGGATCGTCCGGTAGCTGCGGGCGGCGACGAGCGCGACGGCGACCGCGCCGGCGGCCAGCGCGGCGCGCCCGGCCGCGGCGCCGGCGCGCGCCCCGAGCCACGTCTGGCCCAGCGCCAGGCCGACGCCCGCGACCAGGATCACCGGCAGCTTCACGGCCAGCAGGGCGTCCGACACCCGCCCCTCCCAGATCACGAGGCACAGCGCGGCGTACGGCAGCCAGGCCAGCGTCAAGGCCAGCGCCGTGCGCCAGCCGCGCGACGGGGCGCCGAGGTCGACCGTCGTGTCAGGCGCCGACACCGGCGCGGATGGCGATGACCCGCCGCCCCGCGCCCGCGCGGCCGCCGTCCACACCCCGACCAGGCCGAGGGCCAGCAGCGGCCATGCCAGGTCGTCGTGCAGCAGCCCGGCGACGGTGCGGGCGCGCTGCCACCACTCGGCGGCGTCGGCGGGCGGGTGGAGGATGCGGTCGGCCTTGGTGTCGAGCACCATCGCCCAAAAGCCGCGCCAGGTGCGGGTCTGGCCGAACGTCCAGCGGGCGCCCATCCACTCGCGCAGCGGCATGTACAGGTAGACGAGCGGCGACAGGACGGCGACGGCGGCCAGCGGCCGCCAGGCGCGCGCCACGGTGCGGGCGCGCGGGGCGACGAGGACGGCCAGCGCCGGCGCCAAGAACAGCACGGCGCGCATGTGCAGCACGCCGTGGACGAACGCCAGCGCCAGCCAGACGAGGTCGGCGCGGTCGCCGGTGCGGTCGTAGCGCACGGCCAGCCAGAGGCAGAGGGCGGTGAACAGCATCGTCATGCTGTGGACCTCGGCGACCGAACCGTTGACCCAGGCCGATGTCGACAGGCCGTAGGCGGCGGCGCCCACGACGGCCGCGGCGAGCCCCGCGCCGAGGGCGATCGCCAGGGCGGCCACCGCGGCCGCGCCGAGGGCGGCCCAGAGGAGCGAGAACAGCGACGACCCGAGCGCCGGCTCGACGCCGACGAGCCGCAGCACCGCGACGAACGCCGACCCGACGGCGCTGTAGAGGGGGTAGCCGGTGAAGTGGAGCGTGCCCCAGCGCGGCAGGGCGTTCTGGATCTCGCCGACGTCGGTGGTGTAGACGTGCGGGCTGGCGTTGTAGCGGGCCTGGACCGTCGTCAGGCAGGCGACGGCGACGACGGCAGCGGCGGCCCCGACGGCCCAGCGACCGGCGCGGGGCGGCCGTGGGTCCCGCGCGGCCGGCGCGGCGGGCGACGCGAGGTCCGCCGGCGGGGCAGGCGGCGCGGGCGTCGGTCGGGGGTCCGCCGGGCTCACGGCGCGGCCGGCGACCACGGCGCTGGCGGCGGCAGCGCCGGATCGCCGGCGAGCCGCGTCCAGAGCGGGTCGTCGAGGCCGAAGCCGAACTTGTTGCAGTAGTCGCGGGTGTTGTCGCCCGTGCGGCGCAGTTTGCCCGGGGCGAAGTCCCACAGCAGGTAGCCCGCCGCACCCTCGGCCACGGTGTCGCGCAGGTCGTCGGCGATGCGCTCGGCGCGGCGGGCGACGGCGTCGTCGCTCAGCGGGTCGCAGCCGTCGCTGTAGGCGGCGTCGTAGATCTCGCCGTAGAGCAGCGGCTTGTCGAGCTCGTCGGACACGGCCCGTTCCTTGTCGCTGGTGTCGGTCGAGCGGCGGTGGGCCGAGAGGACGTCGATCGGCGGCTCGCGGTGGACGCGGCGGTACATCGTGAGCTCCTCGTCGTAGTTGCCGGCGCCGATCGTGCCGGTCGAGACGAGGTGGCAGGCGTCGAGGGCCTTGACCTCGGCGGCGCGCGAGCGCAGCCAGCCCTTGATCGTGTCGAGGCACTCCTGGTCGTGCCGCTGGCCGCAGTTCGGCTCGTTGATCAGCTCCCACATCGCGACCTCGGGCCGATCCTTGAACCGCGCCACCGTCGCCGCCAGATGGGGGCGGTAGCGGCGCTCGTCATCGCGGCTGCCGAACCAGTCGCGGCCCTTGAAGACGTTGTCGGCGAGCGTCACCACGAAGCGCACGCCGTGACGCCCGCCGGCGTCGAGCAGGCGCGCGAAGCGGTCGGGGTCGTGGTCGTGGAAGAACCAGACGCGCGCCGTGTTCACCTCGCGCTCCGCCAGCGCCGCCACGAGCCCGTCGACCTGGTCCTCCTCGACCTCGGGGTCGAGGAGCATCGTGGCGTTGACGCCGAACAGCGTCACCGGGCGGCCGTCGAGCACGAGGCGCGCCCCGTCGCGCCCGAGGATGCCGGCGCACGGCGCGGCGGGCGGCGCGCCCGGCGCGGCACCGACGGCCGCGCCGGCCGTCGACGGCGAGGCCCCGTCGGGCGTCGCGGCGTGTGCACCCGGGTCCGACGCCGGCCCGACGAACTGGAGGACGACCGGGAAGTGGAGGCCGGGCGACGGCGCCCGGCGCGCGGCGTCGTCGTCGACGGCCGCGTGGGCCTGCGCCGTGGTCGGGTGCGGCAGCGCGGCCGCGGGCGACGCGTCGCTCGCCGCCGGATCGGCCGTCGCCGGCACGGCCGGCGGGGTGGCGACGGGCGGTCGCGCGCAGGCGGCCGGGACGGCGGCGAGCGCCAAGGCCAGCAGGGCGCGGGCGTAACGGGGGGCGGGCGTCTGGCGGTCCACCCGGCCATGGTAGCACGGCCGCCGCAGCCCGGTTGCCGGCCGGCCCGGGCGGTCCGCGAACGGTCAGGCCGCGGTCCGCACCCCGTCGGGATCGTCGAACGGCCGCGCGCTCCCGCCGCCGAGCGCACGCCGTAGGGCGGCGTGGCCGGCCGGGTCGGCGGCCGCCAGCGTCTCGACGCGCCGCTCCGACCACTCGCCCACGGCCAGGGGCCACGGGGTGCCGCCGTCGCGGTCGCTGACGGCGCCGCCGGCCTCGAGGACCAGCAGCCAGCCGGCGGCGACGTCCCAGATCCCGGCCGCGGCGGTGATGCTGGCGCGGCAGGTGCCGGACGCCACCATCGCCAGGTGGTAGGCCGTGCTGCCGAGCGAGCGGCGGGTGCCGGCCAGGTCCAGGACCGGACCGGCCGCCGTCCGGCTGCACTGGGCGACGAGGTCGTCGGCGCCGAGCTCGGCCGGGCCGTCGGCGCCCGACCGCGCCGCGCGGCCGAGGCGCGCCGTGCCGGCGAACGCGCCGCCGCCGGCGACGGCGGTGAAGTCGAGGCCCAGGCGCGGGAAGGCGCTGACGCCGACGACCGGCACGCCATCCTCCAACAGCGCCATCGTGACGCCCCAGACCCCGAGGCCGGCGGCGAAGTTCGTCGTGCCGTCCAGCGGGTCGACGACCCAGGTGCGGCCGCCGCCGAAGCGGGTCGTCGACTCCTCGGACAGGATCGCGTCGCCGGGGCGGGCGGCGCGGAGCTGCGCGGCGATCAGGCGATCGGCGGCCAGATCGGCCGCGGTCACCAGGCTGCCGTCCGTCTTGCGGCGGGCCGCCAGCGTCCGCTGGCCGTCGCGCGCCGCGAGGTCGACGGCGTGGCGCAGCAGCAGATCGCCGGCCGCCGCGGCCACGGCGCGGGCGAGCTCGACGTCGCGACGGCGCGCGGGCGCGAGGGCGGACAGCGTCGACCCCAGCTCGGGGCCGTCGGCGAGGATGGGTCGGTGCATCGTTCTCGGGTCGGGACGCGTGGGCGCCAGCCTGCGCGTCGATCGGATGGGTTTCGGACGGTCCGCGCGCGGCGGTCCGCGCACTCCGTGCCGCAGTGGTTAACGGGTCGCGGCCGGCGAGGGGTACGTTACGCGCCCGCGGCGCCGGTCGATCGCGGCGGCGCGGCCGATCCGCGCGCCGGGGCGGCCGATCAGGGCGGCGGCGGGGCGGTCGACGCGCGCGCCGAGGCCGTCGGCGATCCGCTCGCCGGCGCGGCGGCGAGGTGACGATAGCGGCGCGCCACCTGCCAGGGCGTGGCCAGCGGCTGCATCGCCGCCGCCACGAACCGCCACGGCGCGGTGCGCGCGGCCTGGATCCGCCGCCGCGCGCGCCAGGCGCGGCCGAGGCCCGCCAGCGCGTCGAGGCGGCCGCGCAGCGCCGCGGTCTGGCCGTGCACCACCACGCGGTACGGCACCGACGCCAGGTCGTAGGCGATGACGAGCGGCAGGCGCGCGACGAGCGGCGCGGCCGGGTAGTTCTTGACCACCGTCCAGACCTTGTTGCGCGCCAGCAGCCGGTTCTTGAACGGCGAGCCCTCGCCCGACGTGCCGCTGCCGACGTGCGCGATCCGGGCCGCCGGCGCCAGCACGCTCTCCCAGCCGCGCAGCCGCAGCCGCCAGGCGAGGTCGACGTCCTCGAGGTACATGAAGAAGGCCTCGTCGAACGGCCCGGCGCGCGCCTCGCCGCCGCCCGGCAGCGCGACGTCGTCGAGCGCGGCGCGGCGGTAGAGCGCGCCGCCGGCCGAGGCGCCGAAGACCGGCACCGGGGCGTCGTCGGCCACGAACGGCAGCGCGTCGACGCGCGCCCCGCCCAGCCAGTCCCAGGCGATGCCGGTCGGGTCGACGGCGATGCCGGCCGAGTTCACGACCTGCGGCCGGTCCATGAACAGCATCAGGCTGGCGACGCTGCCGACGCGCGGCCGCGCGGCGCCGGCGGCGACGAGGGCGGCCAGGTAGCCCGGCTCGGGGACGGTGTCGCTGTTGACGAGCGCGACCCACGGCGCCGTGCCGCGGGCGATGGCGCGGTTGTTGGCGGCGGCAAAGCCGAGGTTGGCCCCCAGGTCGAGGGCCTCGACGGCCGGCCACTCCGCCGCCAGCCAGCCCAGCGTCCCGTCCGTCGAGCCGTTGTCGGCGACGACGACGCGATGGCGCCGGTGCGTCTGGGCGGCCAGGGCCGGCAGCAGGTCGGCCAGGTAGGCGCGGTTGTTCCAGCTGACGACGACGACGTCGACGGCCGCGTCGGTGGGTGCGTCGGCGAGCCTGTCGGCAGCCACGTCGATCGCTTCGCCCGCGGCGCGGCGCGTCATCGCCCGAGCGCCCGGCGGAGCCGGCCGCGCAGCCCGGCGTGGGCGTCGACCGGCCCGAAGATCGCCTCGAGCTCGAACACCGCCGCCGCCCGCCGCAGCGCCGCCCAGCCGGCGGCCGTCGGCGGCACCGGCGCCCAGGGCCGGCCGAGGCGGGCGACGACGTCGCCGGCCGGGCGCGCCCAGCGGGGCCGGACGGCGGCGCGGGCGGCGGCCAGGGCATCCCAGTCGAGGGCGAGCGGGGCGAGGAAGGGCCAGCCGGGCCAGTCGGCGGCGGGCACGGGCAGGGCAGGGGCGGCGGGGTTCGCGGCGGCGGCGTGGCCCGCGGCGCCGATCGGCGCGCGCGCCGCGGCGTCGATGACGTCGGGCGGGGCGCCGGCGCGGACGGCGGTCAGGGCGACGGCGGCCGGCAGGGCGCGGGCGAGGTGGGCGTCGGCGGTGTTCTTGGCGACGTTGGCCAGCGCGTTGCGCTCGTGCCATCGCGCCCGAACCGGCTGCGCGAAGGCCGCCGCACTGCCGCCGCCGCGGTGGCGGACGACGGCGGCGGGCACGTGGCGGACGTCGTGGCCGGCGAGGGTGAGCCGCCAGCCGAAGTCGACGTCTTCGTAGTACATGAAGTAGCCGGGGTCGAAGCCGCCCAGGGCCAGGAAGGCGGCGCGCTCGACGAGCATCGCCGCGCCGCACGCGAAGAGCGACGTCGCCGGGCCGGCCGGGCCGTGGCCGCGCCGCGCCGCCAGGCGGCGGCCGTGCCCCAGCGGATGGCCATGGCCGGTCCACGAGGCGGCACCGCCGTCGAAATCGATCCGCGCGCCCTCCCAGTCCACGAGGCGGGCGCCGGCGCAGACGTCGCCCGGCGACAGCGCGTCGCACAGCGCGGCCAGGGCGGTGGGGGCGATGGCGGTGTCGTCGTTGAGCAGCAGGAGCCAGGGGTAGTGGCAGGCGGCCGCGGCGGCGTTGTAGCCGGCGGCGAAGCCGAGGTTGGCGCCGAGGTCGAGGCGCGTGACGGCCGGGAAGTCGCGCGCCACGCGCTGGAGCGCGCCGTCCGTCGAGCCGTTGTCGGCGACGACGACGGCCGCCGGGTCGGCCAGGCCGTCGAGGGCGAGGCAGGCGGCGAGCGCGGTGGGGAGGTGGGCGGAGCCGTTGTGGGTGAGGAGGATGGGGGCGACGTCGCGCGGGGTGGGGAGCATGGCGGGGAGTATACCGTCGGGTCGGAGCAGGGCCGTGGATCGCCGAGCGGCGCGGGCGCGGGCGCGGAACATGCCGCGCCCGAACGGATTGGGCGCCGGCCGTGACTTTTCGGCGCGCTCGGCAACGGAGAGGTCGAACCCGATGCGCTGCGCCGGTCGCAGCAGGCCATCGGGTGACCGCGAGCGCGAACGGGGAGGGCGGCGGCCGCGCGGGGAGGTCGGACCGCGGTTCGACCTCCCCGCCCAACGGGCGCTCGGCGCACGAGGATGGTGAGGGCGTGTTGGCTCGTCCCACGGTCGACAGGATGGGACCGCTTCCGGGATTGGCGCGACGTGGGCCACAATTCAGGTGGATGATGGCCGATCGCACCCCACTCGACGCCGCGCCGACGCCCGCCGATGCCGCGCTGCTGGAGCGCGTCCTGGCGGGCGACCGGGCAGCGCTCGCCGCGGTCCACGACCGCTACCATGCGGCCATCTTCCGCTTCGTGTCGCTGCGCGTCGCCGACCCGGAGCTGGCGGCCGATCTGACGAGCGAGGTGTTCGTCCGGCTGCTCGACGCGATCCGCGGCCCGCGCCCGCCCGAGTCGACGCTCCAGGGCTGGCTGTTCGGCGTGGCCCGCAACGTGGTCCGCGGCCATCACCGGCAGCGCTACCGCCACCCCGAGGTCGCGCTCGACGACGGCCTGCCCGCCGGCGGCGGCGACCTCGACGAGTCCGCGGCCCGGTCGGAGGCGCGGTCGGCGCTGAGCGATGCCCTCCGGGCGCTCACCGACGAACAGCAGCAGGTGCTGGCGCTGCGCTATGGCGCCGGGCTGCCCATCGCCGAGGCGGCCGAGGCCATGGGCAGGTCGGCCGGCGCCATCAAGCAGCTCCAGGCCCGGGCCGTGGCCGCGCTGGCCCGGCAGATGACCCAGAGGACGGCGAGCCCATGAACGCGCCTGTGCACGACGAGCGCTTCGAAGCCGACCTGATCGACGCCCTGGATGCGCTCGAGCGCGGCGAGGCCGCCGAGTCGATCCTCGCCCGCCATCCGGCAACCGCCGCCGCCCTGCGGCCGGCCCTCGAGGCCGCCGCGCGCCTGTCCAACGCCATCGCCTCGCCCACGGCGCAGCAGGCGAACGCGTCGCGGGCGGCGCTGCTGGCGGCGTTCGACGCACGCTTCGGCGCTGCAACGCCCGCCGCCACGCCGTCGCCGCCGCCGCCTGCGCCGGTGCTCGTCGCGCTGCCGGGCGGATCGGCCGCCCGCCGCGCAACGCGGCGCACGCCGCGCCTGGCGTGGCTGGCGACGGCGGCCTCGGTCGCGGCCCTGGTGGCGGCGACGCCGGTCGCATACGCGGCCAGCCACGCCCTGCCCGGCGACACCCTCTACGCCGTCAAGGAGGCGGGGCGCGATGCGTGGCTGGCGGCGTCGTTCAGCCCGGCGACGCACCGCGCCCGCGCGTCGGCCGTCGCCGCCGCCCGCCGCGACGACGTGGCGGTAGCGATGGCGGCCGGTCGCAGCGGCGTGGTCACCTTCGAGGGCGTCATCGAGGCCTACGCCAGCGAGTGGTGCCGCATCTCGGGGCTGACCGTCCAGGTGCCGCGCGACGTGGCCGAGTACGGCGAGAGCGAGCACCCGGGCGCCTTCGGTGTCGGCGACCACGTCCGGATCCAGGGCCGGCTGTCGAACGGGCAGCTGGTGGCCACCGCGATGCTGCCGTTCCTGGACTACGGCCAGCCGGCGCCGCCCGCCCACCCCGTCGGCGAGGGCGGCCTCGCGACACCGGCCAGCACGACGGCGCCGTCGCCCACCGCGTCGCCGACGCCGTCGACCGCCCCGGCCACCGCGCCGCCCGCGCCAGCCGACGCCGCCGCCGCCGAGCCGCCGCCGGCCGCGCCCGGTGGCCCCGGGGGGCCGGCGGCACCGCCCGGCGCCGGCGGCGCGGCGCCCGCCCCGCCTTCCGCCGGGGCCGCCGCGGGCCGGGACGACGACGAGGACGCGGATCGCGACGACGATCGTGACGACGAGGGCGACGACGACGAGGGCGACGACAAGGGCGGCGAGCGCGGCGGGGGCGACGATGACGACGACGACAAGGGCGGCGAGCGCGGCGGGGGGGATGATGACAACGACGACAAGGGCGGCGAGCGCGGCGGGGGCGATGACGACGACGACGACAAGGGCGGCGGGCGCGACCGAGGCGATCGCTGAGCGGAGCCCTGTGCGAGGGCGCTAGCGATCGCCCAGCGGCGGGTAGCCGGTCGGAACCCTCGTCGCCTCAGGCCGCCGCCTGCACCACCACCGACCGTGCCACCACGCGCCGGCGGAACGCCGCCGAAGCCGCGGCTCGCTCCACGACGTCGATGCGGCATGGGAGCGCGGACGCCTCGAGATCCGCGGCCAGCCGCGCGGCGACGACCCGCGTCAGGCGGTGATCAGCCACGATCGCTAGGTCCAGGTCGAACCGCGGCTCCACCCCCGCCCTCACCCCCGCCGCCGCCACCGCACGTAGCGCACCGCCTCCTCGACGAGCGCCAGGACGCCGGCTTCGCGGATGATCTCGGCGGCGCGGCGCGGCAGGGCGCGCAGCGGGGTGGCGGCGGCGCGGGTGGCGTCGCCGGCGGTCGGGCGGTCGGCGGCGCGGGCGGGGGCGGCGGCGAAGCGGGCGAGAGGCGCCGTGGCGGCCGACCACGTCATCGTGGCCCGGACGCGGTCGAAGGCCGGCGCGTAGGCGGCGCGGCCGCGGCTGGGGTCGGCGGCGGCCACGGCGGCGTCGACGGCGGCCAGCAGGCGGTGGAGCGCGGCGGCGGTGGCGGCGACGTCGCCCGGGGGGACGACCTGGCCGAGGCCGGCGGAGCGGACGAGGTCGGCCAGGACGTCGCCCTCGGTCACCAGCATCGGCAGGCCGGCCCAGATGCAGTCGAGCAGCCGGGTGCGGTAGGCGTAGCGCGTCTCGACGTGCGGCAGGTGGGTGCTGACGCCGACGTCCGCCTCGAGCAGGTAGCCGGCGCGGGCGTCGTAGTCGACCCAGCCGTCGTGGAACAGCACCACGCGGTCGAGCAGGCCGAGGTCGCGGGACAGGGCGGCGGCCTGGTCGGCCATGGACTGCTTGGGCGCGTACAAGCTGGGGGTGCGGGTGCCCATGAAGAACAGCCGGACGTCGCCGCGCTCGGCGGCCACGGCGGCCACGGCGCGGATGAGCGTGAGCGGGTCGAACCAGTCCCAGATGCCGCCGCCCCACAGCAGCACGCGATCGTCGGGGCCGACGCGGGGGTGGACGCCGCGCAGGGCCGGCGCGGCGGGCGCGCTGGGCGGCGCGTCGGGCAGGCCGAACGGGAGGAGGTCGATGAGCTGGCGCAGGTCGGCGCCGGCGTCGTAGACGGCCGGGTTGAGGCGGCCGACGGCGGTCAGGCAGCCGAGCCAGAAGTCGCGCTGGACCTCGGAGGCGCAGACGAAGAAATCGCCGCGGCGCAGCTGGTCGAGCAGCGCCGCCAGGTCGGTTTCGTGGCCGCGGCGGCGGCCGGAGGGCGTGTCGCCGGCGCGGGCGTGGAGGTTCTCGAGGACGAACGGGTCGTAGAGGTCGACGACGATCGGCACGTCGAGCGCGGCCAGAAAGGGGTGCTGCGCCAGGGTGAGCCCTTGGACGAAGATCGCCGCGGCCCCCGCCGCCGCCGCGTGGAGCGCGTCGCCGCGGACGTCGTAGCCCAGCGCGGCGAACGGCAGCGGCAGCTCGACGGCGCCGGGTGCAGCCAGCGTCACCCGCAGGCCGCGCGCGTGCAGGGCGCGGGCGATCTCGAGGGCGCGGATGCTCGGCCCGGCCATCCGCGCCCCGATGCGGTCGCCGGCGATGACGAGGATCGGCGCGGCCGGCGCCGACTGGGCGGCGTCGGACGGCGATCGGCCCGGCGGCGGGTCGCCGGCAGCGCGGTCGTTCACGGCCGCGTCCAGGGCGCGGCCCAGACCGAGGCGCCCCCCTCGTCGTACAGCCGGCGCCAGCCCGCCGACGCCAGTCCACCCGCCGAGAGCGTCGCGGCCGTCGGGCCGACGTAGGCGTGGGTCACGGCCTCGCGCCGCAGCCGGGCGACGGTGTCGGCGGCGGCCAGGTCGCTGGCCACGGCTTGGGCCAGCGCGACCGTCCGCGGGCGGTAGTCCGCCTCGACGGTGCGCTCGTGGCCGATGATGAGCGGCGGGATCGTGCAGGCGCGGTCGGCCAGCACCGGCAGCCACCACCCGCCGTCCTCGCCCAGCACGACGGTGTCGCCGTAGGTCGGGCGGCCGCTGGCCAGGAAGACGGCGTCAGGCGGCGTCCGTTCGCGCACCCAGGCCAGGGCGCGGGCGTCGGCCGGCGTGGCGATCACCCGGTCGGGCTCGATCACAGCGCGTTGCCGGACGCCCAGCGCGGCCGCCGCGACCAGCGTCGCCGCCACGGCGCCGGCCGACCGGAGGCGCCGCGCGCCAGGCCCGCTGCGCTCGGGCGCCGGGGCGAGCCAGGCGTCGACGCCGCGCCCGACGGCCGCGCCGATGGCGACGGCGGCCGGCACGTAGAGGCCGATCAAGACGGTGAAGTCCTTGAGCGGCCCGGTGATCGGGAGGCCGAACGCGCGCGGGTAGCTGGCAGCCACCAGGACCGCGATCCAGAGGGCGGCAACGGCCACCGCCCGGTCGCGCCCGGCCAGCCCCACCGCCACCGCGACGGCCGTGGCGCCGGCCAGGCCGAGGCCGACCCACGACCCGAAGTGCGCCGCCACGTAGTCGAGCGACACCGCCCCCCACACCGCGCCCGGCAGCTCGGTCGTCGCCAGGGCCACGGCGCTCTGGTCGACATGCCCGGCCAGGAACCGCGGCAGCCACGGCAGCGCCAGCCCGACGCCGAGCGCGCCGACGGCCGCCAGACGGCCGACCGACCGCACGGCGGCGGCGCGGGCGCGGGGCGGGGCGTCGCCGGGGCGCTCGGCGTCCTCGCGGGCGCCGCGATCGTCGGGCCGGCCGGCATCGACCACGCCGCCCCGCGCCCGCCAGGCGCCGCCTGCGGCCGCCACGACGCACCAGGCGCCGAGCGCAGCCACGTAGAACAGCGTGACCACGTAGTGCGTCAACGCCAGCCCGGCCAGCGCAAGGGCGGCGGCGGCGACATGGCCGGCGCGGCGGCGCCAGGCGCGCGGCGCCGCGCCGGCCGTGACGCCGTCCGCCGCCGGAGCGCCCGCGGCCCACACGGCCAGCCCGACGGCCGACGGCAGGACGACCTGGCCGGCCAGCTGGGTGTAGCGGCCCCACGTCAGGTAGGTGCCGGGCATCGGCCCGAGGCCACCGACGACGACGGCGGCGGCGACGCCGGCCCAGCGGCGGCCGGTGAGCAGGGCCGTCAGGCCAGCGACGGTGAGGGCCTGGACGACCATGAGCGCCTGGCCGACGACCACGACGGCCCGTGGCGCCGCGAGCCCGGTCAGGTCGGCGACGGCGGCGGCGACGGCGTGGAAGCCGAAGTGGTAGCTGAACGTGGCCAGCGGCGCCAGCGGCAGCCAGTCCGCCGGCAGACCGCGCTGCAGCGCGAACAGGCGGACGATCATCGTGTGGTGGACGCTGTCGGCCCAGACCGGGATCGCGACGTCGCGCGCCGCCGCCCAGCGCGCGGCGAGCTGGATGGCCAGCACGACGGCCAGGGCGGCGCAGGCGGCCGCATCGGCGGGGGACAGGGCACGGGATCGCGCGCCCTTCTCCCCCCCGCCCCCACGTCCCCGCGGCCACGCCACCCCCGCGCCGCCGGCCGCCAACACGGCCCACCATGTCCACGGCCCGACCGGCGCCCCGACGACCGCCAGCCAGAGGACGACGACCGGCACCGCCGCCAACCCGAGCCCCGCCGCCAGGCCGGCGCGGGCGACGGCGTCGCGCGGCGCGCCGGGCGACAGGATGCGCAGCAGGGCCAGGCCGGGCACGAGCGCCAGGGCGAAGACGGCGGCGACGCCGGCGGCGGAGTCGAAGGCGACGGGCATCAGCCGGGCTCGCTGCCATCGTCGGCGGCGCGGTCGTCACCGCCCGATTGGTGGCGCCATGTGGCGCCGAGGGCCACCAGGCCGAAGCGCTCGCGGATGTCGCCGGCGCGGACGCGCAGCGGGAAGCGGCGGTCGTGGTGGTCGTAGGCGTGGGTCAGCGAGGCGTCGTAACAGGCGGCGGACAGCGCGTAGCCGCCCTCGAGGAGCGGCAGCTGGGCCAAGCGGACGTCGACGGTGCCGCGGCCCTCGACGGCGGCGATCGCCAGGCCGGCGTCGCGCGTGTTGGGGCCGGCCACGTGGGTGCCGTCGTCGCGGTGGATCGCGATGCCGAAGACCGGGTCGACGACGCGGCGGTGGGCATGGTAGGTCAGCCGGATCGTCACCGGCTGGCCGGTGAGGACGATGGCGTGCGGCGCGCCGTCGGGGCCGAGGACGTCGACGCCGGTGATCTCGACCTCGCCCGAGCCGAAGCGGTCGGACGGGGCGGCGCCGGAAGCGACGCCGGCGTCGGGCGCGGCGCCGCCTTGTCCGGCGGCCTCGGCTTCCAGCCGCGCCTCCTCGCGGGCGACCATGCTGCGGTAGTAGCCCTGCAGCACCGGGTCCGGCGCGCCGTCGGCGCGGATCAGGCCGTCCTCGAGCCAGATCGCGCGGTCGCACAGCTCGCGCACCGCTTCGGTGTCGTGGCTCACCACCAGGATCGTGACGCCGGCGCGGCGCAGCGCGGTGATGCGCTCGCGGCACTTGTGCTGGAACGCCTGGTCGCCGACGGCCAGGATCTCGTCGATGAGCAGGATCTCGGCGTCGAGGTGGATGGCGGTGGCGAAGCCGAGCCGCATGTACATCCCCGACGAGTAGTGCTTGACCGGCACGTCGATGAAGCGCTCGAGCTCGCTGAACGACACGATGGCGTCGAAGCGCCGCGACATCTCGCGCCGGCCGAGGCCCAGCAGCGAGCCGTTGAGGTAGACGTTCTCGCGGCCGGTCAGGTCGGGATGGAAGCCGGCGCCGAGCTCGAGCAGCGCCGCCACCCGCCCGCGCGCCTCGACCCGGCCCGCCGTCGGCTCGACGATGCGCGCCACGAGCTTGAGCGCCGTGCTCTTGCCGGTCCCGTTGGGCCCGACCAAGCCGACCGCGGTGCCGGGCGCGACGTCGAACGAGACGTCGTCGAGCGCCACGAGGACGTCGCGGTCGGCGGCGGGGGTGCGCCGGAAGGCGCGGACGAACGCCTCCTGGAAGCTCCGCGGCCGGTCGTGGGCGATGACGTAGGTCTTGGTGACGCCCACGAAGCGGATCGCGCCGCTCATCGACGGCCGCCGCCGGGTCGGTCCGCGGCCACGCTACACCTCCTCGCCGAACCGCCCCGACCGCCGGGCGAACACCCAGTAGCCGACGGCCAGCACGGCCAGGGCGGTGGCGGCGGTGCGCAGCAGGAACAGGGCGTCGGGCGCGCTCGGCGGGCCGCCGGGCGAGCCGTAGAGCACGGTGCGGTAGTTGGCGACGAGCGTGCCCATCGGGTTGAGGATGTAGGCCAGCCGGCCCGTCTCGACCGACCAGCCGCCGAGGCGGACGACCTGATCGAACGCGCCGTAGTCGTAGAAGATCGGCGTCGCGAAGAACCAAGCCAGCAGCGCGACCTCGACGATCTTGGCCGTGTCACGGTAGTAGACGTTGGCGCAGGCCAGGAGGAACACGACGCCCAGCGTGAAGGCGGCCTGGATGGCGATGATCACCGGCAGCCACAGCGCGTGCCACGTCAGCGGGATGCCCCAGGCCACGAGCATGACCAGCAGCACCGGCAGCGCCAACAGGAAGTTGACGAGCTCGCCGAGCACCACGCCGATCGGCAGCACCTCGCGCGGGAAGTAGACCTTGTTGATGAGCGACGCGTTGCCGACGACGCAGCCGACGCCGCCGGCCACCGCCAGGTTGAACCAGTTCCACGGCAGCAAGCCGGTCAGGACGAACAGGTGGAAGGCGCGGTCGACGGACGGGCGCTGCATCACGCCGAAGATCAGGGTGAAGACCAGCATCATGAGCAGCGGGCTGGCCAGCGACCACAGGAAGCCCAGCAGCGAGTTCTTGTAGCGGACCTTGAGGTCGCGGATGACGAGGTTGCCGACGAGGTGGCGGTAGGCCAGCAGCTCGCGCAACCGGCCGCCCAGCGGGCGGTCGGCGGCGGCGACGTGGGCGTCGGTCGTCATCGCGACCGCGCGGCGACGGCGGCGGGCGGCGCTTCGGCCGGGCGCGCGCCGGCCGGCGCCAGCCGCCGCCCGGGGCCGCCGGCGCCGACGCGGCGGTAGACGTCGACGAGCGTCGCCCCGGCGCGCTCCCAGCCGAAGTGCGCCACGGCCCGCGCGCGCAGCCGCGACCCCGCCGCCTGGGCCGCGGCGGGGTCGGCCAGGGCGTCGAGGATGCGCGCGGCCAGGGCGTCGGGGTCGCCCGTCGGCTGGGCGTAGAGGCCGTCGTCACCCAGGTACTCGCGGTTGACCGGGCTGTCGAAGGCCACCGTCGGCAGCGCCATGGCCATGTAGTTGAGCAGCTTGCCGCTGCCCTCGGTGGTGCTGATCTTAGGCGCGACCGCCACGTCGCCCAGCGCCAGGTGGGCCGGTGCCCGGTCGTAGGGCACGCGGCCGGTGAACAGGACGTGGCCGGCCAGGCCCAGCTGCTCGGACCGCCGCCCGTACCACTCGGTGCCGGGGTAGCCCATGACCAGGAACCGCGCGTCGGGCCGGGCGGCGATGACGCGCTGCGCGGCGTGCAGCAGCAGGTTCGTGCCCTGGTGCCGGGCCAAGAGGCCGAGGTAGGCGACCACCGGTCCCGCCGCCGGCAGCCCCAGCGCCTGCCGGGCGGCAGCGCGGTCGGACGGCGAGAGGACGCCGGGATGGAACGCGGCCGCGTTCACGCAGTCCGGCAGCGCCACGATGCGCTCGGGCGGCACGCCGAAGTCGGCGACGAGATGCTCGGTGGCGAAGGTGGTGCTGGTGACGATCGCCTCGGGGCGGTGGTCGATGCGGCGCTCGAGCCAGCGCACCCGGCCGTGCCAGCGGCTGCCGTCGCGGACGAAGCCGTGGTCGACCATCTCGCCGCTCAGGCTGCCCTGGAAGTCGAACACGAGCGGCCGCCGCAGCAGCCGGGCGACGACGCCCCCGATGAGCGCCCCCTCGTGCAGGTGGCCGTGGACGACGTCGGGCCGCCACGCCAGCGCGCTCTGCAGCGCCCGCGCCGACAGCAGGGCGTCGAACGCCAGCTTGTGGCGCGACGAACCGACCTCGTAGCGCTGCCGCCACGGGATCGGCAGGCAGCGCTCGATCGTCAGGCCCGGCACGTCGCCGCCGTTGCGGTAGGTGGCGATCACGACGCGGTGGCCGAGCGACTGCAGCGTCCGGGCCTCCTCGAGGATGCGGACGTGGCAGCCGTAGTCGCCGAAGAACGAGGTCGGGGCGACCATCAGGACGCGCAGCGGCCGTCCGGCGGCGGGCGCGGCGGAGCGGGGGGCGAGGTTCGGCACGGGGCGGGATTGTAGCGCCCTCGGCCGCCGTGATCAGCCGCGGCGCTCCTTGCGCTGCCCGAGCAGCAGCCCCCGCAGCGGGTTCGCCGAGCCGACGTCGCGCCAGGCGGCCGCGTCGCCGCCCGCGTCGCGCTCGGCCGGCGCCAGCCGGGCGCGGGCGGCGTCGGCCGCGTCGAGCCAGGCGCCGAGGCCGGCCGTGTCGGCGGCGGCGACGTGCTCGCGCAGCGCCGTGAGCTCGCGGGCGAGGGCGTCGAGCCAGGCCAGCACGGCGTCGCGACCGGCCAGCGCGGCCGCGGCGGCGTCGGCGCCGTCGCGGCCGCCGGCCAGCCAGCTCGCCCAGAGGTTGCGCGGCACAAGCCGCGCCAGGTCGTCCGACGACGGGCTGAAGCCCAGGGCGCGGGCCAGCGCCGCGCCGGCCAGTTGCGGCAGCTGGTCGACGGCGGCCACCAGGGCGTCGTGCTCGTCGGCGTCGATGAAGTACGGCTCGGCGCCGATCGCGGCGATCAGGTCGACCAGGACGCGGACCGCGCCGGCGTCGGCGCCCGGCGCCGGCACGACGCAGTAGACGACGCCGGCGAACGGGCTGGCGGGTGGGCCGCCGCCCTCGGTGTCGGCGTTGCGCTCGGCAAGCCCGCCGCCCAGGATGGGATGGCCGCTCACATAGGCCACGCCCGGCGGCAGCGCCACGGCGGCGCGCAGCATCGGCCGCATCGCCGGCACGGTGTCGGTCACCAGGCTGCCGGGGCGGACGTGGGCGGCGATCTGGGCCACCGTCTCGACCGCCTGGCCCAGCGGCTCGGTCACGACGACGAGGTCGGCGTCCTCGACGGCGGCGACGAGGTTCCAGCGGCCGTCGTCGATGGCGCCGGCCGCCAGCGCGGCCCGGACGCGCTCGGGGGCGCGGTCATGACCGACGAGCCGGTAGTCGGTGCGGACGGCGGCCAGGGCGCTGCCGAGCGCCGCGCCGACCGGTCCGAGGCCGAGGATGCTGATGTGCGGGGGGTGTTCACGGGCCATCGTGGGCGCTCCTGGCGGTGGGCGGGACGACGCGGGGGGTCAGCGGTCGCCTGCCGCGACGACGGGGCGAGCGGCGGGCTAGCACGCCGCGTCGGCGGTGCACAGCGCGGCGTGCCACGCCGCCAGCGGCCCGCCGCGCCAGTCGGCCGGGGCCTCGCGCTCGTGGAAGCGCACCAAGGCCACGACATCGGGCTCGGCACCGGCGGTGTCGAGCCAAACGGCGCCGCGGTCCGGATGGTTCGCCACCGCCCAAAACGGCCGCCGCCAGCCGGTCGGGCAGCCGGCCAGCCAGCGCCACAGCGGCGGCGCCGCCCGGCGCAGGACGACGCGCGCCACGCGGTGCGGCAGCTCGACGCCGGCCTCGGCCTTGCCGACGTCGTGCAGCAGGCCGGCCTGGAGCAGCGCCGGGGCAGTGGCGCCGGCGGCGCGCAGGCGGGCCAGGACGTCGAGGCCGTGCTGGCGGTCCTCGGCCGACATGCGCTCGAACAGCGCGTAGAGCGACGGCGGCAGGACGGCGGCGGCCGGCGCGGGGTCGATGGGGTGGCGACGGGCGGCCAGGGCGTGCCAGAACTGGCGGTTGCGGTAGCGGGCGGCGGCGAGCCAGGCCGGCGTCGGCATCGGCGGCCGCGCGATCAGAGGAACGCCGGGCCGGCGAGCCAGCGCAGCAGCCAGGTCGCGGGCGCGCGCACCAGCCAGCCGAAGACGTCGAACGTGTCGCCGCGGCCCAGGACGATCAGCACCAGCAGGACGATCGGACCGTAGCTCTCGTAGCGCGCCAACGCCTGCGCCTGGCGGGCCGAGACGAGGCCCAGCAGCACCTTCCAGCCGTCGAGGGGCGCGACCGGGAGGAGGTTGAAGAAGGCCAGGTAGAGGTTGAGCAGGGCGAAGAAGGCCAGGAAGTAGGCCACGATCGCCCCCCAGCCGCCGCCGAGCACCAGCGTCCGCGCCGCCAGCCCGGCGCCGGTGGCCAGGACGATGTTCGACACCGGCCCGGCGAGGGCCACCTCGAGCAGCTCGCGCCGCGACAGCCGCCAGCCGTTCACCGGCACCGGCTTGGCCCAGCCGAAGCCGACGAGGAGCATCATGAGCGAGCCGATCGGATCGAGGTGCTTGAGCGGGTTGAGCGTCAGCCGCCCGAGCCGGGCCGCGGTGTCGTCGCCCAGCCGGTAGGCCCACCAGGCGTGGGCGAACTCGTGGACCGTCAGGCCCACGATGAGCGCCGCGAGCAGGGCGATGCCCTGGGCGGGGTTGGCGAACAGCTGCTGGATCATGGCGGTCCGATCGGCGGCCGGGCGGCGAGTGGGCCAGTATAGCAGCCGCGCTCAGCCGTCTTCCGCCGGGTGCGCCACGTCGGCCCAGCAGTCGTCGACGAAGATCGCCGGCTCCTCCCACGGGTGCGCCGCCCGCAGCGCCGCGATGACCCGCGCCAGCAGCGCTTCGTCCCGCTCCACCAGGCACAGCACCAGCGACGACGCGCCGTACGACACGGCCCCTACGGCGCCCGACACCGGGTGCGAGCCCGGCAGCGGCTCGTACTGCTCGATGCCCGGCCCCGACGTCCAGAACACGCCGCGGTAGCGCCCGTACGTCGCGCCGCCGGCCGCGGCGATCGCGTCGCGGACGCGCGCCTCGTGCGGCGGCGGGACGAACGTCGTCAGGCGGTAGACGGGGGTGAGGGGCATGGGTCGTCGAGGAGGCACATGTGGGCGATCGATGATGGACCGCTCCGTACGCTGCGGGTCGAATGGCACCGTGCCTGTGGTCAAGCCGCGCGATTCGCACCGGACGGCGCCACGTGAAGCTGAAGGCCTAGCGCCGCCAAGACCTTCAGGATCGTGGCGAACTCAGGGTTGCCCGAAGGTGACAGCGCCTTGTAAAGACTCTCGCGCCCAAGCCCGGCGTCCCGTGCGACCTCGCTCATGCCCTTCGCTCGCGCGATGTCGCCGAGCGCAGCATACACCAGAGCGGCGTCCCCCTCCTCGAGCGCTGCTTCAAGGTACGCCGCCCGATCCTCTTCCGTTTGAAGATGGTCCGCCGGGTCCCAGGAAGTCGTGACGGTCCTCGGCATGTTCGCCTCCTAGATCTCCTTCGCCAACGTCCTTGCCAGCCGCACATCGCGTGCCTGCGAGGACTTGTCTCCACCGGCCAGCAGGACGATGACGACCGATCCCCTCTGGACGAAGTACACGCGGTAGCCCGGACCGTGATCGATGCGCAGCTCCGAGATCCCCTCGCCTACGGGCTTGACGTCGCCGGCATTGCCCAGCGAGAGCCGCCGAATGCGAACGTCGATCCGCGCCCTCGCCTGACGATCCTGAAGGCCGGAGAACCACTCCGCGTACGCAGCGGTCTGTCGGACCTCGATCATGGACCCATTGTATCGCTTGGGATACAGAACACCAAGTGCCGCTGCCGGCTCAGGCGTCGCCGCCGCGCCGGCCCGGCCCCACCCCTCACCCCCCCTCCCGCACCGCCCGCGCCGCCGCGGCCATCGCCCGCAGCTTGCCCTCGACGCGGGCGTCGTCGTTCATGGGCCGCAGCGCGAAGGTGCCGAAGCCGCAGTCGGGGTTGAGCGACAGCCGCTCGAGCGGTACGACCGCCAGCGCGGCGCGGATGCGCGCGACGATCGCCTCGACGGCCTCGATGTCGTCGGTGCGCGGGTTGACGACGCCGAGGCCCAGCGCCTTGGCGCCGGGGTCGACGACCGGACCGGCCCGCGGCGTGGCGTACTCGAGGACGAGCGTGTCGACGGCCAGCGCGTCGAAGGTGGGCTGGAGCGGGGCGTAGCCGCCCGACAAGAGCGTCGACTCGTCGCGGCTCCAGTTGCCGCGGCAGACGTGCAGCGCCGTCTCGACCGGCAGGTCGGCCGCGACGCGGTTGATGAGGCCGATGGCGAACGCCAACTCCTCGGCCGGGTCGCTGCGGGCGGCCAGGGCGGCGCACATGAACGTCCGCGTCTGGCCGCGGCCGAAGACGAGCTCGGAGAGGACCGGCTCGTCGAACTGGACGATGGCCGCCCCGGCCGCCGCCAGCGCCTCGGCCTCGGCGCGCAGCAGCGCCACGACGTCCTCGGCCAGCGCCTCCTTGTCGGCGTAGACCGCGCCGGTCAGCTCGGGCACCCACATCGCCCGGGTCAACAGGTAGGGCCCCGGCAGCGGCACCTTGACCGGCGCGTCGGTGTGGTTGCGGACGAACGCCAGCTCGTCGAGCGCCAGCGGCGCGCGCGGCGCCAGGCGGCCGACGCAGGTCGGGTTCGTGATGGCGTAGGCCGGTACGTCGAGCGTCGCCAGGAGCCGCTCGAAGCCGGCCTTGTCCTCGACGTGGTCGAGCATCTCGGCGAGCGTCATCGCCCGCACCCCGTCGAGCTTCTCGGCCACGAAGCTGTAGAAGTTGTCGCGCCGCTGCTCGCCGTCGGTGACGATGTCGACCCCGGCCGCCGCCTGCATCGCCAGCGCCGCGCGCACGGCGTCGTCGGCCACGGCGTCGAAGCCGGCCGCGTCGAGCGCGCCGCGGCGGCGCTCGCGCAGCGCGCGCAGCAGCGCCGGCGAGCGCGGCAGGCTGCCGACCGTCGTGACCGGCAGCGGCGGCAGCGGGGGCCGGGTCAGCCGGGGCGACCGCCCCGGCGGCGGCGAAGCCGGCGGCGGCGTCGACGGGGCCATCAGCCCCCGCCCGCCGTGCTGCCGACCGACCGGCCCTCGAAGAAGCCGAACGCCTCGACGGCCGCCGCGAGCGGTCCGAAGCCCGACGTCCGGCCCGGCAGCCAGGCCTTGAGGCCCTCGAGGTCCATCATGGTGCGGTGGTCGGGGTTGGCGTAGTCCATCGTGAACAGCGTCGCCAGCCAGGCCGCCTCGGCGGCCGCGTCGAGGCCGCCGCAGACCGTGAAGACGCAGTGGTCGAACGGCGGCGTCGTGGCCAGGATGCGCGTCCGGGCCGGGTCGAGCGTGCCGTCGGCCAGCCAGCCGGCGTGGTTGAGGTCGAGCATGGCGCAGGCGTCGGCGCGGCCGGCCAGCAGGTCGTCCAGCGCGTCGCGCTCGCCGCCGACGTGGTCGCCGTGCTTGCCGACGAGGACGTCGTGGCGGCGCACGGCGACGTCGACGCCCGGCGCGAGGCCGGCGCCGGCGAGCAGGCCCAGCGGGATCAGCGTCGCCTGCGGCGAGTCGGCGGCGCCGACGGCGATCGTGCCGCCGCGCAGGTCGGCCACCGTCCGGGCCGGGTGGTCGGCGCGCACGACGACGTGGCTGACGCGGTCGCGGTCCGTGTCGCGCATTGCGATGGCGCGCACGCCGTCGCTGCCGCGCCGGACGGCGTCGAGCCAGGCCAGCGGCGAGTTCCAGGCGATGTCGACGTCGCCGTCGAGCAGCGCCGTGACCAGCAGCGGGTAGTTGCTGTAGAAGACGAAGTCCATCGGCGTGCCGTGGGTCTCGAAGTAGGCCTTGATGATCTCCCAGATCGTGACGACCTTGGGGTCGTAGGCCACGGCGCCCACCAGGACGGGCCGCGCCGCGCTCACGCGAACAGCTCCATGCCGCACAGCGCCTTGCCGATGAAGTCGTAGAGGACGTCGGTGGTCGGGGCCATGACGCTGCCGGCGCGGGCGTCGCGGAAGTTGCGCTCGACGGTGAGGTGGCGGCTGAAGGCGGCGCCGCCGCAGGCCTTCATCGCCAGGTCGGTCACCCGCAGTGCCGTCTCGTTGCCGGCCGCCTTGGCCTCGAGGACGCGCAGCATCGTCGTCGGCCCGGGCTGCTCGAGGCCGTCGATCACCGCCGCCAGGTGGGCGCGGCCGCGGTCGGTCTCGAGGCGCATCTCGGCCAGCCGGGCGCGCAGGTTCGGCAGGTCGGCCAGGCGGCTGCCGAGGTGGGCGAAGCCGTGGCCGGTCAGATGGGCGGCGGTGCTGGCCACAGCGGCTTCGGCGATGCCCAGCGACACCGCGGCGTTGCCGACGGCGAACAGCGGCAGGCCGATGCCGAGCATCGCGTCCATGCCCTTGCCGGGCTCCGACAGCCGGCGGGCCTCGGGGATCGTCGTCCCGTCGAGGCGCATCGGCGCGCTGGCGTTGCCGCGCATGCCCAGCGCGCTCCAGCCGCCGCTGACCGCCAGGCCGGGGTCGTCGCGTCGCACGAAGTAGAGCGCGCTGTCGAGCGGCGCCGTGGCCCCCGGCGCCCGGCTCGAGACCACATAGCCGTCGGCGATGCCGGCCGAGGTGACCCACGACTTGTCGGCCTGCAACGTGACCTGCCCGTCGGCGACGGCGGCCTCGCCGACCGGCGCCCAGAAGTGGCTGCGCGAGCCGCGCTCGCTCCAGGCCAGGGTGCTGAGGTGCCGGCCGGCCGCCGCGTCGCGCAGCGCGTCGCCGGCGACGTCGGGCCGGGCGGCGTAGTAGGCCACACCCGAGAGATGCATGAGGTAGACCATCGCCGTCGAGGCGCAGCGCTGCGCCACCTCGTCGAGCGCGGCGGCCATGACGCGCGGACCGTGGCCGAGGCCGCCGTAGGCCGGCGGCACCGTCAGGCCGAGCAGGCCGGCGTCGCCGAGGGCCTTGACGGCCTCGGCCGGGAAGCGCCCGCGCGCATCGACGTCGTCGGCGTGCGGCGCGATCGCGTCGTCGGCGACGGCGCGGACGCGGTCGACGACGGCTTGCTGGGCGGGATCAAGGCGGTACATCGGCGGCTCCTGGGGATGGGTCGGTCGCCGGCCCGGCGGCCGGCGGGCGGTCACGGCGTCGGACGGAGGCGGACGGTCACGGTGTCGGGCACAGGCGAACGGTCAGCGCCACGCTGCGTTCGAGCGTGGCGTAGAGCGGCGAACGGGCCAGCGCGTCGTCCCAGAGGCGCGCGACGACATCGGCCGCGGCGTCGCAGGCGACATAGACCGTGGCGTCGATGGCGTCGAGGCGCGGGCTGCCGGCCTCGCCGACGACGCCGAGCTGGACGAGGGGGTTGTCGAGCGTGCCGTGGAGGACGGCCTCGAGGGCGTCGACGACGACGCGCTCGCGGCGGGCGGCCGCGGCCAGCGAGGCCACGAGGTCGGCGCCCAGCGCGCCGAGCAGCGCCTCGACGGCGCTGGGCAGCGGCGCCTCGACGTCGTAGGCGGCGGGCGCCCCTAGCCGAAGGGCGTGCCGCCGCGCATGCGCGGTCGCGGCGTCGGGACCGTCGGCGCGCACGCGCACCGTCCAGCCGTGGCTCACGTTCGGCCTGGGGCCCGGGCGGGTCGGTGGCAGCGCATGGCGCGCCAGTATGGGCACGTCGGCCCCCGAACACAAGGCGCGGCGGCGGCGCGCCGGCTCGACGGGTCGGAAATCGGGTGTCGACGCCGTCGACACTGGGGTGCCAACGTCGCGGGCACTGGGGTACCGACGCCGCACGCCCTTGGGTGCCCGCGTCAGACGCTGCCTCGAAGACCGCATTGACGGCGCCCCGCCGCCCCTCGACACTGGGGCATTCGCCCCACAGGCGTCACCGGGCGCCCAACGGGGCCGCCGACGTCACGACGAGGAGCACGCCGCGATGTCCAGATCGATCGTCCGATGGCGCTCGGACCCCGGCCGCGCCGGGCCGCGCGCCCCCCTGTCGGCCGCGCTGGCCGGCGTCGTGGCGCTGGCGCTGCTGGCCGGCTGCAAGGCCGCCGAGGCGCCGGCGGAACCCGCGGCGGCGCCGCTGTCGTCGGAGGGCGGCGCGGCGGCGCCGGCGACCGGCGGCGAGGGCGCGCCGAGCGACGCCGCCGCCATCGACACCGTGTCGACGCTCATGCCCGGCGAGTTCCTGCCGCCGCTGGCCCGGCTGCAGCGGATCGAGGGCCAGGTCACCCACCTGCACGTCGACGAGGTTCGCTACCGGGCCGAGGACCAGAAGCTGTTCCAGTGCAGCTATACCTTCGGCGTCCTCGATGCCAAGGATCCGGCCAACATGCGCTACCTGGCGCAGAACCTCAAGCACAAGATCGAGGGCGAGGAGCGGACGCCCGGCTGCATCCACCTGGCCTGGGACGGCGACATCGTCTACACCACGCACCGCGGCAACCTCAGCAACCCGGCCTTCCTGGGCGGCTGGGACATCGGCCAGACCGACCCCGAGGACGACACCCGGATGGTGCCGGCGCAGATCCCGGTGCTCCAGGAGCCCGGCGTCAGCTACGAGGGCGTCGACGTCGCCGACGGCGTCGTCTACGTGGCGCTGGCCAAGGACGGCCTCGGCGTCTACCGGCGCGACGAGGCGACGAACGCGCTGTCGCGCATCGGGTCGCTCGCCGACATCGGCAGCACCTGGGGCCTGCGGGTCGTCGGAACCACCGCCTACCTGACGACGCTCGGCGGCGAGCTCGTCACCGTCGACGTCAGCGACCCGACGGCGCCCAAGCGCGTCGGCGGCGTCGAGACCGGCGGCGTCGCGCGCGGCCTGGCCGTCGACGGCACGACGGCCTACGTGGCAGCCGGCTCGGCGGGCCTCGTGCTCGTCGACGTCGCTGACCCAACGGCGCCCAAGGTCGTCGGCAGCGCCGCGACGCCGGGCACGGCGGTCCGCGTCGACGCGTCGAACGGCCTGGCCCACGTGGCGGCTTGGAACGACATCCGGACGTTCGACGTGAGCGATCCGGCCGCGCCGCGCTTCATCGGCGCCGCCCGGATGACGCAGCAATCCACCTACGGTCCCAACGCCGGCGACCTCGACACCGGCCGGCCGCCGGTGACGGTGCGCAACCTGGGCGTGGCGGCGCACGACGACATCATCTTCGCCGGCAACTGGTGGGTTCTCTACACCTACCGCGTCCACGCCGACCGCACCGCGCCCTACCTGGTGCTGCCGGAGGACGCCAACACCGTCGACTTCGGGCCGGTGGCCGCCGGCCAGACGAAGACCGTCGAGCTGCCGGTGACGAACGACGGCACGGCGCCGCTGACGCTGTTCGGCAACTGGACCGAGGGCGATGCGTTCACCGTATCGCCCAAGCAGATCCAGATCGCGCCCGGCGAGACGGCCGCCCTCGAGCTGACCTACACCGCCGCCACGACCGAGACCGCCTGGAGCAACCTCCACATCTGGTCGGACGACCCCGATCAGCCCAAGCGGACCGCGTTCCTGACCGTCAACCGCGAGGGCCTCGGCCTCGGCCGGCCGCTGCCCGAGACGAAGGTGACGCTCCTCGACGGCTCGGAGTGGACGACGGCCAACGCCACCGGCCAGGTCCAGGTGCTGGCCTACTTCGCCACCTTCTGACCGGTCTGCAGTCTGGAGTTGCCAGACCTCGAGGATCGGATCTGGTCGAAGTACAAGGATCAGGGCGTCGTCGTCGCCGCCGTCAACCCCAACGGCGACGCGCTCGACGGGGTCATCGCCTTCACCGCCTCGAGCGGCGCGACGTACCCCATCGGGCTCGAGAGCACCGACACGCCGACCTACAAGGCGCTCGTTCAGAACTTCAAGGGCCTCAACCCGTATCCGGTCGACGTCGTCGTCGGCAAGGACGGCAACATCGCCTACGTCGCGCGCGAGTACGACCCCGAGGGTCTGCTGGCGGCGGTCGAGGCCGAGTTGGCCAAGGAGGGACCCACCGCGTCGGCGCGGTAGCCCGGCTCATGCGAGCCGCGGCCGCCCCGCCGGGCGGGCCGCGATCGCCCAGACGGTCGCGAAGCGGGGGCCTCTCGAGAGGCCCCCGCTGTCGTTTTGCGTTCGCACGCCGTTCACCACACCCCGGAGGTCGTCGATCCATGCACCTGCACTCGCACCCGCACCGCGCCGTCGCCGCCATCACCGCCCTCGCCCTGGTCCTCGGCGCCTGCGCCCGCCCAAGCGGTGACGCCGCCGCCCTGTCCGGCGACGCGGCGCCCGACGCCGCCGCCGGCGCCGCGCCCGCCGACGTCGTCGACGTCGGCATCCTCCTGCTCGACAAGCCGTTCGTCACCGAGTTCGCCGGCCCGCTCGACGTCTACCACCACGTGGCCGGCGACAAGGTCAACGTCTTCACCGTCTCCGACACCGCCGACGAGCTGACGACCTACGAGGGCATGCCGTTCCGCGCCAACTACACCATCGCCAACGCCCCGCCGATCGACGTCCTGGTCGTGCCGAGCGGCGGCGGCAGCCTGACGGTCGACCCCGAGAACGGGCCCGTGATCGAGTGGATCAAGACCACGGCCGCCACCGCCCGCTATGTCACGTCGCACTGCGAGGGCGCCTTCCTCCTCGGCGCCGCCGGCCTGCTCGACGGCAAGAACGCCACGACGTTCCACACCGACCTCGAAGACCTCCAGTCGCGCCACCCCACCTGCCAGGTCAAGGGCGGCGAGCGGATCGTCGTCGACGGCAACCTGGTGACGTCGGCCGGCGGCCTGGCGACCTACGAAGCGGCGCTGTATGTCGTCGAGCAGCTGTTCGGCGCCGACGAGGCCGAGACGATCGCCACGGCCCTCGTCTTCGGCGAGAGCAACGTCGCCGAGGCGATGGCGTCGCGCTGACCGGGCTACAATCGGGGCCGTGGATCGAACGCCCCCCGCCTGGACCACCCTCGTCGCCGTCCCCGCCCTGGCCGCGCGCCTGCGGGCGGGCGGCGACGACGTGGCGGTCGTCGACGTCCGCCACCGCCTCGCCGACCCCGCCTGGGGCGCGGCGGCCTACGCCGCGGCGCATGTGGCGGGCGCCGTGTTCGCCGACCTCGACCGCGACCTCTCGGCGCCGGTCGCGCCGGGCGTCACCGGGCGCCACCCGCTGCCGACGCCCGCCGCGGCGGCGGCGACGCTCGGGGCGCTGGGCATCGACGCCGGCGTGCAGGTGGTGGCGTATGACGACATCGGCGGCGCGTTCGCGGCGCGGCTGTGGTGGCTGCTGAAGTGGCTGGGGCACGACGCCGCGGCCGTCCTCGACGGCGGCTGGCCGGCCTGGCAGGCCGCCGGCGGGCCGGAGCGCGGCGGCATCGAGCACCGGCGGGCGCGGACGTTCGTGCCACGGCCGCGGCCGGCGATGGTCGTCGACGCCGACGCCACCGCCGCCGCCGCCGCGCGCGGCGCGCCGCGCGTGTTCGACGCGCGCGCCGCCGACCGCTTCGCCGGCCAGAACGAGACGATCGACCCCGTCGCCGGCCACATCCCGGGCGCCGCCTCGCTGCCGTTCGCCGGCAACCTCGGCCCCGACGGCCGCTTCCTGTCCGCCGCCGCCCTGGCGGCGCGCCTCGACGCCGCCCTGGCCGGCACGCCGACGGAGGAAGCGATCGTCTACTGCGGCTCGGGCGTCACCGCCGCCCACCTGGTGCTCGCCGCCGCCCACGCCGGACGGCCGCTGCCGCGGCTGTACGCCGGGTCGTGGTCGGAGTGGATCACCGATCCGACGCGCGGCGTGGCGACCGGCCCATGAGCCTGGCGGCCCGCGCCCGGCTGGCCGCGCTGGCGCTGGCCGTGGCGACGTTCGCCGTGGCGCTGGCGCCGCGGCTGTGGCGCATCGACGCCCACCTGACGCCCGACGAGCTGCGCTGGGTCTGCCGCACCGTCGGCTTCCACACCGCGCTGCGCACGGGCGACCCCGGCGCCACGCTCCAGACCGGCCACCCCGGTGTCGTGACGATGTGGCTCGGCGGGCTCGGGCTGCCGGTGGCGCCCGAGGCGGCTTGGTCGCGGGCGTGCCTGGACTCGCGCTCGAGCGAGCTGCTCTACGAGCTGTCCCCGCCCGACCGCGCCGTCATCCTCGACCGGCTCTACGCCGGCCGCCGCCGGGTCGCGGTGTTCACGGCGCTCATGGCGGCCGTCGTCGTCTGGCTGGCGGGGCAGCTGCTGGGCCGGTCGACGGCGCTCGTCGCCGCGCCGCTGGTCGCCCTCGACCCGTTCTGGCTGGCCCACGGCCGTTTCCTCCACCTCGACGGGGTGCTGGCCGGGCTCGTCACGGCCACGCTGCTGGCGCTCGTCGTGCACCTCGTCGGTCCGGCGGGTGCGGCTGGGACGACCGGCGGGGCGGTTGGGGCGGGCGACCGGGCGCGGCCCGGACGGCGCTGGCTCGTCGCCAGCGGCGTCGGCCTCGGGCTGTCGCTGGCGGCCAAGTCGCCGGCGCTCTTCCTGGCCGGCTTCGGCGGCCTGCTCTGGCTGGCGCTGGCCCGGCGGCGGCGGACCGGGCTGCGGGCGATGCTCGGCGAGGGCGCGCTCTGGCTGGCCGTGGCGGCGGCGACGCTCGTCGCCGTCTGGCCGGCGATCTGGGCGGCGCCGCTGGCGGTCGGCCGGCTCTACCTGGGCGAGTTCGCGTCGCACGGCACCGCCACGCTCGAGCGCGCCAGCTTCTTCGCCGGCCAGGTGCGCGACGACGCCGGGCCGCTGTTCTACTGGATCGTCTGGTGGCTGCGGACCAGCCCGTGGGTCCTCGCCGGGCTGGCGCTGGCCGCAATGGGGGTGGCGTCGTGGGCGACGACCCCGTGGCGCGCGGCGTGGCGGCGGACGTCGCGGTCGCGGGCGGCGCGACACGCCGCCGGCACGTCGGCGGTCGCGGTCGGCGCTGCGGTCGATGTCGATGCCGCGGTCGTGGGCGACGGCCACCCCGACACCGCGCGCCAGCACCGACGGGTGGTCGTCGCCGCCCTGCTGGGCTTCGCCCTGGGCTTCACGCTGTTCCTCTCGGCGGCCAGCAAGGAGTTCGACCGCTACCTGCTGCCGGCCTTCCCGGCCGCCGACATCGCCGCGGCCGCCGGCTGGGTGGCGGCGGCGGGCTGGGTCGCGCGCCGCGGGCGGGCGCGCGTGGCGCTGCGGTGGGCGCGGCTCGCCGGCGCCGCGGCCGTCGCGGTCGTCTGGGCGACGCAGCTGGCGCTGGTGCTGCCGATCGGGCCGTACTGGGTGACGTGGTACGACCCGCTGGCCGGCGGGGCCGAGCGGGCGCAGCGGCTGATGCTGGTGGGCTGGGGCGAGGGGCTCGACCAGGCCGCCGCCTGGCTCAACGCCCAGCCCCGAGCGGCCGAGCTCGAGGTGGCCAGCCGCTACCGCGCCGCGTTCGGGCTGCTGTTCGACGGCCGCAACGTCCAGACCGAGCGCTTCGACCCCGACACGACCGACTACCTGGTGGTCATGCTCAACCAGGTCCAACGCCACCAGGACGCCGAGCTGCTGGCGACGTACATGGGCGTCGATCCACCGGCGTTCGCGGCCGAGATCGGCGGCATCACGCTGGCCTGGGTCTACCGCAACCGCGCCGACGAGCCGGTGCAGGCGTTTCTGGCCGAGCACGCCGACCCGGCCCGCGACGCCGTGGCATTGCGCGCCGGCCACATCCTGATGCGCCGCTACGACGGCCCGCTGATGCGCCTCGGCTTCACCGACACGATGGACGCCGACGCCGTCGCCCAGCGGCTGGTGCTGGCGTTCGACCGGGCCGAGCGCCTCTGGTTCGTCCACCGCGCCGAGGGCGAGCGCGCCCCGGTCGACCGCCAGCTCGGGACGATGCTCGCAACCGGCGCCCGGCGCTTCGAGGCCGCTCGCCTGGGCGACCTCGCGGTCGAGGGCTACACCGATGCCGACCCCCGCGCCTTCGCCCCGCCGCCGCCGCTGCCGGTCGCCGTCGACCTCGGCGACGGCGCCGTCACCCTGCACGCGCTCGGCCTGCGGGCCGGGCCGTGGCCGAACGATCGCCAGGCCGGGATCACGGTGGGGTGGCGGGCCGCCGATGGGCTCGACCCGCCGCCGACGCTGAGCGTCCAGCTCCTCGACGCCGGCGGCGCCCCGCGCGCCCACCTCGACGTGCCGTGGGCGGCCGGCGATGACCCGGCGAGCGACCGCTACGCCCTCGACGTCATCGGCCTGCCGCCCGGCGACTACACGCTGTCGGTCGGCGCCTACACCGCCCAGGACGGCGACTGGACCGACCTGCCGGTGGCCGCCGGCGCCGACCTCGCCGCGCTGGCGGCGGCCGGCTGGCCGGCGCGGGTCGAGGGCAACCGGGTGCGGGTGGCGGTGCGGATCGAGGCGCGGCCGGCTGCGCCGTGAGTTCCACGTCACGACCCGGTCGGCCGCCAGGCTGGCCCCGCTTGACACGCCGACACCGGACGACGATGATTTAGCATCGACTAAACCCGATGCCGCGCCGCGCCTGGCGCGCATCCGTCGCCCCGGAGCCGCCACGATGCGCATCCTCACCCGCCGGGCTTTCGTCCGCGAGACCGCGATCGGCGCCGCCGCCGTGGCGGCTGGCGCCGGTGCGCACGCCTTGGCGGCCACGCCGCCGCGCGCGACGGCGCAAGGTTCGCCCGATTCGCATGCAGCGCCGGCCGGTGAGCACCCGGCCCCCGGCGCGGTGAACGCGGACCGCGGCGCCGACCACCCCGCGGCCGCCTCAACCGTCGGCGACGTCGGCCCCGACGCCATCGGCATCGACCCGAGCCGCTTTCTCGAGACGTTCGACCACGGCACCGTGAGCCGTCTGCCGGACGGCGGCGTGCTGCGCGAGTGGGACATCGTGGCCTACGACAAGCCGATCGAGGTCGCGCCGGGGGTGTTCTTCCCGGCCTGGACCTACAACGGGCAGGTGCCAGGCCCGACCCTGCGCTGCACCGAAGGCGACCGGCTGCGCATCCGGTTCAAGAACGCCGGCACCCACCCGCATACGATCCACTTCCACGGCTTCCACCCACCCCGCATGGACGGCGTCGCGCCGATGGTCGCGCAAGGCGAGTCGTTCACGTACGAGTTCACGGCGCGGCCCTTCGGGCTGCATCCCTACCACTGCCACGCCGTGCCGCTCAAGAAGCACCTCCACAAGGGGCTGTACGGCGCGCTGATCATCGACCCGCCCGGCGGGCGGCCGCCGGCGCGCGAGATGGTCATGGTCATGAACGGCTTCGACACGAACTTCGACGGCGAGAACGAGATCTACGCCGTGAACTCGGTGGCCTTCCACTACCACCGCCACCCCATCCGCGTCCGCCGCGGCGAGCCGCTGCGCGTCTACCTGCTGAACCTGACCGAGTTCGATCCCGTCAACTCGTTCCACCTCCACGCCGGGATGTTCCAGCTGTACCGCACCGGGACGCGCCTCGAGCCGCACGAGTTCACCGACATCGTGATGCTCTGCCAGGGCGAGCGCGCCATCCTCGAGTTCACGCTCGACGACCCCGGGCTCTACATGTTCCACGCCCACCAGAGCGAGCTGGCCGAGCTGGGTTGGATGGGCTTCTTCGAGAGCGTCGACGCTGAGGTCGAGGCGGCCGACGGGGCGGGCATCGCCACGGCGGACTTCGGGGACGCCGCGGCCCGCGCCGCCTTCTGCGCCGTCCGAGGGGCGTCGTGAGCGGCGCGGCGGCGGGCGCGGCCTCGGACCGGGCGGTCGAGCGTCGCCCCGGCCTCATCGCGCTGGCCCTTGTCCCGGTGCTGCTGCTGGCGGCCTTCGTCGCGTACCTGATGCGCACCGGCGCCGGGCTCCCAACCTCGGGCGCGCCGCCGGTCGAGGACCTGACGGTGCAGCGCATCGAGCTGCCGCGCGCCGGCGAGATGGTGGTGCGCGTGCTGAACGGCGGTCCCTCGCCGGTCACCGTGGCCCAAGTGGCCGTCGACGACGCGTACTGGGCGTTCGACATCGCGCCGTCGCCGACGATCCCGCGCCTGACGAGCGCCGTCGTCACGATCCCGTACCCCTGGGTCCGCGACGAGCCGCACGAGGTGATGCTGGTGTCGAGCACCGGCCTGACGTTCCGCGGCGCCGTCGACGTGTCGCTGCCGCAGCCGGCGGACGACTGGGCGGCGCTGTGGCGGTTCGCGCTGCTGGGCTTCTACGTCGGCGTCGTCCCGGTGGGCCTGGGCATGCTGTGGTACCCGGTCGTCCGGCACATCGGGACACGGGGCATGACGTTCGTGCTGAGCCTGACCGTCGGCCTCCTCGTGTTCCTCCTGGTCGACACGCTCCTCGAAGCGCTGGCGACGGCGTCGCGGCTGCCGGACGGCATGCACGGCGGGCCGATGGTGTGGCTGCTGGCGCTCCTCGCGTTCGGCCTGATCGAGGCCAGCGGCTCGACGCGTCGCGGCGGCCGGTCGCCGCTGGCCATCGCGACGCTGATCGCCCTCGGCATCGGCCTGCACAACTTCGGCGAGGGTCTGGCGATCGGCGCCGCGTTCACCCTGGGCGAGGTCGCGTTGGGCGCGTTCCTGGTCGTGGGCTTCACGCTGCACAACATCACCGAGGGCCTCGCCGTGGCCGCCCCGCTGACGCGCGCCGCGCCGCGCGCGGTCCACTTCATCGCCCTGACATTGCTGGCGGGCGCGCCGGCGATGCTCGGCACGCTCGTCGGCGCCTACGCCTACACCGACATCGGCGCCACCGTGTTCATGGCGATCGGCGCGGGCGCGATCGCCCAGGTGGTGTACGCGGTATCGGCGTATGTACTGCGGCTCGACGGCAACGGCGAGCGAACCGCCCTGAACCCGATCACCGTCGGCGGCTTCGCGGCCGGGGTGGCCATCATGTACGTGACGGCGCTCGCGGTGGCGGCGTAGGCGACGCGGGTCGCCGAACCATTGGGAGCGCACCGCCGTGAACAGAGGACGGTGATTCGGTCATGACGACGACCCGCTACTTCGTCCCGCAGATGGACTGCAGCGCCGAGGAGCAGCTCCTGCGCAACAGCCTCAAGGCCGTGTCAGGCATCGAGCAGCTCGAATTCGACTTGATCGGTCGCCAGCTGACGATCCACCACTCGCTGTCCGATCCGGATCCCCTGAGCCGGGCCATCGCCCAGTCGGGGCTGTCGGCCTCGCTGGTCACCGACGGCACGCCGGTCGACGGCGACGCCGGGCACCGGCCCGCGTGGCGGCTCTCGGCGGCGTCCGGCGCGCTGGCCCTGGCCGCGGAACTGGTCGGCTGGTCGCAGCGGCCGGGCGTCGATGGGCTCGTGATCGCGCTGGCGGCGGCGTCGATGGCGCTGGGCGGGCGAGCGACGCTGCGCAAGGGCCTGGCAGCGCTGCGGACGCGCACCCTGAACATCAACCTGCTCATGACGATCGCGGTCGCCGGGGCGATCCTCATCGGTCACTGGCCCGAGGCGGCCATGGTCACGTTCCTCTTCGGCTTGGCCGAGACGATCGAGGGCGCCGCCATGGACCGCGCCCGCAACGCGATCCGCGCCCTCATGGCCCTTGCGCCCGACGTCGCGACGGTCCGCGGCGACGACGGCGAGTGGCGCACCGTCCCGACGCACGACGTCGCGCTGTCGACGGTCGTCCGCGTGCTGCCGGGCGAGCGTGTGCCGTTGGACGGCGAGGTCGTGGCCGGCCACTCGGCGGTGAACCAGGCGCCGATCACCGGGGAGAGCCTGCCGGTCGACAAGGCGCCCGGCGACGCGGTCTTCGCCGGCACGATCAACGAGCAGGGTCCGCTGGAGATCCGCGTCACCGCCGCGGCGGGGATGACCACCCTCGACCGGATCGCGCGCGCCATCCAGACCGCCCAGGCCCAGCGGGCGCCGACGCAGCGGTTCGTCGACCGCTTTGCGCAGGTCTACACGCCGGCGGTCGTCGCACTGGCCGCCGTCCTGGCGGTCGCGACGCCGCTCGTGACGGCCGTGACGTGGTCGGAGAGCGTCTACCGGGCGCTCGTGCTCCTCGTCATCGCCTGCCCGTGCGCCTTGGTGTTGTCGACACCGGTGACCGTGGTGAGCGGGCTGGCGGCGGCCGCCCGGCGCGGCATCCTGGTGAAGGGCGGCGTCCACCTCGAGGAGGGGCGGCGGCTGCGCCTGGCCGCCATGGACAAGACCGGGACACTGACGATGGGCGAGCCCGTGGTCACCGACGTCGTCGCGCTGAACGGCATGGCGCGCCGCGACGTCCTGCGGATCGGCGCCAGCCTGAACGTCCACTCGACCCATCCGGTGGCCCGGGCGGTGGTCGCGGCATTGCAGGCCGAGAAGGACGGCGGCGCGTCGGACGGCCTGTTGGAAGCGGTCGGCGTGCGCGCCCTGCCGGGACGAGGCGTGACCGGCAACGTGGCAGGTCGGCCCTACTTCATCGGCAACCACCGTTTGGCCGAGGAGCTGGCCGTCTGCTCACCCCAGGTGGAGGACACGCTGGCGCGGATCGAGCGCGAGGGCAAGACCACCGTCGTCCTGGGCTCCGACCGCGAGCCGATCGCCGTCCTCGGCGTGGCCGACACGCTGCGCCCGACGTCGCTCGAGGCGATCGGGCTACTGCACGCGCAGGGCGTGCGGACCGCCATGCTCACCGGCGACAACGAGGTCACGGCGCAGGCGATCGCCCAGCAGCTCGGCATCGACGACGTGCGCGCCAACCTGTTGCCCGACGACAAGCAGGCAGCCGTCGCCGAGCTTCAGGCGGCGCACGGCGCGGTCGGGATGGTGGGGGACGGCGTGAACGACGCCCCGGCGCTGGCGCGCGCCACCGTCGGCTTCGCCATGGGCGCCGCTGGCACCGACACGGCCATCGAGACGGCCGACGTGGCGTTCATGGACGACGACCTGCGCAAGCTGCCGGAGTTCCTGGCGCTCAGCCGCCGGACCGCACAGATCCTGGCGCAGAACATCGCGCTATCGATCGGCATCAAGGCCGCCTTCTTCGTCTTGACGCTCATCGGCAGCGCGACCCTCTGGATGGCCGTGTTCGCCGACATGGGCACGAGCCTGTTGGTGGTGATGAACGGCCTGCGGCTGCTGCGCTTCGCCGCGCCACGCGCCGGCTGACGACCGGACCTCCCGTCACCGCACCAGCCGCATCGTCAGCGGATAGCGGTACGCCTCGCCCTTGTCGGCGCGGTAGGCGGCGATCGCCGGGAAGACGAGGCCGGCGAGGCCGAGGGCTGCGAGGCCGAAGCCGATGATCCCGAAGCCGCCGAGCATGGCCATGATCGGCCCCGGAACGACGGCGCCATGCCGCGCGCCCTGCGCCGCCATCCCGCCGATCGTGGCGAACATGCCCGTCAGCGCGACCGCCAGCAGCAGCCCGAAGTAGATGAGCAGCGACAACTGGAAGTTCACCGCCTCGCGGCCGTGGTCGTCGACGAACGGGTGCTCGCGCCGCTTGCTGAGCCAGATGATGAGCGGCAGCGCCAGCGACGCGAACGGCACGACGAAGCCGAGGTAGGCCGACAGGTGGCAGATCAGCGCGGTCTGGCGGGCTTGACGGTCGTCGACGGGCATGGCTCACCTCGGTGGTCGGGTTGGGGCGGCGCCCGTCCGCGGCGGGCCGCCGGCGTTGGCGGAACCTACGATACGCACGCGCCGGCGCTGGGTTGCACCCGCGCCGTGACTCCCGCGACGACGGCGCGCTGGGCGCATCGGGCCGCGGCGCGCCGCGCCCTCACAACGCCTGCCGCGCCTTGATCGCCAGGTAGCGGTCGACCACCGCCACGCTGAGCGCGTCCGCCGGCACGTCGAGCGTGGCCACGCCGCGGGCGCGCACGGCGTGCAGCACGGCCGCCCGCTCGGCCAGCACCCGCTCGGCCACGACGCGCTCGTACAGGGCCTCGGTCCCGGTCACCGGACGGCGCGCCAGCGCCGCCACCGACGGGTCGGCGACCGTCACCAGCAGCGGCAGGTGGCGACGGCGCAGCCGGAGGAGGTGCGCGACGAGCGCGTCGACCGACACCGCGCCGGTCAGCTCGGTGAACACCACCACCAGGCTGCGCTGCCGCAGCTTGCCGCCCAGGTACGCGAACGCGGCGTCATAGTCCGGCTCCACCGGCTGACCCTCGACGGCGTAGAGGAGTTCGAGCGCCCGATGGAACTGCGCCGCCCCGCCGGCCGGCGCCAGCCAGTGCCGCGGCGCGTCGGCGAACGTCAGCGCGCCGATGCGGTCGCCCTTGCGGGCGGCCACGTAGCACAACAGCAGGACGGCGTTCAGGGCATGGTCCATCCGCGCCACCTCGCCCACCGGCGAGCGCATCATCCGCCCAACGTCGACGAGGGCGACGACGTTCTGGCGCACCTCGTCCTGGTACTGGACGCTGATCGGCTTGCCGCGGCGGGCGGTGGCGGCCCAGTGGATGTGGCGGTACGGGTCGTCGGGCGTGTAGTCGCGCAGCCGCTCGAACTCGCGGCCGGCGCCGACGCGCCGCACCGGCCGCAGGCCCATCTCGCGCAGCGCGCTGCGGCGCAGCACCAGGTCGTAGCGCCGCAGGTCGAGCAGGTTCGGGAACACCGCCACCGGCGCCGCCAGCGCCAGCCGCGCCCGGCGCGCCGCCAGGCCGAGCGGCCCGTGCCACGCCAGGTGGACGTCGCCGAAGGCGTACGCCCCGCGCCGCGGCGGCCGGACGCGGTAGCTGAATTGCACCGCCTCGCCCGGCAGCACGCGCCCGCCGACGATCCGCTCGCCGTCGGCCACGCCGAAGTCGGCCGGCGGCAGGTCGCGCAGCGCCAGCCACACCGGCGCGCGCAGCCGCGCCCGCCGCAGCCGGACCACCAGCGGCACCGCGTTCCAGGCCGCCAGCGACAGCCGCGCCGGGCACGGCCGGGCCACGTCCCAGTCGCCGGCGCGCGGCGCCAGCCAGGCGTCGAGCGCCACGGCGGCGGCCACGACGGCGATCGAGCCCAGCGCGGCCCAGTGCAGCGCCGGCACCCGCCCCGACGCCGCGAACGCGACGGCCGCCACGGCGCCCAGGGCCAGGGCGCGGGTCGTCGGCACCGCCGCCCGGCCTAGCGCGGCACCGGGATCGTCGCCAGCAGCCGCTGCAGGACGGCGTCGGCGTCGAGCCCGTCGATCTCGGCCTCGGGACGGAGGACGATGCGGTGGCGGTAGACGGCCGGCGCCAGCCGCTTGACGTCGTCGGGCGTGACGAACGAGCGCCCGGCCAGCGCCGCCGCCGCCTTGCTGGCCAGCAGCAGGCCGATGGACGCCCGCGGGCTGGCGCCCAGCAGCAGCTCGGCGCTGGCGCGCGTGGCGCCCGAGATCCGGCCGATGTAGTCCAGCAGGCCGTCCTCGACCGTCACCGAGCGCACCACGGCGCGCGCCGCCGGCAGCTCGGCCGGCCGGAGCACCGGCGTCAGCCCGGCGGCGGCCAGGTCGCGGGCGTCGAAGCCGGTGTGGACGCGGCGCAGGATCTCGCGCTCGACGTCCGCCGGCGGATAGGGCAGCACGATCTTGAACAGGAAGCGGTCGAGCTGCGCCTCGGGCAGCGGGTAGGTGCCCTCGTACTCGACCGGGTTCATCGTCGCCAGCACCAGGTACGGATCGGGTAGGGCGTGGCGCTCGCCCTCGATCGTCACCTGGCGCTCCTCCATCGCCTCGAGCAGGCCCGCCTGGGTCTTGGCCGGCGCCCGGTTGATCTCGTCGGCCAGCAGCACCGAGGTGAACACCGGTCCCTGCTTGAGGAAGAACTGGCCGCGCGTCAGGTCGAACACCTGGGTGCCCAGGATGTCGGACGGCATGAGGTCGGGCGTGAACTGCACCCGCCGGAACGGCGCGTCGATGAGCGCCGCCACCGTCCGCGCCAGCAGCGTCTTGCCGATGCCCGGCACGCCTTCGATGAGCACGTGGCCGCCGGCCAGCACCGCCACGATGACCTGCTCGAGCGCCGCCTCGTAGCCGACGACCACCTTGGCCGCCTCGTCGCGGAGCGCCGCCCAGCGCGCGCCCAGCTCGGTCGTTGCGATCGTCATCCCCGTCCTCCGTTGCCTGGAACATTTCCGTCCACCCGATCGCCCAGCCCGTCGAGCGCCGCCTCGGCCGCCGCCGCCCAGCGCAGCAGCGCCGCCGGCTCGCGCGCCGCCGCCAGCCCGGCGTCGATCGCCGCCAGCCGCTCCGCCGCGGCCGCGTCGAGCCCGCCGCGCCGCACCGCCCGCGCCAGCCGTCCGCGCAGGTGGTCGACGACGACGGCGCGGTCGCCGGCCCTTCGGTGCAGCCCGGCGACGGCGGTGACGAACTCGGCCTCGGTCCGCCGCGCGTCGGCCTGCGCCGGCGGCAGTGGCGGCCCGAGCCGCCGGCCGGCGAGCACGAGCGCCGCGAAGCCCAGCGCCGCCAGCCACAGGAGCGCCCGGCCCGGGCCGCTGCCCCAGAGCCAGCCGCGCAGCGTGCCCACGCCGGCCGCGGCGCCCGCCGCCGGCGTGGCCAGGTGGTAGGCGTCGAAGCGCACCCGGCCGCCGGCCGGCACGTGCCGCAGCAGCGGCGCCAGCAGGGCGGCGTCGCCGACGTCATCGCGCAGCCGGGCGTTCGTGAAGTCATGGCGCGGGCTGAAGTGCCAGACCCGGCCGCGGCCCAGCGCCTGCACCGCCACGGTCGGGCCGGCGGCCCCGGCCACCACCGCCACCGCCGCCGGCGCCCCGCTCAGGTCCAGCGCCGGCCCGTCGGGCGCGCCGAAGTCGACCGGGCCGTCCGGGACGAGCGGCTGGCGGGCCGACAGCCCGCCCGCCGACCCCAAGCGCAGCGCGCCGCGCCCAGCGTCGGCCTGCCGGACACCCAGCGCAGCGCCGAGCGCCCGCTCGTTCCAGCCGGGCCCGACGAGGGCCAGCGTGCCGCCGCCGCGCACCCAACCCAACAGCGCCGCCACCGCGTCGTCCTCGAACGGCCGTTGCCCCGGCCAGACGAACACGAGCCGGTCGTCGGCCGCCGGCGGCGCCGCGCCCAGGCGTCCGACATCGTAGCCCAGCGCCTTAAGCCAGCGCGCCAGCGCCAGCAGGCCGTCATCCTGGGCGCTGTCAAGGGCATAGGGCGGGCGGTCGCCGGCCTCGCGCGGCCCGAACACGGCGCCGGCGGCGGCGAGCGCGACGAGCAGCGCGGCCAGCAGGGCCGTCGACCACCGCGACAGCCCGGCCGGCGCGGTCATGCCCCGGCCCCGGACACGTGGGCGCCCCCGCCGCGGGCCGCGCGCGCCAGCGCCTCGAGCCGCTCGACGTCGGCGGCATAGGCCCGAAAGGCGGCCGCGTCGGGGACGGCGACGCCATACCAGACGCGGTCGAAGGTGTCGACCACGGCCGCCATCTGGCGCCGCAGCGCGTCGCCGCCGGCCAGGGCCGCCAGCTGCTCGCGGTTCGTGCGGCTGCGGTCCGCCGGGAGCAGGCCGTGGGCCTCGAGGACGAGCAGCGCCGCCAGGTAGAGCTGCCGGACCGCGGCGCGGTGGTCGCCGGCCGCGGCGTGCGCCTCGGCCCGGGCCCGCGCCGCGGCCGGCGTGGCGGGCGCCGATGCGGCGCCGTCGAGCCGGTCGGCGGCGGTGAGGCTGGCCACGAACCGCCCCAGCCACATCGCCGTCGCCGCCGCCACGGCCAGCACGACGAGCCAGGCCAGGAGCTGCCCCAGCCGCAGCGCCGTCGGCCCGGCGCCGGCCGGCAGCTGCCGGTCGCCCCAGAGGCGCTCGGCCTGCTCGGCCAGCCACGCCCACGCCCGCTGCCACGGCGAGCGCCGGTCGCGGAACGCGTCGCCGGCCAGGACGCGGCGCAGCGCCGCCGCCCGCGCGGCCGCATCGGGTCCGGACGCCGGGCCGCCCGCCTCCAGCACCGCCGCCAGCTCGTCGCGCACGACGGCCAGCCGGCGCGCGTCGGGCGTGGCGCCCGGCGGCGCCAGCGCCTCGGCCGCCACGATCCGGTCGCCGGCCGGCGCGCCCGCGGCCGGGGCCGTCGCGCCGCCTTCGCGCGCCGCCGCGCCGCCCGGTGCGTCGGGCAGCCGGACCGCCGCCGGCGCGCCGGCGAGCGCCGCGACGGTAGCCGCCGCGCGCGGCGTGCGGGCCAGGGCCGCGGCGGTGGCGACGCGCTCGTGGTAGGCGGCGAGCGCGATGGGCGTTGGGGCGGCTGGTGTCGCGCGCAGCGTCGCGGCCGGCGGGGCGGCCGGCGTGGCTGCGGCGACGGCGCCGGGCGGCCGAGCCGCGATGACCGCCAGTACCGCCGCGCACGCTGCCGCGGTCGCGGCGCGGCGCCTGGGCCGATCGGGTGCAGCGGCCCGATCCGGCCGGCGGCGCCGCGCCATCGACGACGTCACGGCGACCGTTCGGCGCGCAGGCGCAGGTCGTAGTGGAACACGACCACGGCGGCCGACCAGAGGGGCAACAACACGATCTGGACGACCGCGGTGAGGCCCTGGATCGCAACCCCCAGCGCCGTCGACGCCGAGGGCGGCAGGAGCAGCACGGCCGCGTAGAGCGGCGTGGCGACGATGAGCTGCAGGACGTACTGCAGCAGCAGCAACAGGGCCACGAAGCCGGCCGCCCGCCACGGCCGGCGCGCGGTGAGGCGCCAGCTGGCGTCGAGGGCGCCGAGGGGGTGCGGGTGCAGCAGCAGGAGGCTCGGCAGCGCCGACACCCAGCGGCCGGCCAAGTAGAGCGCCGCCGCGGCGATGAACGCCGTCACGAACGCCGCGCCGCCGATCACCGCCAGCCCGGCGGCGATCGCGCCCGCCGTGCCCTCGGCCAGGGCGGCGATCGCGGTCAGCAGGACGCCGAACGTCAGCGCCGCCACCAACCCGAGGCCCACGACGACGACGGCCACCGCGAACCACGTCAGGCAGCCCATGGCAGCGTAGCCCGGCAGCCGGCGCAGCGCCCCGCCCAGCCGGTCGCCGAGCGAGCGGGCCCGGCCGTGCAGGGCGTCGATGGCCTGCTGGGCCAACGCCAGGCGGGCCGTGAGCAGCGCGGCCAGCTGCAGCGGCAGCAGCAGGCAGACCGCGACCGACGTCCAGGGCGAGACATCGCCGGTCGGCAGCGCCTCGAGCTCGGCGGCGGAGCCGACCAGCGACCGCAGCATCTCGAGCTGCGCCGACTGGGCCGGCCCCACGACCACCGTCGAAACGAGGCCCAGCGGCGCCAGCACGGCGGCCGCGGTGAGCAGCAGCGGGCCGAACTGGGCCCGGTAGAGCCGGAACGCCCCGTCGAGGACGTCGCCGACGCCCAGCGGCGCCGCCAGCGGGTTCGCGCCTGCCAGCGCCGACGGGCCGGGCAGCGGCGCGGGCAGCGGCGGATCGAGCGATGGATCGGGCGGCGGGGCGAGCGGGTCGTCGGTCATCGGCACCTCGCCGCGAGTGTACCGGCGATGGCGCGGCCGCGAAAGCGGGCGCCACCGGTCGTCACGACCGGCGGCGCGCCCCGGCGACGGTCACAGCAGGTCGGCCAAGGCCTCGGGCAGGGCGGTATGGCGATGGCGGAAGCCGAGCGCCTCGAGCCGCGCCGGCACCGCCCGCTGGCCATCGACGACGAGCGCCGCCATCTCGCCCAGGACGAGGCGCAGGGCGAAGCCGGGCGCCGGGACGAGCGCCGGGCGGCGCAGGGTGCGGCCGATGGCCCGGGCCACATCGCGGTTCGTGGCCGGCGCCGGCGCCGTCAGGTTGAACGTCCCGCGGGCGGCGGGGTTCTCGATGAGGAACGCCAGGGCGCCGACGACGTCGTCGATGTGAATCCAGGGGTAGTACTGGCGGCCGCTGCCGGTCGGGCCGCCGGCGAAGAGGCGGAACGGCAGCACCAGCGGCGGCAGGGCGCCGCCCTCGGGCGCCAGCACCAGGCCGATGCGGGCGACGGCCCGCCGGACGCCGAGCGCCTCGACCGGCGCCGTCGAGGCCTCCCAGGCCACGCAGACGTCGGACAGGAAATAGCCGGGCTGGCTCGGGGCGTCCTCGGTGAGCACCTCGTCGCCGCGCGCACCGTAGAACCCGACCGCCGACGCCTGGACCACCGCCTGCGGCTTCACGGCGGCCGCCTCGACCGCGGCGACGACGGCGGCGCCGGCCTCGAGCCGGCTGCGCAGGATCGTGTCCTTGCGGCCGGCCGTCCAGCGCTTGGCGATCGTCGCGCCGGCCAGGTTGACGATGGCCGCCGCGCCGTCGGCCAGCTCGCCCCAGCCGGCGGCGGTCCGGCCGTCCCAGCCCACGGCGCGCGCGCCCGCCGGCAGGCCGGTCACCCGCTCCGGCGTGCGCGACAGCACGACGGTCTCGTAGCCGCGGCGGACCAGTTCCGCCGCCAGGCGGCGGCCGATCAGGCCGGTGCCGCCGGTGAGGACGACCCGGCCGGCGGACGGGGACGGTGCGCTCATGGTCGTGTCGGCTCCTGTTGGGGTATCCACGGCTTCGCCCCACGGGCCTGCCACCAGATGGCCGGCAGGCGGCGCAGCTTGGTTGTGGTCGAGACCCGAGCGCGGCGGCGGAAGACGTCGCCGCCGGCGGACTCGATGTCGGTGAGGATCGCGCCGTACAGGTCGGCCGCCGCGGCGATCGCAAACCGGCCGTCCGACGCGAGCAGGCCGATCCCGGGCCGGGCACCGGCGTAGAGCTGCCGGGCGCGGTCGATCTGGAAGTCGATGAACCGCCGCCAGCGCCGGTCGACGCGGCCGGCGGCCACGTCGGCCACGCCGAGGCCGTGCGCCGCCAGGTCGTCGAGCGGTAGGTACAGCCGGCCCGCCTGCCAGTCCTCGCCCACGTCGCGCAGGATGTTCGTGAGCTGCAGGGCGACGCCGAGACGCACCGCGTACGGCACCGCCGCGGGGTGCTCGAAGCCCACGATGTGCATCGACATCAAGCCCACCGTCGACGCCACCCCGTAGCAGTAGCCCGTCAGGTCCTCGAACGAGCGGTAGCGAACGACGTCGAGGTCGCGGGCCACGCCGGCGATCAACTGCTCGACATAGGCGCGCGGTACGCCGAAGCGGGCCCGCGTGTCGGCCCAGGCCAGCGCGATGAAGTCGTGGGCGGGCGGCCGCGGCGCCAAGAGGCGCCGCTGCAGGTCGGCCAGGTCGGCGCGGACGGCGGCCGCGCTGCGGCCGGCGGCCCGGTCGACGAGGTCGTCGGCGGTGCGGCAGAAGGCGTAGAGGGCGCGCACGCCACGCCGCTTGGCGGGCGGCAGCAGCGCCGACGCCAGGTGGAACGTCCGGCTGCCGCGGCGGGTGATCCCGGCGCACACCGCGTGCGCCGCGGCCAGCTGGCCGGCGCACGCGTCGGCGCGCGGGAGATCGTCGTGGCGGGCCATGGCCTCGTGGGCGAGGTCCAACAGGCGCGCTTCCCAGGGAGGGACGGCCAGCTGCTGCACCGGCGGGCTCCTGCGTTGCGTTCCGGGCGCCGGCCGCTCTGCGCCAAGCGGCAGGGCGGCGGCGTCCCAAGCGAGCGTCGGGAGCCAAGTCTCGGCACGGCGCGGCGCGTTACAGCGGCGCCGGCCGGGGGTCAGCGGGGGGCGCCGTCGTCCGTCGCGACCCAGATCGCCGCCGCCAGCTCGTGGCCGATGACGACGTCCGCGCCACCGAGCCGCAGCGTCAGCGGACCCTGGAACGGCGCGCGGCGGATGACCTCGAGGCTGGCGCCGGGCCGTGCGCCGATGGCGTAGATGTAGCGCATCTTCTCGCCGTCGTGGGTCCGGACGCGGCTGACGGTGGCGTGCCGGCCGCCGAACGCCGCCAGCGGGCCGTCGCGCAGCTCGGGCAGGCGGCCGTCGCGGTCGGGGATCGGGTCGCCATGAGGGCAGTGCCGCGGGTGGCCAGTGAGGTCGTCGATGCGGTCCTCGATCGCGTCGTCGATGCCGTTCTCCAGCACGTCGGCCAGCGGATGGACCTCGTCGATGCCGAACTTCATCACGTCGACCAGAAAGACCTCGACCAGGCGGTGGCGGCGGATCGCCGGGAGGCTGAAGCGTTCGCCCTGCGGCGTCAGGCGAACGCCACGGTAGCGGGTGTGCTGGACCAGCCCGGCAGCCTCGAGGCGGCGCACCATCCGTGACACGGCCTGCGCCGTGACGTCGAGCTGATCGGCCAGCAGCGCCAGGCCGACCTGCGGGTGGTCCTGCTGCAGCCGGTAGATCTCCGCGGCGTACCGCTGCATCGCCCGGGTGGGTTCCGCGGTATCCTCGGTCGTCGTGGCATCGGTCGAAGGCGAGGCGGTCATGGCGGTGACATCGTGTGGGCAGCGCGTGCTGCCGGTGGTTCCAACCCGGTTGAGATCCCGACGGAGGGTCGTTGCATCACCCACCCACCCGCGGCCCTTGACCGTCCGGCGCGCGGCGCGGAAAAATGATACCATCGATGAGCAAAAATCGTCGCCGGTCTGTCGGGCGGCGTCGCTCACAGCCCCTGTGAGGATGAAAGCCATGTTCGAAGCCCCTGGAACGGGCGCGCACGGGTCCCCGTTCGCCCGCGTGGCCGCCGCGGCCATCGCGCTGGCCGGCGCTGTGTGGGTGACCGCCTGCACCACGCCGGCCGCCGCGCCGACCGCACCCGAGGCCGCCCCGGCCGCGGCCAGTTCGGCGCCGGCCGCCGCGGCCGACCCCGAGCCGTCGCCCGAGGCCGAAGCCGAGGCGGGCGACGGCGACGAAGGGTCGGCGGACCTCGTCGTCTACTCCGGCCGCAGCGAGAGCCTCGTCGGCCCGCTCATCGAGTCGTTCGAGTCGTCGAGCGGCCTCGACGTCGAGGTGCGCTATGGCGACACCGGCGACCTGGCGCTGACGCTGCTCGAGGAGGGCGCGCGCTCGCCGGCCGACGTGTTCTACGGCCAGGAGCCAGGTGGCCTCGGCAAGGTGTCCGCCCTGCTGACCGCGTTGCCCGACGGCATCCTGGACCTGGTGGACGCCCGGCATCACGCCGCGGACAAGCGCTGGGTGGGCGTCTCGGGCCGCCAGCGGGTCGTCGTCTTCAACACGACGAAGCTGGCCGAAGACGACCTGCCGAACGACATCCGCGCGTTCACCGACCCGGCATGGAAGGGTCGCGTCGGCTGGGCGCCGGGCAACGCGTCGTTCCTCTCGATGCTCACCGCGATGCGGTTGACGTGGGGCGAGGACGCCGCCCGCGCCTGGGTCGAGGGGATGGTCGCCAACGACGCCGTGGCGTTCGGCAAGAACGGCGAGGTCGTCCAAGCGGTGGCCGACGGCCGGGTGGATGTCGGGTTCGTGAACCACTACTACCTCTACGGCTTCCTGGCCGACGAGGGCGACGACTTTCCGGCCCGCAACCATGTCCTGCGCGACGGCGGGCCGGCCGCCGTGCTGCTCGTCGCCGGCGTGTCGATCCTCGAGACCGCGCCGCACCGCGCCGCGGCCGAGCAGTTCGTGCGCTACTTGCTCTCGGCCGACGCCCAGCGCTACTTCGCCGAGGAGACCTACGAGTACCCGCTGGCCGCCGGCGTCGCCCCCGACCCGCGGCTGCCGGCGCTCGACACGCTGCCGCAGCCGGACGTCGACCTCAGCGCGCTCAGCGACATCGACGGCTCGCTGGCCCTCGTCCGCGATGCCGGCGCGCTGCCCTGATCCCGGCTGCGACCTGACCGCGCCCGACGCCGGTCTCGCCGTCAAGGGCGAGACCGGTTGCTCGGCGTGACGATGGCCGCACCGGCGCGCCGCCGCGCGACCGCCGCGTCGCGGCGCCACGGCGGCTGGCCGCTGCGCGCCGTGGCGCTGGCCGTCACGGCGCTGGCGCTGCTGCCGCTGGGCTACCTGGTGCTGCGCGCGGCCGAAGGGAGCGACGCGGCCGTGGCCGTGCTGCGCCGGCCGCAGACGTGGTGGAGCGTGGCGCGGACGGTCGGCCTCATGGCGGCGGTGACGGCCACCGCCGTCGCCCTGGCCGTCCCGCTCGGCTGGCTGACGACCTGCACCGACCTGCCGGGGCGCCGCGCCTGGGCAGTCGCCCTGGCCCTGCCGCTCGTCCTCCCGAGCTACGTGAGCGCCTACCTGTACCAGGCCGCGCTCGGCCCGCGCGGGAGCGTCGGCCGGCTGCTGGCGGAGGCCGGGCTGCCCGGCGCGCCGCCGCTGGCCGGCTTCACCGGCGCCTGGCTGGTCCTGAGCCTCGCCACCTACCCCTACGTGCTGCTCGTCGTCCAGAGCGCGCTGCGCCGCCAGGACCCGGCGCTGGCCGAGGCCTCGCGCAGCCTGGGGCGCGGGCCGCTGGCCACGTTCGCCCGCGTCACGCTGCCGGGGCTGCGGCCGGCCGTGGCCGCCGGCGCGCTGCTGGTGGCGCTCTACACGCTGCGCGACTTCGGCGCGGTGTCGGTCCTGCGGTTCGAGGCGCTGTCGCAGGTCATCTACGTGACGCTGCGGGCCAGCCTCGACCGACCGGGCGCCGCCACGCTATCGCTGCTCGTCGTAGCAATCACCATCGCCGTGCTCGGCCTCGAGCGGGCGCTGGCGCCGCGCCGCGCCCGCACCGGGGCCGCCACGGCGCGGGCCGCGTCGGTCACGCCGTGCCTGCCGCTCGGCGCCGTCCGCCCGGCCGCCGTCGCCGCATGCGCCGTGGTGGCCGCGCTGGCGCTGGGCGTGCCGGCGCTCGAGCTGGCGCATGCCCTGGGCCGCGGTTGGGCGCGCGGCCAGCTGGTGGACGTGGCCCGGCTGGGCAGCGCCCTGGGCCATACGCTGCTGGCGGCGACCTTGGCGGCGGCGGTGACGGCGCTGGCGGCGCTGCCGGTGGCGGTGGCGGCGCGCGGCTGGCCGGGGTGGGCCGGGCGCTGGCTGGAGCGGGCGTCGTACGGCTCGCTGGCGCTGCCGCCGATCACCGTGGCGCTGGCGGTCGTGTTCCTGGGGCTCGGCGTGGTGCCGTGGCTCTACCAAACGCTGCCGCTGCTCGTGTTCGCCTACGCCGTGCTGTTCCTGCCCGAGGCCATCGGCTACGACGAGGCGGCGCTGGCGCAGATCCCGCCCGGCGTCGAGGACAGCGCCCGCAGCCTCGGCCGCTCGCCGTGGTCGGTGTTCCGGACGATCACGCTGCCGCTGGCGGCGCCGGGCTTCGCCGCCGGGGCCGCGCTCGTCTTCCTGACGACGATCAAGGAGCTGCCGGCGACGCTGCTGCTGGGTCCGGCCGGTTTCCACACCCTGGCCACCGACATCTGGTCGGCGGCCACCGAGGCCCGGCAGTCCCAGGCGGCCGCGCCGGCGTTGGTGCTGATCCTCGTCGCCTCGCTGCCCTCGGCGTGGCTGACGTTCGCCGGCGGACGGCTCCGCCGCGAGGCGCGATGAGCGACGCCGACACCGCGGTCGTCGTCTGCCGCGGCCTGACGAAGCTCTACGGCCCGGTCCGCGCCCTCGACGCGCTCGACCTGACGGTGTCCGCCGGCGAGAGCGTCGCCCTGCTCGGCCCCAGCGGCTGCGGCAAGACGACGACCCTGCGTCTGCTGGCCGGCTTCGTCGCCCCGGACGCCGGCACGATCACGCTCCACGGCCGCCCCGTGGCCGGCGACGGGGTGTTCGTGCCGCCCGAGGCGCGGCACGTCGGGATCGTGTTCCAGGACTTCGCCCTGTTCCCGCACCTGACCGTCGCCGGCAACGTGGCCTACGGCCTCCACCGCGTCCGCGACGCGGCGGCGCGCCAGGACGAGGTGGCGCGGGCGCTGGCGCTCGTCGGCCTGAGCGGGCTCGGCGGCCGGCTGCCGCACGAGCTCTCGGGCGGCCAGCAGCAGCGCGTGGCGCTCGCCCGGGCGCTGGCGCCGCGGCCGGCGCTGCTGCTGCTCGACGAGCCGTTCTCCAACCTCGACGCCCGGATGCGCCACCTGGTCCGCGACGAGGTCCGCGACATCCTCCAGGCGGCGGCCGTGGCGACGATCTTCGTGACCCACGACCAGGACGAGGCGCTGGTCATGGGCGACCGGGTGGCCATCCTGAGCGGCGGCCGCCTCGAGCAGATCGGGACGCCCGAGGCCGTGTTCCACCGCCCGGCCAGCCGGTTCGTGGCCGACTTCCTCGGCCACACCGGCTTCATCGACGGGACGGTGGCCGGCGGCGGCATCGACACCGAGATCGGCCGCCTGCCGCAGCGCTGCCCGCTGCCCGACGGCACGCCGGTTCAGGTGCTGACCCGCCCCGACGACCTCGTCCTCGCCGCCGACCCGCGCGGCACGGCCCGCATCGACCGCCGCTACTTCCAGGGCATGCACAACCTCTACCGGATCCGCCTGCCCTCCGGCGCCGCCATCAAGGCCAGCACACCGCACACCGTGGCCCTGTCCCCGGGCGACCCCGTCCGCGTCGACTTCGCCGATGACCACGCGCTGGTGTGCTTCCGCGACGGGCGGGCGGTGGCCGTACCCGACGACCACGACCCGATCGCGATGCCGTGACGCGACGGGTGCGGGTGGTGATTCCGATACCGGCCACGGTATGCTTTCGCGTGCGGAGACCCGATGCTCACCGTCACCCTGGAAATCGTGCTTCTGCTGGCGCTCGTCGCCATCAACGGCCTGCTGTCGATGTCGGAGATCGCGATCGTCTCGGCGCGTAGAGCCCGGCTGCAGCGGCTGGCCGACGACGGCGATCGCGGCGCGCGCGTGGCCCTGACGCTGGCGGCGGATCCGACGTCGGTGCTCTCGACGGTGCAGGTCGGCATCACCTTGATCGGCATTCTGGCGGGCGCGATCGGTGGCGCGGCCATTGCCGAGCACATGACGGCCGGCCTGACCCGCCTCACGGGCCACCCCCAGACCAGCGAGTCGATCGCCGTGGCGATCGTCGTCGTCGCGATCACGTTCCTGTCCGTGGTCGTGGGCGAGCTCGTGCCCAAGCGGCTGGCCCTCGGTCGGCCCGAGCGGATCGCGGCGGCCGTGGCGCGGCCGATGCGCCACCTGGCGCGCCTGGCCTACCCCGTCGTGCGGATTCTCAACGCCGCCACGCACGGGCTCCTGCGACTGGTGCGATTCGACACGTCGGCCGAGCCGGCCGTCACCGAGGACGACCTCCGCCTGCTGATCCGGCACGGCGCCGAAGCGGGCCTGCTGGAGCAGGCCGAGCAGCACATGCTCGAACAGGTCCTGCGTCTGGGCGACCGGCGCGCCGACGCGCTCATGACCCCGCGCCACGAGGTCGTCTGGATCGACCTCGACGACCCGCCGGCCGAGAGCCTCCAGCGGATGGCCGCCAGCGGACACGCCTACTTTCCGGTCGGCCGCGGCAACCGCGACGAGCCGCTGGGCATCGTGTCGGTCAAGCAGCTGTGGGGACGGGCCATCGAGGGTCGGCCCACCGACCTGGAAGGCAACCTCATCGCCCCGGTGGTCGTACCCGAGCGCGTCACCGGCCTGAAGCTGCTGGAGGCGTTCAAGCAGTCCAACGTGCACGTCGCGGTCGTCGTCGACGAGTACGGCGGCTTCCAGGGCATCGTCACCCTCAACGACGTGCTGGGCGCCATCGTCGGCGATGTCGTGCTGTCCGACGTGCCGGCCGATCCGCCGATTGTCCGGCGCGACGACGGCACCTGGCTCGTCGACGGCATGCTCGCCCTCGATGCCTTCAAGGAGGCGTTCGCGCTGCGGCGCCTGCCGGGCGAGACCGCCGACGGCTTCCAGACCATGGGCGGCTTCGTCATGTCCCAGCTGGGCCGCATCCCGCGGCCCGGCGATCGCTTTACGTGGCAGCGGCTGCGGTTCGAGGTGATGGACATGGACGGCTTGCGCGTCGACAAGATCCTCGTCGGCCAGGTCGATCCCGCCGCTCCCTCCGCTCGAGTGTGAGCGCGCTGCGGCCGAGTCAGCCGCCCCCGCCCATCACCCCGCCCACCGCCGCCATCGCCAGCTGAAACGCGCCGAGCGCGCCGGCGGCGACGGCGGCGCCCAGGGCCAGCCAGGCCGCGTTCGGGCGCGGCGGGCGGCGGGTCAGCGCCGCGACGAGCGCGACGCCGGCGGCCAGGTCGGCGACGCCCGCGGCGAGGCGGGGGCCGATGCCGCTCGGCGGCAGCGGCACGCCGGCGATGGCCAGCGCCACGCCGGCCGCGGCGAGCCATGCCAGCGTCGCTGGGGCGCCGGCGGCCGCGTCGATCGCCCGGCCGGCCGTGAGCTGGCCGACCACGACCGCCGCCAGCAGGCCGGTCCCGGTCAACAGGAGCAGCATCGATGTCGGGCTGACCGCCGGGGCCAGCAGGCGGGTCGCCGGCCACACCACGATGAGCGACCACAGCGCCAGGTTCCAGGCCGAGGCGGGGCGCGACGGTCGGGTGAGGCGGTGGAGGACCGCGACGGCCACCGCCGTCCAGGCCACGGCGAACCAGGCGTCGATCGAGGCGGTGCCGCTGGCCGCCGCCCGCCACGGCACCACGCGCGCCAGGGCGGTGACGAGCGCCGCCGCCGCCAGCGCGCCCAGGACCACCAGGCTGGGCCGGGCGGCCCGCGCCGCCGTCAACGCCCGCGCCGCCAGCGCCGCCTCGCCGGGCGCGCCGTCGAGGGCCGCCGCGGCCGCCAGCTGCAGGCCGACGACGGCGGCCGTGGCCACGAGCCAGGCCGCCAGCAGCGCCTGGTGCAGCCAGAGCGTCGGCCCGCCGGCGGGCGTCGGGCCGGGCGTGACCGACACGGTGAAGCCGGCGTCGGGGTAGATCGTGCAGTCCATGGCGTAGTCGCCGCTGACCGCGAACTGGCGCGCCCAGCGCTGGCCGGGCGCCAGCACGAACGGCCCGAAGGCATGGTCGGTGACGTCGCGGTTGACGACGATGAGCTGGTTCCCGACGGCCGTCGTGACGTGCTGCGGCAGGACGTCGGCCACCGACTCGCCGCGCGCCACCCGCGCCGCCGTGCCGGGCGGGATCGTGTAGAGGTCGTCGCGCGCCGCGCGCCGCGGCGGCTCGATGCGCGCCGCCAGCGCGATCGCCAGGCCGCCGCCCAGCGCCAGGGCCAACGCGATGCGCACGCCGCGTGCGGGCCCGCGCCGCGCGGCGGCGGGGAGCGCCGCCGGTCGCGCCGCTGCGTCGGTCGTCATCGCCGCGCCGTCGGGGCGCCCGCGGCCGCCAGCCGGGCGACGTCGGCGGCCAGCTCGGCCGGGTCGAACGGCGGCAGGTAGGCCGCCCGCAGCCGACCGGCCGGATCGATGACGAAGACGACGCCCGAGTGGGCGACGGTGTAGGCGTCGCTGCCGGGGGTGAAGCGGCCGGGCAGCCCGGCCGCGTGGCCGCTCGACGCGCCGGCCGCCGTGTCGTCGTGGTCATCGACGGCCGCGCCGGTGTAACGGGCAGCGTCGTGGCCATCGACGGCCGCGCCGGTCCCGTCGGCCTCGCCGCCGGCGTCGTGCGCGGCGACGGCGGCGGCGCGCGTCGCCAGCTCGGGCGGCAGATCGCGGCCGTAGCGGGCGCCGAACGCATCGGCGGTGGCCGGCAGCGACGGGCCGGCGTCGAGGCCGACGAAGTCGTCGTCGAAGCCGGCCATGTAGCGCGCCAGCACGTCGGGCGTGTCGCGCTGCGGGTCGACGGTGACCATGGCCACCACCAGGCGGTCGGCGTCGCCGCCGAGGGCCGCCTTGGCCGCCGCCAGCAGCGCCAGCGTCTGCGGGCAGACGTCGGGGCAGTGCGTGTAGCCGAAGAACAGCGCCACGACGCGCCCGGCCTGGTCGGCTAGCCGCCACGGCCGGCCGCGGGCATCGACGGCGGCGACGGCCGGCGCGGGCGCGGCGGGCGCGAGCACGAACCCGTGCAGCTCGATGTCGTCGCTGCCGGCGCCGGACGCGGCCGCTTCGGCCGCCGCCGCGCCCGCCGGCGCCGACGGCAGCGGCGGCGCCGACATGACCGTGCGGACGACGACGACGACGGCAGCCAGCAGCGCGACGGCGGCCAGGGGCGCCATCCAGCGCCGCTGGCCGCCGTGACCGCTCGGCGGACGAAGGGGGGGGGTCGTCATCACGTCACGGCCCGCCGGGCGGGCGCGCGGAAACGATCGATGCGTCCGAGGCTCAGGCGGCGGCGCGCGCCGGGCGCCGGCTGCAGCTGCACGTCGGCGGGTGGGCGGCGAGCTCGGCCTTGGAGGGGTACATGTGCATGAGCATCGCCACGACCATCGGGATGAAGACGATCGTGTTGTAGAACAGGTGCAGCTCGACCCGGAACTGGTGCGGCTTGTCGCCCATCTGGAACAGCAGGTACTGCACGACGCTCGTCGGGACCGCCGAACCCCACAGGTTCTGGTGGAAGACGATCTGCAGCTGCAGCAGCAGGTGCTCGATGTGGTGCCAGAACTGGATGACGAGCGCCGCCGTCCACCACGTCCGCGAGCGGCCCAGGAAGCCCGGCCGCAACAGGAACAGCCCGATGAGCATGACGATGGCGTAGAAGTAGTGGAGCGTCTCGCTCTTCACGAGCCACGGGAAGAACTGGCCGAGAAAGCCGCGCGACTCCGGCCGGGGCCAGCCCAGCACGAAGACCTGGAAGGCCTGAATGAGGTGCTCCGCCCAGTGGGCGATCACGATGAACAGGTAGAGCTGCAGCGATCGCTCGTGCCAGCGGCCGTTCAGCCGCTCCATCATCTCCGACCAGCGCGATGCGCCGGGCGCCGCCAGGGTTGCCGTCGTCATGCCTCTTGCCTCCTCCGAATCGGGCTCTCGTCCGCAGCGAACGATTATCGCCGCCGCGCCGCTGCCGTCGCAATCCGGTCCCGTCGCCAGGCCTATGGGGTGTTGCCGTCATGGCGGCGGCTGGCAGGCCGGGCAGAGGTGGGTGCTGCGGCCGCCGACCACCCGGCGCTCGATCAGCGCGCCGCAGGCCGGGCAGGCCTGGCCGGTGCGGCGGAACACGGCCAGCGTCCCCTGCATCTCGCCGAGGTTGCCGGTCAGGTCGCGGTAGCCGCCGGTCGAGAAGCTGGTGCCGCGCAGCGCCACGCCGCGCGCCAGGACGTCGCGGATGGCGGCGTGCAGGCGGGTGACCTCGGCGTCCGAGAGGGTGTCGGCCCGGCGCAGCGGGTGGAGGCGGGCGGCGAACAGCGCCTCGTCGGCGTAGATGTTGCCGATGCCGGCCACGAACGCCTGGTCGAGGAGGAGCGGCTTGAGGCGGCCGCGGCGGCCGGCCAGGCGCGCGGCGAACGCGGCGGCCGTGAAGGCGTCGTCGAGCGGCTCGGGCCCGAGCCGGCCGGTCACCTCGACCGGATCGGCGACGACATAGACGCGCCCGAACTTGCGGGGGTCGTGGAAGCGCAGCTCGTCGCCGCCGTCGAGGCCGAACACGGTGTGGGCGTGCGGGTTCGGCGGCTGCGTCGCCGCGACGATCTCGAGCCGGCCGCTCATCTTGAGGTGGACCAGCAGCCAGTCGCGGTCGAGCTCGAAGCAGAGGTACTTGCCGCGCCGGCCGACCGCAACGACGGCCTGCCCCGGCAGCCGCTGGGCGAGCTCGTCGGCGGTGTTGCGCGGCGCCTGGCGCGGCCACCCCAGGCGGACGCCCGTCAGCCGCCGGCCGGGCAGCGTCGCCGCCAGGTCGCGGGCGTAGGTCTCGACCTCGGGCAGCTCGGGCATGGCCGGCGATTGTAGCGCGCAGGGGGTTGACGCGGCGCCGGGGCGGCGCTATTCTGGTTACCGTTGCATTAAGAGATGCGCCCGGCGCCCCCTCGCCGGCGTGGGTTGGGAGGTCGTGATGCCCGTCCGTCGAACGCGGCGGCCCGCCGCGGTGGGTGCGGCGCTGGCGTTGTGCGCCGCGCTGGCCGGCTGCCAGCGGGTTGGCGACCGCGCCTCGATCGCCCAGCTCCAGCGCGATCTCGAGCCGTTGACGACCGTCCTCGGCGGCGCGTCGCTGTTCGACCTGCCGCCGATCCCGATCGACGTCGACCGCGACGGGCGGATCGCGCGCATCGGCGGCATCCGCAGCGACCAGATCGACCTGCTGTGGGAGCGGTTGACGGGCAACCCGCTGGTGGGCCGGGTCCGGTTCTTCGCCAGCGACGCCGACGGCGAGAGCTACACGCGCTGGTTCGCCCGCGCCGGGATCCGGCAGCTGACGGTGGCGTCGCGCCGCGACGGGCTGTACGTGTTGGTCAACGGACAGCCGCTGCCGTTCATCGGCTGGGACGCGCGCTCGCTCGACAACCTGCGGGTCCTCCTCGATCGACTGGCCGTCGACGACGAGGGCGAGGCGCTGTTGTCGACCGAGCAGCGCGACATGGTGGCCGACCTGATCCCGCTGCTGCGGACGGTGCCGCTCCAGCTCGACTTCAACTTCCCGACGGCCAAGGGCGCGTCGCGCGGCGCGCGCCTGCCGTCGCCCGATGCCGAGGCGTTCATCGTCGAGCTGACCGAGGCCGAGCGCGCGCTGCCGCCCCAGCAGACCATCGACCTCGACCTCGACTACGAGCGCCGCGACGCCGACCGCAGCTGGGTGCCGAGCTGGCTGGGCTTCAGCACGGTGGACCTGCGGACGCTGCTCGACCCGGTGGGCGTGGAGCCGCCGTTGCTGCGGCTGCGCACCGACCTGCAGCAGCGGTTGACGCGCGCCGGGGTGAAGGACGTCGAGGTCCAGCTGACGAACGCGGGCCTCTACGTCCTCATCGACGACCAGCCCCTGCCGCACCTGGGCTGGAACGAAGCGGCGCTGGCGAACCTCGCCGGTGTTCTGTCGGCGCTCTATCCCGAGGACGAGCCGCGCGACCGCGACGCGGCGATCGTCGACGTGATCCGCGCCACGGCGCCGCTCTACAACGACGTCTCGCTGGCGCTCCGTCTGCACTTCCCGGGCAGCACCCGCGCCAAGCCGGCGCCGTCGATCGAGATCGCCGACCCCACCCCGACGGCCACCCGCACCCGCCGCCCGCGGCCGTCGCCGACCCCGCTGTCCGCGCCGTCCGGCCGCCGCATCGACGTCGACGCGACGCTGACGGCGGCGCCGCCGTACGCCACGCCCACGCCGTAACGGCGCGGCGCGGGCGGCGGCGACGGTGATCGTCGCGCCACCTCCGGCCGGTCTACGGCGGCGGCGGCGGCACGGCGCGGGCGCGGCTGGCCAGGACCATCCGCCACGTCAGGAACCGGCAGCCGGCCGGCGCGAGGTCGATGCCGCCCCGCAGCTCGACGTGGTCGCCGACGAACAGGTCGAGCGCCAGCCCCTCCACGGCCGGGACGACGACAGCCTCGACGGCGTTGTTCAGCGTCCCCTCGGCGTAGCGCAGCAGGACGTGCGTGGCGGGCGCGCAGGCGGTGCGGCCGTCGGGCTGCAGCGCCGCCAGCCAGCCGACGGCGGTGTTGCCGACCGGCTCGGGCGCCAGCGGGTCGAACTGCTTGTTGAGGTAGGGCGCATAGATCGGCCGCGGCGTCGGCGGCGGCGGAACCACGATCGGCGTCGACTCCTGGGCCACCGGCGCGGCCGCGGCCGGCGGGCGCGGCCCCTCAAGCGCCGGGGCGACCGCGGCGGCCGCCACGAGCAGCGACGCCAGCACGGGGGGCATGCGCATGGCGCGATCTCCGGGGGAGCGGGGACGAGGAGGCGAGGGAACGGCGGGGCGGGCAGCGCGGGGCGTGGCCCATTCTAGGCGCGGCGGGTGGCGGGGACAACGGGGCAGATCGCTTCCCCGTCCACCAACTCGCCTGGGGTGAGGACAAGTGGACGTAGAAGGGTGTACGCTGTTGGTGGACGGGCCGGTCAAGGGGAGCTAGGTGGCGGCTGCCGCGGGGGGTGGGGAGTCCATCACGGGGAGGTTTGGTAGACTTCACGTTTGTCGTCTCGAAAACCAACGTTTGCCTTACTCGTCATTTTGTGGCCCCGGTCCCTGGCCGGATCGCGGTCAGGGATGCCTAGCGATCTGACCCAGTCGGGCGCGGAACACGGAGAAGTCCATGGCGTGGGTCCGGCGACTTTGCGCTGCGGCCGCTGCGTCGATCGTCGCCTCCGCTTCGTCCGCTCGACCGAAGTACGCGAGGAGGGTGGCCTTAACGAGCCACTCGGGCGTGCCCACCCACACACGCGTGCCCTGCCACGGGCGCTCCCTGGCTTCGAGCTGTTGTAACACGCCCGCAAGATCGTGGTTCTGTTCCCAGAACCCGCTCTGCTCTTCCAGCGCCGCCACGAGCTCCTCGCTCAGCGCCGCCTCGTCGACGGTCGGATCGACGTCCCACCCCTGGTTGCCGGCGAGCGTGTGGACGCGTGTTCGAAGGAAGCACGGCGCGAGGGCCGGATTGGAGGGGGCGGATTGGCCCGTCCAGACAGGGTAAATCGCCGGCCAATCGACGGCGATGTTCACATAGAAGCTGGCTCTGTCCGGCGTGTTCCACTGGGACGCCTGGACGTGCGCTGTGTCGATCACGTGACCCGCGGGGCGGGTGAAGCTGCGCCCCTTGCGGGCGAACCCGTGCGCTCGAAGCCAGGGCACCAGACCCATGGCGATAACGCGGTCGATCGTTGTCCCGGAGTTCTCGACCTTGTTCATTCCGGGTCCTCGCACTGTAGGGAACGGGAAGGGCCTTACACCAGAGTGCTCCGAAAGCAGTGCTCGCCGCGGCGGATGGGCAGCCAGATCACGGGTCCATGTGCTTGCGGTCAGCCCTCACACTTCCGGCGGAAACGGCTCGTCCAGCAGCGCGTGGTGAAATCGCCCCTCGTAGAGATCCAACCCGTCCAGGAACCGCGCAAAGCTCTGGTGGCCCAGGAACCCGGCGAGCGCGGCGACGGCGTACTTGAATGTCTCGAAGCGCCACTTGTCCACGTCCGTCGCCGTGACGAGCAGCGGCGCCAGCAACGGCGCGCCGTCCGCGGCGGACGCCGCGAAGTCCGCCGCCAGGAACTCTGGGCAGGCGACTGCATTCGGACCGTCGGCCGCGGCATGGATGAGCCCGGCATGCGTGAGCCACTCCAGCGCATCTGACGGTTTCGCCCCGCGCGCCAGCACCACGAGATGGGGCGCCACGGCGTACATCGCCGTAGACGTGTCGCCTTGGTGCTGGATCTCGTTGATGAGGTCGCCCAGGCGTTCCTCGGACATCCCGCCCTTCGCATACGCTTCCGTAAGCCACGCGACGATGTCCGCCGTGCCGCCGTAGCTGCCGTGGAGGACGTTCCAGCGCGGGTCGGTGAGGGCTAGAGGCACGGGGTGCTCCAGAAAGCTGCGTGCCGCGCCGTCTCCGTGCCCGGCCTACGCGCCATCGTCCGCGTCCTGCTTGAAGAGCGGCACCGCCAGCACAAGGGCAGCCGCCAGGATGGCCAGAAATGCCAACTCCAGACGACCGGAGCGTGGAGGCGACCGTCTCAACGTCGTCGCTGCACCATCACCGGTCGGGAGCGCTCTACCCGTGTTCGGAAGTCGTGGCGCCGTGTGCGGATGTACGTTGCGTGCGTCGACAATTGCAAAGCCGTTGTCACCGTTTGCCACATACACCAAGCCGCGGGAAACCTCGATGTCTTCCACGCCATCTGGTATTGGCAGATATGCGATCGTCCACGACCGTACGTCTGAGATCGGCGCATGCTTGATATCAATCACTCGAAGAGCGCCGTTGCGGCCAGGCTCTGCTTCGCCCGGTTGGCGATGGTGAACCGGCGTCCGGGACTCGGCGACGAATAGGAGGCCATCATCGCTCCAGCGGACGGCCACGGCTGGCTGGGTTGTTTGATACCAGACGGGTTCATGACCCTGCATCGCCTTGTTGATGTCGATGACTGCCACACCGCGCTCACCAGCGGCCACCGCAACCACGCCCTCGCGCATCGCCGCTCCCCCCAGCTCGTCGTCGTGCCGCCAGCTGCCTGCCAGGTCGACGAATTGGCGCTCGGACAACGTGCCGTCGGGTCCGATCTTCAGCTGGAACAGTCCCGTCCTCGCTGGCGTATCTTGCTCCTCCCGTTGTTCGGGGCCGATCACCACCAGAGCATCCCCTTCCGCCGCGACGGCTCGTGGCCATCCTTCCCACAGCAGCTTCGGCACAAGGAGCCTGGGGGTATAAGCGTCGCTCACGTCGAAGCCAGCGATGCCGATGCCGGCGGCCACGAAGACATGGTCCCCGACTGTGGCGACGAACTCGAGCGGGAGGAATCCATAGGCGGTGTTCGGGCGTTCCGTGGGCGCCGGTGTGGAATACCCTCCCGGCGGTACGTTCCCAGTGCGCTCGTCGGCAGTGACCGAAGTCGGCTGCATGGCCCTTGCCGTGGCATCAGATACGCGCATGGCTTGGCAGTCCATCGTTGCGAAACCGAGATCGTAGACGCGGCAATCTCCCAGAAACGCGATCTCATGAATCCGACCCGGATCCGTAACATCCGCTACGATGAGGCCGTCGATGCCGGCTGTAGCCGCCATGATCGCGCTGCGGGGAGTACCGGGCCCGATTGCGACATCGAAGGCCCAGGCCGTAGGCCAATCTTCAGGCTCTTCGGACAAGAATGATGTCTCGCCGAGCTTGCGCGGCATCGTTGGATCACCAACGTCAACCATGGTTAGGCCTGCATCGCCTCGGGCTAGGTACGCAATACCAGAGTCGAGTGTCACGGCAAGCACCCGCTTCATCGGCAAGCGCGACAGTTCAACCAATCCGCCCCAGGATTGCGGAGGCGCTGTGGCGCGCTGAGCCGCGACTGAAGGAGCGCCGACTCCCAATACCGCGGCGACCACAAGCCATGCGCGCGTCGTCACGGCGATCGCTCGCGGATGCATCCGCTCCTCCGTCGAGACCGTGCTACCCGGGGCAGCACACCGCGCGAGTATACCTGCTCGAAGATTCGGCCTGCTAGTACATGACCACTATGACTTCGCTGGGTAAAAGCGGTCGAACTTGGACCTGG
>CAZYVI010000001.1:0-414186 GCA_964651245.1 uncultured Anaerolineales bacterium | reverse complement strand
ATCTCGTTCAGGCTGAGCCGCCGTCGCTGCTGCCGGCAACCGGGTGAACGGTTACCTTTGGGCTGGGGATGGCCCAATCCGAGCGTATCAGTCTTTAGCGATCATCACCTAAGCCACGAAACGGACGCTTGCGGACACACTCCGTAAGAGCAATTTGGAGGATACGATGAAGAGAGAGGGACGGAGAAGGCTAGTCGCAATCGCGAGCATCATTCTGGCTGCGATTCTTCTTGTTTCTATAAATATTCCATTGCATCTGTCATTCACGACGGCGCAATCACCTACCAACACACCACCACCTGCTCCTACCGTTACGGAGGCATCTGGAATCGCAACACCTACATCTCCGGTTGTTGCATCGCCTACGCCGAATGCGACCCTTGCCGCAATTGCCACATCGCTCTACAGCGGCCTTGGCACTCCGTACCCCAGCCTTATACCCGCGACGCCTTTGTCTACAAGCGCACTCGCGACTCCTAAATGCGTTCCTACGCCTTAAGAAATACAACGATCACCGTGCAGGTTCAGGCATTGGTATTTTCGCGGCCACGACTGCGGCCGCGCGTTCCTGCCGACGGTCGTATCGGGCCGTCGTCGTCACGCTCGCATGCCCGGCGAGGAACGCGGCCGCGCTGAGGTCACCGCCCCCTGCCGTGATCGCTGCGGATACGAACGCGCGCCGTAGGTCATGAGGTACAACCGGGACGCCCGCCGCCGCGGCGATGCGCCCGACGATGCGCCCGATGGTCTGCCCGGTTAGCGGAGTCGCCGCGATGCGTCCATAGCGGTTGACGCTCAGCAGGAACGCGCCGCCGCCGGCGGTATCGTCCAGCGCCGACCGCCGGGCCGCTCGCCAGTCCGCAAGCGCCGCCGCGGCCCATGCCGCAACCGGGACAAGCCGAGAGCGCCCGCCCTTCCCGCGTTCAACCTGGACGCGCCCGCCCCCGAGGTCCGCGCCGACGGCGCCCATTGTCAACGCGGCCGCCTCTGCCCGCCTCAGTCCGGCGCCGTACAGTAGCGCGATGATCGCACGATCGCGGGCGCGACGGGCCGCATTGTCGTCGCGGTCGATCGCCCGCCAGAGAGCGGCGAGCGTGGCAGGATCGCCCGCGTGCGCCGTCGATCGTCGCGGCGCCGGATGCTCGCGCCCGTCCCGAGGCCGTTTGATCGCCGCGGCCGCCGTCGCCTCTGCGCTATCCGCCTCCCCGAACGCAACCGCCAGCCGCAGGACGCTGCGCACGGCCGACAGGATCGCGGACACGGTAGAGGGCGCATAGACGGACGCCAGCGCGGCGCCGAGGTTCAACACGTCTGCCGCCGTGACGGCGCCCCAAGGGTACGCCCGAGCAACCGCACCGGGATCGCTGCGCCCGGCGGAATTGCACGCGGCCGCGATCGCCGCTCGCGCTGCGACCAACGGCGCCGCGGCCGCCGTCGCCCCCACGTCAACGCCGGCCCGGTGTTCGTCCAGCGCGGACCGCGCGTTGTTCACGGCATCGGCGCCGCGGGCCGCGCCGCTCATGGCAAGCGTGAGGGCGAGCGCGGCTAGGTCCAACCGTCCTGCCGACGCGGACCGGCTCACGCCCGGCGATAGCTGCGCCGTCAGATAGTGCGCGACGGCACGGCTACCGCGCTCGCCGTCGGTTGCCGCGATCGGCGCGGCCCGTGGTAGTGCCATGATCGGCGCGGCGGGCGCGTTCATTTCGGAATGAACGCCCGCCCCGATGCCGTCGGCGCCGTCGATGCCCTCGCCGTCGATCGCGGCCGCGCTGTCGGCGCCGCGGCGCCCGGTGTTCGATGCCATGCCCCCCGCCCCTCTGTGTGTGTTAGGCTAGGCTCAACGCCCTATAATGGTTATTTTTGGGCCCTCTAACGCGCGCCCAGGATCGCGGCGTCGAGCGACCACAGGCCGCCGCCGTGGAGTGCGACGATCGCAGCGAGGCCGAGGGCGAGGAGGTGATACTCGAAGCCTTCGCGGCGCCCCCCCTCGGCGCCCCAGTTCATGAAGAACCGCGGCCAGTGCTGCAGGGCGGTGGCCACGACCATCATCGCGCCGACGGCCAGCGCGGCGGGGCGGCTGAAGAGGCCGGCGATGAGCAGCAGCGGGCCGACCGTCTCGGTGGCGATGCCGAGCCAGCCGAGCGGCGCCGGGATGCCTAGCGAGGCGAAGTAGCCGATCGTGGCCTTGGGGCCGTAGCCGCCGAACCAGCCGAACGCCTTCTGCAGCCCGTGCGGCAGGATGACGAGGCCGAGGACGAGGCGGGCGATCAGGGGTGCGATTTCGGCGGTCGTGGCCAGGATGGGCTCGAGCAGCGACATGGTGAAACGCTCCTGTTGCGGGTGGACGGCGCCTGCGCGGCGCCGGGCGGCGATGCCAGATAGTTTACCGCACAATCATTGCGAGCGCAACAAGTTATGCGGTGTGCTACCATTGGCCCATGGCACCGATCCTGTGCGAAGGCGTCCTGGGCGCGTGGCGGGCCTTCTTGACCGCCCACGCGCGTCTCACCGAGGCGGTGGACCACCGGCTGGCGGCGGCCGGCTGTGTCTCGCTGAGCACGTTCGACGTGTTGATGGCGGTCCACGAGGCCACGGACCACCGCCAGCGGATGCACGACCTGGCCGACCACGTCGCGCTGAGCCGCAGCGGCCTGACGCGGCTTGTCGACCGCCTCGAGGCCGACGGACTGCTGCGCCGCGAGCGCTGTCCGAGCGACCGCCGCGGCGCCTACGCCGTCCTCACCGACGCCGGCGCGGCGGCGATGGAGGCGGCGGCCCCCGTGTACGCCCAGGCGGTGCAGGACCTCTTCGGCAGCGCCCTCGACCACGATGAGGCGGCCCGCGTCGCCGGGGTGCTCGAGCGCGCCGCGGCCGTGGCGGTCGCCGAGCGCCAGCACGCCTGAGGGCGGGCCGCGCACGTCAATGCCGTACATCGATGTCGTCGGTCCCGACCGGGCCGAGGGGCTGCTGAAAGCCGAGTACGACGCCGCGCTCGGCCGCGCCGGCCGGATCTGGCACATCGTCAGCCTGATGAGCCAGAACCCGCGGGCGATGCAGGCGTCGATGCGCTTCTACGGCGTCCTGATGTACGGTCCGTCGCCGCTGTCGCGCTCGCAGCGCGAGATGCTGGCCACCGTTGTCTCGCGCGCCAACGGCTGCGTCTACTGAACGCGGGCCCACGCCCACGACCTCCGTGCCGAGGTCGAAGCCGACCTGGGCCTCTCGCCCGCCGACGCCGACGCCTACGTCCACGCCGTGGCCGCCGACTGGCGCACCGCGCCGCTGTCCCCGCCCGACGCCGCGCTGTGCGCCTACGCCGAGAAGCTGACCGGCCGTCCGGCCGCGATGACCGCCGCCGACGTCGAGGCGCTGCGCCGCGCCGGGTTCGGCGATGCCGCGATCCACGACGCGGCGCAGGTGATCGGCTACTTCAACTACATCAACCGCATCGCCGACGGCCTTGGCATCGCGCTCGAGGACTTCGTGCGGGCGTGGGACGAGCCGCCGCCGGCGGCGCCGTAGCCGCCGCGCGCCGGGCCGATCGCGCCATCGCCCGCGCCCCCCTATACTTGCCCGCCATGTCCTCCCGTATCCACCCCGGCGCCGAGGCCCCCGCGATCGCCGCCCGCCTCGCCGCATGGCGCTCCGGCGGCGTTGCGGCGCGGTTGGCCGCGCGCGACGCGGCGCTGTGGACCGACGCCGGCATCGCCGACACGCCGGGCGATCCGATCGCCGGGCGGCTGGGCTGGGTCGACCTGCCGGCCTCGTCGCGGGCCGACGTGCCGGGCTGGCGCGCGCTCGCCCGCGACGCGCTGGACGAAGGCGTCGCCCACGTCGTGCTGCTGGGCATGGGCGGCTCGAGCCTGGGCGCCGAGGTGCTGGTGCGGTGCCTGGCGCCGGCGTCGGGCGCGCCGCGCCTCGTGGTGGCCGACAGCACCCATCCCGCGTTCGTGCGGGCCATCGACGCCGCGGTCGACCCGGCCGCGGCCTGGTACCTGGCCGCCAGCAAGTCCGGCACGACCGTCGAGACGACGGCCCACCTGGCGCACGCCGTCGCCGGCCTGGCCGCGCACGTCGACCGGCCGTGGTCGCGCGTCGTGGCGATCACCGACCCCGGCACGCCGCTGGCGGCTCAGGCGCGGTCCCAGGGCGGTCGCGCCGTCGTCGACGGCCGGCCCGACGTGGGCGGGCGGTTCAGCGCGCTCAGCGCCTTCGGCCTGCTGCCGGCGGCGCTGTGCGGCGTCGACGTGGCGGCGGTGCTCGACGGGGCCGCCGCGGGGCGCGCGGCGCTGGCGTCGGGCGACGGGGCCGGCGATGATGACCGGGGAGCGCTCGCCGACGCGTCGGGCGTCGCGCTGGGCGCCGCGCTCGGCGAGTGGGCGGCGGCTGGGCGCACGACGCTCACGCTCGTCGCCGCGCCCGGCGCCGAGGCCGTGCCGGGCTGGATCGAGCAGCTCGTGGCCGAGAGCCTGGGCAAGGGCGGGCGCGGGCTGTTCGTGCGCACGCTCGCCGCGGCGCCGGCGCCTGCCGAGGCGCGCGCCGACGAGGTCCTCGTCGCGATCACGGCCGGCCGCGACGGCGCGCGCGGCGGCGACATCGTGCGCCGCGGCGGCGAGGTCGACCGTCGCGCCGCCGCCCAGGCGGCCGCCGGCCGCCCCGTCGTCGTCGAGTCCATCGACGGCGCGGCCGCGCTCGGCGGGCTGCTGTTCCGCTGGGAGGTGGCCACCGCGCTGGCGGCGACCGTCCTCGGCGTCCAACCGTTCGATCAGCCCGACGTGGAGTCCGCCAAGCGCCTGGCGCGCGATGCGATGGCCCGCCGCGCGGCGTCCGCGGCGGTCTTCGCGCCCGCCGCTGACGCGACCGCCGGCGCCGTCGCCGACGTCGATCGGGTCGCGGCGGCGTGGCTTGCCGGCCTGCCGCCGGGCGCCCAGATCGCCGTCCAGGCCTATCTGCTGCCGTCGCCGGCCGTGGATGACGCGCTCGCCGCGTTGGCCGAGCGGCTGGCGTCGCGCAGCGGGGCGCCGGTCGCCGTCGGCTACGGCCCGCGTTATCTGCACTCGACGGGTCAGCTCCACAAGGGCGGCCCGCCCACCGTGCGCTGCCTCCAGCTCGTCGACGCCTCGCTCGGCCGCGACGGCGGCGACGATGTTCCGGTGCCGGGCGCCGGCTACACCTTCGGCCAGCTCTGCGCCGCGCAGGCCGCCGGCGACGCCGCCGCGCTGCGGGCCGTCGGGCGGGCGCCGTTCGTCGTCGCGCTCCAGGCGGGGGCATGAGGGTCGGGGTCGCGCACGCCGCGACGGTAGCGACGATCGCCGTCGTGCTCGGCGGCGCCGCGCTGGCCTGCGCGCCGGCCGGCCGGCGCGGCGGCGCCGCCGGCGGCGGCCGCGCGGGTGCGCTGACGGCGACGGTGGAGGCGGGCGGCACCTTCACGTCGCCGATGACCGCCACGGCGCCCGTGACGGCCACCGCCGGCCTCACGGCCACGGCCGAGGTGACGGCGACCCGCCGGCCGATCACCGCGACGCCCGGCGTCACCGGGACGCCGGCCCTGACGCCGACCGCCGCCGGGACGGCCGGCGCCACGGCCGCACCGACGGCGACGCGCGCCTCGACGGCGACCGCGACGGCCACGGCCACCCGCGCCGCCGGCGGCACCGCGCGCCCACCCGCGGCGACCGCGAGCATCCAGCTGCCGTTCCTGGCCCGCCAGGCCGTCGGCGCCAGCCCGCGGCCGGCGGTGGTGTGGGGGGCGCAGTTCACGTTCGAGGAAGACGCCGCCCTCAGCGCCGCCGACATCGCCGCCGAGTTGCCGCGGCTCAGGGCCGCCGGCGCCCGCAGCATTCGGATGCACCTGCGCTGGAAGGACGTCGAGCCCGAGCGGCGCGACCCGCCGGCGTTCGACTGGTCGACGCCGGACCGCCTCATCGGCGCCTACAGCCGGGCCGGCTTCGACGTCGTCGTCAGCATCGTCGACTACCCCGCCTGGGCCATGGTCTACCGCTGCGGCTACGGTTACCGATCGCCCGACGTGGCGGCGCGCTGGCGCGACTTCGTCGGGGCCGCCGCGGCGCGCTACGCCGCCGCGCCGTACCGCGTGGCGGCCTGGGAGATCGGCAATGAGGTCGACGGCAAGACGGTCGTCACCGAAGCCGACCGCGCCCGGCCGCCGGAGTGGGGCCAAGACGAGCCGATGCCGCCGCAGATCGGCTGCTGGGGCGACCGGCCCGAGGCCTTCCTGGCGTTCTACACGCCGGCCTACGAGGCCGTCAAGGCGGTGGACCCGGACCTGCCGGTGTCGTTCGGCAACCTGGCCTACGCCACGACCGAGATCTTCCACCGCGACTTCCTCGACCGCTACCTGGCCCTGCCGGGCAGCGAGCGGTTCGACTACCTGGGCTACCACTGGTTCCCCGAGCTGCGCGATTTCTTCCCGGCCGAGCCGACCGGGCCCGAGAAGTACGCCATGATCGCCGGGCGCCTGAGCCGGCGCGGGCTGCGGCGGCCGATCTGGATCACCGAGACCTACCGCCGCACCGCCCAGGGCGACGCCGAGAGCGAGCGCGACCAGGTCCGGTTCCTGACCGAGGAGCTGCCCGAGGTGCTGGCGTGCTGCCCCGTCGGCCGCGTCTACTGGTTCGCCTGGACGGACTTCCCGGGCCTATCCGCCGGCCAGCCGCAGCGCGGCCTGGTCCGCCACGACCACACGCCCAAGCTGGCCTTCCCGATCCTGGCCCACCTCGTCGACCACGCCGACGGCGCCGCCCGCGACATCTCGACGCCCGACGTGATCGCCTGGGAGTTCCGTCCGGCGCGCAGCGGGGTCCGGACGATCATCGCCCGCAGCCGCAGCGGCGCGGCGACGTTGACGATCCCGGCCTTCGCCCGCGAGACCGCGGTCGTGACGTCGTTCCCCGACGAGGCGCTGCGCAACGGCAGCTGCTGCCCGCAGCGCCGCCTCATGCCGTCGAGCGCCGGCTGGGCGATCCCGCTGGCCGGGACGGCCAGCTTCGTGCGGATCGTGGCGCGACCGTAGCGGCGATCGACCGACGGCGGACTACGGCGCGTCGGCCTGCCCGCCGGCGTCGTCGTCCGCGATGCCGCGGTTGCCCAGCCACGGCAGCCACGCCAGCTGGCCGCTGGCGCGCCCGGGGCGGGCGAGACGGAGCTGCCAGGTGCCGAGTTCGTCCTGGCGCAGCTCGGCCGGCAGCGCGCCCGCGCGCAGGCCCTCGGGGGCCGTGGGCGTCTCGATGTGGGTGGTGCGCACGGCGTCGCGGATGGCGTAGGGGGGCGCCACGCGAACGAGCGGCGTAGCGGGGCGCGCCGCCAGGTTCCAGAGCCGCACCGTCAGCCGGTTGGCCGGGCCGTCGTCGGCCGGCTTCAGCGCCCAGAGGAGCACGCCGGGATCGCTGACGTCGAGCAGCCCCCAGCGGTCGGCCGGCCGCCCGCCGGCGGCGCCGGTCACGCGGCCCGCGACGAGCGGGTTGCTGGCCTCGACGGCGAAGCGCATCGCCGCCGCCGGGTCATAGGCGTCGAGGGTCGTGATCGCGAAGCGGTAGTGGTGGCGGTCGCGGCCGCCCTGGTCGGGGATGCCGAGGTTCGGGCCGTCCACCTGCCCGCCGGCCAGGGCGTGCAGCGTGGCCGAGCCGGTGTCGAGACGGTCGACGGTGCTCTCGCCCAGCCGGAAGAACTGGCTGTCGCGGTTGGCCAGGACGACGCACGGGCCGCCGCCGCGCGGCGCGACGGCCGCGAAGTGGTTGAACGTCAGCCAGTCGGTGCGGGCGTTCGTGGCGTGGTAGTGGCCGCCGTCCGTCGTCGGCCGGGCGGCGACGATCGCGCCGACCTCCTCGTGCCAGACGATCGGATCGGCCACGGCGAACGGGAACGACCAGGTCCGCACCGCGCCGAACGCGCCGTCGATCCGCGCGTCGAGGTCGATGCGGCCGAGGCCGCGGTGGAGCACGACGCGGGTGCGGTGCGGGCTGGGCGCGTCCACACGGGCGTCGATCGCGGCGCTCACCGGGCCGGCCTCGGTCTCGAGCCCGACCGTCCGCGGCGCGCCGCGGTCGCCGTTGCCGTCGGCCAGCGCCGCCAGCCGGCCGTCGGGCGCGACGAGGTCGCGGTTGCCATGGGCGCGGTCGCGCACGGCGCGGATGCCGCCGGACGCCGTGTCGACGACGACCTCGAAGCGGTCGTTGAGCACCACCTCGCCGCGCACGTCGACGGTGGCGGGCCAGGCCGGCGGCTCCGCCGCGGCGATGGCCACGACGCGGTAGCCGACGGCCGGCACGTCGTCGACGACGACGCGCAGCCACGGGCCCGCGCCGACCGCGGTGGCCGCGTCGAGCGGCGCCGACACCCACTGCGACGGCAGCACGGCGCCGCTGGCGACGTCGACGACGCGCGCCGGGCGCGGTCCGCCGGCCAGCGGCAGGTCGACGACGTCGGTCCGCGGCCAGCCGAGCGGGTTGAACACGAACCAGCGCTCGCCGGCCGCCGCATCGCCCGCCGCGCCGGCGCCGATCTGCGCGCCCAGCGCCAGCGTGGCGTCGGCGAGCAGCGGGTCGACGTAGGCCTCGATCTCGTCGACGAGCTGGTGCTGCCACGCCGCGCGGCGCTCGCGCGGGAACTGGCCGTCGGCGGTCCAATCGTGCTCGTAGTACAGCCCCAGGTCTGCGAAGCAGCGATCGCGGTCGGCGGTGCGGTCGCCCAACGCCGCGGCATCGCCCAGGCCGACGACGGCCGCCAGCGCCTCGGCGGCGCGCAGGCGCTCGACGGCGCGGCGGACGCGGGCGCTGGCTTCGTTGAGCGAGGCGATCAGGAGGTCCCACTCGTTGCCGTAGGCCGCGCTCTCGTCGGGGATGCCGCGGCCGTAGCGGGCCTCGAACGCCGTGAAGAAGTCGACCTCGTTGCTGACCACGATCCGCCGCCGCTCGTCGGCGAGCGCGCGCGCCGCGGCCGGGGCGGCGTCGGAGCGCGTCTCGAGGTCGTCCCAACCCTGGCCGAACAGGCCGATGATGTCGAACGGGTAGCGCTCCCGGAAGCGCGGGTCGCCGCTGCCGGGCGTCACCTGCTCGATGGCGGCGCGCACCTGGCGGATCTCGGCGTAGCCGCCGCTGCCGTCGTTGCCGCCGATCAGGCTGTGCCACTTCATGAGGATCCGCTGGCCGTCCGGGCCGACCCACCAGTAGATGTCGTGCGGCCGGTCGCCCGGCGCCGCCAGCCGCGTCGAGCAGTTGCAGATCCCCTTCCAGCTGTAGCGGGCTCCGGCGCCCGCCCACAGCGAGCCGAGGCCGAAGGGCAGGGTCTGGTTCTCCATCGCCACGGCCAGCGGCAGCCGCAGCCCGTGGCGCCGCTCGAGCTGCCCCGGGTAGGCCATGCCGCGCAGCACGGCCTCGAGCGGCGCGCCGCCCTGCACCAGCACCAGGACGTTCAGCGGCACGCTGACGTGCCCGTCGCGGATGCGCTCGACGAGCCGCGCGAACGCGGCGTCGTCTTTGGCCCGGGCGTACTCCAGCACCCAGAGCCAGCCGTCGCAGTTCCAGCGCGGCTGGACGTCGGACGGGTCGCCGCGCGCCACGCTGGCGTCGATGGCGTCGAGGTAGTAGTCGAGGGTGCGGACGAAGACCGCGGCGTACGTCGTGTCGTCGGCCGTCCAGAAGTAGTCGGTGTGGTCGTCGGGTGCGATGTAGATCGTCGCCGGATCGGCCGCCGCGGCCCGCCTCCGGCCCGGCCCCGGCCACGGCGGGCCGCCGGCGGCGGCGAGCAGGGCGGCATGGGCGAGGAGCGCGCGGCGCGTGAGCGGGGCGGGCGTGGTCATCGGAGCGTCCTTCGTCGCGGTCGCGGTCGCGGTCCGGCCCAGCCAACGCGCGCCGCGGCGCAGGCGGTCGGCGGTGCATGGTAGGATAGTCGCATGCCCGACGCCGCCGATTCGGAGCGGACCGGCCCGCCGCGGCGGGGCCAGCGCCTCGCCCGCGAGCGGGGCCTGCGCCGACCGCACCGCCGCGCCGTCGGCGGCCCGTCGGCGCCCGCGGGCGTGCGGCTCGACCGCGTCGTCGTCGTCCTCGTCGAACCGCGCGAGGCCGGCAACCTGGGCCAGACGGCGCGGGCGATGCTGAACATGGGGCTGACGCGGCTGACGCTCGTGCGGCCGCACGCCGCGCCGCTGGGCGCCGAGGCGCGGCGGCGGGCGATGCACGCCTGGGAGGTGCTCAAGCACGCCCGGCGGGTCGACGACCTCGCCACGGCCCTGTCCGACACGGTGTACAGCGTGGCGTTCACCACCGGCGCCGGCCGCAGCGAGGCCCGACCGGCGCCGTTCGACGCGCTGCTCGACGACGTGGCGCGCGCGGCGGCCGGCGGCGACGTGGCGCTCGTGTTCGGCAACGAGGTCGACGGCCTCGCCAACGTCGATCTGCGGCGCTGCACGGTGCGGGCGCGGCTGGCCACGTCGCCGGCGCTGCCGTCGCTGAACTTGGCGCAGGCCGTGCTGCTGGCCGGCGCCGCCGTCTTCGGCCACCGGCGACCGGTCGAGGCCGCCGCGCCGCCGGCGACGGCGGCCGAGCTCGACCGGCTCTGGCGGCGGCTCTGGGAGGTCCTCGACCGCAGCCGGGCCCTGCCGCTCCAGGATCCGGGGCGGCTGTTCGCCCGACTGCAGCAGACCCTGGCCCGTCCGCCGCTCAGCTGGCCCGACGTCAAGCTCTGGCTGGGCGTGCTCGGCGACGTGGCGAAGGCGCTCGACCACCCCGCCAAGATCAAGCCCGCCGCCGCGCCGCCGCCGTTCGACGTCGGGCCGGCCGCGGGCGCCGCGACGACACGCGACGAGGCGCCCGCAGCGGATCCGTCGTCGACCGCGCCGTCGACGGCGGGCGCGCCACCGACACCCTCGGGCAACGCCGACGCCGACGCCGCCGCCGCCGGCGCGGTCGACGCACCGGCCTGATCGCCTCACCACCGAGTTATCCACAGGTCCTTGACGTCGAACAAACGTTCGGATACACTGGCGTCCGTTCCGTAGAACAAACGTACAGTCGTTCGTCGGTCGAGGCGGCCGTCCACCCCACCCCGGGAAGCCGCCGCCGCCCGCCGCCGAGGAGGCCGCCATGACCGCCCAGTCGATCACCCATCCGTACCCGGCCGCCGACGTCGCGCCGGCCGCCGGCGGCGGACTCGGCCAGCTCAAGCTGGCGGCGTTCGTCGTGGCCTGCCTCGTCCTGAGCGCCGGCGCCCGCGTCCTCGACGCCGGCCCGTCGCGGGGCGCGGTCGGCGGCAGCGCGGCGGTGTTCTTCGCGCAGGCCAGCGGAACGCTCCGCGACCGCGCCGTGCTGGCCGACGCCCCCGACGGCCAGCCGCTGCGCTGGCTCGGCGTCGGCGAGCGGCTGGCCGTCGGCGGCGTCGTGGCCGGCGCGCGCGGCGAGGGCCGCTACTGGGTCGAGGTGCGCACCCCGTCCGGCGCGCCCGCGTTCGGCTTCGTGCCGGAGTCGGCCGTCGTCGTCACGGCCGGCCACGTCCCGCAGCTGCGCTACGACGCCGCGCCGGCCGCTGACTGGCTGGCGCCCGCGGCGCCGTCGAGCGCGGCGCCGGCGTCCGGCGCCGACGCCGTGGTGGCGGCGTCGTCCGCGTCCGGTGCGGTGTCGATCCCGTGGCTGCCGCCGACCGTGTCCGCGCACGCCGACCGCATCGCGCGCGTCGCCGCGACGGCCGGCGTCGACCCCGACCTCGTCGCGATCGTCGTCCTTGTCGAGTCCGGGGGCAACCCGCACGCCCTCAGCCCGGCCGGCGCGCGCGGCCTCATGCAGCTGATGCCGGGCACCGCCCGCGACATGGCCCGCCAGACCGGGCACGGCGACCTCGACCCGGCGGCGTTGGCCGACGCCGAGACGAACCTGACGCTGGGCGCCGCCTACATCGCCGCGATGCTCGCGTCGTTCGGGCAGGCCGACGATCCCGATTGGCAGCGCTCGGTCGAGTTGGCCGCCGCGGCCTACAACGGCGGCCCGGGGCACCTCGGCCAGCACCTCACGACCGGCCAGCCGCTGTTCGCCGAGACCGCCCGCTACCAGCGCTGGGTCGGCGGGATGTGGCGCGAGCGCCACGCCGACGACAGCCCGACGTACCGCGCCTGGCTGGCCGCGGGCGGCCAGACGCTCGTCGACGCTGCAGCGGGCCAGCTGGCCCTGGCCGGCCCGTCGGCGCCCTGACACCTTCGACTATCGACCGGGTTCCCTTCGGTTCACGACGCCGCGGCCGGCAACGGGCCGCGGCGTCGTGGCGTCCATGGGTGGTGTACAATCGCCGGCCCGCCGGCGGCGCATCCCAGCGTGCCGAAGGTGGCCCGCAAAGCCGAGGAGATGTGCACGCTGGACACGGTCACCACGGTTCCGGCAGCGAGCTTGATCGCCGGATGCGATCCCGCCGACCTCGGCTTCGCCACCACGGCCGAGCTCGATCCGCTCGAGGGCATCATCGGCCAGCCGCGGGCGGTCGAGTCGATCCAGTTTGGCATCGCCGTCCGCCGGCCCGGCTACAACATCTTCGTCTACGGACCGCCCGGCACGGGCAAGCGGACGACCGTCCAACACCTCCTGGCCGAGGTGGCGCGCGAGCGACCCGAGGTCGACGATTGGTGCTACGTGGCCAACTACGCCCAGCCGCACCGCCCGCGGGCGATCCGGTTGCCGACGGGCTGGGCGCCGACGCTCGCCAGCGCCGTGGACGCTCTGCTGGCGGACCTGCTGACCGTCCTGCCGCAGGCGTTCGAGGGCGACGTCCACGTCGGCCGGCGCGATCGGCTCGTCACCGAGCTGGATGGGCGCAAGGACGCCTTGCTGCGCGACCTCGCCAACCGGGCCAAGGAGCGTGGTCTGGCCGTGGTGCAGGGACCGGGCGGCCTGGCGGTGATGCCGCTCGACCCGTCGGGCAATGTCCTGCCGCCCGAGGCGTTCGCCAAGCTGCCCGACGCCGAGCGACATTCGATCGCCGAACGGCTCGAGGTCCTCGAGGACGAGCTCGAGGCGACGCTGCGCCAGGTGCGCGCGGTCGACGTCGAGGGTTCGCGGACGCTGCAGCAGCTGGACCGCGACACGGCCGCGGCCGAGATCAAGGCGCGTCTGACGCCGGTGATCGAGCGGTTCCAGGGCGTGCCGGATGTCCTCGACTGGCTGGCGCTGGTGGCGGCCGACCTCCTCGACCACCTCGACCTGTTCGTGCCGAGCGGTCCCGACGGCGAGGGCGGGCGGCCGCCGTCGATGCCGGCGGCCGCCGTCGTGCGCGACGACATGCGCCTGCGCCGCTACCGGGTGAACGTGATGGTCGACGGCTCGTTGTCGGCGGGCACGCCGGTCGTGGCCGAACCGCTGCCGACCCTGCCGAACCTGATCGGGCGCATCGAGCAGCAGCAGGTGATGGGCGCGCTGGTCACCGACTTCACGCTGATCCGCCCCGGTGCGCTCCACCGCGCCAACGGCGGCTACCTGGTGCTCGAGATGGACGAGCTGGCGCAGCACGGCGCCAGCTGGGAGGCGCTCAAGCGCGCCCTCAAGACCGGCCGCATCGACGTCAGCCCGCCGGGCGAGGCGGCGTCGACGATGACGACCGTCATCCTCGACCCGGAACCGATCCCGCTCGCCTGCAAGGTGATCCTGATCGGCGATCCGATCCACTACTTCCTGCTGCACGACCTCGACCCGGACTTTCCGGAGCTGTTCAAGGTCGGGGCCGAATTCGCCGACGAGATGATGCGCGACGAGGTCGGCTGCCGGCACTACGCCCGGTTCATCGCCTCGCTGTCGGCCCGCGAGCAGCTGTTGCCGTTCGACGCCGCGTCGGTGGCGGCCGTGATCGAGTACGGGGCGCGGCTCGTCGAGGACCAGCAGCGGCTGTCGACGGACTTCGTGGCGATCGCCGACCTGTTGCGCGAGGCCGACCACTGGGCGCGCGCCGAGCGCCAGGCCGTCGTCCGGCGTGTCGACGTCGGACGGGCGCTGGCGGCGGCCGAGCGCCGGGCCGACCTCGCGCGCGAGCTGATCCAGGCGCAGTACCAGCGGGGGCTCATCCACCTGGCCACCCACGGCCAGGCGGTCGGCCAGGTCAACGCGCTGACGGTGGTGAGCCGCGGCCAGTTCGAGTTCGGGTTGCCGATGCGGGTGACGGCCCGCGTCCGCCAAGGCGGCGGCGAGCTCGTCGACATCGAGCGCGAGGTGGAGCTCGGCGGCGCGCTGCACAGCAAGGGCGTCCTGATCCTGTCCGGCTTCCTGGCCGGGCGGTACCTGCCGAACGACCAGCTGGCGATCGCCGCCAGCCTGACGTTCGAGCAGTCCTATGGCCAGGTCGACGGCGACAGTGCGTCGTCGGCCGAGGCGTACGCCCTGCTGTCGGCGCTGTCCGGGCTGCCGGTGCGCCAGGACGTCGCCGTGACCGGTGCGATCAGCCAGACCGGCGAGGTGCAGGCAATCGGCGGCGTGAACGAGAAGATCGAAGGCTTCTTCGACATCTGCCGTCAGCACGGCCTGACGGGCAGCCAGGGGGTCGTCATCCCGCTCGCCAACACCCAGCACTTGATGCTGCGGGCCGACGTCGTCGCCGCGGTGGCCGCCGGCCAGTTTTCGATCTGGGCGGTCGACCACGTCGACGCCGGCATCGCCCACCTCACCGGCCGGCCGGCCGGGGCGCGCGACGCCGACGGCCGCTACCCGGACGGCAGCGTGAACGCCGCCGTGGAGGCCCGCCTGGCGCAGTTCAGCGCCCGGCGGCGCGAGGCGGGCGACGAGCCGGCCAGCCCCGGGCATGCCACCCGCCGGCAGCGCCCGCGCCGGCCCGCGCCGGCCGAGCCGGACGGCGACGAGGACTGAGATTCCCCAACACGACCGGCGCGACGACCCCGACTACGGCGTCGGCACGGCCCGCAGGTCGTCCAGCGACCACTTCGATCGGCCCTCGACGAGGATGCCCTGGCTCATCGGCACGAAGCGGCGGCGACCCTCGATGCTCTGCGTGGCGACGACGTAGTAGACCGTCGTCCGGCCGTCGGCGCCGGCGAGGCTGGCGTCGGGGTCGACATCGCGCAGGTCGGCCATCGACGCCGGGTCGGGCATGAACGTGGCGACCGTGATCGGCGCGCCCGTCTTGAAGGCGACGAGCCACACGAAACCCGCCGTGTAGCCGATCGCGCCGTCGCTGGGTCCGGCGTCGCCGCGCAGCTGGCGCAGCTGCATCGTGGTCAGCTGGCGGACGACGACGTCCTGCATGTCGGCGGTGGCCGCGCCGGTGGCGGACGCGAACAGGCTGCGGATCAACTCGACCATCGCCGCCTCGTCCTCGGCCGTCAGCCGCTCGGCCACGGTCGGCGTAGGGCCGGGACCCGGCGCGGACGTGCCGACGCCAGCGCCCTCGCCGGCCACCGCCGACGCCGCGGCGTCCGCGCCCGCCGCCAACGTGCCCGAGACGGCCGCCGGCTGGCCGCCGGCGTCCGCGGCGCCGCCGGCCGCGTCGCCGTTGCCGCCGGACCGGCAGCCGACGAGCGCGGCCAGGGCGAGGGCTGTGGTCAGGAGCGCTGCGCCCCCAGCCCGCGCGCGGCGGCGCCGGGCGGTGCGGGGGGCCGGGGGGTCGGCAACGTAGGATCGGGATGCCATGGACGTGTCCTCCTGGGTCGTGTGGGGAGAGCGGCCGGCCGTGCCAGCGTCGCCGGTCGGCGACCGGCGTCAGCGGCGGCCGCCGCGCAAGCGTGGATCGAGGATGTCGCGCAGGCCGTCGCCGAGCAGGTTGAAGCCCAGCACGGTCAGCATGATCGCCACCCCCGGGAACGTGACCAGCCACCAGTACGCGTGGAGGCTCTGGCGATTGTCGGCCAGCATCAGGCCCCACTCCGCCAGCGGCGGCTGGGCGCCGAGGCCGAGGAAGCCGAGGCCCGCCGCCTCGAGGATGGCGGTGCCGATACCGAGGCTGGCGGCGACGATGAGCGGGGCTAGGGCGTTCGGCAGGACGTGGCGCGCCAGCAGCCGCCACGGGCCGGCGCCCAGCGCCCGGCTGGCGGTGACGTAGTCCTTGCCGACCTCGGCCAAGACGCCGGCGCGCACGATCCGGGCGTAGGTCGGGATCGAGACGATGCCGACGGCCAGCATGGCGTTGATGAGCCGCGGACCGGTCAGCGTGACGATCCCCAGCGCCAGCAGCAGGCTGGGGAACGCCAGCATGATGTCCATGAGCCGCATGATCACGCCGTCCACCCAGCGGCCGAAGAAGCCGGCCACCGCGCCGAGGGCGGCCCCGACGGCGATGGCCAGCGAGACGCTGGCGACACCGATGAGCAGCGACGTCCGGGCGCCGTAGACGATGCGGCTGGCCAGGTCGCGGCCCAGCTTGTCGGTGCCCATCCAGTGCCGCCACGACGGCGGCTGCTTGGCCTCGCGCATGTACGCCGCCCAGATGCCGTCGGCGTCGGGGTGCTGCGGCGCGATGAGCGGCGCGGCCACGGCGCACAGCGCCAGCAGGCAGATGATCGCCAGCCCCGCCATCGCCAGCCGGCTGCCGGCGACACGCCGCAGGGCGTCGCGCCACGGCGGGCGGACGCGCGCCGCCGGACGGTCGAGGACGCGGTCGACGGCGCTCATTCGTAGCGGATGCGGGGGTCGAGCCAGGCGTAGGACAGGTCGACGAGCAGGTTGATGGCGACGAACGTGACGGCGAACAGCAGGACGCCGGCCTGGACGACCGGGTAGTCGCTGCCGGTGATCGCCTCGACCGTCCAGCGGCCGACGCCGTTCCAGGCGAAGATCGTCTCGGTCAGGACGGCGCCGCTGAGTAGGGCGCCGGTCTGGAGGCCGATCACGGTGACGAGCGGCAGCAGCGCGTTCTTGAGCGCATGGCGGGTGACGACCGCCCGCGCCGCGACGCCCTTGGCCCGCGCCGTGCGGATGTAGTCCTGGCCGAGCACCTCGAGCATGCTCGAGCGCGTGATCCGCGCGATGAACGCGGCCGGGATCGTCGACAGCGCGAAGGCCGGCAGGGCCAGGTGCCGCAACGCGATCCGCAGCGACCCGGTGTCGCCGGCGAGGAGGGCGTCGACGGTGTTGAGGCCGGTGATCCGGTCGATCGCCACGCCGCTGGGCAGCCGGCCGAGGCTCGGGAACCAGCCGAGCTGGTTGGCGAAGACGTAGATCAGCATCAGGCCCAGCCAGAACACCGGCATCGAGACACCGACCATGGCCCAGACCATCGCGCCGAGGTCGACGAGCGAGTTGTGGCGCGCCGCGGCGACGATGCCCAGCGGGATCCCGAACAGCATCGCCAGGGCGATGGCGGCCACGGCCAGCTCGATCGTCGCCGGCAGCTTCTCGACCAGCTCGGCCGCCACCGGTCGCTTGGTGCTGATCGAGTGGCCCAAGTCGCCCTGGAGCGTGCGCACGACGAAGCGGCCGTAGCGCAGCGGCAGCGGGTCGTCCAGGCGGTAGCGCCGGAAGATCTCCTCGCAGGAGTCCGGCGTGTAGTGCTCGCCCAGCAGCGCCACGCAGGGGTTGCCGACGGCGTGCTGCAGCGCGAACGCCAAGAACGTGATCCCGACGAGAACCGGGATCACGGCGATCAGGCGGCGGGCGATGAAACGGGTCATCGGCGTGGCTCCGACCGCGGCGCCCGGTGGGGCAAGGCGCCGGACCGCACACGGCGCCGCGGCCGGGGCCGCGCGCAGCCGGGAGGCCGCGCGGCGGCGTGGGCCGCGGCGCCGTGGGGCGGGGTCAGGCGTGGGCTACTTCGAGACCCGCATCAGCTCTTGCTGGAGCGGGCTGGGCGTGTAGCCGGACGTCGTGGCGCGGAACACCACCGGCGGCGAGCGGTGGACGAGCGGCACCGCCAGCACGGCGTCGAAGATCTTCTGGTTGGCCTCCTCGTACATCGTCGTGCGCTTGGCCGGGTCAGTCTCCGCCGACGCAGCCTTGAGCAGCTCGGCGAGCTCGGCGTCCGGCGGCGCCGGCTGGCCGTCGACGCTGTTGAACGACGACTCGGCGCCGCAGAAGAACTGGCACAGGAAGTTGTCCGGGTCGCCGTTGTCGCCGCCCCAGCCCAGCAGGAACAGCTCGGCCTTGCCGTCGCGGACGTCGGGCAGGTACTGCGTGCCCCAGTCGGGCGAGACGATCTCGGTCGTGACGCCCAGCTCCTGGAGCTGGGCCTGGATGTACTCGCCCAGCTCCTTGGGCTGCGGGAAGTAGAACCGGGCGATCGGCGGGACGTGGAAGGTGACCTTCTCGGGCAGCGTCGCGCTGGCGGTGCAGGCCGCCAGCGACTCCTTGGCCTTGGCCATGTCGAACGGGCGGTCGGCGATCGCCTTGTTGTAGCCCCAGAGGCTGGCCGGCATCATCTGGACCGCCACCGTGGCGTCGCCGGCATACATGCCGTCGACGATGGCCGTCTTGTCGATCGCCTGCGCCACGGCCAGACGACAGTCGCGGTTGTCCCACGGCGCCTTGGCCTGGTTGAAGCCGAGATAGCCGACGTTGTTCGGCGGCTCGAGGTGCACGGTGAGGTTCGGGTCGTTCTGCGCGGCCTCGATATCGTCGGGGTTGAGCTGCGTCATGCCGTCGATCTCGCCGTTCTGGAGGGCCAGGAAGCGCGCGGTGTTGTCGGGGATGGCGCGCAGCTCCAGCTTGGGCGTCGGCGGCTGCTCGCCCCAGTAGCCGTCGTAGGCCTCGAGCGAGATGCGGTCGTCCTTGATCCACGACGCGACCTTGTAGGGGCCGGTGCCGGCGGCGATCGGGTTGCCGTTCGGCGTGCCGTACGCCGCGCCGGCGGCCTCGACCGCGGCCGGGCTGGCGAAGCCGAAGTTGCCCATCGCCAGGTTCTGCAGCAGCGGCGCGCTGGGCCGGTTCAGCGTGATCTTCACGGTCTGCGCGTCGACGGCCTCGGCGCCGGCGAAGACCGACTTCGGGCTGCCGTCGTCGTTCGTCTCGCCCTTGAGGCCCTGGAACATCGCCTTCCAGTACTCGAACGTCCAGTCGGCGAAGTGCTGCGGGTGCTCCGGGTCGAACCAGCGGTTGAAGTTCCAGACCACGGCGTCGGCATCGAAGGCCGTGCCGTCGTGGAACGTCACGCCGCTGCGCAGCGTGAACGTCCAGGTGAGGCCGTCGTCGCTGGCGGACCACGCGGTGGCCAGCGCCGGCTCGACGGCCGTCGAGCCGGGCGTGTAGCGGGTCAAGCCCTCGTAGATGTGCCACGTGGCCAGCAGCGACTCGCTGTCCGTGACGTCCGAGGGATCGAGCTTCGTGGCGTCCTCGGCGTGGCCGAAGACCAGGGTGTCGGCCGGCGTCGAGCCCGTCTCGGGGCCGGTCGTCGGCACCTCGCTGACGCTCGAGGCCGTCGACTCCGGCGGCACCTCGGTCGGCTCGCCGCACGCGGCCAGCCCAAGGAACAAGAAGCCGGCGGCGACGGCCCGCCCGGCCCGCTGGACGGTTCGCGACATGCGTGTTCTCCTCACGGTGGCGCGGGGCGCCACGCCCGCGCCAGCCGGCGGCGCAATGGCCAGCGAGCGGCGCGCGGCGGCGGCCCAAGGTGACCGGCGATTATCGCCGCCGGCTCCGGCCTTGTCAACGGCTCCACGGCGCACGCCGCGGGCGGCGCCGGGCCGTGGGGGTCGGATCGGACGCGCGGCTACCCCAGGCGCAGCCCGCCCGCGACCGCCTGGCCGAAGAGGTCGAAGTTGAGCGGCCCGACGGTGCCCCAGGTGAGCAGCCACAGGAAGAACAGGATGACGGCGGTGGCGATGACCATCATGTACGTGTAGGTGCGGCTGTCGTACTTCAGGTGCATGTAGAAGGCGGCCACCAAGCCGGCCTTGAACAGCGCCGTCACCATGAGCGCCGCCACGAGCATCGCGCTCGGCCGCGGGTCGCCCTCGGACTCCATCATCGCCGGGATCTGGATCTCGACGATCGTCAAGACCGCCAACAGCACGAACACGATCCAGTAGGCGCGCACCGTCGGGCCGTGGTGCGGCGCGGCGGCCGGCGGGGTGGTGTGGGGCTCGGACATCGACGTCCTCCGTCGGGATGGGGCGGCGCGGTGGGGCCGGTCGTTAGAGCAGGTAGACGATCGTGAACAGGATGATCCAGACGAGGTCGACGAAGTGCCAGTACAGGCCGAACAGCTCGATCCCCTCGTGGTCGTCGGCGCTGTAGAGGCCGAGCCGCGCCTTCACGAAGAAGATGAGCAGCATGATGACGCCGGCGAAGACGTGAAGGCCGTGGAAGCCGGTCATGGCGAAGAACGTCGTTCCGAACAGCACGTTGCGTCCCAGCCCGTCCAGGTCGTCCGGGATCCGGTCGAACCAGAGGTGGTGCTCGTGGAGCTTGACGTACTCGTAGCCCTGGATCGACAGGAACACCGTGCCCAACAACAGCGTCACGCCCAGCCAGCGCACCAGGCCCTTCTGGTTGCCCTTCTGGATGGCGTCGAGCGCCATCACGACGCTGACGCTGGAGACGATGAGCAAGAACGTGTTCAGGCCCGTCAGCGGGATGTTCAGGACGTGCTGGATCTCGTGCGGCGTCGGCCACATGCCCGCCGGGTTCGGGTTGGCGGCGGTCGGCAGCGGCGACGTCATCCGCAGGACGATGTAGGTGAAGATGAGCGCCGAGAAGAACAGGATCTCGGAGCCGAGGAACAACCAGACCGCCAGCTTGCGCGACGGCAGGCCGGTGGCCGTGGACGCCGGGGCGCCCAGGTGCTGGGCATCGACGTGAGCGCTCATCGACCGGACCCTCCCCGAGGTGTGCCGCGCGGGCGGCGCTAGAACGACAGCAACGCGGCGAGCAGGACGAGCCACACCGCGGCGACGAGCCACCAGAACCACATGCTCAGCCGAGCGATGAGGTGCGACCCGGCCGACAGCCCGCCGGCCAAGCCGCGGGCGAGCGTGATGGCCAGCAGCACCAGGCCCGCCACGACATGGGCGCCGTGGAAGCCCGACAGGATGTTGAACAGCGGCGCGAACAAGTCGCCGCCGACCTGCCAGCCGCCCATGTGGACGAACTCGCGCCACTGGCCGTACAGAAAGCCGCCGCCCAGCGCCGCCGTCGCGGCCAGCCAGCCCAACCCCGCCCGCCGCCGGTCGGCGGCCAGCGCTCGGACGCCGAGCCAGACGGTGCCGGCCGACGCGACGAGGATGCCGGTGTTGATCGCCAGCAGCGTCGTATCCGGCAGCGGCGCGCCGGCCGGTGGCCACACCGTCGCCGCCCGCCGGATCTGCCACACCGAGGCGACCAGGCCGGCGAAGAACAACGCTTCGGCCGCGATCGCCAGGCGCATCGCCAACCGGCCGTTGCCGGCGCGGGCGGCCTCGTGGCGCGCCGCCATGGCCGCCACGTCGACGTCCGGCGGCGCCGGGCGCCGCGGCGCGTGGCCCAGCGGCCCGGGGCTAGTGGTGCCCGTCACCATGCTGCCTGGCCTTGACGTCGTCGCGCAGCATCATGATGAGCGCCACGAAGAACACGACGACGCCCGCCAGCGGGAACACGAGCTTGCCGGTCTCGCTCGGGGTGCGCACGTAGACGACCAGACCGGCCATGATCAGCGCGATGCCGAAGCCGAACACGAGCGGCCACGGCGTCGGCGGCGGCAGGTGGACGTGCAGCTCCTCGCCCTCGAAGTCGTCCATCGTCGTTCTCCCGGTGGGTGCGGATCCAGCGTTGCCGATCCGCTAGCGGCCGCTGGCCGCCCGCTGGCGGGCCAGGCGCAGGTCGCGCAGCGGCCGCTCGCTGGTGATCGGCGGCAGGCGGTCGAAGTTGTGGGCCGGCGGGGGCGACGACGTCGCCCACTCCAGCGTGTATCCCTCCCACGGGTCGGCCGGCGCGGGGATGTTGCGCTTGCGGGTGATCCAGATGTTGTAGAAGAACACCAGCAGCGCCACGCCCAGCATCAACGTGCCGAACGTCTCGATCAGGTTCCAGACGGTCCAGCCGCGGTCCGGCGCGTAGTCGTAGATGCGGCGCGGCATGCCGCGGATGCCCAGGATGTGCATCGGGAAGAAGGTCAGGTTGAAGCCGATGAACTGCAGCCAGAACTGCACCTTGGCGATGCCCTCGTCGAGCATGCGGCCGTAGAGCTTGGGCCACCAGTAGTAGAAGGCGGCCGTCATCCCGAACACCGAGCCGCCGAAGAGGACGTAGTGGAGGTGCCCGACGACGTAGTACGTGTCGTGCAGCTGCCAGTCGAGCGGCGTGTTGCCCAGGTAGACCCCCGAGATGCCGCCGATGAGGAACATGCTCAGGAAGGCGATCGTGTAGATCATCGGCGACGCCAGCCGGACCGAGCCGCCCCACATCGTGAAGATCCAGTTGAAGAACTTCACCCCGGTCGGGACGGCGATGAACATCGTGGCGGTCATGAAGACGAGCTGGGCGTTGGGGTTGAGGCCGACCGTGAACATGTGGTGCGCCCAGACCAGGAAGCCCAGGACGCCGATGCCGGCGGTGGCGAAGACCAGCGCGCGGTAGCCGAACAGCGGCTTGCGGCTGAAGACGGGCAGGATCTCCGACACCACGCCGAACGCCGGCAGGATCATGATGTAGACGGCCGGATGGGAGTAGAACCAGAAGACGTGCTGGAACAGCACCGGGTAACCCTCGGCGGTGAAGAAGTGCGTGCCGAGGTTGCGGTCGAACAGCAGCAGGATCAGGCCGCCGGTGAGCATCGGCGTCGCGAACAGCACGAGCTGCGACGTGATGAACTGGGCCCAGGCGAACATCGGCATGCGCATCCAGGACATGCCGGGCGCCCGCAGGTTCCAGATCGTGACCAGGAAGTTCACGGCGCCGAGCATCGAGGCCGTGCCCAGGATGAGGACGCCGGCGATCCAGTAGTCGACGCCGATGCCGGGCGAGAACGCGCTGCCGGCCAGCGGCGGGTAGCTCGTCCAGCCGGCGGCCGCCGGATCGCCGACGAGGAAGCTGGAGTACATGAACAGGCCGCCGAACAGGAAGATCCAGTACGACAGCGCGTTGAGGCGTGGGAAGGCCATGTCCAGCGCGCCGATCATCAGCGGCACCAAGTAGTTGCCGATGCCGACCCACATCGGGATCACGAACAGGAAGATCATCGTGGTGGCGTGCATCGTGAACGCCTGGTTGTAGGCGTCCGGCCCGATGAGCTGGCGACCGGGCAGCGCCAGCTCGAGGCGGACCAACAGCGCCAGGTAGGCGCCGGCGAGGAAGAACACGCCCGACGTCAGGATGTAGAGCAGGCCGATGCGCTTGTGATCGACCGTCGCCAGCCAGCCGGTGAGACCCTTCTCCCAGATGCCCGGCTTGCGCAGGACCGCGACGTCGCCCGTGATCGTCGTCATCGTGTGCTCTCCAAGTGCGCGCCGTCCCGCGGCGCCCGTGCGTCGTGCTCGTCGTCGCCGTGCTCGGCGTCGCCCGCGCCGTCGCCGTGGTCGTCACCGCCGCCACCGCCGATGCCGCCGATCCCGTCGAGGTCGTCGGGCACGTCGTGCGGTCCGGCGGCGCGGACCGGCGCCATCACGGCGTCGTCCAGGGCCAAGCTGTTGAGGAAGGCGATCACGTTGTCGGCCATGACCGGATCGGGAACGTTCACGCTCATCAGCGAGCCGGGCTTGAGCGCCTGCGGGTCGCTGAGCCAGGCGTGCAGGTTGGCGTCGTTCGTCTCGAACATGCCGCCGGCGAAGTGGCTGCGCGACGCGACCCGGGTGAGGTTGGGTCCGCGCGTCTGCAGCGCTGGGTTCTTCAGCACCGCGCGCAGCTCCGGGACCAGGCCGTCGCCGCCGTCGATGTCGAGGACGTGGCACGCGCTGCAGACACCCTTGACGTGGGTGTAGCCGGCGAACTCGGGCGACGACTCGTCCGTCGGTGCGCGCGGCACCTCCGCCATCGCCCGCGCCCAGGCGGCGTACTCGGCCTCGGGCAGCGCCACCACGGCGAAGCGCATCCCGGCGTGCCAGGTGCCGCACAGCTCGGCGCACTGGCCCTCGAAGCGGCCGGCCTCGTCGGCCTGGAACCAGATGTGGTTCGCGCCGTACCCGCCGTCGCGGTCGCCTGGGACGGCGTCGCGCTTGCCGGCCAGCTGCGGCACCCAGAAGCTGTGGATGACGTCCTGGCTGTCCATGTACACCTTGACCGGGCGGCCGACCGGCACCACGAGCTCGGTGGCCGTGGTGAACGTCAACGGCTGCGTCGCGCCGCCGAGCGTCTTGTCGGCGTAGTCGAACGCCCAGTACCAGCGGTAGCCCGTGGCGGTGATCACCAGGTCGTCGGGCACGTCGGTGACGTAGTCGGCGCGCATCTCGCGGAAGCTCAGGAACGCCAAGCTGAGCACGATGAGCGACGGGATGACGGTCCAGACGACCTCGAGCGTGTTGTTGCCGTGCGTCTGGACGGGCTCGGGGTCGTCGTCGGAGCGACGCCGGAAGCCGAAGGCGGCGTAGAGGATCGCGCCCTGGACCAGGACGAAGACGATGCCGGCGATCCACGAGATGCGGACGTAGAGCGTGTAGAGGCCGGCGGCCGACGCCGACGCCGTGCGGCCCAGTGCCGGCGTCCGGGCGGTGCCGACGAGGGCGCTCGACGGGAAGGCGGCCAGGGCCAGGTAGCCGGCCAGCGCCAGGCCGGCCGCCAGGGCCACCCCCAGCGCGATCAGGACGATCCGGCTCGCCGCGCCGCCGCGGCGCGGCCCATGCCCGCCCGACGACGGCTCTCCGGTGGCGCGTTCACTGTGCATCGTGTCACCCATTCGGCGCGGGGTGGTTACCCAAGGACCGGACGCGGGCACGGTGCGCCCGGACGAGATCGTGCCGGACGCACCCCGCGGCGGGCCTCCGCCCGCCGCGCGGCGGGGATTCTACGGTTGGCGCAGAGCAACGGTCAACCAACGTCGTCCGTGGGCGGCCCTTCGGACGGGCCGCCCGGCGGTGCGATTCCGGTCCGAACCGCCGCCGCCCGCGCTACAGCCCGTAGAGCGCGCCGTACTTGGCGCCGAGGTAGGCCAGGTAGGCGTCGACCCCCAGCGGCGCGCCGGTGGCGCGCTCGATCAGGTCCGGCGCGGTGAACGTCCGGCCGTGGCGGTAGACGTGCTGGGTCAGCCAGCCGCGCAGCGCGTCATACCGGCCCGCCTCGATCGCGTCGTCCAGGTCGCCCAGCTGGCGCGCGGCCGCGGCGTAGAGCTGCGCGCTCATCACGTTGCCCAGGGTGTAGCTCTGGAACATGCCGCCCACCTGCCCGGCATACCAGTGCACATCCTGCAGCACGCCGCGGCGGTCGTCGGGCACGGTCACCCCCAGGTCGGCGGCCATGCGCTCGCGCCAGGCGTCCGGCAAGTCGGCCACGGCCAGCGAGCCGTCCAGCAGCGCCAGCTCGAGGTCGAAGCGGAGCATGATGTGGAGGTTATAGGTGACTTCGTCGGCGTCGACGCGGATGAGCGACGGGGTGACGGCGTTGATGGCCCGGTGGAACGTGGACACGTCGACGTCGGCGAACTGCGCCGGGAAGGCGGCCTGGAGCTGCGGATACCAGCCGCGCCAGAACGGCAAGCTGCGTCCGACGAGGTTCTCCCAAAGGCGCGATTGGCTCTCGTGGACGCCGGACGTGGCGCCGGCGAACAGCGGCGTGCCGTCGAGCGCGTCGTCGACGCCCTGCTCGTACATGGCGTGGCCGGCCTCGTGCAGCGTGGAGAACAGCCCGTCGGTCGCGTCGTCGTCACGGAAGCGGGTCGTGATCCGGACGTCGCCGCGGCCGAGCTTCGTCATGAACGGATGGGCGGTCGTGTCCTGGCGGCCGCGGGCGAAGTCGTAGCCGTAGGCGCGGATCACCGCTTCGCCGAACGCGCGCTGGGCGTCGATCGGGAAGGTGCCGGTCAGGCAACGCGTGTCGATCGGCGGCCGGGCGGCGATCGCCTCGATGAGCGCCACCAGCGGCGGCCGCAGCGCGTCGAACAGCGCCCGCACCGCCGCCACCGTCATCCCCTCTTCGACGGCGTCGATCAAGGGGTCGGCGGGGTGGACGAAGCCGGGGAAGAACGACGCGTACTCGCGGCTCAGCGCCACCGTCGTCTCCAGGAACGGGCGGACGGCGGCGAAGTCGTTGGCCGGGCGCGCTTGCTGCCAGGCGTGGTAGCTGGCCGAGGCGTGCTCGGCCATGCGCTGCACGAACGCCGTCGGCACCCGGGTGGCCTGATCGTAGTCGTGGCGGGTGACGCGCACGAGCGCCGCGTCGACGTCGCCCGGCGGCTGGGCCGCCGCCCACGGCGACAGGGCGTCGAGGAGGTCGCCGATCGCCGGATCGGTGAACCGCTCGTGCAGGAGCCGGCTGAGCAGCGCCTGCTGGCGGCCGCGCGCCTCGGCCCCGCCGGGCGGCATGTACGTCGCTTCGTCCCAGCCCAGCACCGAGCGGGCGCCGCCGAGGTCCTCGACATCGCGCAGCCGCAGCTTCAGCGCGGCGAGCCGCTCCTGGACGTCCATGGCGTGTTCCTTGGGTGGCGACGGGCCGGCGGGGGCCGCGGGTGGCGGCGATCGGCCGGCGGCCGCCGGCGACGAAGGCTCGATTCTAGGCCGGCGCGGCGCCGACCGCAACGCAGCCACCGGCCGCGGCGGCCGTCACGGACCGACCAGCGGCCACCACAGCGGCAGCAGCACCACCAAGAGCGGCACCAGGAGCGCCACGAGCGGCCCGCCGACGGCGGCGAAGTCGCGCGGCCGGTAGCCGCCGGCGCTCATCACCAGCAGGTTCACCGGGTGGCCCAGCGGCGTCACGAACGCCATCGACGTCGCGATCGCGACGCCCAGCGCCAGCGCCCGCGGGTCGATGTGCACGGCCGCCGCGGCGTCGAGGGCGATGGGGGCCATGATCGTCGCCACCGCCGCGCCGTGCATCACCTGGGCCAGGGCGACCGTCACGACGACGAGCCCGGCCAGCACCGCCCGCGGCCCGAGCCCGCCCAGACCGGCCACGACCGCCTCGCCGGCGGCGGCGGCGGCGCCGGTCTTGGCCAGCGCGAGGCCCAGCGGCAGCATGCCGGCCACCACGAACACCGTCTTCCACTCGATGGCCTGGTAGAGCTGGTCCATCGACAGCACCCCCGCCACCACCAGCACGAGCGCGCCGGCGAACATGACCTCGCTCACCGGCCGCACCTCGAGCGCGCCCAGCACGATCGTCGCCGCGAACACCGCCACCGCCAGCCGCGCCCGCCAACCGGCCGGCGCCGCCTCGGCGGCGACGTCGTCGGGCGCGGCCAGCACGATCAGGTCGGGCTCGGTCCGCAGCGCGGCGATGTTGGCCGCCGGGCCGCGCAGCAGGAGCGCGTCGCCGAAGCGCAGCGGCTCGTCGGCCAGGCCGGTGGCCAGCGGCGCCCCGCGGCGCCAGATCGCCAGCGTCGTGAAGCCGTACTTGGCGCGGAAGTGGGCGCGCCGGAGCGTCTGGTCGATGAGCGCCGACCGCGGGGCGAGGACGGCCTCGACGACGACGGCGTCGCCTTGGGCCAGCGCGCCCTCGGCCCAACCGCCGACCGGCAGCACCTCGAAGTACGGCGCCACGTCGTGCGCCACCAGGCTCTCGAGCCGCGCCTGGACGACGACGACGTCGCCGCTGCGGAAGACGAAGTCGGGCGCCGGGGCGTGGGTGACGTCGGCGCCGCGCTCGACGGCCACGACCTGGGCGTCGAAGCGCTCGCGGATCGTGCTCTCGGTCAGGGTGCGCCCGTGCAGGAAACTGCCCTCGGGCACCCGCAGCCGAAGCAGCCGCTGCGGGATCCCGTACAGCTCGAGCAGCGCCTGGGCCTCGGCCCCGTCGCCGGCGGCCGGGTCGTGCGCCGGCAGGCGCCGGCGGCCGACGGCGACCATGTAGGCGATCCCGGCGGCCGCCAGCACGCCGCCCAGCGGCAGGAAGTCGAGCAGCCCGAACGGGCGAAGGCCGCGGTCGCGCAGCGCCCCGCTGACGACGATGTTCGTCGTCGTGAGCAGCGTGGCCATGCCGCCCAGCGTCGTGCCGAACGCCAGCGGCATGAGCAGCCGCGACGGCCGGACCCCGGTCTGGCGCGCCGCCGCCGGCACGATCGGCAGCAGCACGCTGGCGGCGGCGATGTTGTTCATGAACAGGCTCAGCCCGGCGCTGGCCAGCATGAGGGTCAGCACGAGCCGCGCCTCGCTGCGGCGGCCGAACCGCAGCACGACAGCCGCCAGGCGCTCGGTGACCCCCGTCCGGCGCAGGCCGTCGGCCAGCACGAAGACGGCCATGATCGTGACCACCGAGGGGCGGCTGAAGCCGGCGAAGACCTCGTCGGCCGTCAGGACGCCGAGGCCGCCGAGCGCCAGCGCCGCCGCCAGGCCGACGACGTCCGGCCGGGCGCGCGACGTCAGCAGCACCGCGACGGCGAGGCCGACGACGGCCAGCGACAACAGGGCGACGGTCGTCATGCGGCGGCGGGGTCCGATCGGCGTGGGCGAGGGGGCGGGCGCCAATCGTAGCCGGGCGGGCGGATTGGCGAAAGGCCGTGCCGCGCCCGGGCCTCCGGCGCCGCCGGACCGCCGTTCGGCCTTGCCGGCCGGCGACCAGTTGCGCTACCGTCGCCGGCCATGACGGCGAACCCGGGCGACGGCGAGACGGCGGGCGCGGAGGGCGGCGCTCCGGGTCGGTCGTCGGAGAACGCCGTTTGGACGTACCGCGGCTACGAGCTGCGGGCGTCCGAGTTCACGACGGCGATGGTCCACTTCTTCCGCGCCGAGGTGCAGCGCTCCAACACCTGGCGGATGCGCCTCGACACGACGACGAACTGGGCCGTCCTGACGACCGGCGCGGCGATCTCGTTCGCGTTCAGCTCGCGCGGGCCGCAGGACCACGGCGTGATCATCCTGAACACGGTGCTGATCACGATCTTCCTCCTCATCGAGGCCCGCCGCTACCGCTACTACGAGATGTGGGCCTACCGCGTGCGCCTCCTCGAGACCGACTTCTTCGCCGCGATGCTCGTGCCGCCGTTCCGACCGGCGGCCGACTGGGCCGAGAGCCTGGCCGAGAACCTGCTCCACCCGGCGTTCCCGATCTCCAACTGGGAGGCGATCGGACGGCGCTTCCGGCGCAACTACATGCTGATCTACGTCCTGCTGGCCATGGCCTGGGCGATGAGCGTCTCGCTGCACCCGACGCCGGCCACGAGCTGGGCCGCCTTCGTCGCCAACGCCCGGCTCGGCATCCTGCCCGGCGAGGCCGTCATCGCCCTCGGCCTGGCGTTCAACGTCGGCGTCTGGGCGATGGGGCTCTGGACCGTCCGGCTCCAGGACTCGGCCGGCGAGGTGCTGCCGCGGTTCGTCGAGCGCGAACTGCTGGGGCGGGCGCGCCTGGCGGCGCGGCGCGGCGCCGCTGGCGGGCGCGGCGGGCTGACCGGGCCGATGGCCGACCGCAGCGCCTGGTATCGGCCCAGCCGCAAGCGCGCCGAGCTGACGACGCTCATCGTCACCGACCAGCCCGAAGCCGTCAGCCGGCGGATCATGACCGAGATGCACCGCGGCGTGACCGGCCTGCCCGCCAAGGGCATGTACAGCGGCGCCGACCGCTCGGTGCTGCTGTGCGCGTTGACGGTAACCGAGGTCGCGCAGCTGCGCACCTGCGTCGAGGCGGCCGACCCCAAGGCGTTCGTGATCGTGATGCCGGTGGCGCAGGTGCTCGGCGAGGGCTTCGCGCCGCTCGGCGACCCGACGGGTCCGCGGCCGGTCGCTGGCGGTGGCGCGTGACGACGGCGGCGACGGGGGGCGACCTCGACGCGCTGCGCCGGCGGCTGGCCGAACTCGAGGCCGAGGTCGACGCCCACAAGCGCGAGCGGGCGGCTCTCGAGCGGCTGGCGACGTTCCCGGAGCAGAACCCGAACCTCGTCGTCGAGACGGACCGCGCCGGCCGGGTGACCTACGTCAACCCGGTGGCGGGCCAGATGCTGCCCGAGCTCGGGACCGCCGGCATTGAGCACCCGTTCCTGGCCGGCCTGCGCGATGTCGTCGCCGCGTTCGAGCGCGGCACCACCGACAAGGTCTGGCGCGAGGTCGACACCGGCGATCGCGTGTTCGAGCAGCAGATCACCCGGACGCACGAGGGCGACCGCATGGTGGTGCGCGTCTACGCCCACGACGTCACCGCCCGCCGCCGGGCCGAGGCGGCGATCCAGACGCTGGCCCGCCAGGTCGTCCAGGCCCAGGAAGAGGAGCGTCACCGCGTCAGCCGCGAGCTCCACGACGAGGCCGGCCAGGCGTTGACCGCGCTCAAGATCAGCCTCCAGCTCATCCGCGACGACCTCCCGGCGCGCCTGACGCGCGTCGCGCGCGAGCTCGACGACGTCATCGGCCTCGTCGACGCCACCCGGGAGTCGCTGCGGGCCTTGGCGCACGGCTTGCGGCCGCCGGCGCTCGACGCCCTGGGCATCGCGGCGACGATCGAGGACCACTGCCGGGCGTTCGCCCAACGCACCGGTCTGAGCATCGCCTTCCGGGCCGACGGCGACGCCGACCGGCTGCCCCTGCACGAGTCGGCGAGCATCTCGCTCTACCGCTTCGTCCAGGAGGCGCTGACGAACGCCGCCCGCCACGCCGCCGCCACCCGCGTGACGGTGTCGCTGGGTCAAGCCGACGGCTGGGTGACGCTGTCGGTCGCCGACGACGGCGTCGGCTTCGCGCCCGGTCGCGCCGGGGACGTCGGCGGCGGCCTCGGGTTGGTGGGCATGCGCGAGCGGCTCGAGCTGCTGGGCGGGGGGCTTGTCGTCGAGAGCATGCCGGGCGCGGGCGCCCGGCTCGAGGCCCGGCTGCCCATCGGGCTCCGGCCAGGAGGGGCGCCGTGATTCGGGTCGTGATCGCCGATGACCACCGCCTGGTGCGCGAGGGGATTCGCGCCCTGCTCGACAAGTCGGACGACATCAGCGTCGTCGGGGAGGCCGACGACGGCGCCGCCGCCCTGGCGCTGGTGGCGCAGCTGGCGCCCGACGTCCTGGTGACCGACATCAGCATGCCCGGCCTGTCGGGCCTCGAGGCGGCGGCCGAGGTCGCCCAACGCGGCCTGCCGACGGCCGTCGTCGTGCTGACGATGCACGCCGAGGAGGCGATGGCCCGCCGCGCCTTGGCCAGCGGGGCGCGCGGCTACGTCCTCAAGGACTCGGTCACCGACGAGCTGCTGCTGGCCATCCGCGCCGCGCGGCGCGGCGGAACCTACCTCAGCCCCGTCGTCAGCGCCAAGCTCCTCCACCCGCCGACGTCCGACGCCGAAGCCGACGCCGTCGCCGCGACGCCGCCGCTCACGCCCCGCGAGCAGGAGGTGCTGCGGCTCATCGGCCAGGGCCACACGAACCGCGCCATCGCCGCCGCGCTCTCGATCAGCATCAAGACCGTCGAGCGCCACCGCACCCAGCTCATGGCCAAGCTCGATGTCCACAACCTGGTCGACCTGGTCCGCGTCGCGATCCGGCGCGGCTGGATCGAGCTCGACGGCTGACGCCGCGCCGCCCGGCTACTCCGTGGCCGCGGTCGGCGTGCCCGGCCCGGGCGGCGGCAGCGGCACGAGGCCGCAGTAGAGGAACCGGCCGTTCCAGATCCGGTAGAGGTGGCGATCGGCGCCGACCTGGAACACGACGTCGGTGACGGCCATCTGCAGGGCGGACGCCCCGTCGCCCCCGCCGTCGGGCGTGCCCGGGCAGACCAGCGCCGTGGCGGCCGACGGCCCGGTCGACGCCAGCGCCACCGCGGACGCCTCGCCGACGCGCGCCACGAGGTCGCGCCGGGCCGCGTCGAGGGCGCTGGGGTCGGCGCCCGGCAGCGCCAGCAGGCCGTCGGGGCAGCGGCGGACGAAGACGGCGCCGGCCGGGCCGCGGTTCGTGTGGTACCGCGCCGTGGCGAGCCCGGCCGCCAGCGCGACGTCGTAGCCCGGCACCAAGGCCTGGGTGTAGAGTTCGCCCGGCGCCGGGCACCCGAGCGCGCCGTCCGGCCACGTCACCTCGGCGACGGACACGACGCGCACGTCGTCGGCGTCGACGCCCTCGGCCGCGGCGAAGTCGTTCACGGCGGCCACGACCGCCGGCTCGCCGGCCAGGGCCGGGACCTCGCCGTCGCCGTTCGAGGCCGCGTCCGACACCGCGCCCGGCGCGGGCGCCCCGCCCGTCGCCCCGCCCGCGCGCCCGGTCCCGGGCGCGGCGCTGTCGGCCGGCGTCCCCGGCTCGGCGCGCCCGCCGCAGGCGGCGACGATCGGCGCCACGATCAGGACCACGGTGGCCGCCCAGACGGCCGCTCGCACCTCGTTCATGCTGTCGACCCCCCAGGGCAGCGGCGCGCCGGCCGGCGGCCCGACGGCGCGCCGCGCCGGGCGGCGCCGCGCGCCGCCGGCAGCATAGCGCAGCCGCCCCGGCGGACGGAAGCGTTCGACGGCCCGCGCGTTGCTTGCGCCGCCTTCGCCGGCCCCACTACAATCGCCGCGGTGAACGAGCGCCGGCCGAACCCACGCTCCGCCCGCGGCCCATGGGGCGCGTGGCGCTACGCTGCCCTGGGGGCGGCGATCGCCGTCTATCTCTCGGCGGTGGCCGGCCGAGCGCCGCTCGCGGCCCAGGGCGCAACCGGTCGGATCGTGCCGTCGGCGGCATCGGTGCCGGCCGGCGACGAGGTTGCGCTGACGCTGCGCGTGGACGGGGTCACCGACCTGGCCGGCTTCCAGGTGGGCCTGACCTGGGACGCCGCCCTGCTGGCGCTCGAAGAGGTCGCCCCGGGCGACTGGCTGGCCACGAGCGGGCGACAGGTCGAGACGGTGCCGCCGCGGGTCACCGAGCGCAGCCTCGACTTCCTGGTCTACACGTTGCCGCCGGCGCCGGACGATCCGCGCCCGGGCGTCGACGGCGGCGGCGTGCTGGCGACGGCCCGGTTCCGGACCCGCGCGCCCGGCCAGGCCATCGTCAACCTACGCCAGCTGCTGCTCACGACCACGGCCAACGCGCCGATCCTGGCCGAGGTCGAGGGGGCCACGTTCGACATCGTGGCCGCCCCCACGCCCGTGCCGCCGCGCATCCTGCTGCCGTATGCCATCACCCACGCCCGGCGCTAGCCGCGGCGGCCGGCGCGTGGCGCGCCGCGCTGTCGTGCGGTGGGCGAGCTGGGTCGTCGCCGCCTGGCTGGCCGCGCCCGCGGCCGTGGCGCTGGGCCAGGTCGGCGACATCCCGGGCGGCTACCCGGCGCCGACGTCCGGCTTCCCGATCGGGCAACCCGCCGACCCGTCCGGCTTCGGCGTCCCCGGCCTGCCGACGCCCGATCCGTTCGGCATCGCGCCGCCTCCCGGCTTCGCCGGCGTCCCGACGACCGATCGCCGCGGCTTCGACGCCGCGCCGACGGTCGACCCCGGCGCGTTCGGGGCGGGGAGCGGCTCGACAGGTGCGCCGGGAGCGTGGGGCGGCGATCCGGCCGACGCGCCGGAGACGGCGGACGACGGTCCCGTCCGGCTGGCCATCGATCCGCCGACCCTGGCCCTCGACGGCGGCGGCCGCGCGCTGACCGTGCGCGCCAGCAGCGCCCTGCCGCCGTCGGCCTCGCTGCTGCTCGACGTGCGCTTCGACGGCGACCGCTTCGCGCTGACGGCGATCGAGCCCGACCCGATGCTCGCCGCCGGCGGCGCCCGGCAGACGGTGCGGCACCGGCTCGAGCCGGGTCGGCTGCGGTTGGCGCTGGCCTACACCGCGACCGCGCCGGCGCAGCTGCCCAGCGGGCTGCCGACGTTGGCGCGGCTGACGTTCGCGCCGTTGGCGGCCGGCAGCGGCCAGGTCACGCTCGGCGGCGCGGCCGCCGCCATCGGCGCCGACGGCACGCGGCACGACCTCGTCCTCGACGCGCCCGCCACGTTGGTGGCCGACGATGCGCCTGGCGCCGAGCTGGCCGCCCAGATCCGCGCCCAAGCGTCGGCCCTGGCGGAGCAGTCGGTGGCCGCGGGTGAACTCGGCGGCGGCGGCGGCGCGTCCGACCTGGCGGGTCGGATCGTCGACCGGCTCGGCCGCGCGCTCAGCGGGGTCGGGAGCGGCGACCGCGCCCCGCTGCTCGCCTGGATCGGCGCGCTGCTGGCGGCGGCCGTGGTCATCGGCGTCGGCTACGCCGTCGGTCGCGCCCCGGACGCGGCGCCGAGCGGCGGGCCCGGGCGGAGCGGCGCGCGGCGCCGGCGCGCCCCGGACGGGGTCGACGTCGAGCACGAGATCGTCGAGCCGCGCGCCGGCGGGCCGTTCGGCCGGACCTAACGCGCCGCCGGGACCGTCTTCCTGGGCTACGGCGCGGGTGGTATACTGCGCCCGGTCTGTCGGGGGCGCGGACGCCGGCGCGCAGCCGCGGCGTGCGCCGGCGCGATCCCGTCAACACAAGACGATGGGCATGGGCGACCGGTCCGCGGACCGCGCGACGCCCCCACCGGAGCGAGGTGACGAATGGGCTACGAGGCTCGGCGCGATCGGCGGGTGTGGTGGTTGGGCGCCCCGTGGCTGGCCGCGGCGGCCGTGGTGGCGCTGCAGGCGTCGGCCACGTCGGCCTCGGCGCCGGGGCAGCGGATCCTGGCCGAGGAGCAGGCCGTCGTCGACCTCGTCAACGCCGAGCGGCGCAAGGTCGGCCGGCCGGCGCTCCTCGTGAACTACTCGCTCCAAGAGGCCGCCTGGAGCCACAACGAGCACATGGTCCGCACGGGGTGCTTCGCCCACACCGGCTGCGGCAACGGCGGGGTTTCGGACCGCATCCGCCAGACCGGCTACCAGGCCGCCCTGACCGGCGAGAACATCGCCCAAGGGCAGCCGAACCCGGAGACCGTGGTCAACGGCGACGCCTGCAGCGCCGAGAACCAGAACTTCTGCTTCACGCCGTGCACGGGCGGTCGCTGCAACGGCTGGATGCAGAGCTCGGGCCACCGCGCCAACATCCTGCGCGACAAGTTCACCGACATCGGCGTCGCGTTCAACCCGTCAGGCCCGACCTGGACCCAGGTGTTCGCCGCGCCGCAGCCCGACTATCGCACCGTCACGCCGCCCCCGCTGCCGTCGCCGACGCCGACCCCCAAGCCGTGCGTGCTGCCCGAGGACGTGAACGGCGACAAGCGGGTCGACCGGGCCGACGTCGACGCCGTCAGCGAGCGCTTCCTGTCGACGCCGCGATCGCCGGACTGGGATCCCCGCTACGACGTCGTGGCCAACGGGATGATCGACCTCTACGACGTCTTCGGCGTCGTCGCCGCCATGGGTCAGGCGTGCCCCTAGCCGAGCGCCCGCCGTCGCGCCGCGCCCGCGCATGAGCCCGTCCATCGTCGTCCACGGCGGCGCCGGCTTCCATGCGCCCGCCGCCCTGCCGGCCAAGCGCGCCGCGTCGCGCGCCGCCGCCGACGCCGGCTGGGCCGTCCTCGACGGCGGCGGCAGCGCCCTCGACGCCGTCGAGGCCGCCGTGCGCTGCCTCGAGGACGATCCGCTCTTCGACGCCGGCTACGGCAGCTACCTGAACCGCGACGGCGAGGTCGAGGTCGACGCGATCGTCGTCGACGGCACGACGCTGCGCTTCGGCGCCGTGGCCGCCGTGCGCCAGGTGCGCCACCCCATCTCGCTGGCCCGCCGCGTGATGGACGACGGCCCGCACCACTTCCTGACCGGCGACGGCGCGCTGCGCTTCGCCCGCGCCTGCGGCCTCGACGTGCCGAGCCTCAGCCTCGTCGCGCCCGACGTCTGGGCGCGCTGGCAGGCCGCCCGCGCCGGCCTGGGCGCCGGCGAGCCGGATGAGCACGACGTCCTGCGGGCCGCCCCGGCCCTGCCGGGCGACACCGTCGGCGCCGTGGCGCGCGACGCCGCCGGCCGGCTGGCGGCCGCGACGTCGACCGGCGGGATGCGCGACAAGTGGCCGGGCCGCGTCGGCGACTCGCCGGTCATCGGCAGCGGCGCCTGGGCCGACGACCGCGGCGGGGCGGTGTCGTGCACCGGCCACGGCGAGCTGATCCTGCGGGTTTGCCTGGCCCACCACACCGGCCTGTCGCTGTGCCAGGGCGCCGCCGCCGACCACGCCGCCGCCGCCGCGGTCCGCTACCTCGAGGACCGGACCGGCGGCCAGGCCGGCCTGATCGTGATCGACGCGGCCGGGCGTCCCGGCTGGGCCTCGAACACGCACGCCATGCCGGTGGCGTGGCGCACCGCCGGCGGGGCGGGCGAGGCGCTCTGACGCGCCCGGCCGCACACCGCCGTCGTCGCCGCCGGCCGCGACCGCCCCGCCGGTCGCAACCGCCCGGCGCCAACTGACCCTAACGCCACGGTCGAGCGGCCGTTAACGACCCCGAAGTCGGCCGGTGCGGGCGGAGCGACGCCCAGAACCGGTCCGACCCCGCAACCGCGATCTTCGGGCCGCCGCCGTGGCGCCCGTCTGCGAGGTGGTGTCATGGGGCGCTTCGGCCGCGCAACGCTCATCGTGGTGCTCTTTGCCCTCGGGCTGACCGCCGGTTTCGTTCCGCGCCTGGCGCGGCTCGCCACCGGCGCCGCGCAGCAGGCCGGCTGGGTGCTCGTCGACGACGACGGCCCCGCCAACTGCCCGGCGCCCGACGCCGGGCGCGACGTGCTCTCGGCCTGGCATCAGCCCGCGGCCGACGTCGTGGCGCTGCGGCTGTGCCTGGCGGGCCTGCCGGGCTGGCCGGCCGGCGGCGCCGGCGGCTTCGCCGACGCCCGCTACAAGTGGCGCATCGAGACCGACCACGGCGCCTACCTGCTCATGCTCGAGGACTTCGACCCGGCCGGCGCCAGCAGCCCCGACTCCAACGGCGCCGGCGAGCTCACGCTGCTCGACGATCCGAACGGCAACGGCCGCTTCAGCGACGACTGGGCCCAGACGAGCCCGCCCGCCTACGTGAGCAACGCGATCGGCAGCCCGGGCTGGCGGCGGATCCGCGCCGCCGCGCCCGGCCAGGGCGCCAGCGGCCGCGGCTTGGCGTTCAGCTTCGGCCGCGGCCCGTGCGGCCCGGTCGTCGACATCCGGGTCGACCGGGCGCTGCTCGGCCAGCCGCAGTCGCTGTGCGTGGCGTGGGCCACCGACGCCGAGGACCCCAACCTGGACGCCGCGCCGGCCTGCGACAGCGGCGCCCGCCGCTGCCTCGACGCCGCGGTCGAGCCGACGGCGACGCGGTTCGTGCCGCCGACGGCGACCGCCACCCGCCCGAAGCCGACGCTGACCCCGACCGAGCCGCCCACGGCCACGCCGACCGATGTGCCGCCGACGGCGACCGAGCCGCCGGCCAGCCCGACATCGCCGCCGCCGAGCGCGACGCGGACGGCCACGGCGACGCCGTCGCCCGAGCCGACGTCGCTGCCGCCGACCGCCGTCCCGCCGGTCCAGACCGACGTCCCGACCGCCGTCCCGCCGCCGCCGACGGCCACCGACGAGCCGCCGACCGCCGTTCCGACCGTCGCCCCCACGGCCACGTCGGCGCCGACGAGCGCGCCGCCCACGGCGACGCCCGTGCCGCCCTCGCCGACGCCGCTCCCGTCGCCGACGCAGGCGCCGATCGAACCGCCGCCCCCGCCCAGCCCGACGCCGAGCGCCACGTCGCCCGTCGTCGTCGCCAGCGCGACGCCCAAGCCGACGCTGACGCCGTTGCCGACGGCCGTGCCCGTCGAGCCGACGCCGACCGCGGCGTCGCCCTCGGCGACGGCGCCGGCCAGCCCGACGTCGCCGCTGCCGACGCTCAACGTGCCGCCCGTGACGGCCACGCCGTCGGTCGCGTCGCCGACGCCGGCCCTCCCGACCGCGACCGCGCCGACCGGCGGCCCGGCGCCGACGCCGACGAACCGGCCCGGCACCGGCGCGATGGAGGTCCGGTCGCGCCAGTTCCCGCCGTCGCCGCTGGGCGCGCCGGGGCCGTTCCCGGCCACGGTCTACGCCGTGCTCCTGACGCCGTGGGGCACGCCGGCGATGCCGCCTGTCTCGGGGCCGCTGCAGCCCAACGGCAGCGCCTACTTCGGCAGCCTCGAGCCCGGTCAGTACCGGGTGTGGATGGACGTCCCGGTCGGCTGGGAGCCCATCCCGGGCACCGGGCCGAGCCAGTACCTCTGGGTGACGGCCGGCGGGCCGCACTGCCAGGCGCTGTTCCAGTTCCAGGCCTGCAACTACTGCCCCCGCGGCGGCCCGGGCGGCGTCCCGGTGCCTCCGGGCCCGCCGACGATCGCGCCGGGGCCCGGCACCGTCGTGCCGGCGCCGCCCGGGCCGCCGACGTTCGTGCCGCCGCTGCCGACGGCGACGCCGGTCTGGGGCCAGAGCCCCGACCGGCCCAACATCGGCGCCTACGCCGCGCTGCCGATCCTGGGCTACCTCGGTCAGGACCAGGTGTGCAGCGCCTGGATCGAGGCCCAGAACGTCGGCGATCGGCCGGCCAAGGTGCTGGTGCTGGCCTGGGGCGCGCCCGGCTTCTGCCCGCCGCAGTGCGCCGGACCGCTCAAGGTGGAGTGCTCGGGCCTGCTGGCGCCGGGCAGCACCTGGAACTTCCTGGGCGCCCAGCTGCCGTCGAGCGCGAAGAGCGGCATGGCGTTCTCGGCCAACAACGACCCGATCCAGACCCCGCACGGCATGGACTTCACCGCCGACGCGCTGTGCGAGGCGCTGTTCGAGACCGTCGTCGGCAACTGCATGGAGTACCGCCGCTTCCTGACGGCGTTCACGTCGGGCGGCTACTGGAACGGCTTCGACTTCGGCGCCCAGCCGTGCCAGCCGATCGCCGTCGAGGTGTTGCGCAAGTGTCCGGGCGACCTCCGGCCCGAGGTGAACGTCGCCGCCAGCTACGAGGGCGTGGCCGGCGAGTGGCTCGGCCGCTACGATCCCGTGTACGGCGGCTTCGCCTTCTTCGCGCCGTCGCTGTACGCGGCGCACGGCGGCTTCAACAGCGTGCTCTACATCCAGAACGCGGGCCTCGAGTGCTCGTCGATCGAGATCTGGTTCAAGGCCCAGGACGACTGCCTGCGCAGCCGGATCTGCGACATCGCCACCCTGGCGCCAGGCGAGACGGTGCAGTTCGACGTCGGCGGCTGCATGCCGGCCGGCTGGTACGGCTCGAGCTGGGTGCGCTCGACGCAGCCGCTGGCCATCGCCGTCGACCACATCGGCAACGACGTCCTGATGACCTACAACGGCACGCCCAGCGAGCTGAACTACGTCTTCAACGGCGAGGCGGCCTACACCGTCGGCAGCCAGGTGGCCTACGGCCCGCTCGTCTACAGCGAGTACCAGGGCTGGGACACCGCCGTGATCGTCCAGAACGAGTCGAAGGTGGCCTCAGCCAAGGTCAGGGTGTACTTCCTCGACCGCTCGGGCGGGATCATCACCACGATCGCCGACTGGGTTTGCGCCGGCGGCGCCCAGACGTTCTTCCTGCCGGTCATCGCCGACCTGCCCGGCCACTGGGTCGGCAGCCTGCGGGCCGAGAGCCAGGACTGGTTCGCGCCCGGCGCGCCGTCGGTGCGGGCGCCGAACATCGTCGGCGTGGCGCAGCTGGTGAAGTACTCCGACGCGACCCGCACGAACGCCAACGAGGCGATCGCCTACAACCTCTTCCCGGAGCAGCTGGCGTACGACTGGCAGCTCGGCAGCGGCCCCGGCGGTACGTACTCCGGCATCGGCCGGATCGGCATCCCGAGCTTCCTCAAGGACTACCAGCGCTCGGGCGTCACCACCGAGATCGCCATCGCCAACATCGTCCCCAAGCCGGGGTTCACGAACTTCGCGCTGTTCGTCTACGACCAGAACGGGCTCATCGACTACCTCTGCGAGACGCTCTCGGAGAAGCAGGTCGAGTACATCAACCTCCAGAGTTGGGGCTTCATCCACCCCGGCTTCAAGGGCTCGGCCGTGATCAGCGCCACCTTCTGGGAGCACGACGTGTTCGATGGGCGCGGCGGGTTCGCCCGCAACGTCGTCGGCCTGGCGGCGGTGAAGGTGGAGCGCGTCGGCACCGTGCTCGACGTCCCGATCCCCGGCGACGAAGCCTCGGGCAACATGGGCTTCCCGATCCCCGGCCCGTTCGCCTTTGCCGGACCCTACGCTCCGCGCTGCCCCGGCGAGACGGGCGCCCCGCCCAGCACCGGCGGCCCGGCGCCCACCCCGGGCGGGCCGCCGCCGCCGCCGTTCCCGTGACGCGACGCGTCGTGCGCGACGCCGCGGCCGGAGCCGACCCGCTCCGTCAGCGCCGGGCGTCGCGCACGACGCGCGGCACGAACGCCCACCAGCGCGCGGGCGTGGCCGTGGCGGTCGGCGGCGCCGGCGTGTCCGACGGTGCGGGCGTCGGCGAGCGGGTCGGGCTGGCGGTGGCGGTGGGCGCCGCCGACGCGGTGGCCGTCGCGGTGGCGGGTGGCGTCGGCGTCCGGGCGCCGGGGCGCGGGGTCGAGGTGGGCTCGGCGCTGGGCGTGAACGACGGCGCCGGCGTGACCACCGGCGGAACGTACGGCACGGCGCCGTCCGGGTCGACGCGCACCAGCGTGGCGGCGTCGGTGTCGACGAAGTACAGCCGGCCGTCGGGGCCGACCTCGAGGCCCGCCAGTTGGCGCGCGCCGGTCAGCAGCCGTCCGAGCTGCGACCCGGTGGCGGTGTCGAACGCGACGACGGCGCCGCCCTGGGCTTCGCCGACGAACAGCCGGCCGCCGTGGAGCGCGAGCCCCGACGGCCGGCGCAGGCCGGTGGCGAACACCTCGACGCGCGCGTTGCGCCAGGTCGAGAGCTCGGCCAGCGGCTCGTTGCGCGGCTGGCGGCGCTCGGCCAGCTCGCCGCTGCCGATCGCCAGCCGGATCACGCGCCCGCCGCCGGGGTCGGCGGCATAGAGCCAGCCGGTGGCGGCGTCCAGGGCGAGGTGCCCCGGCACGTCGGGCACGAGCGTCACTGCGGCCTCGACATAACGGCGGACGATGCCGTCGGAGTGGTCGTCCCAGCCGGGGCCGTGGTCGACGGCGAAGTCGTAGCGCACGAGGTGGCCGTTGTGGCCATCGAAGACCCAGTAGGCATTGCCGGCCTCGTGGGCGATCCCCATGCAGTTCGGGCTCTGGTGGAGCATGTCGATGTGGCTGCCGAGGCGCGGGTTGCGGTCCTGCGTGGCGTCCGAGGGCCGGAAGGCGCGCCCCGGCTCGGCGCCGGGCAGGCAGGCGAACGGGTTGCCGGCCGGCGCGCTGAAGCCCAGCGTCGTCGCCGGGTCGAGCGGCAGGTGCGACCGCAGCGCGGCGTCGAGGTCGAACGTCTGGTTGACCCGGGCGTATATGTCGAGGTCGCCCGTCCAGAGCGTCGGGCCCATGAAGTCGTTCGCCTGGTACTGCCGGTCGTAGGTGTTGCGCGACTCCTGGCAGGTGGCGAAGTTGCCGTAGTCGCCGAACGCGATGGACGACACCTCCTCCATGAAGTGGTTGCGGAACTTGTCGTTGCGGACCTCGACGCGCTCGCGCGGCGTGCCGGGCTCGAAGAACAGCACCGTGCCGTCGGTCGGGCGGTTCACGGTCCAGAGCTCGTAGGGCCGGTTGGGGTGAAACGCCAGGTCGCGCGGCCCGTCGAGGCCGTCGGTGCGGTCGCCCACGACGCGCAGCGCGCGGGCGCCCGGCGGCCCGAACTCGGGCACGGCCGGCGCCTGGGCCCGGCCGTCGCCGCCGGTGAGCGCCACGCCCAGCGCGGCGAGGGCGGGCGCCGCGGCGCGGCGCAGGGTCGGGGACGGTCGTCGGCGGTCGTGGGGCACGGCCGTTCTCCTTGGCGTCTCGTCGCGCGGAAAGCCCGATTGTAGCGGCTGCGGCGCGACCGCGCCCGGGCGCCGCGCCGGCCGCTGGCGGACCGCGCGCCTAGCGCCCCATCCACCACGGGCCGGGCGGGCAGCGCGCACCGGCCACCACCCAGGCGCCCGCCTCGCGCCCGGTCCGCGTGTCCAGCACCCGGGCGGCGTCGCCGACGAGGGCGCGGAGCACCGGGCGCACCGGCGCCGTCCGGTCGCCGACGCCGATCGCCAGCACGACGGCGCCACCGGCCTCGGCGGCGCGGGCGGCGGCCTCCGCCGCGGCCAGCTCGGTCGGCCAGGCCCGGCCGTCGCTCACGACGACGATGGCCGCGGCCGCCGACGGCCGCGCGCCGGACGCCACGCTGGCGGCAAGCTGCAGGGCGGCGTCGATCGGGGTGGCCGCCGACCGCGCCGCCTCGGGGTCGAGCGCGGCCAGGGCCCGCGCGGCGTCCGCCGGCGGACCGAGCGGCGTGCGCAGCCGCGCTCCGTCGCCGGCGGTGACGAGGGCGGCGCGGTGCGCGCCCCCTGCCTCCAGCGCGCCCAGCACCGCGCCGGCCGCGGCCCGGGCCAGGTCGAACCGCGTCCCCGCCCCGTCGCGCTCGGCCATGTGCGCCGAGGCGTCGAGGACGACGACGGCGTCGACCGGGCGGCCATCGGCGCAGCGCGCCGACAGCGCCGCCGGGAGGTAGGCGCGCGCCGGGCGCGGGGCGGGCGGCGACGCGGACGGCGCCGCGCTCGGCGAGGCGTCCGCGGTCGGTGACGGCACGGCGGTCGGGGTGGCGGACGGCGTGGCGCTGCCCGATCCAGGCGTGTCGCTCGGGGTCGCGGTCGGCGTCGGCGTCGCCGAGAGCGTCGCCGACGCCGTGGGGGACGGCGTGGGCAACGGCGTGCGCCACGGCTCCAGCGTGGGCGACGGCGTGGGCGTCGGCGAGGCGGTGCGCGCGGCGGTGCGGCTGGCCGTCGGCGTCGCCGTGGGCGGCACGGACGGCAGCGCGGCGAGGTCGAGGGCCAGGTGGTTGTTGGCGCGGGGATCGGCCGGCGCGCCGGCCGGCCGCCACCCGCTGCACTCCGCGACGCGGCCGTCCGGGTCGGCGACGATCGTCACCGGCCGGCTCCCGACGCCGGCGGGCACGGCCAGCGCGACGTCGACATAGCCGCCGGCGGGTAGCGCCGCCGCCAGCGTCGCCGTGGCCAGGCGCGTGCCGCCCACCGGCCCGTCGAACGCCACGACGTCGACGGCGCGGCCGGCCGCGGCGCGGCCGGCGTTGCCGAGGCGGACGACGAGCCGCCGCGTGCCCGCCGGGGCACTGCGGTCGAGGACGGGGCGGCCGAGCGTCAGGTCCGGCCGGCCGACGGGCGGGCCGCCCGGCAGCGTCGCGTCGCGGAAGCCGTTGTGGACCTGCCACTCCGGGACGGTCCGCCGCGGCACCCTGGCGTCGTCGCCGATCGAGCCGTAGCGGTAGGCGTGCTGGTGCCAGATCGGCCGCGCCGGCGCCCAGGCGGGGTTGCCGTAGGCGGCCAGGCCCGGCGACGCCCCGCCGTCGCCGCCGTCGCCGCCGTGGCCGACGACGATGTCGGCGCGCGCGTCGCCGTCGATGTCGGCCACGACCGGCAGCTCGAAGTTCGTGAGGCTCGGCCGCTCGGCGGACCAGCGCTCGTCGCCGTCGACGCCGTCGAGGATCCGCAGGTGGCGCAGGTCGGCGTAGACGACCTCGGCCGCCCCGTCGCCCTCGAAGTCGAACGCCACGGCCGACGTCCGACCCGAGTTGGCATCGTTCGTGTCGACGTCCCACAGCGGGCGGCCGTTGACCCGCCAGGCGGCGAAGTGCCGGCGGCCGGCGATGCCGATGTCGGCCCAGCCGTCGCCGTCGAAGTCGGCGATCACGGGCGGGCCGCCCTGGCCGCCCTGGAACTGGCGGCACTCGCTGGGGTCGCGGGCGTAGCAGCGCGAGGCGCCCAGCGGCGCGCCGTTGTGGTGCAGGAGCTGGACGTCGCCGTTGTCGCCGACGATGACGATCTCGGCGTACGGGTCGGCGTCCAGGTTGGCGACGGCGTTGAAGCCGACCTCGTCGGCGGCGCCCAGGTACGACCACAGCGGCGTGCGCCACGGCCCGTCGAACGGCGCCAGCGCGATGCCGAGGCCGAGGATCTCGAGCCGCGGCGGCCCCTCGGCGCCGCTGAGGCCGATCAGGTCGAGGTCGACGGCCAGCGCGCCCGGCACGGTGCGATCGACGAGCTGGCCGCCGGCGTCGAGCACGGCGTCGTCGACGAGGATCTCGGGCCAGCCGTCGCCATCGAGGTCGGCCAGCGACGGTCCCGCCAACCGCCGCCGCGCGTCGGCGCTGATGACCGGCCCGCTGCGCCAGTACGGCGCGCCGTCGGCCCGGAACGCCACGACGCCCGTCGACGCGTCGTCGACCGCGACGATCTCCGGCCGGCCGTCGCCGTCGAGGTCGGCGGCGGCGGGGGCGCTGAACGCGGCCACACGCCAGCCGGGCGCGTCGACGGCGAACCGATCGACGCCGGTGCGCCCGTCGACGGCGCGCAGGATGCCGCTGTCGGGTTCGGTCGTGCGGTCGAGGGTGACGAAGATCACCTCGGCCGCGCCGTCGCGGTCGAGGTCGAGGACGATCGGCGCGGCCTCGACGGGCAGCGCGTGGGCGGCCGCCGGCGTCTGGCCCGGGGCCGGCCAGCGCCACTTCGCCTGCGGCGTGGCCCAGGCGCTTGGCGCCCGCGGCGCGGCGGAGACGTGGGCGAGGGCGCGCCCAAGGGCATCGGGGGCCGGCGGGTCGCCCATCGCCGGCTCGCAGGCGGACGCGGTCGAGTCGACGTTGTTGGCGATGTCGCCCTCGCCCAGCACGCCGCCGATCGTCACCACCGCCAGCACCGGCGCGTCGCGGAACGGCAGCGTGGCGCGGCCGGCGGCGCGCATCGGCTCGGTCTCGCCGGGCGCCAGGTGGTCGGGCGCCACGGCGGTGGCCAGCAGGACGTCGGCGTCGGCCTCGAAGGCGCCGGTGCGGTTGGCGTCGGCGAACCACGTCACCTCCAGCCAGCGCTCGGCCGTCACCGCGCCGATGTTGGCCAGCGCCGCGGTGAACGTGGCCGAGATCACCAGCGTCGCCGGGTCGTGGACGGCGTCGACGACGCGGACCGCGCCGATCGAGACGTCCGGACGGGCGATCGTCGGCGCCGGCCGCGGCGTCGGCGGCGGTGTCGGCGTGATCGGGCGCACGGTGCGGCTGGCGGTGGCCGTCGCCTGTTGCAGCGGCGGGGCGGCGACGGCACGCGGCCCTGACTCCGGCGCGCGCGCCGCCGCGGCGGCGGCGAGGGCCAGCAGCGGCGCCGCCCGCGCCAGCCGGCAGGCGGGCCGGCGCGCCGCGCCGACGCGGGGCGCGGCCGCGTTGGTCGGTGCCGTCGGGCGGCCAGGGCGGGCAGGGGCGACGGGGGCGGGGTCGGGGCCGGGCGCAGGCGGCATGCCGGCAAGTGTAGCGCCTCGAACGAAACGGGGCCGGACCCGCCTCGGCGGATCCGGCCCCGGTGTCGATCGCGGGCGGCGCGGGTCGACCGCGCCCCGCGCGACGGCTAGCGCCCGCGCGCCTCGCCCACGCCCTCGCGCAGGGCGCGGCCGGCGGCGGCCGGCGCCATGCCGTCGGCGTTGAACATGTCGGCGCGCAGCAGCGCCGGCAGGAACACGCCCTCCGGCGCCTGCGGCTCCGGCGTCGGCGCGGTGCCGGCCGGGTACCACGTCACCGGGATCGTCACCATCGCCGGCGACGACGGCGGTCCGACGTGGACGACGCCGTTCGCCGGCGCGGTGAGGTCGGCCACCCCGGCCGCGTCCGGGCAGAGGCGCAGCGTCTGCGGCTGGCCCGCCGGCAGCGACGACGGCGGGTCCATGACTGCGATGTCGTCGCCGTAGACCGCGTCGAACGTCAGGTCGAACGTCTTGCCGGTGCCGAGCACCGTGAAGCCGTGGACCCAGATCTCGTAGTCGCCCGCCGGGAGGTTGCCGACCACGTTCACGACCTCGTCGGCCGACGGTCCGTTGGCCGCCGTGGCGCGCTGCTCGGTGGCGAAGTTGAACGTGCCGTCGCCGTCCTCGTCGTAGAGCAGGAACACGTCGAGGTCGTCGTCGTCCGCGCCGTCGACCTCGATCCGCAGCTGGGCGGCCTCGCTGGGCAGCACGAACGGCTTGCGGTAGGTCGCGGTGGCGGCGTTGTTCTGGTCGTCTTGCTGGACCGGCTGGTCGTCGTACCGCTCGGGCGTCGTCAGGCCGTACGACTGGACCGAGATGTCGGCCAGCGCCAGGTCGGACTGCATCGTCAGGTCGACGCACGCCGCGCCCTCGAGGACGACCGGCGACGGCGAGACGCGCAGCGAGCCGATCGTGGTCTCGAACGGGAGGTTGATCGACGAGCCGCTGTGGAGGACGTTGTCGAGCATGATCTCGTGCAGGCCCTCGCCAGCGGGCGCCGACAGCCAGTCCTCGGCCGCGCCGCTGGACGTGTTGAAGGCCCAGCGACCGGCGTTGAGGTTGGCGCGCGGGCTCGACGCCATCAGCCCGAGCGTGTACGGCCCGTAGTAGGCGGCGTCGCTGCGATCGCGCACCTGGCCGTCGACCTCCTCGGCCGCGTTGGCCGGGTGGGTGGGGTCGGTGTAGCGATCGGCGACCGGGCCGTAGAGCCGGGTGTCGATGTCGGTCATACCCTCCGACGGGTCGTCCCACGTGGTCTTCGTGACCAGGTAGGCGAGCGTGTTGCGCGGCGGCGCGGCGGCGTCGAACATGAAGTAGCGCCAGTCGCCCGACTCCGGCCGCCAGCCCCAACTCTGGGCGCCGGTGACGGTGCCGTTGTCGTACGACAGGTCGGGGTCGGCCGCCGACGGGCCGAAGCTGACAGGCCCGTTCCAGCGGTACTGCGCCGCCACGTTCACGTTCACCGGCACCACCAGGCGCCGGTTGGGCAGCTCGTAGCCGCCCGGGCTGTCGACCGGGACGTCGCCGCCGGCCGTGTCGCGGGCGTAGTCGGCCAGGATCGCGCCGACGTAGCTGCCGTAGCCGGCGTCGGCCGGCAGCGTCATCGTGCCCTCGATCTGCACCGTGCCGGGGCCGGCGGCGGAGGCGGCCGGGATCGTCACCGTCTCCTTGTCGACGCTCAGCCACGGCCAATCGGTGTAGGCGTAGAAGTCGATGCGGATGTCGAGCGTCGTCTCGGGCACCTTGGGCGTCCGGCCGCGCGCGGTGGCGCCGGCGCCGACGACGTAGTGCGACAGCCCGAGGTACATGCCGCTGGCCCAGCGCTCGAGCGGGTGGTGGACCGCCACGATGTGGTTGTTCGACTCGTTGTTGGCGTAGGCGAACCGCTCGTACTCGCCCTGCTCGATCTCGGCCGTGGCGTAGTCGATCTGCCGCGTCGTGACGCCGTCGGTGGCGTCCAGCGTCTGGGTGTAGTACGTCGTGAGCTGGAAGTCGACGATGCCGTTGCCGTTGGCGTCGTTCCAGAGCTTCTGGTTGTCGTTGTGGTCGGTGTGCTGGAAGACGGTCATCCGCCAGATGTTGTCGGCGTAGAGGTAGGAGTTGGCGGGCTGGGCCGGCGTGAACGGGCCGCCGTCGGGCGCCTGGAGGTCCATGTCCTCGAGCGGGTAGGCCATGCGGACCACCATGAGGTCGGTGCCCTCGGGCACCCACTCGCGCTCGATCGGCAGCATGTACTGCGGGGCGTTGAACGACGTCGGCGAGCCGACCTCGTCGGTGACCGGCTTCGACGTGAACGGCAGGTCCTTGGTGGCCACGCGCCGCAGCCACTGGCCCGACACCGCCACCTCGACGGGCTTGTCGTCGACGTTGGACAGGGTGAAGGTCTGCTTGCTCGTGGTGCCCGGGTGCTGGATGCTGGCGAACCCGGGGTAGCGCTGGCCGCGGTAGCCGCCCGACGTCCACTCCGAGGGCATGCTGTAGACGCCCGACGCGCCCGACGCCAGCCGCACCGCGTCGCCGCCGTCGAGGACGCCGGCGCCGGTCGTGAAGGCGTCGTAGCCGTTGAAGCGGCTGCCGGCCATGGCGATGGCGCGGGCCTCCTGCCACGTCGGCCAGGTGCCGTGCTTCGCCTTGTAGGCCTGGTAGACGAGCGACATGAGGCCCGCCGCCACCGGCGACGAGCGGCTCGTGCCGCCCCACGTGGCGTTGGCATACTCGCCGTCGCGCTTGAACTCGGGCTGGGCGGCGTTGGCGGTGACGGCGTTCAGCGGGTTCGAGCCCGAGGCGTAGGCGCCGTCGGCGGCGATGTGCGGGCCGATGCCGAGGATGGCCGTCGGGCCGCGGTCCGACCACGGCGTCACGTCGCCGAACGTGATCTGGGTCGAGTCGAGGATCGAGTCCCAGCCGGTCGAGCCCATCTGGGTCGAGGCGGCGATGCCCATGCCGGTCGAGGGCTTGGGCACCGGGATCGTGCCGTAGCCCGGGCCGCCGTTGCCGGCCGAGTAGAGGCCGGTCGAGGTCCGGTTGAACGTGCGGACGTAGTAGTCGATCGCCCGCGAGTTCGCGTCCCAGCCGTCGTCGTCGTTGGCGCTGAAGCCGTAGCTGTTCGACGTGATCTGCGGGTCGTCGCTCGGGTCGTCGGGGTCGGCGCCCAGCACGCCGAAGCGCCAGCCGATGTCGAAGCCGAGGTTGCCGCCGCTGTAGATGTCGCCGACCGAGACGACGAGCGCCTCCTTGCCCATGCCCGGGTTCAGCGGCATCGGCTTGCCGTCGCCCGGCAGGTCGCGGAAGCGGAGCGTCACCTCCTCGGGCACGCCCAGCCGGCCGCGCGAGGCGACGTTCGAGGCGCACAGCGTGCCATGGCCGCCGGTGTCGGCCTGGATGCCGATGAAGCTGTAAGCGGCCGGGATCTCGTCCTCGAGCCCGAGCAGGTAGGCGCCCGGCGGCGGGGCGACGCCGTCGGCGATCCAGTACAGCGTCCCGGCCGAGAAGTCGGCGATCCCGTTGCCGTTGATGTCGCGCCAGCCCACCGGGTCGGCCTTCGTCATCGGCTTCTCGTCGGTGAAGTCGCGGTCGAAGTCGAGGTCGGCGTAGACCGTGTCGTAGACGCCCGGCTCGTTGGCGTCGACGAGGATGACGTCGAGCCAGCGCGCCAGCACCGGCGGCACCGCGTTGGGCTCGGCGCCCACCTGGCGGATGTTGGCGTCGGGGTGGAGGCCGTGCAGGACCCGGTTGCTCTTGGACGCCGGCACGATGTAGTCGCAGTTGGGCGGCAGGAACTGGACGACGTTGCGGTTGTCGACGCGCACCGTGGCCCGCGCCGAGATGCAGCCGGTCAGCACGTCGCGCCCGCCGACCGTGCCGGCGGTGACGGTGATGGCGTTGCGCATCCGCACGATGCCGCCGTTGCCGGCCGCCGTCGGCGGCAGGGCGTTCGGCGCCGGCGGCGAGGCCATCTCCTGGGCGTAGATCACCATGCCGGTCGGGTCGAAGATCTCCGGCCAGCCGGCGTAGGGACCCTTCTCGTACGTCGCGTAGCTGCCCTGGAGGTCGGGATGGGCGAAATCGACGGACGTGTCGAGGACGGCGACCTTGACGCCGGCGCCGGTGAAGCCCTGCTCCCAGGCGTCCTTCGCGCCGTGGCCGCGCCAGACGTCGTGCCAGCCCTTGGGCTGCGCGCCGCCCTTGGCGCTCGGCGCCCGATCGGCCTTGCCGGCCGCCGTCTGGCCGTCGACCGGCGACCACGGCGGGGCCGCCTGCGCCTGGGCGGCGAGCGCCGCGCCCGCCTCGGGGCTGAGCGGCTCGTAGCGCCACGCCAGCTCGTCGTCCGGCGCCGGCAGCGGCATGACGATCGGCGACTCGCTGCCGATGGCGGCGTTCGAGACGCGCGCGACGCCCTCGAGCTTGGCCAGCGCGCCCACCTTGGACGGCGGCAGCCAGACCAGCGCGGCGTGTTCGCCGGCCGGCATCTGCCAGGCGTGAACGCGGTCGCTGACGGGCGCGAAGTCGACGGCGCGGTCCGACTGGACGTAGACGACGAGGTCGTCCTCGCCCTTGGCGTCGGCCACGGTCTCGGCCAAGGCGTCGGTCAGCTTGTCCTCGGCCGGCCGGTCGGCCAGCTCCGCCAGCGCCGCCGACGGATGGGCCGGCGGCGGCAGCGCCGCTGGATCCGCCGGCTGGGCCGGGCCGCGGCCGGCGGCCTGCAGCACGGCCAGCGGCACGGCGGTCAGGGCCGCCAGCGCCAGCAAGGGAACGACAGCCGCCCGCAGGCGGCGCACCATATCCGACATCCGCATCCTCCTCGTGGTTCGTTGCACTCCGGCCGCCCGCCGCGCGGCGACGGGGACCGTCCCCTGTATGTCGCGCGCGCCCCGCAGGCGCCGCGGCGTCGGATGGTACAACGAAGCCCGCCGGCGCGGGTGTGACAGGGCCGGCGCGATCGCCGCCGCGGCGGCCGCCCGGCGCGCCCGCCGACCGCGCCGCGCCGTCAGCGACCGGTCGCGCCGCCGCCGCTCGACACGGCCGCCGCCACGGCCGCGCGCAGCTCGGCCCAGTCGGGGTTGTCGCTGACGTCGGCGGCGTAGCGGGCGTAGGCGACGCGGCCGGCGCGGTCGACGACGAACGTCCCGGGCAGCAGGAACGGGTCGCCCGTCGGCACGCGCGGCAGGATGCCCTGGGCGGCCAGCCGCGTGCCGCGGGCCACGGTGCGCGGGTTGACGACCTCCCACGGCAGTCCGCGACGCAGCCCGAAGGCGCGATGGGCCGCAGTGTCGGGGCTGACGTACAGCGCCACGCCCGGCGCCTGCTTCCGCCCGAACGTGGCCGCGTGCACCGGCTCGCCGATCGCCACCGCGACGACCTGGGCGCCGAGCGCCTCGAGGCCGGCGCGCTCGGCGGCCAGCTCGCGCAGCGCGATCTGGCAGTACGGGCAGCCGAAGTGGCGGATGAACAGCAGCGCCGTCGGGCCGGCCGGCCAGAGGCTGGCCAGCGCCACGGCGGCGCCGTCGGGGTCGAGCACGGCAGCGTCCGGCGCAGCGGCGCCGGGCACGAGGCGCGCGCCCACCGCTCAGCGCGCCACGACGGGCGCGGCGCCGTCGGGCAGCCGCAGCAACCACAGCGACGGCCCGATCGCCGCCACGGACAGCACGCCGCCGACGACGTACGGGACCGGCGGGCCGACGCTGTACAGCACGCCGGCCAGGGCGGTGCTGGCGACGATCGAGAGGTTCGCGGCGCTCTGGAACCAGCCCAGGACGGCGCCGCGGTCGCCGTCGGCCACGGCGTGGGTGGCCAGCGTCTGCAGCGGCGGCATCGACAGCCCCATGCCCATGGCGAAGAACAGCGCGCCCAGCGGCGCCAGGGCCGGACCGCGCGCCACGGCGTAGAGGAACATCCCGATCGCCCGCAGCGCGTTGGCGCCGACCACGAGCCGCGCCTCGCCCCAGCGCCGCAGCGCCGGCCGCAGCACCACCAGCTGCGTAACCACTTGCGCCAGCCCGACGACGCCCAGCAGCGCGCCGACGGCAAGCGCGACGTAGCGGTCCGGCAGGTCGTCGAAGAGCACGTCGTCGCCGTACAAGGCGAACGTCGACTGCAGCAGGCCGAGGGCGAACTGTCCCAGCACGGCGACCCCGAGCACGAGCACCAGGGCGCGATTGGACCCGACCGCCGCCGCGCCCAGGGCGCGGTGGCCGTCGGCGGCGCGCTGCGCGGCGCGGGCGGCCCGCACCTCGGGCGTCAGCGTCTCGCGCAGCGTCCAGCGGGTGAGCGCGGCGGTGAGCAGCGTGGCGCCGATGGCGACGCCGAACACCGCCGGCGCGCCGAACGCCGAGCTGAGCGCGCCGCCCAGGGCCGGACCGATGACGAAGCCCATGCCGAAGGCGGCGAAGATCAGCCCCAAGGCCTGGGTGCGACCCTCGCGCGGCGTGACGTCGGTCACGTAGGCCTGGGCCACCGTGATGTTGCCGCCGGTGACGCCGTCGAGGATCCGGCTGGCGAAGAGCATCGCCGGCGAGCGCGCCACCATCAGCAGGACGAAGCTCAACGCCGTGCCGAGCTGGCTGACGAGCAGCACCGGCATCCGGCCGATCCGGTCGGACCAGCGGCCGAGGATCGGCGCGGCCACGAACTGCGCGGCGAAGAAGCTCGACACCAGCAGCGTGTTCGCCACCGGCGACAGCGCGAACGTGCGCTCGGCGTAGAGCGGCAGGGTCGGCAGCACCATGCCGGCGCCGACGATGTTGACGAAGACGATCGCCAGGATCGTGAACAGCCGGCGGTCGCGCCGGACGGCGGGCATGGGCATGGCATCTTCCGCGGAGCGTGCGTGGGGCCGCAGGGCTGCGGCCCGACGGGCCAGTCGCCGCCGGCCGGCCTGGCGTTACGGTCGGCCGTCGCCCGAGCCGGGCGCGGCGGGCGCGGCGTCGGGCGCGCCGCGGTCCACCTCGGCCAACCGCGCCCGCAGCGCGTCGCGATCCAGCTGGAACACCGTCTCGCCGCGGTGCGCCGTGAACCCCAGCGCCCGGTTGATCGCCAGCATCGGGTCGTTCGAGTTGGCGTTGCCGGTGATGACCCAGCGGGCGTCGGGATGGCGCGCGTGGGCGGCGCGGAGCATGGCCGCCTTGAGCCACTTGCCCAACCCGCGGCCGCGGTGGTCGGGGTGGACGCCGGTGAATTGCTGGATGATCCGATCGGGCTGGCCCGGCGTGTAGCTCACGTCGGTGACGCCCGAGATCGTGCCGTCGGGCTCGCGGGTGATCATCGTGTGCCAATGGCCGTTCATCCGGTCGATCCGCGCTTGGTAGTCGGCCAGCAGCTCGGGCGTGAACACCGTCTGGCCGTGATCGAGGTCGTCGAACGGCATCGTGTCGAACAGCTGCGACAGCGCCGGGGCGTAGCGCTCGTACGCCTCGACCGGGACGCGATCGGGCCAGAACTCGAGCGTGGTGGACGGCGAGCGCGACGGCCCCTCCGCCGCCCAGCGGTCGACCATGTCCCAGTCGACGCGCGTCAGGTCCAGGCGGTTTTCGGAGGCCTCCATCTTGGGCACGGCCCCGAGCCAGGCCAAGAACGCCCGTCCGTCGTCCTCGATCGTCTGGCTGGTCCAGGTGCGGCGGTCCTGCGCCTCGAGCTCGGCCAGCACCCGCCGCGCCAGCGCCAGCCCGATGCCTTGGCGGCGGTGCGGCCGCAGCACCGCGCCGCTGCCGCCCACCAAGTGGCGGTTCGATTCGAACATCGGCCCCTCGGCCACCCAGCCCAGGCCCATCGCGCCGACGATCGCCCCGTCGCGCCACGCCAGCCAGCGCCGGCTGGCGCCGCCCACTTCGGGCTGGCGCAGCCAGATCTCGGCGTCGGCGTCGGGCGGCACGGGATCGTCGGGGCGCGACTCGGCGTAGCGCGCGCGGCGGAAGGCGTGGTATGCCGCCCAGGTGGCGCCGTCGGCGGTGGCGGGATCCCAGGGGGCGATCCGGACGTCGGCGGGGAGGGGGTGCATGACGGGATCCTCGGGGGTGGTGGCGACGGGCAAGCCCTGCCCCTGGTGATGACGCCGGCCGCCCGGCCATCGTGACGGCGCGTCGCGCACCCGCGCCGCCCGCGGGCACGGCATCCCGGCCGGCCGCAACCCGGGTCGCCGTGCCGCGTATACGCCACCGGTCGGCGCGGCTCCTGTCCCGTCGCGCCGCCGACCGCAAGGAGCCAACATGGACTCGGGCATGGATCTGGTGCGCTGGGTGTGGACGATCATGGCGGTGGCGTTCTTCCTCGCCGAGATCTTCACCGCCGGCTTCGTGCTGGCCTGCTTCGGCGTCGGCGCCACGGCGGCGGCCGCGCTGGCCTGGCTCGGCTTCGGGCCCGCCGCCCAGCTGGGAACGTTCGTCGTCACCTCGATCGCCGCGATCTTCGTCTCGCGGCCGTTCGCCGAGCGCGTCGCGCCGGCGCAGCATCCGGGCGTCGGCGCCGACCGGGCCGTGGGCGGCACGGCGCGCGTCGTCGAGCGCATCGACCCGGCCGAGGGCCGCGGCCGCGTCCGCTTCGAGGCCGAGGAGTGGCGCGCCGACAGCGCCACCGGCGCGCCAATCGACGAGGACGCCGTCGTCGAGGTCGTCTCCGTCTCGGGCACGCGCCTCCGGGTCCGCCCGGCCGCGGCCGACGACCGCTAGCCCGCGACCCGTCGCGCCATCGACCTCTTCCATCTCGCCGCTCCGACCCTCGCCGCCACCCACCGAAAGGAAGCTGACACCGTGAATGGGTTCATCGCCCTGTTGTTCGTCATCGCCGTCTTCGTGTTCGTCGTCGCCCTGATGGGCGTGCGCATCATCTCGCCCTACCAGAAGGGCGTCATCCAGCGCCTCGGCCGCTACCAGCGGACCGCGCCGCCGGGCCTGACGATCATCATCCCGTTCATCGACTCGATGCTGAAGGTGGACATGCGCGAGCAGGTGGTCGACGTGCCGCCGCAGGAGGTGATCACGAAGGACAACGTCGTCGTGACCGTCGACGCGATCGTCTACTTCGAGGCCACGGACCCGGTGAAGCTGGTCTACAACGTCGCCGACTTCTACAGCGCGGCGACGAAGCTGGCCCAGACGAACCTGCGCAACGTCATCGGCGAGATGGAGCTCGACGAAGGCCTCACGTCGCGCGAGCGGATCAACGCCAAGCTGCGCGAGGTCCTCGACGACGCCACCGACAAGTGGGGCGTCCGGATCGTCCGCGTCGAGATCAAGCGCATCGACCCGCCGGCCGACGTCACCCAGGCGATGCACCGCCAGATGAAGGCCGAGCGCGAGAAGCGCGCCCAGATCCTGGAGTCCGAGGGCCTGCGCCAGGCCCAGATCCTCAAGGCCGAGGGCGAGGCCGAGAGCCGCAAGATCGTCGCCGACGGCGAGCGCTACAAGCTGGAGGCCGAGGCCGCCGGCCGGGCCAACGCGATCACGATCGTCTACGGCGCCATCGCCGCCGCCCAGCCCGACGAGAAGCTCATCGCGCTGCAGTACATGGACGCCCTCAAGGCGATGGCTGACGGCCGCGCCTCGAAGCTGTTCATCCCCTACGAGGCGGCGGGCGTCCTGGGCGCCCTCGGCGGCATCCGCGAGCTCTTCGCCCAGGACGGCGACGGCCCCGGCGGCGGCGCCGCCGCCCGGCTGGCCGCGGCGCCGAGCGGGACGCCCGCCGGCACCTCGGCCGCCGCTTCGGTCGGCGCGGCGACCGGCGCCGCCGGCGCCGTGCCGACGACGGGCGCGGGCGGGCGCTAGCCGAACCGCCCCCGGCGCGACGCCGCCGGGGTGGGCGAACGACGAGGCCGGCGGGCCGCGGGGACGTCCCCGCGGCCCGCCGGCCTTGTTGGCGCTGCGCGCTGTCGCCCCGGACTACCCCTCGCTGCCCGCCTCGTCCGGCGGCGCCAGGAACCGCTGGCAGCGGCTCTGCTGCGAGTCGTCGCCGGTGGCGTCGAGGTCGGCGCACTTCGCGGCCACGAGGTCGCGCAGCCGCGCGACGACAGCGTCGTGGGCGCCGTCCTCGTTCCAGCCCAGCAGCGCCGTCGACAGCGTCGCCATCCGGTCGCCGTTGCCCAGCGCCAGGGCGTCGGACTTGGCCATGAGCTCGGTCAGGATCGCCGTGGCGTCGGCCTCGATCGTGGCCTCGTCGTCGGGCGTGAGGCGGAGCAGGGCCCGCAGGTAGCTGTGGCCCCAGCGGAAGCGCGTCATCGACCCCTCGGCCGTCTGCCAGGCCTGGCGGTACCACTTCAGCGCGCCGGCGGTGTCGTCCCGGTCTTCGGCCATCTTGCCGAGGTTCGTCATGTAGTAGTACGGCTCGAGCGTCGTGTCGAGCTTGTCGATCAGGAGCTGCTCGGCGGCTGCGTCCTGGCCGGTCTCCTGGAGGACCCAGACCATCGTGCCCATGACGGTCTGCATCTCGTCCTTGTCGGTCACGGTCGCGGTGGCCCAAGCCACCCGGTCTGCGACGCGCGCCACCAGCTCGGCCGGCAGCGGCACCTCGGTCGGCTCGCCCTCGGCGGCCTCGCCGGCGGCGGTGGCGGTGGTGGCGCCGGTGGCGGTCACGACGGCCGTGGCGGCCGGCGCGCTGGCCGCCTGGAGGCGCGCCAGGACGATCTGCGGGTAGAGCGACGTCAGCCGGTCGTCGACCGTCATCGCCTCGTCGTTCTCGATGGCCTGGGCGGCGGCGGTCCAGGCGGCGGCGAAGGCGTCGCGCTCCGGGCCGGGTTCGGGATGGAGCAGCGTCGCGGTCTCCTCGGACCAGTAGTAGATCGTGTTCGTGTTCGCCGCGCGCTGGGCGGGGTCGGCGAACAGCGCGGCCAGCTCGGCCGACACGGCCGTCGCCTCGTCGGCGGTCAGGCCGGGCAGCTCGGGCGTCTCGCCCTCCTCGGCTGCGCCCTCGGCGTCGGAGCGGGCCTGGTGGAGCTCTTCGAGCCAGAGGCAGAGGAAGCGGCTGCGGGCGGGTTGGAGCGACGCCGACGTCTCCTGCCAGAGCCGCTTGAACGTCGCCTGCTTCGTCTCGCTGTCGAGCTGGAGCAGGCTGTCCTGGCTCCAGGCGTAGAACGCCAGCAGCTCGAGGTCCTCGGGCGCCGCCGCGGCCGGGCCGGCCGCCTCGACCGCGGCCAGGACGTCGCCGATCGGCGTGAGCTTGGCCTTGGCCGTGTCGAGGACGCTGGCGTAGGCCTCGGCGTCGATCCCGCTCGTCAGGCGCGTCACCTCGGCGCCGTCGGGGTCGAACACGATGACGGTGGGGTAGCCCTGGACGTCGAACGTCTCGCCCCAGATCTGGGCCCGCTCGGTGTCGCCGTCGAGGTAGACCGAGACGAACTCCTTGCTCTTGGCCACGAACTCGGGCCGGTGGAAGACCCGCTCCTTGAGGTAGTAGCACGGCGGGCACCACACCGCGCCCCAGTAGAGGAACACCGGCTTGCCCTCGGCCTTGGCGGCGGCGAACGCGGCCTCGACGTCGCCCTCGAACCAGGCGACCTCCTCGCGCGGCGCCTCGGTCGGCGCAACGGCGGTGGCTTCGGCGACGGCGTCGTCCGCCGGCGCCGGCTCGGCGCCGCCGCAGGCGACCCCGAACGCGGCGGCAGCGACGAGCGCCAGCACCGCCGGCACGCGGCGGGCAGGGCGCGCAACGATCCCCATCTTCGTCCTCCTCGGTGCCGTCGGCAGGGCGCTGGCGGTCGGCTCCGTCGGCCGCGGCGGCCGGCAGAGTGTAGAAGGCCGCCCGTGCGGCGTCAACGGGTCTCTCGGCGCCCCGCCGACCGGCCGTCGCCGTCCCGCCCGCCGCGCTACAATGCCGGCGCGCGGCGGATCCGCCGCTGCGCCGCCGTGCCCGGTCTCGTCGCCACGCCCGCGAGGTTCCGCCATGTCCGTCCACCCCGCCGCTCCGCCCGGGGTCCGACCCGCCGCCCCGTCGCCCGTCCGCCGCCATCGCGCCGCCGTGGCGGCCGCGTCGCTGCCGGCGCTCGCCGCCGCCGCGGCCCTCGCCGTCACCTCGGCCCGCGCCGCCGGCGGCGCGCCGAAGCCGCCGCCGTCCGCCGTCGGCGCCGTGGCGAGCGCGCCCGCCGCCGCGTCGACGACCGCCCGCGTCGACCGCCGCCTGGCCGCCGACCTCGCCGCCGGCCGGTCGAGCCCGGCGCTGGCCATCCTGCGCGCCCAAGCCGACCTGTCGGGGGCCGAGGCGATCGCCGCCAAGACGGCCAAGGTGCGCTTCGTGCGCCAGCGGCTCGTGGCGGTGGCCGACGCGACGCAGCGGCCGGTCGTCGCCGCCCTGGCGCGGCGGGGCGTGCCGTTCACGGCCTACCACATCGTCAACGCCGTGGCGTTCGAGGCGGATGCGGCGACGGTGCGCGAGATCGGCAGCCTGCCAGAGGTCGCCTCGATCGTCGGGCTGCCGGCGTTCGGCGCGGCCGAGGCGCCGCGGCCGGCCGGCGTCGCGCGGCAGGCGGCCGCCGAGCACAACATCCGGGCGATCGGCGCCGACAAGGTGTGGCGCCGCGGCTACGAGGGTGCCGGGGTGACGGTGGCGATCCTCGACACCGGCGTCAACGCCCGCCACCCGGCCCTCGCGTCGAGCTACCGCGGTCGAACCGACGGCGACGACCACCACTGGCTCGACGCCGTCGCCGGCCAGGCGGCGCCGATCGACGTGAACGACCACGGCACCCACGTCGCGGGCATCGCCGTGGGGCGCCAGGGCAGCCGCGAGATCGGCGTCGCGCCCGAGGCGAGCTGGATCGCGTGCCGGGTCTTCGCCCAGGACCGGGGCACGACCAAGGCCATCCTCGACTGCCTCCAGTGGTCGCTGGCGCCGACGAAGCGCGACGGCAGCGACCCGCGTCCCGAGCTGGCGCCCGACATCATCAACGCCTCGTGGGGCACGTTCGGCCGCGCGTTCTGCGACAACCCGTTCCCGGCCGAGGCGGCGATCCGCAACCTGGTGGCGGCCGGCATCCTGTTCGTCGCCGCCGCCGGCAACGACGGGCCGCGCTGCGGCAGCGTCTGCCCGCCGGGCTCGCTGGCCGAGGCGTTCACCGTGGGCAACTACGACGACGAGCGGCGCACGATCGCCGACAGCTCGAGCCGCGGTCCGTTCGACGCCGCCGGGACGCCGCGGATCAAGCCCGACGTCGCCGCCCCGGGCGAGGCCATCGAGTCCAGCCTGGGTTCGAGCGGCTACGGCGTCAAGCAGGGCACCTCGATGGCGGCGCCCCACGTCAGCGGCGCCGCGGCGCTGCTCTTGAGCGCCGCACCCGGCTTGCGCGGCCGCCCGGCGGCGGTGCGCGCGCTGCTCGAGGACACGGCGACGAAGCTCAACGCCGACGCCTGCGGCCCGTCGGGCGCCCGCGACTTCAACAACGCCGCCGGCCACGGCGTGATCAACGTCGACGCCGCCGTGGTCGCCGCGCTGGCGCTGCCGACGCCGACGGCGACGGCCAGCCCGACGCCGACGCCGGTCGCCTCCCCGACGCCGATCGCCACGCCGACGACCGCGGCGACGCCCACGCCGCCGCCCACCGCGTCGCCCGTCGCCACGGCCGCGCGCACGGCGACGTCGGCCGCGACCGCCGCGGCGACGCCGACGCGCCGCGCGACGGCCGCCGCCAGCGCCGCGCCGGGCGGCGGCCGGATCTACCTGCCGTCGGCGCGCCGCTGACCGGCCGCTGGCCCGCCGACGTCGCAGCGCCGCGCCGCGCGAGCGGCCCCACTTGCACCGCCGTAGTATTTGATTACGATTTGTTGCCATCGCCGTGAGAGCGCCTGACCTGCCGCGACAGGGGGAGTGCGTGTTCGAGACCCTGCCCACCGACGTGCGTGCGTTCCAGGACTGGCCCTGGGACCGCATCGCGCCGTACTACGCCGACCTCGAGGCCCGGCCGCTGACGGCGGCGACGCTGGACGCCTGGCTGGCCGACTGGACGCGGCTGAGCTTCCTGATCTACGAGACCGGCGCCCGCCGCCACCTGGCCCACACCCAGGACACGACGAACGCCGACGCCGAGGCGGCCTTCTTCCGCTACCTCGACGAGATCCGGCCGCCGGCGGCGTCGGCCGAGCAGGCGCTCAAGCTCAAGCTGTTGGCGTCGGGCCTGACGCGCGACGGCCTCGAGGTGCCGCTGCGCAACCTCCGGGCCGAGGCCGACTTGTTCCGCGAGGACAACCTGCCGCTGCTCGTCGAGGAGTCGAAGCTCGGCTCGCGCTACGACAAGACGATCGGCGCACAGACGGTGACGTGGGAGGGGCGCGAGGTGCCGCTGCCGCAGCTGCGCCCGGTCCTCGCCGGCACCGACCGCGGCCAGCGCGAGACGGTGTGGCGGCTGATGGCCGAGCGCCGCCTCGCCGACCGCGCCGCCCTCAACGACCTGTGGCGCGAGCTACACAGCCTGCGCCAGCGGATCGCCGCCAACGCCGGCCATGCGGACTACCGCGGCTACGCGTGGCAGGCGAAGCAGCGTTTCGACTACTCCCCGGCCGACTGCGCCACGTTCCACGACGCGATCGAGGCGGTGTGCGTGCCGGCCGCCACGCGCATCTACGAGCGCCACCGCGCTCGCCTCGGCGTGGCGAGCCTGCGGCCGTGGGACCTCACGAACGGCGAGTTCAGCCGGCCGTGCGACCCCCCCGGCACCCAGCCGCTGCGGCCCTACCGGGACGGCGGCGAGCTGCTCGACAAGAGCGCCGCCATCCTCGACCGCGTCGACCCCAACCTGGGCGGGCAGTACCGAACGATGATCGCCGAAGGGCTGCTCGACGCCGAGAACCGCAAGGGCAAGGCGCCGGGCGGCTACTGCACCTACTTCCCGGTGGCCAAGCGGCCGTTCATCTTCATGAACGCCGTCGGCCTCCACGACGACGTCCAGACGATGCTGCACGAGGCGGGCCACGCCTTCCACGCCTTCGCCTCCAGCGACCTGCCGTTCGCGCCGCAGCTCGAGTCGCCGATGGAGTTCAACGAGGTCGCGTCGATGGCGATGGAGCTCCTGGCGGCGCCCTACCTGACCGAAGACCACGGCGGCTTCTACGACCGCGACGGCGCCGCCCGGGCGCGCATCGAGCACCTCGAGGGCACGATCCTGTTCTGGCCCTACATGGCCGTCGTCGACGCCTTCCAGCAGTGGGCCTACACCCATCCCGACGGCGCCGAGCCCGAGGCGTGCGACGCCCAGTGGCGCGCCCTGTGGCGACGCTTCATCCCCGGCGTCGACTTCGACGGCCTCGCCGATGTCGAGGCCACCGGCTGGCACCGCAAGCTCCACATCTTCACCGTGCCGTTCTACTACGTGGAGTACGGGCTGGCCCAGCTCGGCGCCGCCCAGGTCTGGCGCAACAGCCTGCGCGACCACCCGCGCGCCGTGGCCGACTACCGCTCGGCCCTGCGGCTCGGCGGCACCGCCACGCTGCCGCAGCTCTTCGCCACCGCCGGCGCGCGCTTCGCGTTCGACGCCGGGACGCTGGGCGAGGCGGTCGGGCTCATCGAGCGCACCGTGACGGAGCTCGGCGCCGTCGCCTGACGCCGCGCGCCGCGCCCGTCCATGCACGCGCCCCGCTCGACCGTGGTCGGGCGGGGCGCTCCGTGTTGTACCCCCGGCACGGCTCGAACGTGCGACCTACTGGTTCGAAGCCAGTTGCTCTGTCCACTGAGCTACGGGGGCGCGGCGGGCCGATGATAGCACAGCCGGAGAGGGCGGCCGCGCCGCGCTCGGCCGCCTGCCGGACGGCGCCGCGGCGGGCGACGACGGCGTCGGGGGCGGGTCCGCGGGTGGCGCCGCGGTCGGCAACCCGGGCGGCGTCACGGCCGGATCGGGCGTCACGGTCGAAGTGGCCGACGCTGCCGGGTCGGGCGTCGCCGTCTCGGTCGGCGTCGGCGTGGGCGGCGGGTCGAGGCGGACGAGCGGCAGGTAGGCCCGGCCGCCGGCCGGCGTGGCCGTCGGCGGCTCGGCGGTCGGTGTCGGCTCGACGGTCGGCACGGCGGACGGCGTGGCGGTCGGCGGTCGCGGCGTCGCGGTGGCCGTTGGCGGCGCGAGGCGGGTCGGGGTCGGGAAGCTCGGGTCGGGCTCCCAGACCAACGACACGTCGTCGACCTCGACGCCGCCGCCCGGCGGCGCGCCGGCCGGCGCGGCGGCCGTCCACTCCAGCGTCCACTGCCCGCCCCGCAGGTCGTACACCGCCCCGGGCTGCCGGATGTCGACGAGGTTGCGCAGGTCGAGGTGGCGCGGCGGATCGACCCAGGCGCCGCTGTCGCCGGTCGCGCCGAACACCGGCACGCGCCGCGGCGCGCCGCCGCCCGCGGGCGCGAGCAGCCAGATCACGAGGCCCGCGCCGTCCGCCGCGGCCAGCGCGAAGCGGACCTCGAAGCCCAGCTCGAGTCGGTTCGCGGCGGCGGCCGCGCGCAGGTCGAGGTGCAGCCAGGCGGTCGACGCGGCGCCGGCCGGCACCGCCGCGTCGCACGCTGCATCGGCCGCCCGCGGCGCGAACGCCCGCAGCGCCCGCTGGCCGCGCCGCGCCCGGCACGCCGACGGCGCCCAGCCGGACGCGGCGTCCGGCGGGGCGGTCCAGAGCCCGGCCAGCGGCCAGCCGGCGGCCTCGAAGTCGTCGAGGACGAACCGCACGTCGGCGCGGCCGCGCTCGGCCGCCGGCGCGGCGCTGCCGCGGGCGACGCCGCGGGCGATGCCGGACGCGGCGGCCAGCGCGGCGGCGACCAGCGCGACGGCGCGGCGGCGCGACGGGCGCGGCCGGGTCGAGCGGGTCTCCGCCCCCGCCCCACGCGATCGCCCAGCGGGTCCGTTCGACGGTCGGTACATCGGCCGCTATCCTACGAGACCCCGACGGACGGGCGCAACCTTCGACCGCGCGCCGACGTTAGGGTGCGTGTCGCGCGCGGCCGGCCGCGCCGGTCGGCGAACGGCGCGACGCCCGGCGGTGCGGCGGCGCCGGCGGGGTCGACGATCGCTTGCGGCGGCGCACGGCGCGCCCGCCGCACCCCATGAGGATGCCGCCATGACCCAGCCCGCACCCACCCGGCCGCGCCGCTTGTCCGTCGTGCGCGCGGCCCTCGCGCTGGCGGGCGCCGCGCTGGCGGCAAGCGCCTGGGCCGCCGCGGCGGGCGGGGGCGCGCGGGCGCAAGCGCCGGCCGGCTGCCAGCTGGCGGTCGACAAGACGGCCGCGCCCGACGTCGTCCGGCTGGGCGAGCGCGTCACGGTGACGCTGTCGATCGGCGGCACCTGCCCGGCGCGCGAGACGAAGGCCGACGTCGTGCTCGTCATCGACCGCTCGCGCTCGATGCTCAGCGCCAACAAGTTCACGTCGGCCCAGGCGGCGGCGAAGCGGTTCATCGACCAGATGCACCCGACGCTCGTCCAGATCGGGATCGTGGCCTTCGACGACGTGTCGGAGTCGGTGGCGTTCCTGTCGACGGACAAGGCGGCGCTCAAGGCGGCGGTCGACTCCATCCAGCCCGACACCGGCACGAACGTCGTCGACGGCCTCGACGAGGCGCGCAAGATGCTGGCCAGCGCCGGGCGGCGGCCCGACGCGCGGCCGGTGATCATCTTCCTGACCGATGGCCGGCACTCGGTGAACAACCCGCCGTTGTCCGAGTTGCCGCGCGTCATCGCCGACGTCCGCGCCGCCGGCATCCTGGTCTACACGATCGGCCTCGGCCCCGACGTCGACGACGCCAACCTGCAGCAGATCGCCAGCGACCCGGCCAAGTACTTCCGCTCGCCCACCGGCGCCGAGCTCGACGCGATCTACGCCGAGCTGGCGGGCCGGGTCCAGGCGGCGGTGCTGCTCGAGGAGGTCTTCCTGGTCGACGAGCTGCCGGCCGACATGACGTTCGTCCCGGGCAGCGGCACGCCCGTCGAACCGACGCTCAGCCCGAACGGGCGGACGCTGACGTGGCGGCTGGTGGCGGTGCCGCTGCCGCCGCCGGCCCTCGTCCTGCGCTACCAGGTCCAGCCGACGCAGGTCGGTCGCCGCCCGACGAACGTCGAGGCCCGCGCCGACGTCGTCGACGGCTTCGGCCAGCGCCAGGCGCTCGTCTTCCCGGTGCCGCTGGTGACGGTGCTGGCCCCGCCGACGCCCGTGCCGACGGCCACGCCGACCCCGCCGCCGCCCGACGTCGCGAGCTGCGTCTGCCGCGTGACGCGCAACAAGGTGCCCCAAGCCGTCATCGACGCCGCCCTGGCCGACCCGGCCAAGGTCTACGGCTGGCGCGAGCCGCTCAACCCGAACGTCCCACCCGGCCTCCCCGCCAACCCGCCGCGCCTCTGCCTCGACCTGTGGAACCGCGGCCGGCCGTTCCACCCGCTGTTCAACAGCGTGATCTGGCGGGCGGGGTGTCTGATCGGCCCGCCGTAGGGGGAATGCGAGGCGGTCGTCATGCCCGACCGCGGGGGGCGGTCGATGGTGATTGCGAGGCGGTCGTCATGCCCCGCCACGGGGGGCGGTCGATGGTGATTGCGATGCGGTCGTCATGCCCCGCCACGGGGGGCGGGGCCTACTTGGGCATGTTCTTCAGGGCTTCGAATGCCGGGCGGGGGGTGCCGTCGGGGTTGTTGACGCACCACCAGTACTGCTCGTTGTCCTTCGACCAGTCACTGTTGCAGAGGTAGATCGTCGACATCACGGTGATCCACGGCGACCAGTTGTCCTTGGCGTAGCGGTAGGCGCGGACGAGGTAGTCGGCCTTCGTCGCCTCGCTGACGGCGTGCCAGCTGTAGGCGGGGTGGACTTCGTCGCTCGTCCAGCCCATCTCGAGGATCGCGACGCGGGTGTCGTCGTCGCCATTGCGGACCATGATCGCCCGGAGGTCCTCGACGCGCCGGAACGTGAAGAAGCGCTCGCCGCCGAACGCGTCGCTCGCGTCCGCCTCCTCGGGCGACGTCTCGGGCGGCGCGGCGAAGCCGGCGGCGTGGACGCCCAGCAGGTCGAAGTAGCCCTCGGAGTCGCCGCCCATCGCCGCGTACAGCCGTTCGAGGTAGACGTCGTCCGGGTAGGCCTCGGGCGGCTGGGTGCCGGTCGGGGTCAGGCCGGCCGAGATCACGTAGGCGGTCGGGTCGGCGGCCTTGATGGCGGCGTAGGCGCCCTTGAGCATCGCGGCGTAGGCGGCCGGGTCGGGCGCCTGGTCGCACCACTCGCGGGCCAGGTTCGGCTCGTTCCAGATCTGGTACGCCGCCACCAGCCCGCGGTAGCGCGTGGCGACCGCGGTGACGTAGTCCACGAAGTCCTGCGGGTTGTCCGGCGGCCCCTGGTCGGTGCAGCCGGCGCGGGCCCACTCGGGCTGGAAGTCGAGCCGGATCAAGAGGTGGAGGTCCTGGTACTCGATCGCCTTGCGGACGATGTGGTCGGCGCGCGACCAGTCGTAGCGGCCGCGGTCGGTCTCGATGTCGCGCCAGCTGAACATCTGCTTGACCCAGCGGAAGCCCATGTCCTTGACCAGCAGCAGGTCGCGCTCGGCCACCTCGGGCCGCCACCACAGGAAGCCCTGGATGGCGTACTCCGGCGACCCCAGCGGCACCGGCGCCGTCCGGCGCGGCAGGTCGGCCAGCGCGTCGTCGCCGGTGTCGCCGCTGACGACCACCGTCGCGTCGGCCGCCGCGCCGCCGCGACGGACGATCGTCGGCGTGGCGGCGCCGGTGTCCAGGGGCGGGAACGGGTGGAGCGGGTCGACGGTCGGCGGCACAGCGGTGCCGTCGCCGCCGCCGCGGCAGCCGCCGACGGCCAGCGCCAGCGCGGCGGCGAGCGCGGGGCCGAGCGCGCGGGTGCGATCGGGGCGGCGTCGGGTGCGGAAGCGGAACATGGCTGCGTCCTCGGTGGTCGGCGGCGAGCCGGTCGTCACGGCGCAACGCGCCGTCACCGCGGCGGAGGATAGCACGGCCGGCGGCGACGGCTGGCCGCGGTGATCGCGCCCTCGTACAATCGCTGCCGTGCGATCGCCGGGCGGCCGACGCGTGTGGGCGCCATGGCGCCGCACCACATGCGTCCCTCCGCCCACCTCGTCTGCAGGAGTCTGCCCGTGCGCACTTTCGCCCGCCTCCCGCTCGCGGCCGCCGCGCTGGCGCCGGCCGCCCTCGCCCTGGCCGGCGCCGTGGCGCCGGCGGCCCACGCCGCGCCGGCGACGGCGCCGGTGGCCCAGGCCGGCTGCCCCGGCAACCTGCTCCAGAACCCCGGCTTCGAGGGCGCCTCGCGCAAGACCGAGTCCGAGGGCACCAGCCTGTCGTCGGCGGTGGGCAACGGCTGGTCGCCGTGGTTCGTGCGCGGCGACGCCACCTGGAACCGCGAGCCGGAGTTCAAGGTGGAGCAGACCCGCATCGGCGGCGACCCGGCCCGCGTCCACTCCGGCGCCAACAGCATGAAGTGGTTCACCACCTGGGGCACCCACACCGCCGGCGTCTACCAGCGCGTCAACGCCCGGCCCGGCACCGCCTATACGTTCAGCATCTTCGCCCAGTCCTACAGCGGCGAGGGCGACATCTTCGACGAGGTCCGCCGGACGTTCGCCAGCGACGCCACGCGGCCGGGCAACTACCAGATCCGCGTCGGCATCGACCCGACCGGCGCCGTGCCGGCGATGGGCTCGGCGCCGCCGGCCACGGTCGTCTGGTCGGCGCCGGTGCGCACCGTCGACCAGTGGGTCAACCTGGCCGTGTCGGCGGTCGCCCGCGGCGGCGCCGTCACGGTCTACACCCACAGCACCGTCGAGTGGCCGGTCAAGCACAACGACTCGTTCTGGGACGACGGCTGCCTGCGCGTCGGCAGCTTCGCCCCGGCCGGCGGCGTGATCGGCGCCCCGGTCGCCCCCGGCGCCCCGGCCGAGGCGGCCGCGCCGGCGCCGGGCGCGCCGGCGACGACCGCCGGCGGCGCCACGACGGCCACGACGAGCGCGTCGGGCGGCACCGCCGCGCCGGCGGGCGTCTCGGGGGCCACGAGCGGCAGCCTCGAGGGCAACGCGGCCGGTTCGCTGGCGCAGATGGCGCTTGTGGTCCGCCGCGGCGCCACCTACAAGGTGACGATCCACGGCGACATCGACGCCCCCACAAGCTGGAACGGCGCCGGCTTCCGCGTCTGGGGGCCGCACGGCAAGCTCGGCCAGGCGGCGCTCGGCCACGGCCCGGCCACGGTCGAGTTCACGCCGTCGTTCGACGGCCCGGTCGTCGTCGACGTGTTCAACTACGTGCCCGGCTACATCCTGTCGTACCGCGTCGTGACGATGGGCGAGGCGGGGCGCGTCGTGGCGCAATAGCGCCCGCGGACGGCCGACGGCGTGTCGGCCATCGCTCGATCGAGACAGGCGGCGACCCCTTGGGGCGCCGCCTGTTTCTTGTGCTGCGCCGCGGATGCGTGACCCACGACGGCGCTCCGGCGATGCGGTGGGCGACCGCCGACCGGAGGACCCGCGATGAACGCTCCGCCGCCCCCGATGTCCCGCCGCCGACTCCTCGGCCTCGACCGGGCGCCCCGCTCCGCCCCGCCCGGCGCGCCCGACTCCGTCGCGCCCGCCGCCCCGCGCGCCCCCGTCGCCGCCGACGTGCGACGACCCCGCTGGGCCGCGGCGGACAGCGCCGCGATGCCGCCGCCCGACCCGGCGGTCCACCTCCTCAGCCGGGCGGCGTTCGGCCCGTCGGCGGCCGACCTGGCGCGGGTGCGCGCGATCGGCACCGCGGCCTGGATCGACGAGCAGCTCGCCTACGAGGCCATCGACGACGAAGGGGTCGAGGCGCCGCTGCGCGACGGGCTGCCGACGCTGGCGCTGCCGCCCGGCGAGCTGTCGCAGCTCGTGCCGCGCACGTTCCACTTCCCCGACGTGCTCAACGCGGCCACGTTCTACCGCCAGACGTTCAGCCCGCGCCAGCTCTACGAGGTCATGGTCGACTTCTGGAGCGACCACTTCTCGATCTACCAGTACCAGGAGGGCGTCGACTGGTTCAAGACCGTCGACGACCGCGAGGTGATCCGGCCGCACGCCCTCGGCCGCTTCCGCGACCTGCTGGCGGCGTCGGCGCACAGCCCGGCGATGCTGATCTACCTGAACAACACCGAGAACCTCAAGGGCAAGCCCAACGAGAACTACGCCCGCGAGATCATGGAGCTCCACACCCTGGGCGCGGCCGTCGACGGCGCGCCCTACACCGAGGACGACGTCCTCGAGGTCGCGCGCTGCTTCACCGGCTGGACGCGCAACACGAAGTGGCAGACGCCCGCCTTCGGCACGTTCGAGTTTCGGCCGCACGACCACGACGACGGCCCGAAGCGCGTCTTGGGGCACGCGATCCCGGCCGGCGGCGGCCCACAAGACGGGCGGATCGTCCTCGCGCTGCTCTGCGATCACCCCGCCACCGGGCCGTTCCTGGCCGCCAAGCTGGTGCGCCGCTTCGTCGCCGACGACCCGCTCGCCGCCGCCCCGGCGCTCGTCGCGCATGTGGCCGAGGTCTACCGCGCCACCGGCGGCGACATCCGGGCCATGGTGCGCGCCGTCCTGACCTCGACCGAGTTCGCCGCGGCGTTCGGCCGCCACGGCGGCAAGCTGGCGCGGCCGATGGAGCTGGCGGTGCGGATGATGCGCGCGATCGGCGCGCCGCAGGGGTGGCTCGTGCCGCAGTTCGGCGACCGCAGCCAAGCGTTTCCGCTGTGGTACGAGCAGCTCGTGGGCTACAACGGCCACATGTTCAAGCTGGGCCAGATCCCGTTCGGCTGGCTGACGCCCGACGGCTACCCCGACAACCGCCTGGCCTGGACGTCGGCCGCCGGGATGCTCCACCGCTGGAACATGGCCTTCGCCATGGCCCGCGGCGCGACGGTGCCCGGCTTCCGCCCCCACGAGCACCGCCCGGCCGGCCTGCACGGCGCCGACGCCGTCGCCGACCACTGGATCGCGACCCTCCTCGGCCGCCCGATGCTGCCCGACGACCGCCGGATCATCGTCGACTGCCTCCACGGCGCCGCTGCCGAGCCCGGCGATCCGCGGCGCGCCGAAGGGCAGGACGAGCTCCGCGCCATCGCCCTGATCCTGGCGAGCCCCTACATGCAGTGGCGCTAGGGCAGTGGCGCTGGGACGGCGGCGCCAGGGCCGCGGCGCCTGCCGCGCCGCCCGGCCGCCGGCCCGATCGGGCCCGCCCGCTACCGCACCACCACCTCGCCGACGTCCATCGCGGGCCCTGGCCGGCCATCCACGGCCGCGACGATGCCCACGACGATCCGCAGCCGCGCGCCCGGCGCCGCGTCGGGCGGCAGCCGCAGGCCGTGGCGGTCGTCGAGCGACTCGCCGGGCCGCCACGTCGTCGTCGGCCGGCTCTCGCTGACCGGCACCGCGTCGCGCTGGGCGACGGTGCGGCCCGCGCCGTCCACGAGGCGGACGACGATCCGGTGGTCGGCCGCCGGCGCCGCATCGGCGCGCCAGCGCAGCGCGACCGCCACGTGCCCGCCGGGCGGCGCGGTCGACGTCGTCCGGGCGCGGCGCAGCACGATGCCGTCGCCGGCGGGCGCCGGCGGGTCGAAGTCGCGGCGGGCGTCGGTCGGGGCGTCGACGTAGCCGACGAGCAGCGTGTCGGACAGCCAGCCGCCGGCCGTCGGGAACAGTTCGTCGTCGGCCCAGGCCTTGAGCGCCGCGGTGTCGGTAGCGGCCGTGCCGCGGTAGAGCGCCAGCCAGAGGGCGGCGGTACCGGCCGGCGCACGCCCCTCGCCGCGCAGCGCCGCCTCGAACGCCGCTTCGACGCGGCGGCGGGCGTCCTTGACCGGTTCGTGCACGGGGTCCCAGAGCTGGGCGTACGTCCAGTCCGGGCTGTCGGGACCGCGCGCGCTCTCGTAGGCGCCCGCCTGGCTGAGGATGTTGAACGCGACGACGTCGCCGGGCCGCGCGACGGCGCGTACGGCCCGGTGCACCGCGGTCGGATCGTAGGGGTCGAAGAGCTCGGCCGACCGGGCGAAGATGGCGCCACTCCAGGTCGGCCAGGCGCCGATCGCCAGCCCGGCCGCGGCCAGCGCCGCCGCGCGCCGGCCCGGCGCGGCCGCCAGCGCCCAGCCGAGGCCGACGAACGGCGCGGCGACGGCCACGTAGCGGGGCGCGAACATGTGCGCCCGCGCCCCGAGCGTCGCGGCGGCCACGACGAGCGCGATCGGCGCGCCGGCCAGCGCGATCGCGCGCACCGCGGCGCGGCGCGGCCCCCGCGCGAGGCCGACGGCGAGCACGACGCCGACGGCGACCGCCAGGGCCGCGCTGCCGGCGTGGACAAACAGGACCGCCCGCCAGCCGCCGAGGGCGGACGAGGCCGCCGCGGCCAGCCCGTGCAGCGTCGCGGCGGCCGGGCTGCCGTCGGCCGCCCCGCCCGGCGCGGCGGCCCGCTCGGCGAACCGCGCCGCCAGCGGCGGCACGGCGAAGAACAGCCACGGCCCCAGCAGCGCCGCCGTGCCGGCGACCCACGCCAGCCCGCGCCGCCACGCCGCCGGGCGCGCCACGAGCGCCGCCGCGCCCACGCCGGCCAGGGCGAAGCCGGCGTAGTAGAACGAGCCCACCGCAGCGGCCGATCCGCCGACGGCCGCCGCGAGCGCCGGCCACGTCCGCGCGCCGCGCGGCCGATCGGCCAGCCGCCCGACGCCCCACGCCGCCGCCACGACGGCCGTCGTGGCCCACGCGTACATGCGGGCGACGCCGCCGTAGTACACCAGCGGCGGCGCCACCGCGGCCGCCGCGGCGGCGACGATGCCGGCGCGGCGCCGGGCCGCCAGTCCCCCCGCCGGCCGCACGACGGCCGTCCAGCGCTGCGCCGCCGCGGCCGCCAGCGGCACGCCGGCCGCCCCGACGAGCGCCGAGAGGGCGCGCGCCGCGAACGGCGTGACGCCGACCGCCGCCAGCCAGCCGCGCAGCGCGACGTAGTACAGCGGCGGGTGGACGTCGAGGGCGGTGAGGTGCAGCGTGTCGGCCAACGGCAACCGCGCCAGCGCGATGCTCCAGCCCTCGTCCCACTGCAGCGGCTGCGCCGCCGTGCCGACGAGGCGCAGGGCGAAGGCGACGAGCGTGGCCGCGGCGACGGCGGCGCAGACGGGGGAGGCGCGCATGGCCACGAGGGTAGCGCGGGGCGGCGACGCTGGCGAGCGCGACGAATGCCGCCGCCCGCGGCGGCAGCGGAACGCCAACGGAGGCGGGTCGTCGACCCGCCTCCGCGTCGTGCTCCGTCGCCTCCGGCCGACCGCCCCGCGGGCCGTCGGCCGGGCCGCTCGCCGTCAGTCGGTGACCAGCACCCGGACCGTCGGCAGCGGGATGCCGTTCGTGCGGACCTTGGTGCTGACGATGTCGGCGTTGCCGCTGGCGTCGTCCTGCCAGGCCACGATCCATTGGCCGTCGTTCTGGACCGAGGCCGTCGGCTCGAGCTGGGCGCCGGTCCCGCCGCCGACGACGCGCTCGGCGCCGACGCCGGCGCCGTTGGAGCGCAGCCGCTGCAGCACGACCTCGGGCCCGTTCACGGCGTCGTCGCGGTTGAACAGCAGCAGGTTCGACTCGTCGGCGCCGGCGATGCCGAACGAGGTGGCCAGCAGGAACGGCGCGTACTCGTCGACCGCCGGGTCGTTGAGGACCGGGAAGACCGGGCCGCGCGGCAGGCCGCTCTCGGTCAGGCGGGCGCCGAAGATGTCCTTCTGCGTCGCCGCCTCGGCCACGTGGGTGAACAGGACCAGGTAGTCGGTCCGCGGGTCGAGCAGATCGAGCGTGATGATCGGATCGCTCGACACGCCCGCGCCCTTGGCCACGCCGAAGGCCGTGCCGCGCACCGTGAGGGCCTGCGTCAGGCGCAAGGCCAGGACATCGCCCTCGTCGGCGCTGTCGTCGCCGAAGACGAGCAGGTAGCCGCTGGCGGTGGCGATCAGGCTCGGATCGAGCTGGTTGCCAGGGCCGCCGGCCACCATCGTGGGCACGCCGCGCGTCCGGCCGTTGGGGAAGACGCGCTGGGCGTAGATGTCGTAGTCGGCGGCGCCCGGCGCCTTCTCGCTCCACACGGCCACGCTGCTGGCGATGTACGGGCTGCGCTGGTCGCCCTTCTTGCCGGCGTCGGCGCCGCTGCCGGTGGCGCCGGTGAACGGCCAGTCGCCGGACTCGGCGCTGGGCACCGGGATGCCGTTGACGCGGACGCGCTTGGCGAAGAGCTCGTGGCCGCTGCCGCGGTCCTCGCTCCACACCAGCAGCTCGTCGGCGGCGCCGATCGAGCCGATGAACGGGTCGACCTGGTGAACGCCGGCGGGCGCCACCGGCGGCGCGGTCGGCACCGGCGTCTGGGCGGCCGTCCGGTCGGCGCCCAGCGCGCCGGCCAGCGCCAGCGCGGTGCCGAGGCCCCATGCGAATCGACGCTTGTTCACGATACCCCTCCCCCTGCTCCTGTGGGTTCGTCCGACCAGCGGACGCTGCACACCTGTACGGTCGCTGACTGTGACACGTTCATGCAGACGAACGGTTGCACGCCGGGCCGGGATACGGCCGGCGGCGGTCGAACGCCGGCGGATCGCACGCAAGGGTGCGGCGTACCGGGCGCGGTGTTACGGCCGGAACGGCGAGCGGTAGAGCTCGGGACCCGACAGCCACCACAAGGAAGCGTCCGACGTGTCCCAAAAGACGCCCTGCAGGCTTCGGATCCGCCCGCGTGCGTCATCGCTGTCGGGCGCGGCGGCCGGCAGGATCGGCAGGGCGTGCTGGGCTCGGAACGTACCGTCCTCGGCCAGCGCCACGATCCGGCCGCGCGCCGGGTCGGCCACCAGGATGCGGTTGGCGTCGGCGCTGGCGAAGAGGGCCGCCGCGCCGGCCAGGCCGCCCGGCACGGTCGCGGTGTCGAACGCGGCCGGGACCCCGGCGGCGAAGCGGTCGATGCCGCCGGGGCGCAGGACGACGACGCTGGCGGCGACGGCGAGGTCGAGGGCGTCGGACAGGTCGGCCGCGGTGTCGAGCCAGGCGGCGCCGGCGGCGAACGACGGGCCCGGCGCCGCGGCGTAGCGCGTGATGCCGTGGGCCCGGTCGACGCCGAACAGCGCGCCGTCGAGGCCGGCGATCGCCCGCGTACCCTCGGCCAGCCCGCCTTCGACCGCCAGCGGCCGCGCCGCGACGCCGTCGATCGCCCAGAGCCGGCCGGCGGCGTCGAGGGCCACGACCTGGCCGCCGTCGCCGCCGGGCAGCGGCAGCCAGGCGAGGTCGAGCAGCTCGCCGACGGGCTCGCCGCCGACGACCGTGCCGGCCTGGAGGACCGGCAGCACGCCGGCCGCCGTCGACGCCTCGACGACGCGCGCCGCCGCGTTGAGCACATAGGCCATGTCGCCGTGGGCCACGACCTGGCGCCGGTCGGCCGCGCCGCCCTGGAACCGGGCGACGCCGGCCGCGTCGGGCAGCCGGACCATGCCGGCGTCGAGCGTCGGGTCGTGGGGCGGCAGCGTGGCCACCGGCACCGTCGCCGACACGACCGAGCCCGTCCCGGCCGACGCGGCGGACACGGCGTCGCCGGCCGGCGGCGCGATCTGGATCGGCGCCGCCGGCGCGCGGGTGGCCGCCGGCGCCGCGCCCCGCCCAGCGCGGTCGAAGCCGGCGCCGAGGCCGCCGGGCGCCCGGGCCAGGATCGCCAGCGCGGCGACGAGGGCCAGGATCGGCAGCACGACCGCCGCGCTGGCCAGCAGCACGGCCCACTCGGCCGGGTCGCGCGCGGCCAGACGGCGCGGCAGCAGCGCCAGGAACAGGCGCGCCGCGCCGCGCCCGATGGCTGCGCCGTAGCGCCGCCACGGCACCGCGCCGGCCGAGCGCCGCGCGCCGGCGGCCGCCGCGCGCAACCGGTCGGCGGCGGCGGCGGTCGTGGCCGACGCCGTCGCCCGCGCGCGGGCGGCCCGTTGCGCGTCCGACCCCGCCGGCCCGGCCGGCGCCGCCACCGGTCCGGCCGGTGCGTCCACCGCGCCGCGGACTCCGACGACGTCGATCCCGCCGGCGCGCGCGGGCGACGCCTCGGCCGGGGCGGCGGCGCCGCGCGTCGGGCGGGCGGCCGGGCCGCGCGGCGGCGGGAACGCCAGCGCCATGGCCGCGGCCTCGGGCGGCACGGCCACGGCCAGGGCGGTCGGCCAGCGGTCGGCCGGCGTGGCGTAGAGCGCGGCAACGACGGCGTCGGAGAGCGCGGCGGCGGCGTCGGGTGTGGCGGCGACGACGACGAGGCCGCGCGGATAGTCGGCGGGCTCGAAGCGCGCCCAGTGCAGGATCGGCTCGACGGCGCCGGGCCGGCCGAGCGGCGGCCGGGCCGGGTCGTCGTCGGGCGCGCCGAGCGGCGGGGTCGGCCGCAGCCGGGCCGGCAGGCCGTCCGGGGTCGAGACGAAGCCCAGCGTCGGGCCGACCTCGACGACGACGACCTCGTCGTCGGCGGCGACGATCAGGCTGACGGCGGCGGTCAGCGGAGCGCTCCGCCCGGCCGACCGGCCGCGCAGGGCGCCGTCGGCGGCGGCGATGGCGGCGCGCATCCGGGCGGTGATCCCGCCCTGGCTGCCGGTCAGGCCGGCGATGGCCGCCGCGACGACGGCCGCCTCGTGGCCGTCGCGCCCGGCCGCGTCGCCGTGCACCGCCGCCGCCACCGCGACGGCGAGGCGGCGGTGGCGCAGCCGCAGCAGGCCGGCGGTGGTGGCCGCGGCGCGGCCGGCGCGCACCAGGGCGGGCGACGCCATCGGCCCCTCAGCGCCGTCCGGGCGGGGCTAGAGCCACTCGATCGTGCCCGGCGGCTTGGAGGTGATGTCGTACACGACGCGGTTCACGCCGCCCACCTCGTTCACGATCCGGTTGGCGATGCGGCCGAGCACGGCGTGCGGCAGCTTGGCCCAGTCGGCGGTCATGCCGTCGGAGCTGGTGACGGCCCGCACGGCCACCATCTGGCCGTAGGTGCGCTGGTCGCCCATGACGCCGACCGAGCGCACCGGGGTCAGGACGGCGAAGTACTGCCACGGCATCTCGTCGCCCAGCGCCGGCGCGGCGCGCTCGATCTCGTCGCGGACGATGGCGTCGGCGGCGCGCAGGACGGCCAGGCCGTCGGGCGTCACCGGGCCGATGTGGCGCACGGCCAGGCCGGGGCCCGGGAACGGTTGGCGCATCACGGTGGCCTCGGGCAGCCCGAGCTCGCGGCCGACGGCGCGCACCTCGTCCTTGAACAGGAAGCGCAGCGGCTCGACGATCTCGAACTCGATGTCCTCGGGCAGGCCGCCGACGTTGTGGTGGGTCTTGATCTTGTGCGCGGCGGCGGTGTCGGAGGTGCTGGCCGACTCGATGACGTCGGGGTAGAGCGTGCCCTGGGCCAGGAAGCGGAACTCGCCCACGGCCGCCGCCTCGCGCTCGAAGACGCGGATGAACGTCTCGCCGATCGCCTTGCGCTTGGCCTCGGGGTCGTCGACGCCGTCGAGGGCGGTCAGGAAGGCGTCGGCGGCGTCGACGGTGCGGCACGGGATCGCCAGGTCGCGGCACAGCGCCTCGACCTCGGCGCGCTCACCCTCGCGCAGCAGGCCGTGGTCGATGAACAGGGCCATCATCCGCTCGCCGACCGCCTGGTGGATGAGCGCCGCCATGACCGACGAGTCGACGCCGCCCGAGAGCGCCACCAGGACGCGGTCGGCGCCGATCCGCTGTTGGAGCTCGGCCGTGGTGGCGGCGATGAAGTGCGCCGGCGTCCAGTCGCCGCGGCAGCCGCAGATGTCGCGCACGAAGTTGCGCAGCAGCTGGCCGCCGCGCGGGGTGTGGACAACCTCGGGGTGGAACTGGACGGCGTACACCCGGCGGTCGGGGTCGGCCATGATCGCCAGCGGCGAGTTGTCGGTGTGCCCGATGGTCCGGAAGCCCGGCGGCAGCGCCTCGACGCGGTCGCCGTGGCTCATCCAGGCCTGGATGTGCTCGGGCAGGTCGTGGAACAGCGCGGTGTGGGGCTCGAGCGCGACCTCGGCCAGCCCGTACTCGCGGTGGGGCGCCGCGGCCACGGCGCCGCCGAGGCTGTGGGCCAGAAGCTGCATGCCGTAGCAGATCCCCAGCACCGGCTGGCCGCCGTCGCCGACCCAGCTGGGCAGCGTCGGCGCGCCGTCGTCGTAGACGCTGCACGGGCCGCCCGAGAGGATGAACCCCTTGGGCGCGAGCGCCGCCACGCGGTCGCCCGGCGCGTCCCATGGCACGAGCTCGGCGTAGACGCCCTGCTCGCGCACGCGGCGGCAGATGAGCTGCGCCGTCTGTCCGCCGTAGTCGACGACGACGATCGTTTCGGTCGGGGGATGGTCCATCGGCGGCGGCCTGCTGGGCGTGCGGTCGGCCCCGGCGCATGGCGCCGGGAGCCGCCGGGGCGGCGCGGGCCTTCATTCTTGGCGGCGGGGGGTGGGTGGTCAACTTGGGCGGGGGCGCGCTGGAGCGGCGCCCGGCGCCGCGATCACGCCGCCGCAGGCCCCACGGCCTCTCGCCCCACCGCCGCCGTCCATTCCAGCAGGCGGCCGCCCCAGCCGGTGAGGTGGACGGCGGGCGGGTCTGGCGCGCCGGCGGGGGCCGTCGACGCGCGACAGGCGCGGCGGGACGTCGTCACCACCGGTCCCCGCGGGCTGCCGCCGCCGGCGCGTCGACGGCCCGCGCGCTGGCCGCGCGGGCGTCGGCGGCCGACCCGGCGACGGCGCGCCGCACGATCGTCTCGAACCAGGCGTAGGGCAGCCAGCGCCGCAGCGACGACAGGATCGCCGCGTCGCGCCCGACGACGACCGCCGCCGGCGGCCGCGGATCGTCGAGCAGCCGGCGCACGGCGGCGACGAACGCCCCGACGTCGGCGGCGCCGGCCGCGCGCCGCGCGGCGCCGTCGCGGGCGCGGCGGAGGGCGGCGCCGTAGCGGGGGCTGTCGACGTCCAGCGACGCGATGCCCGTGCGCCAAAGGTCGGTGCGGTGGTTGCCGGGCTCGACGACGCAGACGTCGACGCCCGTCGGGGCAAGCTCGATGCGCATGGCGCGCGACAGGGCGCCAAGCGCCGCCTTGGACGCGCCGTAGGGCGCCAGGAACGGGGCCGGGACGTGGGCGCTGATCGATCCGACGTTGACGACCCGCCCGCGGCCGCCCTCCCGTCGCAGCAGCGGCAGGAGCGCCCGCGTCACCGCCAGCGCACCGAGCACGTTGACGTCGAACGCCTCGCGCACCCGGTCGAGGTCGATCTCCTCGAGCGGCCCGGCGACGACGACGCCGGCGTTGTTGACGAGCGCGTCGAGCGGCCGGTCGCCGAGCGTGCGCCCGACGTCGCGCGCCAGGCCCGCCAGGGCGGCGGCGTCGCGGACGTCGAGCACGAGCGGCGCGACGCGACCCTGCGAGGCCGCGCGCAGCGGCTCGCCGTCCGCGGGCCGCCGGACCGTGCCGACGACGCGCCAGCCCGCCGCCGCGAGGTCGAGCGCGAGCGCGCGGCCGAGGCCGGACGACGCGCCGGTGACGACGCAGGTGCGCGCGGGAGGGCGGCGTGGCGCGTTCATGCGGCGCCGGAGGTGCCGACCGTCGTCGGCACGGCCAGGCGGGCGACGTCGCCGGCGGCGACGACCACCTCGGGGAAGCGCGACTCGAGCGTGCCATGGTGTTGCCGCCAGTCGAGCCGAATGGCCGTGACAGGCTCGATCGTCAGGGCCTCGACCGTCGCCGGATCGGAGACGATCTCGAAGGCGAGTCGGCGCCGGTAGAACGGCAGGTGGTGCCGCTGCGCGGCGGACACGATGTAGTGCGCGCCGTGGGCGCGACAGTTGGCGTTGTGGGCCCCGAACAGGCGCATGACGTGGGTCAGCTGGTGTTCGGACTGGTCGGGAGCGACGGCCAGGCGGGACGACTCGATCACGACGTCGCCGTCGACGAGCCACGCCAGCGCGTCCGCCGGAAAGTTGTCGGCCAGGAACAACCGATGGCCAGGCGCGCCGTGCCGATAGACGTTGCCGCGGACCGTCCCGACGGCGACGTCGCCGTCACGCAGGAGGTAGGTGCGCGCGAGCGGGTAGTCGTCCATCCAATCGCGTACCTCTTCGGACGCCTGCGGGGCGATGCCGTCGGCGGCGCGGTAGGCGCGGTAGCGAAGGTGGTAGGCGAGTCGACGGTCGGCGGGTGTGAGTGCCGGGTCGAGGCGGAGCGCGCTGTCGGGGCGGGCGGCGACGAGCATGGCGAGGGTCTCCTGTGGCCGATGGGGCAAGGCGGCGCATCGCCGTGCCTGTGCGGAACGGGCGGCACGGTGTCGGAGCGATCGACCGCTATACGGCGGCGTCGTATGGATCGCCGACCCGCGCCGCCGCCCCCGCGCCCAACGGCTTCTGGGCGACGACGAGGTCGCTCACGCCGCGGTACAGCGTGTCGGTGTCGGCGATCTCGAAGCCGGCGGCCTCGAAGGCGGCCCGGAACGAGGCGGCGTCGTGGCGCCAGAACGTGCCCGCATCGAACGACCGGCCGATGCGGCGGTTCTCGCGGATGGCGCCGCGGGCGCGCCAGAAGAGCCGGGTGGCCGCGAGGACGCCTCGCGTCCGGCAGGCGGACCGGAAGATGTAACGCGCCCAATCGCCCACGTCAGGCGGCGCGCCCGGGTCGCAGGCGAAGATCGCGCCGCCGGGCTTGAGCCAGCGGTGGCAGCGGGCGAGGACGGCGTGGGGGTCGGGGAAGGCGTACAGGGCGTGGACCACCGTCACGAGCGCCACGCTGCCGGCGGGAACGTCGAAGGCGTCGACGTCGGACGTGCGGATCTCGACGTTGCCGAGGCCGAGCGCGGCGCGCTTGCGGCGGGCGTGGGCGTTCATCGCGTCGCTGGCGTCGACGTGGACGACGTGGCACTGCGGCCAGGCCCGGGCCGCCTCGAGCGAGAAGTTGCCCGTCCCGGCGCCGACCTCGAGCAGCGTGTCGCCCGATCGCAGGCGCAATGGGGCGAGGAAGCGACGGTAGCGCTCGACGATGTCCTGATAGGCCGGGTTGTGCGCGGCCATGACGTCGTAGACGGCGGCGTAGGACCGCCAGTCGACGTCGGATCGGGCGTCGGCCGTGGCGTGCGGCAGGGCGGCGGCGGTCATGGCGGGCTCCTCGGCGGCGGTCGCGAGGCGGCGGGCGCTGGCGTTGGAGCCAGGCTACCAGGACCGATCGCGTCGGCGGCGAAGGAATGGGCCAACCATGGGTCAGCGCGGCGCAGGCACGCCGCGGCGACGACGGCGGTCCGCTACGGCACCGCCCCGACGTCGCGCAGCGTCCAGCCCAGCGGCGACGTAGCCACGCCCAGCACGCGGACCTCCCAGTGGAGGTGCGGCCCGGTCACGGCGCCCGTCGCCCCGACGTGGCCGATGACGGCGCCGGCGTCGACGAGCTGACCCACCTCGACCGTCCAGCGGTCGAGGTGGGCGTAGCCCGACGTGACGCCCCAGCCGTGGTCGAGCCAGACGGTGTGGCCGGTGACCCGCTGCGCCTCGGCCACGACGACGCGGCCGCGGGCCGGGGCGCGCACCGGCGTGCCGGGGCGGGCCCGGAAGTCGACGCCGTTGTGGAAGCCGCTGTAGGCGCCCGCGTTGTAGTCGCGGCGCGTCCCGAACGACGACGACAGCAGCGTCGTCGTCATCGGCGTGCCCCAGGCGCCGCGCCAGAGCCGCTCGGCCGAGACCGTCCGCCACACCGGCTGCATCCGCTCGAGCTCGAGCCGGCGGACCTCGGGATCGATCGTGACCGCCAGGTCGGGCTTGGCGGCGGTGTCGAGGATGATCGCCTCGTCGGGGTAGGCGGCCGAGCGGATCGGCAGCAGGACGGACTGCGGCGCCGGGTTGCCGCCGCCGTCGATGACCGTCAGGTGCACGGCCTGCTGGCCGGGCGGGGCGTCGACCGGCGCCGCCAGCAGGCCGGCGAACGTCGCGTCGTCGACGCGGACCAGCTCGGTCTCGACGTCGCCCAACACCGCCAGCACCTGCCGCGCGCCCTCGGCCCGCAGCCGGACCAGCACCGGGTCGCCCTGGGCGATCGCGGCCGGCGCCACGACGAGCGGCTGCGCCGGGTCCATCGGCTCGGGCGTGGGCGTGCGCGTCGGCGGCGAGGTCGGCGTCGGCTGCGTCGGGACGGCCTCGATCGGCTTGACGAGGCGCACGAAGCCGGCGTGGACCCAGCCGCGCTGCTCGGCCGGCGAGCGCACCGCCAGCCAGCTGGCGTCGTCGTTGCGCCCCTCGACCGCCACCGCCGTCCCGAGGCTCACCGCGCCGACGATCGGGTGCAGGGTGTCGGGGCCGCCGCGGATGTTCAGCGACGGCGATTCGACGAACGCGTCGGCCGGGAACGTCGGCGTCGGCGTCGCCGACGGCGTCGCGGTCGGCGTCGGCGACGGCGTCGTCGTGGCGGTCGGCGTGACGGTCGGCGGCGGGGTCGGCGTCGGCGTCGCCCGGCGGCAGCCGGCGGCGGAGGCGGCGGCCAAGGCGAGGCAGACCGCCGCGATGCGGCCCGGACCGGGCGACGGCGGAGGATGGATGGGTGCGGTCGGGGCCATGCGTCGTCCCGGGCGGCAGGGGAGGCGGGATTGTAGCGCGGCGGTCCGGGGGCGGGCATGGAACCGCGCGCCACCGCCCGGTTACGAATGCTTCGAACGACGCCATAAGGGCCGAACGAGCCCGCCGGACCCACGAGAGGCGGATCCTACGTGACCATCGTCGTCCCGCTGCAGCCGGCGCATGCCGAGTCGATCGCGCGCAACGGCGCGTCGGCGCCAGCGCCGCCCTCTGACGCCGTAGGTGATCGTGAGCTGGTCGAGCGCATGGCGCGGGCTGACGTCGCGGCGCACGAGGCGCTGTACCGTCGCCACGCCGCCTCGGTGGCGACCTTCGTTCGACGCCTGGTGTCCGACCCCGAGGCGGCCGAGGACGTCGTTCACGATGTCTTCCTCGACGCCTGGCACAGTGCGCCGCGCTATCGGGGCGACGCGGCGGTGCGGTCGTGGCTGTTCGCGATCGCCCACCACCGCGCCTGCAACGAGCTGCGGCGCCGTCGGACCCGCTCCCCGGCGTCGCTGGCGCGGGCCTTCTTCGGGCGCGGACGCGCGGCCGCCGAGTCGGCCGACCCACGGCGCGCCGCCGACGAGCGCCTCGACGTGACGGCGGCGGTGGCCGAACTGCCGCAGGCCCAGGCCGTCGTGATCGCGCTGGTCTACTGGCATGGCCTGAGCGTCGAGGAGGCAGCGCGCGTCGTCGGCGCGCCGATCGGCACCGTCAAGAGCCGTCTCGGGCGCGCCCGAGCGACGCTGCTGGCACGACTGGAGGACCTCGATGAGCTCCTGTCCTGATCCCGACGTCCTCGCCGAGTGGTCGCACGGACAATGCTCGACGCGCGACGCGGCCGCCGTGGCGCTGCATGTCGCGCGCTGCGCCCGCTGCCAGCGCGCGCACCTCGCCTGGCGTCGCCTCGCTGTGACGTTGCGCGCGGCTGCGCCGACCGTTGCGCCGCCGGCCTACCGGCCGCCGACCGTCGTCGGCCCGGGGCCGATCGCCGCCGTCCGGCCCGCGATCCGTCCATCGGCGCCCGCGCCGTGGTGGCGGCGGCGCCCGATGGCGTGGGCCTGGGCAACGGCTGCCGCGGTGGCCGCCGTCGGCGTCGTCACGCGGACGCCCGCCGGTCGATCGACCGTCGGGCCGGCGGTCGTCGCCGCCCCGACGGTTGTCTTGCGCCCGCCCACCGTCGTGGCGCGCGCGGCGCGGCCGGGCAGCACGGTCCGCTCGGCGGCGCCGTCCACGCGGCGTTCGCCGACCCATGCCGTGCCCGAGGCGAGGCCGGTGGCCGACCGCCCGGCGCATGCCCGCGCACCGGGCACGGGCATGCTGGCCGGCGCGTCTGTCGTTCCGATTCCGATGCCGACGCCGAAGTCCGACGGACCGACGACCGGCGACGGCCCGTCGCCGGCGGCGACCGACTGGGCGCCGATGACGGCGACGACCCCGGGTCCAACGACCGAACCCCCTCCCACGCCGGTTCCGCCGCCCCCGACCGACCCGGCGCCCGCCATCGCCGGGCTTGTCATCGGTGGCGACGGCCATGCGCTCGCCGGGGCGCGGATCGAGGCCCGGCCTGTCGGCGGCGGTTCGCCGTCCGCCGCGATCACCGGTCCCGATGGCGGCTTCCGGCTGCGCGCCGGCGTAGGGCGCTGGCTCGTCCACGCCTCGGCCGCGGGTCATTCGTTGGCGTGGTTCGGCGGGGCGCCCTCGCCGTGGACGGCCGAGCCGCTGGAGGTGGGTCCGGACGGCGCCACCGCCGACTTCGGCCTCGAGCCGGCCCCGCCCACGCGCATCCGCGGACGCGTCGCCGACGCCACGGGGGCGCCGGTGGCGGCGGCCCTCGTCGTCGCCTTCCTGCCGCCCGACGGCGCCGGTCCCGGCGTACCGGTGGCGGCGACCTTCGCCGGCGACGACGGGCGCTACGAGCTGCCGGTCGGCGAGGGGGGGTGGCTCGTCGCGGCGACGGCCAACGGGGCTTCGGACGGCCTGGCGTGGTGGGGCGGCGACGGGTCCGTCGCCACCGCCGACCGCGTCCCGGTCGCCGAGTCCGGTCCGAACATCGAAGGCATCGACGTTCGCCTGGTTGGGGCCGCGCCGTGAGCGAGCGGTCACGTCGTCCACACCCACGACACCGGCCACAGCGATCCGCTCCGAGGCATCGACCGGTTGCACAGAGGAGGTCACGATGATCGGTCTTCTCATCCGCCGCACAGGCGTCACCGCCATCGCCGCCGCCGGCGCCGCGATCTTCGCCGCCGCCTTCGGCGGCGCGGTTGCCGCACAGGCCACGCCGTCGCCGACCGAGGAGAGCCCGTGCACGGCCGTGAGCCGGACGTGGGTTGCGCCCGAGACGATCGATCCTGGCGCAACCGCCGTGGTGACGACACATGTCGCACTGCAATGCCCCGGCGGTCCCGACACGGTGCGCCACATCGTCGTCGTCGCCGACGGATCGGCATCGATGGCCGGCGAACCGCAGACGATACAGGCGCGGGCGTTGCGGGCTCTGATCGCCGACCTTCCGCTCGACGAGGGCCGAACGCGCGTGGGCCTCGTGTCGGTCAGCGGCGAGGCGACCGTTCACTGTGAGCTGACGGCGGATGCCGCCGCGCTGGCGGCGTGCGTCTCCGCCGTGGGCGCGACGGGGGGCAGCTGCATCGACTGCGGCTTGCGGCAAGGCCATGCCGTCCTGCGGCGCGGTCGCGGCCTCGTCGACCCGGGCACGCCGTTCGTCGAGTCGATGGTCGTCATCTCGGACGGGGCGAACGCCGGCGGCTGCGAGCCACTGCGGGCGGAGGCGGACGTGGTCAAGGCGGATCGCGTCCAGCTGAAGACCGTGTGCGTCGGCACCGGCTGCGACGTGGCCTGCTTGCGCCAGGCCGCCACCGCGCCCCGCCACTTCTTCGAGGGCCGGCTTCCGGGGCAGCTTGCGCACATCCTCTACGTGGTTCGTCAGACGCTGATGGACGGCACCGTGCAGCAAGTGTCGCTGCGGTACGAGCCCAGCCCGGGCCTGCCGCTGATCGTCGCGGGCGGCCCCATCGCCCGCCTCGACCCCGACGGCAGCGCGACGTGGACGCAGCACTTCGTGCCGACCGAGGGCATCACCGTGTGGCTGGGCATCAGCCCGACCGTCGCCGCGAGGCTCCCGGCGCTGGCGGCGATCCGGGGCGAGTTGATCGACCACGCCGGCCGCCGTGCCACGATCGACGTAGACGTACCCGTCGTGACGGTGCTCGGCGACGGTCGACTCCCGTCGCCGACCCCGCCGGCCGGCCTGCACTTGGCGGACAACGCGCTCGTCGTGGCGCCCGCCCGTCCGGCGGCGGGCACGGCGGCGGCGGTGCGCTATGCCGTGTCGCTCGGCCCGCCAGACCGCCCGCTCGGCAGCCATGTCGTGCTCGTGGCCGACACCTCGGGGTCGATGACCGGCGCGCCCTTGGCCGCCCTGAAGCAGGGCTTGCGCACGCTGGTCGACGGGCTGCCGTTGGGCGCCGACCCGTCGTTCCGGGTGGGGGTGATCGCCTTCAACCAAGACGCACGCCCCGTCCTGGAGCTCAGCGACGACGCTGCGGCGATGGCCGCCGCCATCGACGGCTTGACGGCCGGCGGGGGGACGTGCATCGAGTGCGGCCTGGTCGCGGCCGCGGCCATGCTGGACGCCGGCCGGCCGGCGCCGGGCGTCGAGGACGTCCTCCTGTTCAGCGACGGCGCCACCGCGACGAGCTGCCGGGCCGTCACCGAGTCCGCGGCGACGCTGCGTGCAGCGGGTGCGACGCTCCACACGGTGTGCCTGACCGCCAACGGTTGCGACAGCGCCTGCTTGCGGGCCGCGGCCTCGCCCGGTCATGACCGGGTGGCGGCGCGGACGTCCGAGATCGCGCCGGCGTTGGACCTGGTGGGGACCACGTTGCGGTCGGACCGGCGACTGGAAAGCGTGACGCTCCGCCTGATCGGCGCGCCAGGGTTGCGGCTCCGGCCCGAGACATTCCGGCCGGCACCGGATCCGGGTGCCAGCGGCGCCGAGCTGCACTACACGGTTCGACCGTGGCCGCGGACTGGGTTCGCGTTCGACGGCTGGCTGGACGCCGTTTCCGACGGCGCGTCGCCGGCCGTCGTGGTCGCCGAGGCCCGCACGCGCGACGGCGACCACGTGCGCTGGTTCGCCGAGGCGCCGCGCGAGTTGCCGACCGCGAGGTCGCCGGCGAAGGCGTTGTTCCTGCCGTGGGCGGCGCGTTGAGCGGTCCCCCTCGTTTGACGAACCCCCGCCGCGCGCTATCATCGCCGCCACAACCCAATCGCCACAGGCGCTGACGGAGAGAGTACGTCGGGGACGACGCCCAGGGAGGCGGGGCCGTGACTGGAAGCCCTGCCCGTTCCGAGCCGACCGAAGTTCGCTCCCGAGCCGGCAGGGGGAAGGGCCGCGTGCGGCCTGCGTAGTCCTGCCCGGTCGCCCGCCGTTACCGGGCCGCCGATCGCGGTGCGTCGCGCCGCCGTCGGGACGAGCGGGCCGCAGCGGGCGGCCAACGAGGGTGGTACCGCGGACACGACGTCCGTCCCTTGCCGGGGACGGGCGTTTTCTTTGGGCCAGGCGGTGCGCCGGGAGCGGCGCCGGGGCGTCGGCCGGCGGAGCGGGAGGGGACGATGGACACGGTGGACCCTGGGATGGTCGAGCGGCTGCAGGCCGAGGCCGAAGCGGCGCTGGCGGCGGCCGGCGCCGACGGCGCGGCGCTCGACGCCTGGAAGGCCGAGTGGCTCGGCAAGACCGGCCGGCTGTCGGCGCTGCTGCGCCAGGTCGGGGCGCTGCCGGCGGCCGAGCGGCCGGCGTTCGGCGCGGCGGTGAACGCCGCCAACCGCGGCCTCGAGGCGGCGTTCGACGCCGCGGCGGCGGCCACCAAGGCGGCGGCGATGGCGCGCGGCCTGGCCGACGACGCGATCGACGTCACGCTGCCGGGCACGCCGCCGCCGCGCGGTCGGCTGCACCCGAGCACGCTCATCCTGCGCCGGATGCAGGCCATCTTCGCCGAGATGGGCTTCCAGGTCTTCCTCAGCCGCGAGGTCGAGCTCGACGACGTCAACTTCACGCTGCTCAACCACCCGCCGCACCACCCGGCGCGCGACATGCAGGACACGTTCTACGTGGCCGGCACCCAGGAGCAGGTCCTGCTGCGCACCCACACCTCGCCCGGCCAGATCCGGGCGATGCGCAGCTACGCGCCCGAGCCGGTGCGGATCATCCTGCCCGGCATGGTCTACCGCAACGAGAAGATCACGCCGCGCAGCGAGATCCAGTTCACCCAGGTCGAGGGCCTGGCGATCGGTCCGCGGGTCACGATGGCCAACCTGCGCGGCACGATCGACGGCTTCGTCCACCGCTACTACGGCCCGCAGCGGCGGACGCGGTTCCGGACGAGCTATTTCCCGTTCACCGAACCCTCGGCCGAGGTCGACGTCAGCTGCGGCCTGTGCGACGGCGCCGGCTGCCGGCTGTGCAAGGGCGCCGGCTGGCTCGAGATCCTGGGCTGCGGGATGGTCCACCCGACGGTGCTGCGCAACGGCGGCTACGACCCGGCCGTGTTCGGCGGCTTCGCGTTCGGCCTCGGGCCGATGCGGGCGCAGATGATGGCCCACGGCATCGACGACATCCGGCACTACTGGGGGAACGACCTGCGGTTCCTCGAGCAGTTCGTCTAGGGAGGTGGCGCCATGAAGCTGGTCTGGTCCTGGCTGGCCGAGCACGTCGACCTGTCCGGCGTGACGCCCGAGGACGTGGCCGAGCGGCTGACGCTGGCCGGCCTCGAGGTCGACAAGGTCGAGCGCATCGGCGACTGGTGGGACCGCGAGCGGCTCGTGGTCGGCAACGTGCTCCGCGTCCTGCCGCACCCCGACGCCGAGCGGCTCGTGCTGGCCGATGTCGACTGGGGCGCCGGCGCGCCGCACCGGGTGGTCACCGGCGCGCCCAACCTTCTGGCGCTGCGCGACGGCGGCGACCTGGCCGGGCCGATGAAGGTCGTCTTCGCCCGCGAGGGCGTCGAGCTCTACGACGGGCACGCCGAGGGCTGGGTCAAGGTCAAGCTCAAGGGCCGGCCGGTGCGGGGCGTGATGTCGGACGCGATGGTCTGCTCCGAAAAGGAGATCGGCCTGTCCGACGACCACGACGGCATCCTGATCCTCGACGACGACGCGCCCGTCGGCGCGCCCGTGGCCGACGTCCTGGGCGACGCCGTGCTCACGCTGGAGCTGACGAGCAACTACGCCCACGCCAGCAACATCGTCGGCATCGCCCGCGAGGTGGCGGCGCTGCTCGACCGCCCGTTCGCGCCGCCCGACTGGGCGCTGCCGGCGGCGGCCGTCGACGACGCGCTGCCCGACGCGGCCGCCTGGTGCCGCGTCGTCGTCGACGACGACGCGGCCTGCCCGCGCTACAGCGCCCGGATCGTGGCCGGTGTCGACGCGGCCCGCCCGAGCCCGGCCTGGCTGCAGCGGCGGCTCCGGCTGAGCGGGATGCGGCCAATCAACGCCGTCGTCGACGCGACGAACGCCGCGATGCTGCTGTGGGGCGAGCCGCTGCACGCCTTCGACTACGACCGGCTCAAGGCGCGGGCCGCGGCCGCCGCCGGCGCCGGCGCGGCCGCGCTGCCGACGATCACGGTGCGCCGCAGCACGGCCGGCGAGCGGATGACGACGCTGGACGGCGTCGACCGCGCCCTCGATCCCGGCACGATCGTCATCGCCGACGCCGCCGGTCCGGTGGCCATCGCCGGCGTCATGGGCGGCGCCGACACCGAGGTGACGGACGCCACGACGACGATCCTGCTCGAGGCGGCGACGTTCCACTTCCCGTCGATCCGCCGCGCCAGCCGCGACCTCAAGTTGCCCAGCGAGTCGAGCTGGCGCTTCAGCCGCGACGTCCCGCCGTCCCTGGTCGACCCCGGCAGCGCCGTCGGCGCCGCGCTGATCGCGGCGCACGCCGGCGGCCGCGTCGCGCCCGGCCTCGTCGACGTCTACCCGCGCCCGCGGCCCGCCGTCGAGGTCGTGCTGCCGCTGGCCGAGATCGACCGCCTGCTCGGCGTCGAGATCCCGGTGGCCGACATCGAGGCCATCCTGGCGCGCCTCGGCTTCGGCGTCGTCCTCGACGGCGACACCCTGGCGGCCACCGTGCCGCCCCACCGCGTCGACGTTGCGCTGCCGGCCGACATCGTCGAGGAGATCGTGCGCGTCTGGGGCCTCGACCGACTGCCCAGCGTCCCGCTCGCCGACGCGCTGCCGGCCCAGCGCGAGAACCGCTCCCAGTGGCTCGAGGAGGCGGCGCGCGACGCCTGCGCGGCGGCCGGCCTGCAGGAGATCGTCAGCTACCGCATGACCTCGGCGGCGCACGAGCAGGCGACGGTCGTGGCTGGCGCCGGCGACGGGGCGGCGGCGGCGGAGGGGGTCGGCGACGGGGTCGCGGCGGTAGACGGGGTCGGCGGCGCGGCTGCGGCCGACAGGGGCCGCGTTGCGGCCGCCGGCCGCATCGACGAAGCGGCCGGCGTCGTCATCGCCAACGCCATCAGCCCCGAGCGGAGCGTGCTCCGCCAGAGCATGCTCACCGGGCTGCTCGACGCGGCCGCGGCCAACCTGCGCTTCACCGACCGGGTGGCGCTGTTCGAGGTCGGCTCGACCTACCACTGGCCGGCAGGCACGTCGCCTTCGCCGACGGCGCTGCCCGACGAGCCGCGCCACGTGGCGCTGCTGCTGTGCGGCCCGCGCCACGGCGACGACTGGCGCGGCGGCGCGCCGGCGGCGATGGACTTCTACGATGCCAAGGGCGCGGTCGAGGCCGTGCTCGAGGTGCTCGGCGTCGTCGGCGCGCGCTTCGCCCCCGCCCGCCACGCCGCGCTCCACCCCGGCCGCACGGCCGCGGTGACGGCGGCCGGGCCGGACGGCGCCGTGCGGACGCTGGGCCACGTCGGCGAGCTGCACCCCGCGGTGCGCGAGCGCTGGGACCTGCCGGACCGCCGCGTCGCCGTCGCCGACCTCGACCTCGACGCCATCGACGCCCTGGCCGGCGCGGTCCGCCCGATCGCCCCGTTCAGCCCCTTCCCGCCGGTGGAGCGCGACCTCGCCGTCGTCGTCGCCGAGGCCACGCCCGCCGCCGACGTCGAGGCCGCGATCCGCGCCGCCGGCGGCAAGCTCCTGGTGGCCGTGCGCCTCTTCGACGTCTACCGCGGCCCCCAGGTCGGCGACGGCAAGAAGAGCCTGGCCTACCGGCTCCGCTTCCAGTCGATGGACAAGACGCTCGAGGGCAGCAGCGTCGACCGCCTGCGCGAGCAGATCGCGCGGGCGCTGGGGCGGGCGGTGGGGGGGGAGGTGCGGGGGTAGGGGCGGCGGGGGACGGGATGACACATGCGAGGGCACGGGTCGAGGACGGTGGCGCGCGGCGCAGGCACGGAACATGGCTTCACCGCGGGACACGACGTGTTTAACCGCCGCTAACGTCGATGGCCCATCGTAGGTCGCCGTACTGCCAACGTTGACCTCGCAAGGACCTGCCGATGTCCGGTCGTTCGCCCGCCGCATGGTGGGCAATCCACCGCCGCTGGTCGACCATTGTGGCCTCCTGCCTCGCCGCCGTGGGCAGCGGATGTCGCACGGCGCCGACGCCCGCCGCCACCGCGTCGGTCGCTCCCGTGGCCGCGGCGCTCCGCGGCGCGTCGGGCGCCGCCCCGGCGGTGGGATGCGCCGCGCTGGGCAGTTTGGTGCGGGCGACGCCCGTGACAGAGGACGCGCCGCCATCCGCCGCGGCGACGGAAACGGCCTTGCCGGTGGTCACGCCCGAGCGCCTGCCGCACGTGCGCTACACATTCGAGAGCCAATCCGAGGCGGCGCTCGCAACCTACATCCGCCAGTGGCGCGACAGCGTCACCGGCCGCACGCCGGTCGAGATCGCCGCGCTGCCGCAGTTTGAGCGGGCGGTGTACGACGTCTACGGCGCGTTCCGCTTCGGACCCGGCGCCCCCTCGTACGTGCCCGACACGCCGCTCGATGGCGACGGCGACGGCGCCGTACGACCATCCCCGGATGATCCAGATGCCATCATCGTCCTGCCGACGGTCGTCGTGGTCGGCTGCGCCGACAGGCTGTCGCTGGACGCGGCGCGCGCCCTGATCGGCTCGGAGCGCTTCCCGCAGACGCGCTGGATCCACCTGGCCGACTTTCGCCCGCCATCCCCCGCTCCAGAGCGCACGCTCTACCTGACGGCCGACGAGGCCTTGAGCCTGCACCACTTCCTCGGCCGCGAGCGCGTCGATGACCCTCCGCTTGGATCGGTCGGCGTGACGCCGTTGGGCTATGTGGAGGCCAGCCAGCGCTTCGACTGGCTCCGGCGGGCCCTGCCGATCGACTACCGAAACGGCGGCGCCCGCCTGTTGACACCGCCCACCGCCATCCGCATCGTCCTCGACGCCGCGCTCGAGCACGCCGTTGTCGACTACCGCAGCGGACCCAGCGCGGGTGGTTCGCTGTTGTTGGCGCGTGTCGGCAGCGACTGGCGGGTCAGAGAGTACCTGGGAGGTTGGATCGAATGAGTAGGCCCGCGAAGGGGCTTGCGGTGACGGGCGGCCCTCGCACACACGCCGGCTAGGCCCACGCGTAGGGGCACGGCATGCCGTGCCCATCCTGGGCGCGCCTGCGCGGGGCGCCTCCCTCAGCCCACGGTGTCGAGAAACGCGGCGAATGCCGTCAGGTCCGCCGCCAGCTGCTCGCAGCACGCCGGCAGCCCGGCGGCAAGCTCGCGTACGCGAGCACCGTCCAGGGTGAAGGTGTAGGCGTTGCGTACGACGTGTCGGAAGCCGCGATAGGCATCGAGGCAGGCGCGCGTCTCGGCGCCGACGACGGCTGGCCGGATGTCGGCCACGCCACCGGACACTTGGAGAAGGAGCTCGCGGTGCCACTCCGGCCCGCTCGGGACGGCCCCGTCGACGTCACGCGCGATGGCCTCGAAGACGTGCTCCGCGCCGGTGTAGAAGGCGTGCAGGTTGAGGGCGATGCCGTCGATGAAGTCGGCATCGTGCGTGTCGTCCAGCTTGTCCATCAGCCGCGTCGTGCGCTCGGCTACATGCTGCAAATCGATCTGCCCCAGCCGGATGCGCGCCGCCACGCCGCGGTACGCCGTCACAGCTCGATCCCGTCGGTGTCGATCACCGCCTTCAACGAGGTCGGGGCGTCCTCGCTGCGCACGACATCCACGGCCACGGCCGGGTCGAGCGCCTGCAGTCGGCCGACGGCGGTGAAGTAGTCTGCCGCCGGCAGGCCCCAGACGGCCAGGTCGACATCGCTGCGCCACGACACGGCGCCGCCGCGCGCCAGCGAGCCGAACAGCACGACGCGCCGCGCGCCGAACGACGCCCGCAGCACTTCGGCCGCCGCGTGCGCCACGGCGAGCGCCCGAGCGCGATGCCGTTCGAGCGCGGCCTGTCGTTCGGCCTCGCGCGCCCGGGCGCCGGCGGTGTAGCGCGCGAGGTCGGCGGGTGAGAGGCGCGAGGGCGAGGACGGTGGGGGCGGGGGCGGCGGCGGCGGCGGGGCGGCGGGTGTCATGCGGGGTACGGTAGTGCGGGGGTGGGGCGGGGTCAAACGGGTCGTGGAGGCATTTCGGGAGTCCGCCGCGTAGGGGCACGGCATGCCGTGCCCATCCCGCAACCCCAGCCCCCCTCGCCCAGTCTACCGCCCCCCCGCGCCCCGCGCACCCGCGGCCGCCTGTCCCCGCGCCCCCACCACCCCCTCCCACCACCCCACCAGCCGCCCGCACTCCGCCCCCCACGTCCGCCCCGCCGCGTGCGTGCGCGCCGCTGCGCCCAGCCGGGCGCGCTCGGCGGGGGCGGCCAGGAGGTTGGCGACGACGCGCGCGAGGTCGGCGCGGTCTTCAGCCCGGAACGTCCGGCCGGTGACGCCGTCGGTGACGTGCTCCAGGACGCCGCCGGCGGCCGGGACCACCACCGGGAGGCCGGTGGCCATGGCCTCGAGCACCACGTTGCCCAGCGTCTCGTTGGCGCCGGGGAAGACGAAGACGTCGGCTGCCGCGTAGGCCTCGGCCAGCGCCGTGCCGGTGCGGAAGCCGGTGAAGACCACCGGCCGCCCGGCGAACGCCCGCTCCAGCGCCGGGCGCGCCGGGCCGTCGCCGACGACGGCCAGCCGGGCGCTGGGGCAGGCATCGAGGGCGGCCGTGATCCAGTCGATCCGCTTCTCGGTCGACAACCGGCCCACGTAGACCAGCAGCGGCGCCTCGGGCCGGCCGCCGGACAGCGCATGGCGCACCGCCGCGCGGCGGCGGTCGGGGTGGAACAGCGTGGCGTCGACGCCGCGGCTCCAGACCGCCACGTTCGGGACGCCGTGGGCGCGCAGCTCAGCAGCCGTGGCCGCGCTGGGGGCCAGGTTGAGGTCGGCCCGGCCGTGCACGCGGCGCACCGCCGCCCAGAGCGCCGGGACGAGCCAGCGGTGGCCCCAGCGCGCCGCGAAGCCCGGGAGGTCGGTGTGGTAGGTCGTCACCACCGGCAGCCCGCGCCGCCGGGCGTAGGCCAGTCCGATCAGCCCCGCCGCCACCGGCCCCGCCAGATGGACCACCGTCGGCCTGAACGCGTCGAGCGCGGCGTCGACGCGGTGCCACGGCGCGGCCAGGTGAAGCTCGGGGTAGAGCGGGAACGGCCGTGCCGGCACCCCGATGACCTCGGCCGACGCGAACCGCCGCGGCAGCCCCGGCGCCTGCGGCGCCACCACGATCGCCGCGATCCCCTCGGCCTCGAGGTGCGCCAGCACCCGCGCGAGCGTGTTCGTGATGCCGTCGATCTTGGGCGGGAAGACCTCGGTGAACAGCGCGACCCGCAGCCGCCCCGCCGCCCGGGTCGGCCGCGCCGTCGCCCCGACCGGCGCCGCGCCCGCGTCCGGCTTCGGCGTTGGCCCTTCGACCGTCGCCGGCCGGTTCGTCGCGCGCCCCTCGGCCGTCACAGATACCGCGCCACCGCCGCGATCGCCGCCGCCCCGGCGGCCGCGCCGGCCGCCACCTGGCGCGGCGTGTGGCGCCCGAGCACCACCCGCGACCAGCCGACGACGCCGACGAGCCCGCAGCCCGCAGCGCCCACCGCCGCCGCGTCGCCGCCCGCCGTCGCCCAGGTCATCGCCGCCGCCGCGCCGGCCGCCGCGGCGTGCAGGCTGATCTTCCAGCGCCACGTCACCGCCGCCTGGACCGCCACCAGCGCGCTCCAGCCTAGGCCGAACGCCACCAGCGCCGCCGGCGCGCCGACCCGCTCCAGCACCGCCGTCGTCCCCGCCGCCGCCAGGGCCGCCACCGCGAACGGCACGTGGCGCTGGCGGCGGTCCGAGAGGTCGTAGTCCACCACCCGCCCCGCGCGCACCAGCGCCACCACGACGAGCACCGGCAGCAGCACCGCCGGCGCCGCGAACGCCGCGATCCAGCGCCACGCCGGCGCATCGCCCGGCGCCCCGGCCAGCCGCACCAGCAGCGACGCCGCCAACACCGGCGGGCTGGCGATGCGCGAGACCCACACCGCGGCCAGGGCGCCCAGCGACCGCGCTGGTTCCGCCGGCCGGGCGTGGGGCGCCACGGCCGCCGCCAGCGCGCCGGGCGTCAGCGCGCCGGTCTCCCACGCCGATCGCCCCGGCACCGCGGCGCGCGCGGGGCGCGGCGGCGCGGCGAACCCACCGGCGTCGAAGCGGAGTCCCATGCCGCCAGGATCGGGCCGCGGGGTTAATCGACCGCCGCCGCCGTCTTAAGCGTCGCGGACCGTTCGGTTAAGCGCGCCCGTCGTCGCCGATCGACCCGCGCGCCGTCGCGTCAGCGGCAGACCAGGTCGCCCGCCAGCGCCCGGTACAGCGCCAGCAGCCCGGCCGCGTCGGCGGCGGGGTGGTAGGCCTCGGGCGCGGACACCAGGCTGCGCAGCAGCGGCGCGTCGACGTCGGCGCCCAGGCCGACGATGTGCAGCGCCGCGCCGGTGGAGCGCACCTGGGCCGCGGCGGCCGTCACCGGGGCGGTGTCGCCCGTCTGGCGGCCGTCCGTCAGCAGCACGACGGCCGTGCGCGCCGCCGGCCGGGCGCCGGAGAGCGCCGTGGCCGCCTCGGCCAGGCCGCGGTCGAGGCGCGTGCCGGGCGACGTGCGGGCGCCGTCGAGCGCGGCGCGCAGCGCGGCGCGGTCGGCCGTCAGCGGCGAGAGCGTGCGGGCGCCGTCGTCGAAGCCGACGATGGCGGCGCGGTCGGGCGCGGCGTCGTCGTCGGCCAGGTGGTCGAGGAAGGCCCGGGCGGCCGCCACCGCGGCGGCCAGCTTCGTCGGGCCGCCGGCAGCGCCGGCCGGCTCGGCCATGCTCAGCGAGGTGTCGAGGACCAGCACGACGTCGAGCGGCTGGGCGCGCCGGGTGCAGGCCTGGCGGACGGCATAGGGCAGGTAGATCCGATCGGGCGCGAAGACCGTCACCTGGGGCACCGGGAAGACGAGCCGCCCGGCCGCCCCGACGCCGTCGATCACCTCGGCCGCCGCCGCCACGTTCGTCGGGTGCTGGCCGACCTCTTGCGGCACGACCCGGAACGCGAACGTCGGCGCGCCGCCCGCAGGGACCGCCGGGATCGCCCACGTCAGCGTCCGCGCCGCCGCGTCGTAGTCCGCCGGCGGCACCGCCGAGCCCGGCACGTAGCGCATGTTCGCGGGCAGCACGTCGGTCAGCGCGCCCGAGCCGAGCAGTAGCGGCGCCGTGCGCGGCGGACCGGCGGCCGACGCCACGGCGGCGATGAACTGGGCCGACGCCGCCGCGCCCGGCTCGACCGCCACGTGCGGGCTGCGGGCGCGCAGCTCGTCGACGAACGAGTCGTCGGGCGCGTCCTGGCCGTTGTCGAAGACCAGTGCCCCCAGCAGCACGCCGTCGTCCACCAGCCGGTCGAGCGCGCTCGTCGACTGGTCGTAGGGCACGCCGTCCGTGACGAGCACGATCGCCTGGGCCACGCCCGGGCGGCGGGCCGCGGCCAAGAGGTCCAGCGTGGCGTGCAGCGCGTCGCCGGGGCGGGTGTCGCCGGCCGGCTGGAGCGCCCCGGCCGCGCGCGCCACGGCCGGCAGGTCGCGGGTGAGCGGCTGCAGCACCGCTGGGACCTCGGCGAACGCCACCAGCGCCACCTCGGTCGTGGCCGGGTCGAGCGCCGCCAGCAGGGCGAAGAGGCTGTCCTGGGCGCGGGCCATCGTGTAGCCCCAGCCCATGGAGCGCGAGCGGTCGACCACCAGCGCCAGCTGCAGCGGTCCCGGCTCGGCCGGGCAGGCGCCCGTCAGCGTCAGCGTCACCGTGACCGCCTGGCCCAGCGGCAGCCGCGCCGGCGCGGCCTGCTTGTCGGGCGCCAGCCGGCAGGCCGTCGCCGGCCGCGGCTCGGGCGGCGCGGCGGCGTCGGGGGCGTAGACCCAGATCCCGCCGTCGAGGTAGCTGTCGGCGCGGCCGCCGCTGCGGCGCTGCTGGAAGGCCACGTGCACCCGGCCGGCGGCGTCGACGGCCAGGTCGCGGGCCGTGGTGGCGCCGCCGGGCAGCGCCCAGCTGTCGAGCAGCGTCCCGTCGGCGCCGAAGCGCGACGCCCAGCCGCCGAGGCCCAGGACGTACACCGAACCGTCGGGCCCCAGCGCCACGGCCTCGGGCGTATCGAACGTCTTGAAGCGGTTCAGCAGCCGGCCGTCCGGCGTCCGGCGCTCGACGAGCCGCGCCCCGCGCAGGGCCACCGCCACGATGCCGTCGCGGACGTCGAGGTCAATCGCCGCCCCCGACGTCCCGCCCGGCGCGCCGTCGCCCAGCGTCCAGTGCGCCGTGTGGGCGCCGGCCGCGTCGACGACGACGACCCCGGCCGCCGCCGCATCCAGGGCCGCCACGTGCGCCGCGTCGGCCCCGACGGCGGTCAGCGCCGTGTTCACGCCGGCGCCCCAGAGCCCGCGCGGGCAGTAGCGCCAGCCCGGGAACGCCGCGTCGGGCCGCTGGACGATGCAGAGGCTGTCGATGAGGTAGACCGGCGGCGCGGCGCCGTCGCCGGGCCCGTCGCGGCCGATCGCCACGTCGCGCGCCCAGTCGGCCTGGCGCGAGCCGGCGCAGTGGCCCAGCTGGAACGGCAGCCCGCCGTCCACCGTCCAGGCTTGGACCGACTGCGTCGCCGGCGGGCCGGCCGGCGGCACGGCCATCGCCGGCGTGTCGGTGAAGCCGTCCGAGCGCGGCTCGAGCGGGTCGTAGAGGTCCTGGAGCGCCCGCACCTCGACGCCCGCCGCCAGCCGGCCCGGCGCCACCGGCCCGGCCAGCGCCGGCTCGTCGAGCGCGCCGGCGAGCCGCCATGGCGCGTTCGGGCGGCGGCCCACCGCGCCGACGCGCAGCACGCCCTGCCAGGTGCAGTGGTCGAGGGCCGCGGCGACCTGGTCGGGGCCGAGCACCGCCAGGTGCGGTGCGCCGGTCCAGCCGGCGCCGGCCAGCGGCGTCAGCGGCACGTCCTCGCCTTCCACGACGATCCGCCCATAGCCCGAGATCACGGCCAGACCGTCGCCGGCGCCGACGTCGATGCCGCCGTCGAACGGGATGAGGCGGTCGAGGGTCAGGTCGGCGCGGAAGACGAGGACGCCGGGCACCGGCTCGGGTTCGGCGGGCGCCTGGAGCGCCCCGGCGGGCGCGAGCCGGGCGGCGTCGCCCGCGTCGTCGGCGGCCGCGCCGCCGCTCGGGCCGGGGCCGGGCGGCCGGCCGCCGCCGCCCCCACCGCCGCTGCGGGGCGGCGGCGGCACCGTCTGCAGGACGTGGACGACGCCGTCGGGGCCGATGTCGACCCGCTGCGGCAGGGCCATGAGGGCGTCGCGCAGGCTGGCCACGTAGGCGCCCGCGCCGGTGTAGCGGTCGACGGCCGGCTCGAACTCGGCCAGGAGCTGCGCCTCGCCCGGCCGCGTCAGGAACAGCCCGCCGTCGGGGTGGGCCGCGATGTCGACATAACGCTCGTCGAGCGGCAGCGCCGCCACCGGCGCGCCGGCCGTCGTCAGCCGGTCGACGCGCGACAGCGGGCGGCAGTTCTGGCAGGTCGAAAGCAGCGCCAGCGTGCCGCCGGCCTCGAAGTCGATCGACCGCAGCCGCCGGACGTCGGCGTCGGGGACGCGCCAGACGGCGCGCGGGCGGCCGTCGGCGTCGGTGACGTGGACGGCGCCGTTCACGGCGTCGAGGACGTAGAGCGCGCCGTCCGGCCCGGCGGCGATGTCCGTGGCCTGGCCGTAGCGGCCGGCCGTGAGCTGCCACGGCACGGCGGTCCGGGTGGCGACGAGCCGGTGGTGGCCGTTCGCCGGCTGGGCTGCGGCCGGCGCGCCGCCGGCCAGCGTCAGCGCGGCTGCGGCGGCCAGCGCGGCGCACAGCGCGCCGGCGCGGGGGCGGCCGGGCCGCGGCGGCGCCATGCGCTAGTCGGACGCGTCGCGCGGGCCGCTGGGCGCCAGGCCGCCGCGGTCGCCGAAGCTGGCCAGCCAGCCCTCCATCGTGAGCCGGGCCTGGCGATGGGGGTACTCGATCTGCTCGGCGGTGATCTCGAGCAGCTCGAGGTCGCTGGCCGGGATCTCGTCGAGCAGCGACTGCCAGGTGGCCACCTCGTCGACTTCGTCGAGCGTCTGCTCGCGCCAGATCGCCCAGCGCTCGTCGGCCACCTCGTCGGGCGACGCGACGCGGTCGATGAAGCGATGCCCGGCGCGGCCGCCGGACACCGGCACGACCGAGACGATGCGGTCGCAGTGGTTGCAGTAGCCGCAGTCGACGGGCTCGTCGACCTCGTCGAGGGCCGGATGGCGCGTCGCCACCGGCGCGGCGCACCAGCCGCAGTGGACGATCGAGACGTGGCAGCAGCCGCACGACGCCACGCCGGTCAGCAGCACCTCGAGGTCGGCGCAGCGGTCGTACTCCGACGGACCGGCCGCCAGCCGGCCGCCGGGTTCGAGCGTGGCGTAGATGTAGCCGCCGGCGGGCGCGCCGGCTTCCGGCGCGTCGTCGCCGTCGTCGTCGACGAAGCAGGCGGCGCAGCGGCCGAGGCGCAGCCCGTGGCCGCGGCTCTCGACGTCGGCGAGGTCGTCGGCGGTCCACTCGACGTTGATGACGCGGCCGCAGCGGACGCAGCGGACGCCGGCCTGCTGCCGGCCGTCGCGCGCCTCGTGGTAGACGATCTCGCCGCCGTCGGGCGTCGCCGCGCTCACCCGGCCGCGCTCCCGGCCGGCGCCGCCGCCAGCGACCGCGCCGCCAGGGCGCGCGTCAACCCGACCATCCCGGTCAGGCCCAGCGCCTTGCCCATCGAGAGCTCGCGCCCGAAGATCTCGTACACGACCTCGGGGTCGAGCGCCGCCGCCTCGGCCGCCGGCCGGCCCGAGAGCGCGTCGCGCAGCAGGACGGCCAGGGCGCGGGCCGAGATGCCCTGCGGGTTCTCGACCGCGAACTCGAGGTCGACGGTGCCGTCCGGCGCCGGCACGACCCAGACGAACGCCTCGGACTCGCAACCGGGCACGCGGTGCGCCTCGTCGAACGGGCGCTGGGCGATCGCGGGCGGCACCTCGCGGTAGCGCTTGGCCAGATCGATGAGCATCTGGATCCGCGCCGCGCGGTCCTCGGCCAGATCGAGGGCGTCGATCGCCGCGGCCAGGCGCGGCGGGATCGCCATGCTAGCGCTCCACCGGCGCGCCGACGAGGTTGCCCCACTCCGTCCAGCTGCCGTCGTAGTTGCGGACGTTCGGGTAGCCCAGCAGGTACTTCAGCACGAACCAGGTGTGGCTCGACCGCTCGCCGATGCGGCAGTACGTGATCACGTCGTCCGCGGGCGCGAAGCCGTGGGCTTGCTCGTAGAGGGCGCGCAGGTCGCCGGCGCCCAGGAACGTGGCGCTGGCCGGGTCGATGGCCCGCGCCCACGGGATGTTCGCCGCGCCGGGGATGTGGCCGCCGCGCAGCGCGCCCTCGTTCGGGAACTCGGGCATGTGGAGCCGCTCGCCGCGGTACTCCTCGGGGCTGCGGACATCGATGAGCCGCCGGCCGGCCGCGACGTGGGCCGCCACGACGTCGCGAAAGGCGCGGTTCGTCGCGTCGTCGCGCGCCGGCCGCGGGTAGTCGACGGCCGGGTAACTGGGGACGTCGAGCGTCAGCGGCCGGCCTTCGGCCACCCACTTCTGGCGGCCGCCGTCCATCAGGCAGGCGTTCGTGTGGCCGAAGAGCTCGAAGACCCACAGCGCGTAGGCCGCCCACCAGTTGTTGCGGTCGCCGTAGAGCACGACGCGCGTGTCGGGCCCGATGCCGTTGCGGCCCATGAGCTGGCGGAAGCCCTCGGCGTCCAGGTAGTCGCGCCGCAGCGGGTCGTTGAGGTCGCGCGTCCAGTCGACCTCGACGGCGCCGGGGATGTGGCCCGACGGGTAGAGCAGCGGGTCCTCGTTCGACTCGACGATGCGCACCGCCGGGTCGGACCGATGGTCCGCCACCCACGCCGTGTCGACGAGCTTGTCGGGGTGGGCGTAGCCGCGTGCCGTGATCTCGCTCACCCGAGTCTCTCCCGTGGGCGCCGCCGGCGGACTGCCGGCGCGGGGCCGAAGGATAGCACGGTCGCCGGGGCCGCCAAGTCGGGCCGGCGCCGTGCTACGATGCCGCGGCGCGGGCCCGATCCGCGTCGCTTCGGGAGGCGGGCGATGTTCGAAGCCGGGGCGGTGACGGTCGTCGGCGGCGGGGTGATCGGCCTGACGGCGGCGCTGCGTTTGGCCGAGGCGGGCTGGCCGGTCGCCGTCGTCGCCCGGGCCTACTCGCCCGACACGACCTCCGACGTCGCCGCCGCCGTCTGGTATCCGTTCCGGGCCGGCCCGCCCGACGCCGTCGCCCGCTGGGCGCGCCGCGGCTACGCCGTGCTGCGCGACCTGGCCGCGCGCGCGCCGGCCGCCGGGGTGCGGATGGTCGACGGCGTCGAGCTCGGCCACGGTCCGCTGCCCGACGAAGCCTGGCACGCCGACGTCGACGGCCTGCGCCGCCTGGCGCCGCCCGACGTCCCGGCGCCGTTCGCCCACGGCCTCGCCTTCCGCGCGCCCGTCGTGGCCATGCCGGCCTATCTGGCGTGGCTGCGCGCCCGCGCCGCCGCCGCCGGCGCGCGCTTCGCCACCGCCGAGGTCACGCCGCGCGACCTGGCCGCCGCGCTCGACCGCGGCGCGGTCGTCGTGAACGCGACCGGCCTCGGCGCCCGGACGCTCGTCGGCGACGACGGCCTCTACCCGATCCGCGGCCAGATCGTGCGCGTGGCGCCGGGCCGGGTGGCGCGCTTCGTCCAGGCCACCCAGCCGCCGCAGCCCGTCACCTACATCATCCCGCGGCCCGATTGCACCGTGCTGGGCGGCACGGCCCAGGTCGGCCGCGACGACCTGGCCGTGGACGCCGACACGGCGGCGGCCATCGTGGCGCGCTGCGCGGCGATCGAGCCGGCGCTGGCGGGCGCGGCGGTGCTGTCGCACGCCGTGGGCCTGCGGCCGGGCCGCGACGCCGTCCGGCTGGCGGCTGAGGCGGTCGGCCGCGGTCGGCTGGTGCACTGCTATGGGCACGGCGGCGCCGGCGTGACGCTGAGCTGGGGCTGCGCCGACGACGTCGTCGCCCTCGTCGGGGCGCCGTGAGGGCGGTCGGGCGCGGCGACGGGCGGCGATGCGGGGGACCGCCTAGGGCATGGGCCCCCGCTCGCAGACGATGAGCGCGATCTCGTCGATGAAGTGCCAGGTGGGCACCGTGGCGCTCATCCGGCTCTTGATGCGCAGCTGGAAGCGCTCCCAGCCGGGGCGGACCACCACGTGCCGGGTGACGTCGGCGCTGAAGCGCTTCCAGGTCGCCGGCGGGTTGACCGGCACCGACTCCTCGCTCAGCACGATGCCGGCGACGGCCTCCTCGACGCCGTCCTGGTTGACGAAGAACGGCTGCAGCGTGTCGTCCGGGCGGCGGTTCGGGACCTCCTCGGTCAGCATCGTGAAGTCGAGGCTGAGCGAGGCCGAGATGATCCGGGCCGCCTGCAACGTCGAGAGCAAGCGCAGCGGCCGGCCGGGGTGGGTGATGGACTCGACGACGTCGTCGGCGCCGCCGCCCAGGCCGGCGAAGTAGGCGCCCCAGGTCGGGCGCGGGATCGTGCCGGCCTCGGGCTTGCGGATGATCTGCGACAGCGTCCGGGCCCGGAAGCCCGATTCGAGGTCCCACTCGGCCGGGCCCTTCTCGAAGTCGCCGTTCGTCAGCAGCTCGCGGCACACCCGGCCGTCCGACGTCGGCGACGCGGTCGGCGTGGCGGTCGGCAGCGGCGTGGCGCTGGGCGCCTCGGTGGCCAGCAGGCCGCGCGTCGGGGTGGCCGTGGCCCCCGCGGTCGGCGTGGCGGCCGGTTCGTCCGTGGGCGCTGCGGTGGGCGACGCGGGCGGCGGGCTGGTGGGCGCGACGGTCGGCGGGACGGCCGTCGCGGGCCGCGCCGTCGGCGCGCTCGGCAGCGCGGCGCGATCGGCGGCGCGCCAGACCAGCGGCAGGAACAGCCGCGCCGCCGGCGTCGTCTGCGCCCGCGTCGCCCCCGTCCGCCCGGTCGCCGCCAGCGCCGCCACCATCCCGGCGCCGACCGCCAGCGCCAGCCACCGCCCCATCCGTCGATCGTGCCGCCGTGCCATCGCCCCCGCCCTCCTGCCTGTGTCGCCGTCGCGCCCGTCCGCGCCCCGTTGTTCGACACGCGTGCGCCGGCCGTCGTTCCCTCCGCCGGCGCGGCGGCAATGGTGCCTTGGCTCGGCCCGGACGGCAACGTCGCGCGGGGCCTCGAGCGCGGCGGCGCGCCTAGCGGCAGCCGACCTCGGCCGCCAGCGCGCGGTAGACGGCCTCGAGCGCGTCCGGGTCGGCGGCGGCGCGGTAGCCGCCGGGGTCGGCGATGGCGGCGAGCAGCGCCGCGTCGGCGTCGGCGCCGAGGCCGATGGCGAAGACGGCCGTCCCGGCGGCCTTGAGGGCGGCCGCCACCTCGTGCACCGGCTCGACCGGCCCGTTCTGGGTGCCGTCCGAGAGCAGCACGACGACGCCGCGGCTGCCGGGGCGTCGCTGCGGGCTGCCGGCCAGCTCGCCGGCGGCGGCCCGCAGCGCGCGGTCGATGCGGGTGCCGGGCGAGGTGGCCAGGCCGTCGATGGCCGCCTCGAGCGCGGCGCGGTCCGATGTCAGGCCGGCCGCCGTCACCGGCTGGTCGGCGAAGCCGAGGATCGCCGCTTGGTCGCCCGCGGCCGTCAGGAGGCCGACGAACGACCGCGCCGCCGCCTGGGCGCCGGCCAGCTTGGCGCCGGCCATGCTGCCCGAGGTGTCGATGACGACGACGACGTCGTTGCGGCGCGCGCCCGGGACGCAGACGAGTCGCAGCACCGACGGCAGGTAGGCCGGCCGCGGCGTCGGCGTGGCGGTGGGCGTGGCCGTCGCGGTCGGGGCCACCACCTCGATCTGGGGCGCCGGGAAGACGAACGTCCGCTGGGCGCCGTCGCCGTCGGCGAAGCGCGCCTCGGCGTGGCGGTTCGTGGCCAGCCGGCCGGTGCGCAGCGGGCGGACGGCGTAGGTGAGCGTGATGCCGCTGGAGGGCAACAGCGTCCGGCCCCACTGCAGGGCGCGGACGCCGTCCTCGCGGCCGGCCGGGGCGGCCGAGCCGGGCACCAGCTCGACGTCGGGGTCCATCGCGTCGTCGATCACCAGGTTGCCGGCCAGGCTGCGGGTGACGGTGCGCAGGATCTCGCCGTACACCGGGTAGAGGTCCTCGGGCGTCGGCGCCTCGAAGTAGCGGTCCTGCCGCCCGGCGATCGCCACGAGCGCCGGCCGCAGGACGTCGGCGCCGAGGCCGATCGTGTAGAGCTGGACGCCGGCGGCGCGGGCGGCGTCGGCGGCCAGGACCGGGTCGCCGGGCCCGTTCTGCCGGCCGTCGGTCAGCAGGACGACGACCGGCAGCGCCTCGGGCCGGCCGGCGGCGGCGAAGTGGCCGGCGGCGGCCTCGATCGCCGCCGCCAGGTTCGTCGAGCCGATGGGGGTGAGCTGCGCCAGGGCGTCGATCGTCGGCACGACGTCGCTCGACAGCGGCTGGACCAGCGCCGCCGTCGTCTCGAACGCCACCAGGCCCAGCCGGTGGTGCCGGACGTCGAGCAGCTCGGCGAACGACCGCGCCGCCGCCACGGCCGCCGCCAGCTTGGCGCCGGCCATGGAGCCGGAACGGTCCACCGCCAAGATCACATCCGCCCCGGCCAGGCGGGCCGAGTCGGGGCAGGCGGCGGAGAGCGTCAGCGTCACGCGCGCCGTCGCGCCGAGCACGATGCGCGGCGGGCCGGCCACCTTGTTGCCGGTGACGCGGCAGCCGCCGGCCGAGGCGGTGGGCGTGGCCGTCGGCGTCGGCGACGGGCCGGGCGTCCAGGGTGGAGGGGTGGGCGGGACGCCGGCGGCGAAGCGGTGCAGCGCCGCGCGGCGGCGATCGGACAGCCAGACGGCGCCGTCGCGGTCGAGCGCCACATCGTCGGCGCTGACGGGGCTGCCGTCGCTCAGGCGCGGCTCGAAGCGCGCCACCAGCCGGTCGTCGCGCTCGGTGACGGCGTGGACCTCGACCGAGCCGTCGACGAGCAGCCCCGCCAGCCACGTCGCGGCCGCGGCGCCGTCGCCGACCGTGGCCGCCGCCAGGCGCCGCGGCCCGGCCAGCAGCCCGATCGGCCACCGGGCGCGCAGCGGGCCCGGCGCGATCGGGCTCCAGGCCTGGGCTTCGGCGCCGACGAGGTCGGCGGTGACGAAGAGGCCGGCCGGGAACGCGGCGCCGGCGCCGACGGCGGCGACGTCGGCGGGCCAGAGGCCGAGCCGGTCGGCCAGCCGGATCCGGCCGACCTCGTCGCCGGTGGCGCCGTCGAGCACCGCGGCCTCGCGGCGGCGCGGCTGGGTGACGACGAGCCGCGGCCCGGCCGCCAGCCGGCCGCCCAGCGCCAGGTCGAGCGGGCGGCGCCACAGCGGCGGCGGGTCGTGGTCGCCGACATCGCCCCACACGGCGCCGCGGCGCTCCACGGCGCCGTCGGCGGTCGTCAGGAAGAGCTCGCCGCCCTCGGCCAGGGCGATGTCGAGCGTCGTGCTCGGGACGCGGCGGGCTCCGACGAACCGGCCGTCGGCGTCGAAGGCCACGACCCGCTCGCCGCGCAGGTCGAGGGCGGCGACGGCGGCGCCGCCGGCGGCTTCGCCGGGCGGGCTGGCCAGGGCCAGCCCGGCCCCCCAGTCGTCGCCGCCCAGCCGCGGCGACCAGCCGGGGCGGGCGGAAGCGCCCAGCAGCGCCGGCCGGCTCACGCCGCCGGCGGCGCGCCCCTGAATCCGCAGCCGGGCGCCGGGTCCGACGCCCGCCGTGGTGACCGCCCAGCCGGCCGCCGGGCCGGCATCGGCCATGGCCAGGGCGAACGGCCAGCCGCCGGCCGGGGTCGGGGCGCCGAGGGCGCGCGCCGTCCAGAGCACGTTCGGCCGGCCGCCGCCGTCGAACGCCACGAGCAGCGCCGGGTCGGGGCCGGGGGCGTCCGTCGGGCGGACCAGGGCGTAGACGGTGTCGCCGGCGTCGACGGCCACCGCCAGCGGCGTGTAGCCGCCGCTGCCGACGTCGTACGTCGCCCGGACGTCGCCTTGGGCGCTGAACCGGACGACGAGCCCGGTCCAGGGCGAGGCGGCCACGAGGTCGCCGCCGGGGCCGACGGCGAACCGGGTGAGCTCGCCGTCGCGGCCGATCTTGGCCAGCCGCAGCGTCCGGCCCGTGGCGCGGTCCACCGCCAGCGCCGTGCCGCCGAGCGTGGCGACGACGCTGCCGACGACGGGGTGGACGGCCAGGTCGACCGCCGCGCCGAGGTCGCCGCGGGCCTGCTCGAACGTCTCGACGCGGACCACCGACTCGCGCCGCCCGTCGGGCAGCCGCGACTCGAGGTAGTAGACCGTGACGCCCTCGCCCAGGCTGTCGCTGGCGGCGAACACCTCGCCCCAGAGCACATAGCGCCGGCCGTCGCCCGGCCGCGGGTCGGCGGCGACGGCGTAGGGCAGCCGCACCGAGGCCAGGTCGGGCCGCGGCGTGAGCCGGTCGATCTCGTCGGGCGCCTGCCACCACGCGACCGGCTCGACGGCGCCGTCCGGGAAGACCGTCACCGCGCGGTTGTCGCCGTCGGCCACCAAGAGCGCGCCGTCGCGGTCGAGGGCGAGGTCGATCGGCGCCATCGGCAGCGGCGGCAGGTGCGACGTCGCGACGTGCCCCCAGCCACCGAACGCCTGGCCGGCGGCCGGCGCCGGGCGGTCGGCCGCGGCGCGCAGGGCGGCCATGGCGCAGAGCGCGGCCAGGGCCAGCGCGGCGGGCGGTCGGGCGAGGCGGCGGGTCATGCGCGGTCGTGTGGCTCCGGGCGTGCGGGCGGGCGGCGACAGTGTAGCGGATTCGGCCCGGCGCGCCGACGGGCGGGATCGGGCGGCGGCGTCGACCGCGGCCGGGCGCGCCGGCCGTGGCTATACTGCCCGCCATGCCGCACCCGACGACGCGCCCCGCCGCCCGGACGCGATCCGCCGCCGGCGCCGAAGACGACGCCGCCGCCCCCATCGAATCGGCCGGGGAGGCGGTCGTTGCCGGACTCGACGCCGCGGCCCTCGCCGCCGCCCAGGCGCTGGCCGGCGCGCGCCGGGTGGTGGCGCTGACCGGGGCCGGGATGTCGGCCGATAGCGGCGTGGCGACGTTCCGCGATGCCGGCGGGCTCTGGGCGACGTTCGATCCCGAGACGCATGCGACCCCGCGGGCGTTCGCGCGCGATCCGGCGCGGGTGTGGCGGTGGTATGCGCAGCGGCGGCGGGCGATGGCCGGCGCCCGGCCCCACGCCGGCCACCGGGCGCTGGCGGCGCTCGAGGCGCGGCTGGCGGCGGCCGGCGGCGACGTCTGCGTCGTGACCCAGAACATCGACGGCCTCCACGGCACCGCGGGCAGCCGCAACGTCGTCGCCGTCCACGGCGACATCTTCGCCGCGCGGTGCTTCGACTGCGGCGCCGACGCCGGCCGGGCCGACGACCACGACGACGGCGGGGCGCCGCCGCCCCGCTGCGCGGCCTGCGGCGGGCGGCTGCGGCCGGCCGTGGTCTGGTTCGGCGAGGCGCTGCCGATGGCGGCCGTCGGGCGCGCCCTGGCCGCGCTGCGCGCCTGCGACGCGCTCCTCGTCATCGGCACCTCGGGGCTCGTCGAGCCGGTGGCGCGCTTCCCGCTCGTGGCGCTCGAGCGCGGCGCCGTCGTGGTCGAGGTCAACCCGGCCCCGACGCCGCTGTCGCACCTGGCGCACCACGTCGTGCGCGGCCGCGCGGCCGAAGTGCTGCCGGCGCTGCTGGCGGGGCTGCTGGCGGCGCGACCCGAGGCGCCGGCGCGGGGTGCGCCGTGATCGCGGCGCACGCGGCCCAGGCCGTCGACGGCGGCAGCGCGTTCGTGCGGACGCTGCTGGGCCTGCTGGGCACCTATTTGGCGCTGGTGCTGGCGCTGCTGGCGCTCTGGTTGTGGGTGGTGGTGCGGATGGTCCGCCGCGTCACCGTCCGGCTCGACGACGACGGGCTGCGGGCGCTGCGCTCGGTGCCGCTGGCGCTGCCGCTGGCGATCGACGCCATCGACCTCGGCCTCGACCTGTTCGGCGCGCCGCTGGCGTGGTTCGTGAGCAACCGGACGGCGCTCAAGCCGCTGCGCGGCGCGTCGCTGCTCGAGGCGCTCGTGCCCGGGACGCAGTTCCTGCCGCTGCTGACGATCGGCTGGTGGTGGGCGAACCACGTCCGCCGCGACGGGCCGTGGCCGGGCGGCGCACCGGACGGCGCCCGGGTCGTCGACGGCGGACGCATCGTCGCGGGCGCCCCGATCGCCGACGGCGCGGTCGTGGTCGACCTCGAGCCGGTCCGCGACGCGCCGCCCGAGCGGCTCAGCGACGGCCGATGAGCGCGGCGACCTCGGGGGCGTCGAGGCCGTCCCAGAGGTAGCGGTCGAGGTCGATGCGGAGGTCGTCGTCGACGGCGACGCCCTCGGCGCGCAGCCGCTGAGCCTGCTCGGCCGCCCCGAGCGCGCGGTGGACGATCGAGATCCGCCCCGCCGCGTTGACGACGCGCTGCCACGGGACATCGACCGCCTCGCCGTCGTCCCGACGGCCCTCGAGGGCGTTCAGCGCGTAGCCCACGGCCCGCGCGCCCCGCGGCTGGCCGAGCATCCGCGCCACGGCGCCGTATGTGGTGACGCGCCCCGGCGGCACCTGGCGCACGACGGCGTAGACGTGGACGAAGAACGTGGCGGCCGGGTCCGCGGCGTCGCCGCCGTCAGCCGACGAGGTCTTGGGCATGGCGTGGTATTGTAGCCGCCGATCCGCGACGCCGCCGCGCCCCCGCGGCGGGCGGCGCGATCCGCCACCCCACCGCGAGCGCGCCACGGCCGATGGAACCAAACCCGAACGCCCTCCCGACCCCCGGCCCGGCCGTCGGCCCGACCAGCGCGCCGCCGCGGGCCGCCCTCGGCGCGGCGCTGGCGGCGCTGGGCCGGTGCCTGCCGGCGGCCGTCGCGGCCGTCGCGCTGCTGCACGCCCACCGCGCCGTCCCCGCCGCCTGCCGCCTCGCCGCGCTGCCGTGGTGCCCGCCCGAGGCGCCGACGGCGGCGTACTTCGCGTCGCCGGCCTACCACCTCTCGGCGGCGCTCTCGGTGGCGGTCGGCGCGGCGGCGCTGGCCGTCGCGGCCGCCGTCGTGGCGCCGTGCCTGGCGCGGGTCGGTTCGGCCGCGCCCGCCCACCCGACGGCGGCGGGCGGGATCGAGCGGACCGGGGGCGGATGGGCGGCGGCGCTGGGCCGGGCGCTCGTCGTCGAGGCGGTGTTCTTGGCCGTCGCGCTGCCGGGCTTCGCCATCGCCGGCGGGCTGGCGGTGCAGCGCGGCGCGTTCGGTCCGGACAGCGCCGGCTGGGCCGGCGTCCAGCAGGTCCAGTCGGTCTACCAGGTGGTGGCCGGCGTCGCCGTCGGCCCGCTGCACGCGCTCTGGCTGGCCAGCGCGGTCGGCTTCGGTCAGCCCGTCCTGACCGCGCTGCGGCAGGCCGCCGCGGCGCTGCGGCGCTGGCCGGCGGCCGTCGGCGGTCCGCTGGTGGCGCTCTCGCTGCTGCGGCCCGACCACGCCGTCGCGCTGGCGTCGCTGGCGGGCTTCGACGCCGTCGTCTACCGGCTGGTGAGCCACCCGCTCGGCGCGCCGGGGATCACGCTCGCCTACGCCGTCGTGGTGGTCGTCACCTGGGCCGTGGCCGTCGAGCTGGCGCGGCCGCTCGCCCGCCGCGCCGACGACGCCGCCTAGGCCCGGCGCGTCCGGCGCCGCGGGCGCTGGCGTCGCCCGCCCCCCGCCCCACAGGAGTCCCCGATGCCGCTCGACCCCGCCACCTGGCCGCCGCTCGACCTGCGCTGGGCGCTCGTCCTGCTCCACGTCGGCACCGGCGCGGCCGCGCTCGCGTTGGGGCCGGTGCTGTTCGCGCGCCGCAAGGGCGATCGGCGGCACCGCCGGCTCGGCGTCGGCTTCGTCGGGCTGATGCTGGTCACGTGCGCCTCGGGCGCGGCGCTGCTGGCGTGGCGGTTCAACCCGTTCCTGGCCGGGGTGACGGCCTTCAGCGCCTACAACGCCGCCACGGCGTGGCGGGCGGTGCGCTGGCGCTCGGCGGGCCGACCGCAGCCGCTCGACGCCGCGCTCGGCTACCTGGGCCTGCTGGCCGGCGCCGTACTGTGGGGCGTCGCGATCGCCCTGCTCCTGGGCGCGTTGCCGGGCGGACCCGTCGATCTCGCCGGACGGCTCGTCTTCGGCGGCGTGTCGGCGGCGTTCGGCGCCGTGGTCGGGGCGATGGCGCGCGCCGACGTACGCGTCGGGCTGGCCGCCGAGGTGCCGCCGCACGCCTGGCTCGACCGCCACATGTCGCGCGTCGTCGGCGCCTACATCGCGCTGTGCACGGCGTTCGCCGTCCAGCTGGCGGGCCTGGCGCTGCCGCCGGCGTGGCAGTGGCTGGCCTGGGTGGCGCCGGGCGTGGTCGGCGGGCGGGTGCTGGCGCCGCCGTACGTCCGGCGCGAGCGCGCGCGCTGGCTCGGCGCGGCGGCCGGCGAGCGCTAGCCGTCCTTTGCCGCGCGACGCGGCGCCGGGCGACGCGTCGTCGCGCCCGCCCGCGCGGCCGCCCGCTACGACAGCCCCGTCACCTCGCCCGTCTCGGGGTCGATGTCGACGCGCTCGGCGGCGGGGTGGCTCGGCAGGCCGGGCATCGTGCGCATCTCGCCCAGCAGCGGGTAGATGAAGCCGGCGCCGATCGACGCCCGGACCTCGCGCACCCGCACCGTGAAGCCGCGCGGCGCGCCGAGGCGCTTCGGGTCGTCGGTCAGGCTGAGGTGGGTCTTGGCCATGCAGATCGGCAGCGCGCCGTAGCCGGCGGCCTCGAAGCGCCGGATCTGGGCGTCGGCCGCCGCCTCGTACGTCACGCCGTCGGCGCCGTAGATCGCGGTGGCGATGGCCTCGATCTTGGCCTTGATCGGCTGCTCGAGGTCGTAGAGGAAGCGGAACTGGCTCGGCTCCTCGGCCGCCTCGATCACCGCCCGCGCCAGCGCCTCGGCGCCGGCGCCGCCGTGGGCGAAGTGGGTGCTCTCGGCGGCCCGGCAGCCGGCCGCCGCGGCCACCTCGGCGATCGCGGCGACCTCGCTGTCGTGGTCGGTGGCGAAGCGGTTGATGCAGACCACCGGCGTGACGCCGTGGCGCTGGACGTTGTCGATCTGCTTGGCCAGGTTGCCGGCGCCGGCCCGGACGTCGCCGGGGTTCTCGGCGAGCATCGCCTCCGGCAGCGGCTTGCCCGGCACGACGCGGTAGCCGCCCGAGTGCAGCTTCATCGCCCGCACCGTCGTCACGATGACCGCCGCATCGGGCCGCAGGCCGCTGGCGCGGCACTTGATGTTGAAGAACTTCTCGGCCCCGATGTCGGCGCCGAACCCGGCCTCGGTCACGAAGAAGTCGCCGGTGCGCGTCCCGACGAGGTCGGCCATGACCGAGCTGTTGCCGTGGGCGATGTTGGCGAACGGGCCGGCGTGGACGAGGGCCGGGCCGCCCTCCAGCGTCTGGACCAGGTTGGGTTGGATCGCGTCGACCAGGAGCGCCGTCATCGCCCCCGCCGCGCCGAGGTCCTCGGCCGTCACCGGCCGGCCGTCGGTGGTCTGGGCCACGACGATGCGCGCCATGCGCGCCCGGAGGTCGGCCAGGCCGTTGGCCAGGGCCAGGATCGCCATGACCTCGCTGGCGACGGCGATGTCGAAGCCGGTCTGGCGCGGCGGGCCGTCGCCCTTGGCGCCCAGGCCGATCGTGATGTTGCGCAGCGTGCGGTCGCTGACGTCGAGGACGCGGCGCCAGGTGATGCTGTAGGGGTCGATCTGCAGGGCGTTGCCGTGATAGAGGTGGTTGTCGATCATCGCCGCCAGGAGGTTGTTGGCGGCCACGACGGCGTGGATGTCGCCGGTGAGGTGCAGGTTGATCTGCGCCATCGGGACCACCTGGCTGTAGCCGCCGCCGGCCGCGCCGCCCTTGATGCCGAACGTCGGGCCCTGCGACGGCTGCCGGATCGCCAGCGTCGTCGGCCGGCCGAGGCGGTTCAGCGCCTGCGCCAGGCCGACCGTCGTCGTCGTCTTGCCCTCGCCCAGCGGCGTCGGGGTGATCGCCGTGACCAGGACCACCTTGGCCGGCGGCCGGCTGGCCAGCCGGCCGATCGCCGCCAGTTCGATCTTGGCCATCGCGCGGCCGTAGGGGGCGATGTCGTCGGCGCCGAGGCCCATGGCGGCGGCGACGTCGCCGATCGGGCGCAGCCGGGCGGCCTGGGCGATGGCGAGGTCGGACGGGAACGACATGGCGCGTCTCCTGGGGCGCAGCGCGCGGCGGACGATGACCGGCGCGACGGCGGGCGATGATATCACGCCCCCGACGGCGCCCGGTGGTCAGGCCAACCCCAGCAGGGGCAGCACGATCCGCAGCCCGGCCCACGTCACGGCGAAGCCGATGACGTCGATCACCAGCCCGGCGCGCAGCATCTCGCGCGGCGGGACCAGCCCCGAGCCGTAGACGATGGCGTTGGGCGGCGTGCTGACCGGCATCATGAAGCCCAGGCTGGCGCCCAGCGCCGCGCCGAGGACCGGGGCCACCGGCGAGACGCCGGCCGCCTCGGCCAGGCCGAGCGCCACCGGGGTCATAATGCTGGCCGAGGCGGTGTTGCTGGCGATCTCGCTGAGCACGATGGCGACGCCGATCGCCAGCGCCGTGATCGACCACACCCCGTCCGCCCCCAGCGCGCGCGCCGCCGCGGCGCCGATCGTCGCCGCCAGCCCGCTGTCGTCCATCGCCCGGCCCAGGGCGATGCCGCCGCCGAACAGCAGGATCGTGCCCCAGTCGATGCGGGCCGCGTCGGACCAGCTGAGCACGGCGCGGTACGGCCGGCGGGCGGCCGGGGCGACGAACAGCGCCGCCGCCGCCGCCAGCGCGCCCACCGACAGCGGCAGCCGCGCCGCGAGCCGGGCCGCCGCCGGGTGGTCGGCGCCGAGGGCGGCGGCGGCGACGTCGGGCGCCAGCCAGGCGGCCAGCGCCAAGGCGAACACCGCCAGCGTGCTCCGCTCGGCGGGCGACAGCGGCCCGAGCTCGGCAGGCGCGCCGCCGCCAGCGCCGGCCCGGCGGGCGCGGCCGCGTCGGACGCGGCAGCCGATGCCGGGCGCGCGGCCGGCGCGTCCGACAGCCCGTAACGCCAGCGCAGCACCGCCCACGACGCGGCCAGCATGACGGTCGTGATCGGCAGCCCGAACGCCGCCCAGGCGGCGAAGCCGATCCGCTGCCCGGTGGCTTGCTCGAGGGTGGCCAGGCCGATGAGGTTCGGCGGCGTCCCGACCGGCACCCCGACGGCCACGCTCGAGCCCCAGGTCAGCATGAGCAGCGTCGCCAGCGCCACCGGATGGCCGCGCGACCCGCCCCCCAGCGCGCCGACGACGCCGAGGCCGATCGGCAGCAGCATGGCCGTGGTGGCGGTGTTCGACGCCACGAGCGACACGCCGCAGGCCACGACGCCCAGCGCCAGCACGCTGCGCGACGGCGAGCGTCCGGTCGCCGGCATGGCCAGCAGCCGCCAGGCGATCCGCTGGCCCAGGCGCGTCGTCTCGATCGCCCGCGCCAGCAGGAAGCTGCCGATGAACAGCGGGATGATCGGGTCGCCGAACGCGGCGAAGACCGTCTTCTCGTCGCGCCCCAGCACCACCAGCAGCCCGGCGGCGACGAGCGCCGTGACCGGCAACGGCAGCGCCTCGGCCACCCAGCCGGCGACGGCGAAGGCGAACACCGCCGCCACGGCGCGCTGCTCGCCCGGCAGCCCGAACGGCAGCGCCCACACCGCGGCGAAAGCGAGCGGCGCGGCGGCCCAGCGCAGCGTGGCCCGAGCGGCGGCGCGGTCGATCGGCATCCGGGCGGCTCCGTGCGGCGCGCCGGCGCGTGGGCGCGGCGGTTGTGCGATCATACCATCGGGCCGCGGTGCCGATCGCGGCCGTCCGGCCGCGGCGACGGCGCCGTATCGCGCCGCGGCGCGGCTGCGTCTCAGTCGTCAGCCCCGGCCGGTGGACGTTCCCGGCCGCGCCCCGCGAGGTCCGCCGATGTCGAGCCCGCCCCGCCGCCTCGCCCGCCCCGCGCCGCTGTCGGCGGCGCTCGTCGGCGCCGCCGCGACCGTCCTGGCGGCGCTGGCCGTCGGGCGGCTGCCCAGCGGCCGGCCGGGCGCCGCCGCGCCGCTGCCGCTGCTGTACGCCGCGGCCGGCGACGCCGGGCTGCACGTCGTCGACTTCGCGTCGCCCGCGGCGCCGGCGTCCATCGGGTCGTCGCAGCGCGTGGTGCCCAGCGTGGCGGTGGCGGCCAGCGGCAACGTCGTCTACGTGGCGGCGGGCGCGAAGGGGCTCGGGATCTTCGACGTGCGCGATCCGAAGGTGCCGTTCCCGTTCCAAGTGCTCGACACGCCGCGGTTCGAGGCGGCGCGGCTCGTCGTCGACGGCCCGCGGCTCTACGCCCTCGACCCGGCGCTGGGGGTGCGGATCTTCGAGATCCACGATCCCTACGCCCCGGCCCTCAAGGGCACCTACCACGAGGCCGGCGCCCGCTGGACGGCGCTGGCGGCGTCGGGCGACCTGCTCGTCCTCCTCGGCGACGGCCGGCTGCGGACGGTGGACGTCGCCGACCCGGCCAAGGCGGCGGCGCTGGGCGAGCTCGACCGCGGCGGGGCCGACGTGGCGCTGCGCGACGGGCTGGCCTATGTGGCCGGCGAGCGGGGCCTGGGCATCGCCGACGTCCGGCGACCCAAGGAGCCGCGCCTGGTGGGCGCCGACGGCTATCCCCAGGGCGCCACGCTCGACGCGCCGCGCCTGCGGCTGGCGGCCGGGCGCGGCCGGCCGTGGGCCTTCGTCGGCGGCGGCCTCAACGGGCCGACGGTCGGGGCCGTGATCCTCTGGGACGTGGGCAAGCCGACCGCCCCGGCGCCGCTGCACGTCCTGCGCTTCGCGGCGCCGGTGCTGAGCCTGACGAGCGACGGCGACGCGCTGGACGGCGGCCGCAGCGGCGAACCCGGCGAGCTCCTGTTCGCCGGCACCGCCGCCAACCTGCACAGCGTGGCGTGGCTCGACGCCAGCCCCGCCAAGCCCCAGGTCCTGGCCGCCACGGCCGGCCTCGAGGACGCCGCGGTGGCCGGCCTGGTGCTCGACCCGCGCGAGCGCGACCAGGCGACGCCGACCGCGGCGGCCTTCGAGCGCGGCAGCCGCTGCGTCGTCGCCGCCGCCGACGCTTGGGTCAGCCCCGGCACGCGCGGCGTGAACCACGGGACCGAGCCCGACCTCTTCGTCGGCGCCGGCGGCCAGGACAACCAGCGGTCGTACGTCCGGTTCGCGCTCGACGGCGTCGTCCCGGCCGACGCCGAGGTCGTCACCGGCGTGCTCGAGGTCGAGTTGATCGACCAGCAGGGCGGCTCGCCGTTCGTCCTGCAGTCGGTGGTCGACGCGGCCGACGCGCCGTGGGACGAGGCGACGATCACGTTCCTCAACCGCCCGGCCCACAGCGGCCGCTACGCCGCGCCGGGCATCGACGCCAAGGCCGGCGTCAAGGCGATCGACGTCGCCGGCCTCGTCGACGACTGGCACGCGGGCCGGCGTGCCAACCACGGCCTGGTGCTGTGGAGCGAGAACACGGTCGACAACCCGATCGAGAGCCGCTTCGGCAGCCGCGAGAACACGCGCACGGCGCCGCCGCGCCTGTGCGTCGGCTGGCAGCGCCAGGTGACGGCCACGCCGGCCCCGACCGACACGCCGACCGCGCCGCCGAGCGACACGCCGACCGCGGCGCCGAGCCGCACGCCGGCGCCGACCGACACCGCCACGACCGCGCCGTCGCCGACCGCCGGCCCGAGCGCGACGGGCGAGCCGCCGCTGCCGTCGGTGACGCCCGAGCCGACCCGCGACGCCACCGCCGGCCCGACGCGCACCGCGCTGCCGACGGCGCGGCCTACGGCCCGCCCGAGCGCCACGGCCACGCTGGGCCCGACAACGGGCGGCTTCGCGCGGCCCGACGCCGGCGCGCCGCTGCCGCTGCGGCGCATCCGCCGGCTGCGCTTCGGCCCGGGCGGCGAGCTGTTCGCCCGGGTGCCGGACCCGGCCGGCGGGCCCGACATCGTGGTGACGCGCGCGCTGGGGCGCTGGCGGCGCTGGGGCACGGTCGAGCAGCTCATCGAGCAGCGCTACGCCGAGTTCGTCGGCCGGGGCGTGGTGCCCGACTTCTTCGCCGCCGACGCCCGCGGCCGGATCTGGGCCGGCGCGCACGCCTTCGACGGCCGCGCCTGGCGCCGCCTGGCCACCGACGTCGCCGGCGCCGGCGGCGCGCTGCGCCACGACCAGCGGGCGCTGCTCGACCGCGCCGGCGCGGCCTGGGTGCCGTTCGCCGGCACCACCGCCTGCGCCAACCCGCTGGGCTGCCCGGCGGCCGGCGTGCGCGCCTTCGACTTCGACCGCGGCGCCGGCGTCGGCCTCGACATCGTGCCGCTGCCCGAGATGGCCGAGTACGCCCTCGAAGACCTCCAGCTGGTGCACGGACGGGCGGCCAGCGGCGCCCCGACGCTGGCGGCGGCCCAGGGCGGCCTGCGCCCGCTCGTTGAGCGGCTGCTGGGCGCGCTGGGGCGCGCGCGGCACCGCCCGTCGCGCGCGGCCGGCGCCGCCGCGGCCGACGACGTCTACGTGGTGAGCCCGACGGCCCTCTACGTCCTGCCCGACACGACGACGGCGATCCGCTACCCGCTGCTGCCGTCCATCGAGGAGGCCGGCGGCGACGCGCGCAACGCCGGCTACGCCACGACGTCGGCGATCGACGCCGGCGGCCGGCTCGTCGTCTTCACCTGGGTCGAGCGCCACGAGGGGCGGTCGCTGGCCTACCAGCTGGTGGCCAACACCTGGCTCGGCGCGGCCTGGGACGCGCCGCTCGACCTGGCGCCGGGCAGCCCACTGCTCATCGCCGGCTCGGCTGAGTTCGTCCGGCTGTCGGCGGCGGCCTTCGCGGCCGACGGGACGCTGTGGCTGGGCACGAGCGACGGCCAGGTGGCGGCCTTCAAGGACGGCGCCTGGCCGCACCACTTCACGGCCTCCAACAGCCCGCTCGTACCGCAGGAGCCGATCAGCGCGCTGTCGGTCGCCGCTGACGGGACGCTGTGGATCAGCCAGCCCAGCGGCCTGCTGACCTACGGCGGCAGCGGGGTGGTCGAGGCGCCGACGATCTACCTGCCGCGGTCGCAGAAGCCCTGACGTGGCGCTGCGCGCGCCGCGGCGCGAGGACCGCGTCGCCCTGGCCGTCGTCGCCGTCATGGCCGCGGCGGCGTGGATCGGGATGCGCCCCGGCGGTGGTCCGCCGCGCCCGCTGCCGCCGGCGACGCCGATGACGAGCGGCCGCGACATCGACGTCGCCGCCGGGACGCCGTGGCCGGCGCTGCCGACGCCGCCCGGCGGCCCGATCCGCTGGCCCGAGCAGGCCCTCGCCCACGCCGCCGCTGCCTTCCCGACCGCGGCCACGCCCAGCGCGGCCGTCGTCCGCCTCGTGTACGCCGGCACGGCGGCGGCGCTGTGCGACGTGGCGCCGAGCGGTCCGCTGACGTCCACCGTCTGGCTCGTCGGCATCGCCGCCGCCGGCCTCGACGAAGCCGACATCTACGGCCCGTTCTTCGGCCGCCCCGCCGCCCCGCCCACCGCCGCCCCCGGCCGCCCGACCCCCGTCCCGCCCCCAACGCCGACCCCGGCGCCGGTCGCCGGCAAGCACGTCGTCATCCTGGCCGACGCCGGCTTCATCGCCACCTCCGGCCCGCTATGGGACCCCGGCGCGACCGACCCGGCCACGGGCGCGCCGGGCTGCCCGACGCTGGCGATGCTGCGCGCGCTGCCGACGCTTGCGTACGGGGGGGATGGGTGTGTGATCGAGGGGGCGGTGGGGGTGGTGGGGGCGAAGGGGGCAGAGGGGGACGGGGCGGGAGATGCGGCGGGGATCGCCGCGGGGACTGCGACGCCGGACCCTTGAAGGTGGGACGGACGGGTCTACCATGGCGGCGTCGATGGGCGGTGGTCATTGGCGGCGCGATGATGGTCCGTTGGGCGGTCGAGGGTGTCAGGTCAATCAGTACTGCTCCTCGATCTCATCTTGTACAGCCTCCATGAATTCCGAGGTAGACATTCCAGCCGCAAGATCAAAGGCCGACCCATCAGGCCAAGTGACTGTTTGACCGTCAACGTGAAGCATCCCTCCAGCGACTACGCCATATAGACCGGGTTGCTCCTGGGCCAGAAAGAATAGGTATTGACCCTCTGAATCTGGATATCTATCGGATATCTCCGTCGATGAGTAATCGCTAGGATGTCCGATCATCCGCACCAGAAAGTGCTTTCCCATGTACAAACCGCCGTTGTGATGGAGTGGTTGATATGAGACTATCTCGTGTTCAGAGGCCTGATACTGAAGGAGCTTAGCTACAACGTCAGGCGGCATAGTGGGTACGCCCGTTGGCCACCCGCCGGGAGGGGTTGGGTCAGTGATTATCGTCTCCGTATAAACGCCCGTTGGGTCGCCAATGACTATTGCGTCCTTGTTGGCGACAAGTTCTTGAATCGAGGTCCATTCATTCGTGCTGTCTGTCACTAGACCGGCCTCTGGGGAGGAGACTGGACTCCTAAGAGAGAACAGGAGTATCAGTAGCCCAAAGGCCGCTACTAGTCCCGTTACGGTTCGTGCCTTCTTGGCGTTCACGTCTCGTAGCTCCCTTCTGTTGGATGTCGCTGCCTCTAGTAATACTGATTTATCAAGTCATAGTCATTGGGCGTAAGCGTATCAGATCGATCCGACCTATCGCACCCCGATCGATTGATGACAGATTGCGGACTGCAGTCACCGCCCCACTCATACCATACATCTACATTGTGATTAAATCCAATGCTGTGCATCGCTTCATGCCTGTATACGAAGTTCTTGAACCACGTTGGCGTGCTAATGTAGTCCGGATCTCTTTCAATTGAATATTGATTAAGGTATACGACTGCAGATGTAATCTTGTTGGACTCCGTATTGCAGAGTCCGGTTTCTTCTGTGGTGATCCTTCCTCTAGACGGAGTGACCAGCTTGAAACAATCGTTTCCGTTGTTAGACGAGAGTGTCCACCCGTTTGCATACACCGTTCTATTGGTGTAATGAAAGTAAACGGTAGTGCGTCCGCCTGCCTGCGAATAATTCTCATGAACTGCAATTTCAGTGCTATCGAATTCGGCTACCACGGCTGACGATATTCCCCATCCAGTGGTATCTCTGAAGACAATGTTCTGCGGATACATCGCTAGGGAGAAGGGGGCGTTGCGCGCCGCACTAACCTCTGCCCCTGGCAGTGAATTGACAAACACAAGCCCGATGATGATGAGTATTCGTTTCTTTATCAACGACTCTCCTTTGAGCGCTGGTCTGCGACTTCCTACAAGCGACTAATCCGTCATCGGAGACGGAACAAGCGGCAGTGGCACTACTGGACTGCCATATTCAGGGATTCTCGGCCTCGTTCCCCGCTCTGACAATCGGAATGAACAGGTCGCCTCACCACACCCCACTGTCCACATCCAACCACCCGCTGTCGTACCACCAGTACCACGTCGCTGCGACGCTGTACCACATCGCGCGGCGGATCGTGACGGCGCTGACGCTGTCGCCGGTGCCGTACTGCCAGGTCAGGACGCTGCGGCCGGCCGGGCCGGGGTCTTCGCCGAGGCAGGTCGAGTTCTCGATGTCGGGGACGTAGCCGTAGTCGTCGGCGTAGAGGTCGAGGATGCCGGCGACCTGGTCGTAGGCCGCGGCGTACCACGGCGCGATGACGTCGCTGCGCTGGACGTCGTAGGCCGGCTGCTCGCCGGGCACCAGCGGTCCGAGCGGGTAGCGCGCCGCCAGGAGGCGCATCAGGCCGCCGTAGCCCTGGAGCAGCTCGTTGTAGGCGCCGAAGCCGCCCTCGTCCACCAGGTAGTCGCGGGCGGCCGGGTTGTCCTTGTCGTAGGCCCAGCGCCACGGCGCGCCGGGGGTGTCGCGGCAGCCGGTGACGTTGGACGGGCTGGCGACGAAGGCCGCCGGCAGGGCCGGGTCGGGGCCCGGGCGCGGCTCGCGCCAGAGGTAGCGGAAGGCCAGCGGCGTCGCCGCGTCGTCGGCGGCGGCGAACAGCGGCAGGCGCTGGATCACGGCCGGCGCCGGGTGGGGCCACTTCGTGGCGTCGAACGCCAGGCAGCGCGGGTCGGCCGGATCGGTCACGTCGACGCAGCGGAAGTAGGACGACTGCGCCAGCCAGACCCACATCGAGAACTCGTCGACGTTGTTGCGGTGCCAGGCGTCGTAGAGGCTCGGCGACGGGCCGGCCGACGCCTTGTCGCTCAGCACGTAGCCCAGCAGCAGCGTGCCGTAGAGCGAGTTGGGCCCCGGCAGGTGGTTCTCGATGCCGGCCGGGTACTCCTGGCCGTCCTCGTCCCAGGTGTCGCCGTCGACCGCGCTCGAGTAGGCGGTCGTGTCCTGCTCGCCGAAGCTGTAGCGCCCGTTCTGCGGCTCGTTGTCGTGCCGCCCGGCCGAGAGCGTGCGCACCGGGCGGTCGACGCCGCCCTGGTTGAGCTTCCACTCCATGTCGTCGTCGTAGGGCTCGGCGCCGTGCCAGCCGCTCACGCCGTAGCCCAGGCGGTGGCCCAGCACGTCGTACGTGCGGCCGCCGAGGCCGCCCGGCGGCGCGTCGGGGTCGCCGCTGGCCTCGAGGGCGCGCAGCACGGCGGCCGCCATCCGGGCGCCGGTGTGCGTCCAGAGCCACTCCTCGGCGATCGAGCCCAGGTTCGTGTCGCCGCAGCCCAGCCCGGTCGGCGTCTCGCTGCGGGCGTTGCAGTCGCCGACGCCGTAGTAGTGCCCGATCGGCGAGCGGGTGCCGCCGCGCGCCTCGCGCTTGGCGTGCTCGAGACAGGCCGCGCGCTCGGGCGTACCGTCCTGGAAGCGGCTGTAGCACCACCACTCGCCCGGCATCGCGTAGTCGGCGTCGAACCAGAGGCCGCTCCAGCCGCCGCTGTCGAGGGCGGCCGGCCGCAGGCTCGGGACCCAGGCGCCGTCGACCTGGAAGCGGTGCGTCCCGGCCCAGGTCGGGTCGAAGATCAGGGCGTCCTGGTACGTCTGCTCGCTGCCGAGATCGGCGAAGCCGGCCGTGCGCGGCCCGTCGAGCTGCGTCGCCTGCCACTCCCACCACGTGCGCTGCAGCAGCGCCGCCACCACCTGGATCGCATTGCGCCGCGTCTGGGCGTCGGTCCAGGCGTGGCGCTCCTCGACCGCCTGCACCGTCCGCACGTAGCCCACCGCCAGCGCCCCGGCCGAGCGGGTCAGGTCGGCCTGGAACTGCCCGTCGCCGCGCGTGTCGCGGAACATCCGCACGATCACGTCGCGCTGCTGGGCCTCGTAGGCGGCCAGCATCCGGGCGTGGTAGCCGCGGGCGTCGCGGACGGCCGGGTCGCTCGACGGGACGTACGGTCCGGCCTGCGGGGCGTCGAAGTCGAGGACGAAGGCGTGGTAGAGGGCGTAGTAGCCGGCCATCTGCGCCACGCCCTCGTTGGCGTAGTAGCCGCGGGCGGCGTGGAACAGCGGCTGGCCCGGCGCCGTGGCCAGCCCGAACGTGCGCGCCAGCCGCTTGGCGGTGCAGGCGGCGAAGTCGGCGTCCGTGACGGCGGCGTGGCACGCCGTGCCGGGGCCGCCGTGGTACTCGAACAGCGTGTCGGGGTCCTTGTGGCTGAGCTTCTTGTCGATCTCCCACTCGGGCGCCCGCAGGAAGTACGGCGTCAGCGCCGGCGCGCGCTGGCCGTAGTACTGCACCAGCAGGCCGCGCACCGCGGCCACCAGGTCGGGCGCCGGCCACACCGGGGCGGGCGGCGCCGCCAGCGGCCGCGCGGCGGCCGGTTCCGGGCGACCGACGCCGCCGGTGGCGATCGCCGCGAGGGCGGCGACGGCGACACCGGCAGCCCAGCGCGGCCCGGTGCGGCGGCGGCGCGGCGGCCGTGGATCGACAGCGAGCGGCATCGTCGGACTCCCTCCCCGCGGGCACGTGGTTGACGGTCCAGACGCACGGCGCCGGCCGGCGGTACGGTCGCCCGCCGCGGTCGCGCCGCGTCGCCGCCTGCCGACCGTCACGGGACGACGACGACCGGCGTGCCGATCGCGGCGAACGACCAGAGCCAGGCGGCGTCGGCGACGCTCAGGTTCACGCAGCCGTGGCTGACCGGCACGCCGAACGACTGGTGCCAGTAGGCGCCGTGCAGGGCGTAGTCGTCGAAGAAGTATTGGACGTACGGCACGCCCGGCAGGTCGTAGCCGACGCCCGTCATGCGCTGGCTGGCCAGCCGCTGGCCGATGGCGAACGCGCCCTGCGGCGTCGGGGTGTCGGCGGCGCCGGTGGAGACGGTGAACGCCGCGGCTTGTCGACCGCCGTCGTACGCCACGAGCCGCTGCTCGGACAGGTCGACGACGATGCGCCGTCCCGGCGCGGCGGCGATGTCGTCGGTCGCCCCGCGGCCGTCGCCGGCGGGCCCGCCGGCGGCGCCGTCGCCGCCCGCGGCCGCCGCCGTCGGGGGGTCGCCCGGGCGGCGCGTGGCCCCGGCCACCACCAGCACCTGGCCGGCGCGGACGAACGCCGCCGGCCCGAGGCCGTTGGCGCGCCGCAGCGCCGCGACCGTCGTGCCGTAGGCCATCGCGATGGCCGCCGCCGACTCGCCGGCGCGGACGCTGTGGCGGGGGGCGTCGAGGTCGAGCGCGGCGGGCGCCGGGTCGGCGGGGTGCATGGGCCACGCGGCGTCCGGCGGCGCGGCGACCACGGGCGACTGGGCGCTGGCCGCGCGCGGCGGCGCCGATCGCCCCGCCAGGGCGGCGAGGGTGGCCAGCGCGACGGCCGTCGCCCGGACGCAACGGCCGGTCGGCGGCCGCCGCCGGCGGGGGCGTCGAGCGGGCGCGAGCCCGTGCGGTTGGCGCATCGCGGTCTCCAGGTCGGCCAGCGTCCCGGCGCGGGCCGGCGGCCACGCCGTCGACCCGGGCCGTCGAGTATACCCTGGCTGACGGACGCGGCGGGCGGCGGCGTGGCCGGTCGCGTCACACCGGCCGCCGGATCGTCGTATCGTTGCCCGGCCGAACCCCACGCCCGATCGGAGACCGCGATGACCGCCCATCCCCCGTCCTCGTCACGCCCCGCCCCGCGCCGCGCGGCGGTCGCGGCGGCCGCCGCGCTCGTCGCGTTCGCCGCCGGCCGCTCGCCGGCCGTCCCCGCCCACGGCCAAGGCGGGCCGATCGTGGCGCGCCTCCACCTTCCGCTCGCGCTGCGCGGCCGGCTGCCGGCCGGCCCGGTGGCGACGGCGCCGCCGCCGACGGCGACGACCACCGCCTCGCCGACGACCGGGCCGACCGCGACGCCGACCGCCTCGCCGACGCCGCGGCCGAAGGGCGTGCCGGGCTGCGCGCAGCCGCGCGGCGACCGCGGCGGCCTGCGCTTCTCGCGCGATGGCGGCCGGACGCTGGCGCCCGGCGCGCAGCCGCTGGCGCGGGTGGCCTACACCTGGGCCGTCGACGTCGATCCGCGCGACGCCGACCGCCTGCTCGAGCTGCACGCCGGCGAGGTGTTCGCCTCGGACGACGCCGGCTGCACGCTGCGGCCGACCCGCCTGCCGGCGCTGGACGCCGAGGCCACCGGCCTGACCCGCGCGCCGTCGGATCCGAACGTCGTCGTGGTCCACGCCGTCTTCGGCCGCCAGATCGCCGTGTCGGAGGACGGCGGCGGCAGCTGGGCGGTCGACGCCGTGCCCGACGACGTCGTCGCCTGGGCCATCGCGCCCGACGACCCGTGGCGCTGGACCTTCGTCGGCCGCGAGGGGTTGTGGCGGCGCGAGGGCCGCGGCGCCAAGTGGGACCCGCGCCCGGTCGGCGACGACGACGCGGCGCTCGGCGGCGTCGTGAACACCGCGGCGGCGGCGCCGGGGCGGTGGGGCACCTGGCTGGTCGGCGGCCTCGACGGCCTGATCCGCACGACCGACGATGGCGTCACCTGGGACCGCGTCGACGCCGCGCTGCGCGCCGACGGCGTCGGCACGCCGCCGCAGCCGGTCGTGGCCGTCGTCGGCGTCCACGTCGCCTACGCGCCGGGCGACGCCGACGTGGCCTACGCCGCCGTGAACCGGGTGGCGCGCGACCCGTCGCAGCGCTCGATCTGGCGCTCGTCGGACGGCGGGGTGACGTGGCAGCCCCGGGTCGTCGCCGGCCAGGCGGTGGCCGACGACGGCGGCGGGACGCGGCCGGCGGTGATGACCGGCGCGACGCGCGTCTTCGTCAGCCCGCACGACCCCGACGTGGCGCTGTTCGCGTTCGGCCAGCACACCGGCGGCTACGGCACCGACCTGTTCCGCTCCGACGACGGCCTCGCGACGCTCGCCGCCGCCCACTTCGACGGCTTCTACGAGATCTTCGCCCTCGCCTGGGGGCCGGCCGGGAGCGGCGTCCTGTTCGTCGGCGCCTCGAGCGACGTGCCGGGGTGGGCGGCGTCGGACGGCGGGCGCGCAGCGCGGTGTGACGTTCTGGCCGCCGCCGGCGTTAGGGAGTGAGGGCGCCACCGGGCCGTACCTGGGGACCGGGCCGCCGCGTCTTCATGGGGCGGCAGCGATGTTCGCCGCCCCCCCCACCCACCGTTCGTCGATTTGCTTCAGGAGGACTGCTTGTGAGCACTGATTCCCAAGCGCGCCTCGAGCGCCCGGACCGCCGCCGCGCCGTCCGCTGGGCGGTCGTCTGCGCCGCGCTGTTCGGCCTTGGGTTCGCCGTGCCGATGCCGGCGCCCACGCACGCCGCCAGCCCGTGGCAGGAGGAGCCGACGCCGGTTCCGTCGCCGACGCCGACGTGCGAGGCGCGCTGCGAGGCGCGGGCGCACGAAGTCTACGAGGCCTGCATCGCCACGGGCCGCAGCGTCGAGGTGTGCCAGCGCGAGTCCAAGGCCGCGCTCGAGAGCTGCCTCAAGAGCTGCAGCCGGCCGACGGCCCAGCCGAGCTGCGAGCAGAAGTGCCAGGCGGAGTTCGAGAAGGTCTACCGCGCCTGCATCGACCGCGGCGGCGGGCCCGACGCGTGCGAGGCGGAGGCCAAGGTCGCCCGCGACGCCTGCCTCCACGCCTGCCCGCGCCGCGACGCGACGAAGACGCCCCAGCCGGCCGCGCCGAGCTGCGAGCAGCGCTGCACCACCCACGCCGAGGAGGTCTTCAAGGCCTGCCGCGAGCGCGGCGGCAGCGAAGAGGATTGTCACGCCGAGTCCAAGGCCGCCCTCGAGACGTGCGTGAAGGGCTGCGCGCGGGCGACGGCGGTCCCCGGCTGCGAGCAGAAGTGCCAAGCCGAGTTCGAGAAGGCCTACCAGGCCTGCATCGACCGCGGCGGCGGGCCGGACGCGTGCCACGCCGAGGCCAAGCTGGTGAAGGAAGCGTGCCTCAAGGCGTGCCCGCGGCCGGAGGCGACCCGCGGGCCCAACTGTGAGCAGAAGTGCCAGGCCGAGTTCGAGAAGGTCTACCGGGCGTGCATCGAGCGCGGCGGCGGGCCGGACGCCTGCGAGGCCGAGGCCAAGGTCGCCCGCGACGCCTGCCTGCACGCCTGCCCGCCGCGCGAGGCGACGAAGACGCCCCAGCCGGCCGCACCGAGCTGCGAGCAGCGCTGCAAGGCGCACGCCGAGGAGGTCTTCAAGGCCTGCCGCGAGCGTGGCGGCAGCGAAGAGGACTGTCACGCCGAGTCCAAGGCCGCCCTGGAGACCTGCGTCAAGGGCTGCACGCGGGCGACGGCCGTCCCGGGCTGCGAGCAGAAGTGCCAGGCCGAGTTCGAGCGGGTCTACAAGGCCTGTCGCGAGCGCGGCGGTGGCGAGGACGCCTGCGAGGCCGAGGCCAAGACGGCGCGCGAGGCGTGCCTGCGGGCGTGCCCGCGGCCCGAGGGCACGCGCCCGACGGACTGCGAGCACAAGTGCCAGGCCGAGTTCGAGCGCGTGTTCAAGGCCTGCCGCGAGCGCGGCGGCGGCGAGGATGCCTGCGAGCAGGAGGCCAAGGTCGCCCGCGACGCCTGCCTCCACAGCTGCCCGCGGCGCGACGCGACGAAGACGCCGCAGCCGCTGTCGTGCGAGGGCCGCTGCCACGAGAAGGCGACCGCCGAGCTCAAGAGCTGCCTCGAGTCGGGCGGCGACGAGAAGACGTGCCGCGAAAAGGCCAACATCGTCCTGCGCGAGTGCATGGCCACCTGCCCGAAGCCGACGCCGCAGCCCGAGGGGTGCCGCGCCCGCTGCACCGAACGGGCCGAGGCGGCGTACAAGGCGTGCCGCGAGCGCGGCGGCGGCGAGGAGGACTGCGTCGCCGAGCGCGAAGCGGCGTTCAACGCCTGCTTCGCCGCCTGCGAGCGGCCCGGCGCGTCGTGCGAGGCGGGCTGCAAGCAGCGCGCCGAGGCGTTGTACAAGGCGTGCGTGGCCGAGGGCCACGACGAGGCGGCCTGCCGCGAGCGCATGCGCGCCGCGCTCGAGGTCTGCCTGAAGGGCTGCCCGAGCACGCCGCCGATCGACTGCCAGGACCGCTGCGCCAAGTCCGCCCGCGAGCTGCTGGCGAAGTGCGTCGAGCGCGGCGGCAGCCAGGCGGAGTGCGAGGCGCAGGCCAAGGCGTCCTACGACGCCTGCGTCCAGCACTGCGACCGACCGGTGCCGGCGCCGATCCCCGACTGCAGCACGCGCTGCGCCCGCGCCGGCGCCGAGGTGTTCCAGAAGTGCATCACCGACGGCGGCGAGATCGCGGCGTGCACCGAGCGGATGGCCGAGGCCATCCAGCGCTGCCTGACCGACTGCCTGCGCCCGGCGCCAGTGGCCGCCGCGGCGCGGCGCGTCCTGGCGGTGGTGCCCGGCACCGCGCCGTAGCGGCGAGCGCGATCGACGCGGCGCGCGGCGCCGCGTGCACCCGCGGCCGCCCGGCCCCGCGCCGGGCGGCCGCGGTGCGTTTGGGCGTCTCCGGCGCGCCTCGGCCTACAATCGCGGCGCCGCCCGTCGCCCACCGACAACGCACAGGAGCCGACCATGAACCGACCCTTGCCCGCCCGCCGCGACGTGCCCCGCGCCGCCACCTGGGACGTCGAGAGCGTCTTCGCCGACCCGGCGGCCTGGTCCGCCGCCGTCGACGAGGTCGAGGCGTCGTTGCCGGCGCTGGCCGCCTTCGCCGGCACGCTCGCCGACGGCCCCGCCCAGCTGGCCGCCTACCTGGCGCGCGCCGAGGCCGTCGGGCGGCGGTTCGAGCACGCCTGGCTCTACGCCAGCATGCACGCCGCGGTCGACGCCGCCGACGCCGCCGCGCAGGCGATGGTCGACCGGATGCGCAGCCTGGGCGCGCGGCTGGCGGCGTCGACGGCGTTCTACGAGCCCGAGGTCCTGGCCATCGGCGGCGCGACGCTGGCGGCGTGGGTGGCGGCCGAGCCGGCGCTCGCACCCTACGCCCACGGCTTCGACCGGCTCGAGCGCCTCCGGCCCCACGTTCGCTCGGCCGAGGTCGAGGCCCTGCTCGGCCAGCTCGGCGATCCGTTCCGCACCGCCACCGGCGCCCACGGCACGCTGGCCAACGCCGAGCTCGTGTTCGCCCCGGCCGTCGGCAGCGACGGGACGGCGCACCCGGTGGCCCAGGGCACGATCCACGCCCTGGTCACCCACCCCGACCGCGCCGTCCGCCGCTCGGCCTACGAGAGCTACGCCGACGCCCACCTGGCGTTCCGGCGCACGATGGCCGCCACGCTGGCCGCCGGCGTCAAGCAGGACGCCTTCTTCGCCCAAGCGCGGGGCTTCGGCTCCAGCGTCGAGGCCGCGCTGGCGCAGACATTCATCCCGCGCGCCGTCTACGACGCGCTCATCGAGGCCTTCGTCGCCAACCTGCCCACCTGGCACCGCTACTTCCGCTGGCGGCGCGGCGCGCTCGGCCTCGACGCGCTCCACCCCTTCGACGTCAAGGCGCCGCTGACCGTCGACCCGCCCGTCGTGCCCTACGAACAGGCCGTCGCGTGGATCGTCGAGGGGATGCGACCGCTCGGCGACGACTACGTGGCGGTCATGGCGGAGGGCCTCACGCGCGCCCGCTGGGTCGACGTCTACCCGAACGCCGGCAAGCGCGCCGGCGCCTTCTCGACCGGCAGCTACGACAGCCACCCCTTCATCTTCATGAGCTACAACGACGATCTCTTCAGCCTCAGCACGCTGGCGCACGAGATCGGGCACTCGATGCACTCGTACTTCGCGCGCCGCGACCAGCCCTACGCCACGGCGCGCTACGGCCTGTTCGCCGCCGAGGTGGCGTCGAACTTCAACCAGGCGCTCGTGCGGGCCTGGCTGCGGGACCACCGGCCCGAGCCGGCCTTCCAGCTGGCGCTGCTCGAGGAGGCGTTCAGCAACTACCACCGCTACTTCTTCCTCATGCCGACGTTGGCCCGGTTCGAGCTGGCGCTCCACGAGCGGGCCGAGCGCGGCCAGGCGCTGAACGCCGACGTCATGAACGGGCTGATGGCCGACCTGTTCGAGGAGGGCTACGGCGGCGAGGTCGTCGTTGACCGCGACCGCGACGGGATCACCTGGGCGCAGTACCACACCCACCTCTACAGCAACTTCTACGTCTACCAGTACGCCACCGGCATCAGCGCCGCCAACGCCTTGGCGCGCCGCGTCCTCGACGGCACGCCGGGCGCCGTGGCGGCCTACCGCGGCTTCCTCTCGGCCGCCGGCTCCGACTACCCCTTGGCCACGCTCGAGCGCGCCGGCGTCGACATGACCGGCCGCGGACCCGTCGACGAGGCCTTCGCCGTCCTCGCCGACATGGTGGACCGGGTGGCGGCCCTGGCCGACGGCGTCGCGCCGGCGGCGATGAGCACGGGATGAGAGTTCGGCTGCCGGGCGCCGTGCGCGGCCCCCGCGGCCGCCGCGCGGTGCCATAATCGAACGCCGCCCCCGCCGACCGCCGGCCGCTCGCCGGCGCCGCCAGGAGTCCGTCCATGGTCGATCCCGAGACCGTCCTCGACCGCGCGTCCGGCGCGCCGAGCGGCGACCCCGCCGGCGCCGCGCCCGAGGCCGACCGCACCACCGAGCTGCGCGCGCTGGCGGCCGAGGTCCAACGGACCGGGGCGTTCGTCGAGCCGCTCGAGGCGGCGATCCGGCGCTATGTCGTCGGGCAGGACGCCATGGTCGAGCGCGTCCTCATCGCCCTGCTGGCCGACGGGCACCTGCTGCTGGAGGGTGTGCCCGGCCTGGCCAAGACACTGCTCGTGAAGACGGTGGCCGGCTGCCTCCACGCCGCCTTCAGCCGGGTGCAGTTCACGCCCGACCTCCTGCCGGCCGACCTGATCGGCACCCAGGTCTACAGCCCGCGCACGGCGGACTTCAGCGTCCACAAGGGCCCCGTGTTCGCGAACATCGTCCTGGCCGACGAGATCAACCGCGCCCCGGCCAAGGTGCAGTCGGCGCTGCTCGAGGCGATGCAGGAGCGGCAGGTCACGATCGGCGACGAGACGTTCCGGCTGCCCGAGCTGTTCCTGGTCCTGGCCACGCAGAACCCGATCGAGCAGGAGGGCACGTATCCGCTGCCCGAGGCGCAGGTCGACCGCTTCATGTTGAAGGTCGAGGTGCGCTACCCAGCCCGCGACGAGGAGCGCCGGATGCTCGACGTCATGACGGGCGCGGCGCTCCCCGCCCCGGCGCCGGTCGTCGAGCCGGCCGACATCCTGGCCGCGCGCTCCGTGGCGCGCCGGATCTACGTCGACGAGCGGGTCAAGGATTACGTCCTCGACCTGGTCTGGGCCAGCCGCGACCCCGCCGCCGCCGGCCTGGCCGACCTGGCGCCCCTCGTCGACTACGGCGCGTCGCCGCGGGCCGGCATCTACCTCGTGGCCGCCGCCCGCGCCCACGCCTTCCTGCGCCACCGGCCCTACGTGACGCCCGACGACGTCAAGGCCGTGGCGCCCGACGTGCTGCGCCACCGCGTCATCCCGAGCTACGAGGCCGAAGCCGAGGGCGTCAGCGGCAGCGCCATCGTCGGGCGGATCCTCGAGCGCGTCGACGTGCCCTGAGGGCCGCCCCGATGCCCTGGCTCCGCCGGCGCGCCGCGCCGCCGCCCGCCGCACCGCCGGCGCCGTTGCTGACGCCCGAGCTCATGCGCCAGATTCGGCGCATCGAGATCCGCACCCGCCACCTCGTCGACCAGAGCTTCGGCGGCGAGTACCACTCCGTGTTCAAGGGCCGCGGCATGGCGTTCGACGAGGTCCGGCCCTACCAGCCGGGCGACGAGGTGCGGACGATCGACTGGAACGTCACCGCCCGCACCGGCGAGCCGCACATCAAGCGCTTCGTCGAGGAGCGCGAGCTCACCGTGCTGCTGGTGGTCGACGTGAGCGGCTCGTTCGACGTCGGTTCGCGCGGCCGGTTCAAGCGCGAGCTGGCCGCCGAGCTGGGCGCCGTCCTGGCCTTCGCGGCGACGACGAACCACGACCGCGTCGGCCTGGTGCTGTTCAGCGACCAGGTCGAGCTGCTGGTGCCGCCGCGCAAGGGCCGGCGCCACGTGCTGCGGCTGGTGCGCGAGCTGCTGGCCACCCGGCCGCGCGGGCGCGGCACCGACCTGCGGCTGGCGATCGACACCGCCCGGCGGGTCCTCGACCACCGCGGCATCGTCTTCGTGATCTCGGACTTCCAGGGCGACCCGTCGCCCTACCGCCAGGCGCTGGCGATGCTCGGCCGACGGCACGATGTCGTGGCGGTCGAGCTGCGCGACCCGCTCGAAGCCGAGCTGCCGGCGGTCGGACTGCTGCGGCTCACCGACGCCGAGACGGGTGCGACGGTCGTCGCCGACACCGCCAGCCGCCGCTGGCGCGCCGCCCACGCCGCCGCCCGCGCCGCCCAGCGGGCCGCGCTGGCCGCGGCGCTGCGCGACGCCGGCGTCGACCGCGTGGCGGTGACGACGGGCGTCGACTACGCCCCGGCCCTGGCCACCTTCTTCCAGCGCCGCGCCCGCACCCCCCGCCGCGGCGCGCGCCGCGGCGCGGCCTAGGCCGGTGGCCGCGCGAGGCGGGGCGCGCCGCGGCCGGACCGCCGCGGGCGCGGGCGCCGCGGGCGGTCGGACAGCGCGCGCGGCCGTGGCGGCTGCGCTGGCGGCGGCGGCCTTGTTCGCCGCCGCGGCCCCTGGGCCGGTGCGGGCCGCGCCGCCGCGCCAGGCCTCGTCGCCGACCCTCGCGGTCGAGGCCGCGCCGGCGACGGCCACGGTCGGCGAGCCGATCGAGCTGCGGTTCACGGCGACGCTGCCGCCGGGCTGGACGCTGGTCTGGCCGCGGCTCGGTGGGGCGTGGGGGCCGTTCGAGGTCGCCGCGGTCGGTCCGCGACAGGCGGGCGCGGGCGGCGACGGCGCGGTCGTCGAGCGCCGCGTGATCACCGCCACCGCCTTCACCACCGGCACGCTGGCCACCCCGCCGCTGCGGCTCGCCGCCGTCGACGGCGCCGGCGCCGTCCACGACGTCGAGGCGCCGTCCGTCGACGTCACGATCCGCTCGGTGCTCGGCGCGACGGACCGGACGGCCCGGCCGCCGCGCGGCCCGGTGGCGCTGCCGCAGCCGTGGCGCGGACCGCTCGTGGCCGGGCTGCTGGCCGCGATCGCCGCCCTGGTCGCCGCGCTGGGCTGGGCGCTGCGCCGGCTCGCCGCCCGCCGCGCGCCGGCGCACGATGCACCGGCGGACCCGTCGCTCGACTTCCGCACGCCCCTCGACCGCGCCCGCGCCGCGCTCGACGCGCTCGCCCGCGCCGACCTGCCGGGCCGGGGCCGCGTCGTGGCGCACTACGCCGAGCTGGCGGCCATCCTGCGCGCGCTCGTCGAGGGCGCCTACGGCCTGCCAGCGCTCGAGCGCACCACGGCCGAGCTGGCGGCCGCCTTCGGCCCGTCCGGCGGGCGCGACCCCGAGGTCGAGCCGCTCCTGGCGCTCCTCGGCGACGCCGACCTGGTGAAGTTCGCCCGCATCGTGCCCGACGCGGCCACGGCGCGGGCGTCGCTGGCCGACGCCGCCGCCCTCGTCGGCCCGCTCTGGGCCGCCGCCGAACGGCGCCGCATCGCCGCCGAGGCCGCCGCGGCCGCGGCCCGCCGCGACGACGAGGCGACCGCGTGAGCGCGCTGCGGCTGGCGAACCCCGAGGCGCTGCTGCTGCTGGCGGCGTTGCCGCTGCTGGCGCGCGCCCGACGGCGCGGCGCGGCCGGCGGGATGCGCCACCCGGGGATCGAGGCGGCCGTGCAGGCCGCGGCCGCGGCCGGGCCGTCGCTGCGGGCGCGCCTGGCCGCGCTCCTGGCGCCGCTGCGGCTCGTGGCCCTGGCGCTGGCGGTCGTCGCGCTGGCGCGCCCGCAGAGCGGCCAGGCCCGCGAGACGATCCAGGGCGAAGGCGTGGACATCGTCCTGGCGCTGGACATCAGCGGCAGCATGGCGGCGCTCGACTTCCAGCCCGACAACCGCCTGGCGGCGGCCAAAGCCGTCATCGAGGACTTCGTGGCCCGGCGGCCGTATGACCGCATCGGGCTGGTGGTGTTCGCGCGCGACGCGTTCGACCAGTGCCCGATCACCGTCGACCACGGCGTCCTGCGGCGTCAGCTCGAGCAGGTCAAGCTCTCGACCGAGCTCGGCCTCGAGGACGGCACCGCGATCGGCCTCGGCCTGGCGAACGCCGCGGCGATGCTGAAGGACCGGCCGGGGGCCAGCAAGGTGGTCATCCTGCTCACCGACGGCGTCAACAACGTCGGCCAGATCGACCCGCTGACGGCGGCCGAGGCGGCCAAGGCGCTGGGCATCAAGGTCTACACGATCGCCGCCGCCCAGCCCGGCCAGGTGCCGATGCCGATCGACGGGCTGTTCGGGCCGCGCGTCGTCTACCAGGAGAGCCAGATCGACGAGGCCACGCTGCAGCGCATCGCCGACGCCACCGGCGGCGCCTACTTCCGGGCCACCGACACCGACGGCCTGCGCCGGATCTACGGCCAGATCGACGCGCTCGAGAAGTCCGAGGTCGAGCTGCGGCAGTGGACGCGCTACCGCGAGCTGTTCGGCTGGTGGCTCGCGCCGGCGGTGGCGCTGTGGTGCGCCGAGCTCGTCCTGCGCCGCACCGTGCTGCGCACCCTTCCGTGAGGCCCGGCCGATGACCTTCGCCCGACCCGCCGTCCTGTGGCTGCTGGCGCTCGTGCCGCTGGCCGCCGCGCTCGTCGCCTGGAGCGGGGCGCGCCAGCTGCGCGCGCTGGCGCGCCTCGGCGACGCCGCCCTCGTCGACCGCCTGCTGGCGCCGGACGCCCGCCGCGCCCGGCGCTGGCGCGACGCCCTCTGGCCGGCGGCGCTGGGCCTGGCGATCTTCGCCCTGGCGCGGCCGCAGTGGGGCCGGGCGGTCCAGCTCGTCGAGCAGCACGGCAACCAGGTGATGGTGGTGCTCGACGTCTCGGCGAGCATGCTGGCCGGCGACGTCAAGCCGAGCCGGCTGGCGCGGGCCAAGGCCGAGATCGGCCGGTTGTTCGAGCTGCTGCCCGACGACGAGGTCGGGCTCGTGCTGTTCGCCGGCGCCAGCTTCGTCCAGCTGCCGCTGACCGCCGATCACGCCACCGCCCGCGGCTTTCTCGACGCCGCCCAGCCGGCGGTGATCTCGCGCCCCGGCACCGAGATCGCCGAGGCGCTGCGCACCGCGCTGGGGGCGTTCGACATGCGCCGCGAGGGCGGCAAGGCGATCCTGCTCATCACCGACGGCGAGGACCACGCCGCCGACCCGCTGGCCGCCGCGGCCGAGGCGCGCGAGGCCGGCGTGCGCATCTTCGCCATTGGCTACGGCTCGCCCGACGGCGAGCGCGTGCCCGAGCTCGACGACGCCGGCCGCGTCGTCGGCTGGAAGGTCGACGCCCAGGGCCAGCCGGTCGTGTCGCGCCTGGCCGAGCCGGCGCTGCAGGGGCTGGCCGACGCCACCGGCGGCGGCTACTGGCGGGCCGGTGCGGCCGGTGGCGCCGTCGACGGCGTCGTGGCGGCGCTGGGCGCGCTCGAGCGCGGCAGTGGCGAGGGGCGCATCGAGACGTCGCGCGTCGAGCGGTTCCAGCCGTTCCTGCTGGCGGCCGTGGCGCTCATGCTGCTGGCCGAGGCCGGCCCGCCGCGGCGACGCCGCGGCGGCGCGCACGCGGCCGCGGCCGCCGCGCTGCTGCTGGCCGGCTGTGCCCCGGGCGCCGCCGCCGACGTCCGCGCCGGCAACGACGCCCTGGCCGCCGGCGACCTCGAGACGGCCATCGCCCGCTACACCGCCGCCGCCGACGCCGCGCCCGAGGCACCGGAGCCGGCCTACAACCTCGGCCTGGCGCACACGGCCGGCGGTGACTTCGCCGCCGCGCGGCGCGCCCTGCAGCGGGCGCTCATCGGGGCGCGCGGCGAGCTGGCGGTGGCGGGCTGGTACAACCTCGGGACGGCGGCGCTCGCGGCCGGCGAGCTCGACCTGGCCGTCGACGCGCTGACCGAGGCGCTCCGACTCGACGCCGCCGACCCCGACGCCAAGCACAACCTCGAGCTGGCGCTGGCGATGCGGCAGGCGGCCGAGGCGGCCGAGGCGGCGCAGGACGAGCGCCAAGCCGAGGGCCAGGACGGCCCGACGGACGAGGGCGGCGAGCCGCGGCCCGGCGAGCGGCCGGGCGAGGGACAGGAGTCCGGCCAAGGCGACGATGCCGGCCGGGAGGCGTCGGCCGGCCCGGGCACCGGCACGCCCGGCGCGACCGGCACGCCGGCGCCGGGCGACGCGGCCGCACGGGCCGACGCGGCCGCCGGCACCGCCACGGCGATGGCCGCCGCGGGCGGCACGCCGGGCGCCGGCCGCGAGGGCGCGCGCGGCACGCCCGGCGCGGGCCAGGCCGCCGGGCGCGGCGGTGCGGCCACCGCGATGTCGCGCGACGAGGCGCAGCGGCTGCTCGAGGCCGTCGGCGGCCGGGCGCGGACGCTGGGCGAGGTGCTGCGGATGCGGCTCGTGGCGCCGGGCGACGTCCCGGCGCAGGACTGGTGAGCGGGGGCGCCCGCCTGGCGCGGGCGGTGGCGGCGGCGCTGGCGCTGGGGGCGGCGCACGCGGCGGCGGGACCGGCCGCCGCCCAGCCCGGCCCGTCGGCGCCGTCGCCGATCGCCGCCCGCGCCGATCGGACGACGCTCTCGACCGACGAGACGCTGCGCGTGACGGTCGAGGTCCAGGCGCGCTCGATGCAGCTCTCGCAGCTGCGGCAGCCGGTGTTCGACGGCTTCGCGATCGTCAGCACCGGCAGCCGCTCCGAGCTGAGCATGATCAACGGTGTGCCGTCGATGGTCCTGGGCTACGACTTCGTGCTCCAGCCGGTGCGGGCCGGCGAGCTCGTCGTGCCGCCGTTCGAGATCGACGTCGACGGCGTCACCCACGCCTCGGCGCCGATCGCCGTGACGGTGACGGCCGGCACGCGGCCGACCGTGTCGCCCAACGAGCTCGCGCCCGGCGCCGCCGCGCCCAGCCAGCGCTTCTTCGTCCGCGCCGCGGTCGACCGGGCCTCGGTGTGGCTGGGCGAGCAGCTGACCTACACCTTCAAGTTCTACCAAGCGGCCAACCTCGGCCAGCAGCCCGCGTACGGCGCGCCGCCGTTCACCGGCTTCTGGCAGCGCCGCGAGTCGAACCAGCGCTCCGACCGCGTCCTGGTCGGCGATCGGCTGTTCCTCGTCACCGAGCTCGACACCTACCTCTTCCCGACCCGCGCCGGCCTGCTGACGATCCCGCCGGCGACGTTGTCGCTCGTCGGCGACCTGACGGATGCGCGCAACCGGCTGGCCACCGAGCCGATCGACGTCGAGGTCAAGCCGTTGCCGGACGGCGCCCCGCCCGAGTTCGGCGGCGCGGTCGGCCGCTACCGCCTGTCGGCCGCCGTCGAGCCGGCGGTGGTCGCCGTCGACGAGCCGGTGCGCCTCACCGTCACGCTCGCCGGCGAGGGCAACCTCGAGACGGCGCCCGAACCCGACTGGCCGGCGATCGACGGCTGGACGGCCTACGACGACGGCCAGACGACGTCGATCGAGGCCCGCGGCGGACGCATCGCCGGCCAGAAGCAGTGGCGCCGGCTGCTCGTGCCGGCGCGCGCCGGCCAGTTCGCGCTGCCGGCGCTGCGCTACGGCGCGTTCGACCCCGCCGCCGGCCGCTACGACATCGCCGAGGCGCGCTCGATCGTCGTCACCGTCCGCGACGCGCCGGGCGGCGCGCCGCCGGCCGCCACGGCCGCGCCCGCCCGCGCCGACGGCGCCGTCAGCGCCCCGACCGTGGCCGCCGCCGCACCCGACACCGCCCGCTGGGCGGCCGAGGCGCCGCTGCGCGAGCCGGCGCTGGCGGTGCGGGCGGCCGCCGGGCGGGTCGACGGCCGGGGAGGCGGCGCCCGCCTCGCCGCCTCGACCGCCCGCGCCGACCGGCCGGCGCCGCTCGGCCACGCCGGCTGGGCCTTGGCGTGGCTTGGACCGCTGGCCGTCGTCGGCGCCGACGCGGTGCTGCGGCGGCGGGCCGCGGCGCGGGCGGCGCGCCGCTCGGCCGCCGGCGCGCAGCTGGCCGCGGCGGTCGCGGCCGCCCGCCGCCAGGCCGCGGCGGCGCGGGCCGCGGACGGCGGCGATCCACACGGCGACCGCGCCGCGGTGGTGCTGGCGGCGGCGCTGCGGGCGGTGGTGCGGGCCGGCATCGGCCCGGCCGCCGACGGCCTGTCGATCGACGCGCTGCCGCCCGCGCTCGCCGCCCACGGCGTCGGCCGGGCGCTCGTCGAGGGTGTCGTGGCCGCGCTGCGGGCGGGCGACGCCGCGACGTGGCGGCCGGCCGGCTGGACCGAGCCGGCCGGCGCCGTCGGCGCCGCCCGGACGGCGGACGCCGACGCCGACGCGCTGCTGGCGGCGCTGGGCGAGGCGCTCGCGCGGCACCTGGCCGCCGGCCAGGCGGCCGGATCGGGGTCGCGGCGATGAGCGGGCCGGCGCGGTGGTGGGCCGGGGCCGTCGTCGCCGCGTCGCTGGCCCTGGCGTCGCCGGCGGCCCGGGCGGCGGGCACGGCGGAGGCGGCCGTCGAAGGCGCCGCGGCCGCGGTCGCCGCCCAGCCGGCGGTGCCGGGGCCCCAGGTCACCGCCGTGGCGCCGGCCGAGGCCGCGGCGCCGGCCGCGCTGGACGCCTTGATCGCCGCCGGCGACGCGCGCTACGCCGACGACCCGGCCCTCGCCGCCGACGCCTACGCCGAGGCGGCGGCCGCCGGCGGGCTCGACGCGGCGCGCTGGGTGCGGCTCGGCAACGCCCATGTCCGGCTCGGGCGGCCAGGGCCGGCCATGGCCGCCTACCGCCAGGCGGAGGCGCGGGCGCCGCGGCTGCCGGCGCTGCGGGCGAACCGCGACTGGCTGCGCGGCCAGCTCGCGCGCGGCGCCGCGTCGCCGGTGGCGGTGGTCGACCCCGACCTGCCGGCGCCGCGCGCCGACGGGTTCGCGCCGGCGCCGTGGCAGTGGTGGTCGCCGGCGGCCTGGGTCGAAGCCAGCCGCGCCTGGCTGACGCGCGGCGAGCTGGCGGCAGTGGCGCTGGGCGCGTGGTGGGTGGTGGTGCTGGCGGCGTGGCGCGCCCGTCGCAGCGGGCGGCGCGGCTGGCGGTGGGCGGCGGCCCTGGGCGGGCTGGCGCTGGGGCTGGCGCTGGCGCTGCTCGGCGCCCGGCTGGCCCGGCGCGCGGCCAGCCAGCCGGCGATCGTCGTCGGGCCGGGGGCGGTGGCGGTGCGGCAGGGGCCGGGCGAGGTCTTCGGCGTGCTGCGGGCGCTGCCGGAGGGGGCGGAGGCCCGCTACGTCGAGCGGCGCGGCGGCTGGCTGAGGCTGGCCGAATCGTCCGGCGCGGACGACGGCGGCGGCTGGGTGGCGGCCGCCGGCGTGGTCGACGTCGCCGAGTGAGGCGCCGCCAGCGCGTCGGCGATGGCGGCGCGGATCGCGTCCGCACCGCGGCGGGCCTCGGCGCTGCTCTCGATGACCTGCGGCGCGATGCCGTGCGCTTCGAGCGTCGCGGCCAGGGCGCGGGCTGAGGCGGAGCGCTCGCGCTGGTTGGGCTTGTCGACCTTGGTCCAGACGACGACGTAGCGCGCCGCGGACCGGGCGCACAGCGCCATCGCCTCGCGGTCGAGCTCGGTCGGCGCGTGGCGGCTGTCGATGAGGTGCAGGATGAGCCGCACCGTCGGCCGCTGCTGGAGGACGTGGACGATGAGCCGCGCCCAGCCCTCGCGCTGCGTCCGCGCCACCTTGGCGTAGCCGTAGCCGGGCAGGTCGACGAGGTAGAAGGCGTCGTTCACGCGGTAGTAGTTGATCTCGCGCGTCTTGCCCGGCGTGCGGCTGATGCGCGCCAGCCCGCGCCGGCCCGTCACCAGGTTGATCAACGAGCTCTTGCCGACGTTCGATCGGCCCAGGAAGACGATCTCGGGCAGGCCGTCGCGCGGGAACCCGGCCGGCGAGACGACGCCCTTGACGAACGCGAGGTCGGTGATCTTCATCGGCGGTCCTGGGTGGCGGGCGCAGCGGCATCGGCGCCGGCCGTCCATGATAGGCGGGTTGGCGCGGTCGCGGCGCCCGCGGCTCACGGCCCGCGCAACGCGCGCGGCAGGTACAGCGCCGCCGGGGGCCCGGCGCGGCCGGGGTCGGCGACGAGGGTGACGCGCGGGTCGTCCGGCGCGGCCCAGACGGCGTCGTACCGGGAGGCATCGCCCGTCAGGTAGAGCCGGAAGAAGTCGGCGAGCCGCTGTCGCGTCAGGGCGAGCTGGTCGTCGCGCGCCAGGGTGCCGCGGTCGCAGGCGATCGGAAACGGCTCGTCCTGGAACCCGCAGTGAGAACCGCCCGCCAGCGTCACGAGCTGCTTGGGCGCCCGCCCGGCGCCGTACAACGGGGCCGTGCTCGCGGCCGGCACGATGGCGTCGTCGCTGCCGACGAGGAAGGCCAGCGGCGCCGCGATGCGCGGCAGCGCCGGCAGCGTCGACGGGCGGGTGTCGGCGGCGGCCAGCGTGAGCACGGCGTCGATCCGCGGGTTGGCGGCGGCCGCGGCGAGGCTGGCGCCGCCGCCCATGGAGTGCCCGGCGAGGCCGTAGGCGTCGTCGACGCGGCCGAACAGCCATGACCCGGCGGCCGCCGACTCCCGGGCCAGCCCGTCCACGGCGGCGTTCAGGTCCGCCGCGAACGCGGCGTGGTCGGGGCTCAGGCCCGCGTGGGATTGCGGCGCGATGACGAGGAAGCCCCAGCTGGCCAGGTGCAATAGCGTGCCCTGGTACCGCTCGGGCGCCTGGAGGAAGCCGTGCCCGAACGCCACGACCGGGTAGGGGGCGCCGCGGTCGTCCAGCGGGGCGTCGCGCTCGGCGCGGGTCGCCGGGTACGTCAAGAGCGCGGTGAAGTCGCCGCCGGCGGGCCGGGTCACCGTCACGACCCGCCAGCCGGCCGCGTGCGGCCCGGGCGGCGCGGCCGATTCGGCGGCCGGCGGCGCCTGCGCGATCGGCCACGATCCGGCGGCCGCCGCCGCCTGGACCGACAGGCCGGCGGCGGCCATCACCGTGCTCCAGATCCGGACCATCGGGCCCCCTCGCCATGCTCGTGGCGGCGACAGCGCCGGCCTTCGCCGGGCGGCGCCGCGTTCCCGCGCGCGCCGCGCAGCCGCCGATGATAGCCGTGGCCGCCGCGCCCACCGCGCCATCGTTGACCCCGCCGCCTCCGGCCGCCATCCTTGCGCCCATCGCGCGCCGCCCGGCCGCGCGCCCGCGACGCCCGAGGAGCGACCCGCCATGACCGCCCCCGCCCCCGTCGGTCCACGCCCGCCCGCGCCGCCGCCGTCGCCCGCGGCGGGCGCGCGACCGCGGCGACTCGGCGCGGCGGTCGGCGTCGCGGCGGCCTCGTTCGGCGCCGTCGTGCTGGCGCTCGCGGCGCTCTACGCCCTCGTCGCCCGGCAGCTGCCGCCGGCCGACGAGCTGGCGGGGCGCGCCAGCCAGTTCCAGAGCACCCGGATCTACGACCGGGACGGCGGCCTGCTCTACGAGTCCATCGACCCCAACGCCGGCCGCCGCACCGCGGTGAAGCTGGCCGACGTCGCGCCGGTCCTCGTCGACGCCACCGTGGCCACCGAGGACGCCAACTTCTACCGCCACCGCGGCGTCGACCCGCTGGCGGTGGTGCGGGCGGTGTGGTACGCCGTCCGCGAGCGCCGCGTCGTGTCGGGCGCCTCGACGATCCCGCAGCAGCTCGTCAAGCGCCTCTACCTGACGCCCGAGCGCACCGTGCGGCGCAAGGTCAAGGAGGCGATCCTGGCCACCGAGATCAGCCGCCGCTATCCCAAGGACGCGATCCTCGAGATCTACCTCAACGAGCTCTACTACGGCAACCACGCCTACGGCATCCACGCCGCGGCGCGGACCTACTTCGGCGTGCCGCCCGGCGCGCTGACGCTGGCCCAGGCGGCGCTGCTGGCCGGGCTGCCGCAGGCCCCGTCGCTCCACGACCCCTACACGAACCCCGACGGCGCCATGGCGCGCCGTGCCGTCGTGCTCGACCTGATGGTCGAGGCGGGCTTGGCGTCGCCGGCCGACGCCGCCGCCGCCAAGGCGCTGCCGTTCGATCTCCAGCCGCCGCCGACGTTCGGGATGCGCGCGCCGCACTTCGTGCAGCTCGTCCGGCAGCAGCTCGAGGCGCTCTACGGCGCCGAGGCGCTGGAGCACTACGGCCTGGAGGTCACCACCACGCTCGATCCGCGCCTGCAGCTCATCGCCGAGCGAACCGTGGCCGAGCAGGTCGCCGCGCTGGCCGGTCGCGGCGCGTCGAACGGCGCGCTGGTGGCGATCGAGCCCGCCAGCGGCCAGATCGTGTCGTTCGTCGGCAGCGCCGACTTCGACGACGCGGCGATCGACGGCCAGGTGAACATGGCCCTCGCCCCCCGCCAGCCGGGCAGCACGATGAAGCCGCTGGCGTACCTGACGGCGTTCGAGGGCCGCGGTCGCGGCGCCGAGGACCGCTGGACACCGGGCACCCTCATCCCCGACATCGCGGTCGACTACCCCGACGGCGCCGGCGGCCGCTACACGCCGCTCAACTACGACCGCCAGGAGCACGGCATCGTCACCGCCCGCATCGCGCTGGGCAACTCGTACAACATCCCGGCGGTGCGCACGCTGGCCCACATCGGCCTGCCGGCGCTCATCGACATGGCCGAGCGGCTCGGCATCACGACCCTCGACCGCAGCCGCGACTACGGCTTGAGCCTGGTGCTCGGCAGCGGCGAGGTGCCGCTGCTCGAGATGACCGGCGCCTACGCCGTCCTGGCGGCGGGCGGCGTCCGGCGGCCGATCGTGGCCATCACCAAGGTCGTCGACAGCGCGGGCACGGTGCGCTGCGAGGCGGGCGGCGCCACCGCCTGCACCGCCGACGGCGCCCAGCGCGGCGCGCAGGTCGTCCGCGCCGTCGACGCCTACCTGGTCACCGACATCCTGCGCGACCCCGCCAACCGCCGGCCGGCGTTCGAGGCCGTGCTGCACAGCCTCAGCCTGGCCGACGGCCGGCCGGCGGCGGTGAAGACCGGCACGACCGACGACTACCGCGACGCGCTGACGATCGGCTATACGCCCGACCTCGTAACCGGGGTCTGGGTCGGCAACGCCGACCGCAGCCCGATGGACAACGCCGCCGGCTCGATCGGCGCGGCGCCGATCTGGAGCCGGTTCATGAGCGCCTACCACCAGGACCGCCCGGTGGCCGACTTCAGCCCGCCCGACGGCGTCGCCGCCTTCGAGGTCTGCGCCGACACCGGCACGCTGCCCAGCGAGGCCTGCCCCGAGCGCGCCACCCATGTCTACGCCGTCGACCGGCCGCCGCTGCCGCCCGAGCGCGACCTCTGGCAGATGGTGCGGCTCGACCCGGCCACGGCCCTGCGGGCGGCCGACGCCGCGCCGGACTGCCTCGTCGAGCGCCGGCCGTACAAGTTCTATCCCCCGGAGCACCGCGCCTGGGCCGAGGCCCACGGCATCCCCCAGCCGCCCGACGAGACGAGCCCGATCGACGCCGGCGCGGCCGACGTCGACATCGGCGAGCCCGACGACGGCGACACGGTGCGCGGCGTGGTCGTCGTGGCTGGCTCGGCGGTCGTGCCCGGGTTCGAAGCCTACGACGTCTGGCTCGGCGCCGGCGCCGAGCCGCGCGACTTCGACCACGTGGCCGGCCCGTTCGACGCCCCCGTCACCGACGGCGTCCTGGCCGAGCTCGACCTCGCCGACCGCCCGTCGGGGACGTACGTCGTGCGCCTCGTGGCCCGCGACCGCTGCGGCGGCGAGACGGCCGACGAGGTCCGCCTCGTCCTCGACGTGCCGACGGCGACGCCGTCGCCCACCGCCCTGGCCACCCTCGGGGCGACCCCCTCCGCCACCGCCCTCGGCCGGCCGACGGCCACGCCGCTGACCCCCAAGGCCACCGCCCCCGGCGCCACGCCGACGCTGGCCGCCCGGCCGACGGTGGCGCCGCCCACCCCGGCGCCGCCCACCGCCGAGCCGCCCACGGCCGCGCCGACCGCGCCGCCGGCGCCGACGGACGGCGTCCCGACACCGTTCGCCCCGACCGCCACCGCGGCCCCGGCGCCGGCGGCCGCGCCGGGCGTTGCGCCGGCGGCGGGCCGGGCGTCCGCCCGCCCGTCCGGGGCCGGGCGATGACGGCGCGCCGGGTGGCGGCGCGGCTCGACGGGCTCGTCGAGAGCCAGATCCGCGAGATGACGCGGCTGGCGCTGCAGCACGACGCCGTGAACTGCGCCCAGGGCTTCCCCGACTTCGGCACGCCCGATCCGGTCCGCCAGGCGGCGATCGACGCCATCGCCGCCGACCACAACCAGTACAGCATCACCTGGGGCGTGCCGGCGCTGCGCAGCGCGGTGGCCGCCAGCTACCGCGAGCGGTTCGGCGCCGCGTTCGACTGGGTCGACCCGGAGCGCCACGTCACCGTCACCTGCGGCGTCACCGAGGCGGTGACGGTGGCGCTGCTGGCGATCCTCGACCCCGGCGACGAGGTGATCGTCCTCGAGCCGGCGCACGAGAACTACGCCCCGGCCGCCCGCTTCGCCGGCGCGCGCGCCGTCGGCGTGGCGCTCGAGCGGCCCGACTTCGCCCTCGACGCCGCGCGGTTGCGGGCCGCCGTCGGTCCCCGCACCAAGGCGCTGATCCTCAACGCCCCCCACAACCCCACCGGCCGCGTCTTCCGCCGCGACGAGCTCGAGGCGGTGGCGGCGCTGTGCGTCGCGCACGACCTGGTGGCGATCACCGACGAGATCTACGACCGCATCGTCTACCCGCCGCACGTCCACGTCCCGTTGGCGACGATCGACGGGATGCAGGAGCGGACGATCACGCTGTCCGGCCTGTCCAAGACGTTTGCGATCACCGGCTGGCGCCTGGGCTACGCCGTCGCCCCCGACCGCTGGTCGCACGCGCTGCGCACCGTCCACGACTTCACCACGATCTGCGCCCCGACGCCGCTGCAGCACGCCGCGGTCGCCGCGCTGGCGCTGCCGCCGTCGTTCTTCGCCGAGCAGGTCGCCGCCTACGCCATCCGCCGCCAGACCATGCTCGACGCCCTGGCGGCGGCCGGCTTTGACGCCGCACCGCCCGAGGGCGCCTACTACGCGCTGTGCCGTTTCGACCGCTGGGGATTCGACGGCGACGCCGACGCGTTCGCCCGCTGGCTCACCGCGCGCGTCGGGGTGGCGGCGGTGGCCGCCAGCAGCCTCTACGTCACGCCCGGCCGCGGCCGCGACGAGGTCCGCTTCGCCTTCGCCAAGCGGGCGTCGACGCTCCAGACGGTGCGCGAGCGCCTGGCGGCGGGGTTCCGGGCCCAACGCGCCGCGCTCGAGGGCGGCGTGTTGTAGCGCGCCGGTGATCCGGCTCGGTCGCCCGCTCGCTAGACCGGCGGGTCCGCTGCCGTCGCCGCCGCCAGCGCCAGCTTGACGCTGTCGGCCGGGCTGACCTTGATCCGCACGTCGCGCAGCCGGCCGTCGGGGCCGATGACGAAGTGGCTGCGCAGGATGCCGTCGTAGGTTCGACCGTACATCGACTTCTGGCCCCAGGCGCCGTACGCCTCGGCCACGGCGTGGTCGGCGTCGACGAGGAGCGGGAAGTCGAGGTCGTGCTTGGCGCGGAAGGCGCGGTGCGACGCGGCATCGTCGGGGCTGACGCCCAGGATCACGGCGTCGGCCGCCGCGGCCCGCGGCTGGGCGTCGCGGAAGCCGCACGCCTGGGCGGTGCACCCCGACGTGTCGTCCTTCGGGTAGAAGTAGAGGATGACGGTGCGGCCGCGGAAGTCGGCGAGGGCCACGGGCCGGCCGTCGTGGTCGGGCAGGGTGAAGTCGGGGGCGAGGTCGCCGATGGCGAGCGTCACGGGCGTCTCCTGGGTCGTGGGCGGAGGGTCACCGGTCGGCGGGCGGGTTCGCGCCTCGCGGCGGCGCGCCGACACGTCGGCGACGACGGGGCGACCGTGCCGCGCCCGTGTATTCTATCGCCATCGCCCGGCCGCGCGTTGGGCGTGCCAGCGGCGCCGGGCGGCGGCGCTGACGACCCGGAGGTGCCCCATGGCCCTGACCCGCCGCTCGTTCCTCGGCCGCGGCGCCGCCGCGCTGGCCGCCGTGCCGGCCGCCGACCTCGCCCGCGGCGTCCGACCGGGCGTGCGCTGGGCAGCGCGCACCGCCGCCGACATGCCGCCGCCCGACCTCGAGGCGCTGCTGTGGCAACGCGCCGCGTTCGGCGCCCGGCCCGGCGATGTGGCCGCGGCGCGGCGGATGGGCGCGGCGGCGTGGATCGAGACCCAGCTCGACCCCGCCGCGCTGCCCGATCCGTTCGACGACGCCGCGCTCGTCGCCCGCGGGCTGACGGCTTACGGCGCGACGCCCGAGGCGCTGATGGCCGGCAACGTCGGGCAGTCGGTGCCGCACCTCATCAGCGGCACGCTGCTGCGGCAGTGGTTCAGCCCCCGCCAGCTCTACGAGGTTCTGGTCGACTTCTGGAACGACCACTTCACCGTCTTCGCCGGCCAGGCCGGCCCGGGCCAGCTGCGGATCGTCGACGACCGCGAGGTCGCGCGGCGCCATGCGCTGGGCACGTTCAAGGCCATCCTCACCGCCTCGGCCCAGTCGCCGGCGATGCTGATGTACCTCGACAACGACACGAACCAGGCCCGCCGCATCAACGAGAACTACGCCCGCGAGATCATGGAGCTCCACAGCCTGGGCGTCGCCGTCGACGGCGTGCCGTACACCGAGGACGACATCAAGGAGGTGGCGCGCTGTTTCACCGGCTGGACCGTCGCCCGCGGCGGGCAGGGCGCCCGCGGCGCGCCCGGCACGTTCCAGTACCGCGACAACGTCCACGACCAGGGCGCCAAGCGCGTGCTGGGCCGGGCCATCCCAGCCCGCCAGGGTCAGCAGGACGGCCACCAGGTCATCGACCTGCTGTGCGACCACGACGCCACGCCGCGCTTCGTGGCCACCAAGCTCGTCCGCCGCTTCGTGTGCGACGACCCGCTGGCCGACGTGCCGGCGCTGGTGGACCGCGTCGCGGCCGACTACCGCGTCCGCGACGGCGATCTGCGCTCGATGGTCCGCACGATCCTGACCTCGCCGGAGTTCGCCGCCGCGTTCGGCCGCTTCGGCGGCCGGTACAGCCGGCCGATCGACTACTGCGCCCGCGCCATCCGCGCCCTGGGCGCCGAGCCGGCCCACTTCGACGCCCTGGCGGTGTTCACGACGTCGCGCCGCGGCCGCAGCGCCGCCGGCCTGCTGCCGCTGGCCGGGCAGCTGCCGTTCTACTGGCCGACCCCCGACGGCTATCCCGACGTCAAGGTCGCCTGGGCCAGCTCGTCGGGCCTGCTGGCGCGCTGGAACTTCGCCCTCGACCTCGTCGGCAGCGTGCCGCGCGGCGCCAACGGCCGCCCGATCGGCGGTGCGCCCGAGAGCCCGATCGACGTCGTGGCCCAGACCCCGGGCGACGCCCGCACCGCCGGCCAGGTCGTCGACCACTGGATCGACCGCCTCCTGGCCCGCCCGATGCTCGCCGCCGACCGCGCCGTCCTCGTCGACTACCTGACGACCGGCGGGACCGAGTTCGAGGCGCTCACCCCGGCCCAGCGGCCGCGGATCCGCGAGATGGTGGCGCTCATCCTCGACAGCCCCTACGGGCTCTGGCGGTAGCGCCGCGTGGGCGTGTTCCTGTTCGACATCGACCTGACGCTGCTGGCTACCGGCGGCGCCGGCCTGCGCGCCATGGACCGCGCCGCCCGCGACCTGCTGGGCGCCCGCGACGCCCTGGCCGGCGTCTCGTTCGCCGGCCGGACCGACCGCGCCATCGTCCGCGACCTCGTGGCGCGCGCCGGCCGCGACGTCGACGACCTCGAGGGCGGCTTCGAAGCCTGGCTGGTGCGATTCGCCGACGCCTACGCCGCCCACCTGGCCGTCACGCTCCACGAGACCGCCGGCCGCGCCCTGCCCGGCGCCCACGCCGTCGTGGCGCGCCTGGCCGAGCGGCCCGGGGCGCGGGTCGGCGTCGCCACCGGCAACTTCCGGCGCACCGGGCGGATGAAGCTGGCCCACTACGGCTTCGGCCCGCCGCTCGACGAGGGCGGCTGGGCCGACGACGCCGAGTCGCGCCCGGCCCTCGTGGCCCGCGCCGCCGAGCGCATCGGCGGGGCCGGCGCGCTGGCGCGGCCCGGCGGCGTCGTCGTGATCGGCGACACCCCGCTGGACGTGGCGGCGGCCCACGCCAACGGCTTCCGCGCCCTGGCCGTGGCCACCGGCGACCACGACGCCGCCGCGCTCGCCGCCGCCGGCGCCGACGCCGTCGTCGACGACCTAGCCGACGTCGACGCCGTGGTCGAGCGGCTCGCCGCGCTGGCCGGCGTCGTCGACCCGGCGTAACCACGCGCGGGCGCCATCGTTGTCGGTGGCGCGACGGCCCAGCGGCCGGCGCGCTGGTTGCGTCCGCGACCCCCTTCGGAGCCTGCCCGTGCCCGCTTCGCGCCCACCCCTGCCCGATCCGCGCCCCGCTCGGCGGCGCGCGCGCTTCGCATCGCTTCGGCCCGCGGCCCTCGCCGCCCTCGGCCTGGCGGCGGCGCCCGGCGCCGGCGGCGGTCCGGCCGCGGCGCAACCCGCCGACGGCGGTCTGCACCCCGTCACGCCGGCGCGGGCCGTCCTCGGCGCCGTGTTCGACGACGCCGACGGCGACGGGCGGCGCGGCGCGGCCGAGGCGGCGCTCGCCGGGCGGCGCGTCCAACTCGACGGGCCCGGCGGCGCGGTGGCGACCGCGCTGACGGACGGCGACGGGCGCTTCGGGCTGCCGGTCGCCGCCGCCGGCCGCTACACCGCCACCGTCGAGCTGCCGGCCGGCTGGAGCGCCTCGAGCGCGACCGCCGCCAGCCTCGACTTCACCGCCGCGCCCGACGCCGCCCCTGCGGCCCTCGGCGCACCGCTGGCGTTCGCCCAGCGCCGCGGCGCGCCGGCGGCGCTGGCGATCGACGTGGCCGCCTCCTCGGGTTGCGCCACCGGCGCCGCGGCGGCCACGGCCGTCGCCGGCGACGAGGTCGTGCTGCGCTTCGCCGTGCGCGGCGCGGCGGCGGCGGTGGTTTCGATCCTCGACCTCGCGCCCAGCGGCGCCGTGCGGACGCTGGCCGACCGGCGCGCCGTGGCCGGCGGCCAATCGTTCGGCATCGCGTTGCCGGCGGGCGAGGCGCTGGGGACGCGGCGCATCGTCTGGCGCGCCTACCGCGACGCGGGCGGCGGCGCGCCGGCGGCCGAGGCCGACTGCGCGTTCGAGGTCGTGGCGCCCGACGGCCCGCACCTGGCGGTGCGGCCCGACGGTCTGGCGTTCGACCGCCTCGGCCGCGGCGGCAGCGCCGACCGCGTCCTGACGGTCGTCAACCGCGGCCGGTCGCCGCTGACCGTCTTCGGCCTCGATCTCCAGAACGACCCGGCGGCGTCGCCGTTCCGGTTGCCGGCGCCGTGGAGCGCCAACGCCGTGCTGCTGCCGGGCGAGGAGCGCGGCCTGACGGTCCGCTTCGCGCCGACGGCCGACGGCGCCTGGCAGGACTTCGTCCTGATCCGCACCGACGACCCGGCCCGGCCGCTCTGGACGGTGCCGGTGACGGGCGAGACGACGGCGGTGCCGCGCCTGGCGGCGTCGGTGGCCACCGACCGCGGCTGCCTGACCGGCGACAGCGGCCCGCTCTACGTGGCCGGCGAGGCCGTCGGCCTGGTGCTCAACGTGAACGCCGACGGCGCCGCGCCGGTCCAGGCGATCGTCGAGGAGCGTCTGCCCGACGGCGAGACCGTCGTCGTGTCCAGCGGCGAAGCCGCCGCCAACCGGCCGTGGCGACGCGACGTCCGGGCGCGCCGCGCGCTGGGCCGCGGCGGGGCGCGGCTGTCGGTCAGCACATCGTCCGGGCAGCGCTACGCCTACGGCGACTGCGACTGGCTGGTGGCGGCCGGCCTGACCGACATCGCCGGCGTCGTCGACGACATCGGCGGCGCCGAGGCGCGGCCGTTGGCCGGGGCCCGCGTGAGCGTGGTCGGCCCCGAAGTCCACTCGGTGGTCACGGCCGAGGACGGCGCGTTCCGGGTGGCGGTGGCCCAGCCCGGCGTCTACCAGGTCACCGTCGCCCCGCCCGACGGCTTCGCGCTCTCGGGCGCGGCGTCACTGGGCGTCTGGGCCCGGGGCTTCGCCGGCGAGGCCCTGACCGGCCTGCGCTTTGCCGCCGCCCGCAGCGACGGCGCGCCGACGCCGCGCCCGACGCCGCCCGCCGCCGTCCCGACGCTCGCCGGCCCGACGCCGACGCCGCTGCCGCCGACGCCGGCGCCCACCGCCACCCTGCCGACGACCTGCCAGGTGACGATCACGCCGCGCACCGGCACGGTGAACGTCGGCCAGCGCGTGGCGCTGCGCGCCGCGGTCAGCCCGACGCGCGGCAGCTACAGCTACGCCTGGGGCTTCGAGGGCGAGGCGATCGCCGACTACAGCGAGAGCACGGCCAGCGGCTGGCGCACGGTGCCGCTGCGGGCGGCCGACCTGCGCTCGGCGACCCTGGCGCTGTACTGGAAGCCGGCGCCCGGCCAGCGGCACCCCAACAACGTCGGCCCGGTGGCGCGGCGCGTCTGGGTGACGGTCCGCGACGGCGTCGGCGGCTGCAGCGACAGCGTCACGCTCAACGTCGAGCGCAACGCAACGTCGAGCACGCGGCAGGCCGAGGACTTCTACACCGCGAACCACACCCAGTTCGTGCTGCGCGAGCACGCGCTGTGGCACCAGCGCTACGCCTTCGACCAGCCGTTCTACGACGGCGCGCTGTTCTTCGACTTCCACGTCCAGTTCCTCGACCGCTTCAACCGCTGGCGCCACGAGTTCGGCTACCCCGAGATCGGCACCTGGGACGCCGCCCAGCCGATCCCGCGCGGCCCCGACATCGACCACGCCTCGCGCAACGCGATCGTCCGCCCGTTCGCCAAGCCGGCCAGCTTCACCGCGGCGGGCGGCGCCCGGCGCGGCTGGAACCAGATGCCCTGTGACGTCACCGGCGGCGGGCAGCTGCGCCTGCTCGACTACCCGGCCGACCGCCGGCTGCTGGGCTGCGCCGTCACCGAGCCGTGGCACAACACGGTCCACCTCCTCGTCGGCGGCGACATGCTCAACCCGCCCACGGCCCCGCGCGACCCCGTGTTCTGGCGCTGGCACCGCTTCGTCGACACCGTGAACCGCGACCGCCAGCGCCTGGCGGCGGGCGGCCTCGTCGCGCTCGACGGCGCCCGCCCGCCGGTGATCGCCGACGGCGGGAACCCGGCCGCCGGCGCGTCGACCACCGACGCCGGCGTGTTGGGGCGCGGCCTCGTCCCCGGCGGCGCGCCGGTCGAGGCGGTCTACGTCGAGCCGTTCCACCTCCACCCGTACGTCGTGGCGCTCGAGCGCTACGCCGTGACGTTCGACGGGCCGGTCGAGGGCGTGCGCCCGTCGGCCCTGACGGTGAACGGCGCGCCGGCCACGGCGGTGACGGGGGCCGGCGCGGGGCCGTACGTCTTCGCCGGCTTCGCGCCGCCGCCGCCGGGTGCGGTGACCGTCGCGCTCGACCGCAGCACCATCGCGCGGGCGCGCCCCGCGGGCGGGGTCGCCGGCATGCCGGCGGCGGCGCCGCGCCTCTCGCCAGCCCCGCTGCAGTGGCGCTACACGCGCGTGGACGCCTCCGCCGACGCGGACGGCGACGGGTTGGCGAACGCCGACGAGGTCCTGCGCGCCTTGACCTGGCCCGACGACGCCGACTCCGACGACGACGGCCTCGACGATGCGGCGGAGTGGCGGCTGGGCACGTTCGGCCTGGCGGCCGACAGCGACGGCGACGGCGCGACCGACGGTTGCGAGGCCGCCGCGGGCAGCGACCCGCGGTCGCCGGCCAGCCGCGCCACGGCCTGCGGCACGGCGCTGCCGTTCATCTGCCGGCCGTCGCCGGCGGCGGGCGCCGGGCCCGACCGCAGCCGCGCGCCCCTCGACTGAACCGCGGCCCCCGGCGCGGTGTAACATCCGCGCCGCCGCGGGCGACGAAGGGGTGCCGCGCGCCCGGCGCGGCGTTCGCATTTCGTGGCGCTGTGCCAAAGGACGAATTTGCCATGTCGCTGCCCACTCCCCACCGGAACGCCGCCAACGGCCGATCGGCGGCCCGCCTCCGACCCGCCGTGGCCGAGCGGGCGCCACTGCAGGTCTTCGGGCCGGGCGCGCGCGACGGCGAGGCAGCGGCCCACGGCGCCGAGCGCGCCGCCGCCACCCCCGCCGGCCCCCACGCGGCCGAGATCGAGGGCCTGGTCGAGCGCCTGCTGGCGCTGCTGGGCGAGGATCCGGGCCGCGACGGCCTGCGCAAGACGCCGCACCGCGTGGCCAAGATGTACCGCGAAGTGCTCGCCGGCTACGGCCAGGACATCGACACGATCCTCAACGGCGCGCTGTTCGACGTGGCCTACGGCGAGGGCGAGATGATCGTCGTGGCCGGGATCGACTTCCAGTCGATGTGCGAGCACCACCTCCTGCCGTTCACCGGCCGCGCCCACGTCGCCTACGTGCCGCGCGACCGGGTCGTCGGCCTGTCGAAGATCCCGCGGCTGGTCGACATGTTCGCCCGCCGCCTCCAGATCCAGGAGCGGCTGACGAACGAGATCGCCGACAGCCTCGTCACGGCGCTCGACCCGGTGGGCGCGATGGTCGTGCTCGAGGGCGAGCACAGCTGCGCCAGCCTGCGCGGGGTCAAGAAGCACGGCGTGAACATGGTCACCACCGCCCGCCGTGGATCGTTCGCCGCCGACCCGGCGCTGCGCGACGAGTTCTACCGCCTGATCGGCCGCTGAGGCCGACGGTGACCGTCGACCGTCCGCTGGCGGGACGCGCCGCGCTCGTCACCGGCGCCGCCCGGCGCATCGGCCGCGCCATCGCCCTCGGCCTGGCGGCGGACGGCGCCGACGTCGTGGTCCACTACGGCACGGCCCACGCCGCCGCCGCGGCCACGGCGCGCGACGCCGCGGCGCACGGCGTCCAGGCGGCGGCCGTGGCGGCCGACCTGGCCGACCCGGCCGCGATCGACGCCCTGGTGGCCGACGCCGCGGAGCGCTTCGGCCGGCTCGACGTCGTCGTCAACAGCGCCTCGACGTTCGACCGCCAGCCGCTGGGCGCGATCACCGCCGCCGACTGGGACCGCGCCCTCGACGTCAACCTCCGGGCGCCGTTCCTGCTCTGCCAGGCCGCGGCGCCGCACCTGGCGGCCGCGCCGCGGCGCGACGGCGAGACGGCGCTCGTCGTCAACCTGGCCGACCTCTCGGGCGTCCACCCCTGGCGCGAGCACGTCCAGCACGGCGTCAGCAAGGCCGGGCTGATCCACCTGACGCGCATCCTGGCCCGCGAGCTGGCCCCCGCCGTCCGCGTCAACGCGATCGTCCCCGGCGCCATCCTGCCGCCGTCCGGCGCCGACGTCGGCGACGACTGGGGGGCGCTGACCCGCGCCCGGGTGCCATTGGGCCGCGTCGGCGACGTCGACGACGTCGTGCGCACGGTGCGCTACTTCGCCCAGAGCCCGTTCGTCACCGGCGCCATCGTGGCCGTCGACGGCGGCGAGGGCCTGCGCGGGCCGATCGGGCACTGAGGAGGGCGTCGATGGACCGCACCCCGCCCGCCGCGCTCGACCGCGTCTTCGTCCGCGACCTGCTGGTGCGCGGCGTCATCGGCCTCCAGGACTGGGAGCGCCGCGTCGAGCAGGACATCTTGATCAACCTGGTGCTCTACACCGACATCCGCCGCGCCGCCGCCAGCGACGACGCGGCCTACATCGTCGACTACAAGGCCGTGACCAAGGCCGTCATCGCCCACGCCCAGACGCGGGCGCCGCTTCTCGTCGAGACGCTGGCCGAGGAGATCGCCGCGCTGTGCCTGGCGCGCGGCGCGGCGCGGGTCACGGTGCGCGTCGAGAAGCCGGGCGCGGTGCGCTTCGCGCGCAGCGTGGGCGTCGAGATCACGCGCGAGGGCGGCGATGCGGCCGGGCCGGGCATCGACGCCGAGGGCGCGGGCGTCGCCGGGAGCGGGAGCGGCGCGGAGGGCGGGCCGTGAGCGGTCGGCGCGCCGCGGCGGGTCCGGCCGGTGCCGGCGGCGCGCTGGCGTTCGTCAGCCTCGGCAGCAACATCGACCCCGAGCGCAACCTGGCGCGGGCGCTGCGGCGGCTGGCCGAGCGCGTGGCGGTGCGGGACGTGTCGCGGGTCTGGCGCTCGCGGCCGGTGGGCGGGACCGGCGGCGACTTCCTGAACGCCGCCGTGGCCCTCGAGACGCCGCTGGACGCCGTGGCGCTGAAGTACGACGTGCTGCGCGTCATCGAGACGGCGCTGGGCCGGGTACGGGGGCCGGACCGCAACGCGCCGCGGACGATCGACCTCGACATCGCGTTCTACGCCGACGGCCCGCTCGACGTGCCCGACGGCCGCGGCGGCCGGCTGCGGCTGCCGGACCCCGAGATCGCCCGCGCGCCCCACGTGGCGCTGCCGCTGGCCGACCTGGCGCCGGCGCTGCGGCCGCTGGGCGACGGCCGGACGCTGGCCCAGATCGCCGCCGCGTGCGCCGCGGCCGCCGGCGACGACCGCCCGACGGTCGTGGCGCGGCCGGACCTGGCGGCCGTGCTCGCGCGCCGCGGCGCGGCCCGGCGCGCGCCGGCCGCCGCGGTGGCCGGCGACCGCCGGTGAGCCCCGCCGCGCCGCCGCCGCCCGGGCCGGCCTACGCCCTGCGGACGCCGCGGCTGCTGCTGCGGCCGTGGTCGCCCGCCGATGCGCCGGCGTTGGTGGCGGCCGTGACCGCCAGCCTCGACCACCTCCGGCCCTGGATGCGATGGGCCCAGGCGCCGCCCGACCTCGAGGCGACGCTGGCCCAGCTGCGCCGGCTGCGCGCCGAGTTCGACCGCGACCGCGACTTCACCTACGGCGCCTGGGATCCCGACGGCCGCCGCGTCGTCGGCGGCTGCGGCCTGCACGCCCGGCTGGGCGACAGGGCGCTCGAGATCGGCTACTGGGTCGCCGCCGACCATGCCGGCCGCGGCCTGGCGACCGAGCTGGCCGGCGCGCTGACCCGCGCCGCGTTCGCCATCCACCGCGTCCACCGCGCCGAGATCCACTGCGACCCGGCGAACACCGCCAGCGCGCGCGTCGCCGCCAAGCTCGGCTACCGCCACGAGGCGACGTTGGCCGACCGCACCGAGCGCGCTGACGGCAGCTGGCGCCCGTCGATGATCTGGACGATGATGGCCGACGAGTGGGCCGCCCGCCCGGTCGCCGCCCACGCCGTCACCGCCTTCGACGCCCTCGATCGACCGCTGCCGATCTGAGCGGCGCGCGGCCGCCGCGATCGTGCCCCAGGGGAGGGCCGCATGCCGCTCGACGACGACCCGGCGCCCGCCGCCGCCTGGCCCGCGCCGATCGCGCCCAACCGGCGCTCGCTCGCGGTCCGCCTGTTCGCGTTCGCGCTGCTGCTGGGCGTGACGTCGCTGTTCATCGACTACCGCGGCCTGGTCCGCGACGCCGGCCGCAGCCTCGCCCCGCGCGACCTCGCCACGATCCCGATCCGCGTCGACGCCCTCGGCCCGGGCACCACGGTCGCCGAGCGCGCCGTCTACCGCGACGCCCGCAGCCGGACGCTGGAACTGGTGCTGCGCCGACCGGCCGACCCGTTCACGCCGGCCGACGCCGGCGCGGTCGAGGTGGCGCTCCTCGACGCGGCGGGCGCCGAGATCGGCCGGCAGACCGCCGCGGTCGAGGTGTCCGCCGACGGCGCGGCGCACCTCGCCTTGACCTTTTTCGGCGCGGTCCGGCCGGAGCGGCTCGCCGTTCGGCCGATGGCGACGGCGCCGCGCTAGCGACCAGCGACGGCTCGACCGCCACCGCCGGCCGTCCGGTCAGCCGAGCCCCGGCGGCGACGACGGGTCGTCGATCCACGGGCACAGGCACAGCGCCGCCGCCCCGTTCAGCCGCCGCAGCGTGTCGAGGACGTAGACGGCCGCCGCGGCGGCGCCGGCGTCGCCGGTCAGGGCCGCCAGGCCGGCGCCCGCGGCGGCCGGCAGCCGGCGGCGGCGGGGCGGGCGGACCTCGCGGGCTGGGGCGCGGCTGCTCACGCCGGCCAGGCGGCGGGCGAGCGCCAGGGCGTCGTCGAGCGTGCCCAGGTCGTCGACAAGGCCGCGCTCCTGGGCTTGGCGGCCGGTGAAGACGCGGCCGCCGGCCACCGCGTCGAGCGCCTCGAGCGGCAGCGCGCGGGCGGTGGCGACGCGGGCCAGGAAGACGTCGTAAACCCGCCGCACATGGCCGTCGATGCGCGCCCGATCGGCCGCGGTCCAGGGCGTGTCGGCGTCGAACAGCGCGGTGCCGCCGCCGCGCGCGAGCACCTCGCGCGCGATGCCGAGCCGCTCCCACAGCGCGCCCGCCGCCAGCTTGCCGGTGACGACGCCGATCGAGCCGGTGAGCGTGCTGGGCTGCGCCACGATGCGCTGCGCCGCCGTGGCCACGTAGTAGCCGCCGGACGCCGCCATCGACCCGAAGTGGGCCACGACCGGCTTGCGCGCCGCCACGCGCTCGAGCGCCGCCGCCATCGCCTCGCTGGCCGTCGCCGATCCGCCGGGCGAGTCGACGTGGACCACCACCGCCGCCACCGCGTCGTCGTCGACGAGGCGGCGCGCCTGCTCGACGACCGTCCGGTCACCCGACCGGCCGTCGCCGACGAGCGGCACCGGCAGCGGCCCGGGCGGCGCCGCGCTGTCGCCGTCGACGAGGACGCCCTCGATGCGCAGCACCGCCACGCCCGGCCCGGCGGCGGGCGGCGGCGGCAGGATCAGGCTGCGCCGGACGGCGCGGGCCGGCGCCAGCCGCGCCGGCGGCGGGCCGTCCGAGGCCGCCGGCGGCGCCGCCCACGCTGCGGCGGGCGCCGGCGGCGCGACCGTCGCGACCGGCACGCCGTCGGCCGACGCCAGCAGCGCCGGCAGCTCCTCCTCGCTGGCGATGACGTCGACGAGGCCGGCGGCGCGGGCCTCGAGGTCGGTGTGGAAGCCCGCGCCAAGCGCCGCCTGGGCGGCCTCGGCCGTCCAGCCGCGCCCGGCGGCGATGTCGGCAACGGCCTCGGCCCAGGCGCCGTCGAGCAGCCACTCGGCCATCGCGCGCGCCTCGGGCGAGGGCGAGCGGCGGGTGAAGGCGTCGGCGGCGGTCTTGTAGGGCGAGATCTGGACGGCTTCGAACGCCAGCCCGGCCCGCGCCAGGCCGTCCGCGACGTGGACGAAGCGGTGCCCCATGCCCAGCGGCCCGACGTGGCCGCCCTTCTGCAGCGCGATCACGTCGCACGCCGCGGCCAGCCGGTAGCCGCCCAGGGTGTAGCCCGACGACCAGGCCACGACGCGCTTGCCGGCCGCGCGCGCGCCCGCCACGGCGGCGCGCAGCGTCTCGATGCTCGTGGCCGGCAGCTGCAGCGCCCGCAGGTGCAGCACGACGCCGCGCGGCCGCGGGTCGCGGGCGACGTCGGCCAGCAGCGTGACGAGGTCGTGCACCGCCGGCGGACGCGGCACGAAGCGGTGCCAAGCCGGCCCGGACGGCGGCAGCGCCGCCATCGCCTCGTCGACGACCACCACGACCCACTCCGGTGCCTCGGCCCGCCACCGCCGGAGCTGCTCGAGCTGCCAGGCGCCCAGCGCCGCGGCGCGGGCCGCCTCGGCGCCCAGCGTTTGCGGCAGGCGCGGCGGCGTCACGGCGCGCCCCCGCCCGTCGCGGCCGCGCCGACGACGTCGCGCCAGACGGCGCCGATCGCCGCCGCCCACGCGGCCGACGGCTCGTCGAGGCGGTGGTCGGCCAGGACCGCCGGCGCCACGGCCGGCGGGACGGCGTCGGCCTCGGCGAAGCCGGCGCGCCAGTGCTCGGGGATGAGGTCGAGCGTCACCACGGCCCGGTCGCCCCAGTTCTCTTGCACCCGCTTGGCGTACTGCGCCTCGGGGCTCTGTAGGAAGTTCGCCAGCACCATCGCGCCGGGTTTGTCGTCCGCGTCGGCCGGGATCGCCAGGAAGTGGGCGCGGCCCAGCGTGCCCTCGTCGAGGACGATGGCGCGCGTCGTCGCCGGCAGCACCGGCGCGTCGCCGGGCCGCGTCGTCGGCGGCCCGTCGCGCACCACTAGGTCTACGGCGCCCTCGGCCAGCAGGCGCTCGGCGTCGGCGGCGGTGGCCGGCAGTCGCCCGCCGTCGCGGTGGAGCCGTGGCGCCGCGGCCGCCAGTCGATCGCGGCAGGGCGCCAGCACCTCGGCCGCCCGCGCAGTCGTCCAAGGCGGGTCGAACGCCCGCCGGTCGGCGACGGCCACGAGGCAGGCGTTGCGGGCGAAGGCGTGCCCGACCGGGTCGGGCGGCGCGGCGACGGCGAAGCGGCCCGGGTGGGCCGCGATCCAGTCCCACAGGTCCGCCCACGACGTCGGCGGCGCCGGCAGCCGCTCGGCGTCGTGGAGCAGCACGAGCTGCGAGCGGCCCCACGGCATCGCGTCGCTCGCCACGTCGACGCCGAAGCTCCGGCGCAGCGCGGCGTCGGCCGGGTCGAGGTAGCGGCGGCTCGGCAGGTACGACGTCCACGGACCGTACAGCGCCCCGGCGTCGCGCAGCGCCTCGTAGCCGACGCCGTCGAGCCAGAACAGGTCGATACCGCTGGGTGTGCGGTCATCGCGGCCCTTCGCGGCAGCGTCCCACAGCGACGCCACGAGCTCGTCCGACGTGGCGAAGGTGCGCGTCACGACGTCGATGCCGTAGCGGCCGGCCGCCACGTCGACGACCCACTCGTCGATCCAGCCCAACGGCGGATCGCCCTCGCGCAGCGCGAGCGTGACGGTGCTGCCGGCGGCTTCGTCGAGGAGGCGCTGCCAGCTGTGGCCCTCGTAGCCGGCCGGTCGAGTGCTGTTGGGCAGCGGGAATTCGCCCCGCTCGGCGAAGGTGCCGGCGTCGTACGGGTCGTCGGTGGGGGCGGCGGCGGCCGCCGTGAGCGCCGCCGGCGGGACGGCGATCGGCCGGCCGTCGGGGCCGGTGATCTGGATCGGCGGCGGCGTCGGCGTCGGCGCGCCGGTCGGGTCGCCACAGGCGGCGGCAAGGCCGGCGAGCGCGGCCGCGACGGGCACGGTCCAGGCGGTGGCGCGGCGGGTTCGCGGTCGCGGCGGCGGCGTGGGCCGCGTCGGCGCGGGGCAGGGCGTCGTCATCGGCGGCTCCGGGTCACGAAGGGGGGCTCATGGTAGCGCGTCGACGGCGCCGTTGGCGATCGGGTGCGCGCGTCAGGCGTGGGGCGGCCGGCGGCGCGGCCGATAGTCGCCCCGGCGGGCGGCCTGACCTATACTTCGCGCCACACGATCCATCGCGACCGCACGCCCGATTTCAGCCGCCGCGCCACGCCCCGTGACGGGACGAGCGCGGCCTTTGCGCGCGGCCATCGCTCGCGGCGCCCACGCCTCGTCCGGCGCCGCCAGGAGAAAGTCATCATGTCGGATCCGCACGCCCCCAGCGGGGCGGTCGCCGGCGCGGTCGCAACGGCCGCGGCGGTCGACGAGGTCGAGTCGGTCATCATCCGCTTCGCCGGCGACTCCGGCGACGGCATGCAGCTGACCGGCACCCAGTTCACGAACACGGCGGCGATCGTCGGCAACGACATCAGCACGATGCCGGACTTCCCGGCCGAGATCCGCGCCCCGGCCGGGACGCTGGCCGGCGTGTCGGGCTTCCAGGTGCACTTCTCGAGCCAGGACATCCTGACGCCCGGCGACGCGGCGCAGGTGCTGGTGGCGATGAACCCGGCCGCGCTCAAGAGCGCGCTGCCCGAGATCGTGCCGGGCGGCACGATCATCGTCAACACCGACGAGTTCAACGGCCCCAACCTGAAGAAGGCCGGCTACGAGACGAACCCGCTCGAGGACGGCACGCTCGGCGGCTACCGCATCCACAAGGTGCCGCTGACGCGCCTGAACCGCGACGCGCTGGCCGGGATCGAGGGGCTGTCGACCAAGGAGGTCGACCGCTCCAAGAACCTGTTCGCGCTCGGGCTTTCGTTCTGGATCTACGACCGGCCGCTCGAGAACTCGCTGCGCTGGATCGACGAGAAGTTCGCCAAGAAGCCGGCCGTCCACGAGGCCAACCGGCGGGCGCTCCTGGCCGGCTACCACTTCGGTGAGACGACGGAGGCCTTCCAGCGGCGCTTCCACATCCGGCCGGCCAGCCTGCCGCCGGCCACGTACCGCAAGATCACCGGCAACGAGGCCGTCGCGATCGGCCTGACGGCGGCGTCGATCCTGGCCGACAAGCCGCTCGTGTACTGCAGCTACCCGATCACGCCGGCCAGCGACATCCTCCACAGCTTGGCCGCGCTCAAGAACTACGACGTCCGGACGTTCCAGGCCGAGGACGAGATCGCCGCCATGGGCGCCGCGATCGGGGCCGCGTTCGGCGGCGCCCTGGCCGTCACCGGCACGAGCGGCCCCGGCATCGCCCTCAAGAGCGAGGCGATGAACCTGGCGGTGGTGCTCGAGCTGCCGATGGTGATCGTCGACGTCCAGCGCGGCGGCCCGAGCACCGGCTCGCCGACGAAGACCGAGCAGTCCGACCTGCTCCAGGTCCTGTTCGGTCGCAACGGCGAGAGCCCGATCCCGGTCATCGCGCCGGCCTCGCCCGGCGAGTGCTTCGACATGGCGGTGCTGGCCTTCCGGCTGGCGCTGCGGGCGATGACGCCGGTCGTCCTCCTGTCCGACGGCTACCTGGCCAACAGCGCCGAGCCCTGGGCGATCCCCGACGTGGCGTCGCTCGAGCCGATCGTCGTCGGCCACCCAACGGCGCTCGGCCTCGACGGGGCGGCGTTCCGGCCGTTCGAGCGCGACGCGGGCACGCTGGCGCGCCCCTGGGCGCTGCCGGGCACGGCGGGGCTCGAGCACCGCATCGGCGGTCTGTCCAAGGAACCCGGCACCGGCAACGTCAGCTACGATCCGGCCCACACCCAGCAGATGAACGACGAGCGCCGCGCCAAGGTGGCGGCGCTGGCCGACCACCTGCCCGAGCAGGACGTCTTCGGCCCCTCGAGCGGCGACCTGCTCGTGCTGGGCTGGGGCGGCACGTTCGGCGCGCTGCGCCAAGCCGTGGCGCAGGCGCAGGCCAAGGGCCAGTCGGTGGCCCACGCCCACGTGCGGGCCCTGAACCCGTTCCCGCGCAACCTCGGCGACGTCTTGGGCCGCTTCCGCCACGTGCTGGTGCCGGAGCTCAACGGCGGCCAGCTGTCGCTGTTGATCCAGGGCCGCTACCTCAAGCCGGTCGTGCGCTACGAGAAGCTGCAGGGCCAGCCGTTCCGCATCGCCGAGATCCGCGCCAAGATCGACGAGATCCTGGGCTAGGAGGCCGAACATGACGACCGAAACCATGCCCCTTGCGCCGGCGCCGATGACGAAGGCCGACCTGGTCAGCGACCAGACCGTCCGGTGGTGTCCCGGCTGCGGCGACTACGCCATCCTGGCGGCGATGCAGCGCGTGCTGCCCGAGTGCGGGATCGCGCGCGAGAACCTCGTGTTCGTGTCGGGCATCGGCTGCTCGAGCCGGTTCCCGTACTACATGAACACCTACGGTGTCCACAGCATCCACGGCCGCGCCCCGACGCTGGCGACGGGCTTGAAGCTGGCGAACCCCGACCTGACGGTGTTCGTCATCACCGGCGACGGCGACGGCCTGTCGATCGGCGGCAACCACTTCATCCACACGCTGCGCCGCAACGTCGACGTCAACATCATCCTGTTCAACAACCGGATCTACGGCCTCACCAAGGGCCAGTACTCGCCGACGTCGCTGCCGGGCCACCGGACGAAGTCGTCGCCGATGGGCTCGGTCGAGCAGGGCTTCAACCCGCTGTCGCTGGCCCTCGCGGCCGAGGCGACGTTCGTCGCCCGCTCGATCGACGTCCACACCAAGCACCTGGGCGAGGTCATCAAGCGCGCCGTGGCGCACAAGGGGACGTCGTTCGTCGAGATCTTCCAGAACTGCAACATCTTCAACGACGGGGCCTGGGAGGACGTCGCCAACGCCAAGACGCGCGCCGAGCACACCGTCGAGCTCGAGCACGGCCAGCCGCTGGTGTTCGGCGCGAACCGCGACAAGGGCATCCGCCTCAACGGCCTGACGCCCGAGGTCGTGTCGCTGGCCGACGTCGCCGAGTCCGACCTGCTGCGCCACGACGAGCGCGGCGACGTCGGCGCCCACTACCTGGTCAGCCGGATGACGCTGCCCGAGTTCCCGGTGCCGCTGGGCGTCCTGCGCGCCGTCGACAAGCCCGTCTACGAGCGCCAGGTCATCCAGCAGGGCACCGATGCCGCCGCCCGCCTGGGCCGCGGCACGCTCGCCGACCTTCTGGCGTCCGACGAGAGCTGGACCGTCGCCCCGCGCAAAACCACCCCGTAGGGGCACGGCCCCGTCCGTGCCCCCTGCCCCGTCCGTGCCCACCGCCCATCAACCCACCGCCCCCCCAACCCACACGGCCCCGCCCGTGCCCCGCGATCTCGAGGATCAGGCGGGAGGCACGGACGGGGCCGTGTGGCGGATGGCGTCTGGGGTGATGGGGGCCGAGGGCGTACGTTGGGTGGGCCGGGGGCACGGACGGGGCCGTGCCCCTACGGGCAACCGGCGACCCACATCAACGAGTTGAACATCGGGTGGAAGTGGACGTTCGGATTGCGGACGCTCAAGAACACCCGCGGCGGGTTCAGCAGGTGGTGCTGGGGCTTGTTGGGGTTGCGCGGCCGGTTGAAGCCGTAGACGGCGTCGGGGTTGGCCAGGGCGGCGGCGATGACCTGCGGCGGCACCTTGTTGACGATGCGCTGGCAGACCTGGCCCGTCACCGGCGGCTCGGTCGGCATCGGCGGCACGCCGATGTTCGTGGCGGTGGGCGCCGGCGGCGGCAGCGTGCCTTGGTCGGGGTGGGCGGCGGCGAGGCCGGCGGCGGGTCCGGCCGGCGCCGACAGCGTCAGCGCCGCGGCGACCGCGGCCGCGGCCACGGCGAGCGTGGTGCGCTTCATCGGGTACGTCACTCCTGGGTGTGGGGTCCGGGCAGCAGTTGCGAGGGCGCACACCCGCGGGCGAGCCACCCCCTGTCCGGGGCAGAGTGTAGAACGATCCACCGGCGGGGCCAAGGCCGCTGCCGCGCTAGACGGGCCGCCCGCCGGCCAACCACGGCGCGATCGACGCCGCCGCGCGCGGATCGATCTGGCGCAGCACCGCGAACACGACGAGCGTCCCCACCAGGATCGCCACGACGGACCGCCAGCGCCGCCCGGCGGCCGGCGGACCGTCCGCGTCGGCGTCGTGGCCCAGCGACGCCGACGCGAACAGCAGGATCAGCGCGAACGCGGTCAGCGACAGCACCGGGATCGTGATGAAGCCCAGCCAGTAGATGTAGTCGGAGCTGCACGGCACGTCGAGGACGCAGGCGGCCGTTTCGGGGAGCCAGTCGGTCTTCTGAAGCAGGACGTGGTAGACCGCCACGGCCGCGCCGAGCAGCGCCGGCGGCAGGACATAGCGCGCCACCCGCCGGTCGCCCTGCAGCAGCCCGATGGCCAGCGTGACCACCAGCGGGTACATGAAGATCCGCTGGTACCAGCACAGGACGCACGGCTTGTAGAGCCGGACGTTGCTGAAGTAGAGGCTGCCCAGCGTCGCGACCCACGCCACCAGCAGCGCGGCGTGCAGCCCGTAGCGCCGCAACGACCGGTCGAGCGCGGCGCCGAGGCCGGGCGCGGCGGCGTCGGGCGGTGCGGCGGATGTCGCGTCGGGCGGTGCGGCGGCCATGGTGCGCTCCTCGGGCAAGGCGGGTCGACGGCCCGACCGGCGCCGGTTCCGGCGCGCTGCGGGCGCGCCCGCGATTATACCGGGCTACGGCCCGCCGGCTGCCGCGGCGGCGGATCCCGCGCCGCCGTTCAGGCCGAGCGGCAGATAGACCGACGGCCACCGCGCCGCCGACGGGCCGACGCGCGTGATCGAGCGGCCGAGGCGGTCGGCGACGACGATGTGGCCGTCGGGCGTGGTCGCGAGGTCGGTCGGCGGCTCGTCGGCGCCGGGCGGCCGCGGCAACGCCACCGCCGCCTGCGCCCGGCCGTCGGCATCCAGGATGGCGACGGCGTCGTCCAGCGTCAGGACGGCCAGCCGGCCGTCGGGCAGCGCCGCCAGGCGCCGCGGCGCGGCATCGACCTCCAGCGCCACGGACCCCCCGACGCGGCCGTCGGCGTCGACGACGACGAGGCGCCGCGCCGCCGGGTGCAGCAGCCCGACGCGCCCGCCGCCCAGCCCCGCGACGTCGCGGTAGCCCGCCGGCGGCGGGTCGGCCGGCAGCGCGGTGGCGGTGACGACGTCCGTCCCGCCGACGCCGGGCCCGACGTGCACGAGCTCGCCGCGGCCGATATCGAGCAGCCAGGCCCCGCGGCCCGTGGCGTCGACGGCGGCGGCCGCGATCACGCGGCCGTCGGGCGCGGCGACGTCGGTCTCGTCGACGATGCGCGAGCGCGCCGCGAGGTCGAGGCCGGGATCGGCGCCGGGGCGCAGGCCGTAGCGCTCGATCACCACCCGGCGCCGGCCGGCGGGCGGCGCGTCGGCGTCGTCGGGATCGTCGGCCGTCGACGAGCTGCGGGTGCGCACGACCAGCACCTCGTCGCCCGACAGCGGCACCACCTCCTGAAGGCCCAGCAGCGTGAACGGGACGTCGCCGGCGCCCGACGGTGGCGCCAGCCGCACCGCCCGCGCCAGCTCGTCGACGACGATGGCGCGGCCCGCCTCGTCGACCTGCACCCGCAGCGGCGGCCCGAACCAGCCCGCCGCCGGGCGCGGCAGCACGATCCGCCGCACCTCGCGCCCGGCCTCGAGCACCGCGACGGCGGCCGGGCGGGCCGGCGAGGCGGCCACGAGCAGCCAGACCTCGTCGGGCCGCCGCGCCGCGAGCGCCACGGGGTGCTCGGCCAGCGGCCAGGACCGCCCGACCTCGCCGCGCTGGCGGTCGAGCCGGCTGACGACGCGGGCGTTCGTCCAGTCCAGCAGGAACATCTCGCCGGCGGCGTCGAAGGCGATGTCGCGGATCCGCCACCGCAGCTGGGTGCGCGGCGGCACCACCTCGCCCGCCGCGCTGAACTCGTACAGGACGTTGGCGGCGTTGGCGACCGGGTTTTCGGCGGCGAAGAACAGCGATCCCGTCCCGCTGGTGGCCAGGCCGCTGGGCAGCTCGGCGGAGAACGACAGCGCCCGCTGGACCGGGATGTCGGCCTCGGCCGCGCCGTCGGGCCGTCGCACGGCCAGCGCCGACTTGGCCCGGTCGTACACCGCCAGCCGGCCGTCGCGGAGCACCGTGGCCGATTCGGGCTGGGTGAAGTCGGTCCAGCGGGCGACGAGCCCGCCGGCCAGGTCGAACACGAGCGCCTGGCGGCGGAGTGGATCGGTCACGTAGAGCCGCGACCGCTCGGCGTCGACCGCGGCGCCCAGCGGCGCCTCGAGGCCGGCGGGCCCGTCGTCGGCGGTGCCATAGCCGGCGACGGGCCCGCCGGCGGCGTCGAATCGCTGCGCCCGCCGCAGCACGTCGTCGACGACGACGAAGCCGCCGTCGGGTAGCACCGCCAGGTCGACCGGCGCGACGACGCCGCCCAGCGGCGGCTGCGGCGCCGCCTGCCAGCGCCCGACGACCCCCCAGCCGCCCGCGGCCGACGCCGTCGTGGCTGCGCCGCCGTGGCCGGCGGACAGCGCCGCGCCCGCGAGCGCCAAGACCGCCCACGGGCGCCAGCTTCGCCGCGGTGACTGCCCGCCGCGCCGGTCCGCGAATCGTCCGCGCCGCTCGGGCGCCGCGAGGCCGTTCATCCGTCGCTCCTGGCCGGAGGGTCGATGGCCGCCATCGCCTGGACGAACGCCGCGGCGTCGCCGGGCGTTAGCGCCGTGAGCGGCGGGCGGACGTGCCAGCCGTCGCCGCCGAGCCGCGCCGCCAGCGCCGCCTTCACCGCCGCGGCCGTCGGCCAGCGGTCGAGGACCGCCCGGGCGCGGTCGAGGTCGGCCTGCGCGGCGGCGAGCGCGGTCCACGGCCCGTCGGCGGTGGGCGCGGCCGTCACGGCGGCCGCGCGGGCGTCGGCGGCGCGGCGGCCGGCCGTCGCCTCCCCGACGCCTACCGCCGCCGACCGGTCCCAGACCCGGCGCAAGAGGTCGATGCGCAGCGCCGCCACCGCCGTGATCGCCCCGGCTCCGCCGCCGGCCAGGTGGTCGGCCAGGTGGCCGTCGGTGCCGGTGAGCACCGCCAGGTCGGGCAGGTCGGCCACCCGGCGGCGCGTCTCGGCCGCATCCCCGCCGGAGTCCTTGAGCCCGACGAGCGGCCCGGCCGGGCCGAAGTGGTTGGCCAGACGCCGCAGGACGGCCGTCGGGACCGGTACGCCGGTGAGGCGCGGGATGTCGTAGAGCAGGCAGCGCAGCGCGGGGCGGCTGTCCCACCGATCGGCGGCGACGGCCCCGTCGCGGACCTCGAACCCGCCGCCGGCGAGCCGGGCGGCGGCATCGTCGATCACGCGGCGGAACCAGCCCTCGAGCCCGTCGTCCGCGACGCCGCGGAAGTAGTACGGCGGCAGGACGACGGCGGCGTCCGCGCCGGCCGCCACCACGTCGGCGGTCGCGCGCGCGGCCTCGGGCCAGGCGGGGTGGCCGCTGCCGCACAGCAGCGCGAACGGCGCCGCGCCGGGCGGCCGCGACGCGCGCCAGGCCGCGGCGGCGCGCACCAGCGCCAGCCGCTCGTCGAGGGCGAGCGATGGGCCCTCGCCGGTCGATCCGGCCAGGAGCGCCCCGTGGCCGCCGCGGACGGCGACGTCGTCGAGCAGCGGCGCGACGGCAGCGAGCGCGACGCGACCGTCGGCGTCGAACGGCGTCGGCACGGCCGCCAGGACGCCGCGGGGCCAGTCGGCGGGGCCGCCACGGGCGCGCATCGGCGCCTAGCGCGGCGGGGTGGGCGAGAGGGTCCGCAGGAAGGCGATAAGCGCATCCTCCTCGGCCGGCGGCAGATCGTAGGATCGCATGGCCGTTCCGGCGCGGCCGCGGCGGAGCGTCTGGCGGATGAAGTCGTCGCTGGCCGAGGCCTGGAAGACGGCGCCGGCCAGGCGCGGCGCGTCGGCGCCCCAGCCGTCGGGGCCGTGGCAGCTGCTGCACTCGCGGGCGTACACCGCCGCGCCGATGGCGAGGTCGCCCGCCGCGGCGTAGCCATCGTCCAGCGTCGCCGACGGCCCGGACTGCCAGCGCCGGATGTGGGCGACGAGGTCGTCGATCCGCGCGTCCTCGAGCGGCCCGGACTCGGACTCGGCGTAGCCCATCATCTTGACACCCTTGGCGCCCAGCGCCAGACGGCCCGGCCGGCCCTCGGCGATCGCCGCGCGCAGGAAGTCGTCGCTGGCCAGGGCCAGCAGGTCGTCGCTGGCCAGGTTGGGGGCGATGCTGCCGGCCACCGTCCGGCCGTCGAGTCCGTGGCAGGCCGCGCAAAACTTCACATAATCCTGTGCGGCGCGGGCCGGATCGGCCGGCGCCGGCGTCGGGGCGGCCGCCGGCTCCCGGCCCGCGCGGGCGGCCCACAGCGCCAGGCCCGCCACCAGCACGACGCCGCTGACGAGGCCGGCGATCCATCGGGATGCGGGCATCCGGTGCTCCATGACGCGAGGGGCGAGGGGCGGCCGCCGAGTCTAGCCGCGCCGGCGGCGGCGATCAAGGCAGCCGGTCCGCGTCCATCGGCTACACTTCCCGCCATGCCGCTTGTCCCGGGCGCCGCCCGTCCGCCCGTGCCGGACCCCGCCGTCGCTGCCCTCGTCGACGGCCTGCCGCCGCTGACCGCGGGCGCCGCGCCCGCCGTCGCCGATCTACTGGCGGACCGGTTCGCGCCCGGCGCCGCCGAGCACGACCGGCGCGGCACGCTGGCGGTGGACCACGTGGCCGCGCTGCGTGCGATCGGCTGGCCGCGCCTGGCGGTGCCGGCCGCGTTGGGCGGGCTCGGCGCCGGGCTGGCGCAGGCGGTCGAAGCCCACCGCCGGCTGGCCGCCGGCGACGCCGCCACGGCCCTGGCGGTGGCGATGCACACCCAGACGATCGGCGCCGCCGCCGCCGGCCGCTGGGCGGGCGACGCCTTCGCCCGGCTGTGCGGTGACGTCGTGGCCGACGGCGCCTGGGTCAACGCCTGCGCCTCGGAGCCCGAGCTCGGCAGCCCGAGCCGCGGCGGGCTGCCCAAGACCACCGCCCAACGGGCCGGCGACGGCTGGCGGCTCGACGGCCGCAAGACGTTCGCCAGCCTAGCGCCGGCGCTCGACGCGTTCATCGTGCCGGCGGCGATCGCCGGTGCGGCGGCGGAGGACGGCATCGGCCGCTTCCTGGTGCCGCGCGGGCCCGGCGTCCGGGTCGAGCCGACGTGGGACCCGCTGGGCATGCGCGCCACCGGCAGCGACGACCTCGTCCTCGACGGCGTCGAGGTGCCGGCCGCGGCGCTCCTCTACCGCCAGAGCGCGCGGGCGCCCGATCCGGGCGCCGCCGACGTCAACACCTGGTTCACGCTGCTGTTGTCGGCCGTCTACCTCGGCGTGGCCGACGGCGCGCTGCGGTGGGCGGCGCGCTACGCCGGGTCGCGCGTGCCGACGGCGCTCGGGCGGCCGCTGGCCACCGTCGAGGGCGTCCAGCGGCGGCTCGGCGAGGCCGAGTTGGCGCGCCGCGCGGCGGGCGCCGTCCTGGCGGCGACCGCCCGCGCCTGGGACGAGTCGCCCGACGGCCGCGCCGCGCTCGGCGACGACGTCGTGACCGCCAAGGTGTTCGTCACCCAGCAGGCGCGCCGCGTCGTCGACGACGCCGTGCGGGTTGTCGGCGGGCCGGCGATGTCGCGCCGGCTGCCGATCGAGCGCCACTGGCGCGACGTCCAGGCCGGGCTGTTCCACCCGCCCAGCGACGACCAGGCGCATGGGCTGCTCGGCCGCCGCGCGCTGCGGGCGGCCGGCGTCGACCCGGACGGCGCGGCCTAGCCGTCGTCGGCGGCGATGCGCAGGACGTCGCCGCCGGCCATGTCGAGGACGTAGACCTCGCCGTCGTCGTCGCGGCCGAAGGCGCTGATCGCCAGGTCCGTGTCGAGCAGCACGGCGTCGCGCCAGCCGCCGCGGGCGCGCCACAGGCCCCAGATCCGGCCGCTGCAGTAGTCGCCGTAGAGGTAGACGCCCTGGAGGGCGCGCGACCGCCGGCCGCGGTACACCTGGCCGCCGGACACGGCGCAGTTGCCGTCGTCATGGCCGTACTCGGCCGCCGGCCGCACCGTGCGCCCGTCGGGGTCGCAGTCGTCGCCGTCGCGGCAGCGCCGGCCCTCGAGGAGCGGCCAGCCGTAGTCCTCGCCGCCGCGGCTGGCGGCCGGCTGGACGTTGACCTCCTCGAGCGCGCTGGCGCCGACGTCGGCGATGAAAAGGTCGCCGGTCGCGCCGTCGAACGCCAGCCGCCACGGGTTGCGCAGGCCGTACGCCCAGACCTCGGGCGCGAACGGGCCGGCGACGAACGGGTTGTCGGGCGGCACGGCGTAGCCGGTGGGAGCGTCGGCGCCGTCGGCCGGCGCCGCCACGGCGTCGACGTCGAGCCGCAGGATCTTGCCCAGCAGGTTGGACGGGTCCTGGGCGTTGTCGGCCCCGCTGCCGCCGCCATCCCCCATCCCGACGTACAGGTAGCCGTCAGGGCCGAAGGCGTTCTGGCCGCCGTTGTGGTTCGCGGCGGGCTGGTCGATGACGAGCAGCCGGCGCTCGCTGCCGGCGTCGGCGCGGTCGCGGTCGGCGTCGGCGGCGAGCTCGGCGATCACGGTGTCGCCGTCGCGGCGGGTGTAGTTCACGAACAGCCGGCCGTTGTCGACGAAGCGCGGATGGAAGGCCACCGACAGCAGGCCGCGCTCGGAGGCGGCGCTGTTGACGCGGTCCGTCAGGTCGGCGAACGGGGCGTCGGCCACCGTGCCGCGGGCGAGGTCGAGCCGCCGGATCCGGCCCGCCTTCTCGACCACGTAGAGCCGCCCGCGGCCGGTGCCGTCCGACGCCGCGTGCACCGGCTCGTCGAAGCCGCCGGCCACCGGTTCGAGCCGCAGCTGGGTGTCGAACGGGTCGAATACGACCGCCGCCGGCGTGGGCCGCGGCGCCGCGCGCGCCGGCGGCTCGGCGCTCGCCGTCGACCCGCCCGCATCGCCCGCGTGCGCCGGCGCGCCGGCGGCGCCGTCCGCGGGGCGCGTGGCCGGCGCGACCGTCGCCTCGGCCGGCACCGCGGCGACGTCGGCGGGCGGCGCGCCGGCGGGCGCCACGCAGCCGCTGGCCAGCAGGGCGCCGGCGGCGATCGCGGCGCGGCGGACCCGCCGCGGTCCTAGCGCGGCCGCTGGTCCGGCTCCCGCGTCGCGGCGATCCAGCCGGCCACGTCGCCGCCGCGGAGCGCCGCGAACACGCCCGGCTCGGCGGTCGCGTCGTCGCCGGCGGCGAAGGTCAAGACGAGGTCGGGTCCGTAGGTGCCGAGCATGCTCACCCCGACGCCGATGTGGGTGAAGTGGCCGTGGAGGAGGTTGGCCCGGTGGGGCGGCGAGCTGAGCCACCACGCCAGGGCCGCGTCGGCGCTGCGGCGGGCGCACAGGATGTTCTCGCCGGCCCAGTTGTTGTACGGGTAGCCGTTGCGCGCCAGCCGCTGCCGGGCGCGGCTGCCGTCGGAGCCGGTGTGGCGGCAGAAGTTGCGGTAGGCCATGTCGACGGCGTGCTGACGGGCCGCGGCCACGAGCCGGTCGTCGAGGAGCAGGGCGCCGCGGCCGTGTTCGGCGCGCAGCGCGTTGATCCGCTGCAGCAGCTCGAGCTCGAAGCGGGTCCGGGCGTCGAGGTCGGGGTGCGCCAGGCCCGCGGCGACGTCGGCGGCTTGGCGTTCGGCGGCCGACGGGCCGGGCGGCGGCACCTCGGCCGGGGCGGGTGGCGCCGGGGCGGCGGGCGCATCGGCCGGGGCGGGAGGCGCATCGGCCGGGGCGGGAGGCGCGTCGGCGGGCGCGGGGACGGGGGCGGCCGACGGCGCGCGTTCGTCCTGGGCGAGGGCGGGCGGGGGCGTCGCGAGGGCGACGGCGAGGCAGGCCGCGGCGACGGCGGCGAGGCGCGGGCGCGCGCGGCGCGCCGGGGTCGGGCTCGACACAAGGCTCTCTCCGGGTCCAGCTTCGCGCACGGTGCGCACGGCGGGCGCGCGATCGAGGCGGGGGGATCGCGTGCCAGGGCGTCCGCTCCCTCGCGGAGCGGACGGGCCGGCGCCCACGGTGCCTACCGGGCGTACCGGCCCCGTGGTTCCGGGGCGACGTCGGGCGGCATTGTAGTGCCGCTGGCGGCGGCGTCAACACGACCCCGCCGTCTTGCGACCGCCCGGCGCCGTCGCCTACAATCGGGCGGCCACCCCACCGCCGCGCCCCGGCTCCACCGGACGCGTTGGCCCGGCGCCCAGCCGAATCACCCGTCCGGAGGCTCCCGTGACCGAAACGCACCGCCGGCGGCCGTCGCCGGCCGCCTGCCGTGGGCCGCTGGCCCTGCTCGTCGTCGCGGCGGCCGTCGCCGCGCTGGCTGCCGCGGCGACGCCGTCGCCGGCGGCCCAGGCGCAGCCGGACCCGTTGGCCGATGCCGCCTGGCGCCCGCTGCCCGGCGACGCGCCCCTGGGCGGCCACGCCGCCGTGCTGCGCGGCGGGGCGATGGTGCTCGTCGGCGGCGAGCGGGACGACTTCGCGGCGCCGGCGGCGATCCGCGCCCTCGACCTCGCCGCCGACCCGCCGCGCTGGGTCACCGTCGCCGAGGCGGGTCCGGCGCCGCAGCCGCAGCTGGCCGGCCGCGGCCTCGTCGGCGCCCGCACCGCGGCCCTGGACGGGACCGCCGCGGTGATGTTGTGCGACTGCACCGGCGCCACGGCCCACGCCCTCGACTGGGCCGGCGGCCCGGACGCCACGCTGACGTGGCGGCCGCTCGCCGGCGGGCCGCCGCTGCCCCACCTCTACGGCTTGCTGGTGCACGACGCGCCGCGCCGTCGCCTCGTAGCCGCCGGCGGCGACTACCGGGGCTCGGGCGACCTCGTGACCGCCACGTTCACGCTCGACACCGCGGCCCTCGACGCCGCCTGGCAGCCGGCGGCGCCGCTGCCGTTCCAGCGGATCTTCCAGGCCGCCGACCGCGACCCGCGGTCCGGCCACCTGGTCGCCTTTAGCGGCCAGGGTCCCGACGCGCTGCCGTCCAACGCGCTCTGGCGCGGCGACCTGGCGGCGCTCGACGGGTCCGGCGCCTGGGCTGACATCACGGCGCTGGCCGGCGACGGCCCGGCCGCCCGCAGCGGCGCGACGCTGACCTTCCTGGGCGACCGCGGCCTGGCGGTGCTGTTCGGCGGCTACACGCCCGACGCCGGCGAGCGCGCCGACGCCTGGCTCCTGGACTACCGGGACCCGACGGCGCCGCGGTGGCGGGCGCTGGAGCGGTCGGGCGCGCCGTCCGCCCGCAGCGGACACAGCGCCGTCTGGGACGAAGCCGGGCAGCGGCTGATCCTCTACGGCGGCCTGCGCGTCGAGGGCGACGGCACGACCTACCTGTCCGACGCGTTCGCCCTCGACCTCGCGCCCGACGCGGCGACGCCGCCGGCGACCACGTCGGCGCCCACCACGGCCGCGGCGTCGCCGACACCTGGACCGAGCGACACGCCGACGGTCGCACCGACCGCGGCGCCGCGGATCTTCTTGCCGTCGGTGCTGCGGGCGGCCGTCGTCCGGCCGGCGCCGTAGCGCCGCGGGGCGGCCGATGCAGGGCGGAGCCGCGGCGGTCGACGTCCTGTTCGGCCACGCCCTGTTCATGGCCCTCGACCCCAAGCAGGCCGCGCTCCAACGACCGTACCCCCCGCTCGGGACGCTGTACGCCGCCGCCGTGGCGCGCGAGGCGGGCTGGCGGGTGGCCTTGTTCGACGCGATGCTGGCGCCAGGCCCGGCGGCGTTCGGGCCGGCGCTGGCGACGCACCGGCCGCGGGCCGTCGTGCTGTTCGAGGACAGCTTCAACTTCTACTCCAAGATGTGCCTGGCCGTGATGCGCGATGCCGCCCTGGCGATGGTGCGACAGGCGGCGGCCGACGGTCGACCCGTCGTCGTCGCCGGCTCCGACGCCAGCGACGACCCGGCCGCGTTCCTGGCCGCCGGCGCCACGGCGGTGGCCGTGGGCGAGGCCGACTGGACGGTGGGCGAGGCGCTGGCGGCGCTGCTCGGGACGCCGGGCGGCGCGGACCCGAGCGGTTCGACCGCGGACCGGCTCGCGGCCGTGGCCGGTCTCGTCGTCGCCGGTCCCGACGGCCAGCCCGTGCGCACGGCGCCGCGGCCGACCGAGCGCGAGCCCGATCGGTTCCCGCCGCCCGCCCGCGACCTCCTCGACGTCGACGCGTACCGGGCGATCTGGCGGGCGGCGCACGGCCAATGGTCGATCAACGCCGTGGCCACGCGCGGCTGCCCGTTCCACTGCAATTGGTGCGCCAAGCCGATCTGGGGCCAGCGCTACGCCATGCGCGCCGCCACGGCCGTGGCCGACGAGCTGGCGGCGATCCGGCGCGACCTGGCGCCCGACCATGTCTGGTTCGTCGACGACATCTTCGGCCTGCGCGCCGACTGGACGGCCGCCTTCGGCCAAGCCGTGGCCGACCGCGGCGCGGCGCTGCCGTTCACGATCCAAAGCCGCGTCGACCTGATCACCGACGCCGCCGCCGACGGCCTGGCCCGCGCGGGCTGCGCCGAGGTCTGGCTCGGCGTCGAGAGCGGCTCGCAGGCCGTGCTGGACGCGATGGACAAGGGCATCCGGGTGGACGACGTGCCGGACGCCGTGGCGCGGCTCCGCCGGCGCGGCATCCGCGTCGCGTTCTTCCTGCAGCTGGGCTACCCGGGCGAGGGCTGGGACGACATCGCGGCCACCGCGGCGCTCGTCCGGTCGACGCTGCCCGACGCCATCGGCGTCTCGGTCAGCTATCCGCTGCCCGGCACGCCCTTCCATCGCCGCGTCGCCGACCAGCTGGCCGCCGAGCACCACTGGCGCGACAGCACCGACCTGGCCATGCTCTTCGCCGGCAGCTACACGACGCCGTTCTACCGCGCCCTGCACGCCCAGCTGCACCGCGAGCTCGACGCCCGCCATGCCGTGCGCCGCGCCGCGGCCGACGGCGACGCGGCCGCCGCGGCCGCCGCCGCGGCCGAGGTCGACGCCGCGATGGCCGCCTGGGACGCGCTGGCCGCCGCGGCGCCCGCGTCCCGCCACGCCGCGCCGACGCGCCTCCCGGTCGTCGCGCCGTCGCCGCCGCCCGACCTCTCCCGCCCGGCCGGCTGACCACCGCCGCCCGCGAGCGGCTACCATCACGGCCACGCGCTGTCGCACCGACGCGGCGCCGCCGGAGGGATGCGCCCTGGACGTCCTGCTGTCGCACAGCTACTTCGTGGGCGAGGACGCCCACGAGCAGGCGATCATGAAGCCCTACGCGCCGCTGGGGCTGCTGTACGTCAGCGCCTACCTCAAGCGCCTCGGGGTCGCCGTCGGCGTCCAGGACACGACGTTCGCCGCCCGCGCCGACGTCGACGCCCGGCTGGCGCGCCGCGAGGCGCCGGTCCTCGGGCTCTACACGAACCTGACCACCCGCCGCAGCGTGATCGCGCTGACGCGCGTTGCCAAGGCCGCCGGTTGGACGGTCGTCCTGGGCGGCCCCGAGAGCGCGAACTGGCCCGCCGCCTACCTCGACCACGGCGCCGACGTCGTCGTGATCGGCGAGGGCGAGGAGACGATGGCCGAGCTGCTCGAGGCGCTGGCCCGGCGCGGCGCGCACCGCCTGCACGACGTCCGGGGCATCGCCTTCCGCGACGAGGCCGGCGCCGTCGTCCGGACGCCGCCGCGCCCGCTCTTGACCGACCTCGACGCCCTGCCGTGGCCCGACCGCGACGCGATCGACGTCGACGCCTACCTGGCGTGCTGGCGGGCGCACCACGGCGTCGCGTCGCTCAACCTGATCTGTGCCCGCGGCTGCCCGTACCGCTGCCGCTGGTGCAGCCACAGCGTCTTCGGCCACCACCACGCCCGCCGCTCGCCCGACGGCGTGGCGGACGAGGTGGGGCACCTGGTCGAGCGCTACGCGCCCGACATGCTGTGGTATGCCGACGACGTCTTCACGATCCACCCGCGCTGGACGCTCGCCTATGCCCAGTCGCTGCAGCGGCGCGGCCTGCGGGTGCCGTTCGAGTGCATCACCCGCGCCGATCGCCTGACGCCCGAGCTCGTCGCGGCGCTGGCGGCGATGGGCGCCCGACGGGTCTGGCTGGGCAGCGAAAGCGGCTCGCAGTCCGTGCTCGACCGCATGGAGCGCGGCGTCACGGTGGCCGAGGTCGAGCGGGCCACGGCCTGGCTCAAGGCGGCCGGCATCGAAACCGGGATGTTCCTGATGTGGGGCTACGACGGCGAGACGCGGGCCGACATCGAGGCCACGATCGACTTCGTCGGCCGCGCCGACCCCGACGTGTACCTGACCACGGTCGCCTATCCCATCCAGGGCACGCCCTACCACGACGCCGTGGCCGGCGCCGTCGTCGGCCCGGCGGACTGGGCGGCGGGAAGCGACCGCGACCACGTCGTCACCGGCCGGCCGGGGCCGCGCTACTACCGCCACGCCACGCGCCGGCTGCGCCACCGCGTCGCCCTGGCCCGGCTGCGCCGCGACCGGCCGCGCGCCCTGGGCGCCATCGCCCGCGCCTGGCTTGGCGGCGCGCTCCACGGCCTGGCGATGCGATGGACCGCCCGCCCGATGACCGCCCGGCCCGCCGCGGTCGCCGAACCGCCGGCGGCGCCGGTCGGACGCGCCCCGACGACCGACGCCGGCCCCGACCCGGCAACGGGCGATGGCCGAGGCTGACCCCGCGCTCGTCGCCGCCTTCGACGCCGCGGCGGCGGGCTACGACGCGCGCTTCGGCGCCCACCCGTCGGGCCGGCTGGCGCGCCGAGCCGTGTGGCGCATCGTCGACCGCCACTGGCCGCCCGGCAGCCGGATCCTCGACATCGGTTGCGGCACCGGCGCCGACGCCGTCCACCTGGCGGCTCGCGGCCTCGACGTCGTGGCGTTCGACGTCGCGCCGGCGATGGTGGCGCGCACGGCCGACGCCGCGGCGCGGGCCGGGCTGGGCGGGCGCATCGCCGCGGTGGGCGCGGACGCGGCGTCGCCCGGCGCGTGGCCGGCGGCCGTGACGGCCGGTGCGCCGTTCGACGGCGCGCTCTCGGACTTCGGCGTCCTGAACTGTCTGGGCGAGCTGCGACCGCTGGGCGACGCGCTGGCCGCGCGGCTTCGCCCCGGCGGCCTGTTCGTGGCCGTGGTCCTCGCCCGCTTCTGCGCCTGGGAGACGGTGCACGGGCTGGCCACCGGCCGGCTCGATCGCGCGACGCGCCGCTGGCGCGGCCGGGCGACGGCCGACCTCGGTACCGGCCCGTGGACCGTCTGGTACCGCGGCCCGGCCGCCACGGCCGCGGCGCTCGGGCCGGCCTGGCGGCTGCGCGCCGCGCACCCGATCGGGGCGGCGCTGCCGCCCAGCTGGACGATCCGCGCCGGCGGGCGCCTCGACCGTCCGGGTCTGTGGCGCGCCGCCGCGGCGGTCGAGTCGTTGGCGGTGCGGCTGCCGGCGGCAGCGTGGTGGGCCGACCACGTCGCCCTCGAGCTCGAACGGCGCGCGCCCGAGGTCCGTCGATGACCGGCGACTGGCGCCTGGCCTGTCCGGCCTGCGGCGCGGCGCTGCCGCCGCTGCCGGACGGCGTTGCCGCAGCGGCCGGCGACGCGCCCCCGGCCGCGCGCGTCGCTGCCAGCCTGGATTGCTCGGGCTGCGGTGCGTCGTGGCCGCGCCACGACGGCATCTGGCGGCTGCTCACCGCCACCGACGCCGAGCGGGTCGCGCCGTTCCTCGCCGCCTACCGCACCGTGCGCGCCGCCGAGGGCCGGGCGTCGCTCGCGCCGGCGGAGCGCCTGGCGCTGCCGTACGCCTGGCCGCCGTCGCCGCTGGCCGCGCAGTGGCGGATCCGCGCCGCCAGCTTCCGCTGCCTGGCCCGGCGCGGCCTCGCCGGCGCGCCGCCCGGCCGGCTCGTCGACGTCGGCGCGGGCAACGGCTGGCTGGCGTGGCGGCTCGCGGTCGCCGGCTGGTCGGTGCTGGCCCTCGACCTCGACGCCGACGCCGGCGACGGCCTCGGCGCCGCGGCGCCGTACGCGCTCGACCTGGCGGCGCGCGGGTTGGCGCCGCGCCTGGTCCGGGCGGTGGCCCACGCCGACCGGCTGCCGCTGGCGGCGGGCGCGGCCGACGTCGTCCTGTTCAACGCCAGCTTGCACTACGCGGCCGACCCGGCCGCCACGCTCCGCGCCGCGGCGCGCACCGTGGCCGACGGCGGACGGATCGTCGTCGTCGACAGCCCGATCTACCGCCGCCGCGCCAGCGGCGAGCGGATGGTCGCCGAGCGCCGGGCGGCCTACACGGCGCGCTACGGCTGGCCGTCTACCGACCTCGGCAGCCGCGAGTACCTCGTGGCCGGCGAGATCGAGGCGGCGCTGGCGCCGCTGGGCTTCGCGGTGCGGCACCACCGGCCGTGGGCCGGCTGGCGCCGGGCGCTGCGCCCGTGGTCGGCCCGGCTGCGCGGACGGCGCGAGCCGGCCCGGTTCGCGGTGTCGGTGGCGCGTCGGACGGCCGCCGGGGCGTCGCCGGCGCGGCGCGGAGGGCCCGGGGAGGCCAGAGGCCGGATGGTATAATCGCGCGATGCTGGAGCCCCATCCGGCCGCACCGGCGGCGCTGTCCGACACCGAGCTCGAGATCCTGCGCCTCGTCGCGACCGGCGCCACGAACCGCGAGATCGCGCATGCGCGCACGATCTCCGAGGCGACGGTCAAGAAGCACCTCACGAACATCAACGGCAAGCTCGGTACCGCCAACCGCACCGAGGCGATGCGCCGCGCCCTCGACATGGGCCTGATCGCCCTCGGCGAGCCCGCCGAGAGCGCCCCGGCCGACGCCGACGGGGCGTGGGCCGACGGCGGGGCGGCGGCCCGCCTGGCGGCCGAGCTGTCGCGCACGCGCCGGCGCGCCCGGCGCGCCGTGGCGATGACGCTCGGCGGCGCGGCCGTGGCGGTGCTGGCGATCGGCGGCGCGGCCGCCTACCAGGTGGCGCGGGCCGTCCCGACGCCCAGCCCGGTCGCCCCGACGGCGGCCGCCCAGCCATCGACATGGGTGCTGGGCCTCCAGCTGCCGGCGGCGCGCACCGGCCTGGCGGCGGTGGCCGCCGGCGGCGACGTCTACGTGATCGGCGGCGCGGGCGACGGCGGCCGGTTGATCAGCCAGACGCTGCGCTACGCCGGCGACGGCGGCCTCGACTGGCAGCCGCGCGCGCCGAAGCCGACGGCGGTGCGCGACGTCGGCGCCGCCGTCGTGCAGGGGCGCATCGTGGTGCCCGGCGGCTGCGGCGCCGACGGCACGGCGGTCGACCGCGTCGAGATCTACGACCCGCGCAGCGACCGCTGGACGGCCGGCGCGCCGCTGCCGCCGGGGCGCGCGGTGTGCGGCTACGGCATCGCCGCGCTCGACGGCCAGGTGTTCGTGTTCGGCGGCCGGACGGGCGCCGGCGCCGACTCCGCCACCGACGCGGTGCTGCGCTACGACCCCGGCGCCGACGCCTGGACGCTGGAGCCCGACCGGCTGCTGCGCCCGCGCGCCGACCTGGCGGCGGCGTCGTTCGACGACCGCGACCGGATCCACCTCGTCGGCGGCCGCTCGCCCGGGGGTGCCGTCGAGCGCAGCCACTGGGTCTATCGGCCGTTCGCCGCCGCGGCCGAGCGCTGGGACGAGTCGGCCGCGGCGCTGCCAGAGGGCCGCGCCGGCCATGCCCTGGCGGCCGCCACGAGCCCGGGAGAGCACCTCTACCTCGTCGGCGGCGGCTTCGATCGGCACCTCGACGTCGGGACGCTGACCTTCGACGTCGAGCGCGACGCCTGGACCCCGTACGCCGTGGTGCGCGGCTACACGCCGGACCGGGGCGCGGCGCTGGCCATCCTGGGGCGCCAGCAGCTCATGCTGGTGGGCGGCCAGCGCCAGACCGGCGAGCCCCTCCGCCAAACCTACCTTCGGCCGCTGAAGTACGAGATCCTGCTGCCGTCGGGCGGGCAGCGCTGACCGCCGCGGCGCCCGTCGCCGCGACCTTGGACGAGGAGACCACGATGCACCGACGTACGCGACGCGCTGCGACCCGACTGGCGATCGGCGCGATGGCCCCGCTCGCCGCCGCCGCGCTGGCGCTCGGCGCCGCGGCGGCCCGACCCGACGCCGCGCCCGCCGCGGCGACCGTGCTCGAGGACCAGGGCTTCGAGGGCGCCTTCCCGCCGGCGAACTGGCAGGTGCTGGACTACGCCGCCCCGCCCGGCCAGTACCTGTGGGGGCGGACGACCTGCACCGTGCCCAACGGCGGCGGCACGGCCAGCGTCTGGTCGGTGGGCGCCGGCACGCTCGGCGGCGGGCTGGCCTGTGACGGGACCTATGACGCCCACGCCGAGAGCGATCTCGTCTTCGGCCCGATCGACGCCACCGACTTCGACGGCGGGCTCGACGTGACGGCCCACGTGCGGCTCGACCTGCATCGCGCCACCGACTTCCAGATCTGCATCACCGACCCGGGCGCGCCGGGCGGCGTGGCCTGCTTCGGCGCCGGCGTGACCCAGTTGGCGTGGAACTACTTCGACCCGCCGATCGCCTTCCCGCAGGCGGCCGGCGTGGCCGAGGTCTACGTGCTGCTGCGATTCCGCGACCGCGATCCCGACGCCGGGATGCCGAAGCAGGGCGCGTGGGTCGACCGCGTCGTGATCCGCGGCCTGTCCGACGCGCCACCGCCGTCCGCCACGCCCGCGGCGACGACGCCGGCGCCCTCGGCCACGGCCAGCCCGACCGCGACGGCCAGCGCCACCGGCAGCCCGACCGCGACGGACGTCGCCACCACGGCGCCGGCGACGGCGACGCCGACCGCCAGCCGCACGCCGACCACGGCCGCCACGCTCGCCGCCACACCGACGGCCACCGCGACGGACGCGCCGAGCGCCACCGCCACCGGCGGGCCGACGGCGACGACGCCCGCGGCGCCGTCGGCCACCGCGGTCGGCACGGCGACGGCGACCCGGACGCCGGCGCCCAGCCCCAGCGCCACGGCCACGTTCGACCTGCCGCCGCCGCCGACCGTCCCGGGCGAGGTCACGGCGACGCCGACGCCGACGTCGGATCCATCGCGCACGCCGACCGCCAGCGGCACGGCGCCGGCCGACGCCACCGCCACGCCGACCGTCCTCGTCGGCCCCGACGAGCCGCGGATCTACCTGCCGTACGCCGTCCGTCGCCGCCAGCCCTGACCCGGGGGCGGCGCCGCGCGGCCGGCGACGGAGCGCCGGGTTGTGTGTTAGACTGTCGCCGTTCGCTGTCAGACCGTCGATCGACGGGCAACGTTGTCGAGCGGGTGTCGAAGGGGAGGCTAGGCCATGCGGATGCGCGAGACTTCAACGGCCGTCGTGATCGTGGCCGCGGCGGTGCTGGCCCTGGCCGGCGCCGGACCGGCGGCGCGGGCCGATCGGCCCATGCCGTTCGCGGCGGTTGGGGCGCCGGTGATCGGCGCGCTGCAGTTCGAGGCGCCCGTGGCCGCCGAACCGCTGGCGGCGGGCGCGATGCGCCCGGCCGGCCGGCTCCAGGGCGGCGCGGTGCCGGTGGCCAGCGAGGACTTCGAGGGCGACTTCCCGCCGCCCGGCTGGACGACGTTCGACCTCCGCGCCCGCGGCGGCGGCACCGAGAACTACACCTGGGGCAACCAGGAGCTGATCGTGGCGCTGCCGGCCAACGGCCGACCCGGCGGCGACCTGCGGGCGCCCTGGGCGATGGGCGGCGGCCGCTTGGGCGCCGCCGTCGCGCCCGGCTCGAACTACACCCAGCCCCTGGCCAGCGCCCTGGTCTACGGCCCGTTCGATGCCTCCGATTTCGACGGCGGGGTCCAGGTGGACTTCCTGAGCTACCTCGACGGCCCGGTCGACGCCGTCGACGGCTCGCTGACCAGCTTCGGCGTCTGCGTCACGACGCCCGATCCGAACAACACGCCGTGCCGCGGCCTCATCGTTCGCGCCCCCGATGGCAGCGACCTCCGCAAGCGCTGGCTGAGCCTGCGCGAGCCGATGAAGTTCCCGCTGGCGGCCGGCCTGAGCGCCGTCAGCGTCTACTTCCTGGCCCGCGACGACAACCCGACCGGCGCGCACACCGCCTCGCTCATCGACAACGTGACGATCGAGGGCCTGTCGTCGTCGGTCCCGACGGCCACCCTCGAGCCCGGCGAGACGCCGCCGGCCACGGCCGTCCCGAACACGCCCGCGCCCGAGGTGACGGTGCCGGCGGCCACGCCCGACAGCCGCGTGGCTTACCTGCCGCTGTCGGTGCACGGCGTCGACAAGGACGTCATGGCGCCCGTCCAGCCGACCGGGCTGCCCGGCACGGTCGACGTGGCCTTCGGCACGTCGGTGGCTGCGAACGGGACGCTCGTCGGCCGCGCCACGCGCTTCGGCCGGATCGCGCGGCTGTGCTCGGTCCAGCGCTGGACGGGCGTGCCGGTCGGCACCCAGCTGGCGGTGCAGTGGTACGAGGCCAACGGCCGGCGCTGGAACGCGATCGTGCTGTCCGAGGGCAACGAGGACCTCAACCCGGTCGTGCAGGTCGCGTCCGAGAGCGGCGGGTTGCAGCAGTGCATCTTCTACGACGACGGCACCCCGATCGCGGCCGGACGATTCCGGGTCGCGGTGTACCTGCGCGGCGAGACCGTGGCCTGGGGTGACGAGGTGGCCGAGGTGACCGGCGAGGGCGGCGAACCCACGCCCGGCGGACCGACGCCCGTGCCCAGCGCCACCCCCAAGCTGCCCGACAACTGCCAGAACCCGGTGGTCAACGGCGACTTCGAGCAGGGCGGCGAGGGCTGGCAGGGCGCGGCGCGCAACGGCCACGAGCTCCTGCGCAGCCCCGGTTTCGCCAGCCTGATCGCCGCCCAGCTGGGCGGCTACGACGACGCCGAGGACATCCTGTTGAGCACCGGCCGGATCGACACCCTGCCGATCGCCGACATTGAGTCGGTGACGGTCCGCTGGGCGATCGGGCTCGACGGCACCGAGACGCGCGGCAACGGCGACGACGCCGACCGCTTCCTGATCGGCGTCGAGGGCGATGATGCCGACCACCGCACGGCCCTGTTCCTCAGCGAGGACACCGCCGTGGACGGCGCGCTCATCCCGCTGCAGCGCTGGTTCCAGCTCCAGGCCACCGTCAGCGAGATGTGGGCGAAGTCGGACGGCTACGCCACGGCCCGCATCCTGTTCGCCGCGCGCACGAACGCCAGCAACCCGATGTACTTCGGCCTCGACAACGTCGTCGTCGAGTACTGCCGCAAGGCCGGCGGCGCGCCGCTGCGCGCGCCGGTCCGGTGGACGCACGAGACCCTCACCGACGCCGAGCTCGACGACCTGTGGCGGTCGGCCCGCCCGTTCGGCGCCACCGAGCTCCGGCCGATCGCCGGCGCCGCGACCCGGCCGTTCGCGGCCGACCCGGGGCGCTGATCGCGCGCGATGGCGGTGGCGGGCGGCCGTGATCCCGCCACCGCTCCTGCGCCGCATGCGGTGGTGTGCGGCGGCGCTCGTCGCCGTCGTCGGGGCCGCCGGCTGGCTCGCGTTGCGGCCGCCGGCCGGCCGCGGCCTGGCGGGCGGCGACGCCCGGCGCCTGGCCACGATCCCGTTCACCGACGTTCACCCCTGGGGGGCGAACCTGTTCCTCGAGCGCGAGGTCGAGGACTGGAAGGCCGAGCAGACCGTGGCGCTGGCCGCCGAGGCCGGTCTGCGGTTCGCCAAGCTGCACCTGCCGTGGGCCGACGTCGAGCGCGAGCCGGGTCGCTTCGATTGGGCCAAGTACGACCGCCTCGTCGACCTCTGCCACGGCGCCGGCATCGAGGTGGTCTGGCGGCTCGATTGGGCGCCGGCATGGGCGGCGCGCGACGACCACGGCCCCGGCGCCAACAACGTCCCGGCGGACGCCGCCGTCTACGCGCGCTACGCCGGCGCCGCGGCGGCGCACTTCCGCGGCCGCACCCGCTTCTACCAGGTCTGGAACGAGCCCAACCTGTCCAGCGAGTGGGGCTACCAGCCCGTCGACCCGGCCGGCTACGCGGCGCTCCTCGCCGCGGCCGCCGTCGCGATCCGCAGCGCCGACCCGGCTGCCGTCGTGGTCGCCGCGCCGCTGGCGATCAACCTCGAGACGCGCGTCGACGGCGACAACCTGAGCGACCTGGCCTACCTGCGCGAGCTGTACGCGGCCGGCGCTGCGGCGCACTTCGACATCCTGGCGGCCAACGCCTTCGGGATGGCCGCCCCGCCCGACGAGGCGCCTTCGCCCGAGCGCCTGAACTTCCGCCGCACTGAGCTCCAGCGGGCGATCATGGTCGAGGCCGGGGACGCCGGCACCCCGATCTGGCTGTCCGAGTACGGCTGGAACGCGGCGCCGGTGGGGCTCGACGACAACATCTGGGGCCACGTGCCCCCGGCGTCGCAGGCGGCGTTCACCGTCGAGGGCGTCCAGCGCGCGCAGCGGGAGTGGCCGTGGGCCGGCGTGTTCTTGGTGTGGTACTTCCGGCAGTGGGGCGGCATCACGCCGGACCGGGCCGACTACTGGTTTGCCGCCGTCATGCCCGACTTCACCCCGACACGGCTCTACGACGCGCTGCGCGCCGCCACCGCGGCGGCGGAAGTGGCCGGACCGGGCTACTGGCAGGAGCGTAGCGCGCCGGTGACGGCCGCGCCGGGCGGACGGTGGCGATGGCTGCCCGCCGACGGCGCCAGCGACGGCCAGGCGCTGGTCGCCGGTTCGCCGGACGGCGGCGCGGCGGCGGCCGACGACGGCCTCGTGGTGCGGTTTCGCGGTCGGCAGGTCGCGGCGCGCGTCCGGGTCGGCCGCCAGGCCGGGGTGCTGCAGCGGTCGATCGACGGCCGCCCGCTCGCGCCGCTGCCGCTGGGCGGCGCCGACACGGCGTGGCGCGAGGTGCCGCTGGCGGTCGGCCTGTCCGCCGGCGAGCACACGCTGCGGCTGACCCCCGGCGATGCCGGCGGCGAGGTCGCCGTCGACTACTTCAAGGTCGACAGCGGGCCGGGCGCGGACCCGCGGACCCTCGGGCTGGCGGCGCTGGCCGCGGCGGGCGCGGCGCTGGCCGCCTGCCTGGTGCGCGATGCGCGGCGGCTGGCCGCCCGGGTGGCCGCCTGAGCGCCGCACCGCCGCTCGAAGGCGCGCCCGTCGACGGCTGGGTCGTCCGGACGCAGAGCGGCTTCTATGCCGTCGAGACCGCCACCGGCCTGGTGACCGCCGCGCTGCGCGGCCGCCTCAAGCGCGAGCGCGATGCCGAGGGGCTGGTGGCGCTCGGCGATCGGGTCCGGGTCCAGCGCACGGCGTCGCCGTCGGGGGGCGGCGGCGTCGACGCCGTGATCGTCGAGCGCCTCGAGCGCGCCAGCAGCCTGGTCCGGCGCGCGCCGGGACCCAAGGGCATCTGGAGCAAGGACGTCGTCGTCGCCAACATCGACCAGCTGCTCATCACGTTCAGCTGCCGATCGCCCGAGCCCAACCCGCGCCTCATCGACCGCTTCCTCGCCCTGGCCGAGATCGACGAGCTCGACAGCGTGATCGTCGTCACCAAGGTCGACCTCGGCGTCCCCGACGCGCTCGAAGCGGTGCTCGAGGGCTACGCCGCGATCGGCTATGCGATCCTGCGCGTGTCGGTGCGCACGGGCGCCGGGCTCGAGGCCGTGCGGCAGGTGCTGGCGGGACGGGTCAGCGCCGTCGTCGGGCCGAGCGGCGTCGGCAAGTCCAGCCTGCTCAACGCGCTCGACCCCGGGTTGGCGCTGGTGGTGGGCGCCGTCAGCGCCGCCCACCACCACAAGGGCCGCCACACGACCCGCGTCGGCGAGCTCCACGCCGTGGCCGGCGGCGGCCGCGTGGCCGACACGCCGGGCCTGCGCGAGCTGGCGCTGTGGGACGTCGACCCGGCCGAGCTGCAGTGGGGCTTCGTCGAGTTCCGGCCGTTCCTGCACGATTGCCGCTTCGACGACTGCAGCCACGTCCACGAGCCCGGCTGCGCCGTGCGCGCCGCCGTCGAGCGTGGCGCGATCACCGCGCGCCGGCACGAGAGCTACGTGCGGTTGCTCGCCGGCGAGAGCGAGCGGGCGTAGCGCGCTACGGCCGCTGCAGCCGGAACTCGACCGAGGCGCGGCGGAAGCGGTTGAAGTCGGCGGGCGTCAGCGTCACCGGGTTGGGGCTGTTGGCGCACAGGGCGTAGCCCTCGGGCACCGCCAACGTCAGCGTCGCGCTGCGGTTGGCGGGGTAGAGGAAGGTCTGTCGACCGCCGGGGCTCAGCTTGGCGCCCAGCACGTCGGGTCCGGCCACGACCTCGACCCGAGCGCCGCTGGCCAGCGGCACGTCGACGCCGCGCCGGAAGCGCCGGTCGCAGCCGGCGTCGACGTAGGCGAACACGCCCACCGTGCCGCAGTCGCGGCCGCCGGTGCAGGCGGTGGTGCGGTCGACGGCGTCGGGCGGCGGCGTCGGGCCGGCCGGCGGCAACGCGGTGAACGAGACGTTGTCGACGAACGCGCCGCGGGCGTCGGTGCTGCCGTCGGCGCTGACGAAGACGAACTCGAGCAACGCCTGCGTGCCGCGCAGGTCGCCGCGCCAGGCCGGGTCGTAGACGTCGCGCGCCTGGGCCAGGTCGATGCGCAGCCCGCCAGCCACCCAGCCGCCGACGCGGCCGCTGGCCGAGAGCAGGATTCGCCGTTCGTAGCCGCCTTCGGCCTGCGGCGTCAGCGCGCTGACCAGCAAGCCCTCGTTCGGTTCGGCGTCCAGCCAGAGGTCGAAGGCCAGCTCGGCCTTGGCGGCGTCGGACAGCGCCGAAAGGTCGGCGGCCAGGATGGCCGCGGCCGTGAACGCGCCGGCGTACGCCGCGCCGCACGCCGGCGGGCCGGCCGGCGTGGCGCCGTTGGCCCGCAGGCTGCGGGCGCCGGCGCGCGGGAGGCAGGTCGAGGGCGCCCAGCGCGTGCCGCCCGCGCCGTCGCCGTGGGCGAGGTCGGCCACGTACAGCCAGCGCGTCGGGTCGGGCCACAGCGGCCCCTCGAACGCGTCGAGCATCGTCGTGCCCCAGCCCAACCCGAGGCCGCGCGCCCCGTCGGGCCACGCGACGTCCGCCGGCGTCGCGAGGCCCGCCGCCACCGCGGCGTCGACCGCCGCCAGGGTGGGCGGGGCGACCGGATCGGCCGGCGCGGCGCCGGCGGCGGGCGGCGCGCCCGGCGCCGCGGCGAGCGCCAGCGCCGCGGCGATCGCCGCCCGGCCCCAGGCGCGCGCGCCCGGCCGGCGTCCGGGGGCCGTCGCCGTCGCCTCGACGTGGTCGGCCGGCTCGTCGCTGCGAGCGTGCATCGTCAACTCCGTTCGTCCGCGCCGGCCGCCGCGGGCGCGCCGGGATCGTCGTCCTGCGGCGTGCCGGCGTCCGGCGGTCGGGCGGTGAGGGCCGTCGGGCGCCCGGCGCGCAGAACGAGCACGGCCAGCGCCACCACGCCGACGAGCGCCGCCGCCGCCGGCACGACGAGCCGCGCCAGCCGCCGCGCGCCCAGCGGCGCGACCGCGCCCGCCGGGCCGTCGCCCGCGCCCGCCCCGCGGGCCGCGCCCGAGCGCGCCGGCGCGCCGGCCAGGCCGGGCGGCACGGCGTCCGGCGGCGGGGTGGCCGCCGGCGGCAGGCCGCGCGCGTCTCGGTAGGCTTGGTACAGCCCGAGCTGGTCGACCCCGTACACCGCCCGCAGCGCGTCGTCGATCGTCGCGTCACCGGGCGCCAGCTCGTCGAAGAGCGCCGTGAGGCGGTCGCGGCCATGCGTCTCGACCAGGTAGGCGATCACGTCGCGGCTCTGGGCGTAGGCCAGCGTCACCTGGCTGGCGTCGCCGGGAAAGCTCGTCATCGAGCGCAGGCTCATCAGCGCGTCGTCGCGCGTGGCGCGCTCCAGGGCGCGGCGCTCGCCGGCGCCGAACCCGCCCTCGAGGTACATCGCCAGCCCCTCGTCGAGCCACGACGGGACATCGACCCAGGGCTCGTCCATCCGCAGGTGGACGGCCACGTGGGTCAGCTCGTGCCGCAGCACGGTCTCGAGCGCGACGGTGCGGCTGCCGGCGTCGAGCACGACGACGTCGTCCGCCACCCGGGCGCCGAGCGTCGCCAACCGCGCCTCGTAGGTCTCGCCGCGGCCCAGCAAGGCCGGCCGGAGGTCCTCTTGCGAGGCATAGGCGACGATGTGCACCGTCTGGTCGACGTCCAGCCCGACCTCGTCGCGGATCCGGGCCAGCGAGGCGGTGGCCGACGCCGAAAGGGCGGCCGCGTCGTCATCGTCGAGGCTGTACGACCACAGCCGCACCCCTTCGCCGTCGCGGTGGACCCAGGCATGGCGCTGGTCGAGGTAGCGCAGCGTCCGCCGCTCGGTCTGCAGCGTGGCGCCGTCGACGGCGACGACGTCCCACCACCACACGATCTCGCTCGACGGCGGGATCGCGCCGCGCGGCGACGGCTCGACGTGCCGCGCCACGACGCGCGTGCCGGGCTCGAACTCCGGGATGCGGCGGTTCACGACGTCGACGCCGCCGATCGTGAAGCGCAGCACGACGTCGCGCACCTCCGCCGGGGCGACGACCTCGAGCCGGAAGGCCAGCTGCTCGGCGAACGAGAACGTGCCGTCGTTGGCCACCAGGTCGATGGACGCCGCCGCGGCGCCGACCGGCGCCGCGGGGTGGGCGGCGCCGGGGAGCGCGAGGCCGATCGCCACGGCGAGGGCCGCCAGGCGCGGGTGCGTAGGCATGGGGCGAGTATAGCACCCGCTCCAGGGCGGCCCGGCGGCGGCTCGTCCGGCCACGCTCGCCGGCCGCGGCCTAGCGGACGTTGCGCAGCGCCGGCAGCCAGATCATGTCGAACGACAGCCGCTCGCCCAGCGGGGCGTCGGTCGGCCGCGCGGGCGTGGCCGTCGCGTCCGGCCGGGGCATCGGCGTGGCCGCTGCGACGGTCGACGAGGGCGGCGCGGTCGGTTCGTCGGTGGCGGCCGGCGGCGCGGTCGGTGCCGTCGGGGATGGCGCGCCGCCGGCCGCGCCGCCCTGCGGCTGGAGGGCCAACGCGGCGTCGAGGGCGGCGACAAGCGTGCCGCGCTGCCAGTCGCCGGCGTGGACCGCCAGGAACGCCGCGCCGTTCAGCCCGGCGAAGGCCGCGCCGTCCCCGAACGAGTCGGGCCGGAAGTAGCCCCCCAGCGCCCAGCCGCCGCCGGGCAGGCCGGGCGGCGGGAACAGGTCGTAGCGGTCGTGGCTCACCACCGCCGCGTCGTCGTGGTCGCGCGGCGCGTTGCGGCACGAGTGGCGGGCGCCGTCGGCCGGAACGAGCCGACCGCCGTTTTCGGGGCGCACGGCCTGGTCGTAGACCGGGTCGGCGAGCGCAACCGCCGCGCCGGCCGCGTCGGTGCCGGCCAGCGCCGCGTAGGCGCCGCCGATGCGCCGCCAGCCGTCGCCGCTCGACTCCCAGACGCCCAGGAGCACGACGACGGCGGCGCCGCGCTGCTGCTGCACCCGCAGCCAGGTGCCGTCGGGACGGACGGTCGCGGCCACGGCGTACCCCGGCCGGAGCCGCCGCGACGTCACGTAATCCTCGGCGCCGGCGACGAAGTCCTCCCACGCGGTGCCGCGCCCGGCCCCGGGTCGCGCCCGGCCGTCCGTGTTGAGCCGCCCGGCCAGGTCCTCGACCAGCGGACCGAGGTTCGCCGGGTCGTGGTCGTCGCGCGGCGGGCCGAACGACGGGTAGGCGGTGACGAGCGCGTGGGCGTCGTGGACCGCCGGCGGCGGCGCCGGCCGCGGCTCGGCGCGGGCGTCGAGCCACCACAGCGCGTTGGCCAGCGCCACCGGCGCGCCGAACGTCCACTGGCCGGGCCGATCGGGTTCGGCGGCCGCCCGGCTCCACTCGGCGCGGCAGGCCGAGAAGTCGGGCATGCCCGACGGCGCGTAGTCGACGAGCGCGCCCTCCACGGGCTCGATCGGTCCTTGGGCGGCGGTCGGGCGGCCGGCGACGAGGCCGGCGCAGGCCACGGCGGCGGCGGCCGCCGCCACAGCGGCGCGGCGCGGGCGGGAGGTCATCGGGCTGCACCTCGGTGCGGACGGTGGGGTGGGGCGGCCACGGGTTGACCGCCTCCAGGGCGGGCCGGATACTTGCAACGCGGCCCGCCGTGGACCGTTATGCCGACAGCGAGCGTCCGCGCCGCCCCGCCCGCGAGGTGACCGCCGTGACCGAGTCCCCGCGCCGCCCGCGCGGTGCGCGCGCCGCGCCGAAGGCTGCCGCCCGCGCGGGCGGCGATCCCGCCGCCGAGCGCGGGTCCGTCGACCCCGCCGTCGACGTCGACGCGGCTGCCGCGAGCGAGGTCGACGCCGCGGCGGCGGCCCCGGACGACGTGGCCGACGACGAGTCCCCCGACCTGGCCGAGCTGTACGATGCGCTCGCGCCGCCCGACGCCGACGCCGTGCTCGCCTCGATCTTCGGCCGCGCCACCGAGCCCGACGACGGCGTCTTCCGCAGCGGCTTCGTGGCCGTCGTCGGCCGGCCGAATGTGGGCAAGAGCACGATCACGAACGCCTTCGTCGGCGACAAGGTGGCGATCGTCTCGCCCAAGCCGCAGACGACGCGGCGGCGGATCCTGGGCATCCGCACCACCGACGCGGCGCAGGCGATCTTCGTCGACACCCCCGGCATCCACCGCCCGCGCACGCCGCTGGGCAGCTACATGGTCAAGGTGGCGCGCGACGCCATCCCCGACGCCGATGTCGTCGTCTGGGTCGTCGACGCCTCCGCGCCGCCGCGCGCCCTCGACGAGCGGGTGGCGGCGATGGTCCGGCGCGCCGGCCGACCGACGGTGCTGGCGTTGAACAAGTCGGATCGCCTGGCGCCCGAGGACATCGCCGCCCGCGTCGACGCCTTTCGCGCCTTGGCGGGCGAGGGCGCGGTCTGGGAGCTGACGATCGCCACCCGCGGCCACAACCTCGACCGCCTCTGGGCCCTCATCGTCGAGCGGCTGCCGGCCGGGCCGCTCTACTACCCGCCCGACCAGATCTCCGACCAGACCGACCGCATGCTCGTCGCCGAGCTGGTGCGCGAAGCGGCGCTGTTCACGCTCGAGGACGAGGTGCCGCACGGCATCGAGGTCGTCGTCGAGACGTGGGCGCTGCGCGACAACGGGGTGACGGTCATCGGGGCGCGGCTGCTCGTCGAGCGCGAGGGCCACAAGCCGATCGTGATCGGCAAGGGCGGCGCCGTGCTCAAGGCCATCGGCACGCGGGCGCGGCGCGACATCGAGGCCCTCCTCGAGGGGCCCGTCTACCTCGAGCTGCAGGTCGGCGTCCGACCGGGCTGGCGCCGCAGCGCGGCCGAGACGAAGCGGCTGGGGTACGGCTAGCGTCGCTCGTACGTCCTCGCCGCAGCCCGCGTGCGGCCGTGGCCCGTCCGGATCGGCGCGCCGGTCCGCGCCGGCCTGAGCGCGGTGCGCGGTCGTCGCCCGCGCTCGTCACTCCGCCCAGCTGCGCCGCGCCAACGCCACGTCCGCCGTCATCTGCGCGATGAGCCCCTCAAGGTCGGCGAACCGCGCCTCGGGCCGCTGGTAGGCGATGAAGTCGACCGCCAGCCGGGTGCCGTAGAGGTCGCCGTCGAAGTCGAGGACGTGGACCTCGACCGTCCGGGCGTCGCCGTCGTCGAACTGCGGGCGGATGCCGACGTTGGCGGCGCCGCCCTTGGTGAGCATGCGGCCGTCGGGCAGCTGCAGCTCGGCGCGCACCGTGTACACCCCGTCGGCCGGGAGCTGGTAGTCGTCGTCCAGGGCCAGGTTCGCCGTCGGGAAGCCCAGCTCCTTGCCCCGCCGCGCCCCGGGCACGACGCGCCCGCGCAACCGGAACGGCCGGCCGATGAGGGCGCGGGCGCGCGCCACGTCGCCCGCGGCCACGAGGTCGCGGATCCGACCGGCCGCCGCGCGCTCGCCGTCGACGAGGACCGGCGGCACCACGTGGACCTCGAAGCCGCGCTCGGCGCCCAGGGCGCGCAGCACCTCGAGCGTGCCGGCGCGGTCCTTGCCGAACACGAAGTCGGGCCCGACGACGATGGCGGCGACGTCGTACCACTCTTCCAGGGCGTCGAAGAACTCGTCGGGCGCCAAGTCGGCCCACTCCTCGTCGAACGCCAGCTGTCGCACCGCCTCGATGCCGTCGGCCATCAGCAGCTGCATGCGGTCCATCATCGACGTCAGCACCGGCACGCGGCGGCCGAGCAGGACGGTGGCCGGGTCGGGGTGCAGCACGACGGCCGCCGCCCGGACCCCCAGCGAGCGGGCCACGGCGCGCACCCGCGCCGCCAGCGCCTGGTGGCCGCGGTGCACGCCGTCGAACTTGCCGATCGTCAGCGCCGCCGGCAGGGTGTCGGGGACGTCGATCATCGCTCGGCCGCCGGGGCGGGGAAGACGCGGCTCGGTTGCCAGCGCTCGGTCACGGCGTCCCAGCGCGCCAGGCCCACGAACGCCCCGTCGGCGTGGTAGATGCGGGCGAGCGGCTGGCGCGGCTCGGCCGGCGGCGCCGCGTCGAACTGACGGCCGGCGCGCATATCGGCGGCGACGGCGTCGTCCGCGATGAGGGCCGGATAGCCGACCAGGGCGGTATCGAGCGGGTAGAGCAGCCGCGGCCACCAGCCCTCGACGAACGCCTCGACGACCCGCGCCAGCGGCACGGCGTCGTCGATCCCGAACGGCCCGACGCGCGTTCGCTCGAGCGCCGAGAGATGGCCCCCGACGCCGAGGGCCGCGCCGAGGTCGTGGGCGATCGAGCGCACGTAGGTGCCGCGCGAGCACGTCACCGCCAGCGTGACGTCGGGTGGCGACCAGTCGACGAGCTCGAGCGCGTGCACCGTCACCCGCCGCGGCGCCCGCTCGACGTCGATCCCGCGCCGCGCCAGCTCGTACAGCCGCTGGCCCTCGTGCTTGAGGGCCGACACCATCGGCGGCACCTGGTCGATCGCCCCCCGGAACGCCGCGAGCGCCGCCTCGACTTCGGCGCGCGTGATCGCCGCCAGCCGCGCCGGATCGCCGACGGACGTCGTCTGGCCGGTGGCGTCGTAGCTGTCGGTGGCCGCGCCCAGCGTGACCCGCGCCCGGTAGCCCTTGACGAGCGCCTGGAGATCGTCGACGACGCGCGTGGCCGAGCCGAGGCAGACGACGAGGACGCCGGTGGCCATGGGGTCGAGCGTCCCGGCGTGGCCGACGCGGCGCTCGCCCGCGGCGCGCCGCACCGCGGCCACGACGTCGTGGCTGGTCCGGCCGGCGGGCTTGTCGATGTTCAGGATCCCGCTCTTCACCGCCGGCCCGCCGGCGCCGAGCGCCGCCAGCGGCGACGGCGGGCGCGGCTTGGCCAGCGGCAGCGGCATGATCGCGTCGGGCGCGGCGTAGACGCGCTGCGCCCACGGCGGCACGGACGCGTCGGCGCCGTCCGCCCCGTCGCCGGCCGGCGCGTCGCCCTCGGCCTGCGCCTCGTCGCGCGGGTCCGGGGCGCCGCCGTCGCCGGCGCGCGCCGCGCCGTGGTCGGGCGCGGCGCCGGGGACGGGCGCGGCGTCGGCGGCGGGCTCGCCGGGGCGGTCCGCGCGCATCTCGCTCACGCGCTGCCCGGCGCGACGTGGTCGCGCAGGGCCGTCCGCACCGCTTGCACGGCCGACTCGAGCGGACCCGCCGTCCGGCCGCCGGCGGCGCGGGCGTGGCCGCCGCCGCCCAGCGCCGCGGCCGCCGGCACGAGGTCGACCGGCCGGCTGGTGCGCAGGCTGACATCGAAGCTGTGGTCGTGCCGTTCGCGCAGCAGCGCCACCGCGGTCGGTTCGGCCGCGGCGGCCAGCGCGTGGACGATGCCGCGCCCGTCCTCGGGCGCCGCGCCGAGCTCGTCGAAGTCGGCCAGCGTCAGCCACGACAGCGCGAACGGGCCGTCGACGGTCATGCGCGACAGCGCCCGTCCCTCCAGCTGGAGCGTGACGAGCGGACGGCTCAGGAAGGCGTGGTGCATGACGGCGGCCAGCTCGGCGCCGGCGTCCATGAGCCGGCCCGCCGCCGCCAGCGTGCCGGCCGTCGTCGACGGCGTCCGGAACCCGATCGTGTCGGTGACGAGGCCGCACAGCAGGCAGGTGGCGGCCTCGGCCGAGACGGACGCGCCGAGGGCGGCGGCGACGTCGACGAGGATCTCGCAGGTGGCCGCCTTGTCGGGCACGATGCAGTCGACGTCGCCGAAGCCGGGGTTGGAGACGTGGTGGTCGATCACCAGCGTCGGCTGGGCCGCCCACGACGCCGCATCGTACAGCGTCCCGAGCCGGCGTTCGTCGGCGGCGTCGAGCGCCACGGCCAGGTCGAAGCGGCCTGGCGCGGCCGCGGCCGGGCCGTGGGCGACGATCGCGGCGGCGCCGGGGAGCCAGCGGGCGTCGCGCGGCGGCGGGTCCTGGCAGGCCGCTACGACGCGCTTGCCCAGGCCCGTCAAGACGTGCGCCAGCCCCAGCAGGCTGCCGATCGCGTCGCCGTCCGGGTCGACGTGGGTGCCGAGCCACACCGTCTCGGCCCGGCGCAAGGCATCGGCGGCGGCCGCGACCGCCGCGCCGGCGGGGCCGGCGGTGCGCGCGGTCACGACCGGGCGTCGTCCTCGCCGTGCCAGTCGGGATCGTCGTGCAGGTGCTCGAGCAGGTCGAGCACCCGCGCGCCCGCCACGAAGGCGCGGTCGTAGGCGAAGACGAGGTGCGGCAGCCGCCGGAGGCCGACGTCGGCCAGCTCGGCGCGCAGGCCGAACTCAGCCTCGTGCAGCGCCGCCAGGATCGCCTTGAGCTCGGCGGGCGTCTTGTTGTCGGGCGCCCGGAAATACACCTTGGCTGTCGAGAGGTCCTGCGTCGTCTCGACGCGCGTGACCTGGATGTCGGCCAGGAGGTCGTCGTCAGACGGCCCGGGGATGAGCAGCGACAGCTCCTCGAACAGCCGCTCGTTGATGCGGCGCTGGCGCAGTGTGGCCACTAGCGCACCCGTTCGCGGACGCACGCCTCGATCACGTCGCCGACCTGCAGCACGCTGCCGTCGTCCAGGCCGATGCCGCACTCGAAGCCCTCGCGCACCTCGCGCGCGTCCTCGGCGAAGCGCTTGAGCGACGAGATCGACGACTCGCTGATCACCTCGCCGTCGCGGATCAGGCGCGCCTTGGCGTTGCGCCGCACGACGCCGCTCGTCACGTAGGAGCCGGCGATGCGGCCGACCTTGGTGATGTTGAACACCTGCCGGATCTCGGCCGTGCCGATCACCTTGTCCTCGAAGACCGGGTCGACCATGCCGCGCAGCATGTCCTCGACGTCCTCGGCCAGCTTGTAGATCACGTCGTACTCGCGGATCTCGACGTTCTTGGCCGCCGCCATCCGCCGCGCCCGCCCGTCGGGCACGCTGCGGAAGCCGATGACCACCGCACCCGACGCCGCGGCCAGGTTGATGTCGCTCTCGCTGATGTCGCCGGCCGTGGCGTGCAGGATGTCGACCTTGACCTCGCCCGACAGCTTCTCCAGCGTCTCGACGACCGGCTGGACCGTGCCCTGGACGTCGGTCTTGATGATGAGGTTCAGCGCCTTGACGTCGCCGGCCGCCGCCTGGGCGAACAGCTCCTCGAGCGTCAACGGTCGGTCGACGTTGGCGTAGACCCGGGCGTGGGTGCTCTGGTAGTCCTCGATGCGGTTGCGCGCCGTCCGCTGGTCCTTGACGATCTCGAACCGCGTCCCGGCCGCCGGCACCTTGTTGAGGCCCATGACCTCGACCGGCGTGCTCGGCCCCGCCGTCTTCACCTCGCGACCGGTGTGGTCGAACATCGCCCGCACGCGGCTGAAGTCGTCGTCGACGACGATCGTGTCGCCGCGGTTCAGCGTGCCGCTCTGGACGAGCAGCGTGGCGGTGACGCCGCGGCTCGGATCGACCTTGCCCTCGAGGACGGTGCCGCGCGCCAGGCGCTTGGGGTTGCCCTTGGGCGGGTACTCCTCGGCGGTGAACAGGATCGCGTCCAGCAGCTCGTCGATGCCGGCGCCCGTGGCCGCCGACGTCTGGACGAAGAACACGTCGCCGCCCCAGCTGTCGGGCACGACGCCGAGCTCGGCCATCTGCTCGTAGATCCGGTCCGGCTTGGCCTCGGGCAGGTCGGACTTGTTGACGGCCACGACGATCGGCACGCCGGCCGCCTTGGCGTGGTCGACCGCCTCGCGCGTCTGCGGCATGACGCCGTCGTCGGCGGCGACGACGATCACGGCGATGTCGGTCGCCTGGGCGCCGCGGGCGCGCATGGCGGTGAACGCCTCGTGGCCCGGCGTGTCGATGAACGTGACCGCCTGGCCGTTGCGGCTGGCGGTGTAGGCGCCGATGTGCTGCGTGATGCCGCCCGACTCGCCGGCCGCCACGCGGGTGTTGCGGATCTTGTCGAGCAGGCTGGTCTTGCCGTGGTCCACGTGGCCCATGATCGTCACCACCGGGCTGCGGGTCTCGAGCTTGTCCGGCGCCTCGTCGGCCAGGTACCACGGCACGCCCGGCGGACCGGCCTCGGCCGGCGCCTCGGGCTCGACCGGGGCGGGCGCCGCCGGCGCGGCCGGCTTCGCCGCCGCCTTGGCCGCCGTGCCCTCGAGCACGAGGTCGAAGCCCAGGTCCTCGGCCACGATGGCCGCCGTCTCGTAGTCGATCGACTCCGAGATCGCGGCCATGATGCCGTTGGCGATCAGGGCCTTGAGGAGCTCGATCGGGCTGATCGACAGCCGGTCGGCGAGCTCCCGCACGGCGATCGTCGCCGGGATCTCGACCGTCTTGCGTTGCTTCGTCTGCTCTGCCATCGCGCGTTCCCTTCGCCGGGCGTCGCGGCCCGGTCGCGGTTGTGGCGGCCTCCCGACGCGCGTGGCGAGGCCCGCAAGGGCCAGGCGGCGCCGGGCTCAGCCGTGCCGGTACATGTTCACGCCCGCGTCAGCGCGGCCCGCCGAGGGCACGCCACGCCGTCATCGGGCCAGCCAGCGGCGATCGCGGCCAACTGGGCCCGATCGTCCGGCCCGAACGTTACCTGGAGCGCGCGCTGCAGCTTGGGCGCCAGGCCGGGGTCGGACCAGCAACTCCGCAGCGGCCCGACATAGGCCCCGCGCCCGGACCGCTTGCCGCTCGGATCGAGCGCCAACGACGACCCGTCCCAGACGATGCGCACGAGCTCGCCCTTGGGCGCCCGCGCCCGGCACACCGCACACATGCGCTCCGGGACGTGCTTCGACGCCATCGGTCGGCCCCACGCTCATGCATCCTCGTCCGCGCCGGCGAGGAAGTCGTCCTCGGTGAAGCCCATGTCGTCGAGGTTCTCCTCGCCGGCGAAGCGGTCGTCGACCTCGTCCTTCCAGCTGGCGCGCGACTCCTTGCGCCGCCGCTGGACGACGAGGTTGCCGGTCTTCGGGTCGCGCACGAGGCGCTTGCCGCGGTTGCGCTTCTTGGACGAGGTCTCGAACAGGAGGTCCTCGTCGACCTCCTCGTCGCCCTCGACCGCGGCCTCGGCCTCGCCCGCGACGGGCTCCGCGGCCGGCTCGGCCGCGGTCGCCGGCTCGGCGCGGGCGGCCGGCGCCGCCGGCTCCACCGCGGCCGGCTCGGCCACGGCCTCGACGACCGCCGCCGCGGCCGGCGTCTCGACCTCGGCCGCCGCCGGCTCGGCCACGACCTCTGCCGCGGCCTCGGCCTCGGCCTCGCCCGCGACGCGTTCCTTGGCGGCCAGGGCGGCGGCGGTGGCCGCGAGGGCCTCGGCGGCGGCGGCGGCGGAGGCGGCGCGCTCGCGGGCGCGGACCTCCTCGTCGGCGCGGATGCGCTCGATGAGGTCGCCGGCCTCGCTCTCGGCCCGGATGTCGATCCGCCAGCCGGTCAGCTTGGCGGCCAGGCGCGCGTTCTGCCCCTCGCGCCCGATCGCCAGGCTCAGCTGGTCGTCGGGCACGACGACGTTGGCCGTCCCGCGGGCCGGCGAGTCGGCGTCCTCGCCCTCGCTGAGCCAGACGTGCATGACCTTGGCCGGCGAGAGGGCGTGCTTGATGAAGACGCGCGGGTCGGGATCCCACTCGACGATGTCGATCTTCTCGCCGCCGAGCTCCTTGACCAGCGTCTGGATTCGGACGCCGCGCATGCCGACGCAGGCGCCGACCGGGTCGACGCCCTGCTGCAGCGACCAGACGGCCACCTTGGAGCGGCTGCCGGCCTCGCGCGCGATCGCCTTGATCTCGACGACCCCCTGGAAGATCTCGGGGATCTCGAGCTCCATGAGCTTGGCCAGCATCGTCTTGTGGGTCCGGCTGACGATGACCTGCGGGCCCTTCGGCGACCGCTTGACCTCGCTGACGTAGACGCGGATCCGCTGGTTGGGCAGGTAGCGCTCGCCCGGGATCTGGCCCGCCTTGGTCAGCACCGCCTCGACCCGGTCGAGGGCGACGGTGATCATGTCGCGGTTCGTGCTCTGGATGACGCCGTAGACGATCTCGCCCTCGCGGTCGGCGTACGTCAGGTAGGTCTGCTCGCGCTCGGCCTCGCGGATGCGCTGCAGGATGACCTGCTTGGCCGTCTGCGCGGCGATGCGCCCGAAGTCCTTGGGCGTGACCTCGATCGTGATCGTGTCGCCGACGCGCGCGTCGGGCTTGACGGACAACGCCTGCTCGACCGTCCACTCCGACAGCGGATCCTCGATGAACTCGGGCTCGGTCACGGCGTAGTGGCCGAAGACCCGCGCCTGACCGGTCGACTCCGAGATCTCGACGGTGACGCTGGAGGCGGTGCGCTCGGGGATTTTGTCGTAGGCCGACTTCAACGCCGCCTTGAGCGCCTCGAGGATCACCTCGGGCGGCAGCTCGCGCGCGGCGCTGAGACCGCGCACGGCGGTCATCAGCTCGGTCTTCGTCGTTGTGGCGGCCACAGCAGCCATGGTCCTTCCCCGATCGCCTCGGACGCGTGGTCGGCGCCCAACAAACAGAAAAGTGGGGAGGCCCCACTCTTCGCACGATCCCGGCCCCGCAGGTTTGCGGCTCACGAGTATACAGGGAACACGGCACCGGGACAAGCAGCACGGCGCGACCGGTTCGGGCTATCATCGGCCGACCCGACGGGACGAGCCCGCGCCAGGAGGCCAGAGGATGATGCCGTCGCCCGCTGCCGACGCCGCCGCGGCCCGCGCCGACTACGAGGCGCGCTACCGCCGCTCGCTCGACGACCCCCAGGGCTTCTGGCTGGCCGAGGCGGCGCGGCTGCGCTGGGACGTGCCGCCGGCGGCGGCTGGCCGCTGGGACTTCGGCCAGGTCGACTTCGCGTGGTACGAAGGGGCGCGGCTCAACGCCTGCGTGAACTGCGTCGACCGCCACGCCGCCGCCGACCCCGATCGGACGGCCGTGATCTGGGCCGCCGACGAGCCCGGCCGCTACGAGCACATCAGCTACGGCCAGCTGCGCCACGAGGTCTGCCGGGCCGCGAACGCGCTGGCCGCGGCGGGGGTGCGACCGGGCGACCGGGTCTGCCTCTACCTGCCGATGGTCCCTGAGCTCGTCGTGACGATGCTGGCCTGCGCCCGCCTCGGGGCGGTGCACTCGATCGTCTTCGCCGGCTTCTCGGCCGATGCGCTGCGCGACCGGATCCTCGACGCCGGCTGCTCGGTCGTCGTCACCGCCAACGAGGGGCGGCGCGGCGGACGGTCGATCCCGCTGAAGGCCACCGTCGACGACGCCGTCCGCCAGACGCCGTGCGTCCGCACCGTGTTCGTCGCCCGCCGGACCGACGCCGAGGTGCCGATGGCCCCGGGGCGCGACGTCTGGCTGCACGAGGCCATGGCGGCGCAGCGCGGCACCTGCCCAGCCGCCTCGATGGACGCCGAGGCGCCGCTGTTCATCCTCTACACCTCCGGATCGACCGGCAAGCCCAAGGGCGTGCTGCACACGACCGGCGGCTACCTCGTCTACGCCGCGCTGACGCACGAGGTGGTCTTCAACCTGCGCCCCGACGACGTCTACTGCTGCGCCGCCGACATCGGCTGGATCACCGGCCACTCCTATGTGGTCTACGGCCCGCTGGCGAACGGCGCGACGACGGTGATGTTCGAGTCGACGCCGCTGTTCCCCGATCCGGGCCGCTACTGGCGGATGGTGGACGAGCTGGGGATCACGGTCTTCTACACCGCGCCCACCGCGCTGCGGGCGATCTTGCGCGAGGGCGACGACTGGGTCCGACGGCATGACCGCGGCTCGCTGCGCGTCCTGGGCACGGTGGGCGAGCCGATCAACCCCGAGGTCTGGCGGTGGTACCACGATGTCGTCGGCGGCGGCCGCTGCGCCGTCGTCGACACCTGGTGGCAGACCGAGACCGGCGGCGTGCTGATCACGCCGGTGCCGGGCGTCCACGCGCCCAAGCCCGGCGCGGCGATGCGGCCGTTCTTCGGCGTCGAGCCCGTCGTCGTCGACGGCGAGGGCCGCGAGCTTACCGGCAACGGCGTCCGCGGCAACCTGTGCCTCAAGCGGTCGTGGCCCGGCCAGGCGCGGACGCTGTACGGCGACCACGCCCGGTTCCGCGAGACGTACTTCCGGGCCTTCCCCGGCCTCTACTTCACCGGCGACGGCTGCCGGCGCGACGAGGACGGCGACTACTGGATCACCGGCCGCGTCGACGACGTCCTGAACGTCAGCGGCCACCGCCTCGGCACCGCCGAGATCGAGAGCGCCCTGGTGGGCCACCCCGCCGTGGCCGAGGCGGCCGTCGTCGGCTTCCCGCACGACCTCAAGGGCGAGGGCATCCACGCCTTCGTCCTGGTGACGCCCGAGCACGAGGCGCTGGACGACGACGCCCGCGAGGCGCTGGTCGCCAGCCTCAAGGACCAGGTCCGCACCGCCATCGGCGGCATCGCCGTGCCCGACCGGGTGCAGATCGCGGCCGGCCTGCCCAAGACCCGCTCGGGCAAGATCATGCGCCGCATCCTGCGCAAGATCGCCGCTGGCGAGACCGACCCCGCGGCGCTGGGGGACGTGACGACGCTGGCGGATCCGGGGGTGGTGCACACCTTGGTCGCGCAGGCGGCTGCCGCACGAGCCTCATAGCGCCGCGTCCGGCTCACGACGGCGCGTTCGCCAGGGCGTAGGCGGCGATGGGCCGCAAGACACGGTACCGGGTCGGCCGGCCGTCCGCAGCTGCCACGACTGCGACGAGGCCGTGGTCGACGACGTCGCGGATGGCGCCCAGCAGCGCCGACCGATCGGTCACCGGGCCGACGGCGTCGGCCAGCGCGGCGATGGAAAGGCCATCATTGGCGGCGGCGAGGGCGACGATGAGGTGGCGCGCCTCGATGCCGAGCGCGGCCCAGCTCGATGCGATCGCCGTGGCCAGATTGCGGTGGCGCACCGGTCCCCCGGGCGCGCGCGGCCCGAGGCGATCGGGCCGGCTCGCGGCGGCGGCGACAAGGGCCTCGACGGGCTGTTCGCGCAGCGCCTGGGCGGCCCGCACGAGCCCGAGCGGGAGGCCGTCGCTGGCGTGCACCATGACGCGCACGACGGCGACGTCGACCGGCGCTTCGGCGGCCGCGACGACCAGCGCCGCCGCGTGTGCCGGGTCCAGCGGTGCCACGGCGACGACGTGCTCGCCGTCGAGGCCCAGGGGCCGGCGGCTCGTCACGAGCACATGGGCTGTCGGGTCATCCGCGAGCATCGCTTCGATGGCCGTGCCAACGCCGTCGTACACGGTGTCGGCGCCGTCGACGACGACCAGCCTGCCGGTCGCGGCGCGGATCGTCGGTCCATGCGCATCGGAGGCGACGTCGGCGGCCTGCGCCCAGGCCTCGGCGACTGCCGCTGCGGCGGCCGTTCCGGGCTCGACCTCGGACAGGTCCAGCCAGCGCGCGCCGCCGAACGTCCCGCCGATCGCCCGCGCCACGGCGCTGGCGAGCGCCGACTTGCCGACGCCGGGTGCGCCGGTCAGTGTAGCCATCCGATGGCCCTGGACGGCAGCGATGACCTCGCGCAACGCCCGGTCGCGGCCGATCAGCGAGGCGGTCGCGCCGGCGGCGGCCGTCGCGTCTCGCCAGGTCGGCGACGGCGCGACCGCCTCGCCGACGAACCGCTCGGCGCCCGCATGAGCGGTGGCGAGCGACCGCAGCAGCTCGTCCAACCGTTGTGCGGTGCGGCTGTCTCCGGCGCGCTGGTGGCTGCTCACGAGCCGCTCGAGCGCCGCGCACACCTGTCCCTCGAGCCGGCGGCGGGCGGCCAGCACCCAGTCGTCGTCCCAGCCTGGCAGCAGGCGGCCGGGGTGGTCGGCCACCGCCGCTTCGAGCGCGGCGCGCTCGGCCGAGGCGCCGGTCTCGGCGCCGGCCGGTAGGTCGAGAACGGACTGCGCGGCGCGCGACAGCGCCCCGACGTCGGTGACGACCCGCCCACGACCCGACCACCGCACGTTCCGTCGCCGCGCCTCGAGGATTGGCGGCGGCTGCGACAACCGTCCCCCGAGGTCGGCGTTGAGCCAGTGCAGGGCGGAACGCAACTGGCTCATGGCCATGGCGGGCGGGACGTCTGGCCACAGCCCATACGCCAAGTGCCGGCGGTCGATGTCGACGTCGGGGTGCAGCGCCAGATACGCGAGCGCGCGCTGGCTGATCGTGCGACGCACCCGGCACGGGCGCCCGTCGACACAAACCTCAAGCCCGCCGATCAGCGCTAGGGTCAGCACCGGGCCGCCGATCGTCCACCGCGCGAAGGCTCGTCAGTCATCGTCGCCGCTTGCCGGCTGGCGGGGACCGCCCGCCCAACCGGCGGCGGCGCCCACCCGTTCGCTTACCTCCCACAGCGACTCCATGGGCCAGTGCCGGCCCTGGCGCCGTGCTCTGGCCGCCACGAGGGGACCGACGATGGCCTGCGCCGCGGCGATCCGCGCGTCGACGCCGCGCTGCTCGACGGAGGACCGCGGGCACGCCTTGCGCTCTCGCCAATGATCGATCGCCGCCTGCAACTCGATCGCTGCGGCGGGCGCCATGGCGGCGGGGGCGCAAGCCAGCCAGGTGTCCAGCGCCCGCAGCGCTCCCTCCAGGGCGCCCTGGCCGCGCCAGATGCAGAGACTCTCGGCCAGCATTCGGTGCGCCTCGGCCACGTCCCCGCGGACGTAGGCGAGGCGGGCTTCGAGACGCAGCGTATCGGCGACGAGGTCTTGAAGGGCATGCGCGCTCGCCAGGTTCCGCGCCGCACCGACGTGTTCGGCGGCGCCGATCTCGTCGCCTTGCGCCAGCCGCACCTCGGCCCGGGCGTACGACAGCCATGCCCGCATCGGATCGCTCACGTAGGGCAACGCCAGCGCCTGCTCGTAATGCTGGTCGGCGGTCTCGAGGTCGCCGCTGCGCCACGCGACGTCGCCTAGATTGTGCAGGCAGCTGGCGACCCCAGCGATGTTGCCATGCGCCCGGTAGCGCTCGAGGCTGGCGGCGAACCCGTTGCGCGCCGCGACCAGATCGCCGACCGCAGCGTCGACGGCGGCGATGAGCGCCTCGGCGGCGGCGACGCCGATCTCTTCCTTCGCCCGGTGTCGCAAGGCCAGGGACCGCCCGAAGTGCGCCCGCGCGCGGCGGTAATCCGCCTGGCGCAGCCGGACCATGCCCAGACCCAGGTGCGCGCTGGCGGCTCCGCTGGCATAGCGGAGCGCGCGCCACGTGCTGAGACAAGCCCGATACAGGGTGACCGCTTCGTCGAGCTTCATCTGCCGTACCGAACCATCGGCCAGCGCCAGCTGGACGATGGCAACTGCGTGGGGGTCGTCGCGTGCGGCCAACAGGGCAAGGGCCGCCCGGCCGTGCTCGGCCGCCGCGTCGAAGTCCGCTCGGTTGATCGCCGTCCGGCACAGGAACGTCAGGCCCAGCGCCTGGTGCCGCTCGTCGCCCTCGCTGGCGAAGCCCGCGACGGCCGAGCGCAGGGCCTCGGCGGCCCGCTCGTAGCTGCCTTGCGCAAAGGCCAGCTGTCCGAGCGCGAAGTGCGCCATATGACGCAGGTGGGCGGGCGCCGTCCGCGGCAGGTCGTCCGCCAGGGCGGTCAACACGGCGGCGGCCTGCGGCACGTGGCCGGCGCCGTACCAGTGACGCCAAAGGTGAGCGGCGATGCGCATCGCCAGCTCCGGCTGGCCGTTGGCGGCGCTCCATTGGATCGCCGCCACCAGGTTCGTGTGGTCGAGGCGCAGGCGGGCCAACCAGCGCACCTCATCGCGTCCTAGGAAGGCGCCTTCAGCCCGGACCGCGATCCGCTCGAAGTACAAGGCGTGCCTTCGATGCCAGCGCCTGGCGCGATCTTCGCGCTCGAGCTGCTGGGCGGCGAAGTGGCGGATCGTGTGGAGGAGCTGGAACCGCGGCGCCGCCCCTGCGTCGGGCGACATCGCCAACAGCGACTGGTCGACCAGCCGCCGCAACATCGGGCCGACCGTGGCGCCAGAGACCCTCCGGCCGCTGCCGGCGGCGCCGACCACGGCCGCAGCCGCCGCACCGGTGAAGCCGCCGCTGAACACGGCCAACCGGCGCAGCAAGGCGCGCTCGTCGGGCTTCAGCAGGTTGTAGCTCCAGGCGATCGTCGACCGCAGGGTGCGATGGCGCGATGGCCGCCACCGTTGGCCGTCGTTCACCGAGTGGGCCAGAAGGTGGATGTCGGCGGCGAGCTCGCCGACGCTGAGCACCCGGCACTGCGCGGCCACCAGCTCGATGGCCAGCGGAAGCCCGTCGAGCTGCCGGCAGATCGCGACGACCGCCGCTGCCTGGTCGGCGGCCGTCGCCTCGTCACGCACCAAGCCCGCCCGCAGGACGAACAGTTGTGGCGCATCGTACGTTTCGAGGTCGTGCCACGTCCCCGTCCCTCGGCCGGGCGCGGGGGGCAACGACAGGGGGCCGAGGCGCCACACGATCTCATCGTCGAGGCCCAGCGGCCGGCGGCTGGTGGCCAACACTCGGATGCCCTCGCCGCTCCCAGCGAGCAGCCGCGCCGCCGCGGCGGCCGACTCGATGACGTGCTCACAGTTGTCGAGCACCACCAGGCCCCGCAGCCCCTGCAGCCGTGTCCGGACGCCGTTGTCCGGCGCCTGGCCGGGCACGTGACCGACGCCGAGCGCCAATGCGACCTGGGCCAAGACCTGCCCCGGCCGTTCGACGGCGCCCAGGTCGACAAACCAGGCGTGATCGGCAGATGTGGCTGAACGAGCGGCCGCAACCTCGGTGGCCAACCGCGTCTTGCCGGTGCCGCCGGGGCCAATGAGCGTCACGATCGCGTGGCTGCGGAGCATGTCGGCCAGCGCGCGCCGCTCGTTGGCGCGGCCGACAAGCACCGAGCGCGGCGCATGCACGACGGCCTTGGTTGCGCCACGCCGGTCCGTCGGCACCGCGTTCGCTGGGGGGCCGGCATCGCGGCGGCCGCCCGCCAGCGCCGCGGCGCCCCAGGGCACGACATCGGACGCTTGTCCGTGCGGATCGAGCTGCGCCGCATAGCGGTCGATGGCGGCGGCGGCCGCGGCCGGATCGCCCCGGCCGAGCAACACCCGAACGAGGAGTTGTTGTGCCCGCTCGTCCAGTGGGTCTTCGTCGACGAGCGCGGCCGCGATGTGCTGCGCCTCGTGCCACGCCCGCTTCGTCGCGAGGTGCTCGCCCAGCCACAGCGAGACGGCACGCTGCCGGGCCGCCAGCGCCTCGCGCGCCGCCTCGATGGCCGGGAGGTAGATGCCTGGCGCGAGCTCGCCGCGATAGAGGGCCAGCGCCCTGCGAGCGGTGTCGACATCGGCGGTGTCGCCGCGCGGGTCGCGCAGTCGGTCGGCGGCGTCGTTGAAGGCGTCGACGTCGATCCAGGTCGCGCTGTCGCGGCGCCACGCCAGCGTATCGCGCCCGGCGTCCAGCCATTCCGCCGCGCCGCCGGCGGCCAACGCCTGTTGCAGATGGAACACCTGCAGTCGCAGGTTGGCCAGCGCCCGGTCGGGCGGCGACCCGGCGAAGAGCGCCGCCGCGGCCTGTCGCCGCTCAACCCGACCCTCGGGCGCCGTCAGCAGCATCACCAGAAGCGCGACCGCCTTCTGCCGGGCCGGAAGCTCGACTGGCAAGGTGTCGCGCGCGATGTCGATGCCACCGAGCAGGCGGACCCGTAGCATGGTTCTCCAACGCCAGGGCCACGGTCGGGCGCCTTGGCCGGGCCACTATAGCACCGGCTGCTGCGGCCCTAAGACAGGCGGGTCAGGGCGCGGTCCACGCGTGGACCCTCGCCCTGACCCGCCTGCACTTGACGTCGGCATGATCGACTCGCACGTCAGACAACGATGCACGCGCGCGCCAGTCGAGCACCGGCATCGACGTGTTTGACTACAGGTGCTCGACCATGATGTGCGCGGCTGCGACGGTGTGCACCCAGTAGCCATCGGCGGTCGCTGGCAGCGTGACCAGGAAAACGTTGACCGAGTTGCATCCATGGATATCCATGGCCTTGTGCCAGACGCCAGACACAGAGTAGTAGATGCCCTCGACTCGTGGATTCGTGGCAGTGTCGCAATCCGCCGTCAGCGAACTGCATCCCAGGGGCCGAGTACTGCACCAAGTGACGGTCACCCGCAGAGACCACGGACCCGGGATGGGGCACTCTCGGGTGCCGAACAAGTCGACCGGGGGCAGCGATGATTGCCCCGGCGGATCCGGAGCCAGTCCGTCGTAGCCGCTGCCAAGCGGCCCGCCGCACCAACAGCTGCCGTTCATGTTGTCGATGTCGAAGCAGCCCTGCGCCAGGGCACGCGACGGCGCCGCGAAGAGCGCAACCGCGAGCCCGCAGGCCAGCACGAGCGCGATCCGTGAGCGGCCGGCGGCCATCATCGAGCGAGCACCGTTCCACGCGGTCATCGTCCAAACACCTCCCACGCTGCATGGTGGCGACCGGCGTCGCCCGGAACAACCCATCGGCCAATTCCCCTTAGCTTACGCCGAAAGCGTTTCGCGAGCGTTACACGCGCCGATCGCGCCTCGGGGCCGTCGAATCCTCGACACGCCGACCGTTCGATGAGGCAGGCTGCAGCCGTCATTGCCGCCCCTCCGTGAGCCAGGGTCACGTTGCCGAGTCGCGCCGGGTGCCTGCAACGGCGGCGGAACGGCGCCAGCGCATGCTGGGGTGGCGCACGCCGCACCCCACTCGCCGTGGAGTAGCGCGAGTCCGCCGCTCCGCCGCCCGCTGCGGAGCCGTCGCCGCGGTCGGTCATGAACGCGCCGCCCGGCGCCCATCACAGGAGGACGACGATGTCGGCTCGATACCCCTGGGCCACAACCGCCCGGACCACGCTCGTCGCTGTGGCGTTCGGCGCCGGTCTTGCCCTTGGCGCCCGCCCGTTCGGCCACGACGCTGCTCAGCAGCCATGGCTGAGCGCGCCGCTCGCGCATGCCGGCACGACCACCGAGACGTGTTGCGTTCCGGCCAAGGTCGTCATCCACACCAACGCGACCGCCGGGGACGAGCACGGACCCTTCATCGGCTGGCGGCCGGTCGGCGGGCAGGTCGTGCCGGTCGATTTCAGGGTCATCTATCGGCGAATCGGACAGGTCGGCAGCCAGACGGTCTCGATGGCGGGGCGGTTGAACGCCGACGGCACGATGAGCTTCACCCCGCGAGCGGGCTTCCGCGCCGTCGCGCCCTGCGAAGGGCCGGCGTTCCTGGCCGGCGACATCGTCACGTTGGAGGACGGGTCGAACTACCAGATCACCGACGGGTCGTGTACGACCGGAGGCCGCTCCTACATCCGCGCCGACTCGCCGTGCATGACCGACACCGACTGGGCGCTGGAGCTGGCCCGGCGCCTCAACGGCCCGCCCGACACCGGCAGCATGGTCGGCTCGAGCTGGGAGTTCCATGGCGTGGCGGCCTCGATCCATGCCTCGGCCGATGACCCGGCGCTGTTTCTCCAGACGAGCCCTTCCGCGCCTCGCGACTGCAGCAGCGCTACCGACATGACGATGGTCTCGAACAGCGAGCGCGTTACCTACCAGACGCTGCCAGGACCGGGAGAGATCGAGTGCGGCTTCGCGCTCTCCCTCTGCCTCTACGCCGCCTTCCAGTAGCTGAGGCCGCCCGCCCCGCCCACTGCGCGACCGGAATGGCCGCGGCGATCGTCGGTGCAGCACCGATGCGCCGCCGCGGGTGCGGACCGGGCGCAACGGTGCCGAAACGCCGCCCCGGTTAGGCTCGCGGCGCATGCGGTCTCGCATGCAACCGCGCATCACAAGGAGTGCAACGATGAAGCCCCCCCACGCATGGTCCATGCTGGGCCTATCGCTCGTCGCCGCGGCCGGCGTTGTCATCGGGCTCGGTCGGCCTGTTGCCGCGGCCGGCGCTCCCGTTCCACCGCCCGTCGCGATATTCGAGGACGCCGACCCATCGGATGGGGACATCAGCGTCTACTGGGAGTACACCTGCGGCATGCAGGAGAAACAAGCCACATCTCCGGACTACACCGCCGAGGTCCAGCTGCTCGGCTGCGGCTCGTCGATCTTCCAAGAGATCAACGTGCATCTCTGCGGCGTGGCCGACGAAGACACGGTCATCACGGTCACTGGCACCGACATCGGCGGCACGCCCAGGACACTCCAGCTCCAACCTGAACCGATCTGTGGCAGTGGGCCATGCGATCTCTTCACGGTGACGCTGTGCGAGTCGCTGCTCGACACGCTCCCGCAGTTCACTGTCGAGGTCAGCAATCGATCCATCCATGACGTGGCCACCAACTATCGCTGCTGCCAAGCCGATCCGCCGCCGCCGCCACCGCCGACGCCCGAACCTCAGTGCATGAGCACCTTTGGTACGGGTCAGGTCTGCACGTCGCCGTGGATCGTCACGCCGCCCTCGTGCACGCCTGCCTGCCCCACGCCCGGCCAGCAGGTACGGCAGCGCATTGAGATCGAGTCCTGTGGCGACACGGGTGTGTTCAAGGCGCAGTGCATCGGCACAGGCGAAATCGTCAACCTGCTGCCCGTGCCGGGTCGACCGCATGTCTACTCGGGCACTTCGGCTTGCGGCGGGAACTGCAGCATGTGGTTGGTCACCTCGTCGACGAGCATGATCCGCAAGGTTCGGGTCATCAAGGAGTGCTGCAGCGCGCAATAGGGGCGGCCCAAGCGCCGCTGACGAGATTGGCGCGACCGAGGTCGTTCGGATCCGTCGAGGATCACGGCCGAGGGGTCGCGTTGGTCCCTCACAGCGCGACACGGTGCGGCAGCGGACACCCAGGTGCGCCGCCGCACCGGGTCGCGCCGACTTTGAGCAACGGGCACTTGTCATGCCAGGCGCCGGACCGGTCGGGGGTGGACTGCGCACCTCGGCGCCAAACCCCCGCCGTGATGATCGTGTCCCACTCGAGACCGACGTGTCGGCACACGAGCCGTCACGGATCCTCGCGCGCCTCGGTCGCCCTGCGCAGCGCATGCACGTTGCCGACGACCGCCTTCGCCAGCGAGACGGCCGCGCCGAGCGCCGGCGCCGCGGCGCCGACCGCCGCGGCGCCTTCGGCGAGCCCGGCGCGCGCCAGATCGCGCGCCTCGCCGGCGGTGCGCGGCGCGCCGATCGTCGACCGCAGGTCGGCGGCGGCGCCCGCGAGCCCGAGGGCGTCCGCGTCACGACCGACGGCCTGCGCCAGCAGCGCCGCCCGCTCGAGGTTGATGGCCAGGCGGCGCCGCTCGCCGACCCGGGCGCTGAAGGCCAGCGTGGGCTCGAGCATCGCTGCGGCGCGAGCGACATCGCCGCCCGCCAGCGCGGTGCGCGCCGCCACCGATTGGTGCCACGCCAGCAGGCTGGCCTCGCCACTCGGCTCGACGAGCGCCGCGGCCTGGTCCTCCCACCGGCGCGCCGACTCGAGGTCGTCGGTCTCGCAGGCCAGGGCGGCCAACGCGAGCAACGTGTAGATGAGGCCCAGCGTGTCGCCGAGCCGGGTCTTCATCTCGAGGCTGCGGCCGAGCATCGCGTGCGCCACCGCGTAGTCGCCCTGGGCCAAGGCGAGCTCGCCGAGGTTGTGCAGGTCGCGCGCGGCGCGCATCTCGTTGCCGGTGCCGCGGTCGGCGTCGACCGAGCTGCGCAGGGCTCGATGGGCCTTGTCGTAGTCGCCCCGCAGGGTGTAGAGGATCCCGAGCAACGTCTCCTGCGACGCCGCGGAGTCCCGCTGACCCAGCGCCCGCGCCGCCTCGAGCGCCGTCTGCAGGTGTGCTTCCGCCGCCGGGTACTCGGCGCGCGACAACCCGACGAGCGCCAGGGCGTAGTGCGCGCGGATGAGGTCGAAGTTCGGCTGGTCGCCCGCGGACGCCTCGTTCAGCAGCTCGGCCGCCACACGGCTTGCGTCGTCGTACTTGCCCTGGCGCCAATAGAGGTGCGCCAGCGTGTTGAGGTTGCCCGTCAGCGCTTGCCCCGCGCCCAGCGCCCGGCGCTCGTCGACGACGCGCTCGAGCTGCGCCTGCGCTTGCGCCAGATGGCCGTCGGCCATGTACGACGTCGCCAGCTGCACGAGGGCCACATGATGCGACTCGGTCATGCCCAGCGCCTCGAATGCGGCCGCGGCGGCGGCGAACGCGACCTGCGCCGCGCCGTGCTCGCCCACGCGGTACGACGTGGCGCCGATCGCCAGCTGCGTCTTGGCCAGACCGATCGACGGCGCGGGTTCGGGGCGGACGTCGACGAGGAGGCGCAGGGCGTCGCGCTGCTGGCGCGAGAACCCGCGGCGATACCAGAACCGCCACAACGCGCCCACCAGGCGGCGCGCCGACTCGAGGTCGCCCCGCTGGACGAAGTGCGCCTGGGCGGCGACGAAGTTGGGCGCGTCGCCCTCGAGACGGCGGATCTCGGCTTGGGCGCTGGCCTCGCGGGCCAGGGCCGCCTCGGCACGCTCCGCCTCGGCCAGGAAGTACGCGGCGTGGCGATCGGCCAGCGCGAGGTCGATCGGCCGCGGCTGCTCGCCGGCGCCGCCCTCCGCCGGCGCGTCGGGACCGCGGCTGGCCAGCGCACGATCGATCACGAACGTCCGAATCGGTTCGAGCAGCCGGAACCGCCGCTGGTTGGCGCTGACCTCCACCATCACCAGCGACTTGTCGATGAGCAACGACAGGAGGTTGGGCACCATGTCGGCGGCCAGGTCGCCGCCGCCGGCGACCTCGGTCACCGCGCGAAGGTCGAAGCTGCGGGGGAAGACGGTGAGGTTCGTGAGGAACCGCCGCTCTGCCTCGCCCAGCAGGCCGTAGCTCCAGGCGATCGAGGCCTCGATGGTGTCGTGGCGCGCCCGCGGGTGGACGCCCGGCGCGGTGAGGATGCCGAGGTCGCGCGCCAGCCGCTGCGCGATCTCCTCGGCCGTCATGAGGTTGATGCGGGCCGCCGCCAGCTCGATCGCCAGCGGGATGCCGTCGACGCGGGCGCAGATGTCGGCGATGGCGGCCACGGCGGCGGGCGACGGCCGATAGTCGTGCTGGATGCTGCGCACGCGATCGAGGAACAGCGCACCGGCCTCGGACGCCGCCTCCAGATCGCCGCCGTCCAGGGGGGCCGCGCCGTCCGTCGGCACCAGCGAGAGCGGCCGGATCGTACGTCGCTGCTCGCCTTCGATCTGGAGCGGCGAGCGGCTCGTGGCCAGCACCGCCACGTTCGGACAGGCGTGCAGCAGCGCCGCGACCAGGTCGGCGATCTCGGCCAGCACGTGCTCGCAGTTGTCGCAGACCAGCAGCGCGCGCTGGGCGCCGAAGTGCGCGCACAGCGCCGCCCGTGGCTCGGCGTCGTCCGGCGGCTGGTCCATGACGGCGCGCGCGACGTGCAACCCGACCTGGGCCCCATCCGACACGCTGTCGAGCGCCACCCACGCCACCTGCGACCCGAATCGTCCCCGCGCGGCGCGGGCCACCTCGAGCGCGAGCCTCGTCTTGCCGATGCCGCCGGCGCCGATGAGCGTCACCAATCGCGCGTGCTCCAGCGCCCGCGCGATCTCCGCCACGTCGTGGCGACGGCCGACGAAACGGCTGACGAGGTGGGGGAGGCCGTCCGCGGGCGCGTCCGGCAGCGCCGCCAGGTGCGCTGGCGGCGAGGTCGGCGCGGTGCCGCCGAAGGCCGTCCGCGGCGCGCCGTCGCGCACCTCGGCCGGCGGCGGCAACGGTTCCGCGTCCGCGGCGCTGACGAGCCACGACCGCAACGCGACCGTTTCGGCCGACGGCTCGACACCGTACGCCTCGGCCAGCATGGCCTCGCAGGCGGTGAACGCCTCGAGCGCGGCCGCTCGGTCGCCGAGCCGCCCGTGGAGGCGCATGAGGTGCCGGTACGTGGTCTCGCGATGGGCGTCGATCTCGAGCAGGCGACGCGCCGCGGCGAGCGCGGCGGCGAGCCGGTCGGCGCGCTCGCGCAGCGCCACGAGGGTGTCGAGCGCGCCGATGACGTCGTCGCGCCGCTGCTCGCGAGGACCGACGACCCAGTCGTCGAGCACGTCGTGGAGCAGGTCGGCGCGGTAGAGGGCGACGGCCTCGCCCAGGCGTTCGTCGGCCGTGGACGGCGCCCGATCGACCAGGGTGCGTCCCTCGATCAGCAACGCGTCGAACGCGCCGACGTCCCACCACAGCGGTGCGTCCGGATTCCAGTGGATGCTGTCGCGGTCGGCATTGACCCAGCGCTGCGGCTCGGGCAACGGCGGCAGATGGCCGATCAAGTGGTGCAGGTGATAGCGCAGGTTGAAGCGGCCCTTGTCGGGCGGGGCGTCGGGCCACAGCAGCGTCGCCAGCGCCTCACGCCCGCGCGTCCGCTCGCGCTGCACGAGGAGCAATTGCCACAACCGCTCGGTGTCGCGTCGGATCGGACGCTTGAGCAGCCGGCCGTAGCTTTGCGCTTCGAAGGTGCCGAACAGGCACACGGAGAGAATGGCGGAGGTACGCGCCGGGTCTGCCACGCCGCGCATTGTAGCGCGGCGCCCGGTGCGCGCCTGTCGTCAGGCGGCACCGGGCGCCGGTTGTCCATCGAACGGCGCGCCACCGGGTGGCGGTGCGCAGCCGTCAGTCGTCGTCGTGCGTGGCGTCCCACAGGAAGCCGCGGTAGCCGCTGAAGGTCGCCGGCGTGCCCGACAAGCCGACGACGATGCCCTGCGCGTCGGGCGTCGTCGCGCCGCGGAGGCGGAAGTCGCCGCACTTGTACGCGCCCACGCAGTGCGTGACGTCGTTGTCGATGACGGCGTCCGACCCGCCGTAATACGTGGTGGGTTGCGCCTCGTCGGCCAGCAGCTCGACCGGCGCGCCGTCGATCGGGGCGAAGCCGAACTGGTTGAAGCGGTAGACGTCGCCGCCGACCCGGATGCCCTGCTGGTAGCCGTTGAGGCGCGCCACGATGAGCCGGTTCATGTGGTTCGTCGCCAGCCCGGTGAACGCCCAGTAGCCGCTGAGGTCCGTCACGGTCGTCGCCAACAGCATGTCCATCGGGTCGTGCTCGCCGATCGTGCCGAGGTCGCGCCAGACCTGCACCGTCACGCCGGGCAGGCGGTCGAGCTCGATCGGGTCCGGTTCGGCCTTGGCCGGGCGGGCGGCGGCGGTGGCGGCGACGGCGGTCAGGGCCAAGGCAAACACGGCATGCGCGGTACGGTTCATGGCAAACGTCCTCCGAATGGGGTGCGGCATCGCCGCATGCGATGGTCAGCAGGATACCGGGGGCTGCGTTGCACTGGCGTTGTACCACGGTAGCAGAACATCGTGGCGCGTTCGCCGCGCGGCCTGCTGTTGGGCGCGCGGGCCGCCCGCCAACAGTGGCGCAACGGCCAAGAGTGGATGCTTGGGGCGTTCCGCGGCCCGGTCGATTGGCTCCGGGCCGACCGCACTGCTCCAAGGATGGTTCCCATGTCCGGACGATCGTCGAACCGTGTCCTCGTGCTCGCTTTGGGCGCGGCGTTCGCCCTCGGTGGTCTGATCGGCGCTGCCCGAACGGATCCACCCGTCCACGCTCAGGCCGGCAGCTGTGGCGGTGTCGGCATCGAGGTCGGCAGCTCGGGTACGCGCCGGATCTGGCAGAAGGACTTCGAGTGCCCGAATCCGTGCACGCACGCGGAGATCCAGCTGATGAACGGCGGCGGCTATCTGGCCTGCCCTGGTCCGTACTCCGGCCTGCACTGGGTCATGGACGTGTACGGCTGCCCCGGCACGCTGCCGCCGCTGGCGGCAACGGTGGGCACCGTTCGCCTCTACCGCTACAACACGCTCCTGGACACGGCCAGCCTGCACACCACGCCCGGCGGCGGCATCAGCATCGCCAGCGCCAGCAGCAACATGCCCAGCAACTACACCCCGACGCGCGCCGTGGTCGACATCGACCCGCAGGCGTGGCCGGGCGTGAACATCGACGTGCTCAACCTGACGGTCGAGTGCCGGAACCAGTAGCGGCGGAGCCTGCCGGCCCACCGACCCTTTCACACGCGAGCCATGCGCATCGCGCCCCACATGGAGAGTCTCCCATGATCCGCTCGTTCGCCTCCGTCCGCACGTTCACCCACGGCTTGATCGCCGCCACGGCGCTGGCCGCCGCCTGGCTCGGCTTCCAGTCCTCGCCCGCACAGGCCCAGGGCGGCATTCCGCCTGCGTGCATCCAGCCCGTTTCCGTCGTGTGTACGGGCTCGCAGTACACCGGCCAAGCCTTCTTCAACCCCGGCGACACGTGCCTCGATGTTCAGCTGACGGCCATGTTCCCGGCGACGCCGTGCACCTGGACGTGCGTCAAGCGGTTTCGCCTGTTCGAGTCGATCGGTGTCTTCAGCGACACCAACCTCCAGGTTCCCGGCTTCCAAGACGGCGACGTCGTCGGCCAGAGCATGACAACGATGCTCGACTCCGACACGCTCACCACGCGGGTCATCACGCTGACGCTCGTGTACAACGAGGGCTTGCCGGGGCTGATGGCGCCGTGGGTCGCCGGTCTGGTGCAAGGGGGGAACCACCAGTATGGCCCCTTGTACGTCCGGCTGGGTGCCCGCGAGTTCCCGACGGAGACGGTCTTCGACTTCTCGCCCGAGTTCGAGAGCGCGGTGCCGCCCGGGACGGCCCTGGCCAGCGCCCGCGTGCATGCGCACTGCCTCGAATAGCCACCCATTCGCCGACGGTCGATCGGCCGGGCCGGCGGGGCGCCGCGCAGAGATTGCGCGGGCTCCGCCGGCCCTTGTGAGGGCGCGCCCGGGGCGCGCTGGCGGGCCTCTTGGCGCGGGATCGTCGGGGCAAGGGCGTGCCGCCGCGGGGGCGGAGCGGACCCTCCGGTGGTGTGCTCCACCCGGGCGGACCGCGACGCCCCAATGACGTCCTATGCTCGACCTGCCAAGCGACCGCTTGCCGCGTCCACGGCGCGCAGCGCTCGCCCGGCCAGTCGCACCTCGTCCGCATCGACGTACCAGTCGATCTCGAGCGTGTCCAGCCTGCCGCACGCGGGCATGGCCTTCGCCAGCCTTGCCCCGACCGCTGACAGGTCCAGCGCCCCCGCCCCCACCGCCAGATGATCCCGCACCCCCACCGCGTCGTGCCAGTGCACCCCCACCCAGCGGCCCCCGTGGCCAGCCGCGTCACGGTCGCCCGCCACGATCCCATCCCCCCCGCCCGCCGCCGCCACCGCCGCGAACCACCCCTCGAACGTCGCCACCCCGACGTTCTGCTGCACCCCGACGTGGCCGGTGTCGAGCCACGCCCCGATGAACGCGCCGTCACCCAGCGCCGCCCCCGGCACCGCCGCGTCGACGCCTTCGAGCAGCCGCCGCATGCCATCCGCCGTCGGCAGCTCCCAGGCGTGGTAGCCGGTCTCGACGCCGAGCGCGACGCCGGCCGACCGCAGCTCGTCCGCCACGCCAGCCAGCACCTCGACGGCGCGCGCGATCGACGCGGGCTCGACGGCGGCGAGACGGGCGGCGAGGGCCGCGCGCACCTCGACATAACGAGGATCCGTGGACTGGCCGGCCTGGTAGCGGCTGTGGAGCTCGAACCAGAGCTTGCGCACCGTCTCGTCGTGCGCCGTGCCGAGGTGGGCGCAGACGGCCGTGGCGCCGAGCCGCTGCGCCGTGTCGATCGTCCGCCGCAGGGCGTCCGCCCAGCGCGCCCGGGCCGCCGGGTCGCTCGACGTGGCGTCGTCGCCGGGGCGCAGCGGCGGGCCGGCGGGGCAGGGGTGGTGGACCGAGGCGATGACGACGGCAGGCGGGATCGCGGCCAACGCGGCGGTCGAGTGGGTGTGGCTGAGCTCGAAGCGCTCGAAGCCGATCGCCCGGCCGGCCGCGAAGAACGGGCCGAGGTCGTCGGGGTCGGGGAAGCGCTGGGCCCACATCGACGACAGGGCCAGCGCGCCGAACGATGCGGTCACCGACGGTCCGTACCGTGTCCGGGCGCCGGCGCCGGCGAGCGGGTCAGGCGCCCGACGGCCGCGACGCCGCCGCTCACGGCAGCCGCCACAGCCCGACGGCGCCGACCACCACGCACCACGCCGCGAACACCGCCAGCGACGACCGCCGCACGATCCGCAGCAGGGCGTCGATCGCCAACAGCCCGACGACGAACGCCGCCGCGCAGCCGGCCGCCACGACCGGCGCCGGCTCGACGAGCGCCCGCGTCGCCGCATCGCCGAGCACCTCGACCGCCTGCAGCACCCCGGCGGCGGCGATGATCGGCGCCGCCATCAGGAAGCTGAACCGGGCCGCCGTCTCGCGGCCGACCCCCAGCGCCAGGCCGGTCGCAATCGTCGTGCCCGAGCGCGAGATCCCCGGCAGGATTGCCGCGATCTGCGCCACGCCCATCGCCAGGCCGCGGCCGAAGCCGACGGCCGCGATGTCGTCGACGAGCCCGACCGCATCGCCGTCCCCGCGCCCGTCGGCATCGCCGGCCGCGGCGCCACGCCGCGCGCCGCCGCGCCGGGCGCGGGCGATCGCTTCCGCCGCCAGCAGGACGGCCGCATTGACGAGCAGCAGCGACGCGCCGAGCCGGGGCGCCCCGAACTGGGCCTCGAACCAGTCCTTGAAGAGCACGCCGGCCAGGCCGGCCGGCACGTTGGCCAGCAGCACCGCCGTCAGCAGCCGCCCGTCCGTGTCCCGCCACGGCGCGCCGCGCCGGAGGCCCCGCCAGGCGCCGGCGAGCAGGCGCCGCCAGTCGCGCCAGAAGTACAAGACGACGGCCAGCGCCGTCGCCACGTGGACGGCCACGTCGAAGCTCAAGCTGGCGTGCGGCCAGCCGAGGAGCGCCGGGACGACCACCAGGTGGCCGTCGGAGGAGACGGGAAGGAACTCGGTCGCGCCCTGCAGGGCGCCGATCGCCACCGCCTGCCAGAGGTCGATGTCCACCCGCGCCGCCTCAGGCCCGCTCGAACGGGTCGACGAGGCGGCGGTACTCCTGCAGGGCGTAGCGGTCCGTCATCCCGGCCAGGTAGTCGCAGATCACGCGGTAGGCCTCGGGGGCGAGCGGGCGGCCGGGCCGGGCGTCGGGCTGGACGGCCACCAGGCGGGCGGCGGTGCTGCTCGGCAGCTGCCGGTAGTCGCGCTCGAAGGCCTCGAACATCGTCTCGAGCACCTGGACCGCCTTGTGGTACATCCGGATCACGCGCCAGTGCCGGTAGAGGTGCGCGTAGAGGAAGTCCTTGAGCTCGCGCTGCATCGCCTGCATCTCGACCGACAGCGTCATGAGCGGCTCGGGCGCCCGGCGGACGTCGTCGGGGCTCTGCGGCGCGTGGCGGGCGATGCGCTCGGCGCTGGCCGACACGACGTCGCTGATCAGGGCGTCGACGACGCGGCGGATGATCCGGTGGCGCCGCAGCTCGGGGTCGTCGTCGTCGATGCCGTGCGACACCTGCTGCCAGAACGCCAGCCGCTGAAGCGCCGGCATCTCCATGTCGATCATGCCGCTGCGCAGCCCATCGTCGAGGTCGTGGGCGCTGTAGGTCAGCTCGTCGGCGAAGTTCACGATCTGGCCCTCGAGCGAGCTCCGCCACGCCGGCTCGTACGGCTGCATCCACTCCAACCCGACCGCGTCGTACTCGGTGGCGTGCTTGACGATGCCCTCGCGCGCCTCCCAGGTCAGGTTGAGCCCGTCGAAGTCCGGCCAGCGCCGCTCCAGCTTCTCGACGACGCGCAGGCTCTGCAGCGTGTGGTTGAAGCCCTGGCCCACCGAGGCCGCGTCGTCCGGGTCGAGCCCGATCCGCTGCCGCATCAGGCGGTCGAGCGTCACCTCGCCGGAGTGGCCGAACGGGCTGTGGCCGAGGTCGTGGGCCAGCGTGACCGCTTCGGCCAGCTCCTCGTTGGCCCGCAGCGCGCGGGCGATCGTGCGCGCGATCTGCGCCGCCTCGCCGGTGTGCGTCAGGCGGGTGCGGTAGTAGTCGCCCTCGTAGTTCACGAACACCTGGGTCTTGTACTGCAGCCGGCGGAAGGCCGTGGTGTGGACGATCCGGTCGCGGTCCTTCTGGTATTCGGAACGGTACGGGTGCGGCTCGCTGGCGTGGGCGCGGCCGCGGCTGGTGGCGGAGCGCTCGGCGTAGGGCGCCAGCACGGCCGCCTCGTCGCGGTCGATGTCGGCGCGGGTGCGCAGGATATGGCGGGCGGCGGCGGACGGCTCGATCACGCGGCGGGCTCCTCGTCATGGGCGGGCGCCCCGAGGATATCGGCCCGCGGCCGCGGCCGCCAAATGCGGTCCGCCGTCCCGACCGCGTCGGCGAAGGATGCTTAACGCCGGCAGCGGTATCCTTCGCGCCCGCCCGTCCGTTCTAAGAGTGCCTCGCGCGCGCCGCCGCGCCGGGGCGCGTTCACGCCGCCCGCGCCGACCGCCGGGCCGCCCGTCGCACGGAGTCCGCTCGATGCCTCGCACCCTGCCGCTCAAGTCGATGTTCGCCGCGGCCGCCGTCGTTCTGGCCACGGTGCTCGCCCTCGCGCCGCGTCCCGCCCACGCCCAGGCGCCCGACCTGTTCTTCTCGGAGTACACCGAGGGCACGAGCTTCAACAAGGCGATCGAGATCTACAACGCCACCGGCGCGGCGGTCGATCTCGGCGCCGGCCAGTACGTCCTGCAGCTCTTCTCTAACGGCGCCGGCGCGCCGACGGCCTCGGTGGCGCTCGCGGGCGTCGTCGCCAACGGCGACGTCTTCGTGGCCGTCCACCCCAGCGCCGGCGCCGCGCTGTTGGGGGTGGCCGACCTCCAAGACAGCACGGTGGTCAACTGGAACGGCGACGACGCGATCGCGCTGCGCAAGGGTGGCGCGGCCGGACCGCTCGTCGACGTCCTCGGCCAGATCGGCGTCGACCCGGGCACCGAGTGGGGCGCCGGCTTGACCAGCACCCAGGACAACACGCTGCGCCGCAAGGTCGACGTCTGCCAGGGCGACACGAACGGCGCCGATCCGTTCGACCCGTCCGTGGAGTGGGACGGCTTCGCGGTCGACACGTTCGACGGCTTTGGCGGCCACGCGTCGAACTGCCTGGCGGCGCCCACCGCGCTCTTCCTGCCGGGCAACGTCACGCTGACGATCGCCGACCCCGAGCCCTGCACTGGCCCCGGCGACGCCGTGATGGTGACGGCGGTGATGACGAACACCGGCGAGGGCGACGCGATCGGCGTCGAGTGGGTCGGCGCCCTCGAGCCGGTGCTGCGCGGCGTGCCGGGCTCGTGCTTCTTCACCGGCGGACGAAACGGCAGCTGCGTGGTGGCCGACGACCGCGTCACCTGGCGCGGCGACGTGCCGTCGCCGGCCGGCGCCCCCGACCACGTCGTCACGATCGCGTTCGAGGTCCGCGTCGCCGGCGGAACCCGCTTCGACACCGAGGCCTGCATCGGTTCGACGCTGTTCTATTCGGTCGACGGCGAGCCCGGCAACGAGGAGATGGTCAAGGTCGGCGCCTGCACGCTCGTCGACTGCCCGCCGACCGTCGACCCGAACCGGCAGCTCGGCGGCCAGGTCCACCTGCCGATCCTGAACTTCAACGGCCAGGACGACGTGTGCACGACCTGGATCGAAGTCCAGAACATCGGCGACGACCTCGTCAAGGCGGCGCTCATCACCTGGGCCGAGCCGGGCTTCTGCCCGCCGCAGGCCTCGGGGCCGCTCAAGGTGGAGTGCACCGGCCTCATCGCGCCGGGCAGCACCTGGAACATGCTCGGCGCGCAGGTGCCGACCGGCTCCAAGGGCGGCATCCTGTTCAAGTTCAGCGGCCGCCAGCTCTCGACGCTGGGCATCGACGTCGGCGTCGACGACGTCACCGCCGACTACATGTGCGAGATCCTGTTCTTCGGCGTCGTCGGCGACGCCGACGACTACCGCCGCTTCAAGAAGGCCTACAACGAGGGCCTGACGTTCCAAGGCATCCCGATGGCCGTGGCCCAGGGCCGCGGCGTCCTGGCGGCCGACGTGCATCGCTCGTGTCCGGGCAACCTGACGCCGGCGGTCAGCGTGACCAGCAAGTACAACGGCATCGCCGGCACGCACCTGGGCATGCTCGACCCCGTGTACGGTGGCTATACGTACTACGCGCCGCTCGTACAGGCCAACGCCAGCGGCTTCAACACCGTCCTCTACATCCAGAACGGTGGCCTGGGCTGCTCGTCGATCGAAATCTGGTTCAAGGGCCGCGAGGACTGCGTCCGGGCCTCGATCTGCGAGATCCTGACCCTGGCGCCCGGCGAGACCTACCAGTTCGACGCCGCCGACTGCGTCGGCCCCGACTTCCAGGGCAACGCCTGGCTGCGCTCGAGCCAGCCGCTGGCCATCGCCGTCGACGTGGCCGGCCACGACGTGCTCATGACGTACATGGGCGAGCCCGGCGAGATCAACTACACGTTCGACCCGAAGCGCTCGGTGTTCTCCGACGGCAGCCAGGTGGTGTTCGGACCGCTCATGTTCAGCGAGTACCAGGGCTGGGACACCGGCGTCCAGGTCCAGAACCTGTCGGCGGTGACCGCCGCCAAGATCAAGGTGTACTTCCTGGATCGCGGCGGCGACATCATCACGACGCTCGTCGACTGGGTCTGCCCGCGCGGCAGCCAGACGCTGTTCCTTCCGGTGATCGCCGACCTGCCGGGCAACTGGGTCGGCTCGATCCGGGTCGAGAGCCAGGAGTGGATCACGCCCGGCGGCCCCAACATCCTGTCGCCCAACATCGTCGGCGTCGCCACCCTGATCCGCTACGTCGACCCGGCGCGCACCGGCGTGACCGAGGCGATCGCGTACAACCTGCTGCCGGAGCACAAGGTCTACGACTGGCAGATCGGCGCCAACGCCGGCGGCCTCGAGAGTGGCGTCGGCTTGATCGCCATCCCGTCGCTGCTCAAGGACCTCGAGCGCTCCGGCATGACCAGCGAGCTCGCGATCGCCAACGTGGTGCCCAAGCCCGGGTTCACCGACCTGGTGATCTACATCTACGACCAGAACGGCCTGCTGGACTACGTCTGCCAGAAGCTCAGCGAGAAGCAGGTCGAGTACATCGACCTCCAGTCGTGGGGCTTCGTCCACGAGGGCTTCAAGGGCTCGGCCGTCATCAGCGCCTGGTTCTGGGAGCACGACGTGTTCGACGACCAGGGCTTCTTCGTGCGCAACCTGGTCGGGCTCGGCGCCCTGGCCATCGAGCGCCAGAAGGGGCGCTTGGGCGAGGACGTGCCGGGCGACGAGGCCGCCGGCGAGCGCGGCATCCCGTTCCGCGAGCAGGACGTCGAGGGCCCGGCGCTGGGCTACCTGTTCCTCGGCCCGGCGCCGCTGTGCCCCGGGTTCCCCGAGGTCTTCCGGCCCGGCAACGAGGGCGAGTGCCCCGAGACCGTCACGGCCGTCTGCGTGGGCTGCCCGCGGCCGCTGGCCGATCCGGGCCGGACATCGCTCTCGCTGCGGGTCGACGTCCCGCTCAAGTGCCAGGTCGACGACGTGAACCTCGTGCTGCAGGTGAACCACGGCTTCGTGGCCGACCTCGACGTCGACCTGGTGAGCCCGGGCCTCAACGCCGTCTCGCGGCGGCTGTTCGACGACGTCTGCGGCAACGCCGACAACGTGAACGTCCTGCTCGACGACGACGCGTCGGTCGCCATCGGCGCCATCTGCCCGCCGAGCGGCGTCGTCACCACGGAGTCCGGCACGGCGCTCGACGACTTCGAGGGCGGCCAGGCCGGCGGCGACTGGACCCTGGCCATCGAGGATGACTTCGCCGGCACGGCCGGCACGCTGCAGAACGTCGAGCTGCGGCTCAAGCTGCGGGTGCCCTAGGCGCGCGCCGTGGCCCAGCCAGCTGCGAGCACCGCGCGGCGGCGCCGGCGACCGGCCGACGCCGCCGGCGCGGGCGCGCCTCCGTCCACGCCGGCGGGACCGGACCTGGCCGATTCGTCGCTGTACCTGAACCGCGAGCTGAGCCTGCTCCAGTTCCAGTGGCGGGTGCTCGAGGAGGCCCTCGACCCGGCCAACCCGCTGCTCGAGCGGGCGAAGTTCCTCGGCATCGTCGGCAGCAACCTCGACGAGTTCTTCATGGTCCGCGTCGCCGGCCTCCACCACCAGGTCGAGGCCGGCGTCGTCGATCTGCCGCCGGACGGGATGCCGCCGGCGGTCCAGCTGGCGGCGGTGCGGCGCGAGGCCCTGGCGCTCATGCGGCAGTGCCGCTCTACCCAAGCGAGCCTGTTCGCCGCGCTGCGCTCGGAGGGCATCGCCGTCCTCGACTACGCCGAGCTCACGCCGCGGCAGCGCGACCAGGTGCGGCACGTCTGGGAGTCGCAGATCTTCCCGGTCCTGACGCCGCTGGCGTTCGATCCGGGCCGGCCGTTCCCGTTCATCTCGAACCTCAGCCTGAACCTGGCGGTCATCGTGCGCGACGCCCACGGCGTCGAGCGCTTCGCCCGGGTCAAGGTGCCGGGCGGCCTACCGCGCTTCCTGCCCCTCAAGCGCTCGAGCGGTGGCCTGCGGCGCGATGGGACGGCGCCGCGCAACCACGTCTTCGTCTGGCTCGAGCAGGTCATCGCCGCCCACCTGGCCGATCTGTTCCCCGGCATGCAGATCGTCGAGGCCTGCCCGTTCCGGGTGACGCGCGACGGCGACGTCACGATCCAAGAGCTCGAGGCCGACGACCTGCTGTCGTCCATCGAGCAAGGCGTGCGGCTGCGGCGCTTCGGCGGCGTGGTGCGCGTCACGCTCACCGAGCAGATGTCGCCGCGTCTGCGCGACCTGCTGGTCGCCGAGCTGGCGATGGACCCCAACGACGTCTACGTCCTCGACGGCGCGCTGGGCATGTCGAGCCTGCTGTCGCTGTACGGCATCGACCGTCCCGACCTCAAGGACCGACCCTTCGTGCCCGCCGTGCCGGCGGCGCTGTCCGCGGACGGTCCGGTGGACGCCATCGGCGGCGCGCCCAGCGGCAGCCGGGTCAGCGCCGGCCGTCTGTTCGAGGCGATCCGGACCGGCGACATCCTGCTGCACCACCCCTACGACTCGTTCCTACCGGTGGTCCAGTTCCTCGAGGCGGCCGCCCGCGACCCGGCCGTGCAGGCCATCAAGGTCACGCTCTACCGCGTCGGCGCGGCGTCGCCGATCGTCGACGCGCTGCTGCTGGCGATCGAGAACCGCAAACAGGTGGCCGTGCTCGTCGAGCTCAAGGCGCGCTTCGACGAGGAGAGCAACATCACCTGGGCCCGCCGGCTCGAGGAGGCGGGCGTCCACGTGGTCTACGGGCTGCTGGGGCTCAAGACGCACTCCAAGGTGGCGCTCGTCGTCCGTGCCGAGGGCGACGGCATCCGGCGCTACGTCCACCTGGCCACCGGCAACTACAACCCGATCACCAGCGGCATCTACACCGACCTCGGGCTGTTCACGTGCGATCCCGACATCGGCGCCGACGCCACCGACCTGTTCAACTACCTGACGGGCTGGTCCGACAAGCGCGACTACCGCAAGCTGCTCGTGGCCCCGATCAACCTCCGCGAGCGCATGACGGCGCTCATCGAGCGCGAGATCGAGCACGCGCGCCGCGGCCGCGGCGGCCGGATCGTCATGAAGATGAACGCGCTCGTCGACGCCGGGATCATCCGGCAGCTCTACCGGGCGTCGCAGGCCGGGGTGCACATCGACCTGATCGTCCGCGGCATCTGCTGCCTGCGCCCCGGCGTCGAGGGCGTGAGCGACCGGATCCGCGTCCGCAGCATCGTCGGGCGCTTCCTGGAGCACCACCGGATCTACTACTTCGGCAACGCCGGCGCCGACGACCTCTACATCGGCAGCGCCGACATGATGCCGCGCAACATCGACCGCCGCGTCGAGGTCCTGTTCCCGATCGAGTCGCCGGCGCTGGTGCGCCAGATCCGCGACGACATCCTGGCCAGCCTCCTGGCCGACACCGTCAAGGCCCGCCTGCTGGGCGAGGACGGCCGCTACAGCCGCGTCCGCCCGGCGGCCGGGGCCGAGCCGTTCGACAGCCAGGAGCGCTTGATCGCCCGCCTGCCGGGACCGGGACTGCCCGGCGTCTGACGTCCCCCGCGCGCACGCCCGCCGATCGCGCGCGCAGCGCCGCGGCGGCGATCGCCGTCCCGCGTCGCCGGCCTTGACTCGGCTGGACGGGCCGCGGATACTCGCCCGGCCGCCCCCCCTTCGTCCCTGGTTCGTGCCGACCCGCCGCCCAGCGCCGTGCCCCGCGGGCACCCGGCCGTCGCCGTGTCGCACGACGGATCCCGCCGAGGAGCACCCGCGATGCCGCAGTCGCCTGTCCGTTCCACGCCCGTCCGACGAGCGCTGGCCGCCGCCGCGCTGGCCGCCGCCGCGCTGGCCGCCCCGGCCGTCGCGCACGCCCAGGCCCCCGAGTGGCGCTTCGAGCGCGCTCCGTCGGGCCAGACGCTGCGCACGATCGTCGCCTACGACCACGACCTGGCCTGGCTGGCCGGCGGCGACGGCGACGGCGACTGCGTGATCGGCCGCACCCGCAACGGCGGCGCGCACTGGGAGGGCATCCGCTGCGACGTCGGCCGCCGACCGGAGTCGATGGCCTTTGCCGACGACCGCCACGGTTGGATCGTCGGGCGCGCCGGGCTCATCTTGCGCACCACCGACGGCGGCAGCAGCTGGCACGAGCAGCGCTCCGGCACCGGCGAGGCCATCCTCAACGTGTTCGCGCTCGACGCCCAGACGGCGTTCGCCGTCACCCGCGGCGCCGAGATCCTGGTCACCACCGACGGCGGCGCGCGCTGGTCCCGCCGCACCAGCGGCTCGGACGAGGGACTGTTCGACAGCTTCTGGTTCGACCCCAACCACGGCCTGATCGCCGGCAGCGCCGGCTACATCGCCCGCTCGACGGACGCCGGCCGGAAGTGGCGGCGCATCGCCACCGGCAGCGACCAGCGCTTCTACGCCATCACCTTCCCGGCGCCGGACCGCGGCTACGCGCTGGGCAACGACCTGCGCTTCTCGAGCGACGGCGGCGAGAGCTGGCGGCGCCAGATGCAGCCGCCCAAGACGATGGCCGACATCGCGTTCGCGCCCGAGTCGCCGGCCCACGGCTGGATCATCGGCGACGAGGGCCTGATCCTCCGCACCGTCGACGGGTTCAACTGGTTCCCCGACGGCGACGGTCTGACGAACCGCAGCATCCGCGGCCTGGCCGTTGTGGACGCCGAGAACGTCTGGGCCGTGGGCACCGGCGGCATCGTGATGCACCGCGTCGGGCCGCGCGCCGCACCGCCGACGCCGACCGCGCCGCCGGCGACGCCCGTCCCACCCACCCGCACGCCCATCCCGCCGACCGCCACCGCCACGCCGACGGCCACGGCCACGCCGACGCCGCGCGGGCCGTGGGTGGCGGTGCGCCCGGCGGGCTTGCCGCTGCTCGTCGGCCCGGTCGGGATCCGTTCGTTGACCCTGGAGTACGGCAACCTCGGCGCCTCGGCCGCCATCTCGGCCACGCTGACCGGGCCGGTGCGCTTCGCCCACGGCGAGGCCGCCCTGGCGACGACGGTCTTCCCGATCGCCGGCGCCGGCACCTTCCCGATCGTCGTCCGCGCCGTCGAGGGCGCCGCCAGCGGCCAACCCTGGTCGCTGCGCGTCGCCATCGACGGCGCGCCGCCGGTGGAGCGCGTCGGCGTCATCGCCTGGCAGGCGCGGCTGCCGAAGCTGAACATCCGGCACCGCTAGCGGCGGTTCGTCGGGGGTCCCGAAGGGCGCAACACCCGTTCGACGACATCACGTCGCGGGTTCGCCGCCCCCGCCCCGCTCCACCACCACCGGCGCCGTCCCGAACGCCCGCGCCAGCACCGGCAGCTGCGCCTCGGCGCCCCAGCGCTCGAGCTCCCAGCGGCCGCCGGGCGTGACCTCGAGTGCCAGCGCGCCGTCGTCGCGCCGGACGAAGCGGGCGTCGGCGACCTGGGCGGTGTGGGTGCGGTCCAGGCTCTCCGCCAGGCGCAGCAGCGTCGACAGCGGCCGCACCAGGCGCCGCGCGGTGCGGGGCAGGTCGCGGTACTCGGCGCGACGCTTGGACGGGAAGCCCTTGCGGTGAAAGCGGGCGACCGCCGCCAGCAGCGCGATCTCCGGCTCGTCGAAGCCCAGCAACGGGGCGTGGCGGACCAGGTAGTACGTGTGGCGCTCGTGCCCGCTGTAGGACAGGAAGGCGCCGATGTCGTGCAGCATCGCGGCGTGGCGCAGGACCTCGCGCGCCGACGGCGGCAGGCGATGGAGGCGGCACGCGCGCGCCGAGTCGTACAGCGACAGCGCCAGCCGGGTGACGTGCACGTGGTGCGCCTCGTCGAACTGGCAGCGGCGGCCGAGCTCGAGGACGCTCTGATCGCGCACCGACAGCCCGTCGCGGTGGCCGGGCAGCTGGCGGTCGAGGTCGTCGACGATCAGCCCCTCGCGCAGGCCGCGGTCGCTGACGATGAGGGTGTCGACGCCCAGCGCCTCGAGCAGCGTCTGCAGGATCGCCGCGCCGGCCACGGCGATGTCGGCGCGGGCGGGGTTGATCCCGGGCAGCTTGGCCCGCTCGGCCAGCGGCACCGCGCTCAGCCGCCGCGCCACCTCGGCCAGCTGGCCGGCGGTCACGACATCGCCGCGCTCGCGCGGCCGGCCCATGCTCAGGCGCACGGCGATGTCGGCCAGGTTCTCGATCGTGCCGGACGAGCCCACGGCGACGTCGAGCGGCCCGAGGGCGGCCAGGCGCTGCACCGCCCGAACCGCCTTGTTGCGGACGTGCTCCTGGAGCCGGGCGTAGCGCTTGGCGCTGACGGGTCCGACGTCGTCGGGTCCGAAGAACGCGTTCGTCAGCCGGATCGCCCCCAGCCGCAGCGAGTCGAGGGCGCGGTAGCCGTGGGCGTCGCCGACGATCAGCTCGGTCGAGCCGCCGCCGATGTCGACGAACGCCGCCGTTCGCGGCCCGAGGTCGATCCCGCGGACGACGCCGAGGTAGATGAGCCGGGCCTCCTCAAGTCCCGAGATCGTTCGGACCTCGACCCCGGCCGCGTCGCGCAGCGCCGCCACGAACGCCTCGCGGTTGCGCGCCTCCCGCGTGGCCGCGGTGGCGATGGCCACGATCTCGCCCGCCCCGTGCGCCCGCGCCATCTCGGCGAAGCGGGCAACCACCTGGGTCGCGCGGGCCATGGCGTCGGGCGTGAGAAGGCCCGTGGCGAACTCGCCCTCGCCGAGGCGCACCGTCTCCTTGCGATCGGCCAGCACCGTCGCCGTGCCGTCGCCGTGGAACCGCACGAGCGCCAGCCGGACCGAGTTCGTGCCGATGTCGATGAACGCCTTGACGCGCGGGCCGCCGCGGGGCTCGCCCTCGGGCGTCCGCGGCGCGCTGTCGCCTTCGCGGGCCACCGCACCGAGCGCGCCGACGTCATCGCCCGCCGCCAAGACGCGCCTAACGGGGTCCGCCGGCCGCTTCGGCGCCGGGCCGCGCGCCGAGCACGGCCAGCGCCGCCGCCAGCCGTTGCCGCTGGGCATCGGGCAGGGCCGCCACGGCCGGGGCGTGCGCCAACAGCGCCACCGCCCGGTCGACCTTGCCGCCGTGCGCCGCCCGGCCGCCGCAGGCCGCACCCAGCGCGGCCGCGGCCGCCCCGAGGTCGTCCAGCGACCCGCCGGGCGCCAGCTCGAACTCGACCTCGTCGAAGCGGGCGATCGCGTCGGCGCCCCGCCGGACGTCGCCCGGCAGGTGGAGCCGGACGGCGTCGATCGAGAGCTCGCCGATCGGCGCGCCGCGGCGCGACACCGACCGCACCCGCCGGCGCTGCACCAGCGTGAACAGCTCGGCCAGCGGCGGCAGCGCGCCACCGCAGGCCGCCGCGGCCGCTTCGCGCACCGCCTCGGGCCAAGCGGCGGGGTCGAACGGCTCGCCGGCCACCGGCCCCTCGAGCTCGACGCGTTTCTGGACGCCGTCGCGCGCCGCGGCCTCGGCCAGCTGCTTGAGGGTCACCCGGTGGCGCACGACCGGCCAGCCGTCGTCGCCGGTGGCGAAGCGGGTGCGGTGGCGCAGCGCCCAGCCGGCGCGTAGCAGGGGCAGCGCCTCGCCGTCGGCGTAGTCGTCGTGGTCGACCTGCTCGGCGACCGGGCCGAGCGCGAGGTCGTCGGCCAGGGCCGGCGCCTCCGCCAGCGCGTCGCCCGCCTCGGCCCCGGCCAGCTCGAACTTGACCTCGATCTCGGTCGGCGGCGACGGGCTCATCGGCGGCGCTCCGCCGCGCCGCTCAGCACTCGGAGTACCCGCAGCTGAAGCACTTCTGACAGCCCTCGATGTGGACGAACGTGGCGCAGTGGCACGACGGGCAGAGGTCGCCCCCGGGCAGCTGCGGCGGCGCCTCGTCGGCCGGCCGGGCGGCGGCGGGCGCTGGGACGGCGGCGGGCGCGTCGTGGCCGGCGGCCGCGAAGAGCGACGGCTGCACCGCCGCGGCCTCGCCGTCGCCGGCGGACGCATCGCGCAGCGCGCTGGCGATGCCGTCGGGGATCGAGCGCACCCGGTCGAGCCCGAACCCGACGTGCCGGCTGCCGCCGATCCCCTCGAGCTCGTCGACGACGAGCTTGAGCCGCTCGCTGGGCCGCAGCCGGCTGGGCATCCGCAGCATCAGGCTGATCAACCGGCCCAGCGCCTCGGCGTCGGCGGCCAGGTCGCTGCCGGCCTTGCCGACGTTGACGAAGACCTCGAACGGCTCGCCCTCGTCGCCCAGGTTCACCGTGACGTAGGCCTTGCCGAACGGCGTGGCCACCCGCACCGTCCGGCCCACCGTCTGCCGCGGGCGGCGGCGCACGGCGTCGGCGTCGGGCCAGCCGGGCGCCGGCTCGGACGCCGGCGCGGCGGTGCTGCCATCGGCGCCGCCGTCGGCGGCGGCCGCGTCGTCCTTGAGGTGCAGCACCTGCTCGTTGCGCGAGCCGTCGCGGTAGATCGTCCCGCCCTTGCAGCCCAGGCGGTACATCTCCTCGTAGAGCGCCCGCGTCTGCTCCACGGTGTAGTCGTTGGGCACGTTGCAGGTCTTGGAGATCGCCGAGTCGATCCAGCGCTGGATCGCGGCCTGCGCGCCGACGTGCTCGAGCGGCGTGAGGTCCATCGCCGTCACGAAGTAGTCGGGCAGCGACTCGGCGTCGGGGTGCGCCGAGCGCCAGGCGTCGACCACCTCGACGGCCTCCTCGTGCCAGCCCAGCCGGCTCTTGCGGAAGAACGACCAGCTGAAGAACGGCTCGATGCCGGTCGAGGTGCTGACCATCGTGCCGGTCGTGCCGGTCGGCGCCTGGGTCAGCAGCGTCACGTTGCGCAGGCCCTGGCGGCGCACGGCGTCGCGCACGTCGTCGGGCATGGCGCGCATGTAGCCGCTCGCCAGCAGCGGTTCGGCCTCGAAGCGCGGGAAGCTGCCCTTCTCGGCCGCGATGTCGGACGACGCCAGGTAGGCCTCGCGGGCGATGAAGGCAAACAGCCGGTCGCAGAACGCGTTGCCCTCTGGGCTGCCGTAGCGCGCCCGACACCGGATCATCAGCTCCGCCAAGCCCATCGTGCCCAGCCCGACCCGCCGCTCGGCGCGCTGCTGGGCCTCGTTCTCGGGGAAATGGTACGGCGTGGCGTCGATCACGTCGTCGAGGAACCGCACGGCGTAGCGGACCGCTTGCCCCAGGGCGTCCCAGTCGACGTCGCCGTCGTCGGTGGCGAAGCGCGCCAGGTTGAGCGCGCCGAGGTTGCACACCGACCAGCCGGGGAGCGGCTGCTCGCCGCAGTTGTGGACGACGAGGCCGTTGGCGATGAACGAGTGGGTCTCGGGCTCGTGGAGGTCGTAGACGACGGCCTCGCCGTCGGCGACCAGGGACGCGACCGTGGCGACGAACCCCTCGCGGTACGGACCGCGGCGATACCTTTCCATGGCGCGCGCCAACCGCTCGGTGCGACGGGCGTCGAGGAAACCGATCCGCTCGGCGAACCGGCCGAGGTTGGCCCGGCTGACCACCAACTCGTGCTGGGCGCGGCAGTCGTAGCGCCGCCGCCCGCCGCGGCCGTCGGGCAGCGCCCGCGCCAGCGCCGGACGTCGGTGGAGGATGAGCCGCGCGGCGATGCCGTGGTTGAGCAGCAGCAGCTGCACGTCCCGCAGGAGCGCCTCGTCCGACGCCGCCAACCGCACCGACACGCCCTTCGCCTGGCTGCCCTGCACGCTGCCGTCGGCGGTGAACAGTCCTTGGAGGAAGCCGCGCTGCATCGCCTCGCTGCCGCGCCACACGGCTTCGGGCACCTGGTGCTTGTCGGCCGCGAACCCGTGCGCCGCGGCGAGCTCGCGCAGTCGCTCCGACTGCACCCGCAGCTCGTCGCGGCCGGTCACGGGCACGACGCCCACCGCGACCGGTCGCGTCCGGGCAGGCCGCACGACGCGGTTTCTGGCCGCGGCGAAGGCGGACGCCGATTCGGCCTTCTCTGGGCCAAAGAACGAGAGGACCGTTCGATCGGACGTGCCGGTCCCGTCGCCGACCAGCCCACCGAGCATCCGGCCGAGATCGAGGCTGCCGGCGGACCCGAAGGCGCCGGGGCGGTCGAGGATGTGGACACGGTCGCCCGGCGCCAGCTCGCCCAGCGGGCGCCAGCCGCGATCGGTCATGATGCGATGGTCGGCTGTCGCCCGAACGCGGTAGCCTTCGCGCGTCGTCAGCCGGAGCACCGGCTTGACGCCGGTCGCGAACATCGGCGACGCCGGCCGGAGCCCCGGCGCGGCACCGAGCCGGCCGTCGACGGCGACCGACAGCGCCCGGCCGTCGGCGGCCAGGTCGTCGGCCCGCACCAGGCCCTCGGCGGTGGCCACCCGGGTGTCGCCCGCGACGCACGGGTTCGTGCACACCAACGGCGCGTAGTACGCCGAGTTCGACAGCTTGTTCGACCGCTCGCTGAACCAGACGCCCGGCTCGGCGCTGGCCCAGGCGCTCTCGATGATCGTGTCCCACAGCGCGCGGGCGCGGACCGTCTTGTGGGTCACCACCGGGCGGCCGGCGGCGCGCCAGGCCACCAGGTCGCCGTCCCAGTGGGCGTCGTAGTCGGGGTGGTTCGTGTCGGGGAAGACCAGATCCCAGTCGCCGTCGCGCGCGACGCGGTCCATGAAGTCGTCGGTGATGCCGACGGAGATGTTGGCGTTCGTGATCCGGCCCATCGTCCGCTTGGCCTCGATGAACTCGGCGACGTCGGGGTGCCAGACGTCGAGGATCAGCATGAGCGCGCCGCGGCGGCTGCCGCCCTGCTCGATGAGGCCGGTGACGAAGCTGTAGACCGAGCCCCACGAGACCGAGCCGCTCGAGCGACCGTTGACGCCCTTGACGTAGGCGTAGCGCGGCCGGAGCGAGCGCAGGTTGATGCCGACGCCGCCGCCGCGCGACATGATCTCGGCCATCTGGGCCAGCGTCGTGAAGATCCCGTCGCGGCTGTCGCGGGGGCTCGGGATCACGTAGCAGTTGTAGAACGTCAGGTCCTGGTCGGTGCCGGCCGCGGTGAGGATCCGCCCGCCGGGCACGAACCGCCAGCCGTCGAGGAGCCACCGGAAGCGCTCGGTCCAGGTCTCGCGGAGCGCGGCGGGTTCGACGGCGGCGATGCCGCGCGCGACCCGCGCCTGCATGACGTCGGGATGGAGCTCGAGCGGCCGGTCGACGTGCTCGACGGCCCGCACGACCTGCTCGCCGCCGTCGAGGGTCACCGTCGCGCCGCGCCCGTCCACGTCGGCGACGACGCCGACCTCGCGCTGCCCCGTCGCCGTGTCGAGGCAGACCACGACGGTATCGCCGACGCGCAGGTGCGACTTGTCCATGTCCTTGAGGGCGTAGCGGTCGAGGAAGATCCGCTCGCCCAGCGCGTGGAGGGCGTTCGTGTCGCCCGCCGCGACGCGCCGTCCGCGCTGCGGCGGCGCCGCCGCCCCGTCGTCGGCGCCGCGACCGGCCGGCGTCGGCGCCGCGCCGGCGCGTGCGGTCCCGTCCGACGGTCCGGCCGGTTCGACCGCCGCAGCCGGCGCCGGCCACGCCGCCGGCGCCGCCTCGCCGTTCCAGTGGGTGGGGGTCGGATCGGCGGCGGCGGGCTCGTTCATCGGTGCGCCTCCAGGGCGGGTCGGGCTCGGCGCGGGCGCCGATCGGCGGTCGAGGGCGACGGCGCAGGCGAGCGGGCGCGGCGACGGCGGCCCGCCCGGACCGCGTCGCAGGGCGGTCCGGGCGTCAGACCTCGAGGAGGCGCATCTGACGCTTGTCTTCCTCCTCGCGCTGCTTCAGGTCGCGCAACCGCTCGATCTCCTCGACGAGGCCGTCGAGGTCGGTGAAGCGGCGGTAGACGCTGGCGAAGCGCACATAGGCGACGTCGTCGAGCCCGCGCAGCTGGTTCATGACCAGGTCGCCGATCAGCTGGCTGTCGACCTCGCTGCGGCCCTGCCGGTACAGCTCGCCCTCCACGGCGCGCACGATGTCGTTGATGACGTCGGTGCTGATCGGGCGCTTGGCGCAGGCGATCTGGATGCTGCGCAGCAGCTTGTCCTGGCTGTAGCCCTCGCGGCGGCGGTCGCGCTTGACCACCTGGAGGTTGGACGACGAGAGCTGCTCGTAGGTCGTGAAGCGCTGGCGGCAGCCGTCGCACTCGCGCCGGCGGCGGATCGTGCTGGCCACCTCGCGGGTGTCGACGACGTGGCTCTCGGCCCGGCAGTACGGGCACTTCATGACACGCTCCTCGGCCGGCGTCCGGTGGCCGTCACGGCCAGATGTCGTCGCTGCGGTCGAAATGCACCACCAAATCCGGTGGCCGATCATACCATCCGCCGCCAGGCGCCGCAAGGCCCCTCGGCCATCCAGCGCGCCCGCCGCTCGCCGCGCCCACGACGACGCGGGGCGACCGGCCGATCGGCCGGTCGCCCCGCGGTGCGACCGTGCTCCCCGCCCGTCGCGCCGCGGACGGCGCGGGGCGACGGGCGCCGCTAGCTGCCGTTCGACTGCCGGCGCAGGAAGGCCGGGATGTCGATGTCCGACGTGCCGACCGGCAGGCCGCGCTGCAGCGGACCGTCGGCGCGCTGCGCCACGGGGCGCCGGTGCGAGAGGTCGATCACGTTCGACGGCGTCGGCCGGGCCTCGATGCGGGCGTTGGCCTGGAAGCCGGTGGCGATGACCGTGATCCGCAGCTCCTCGTCCATGGCCGGATCGAGCACGGCGCCGAAGATGATGTTCGCGTTGGCGTCGAGGTGGCGGCCGATGACCTCGGCGGCGTCGTTCACCTCGGTGAGCGTCATGTTCATGCCGCCGGTCACGTTGAACAGCACGCCGGTCGCGCCGTCGATCGTGATGTCCAGCAGCGGGCTGGCGATGGCGCGCTCGGCCGCCTCGACCGCCCGTCGCTCGCCCTTGGCCCGCCCGACGCTCATCAGCGCCGCGCCGCCGCCGCTCATGATCGAGCGCACGTCGGCGAAGTCGAGGTTGATCAGGCCGGGCACCGTGATGAGCTCCGAGATGCCCTGGATGCCCTGGTGGAGCACCTCGTCGGCGGCCCGGAACGCGTCGTGGAACGTCAAGCGGCCGTCGTTGAGCGTCATCAGGCGGTCGTTCGGGATGACGATCAGCGTGTCGACCGCCTCGGCCATGCGCTCGAGGCCGCTCTCGGCGGCGCGCGAGCGCGGCGTGCCCTCGAACACGAACGGCCGCGTCACCACGCCGATCGTCAGCGCGCCGGCGTCGCGGGCGATCTGCGCCACCACCGGCGCCGCGCCGGTGCCGGTCCCGCCGCCCATGCCGGCCGTGACGAAGACCATGTCGGCGCCCTTGACGCAGCCTTCGAGGTCCTCGCGGCTCTCCTCGGCGGCGCGCTCGCCGACCTCGGACCGCCCGCCGGCGCCCAGGCCCTTGGTGAGCTTGGTGCCGATCTGGAGCCGGGCCTCGGCCCGCGACAGCTGCAGGGCCTGGGCGTCGGTGTTGACGGTCACGAAGTCGACGCCGGTGAGGCCTTCCTCGATCATCCGGTTGACGGCGTTCGAGCCGCCTCCGCCGACGCCGACGACCTTGATCGTGGCCAGGTTCTCGTTCGGGTGAGCGTACATCGGGTTCCTCCGGTTGTTGGGCTGAACGGCAAGTGGCTGGGGCGCGACGGGGGCGCCTGCGGACGGGGCGACGATGCCGGCGCCGGCACACGGGCCGGCGGAGGGCAGCGGGGTGTTCAACGCGGGCGACGCTCCTTTCTCGGCCGGCTCAGCGGCGGCCGTTGCGGCGCGGCAGGAGCGCCTCGCGCATCCAGCCGACGACGCCGCCCGGCGCGGCGGACCGGCCGCCGCCGGCGGTGACCAGCGCCGCGTCGGGCACGGCGCGGGCCGACCACATCAGCAGCCCGACGGCCGCGGCGTGGTCGGGGCTCTTGGCGGCGTTCGTGAGGCCGGCCACCTGGTTGGGCCGCCCGACCCGCACCGGCATGCCCCAGGTCTCCTGGAGCCGGTGCGGCAGGCCCTTGAGCTCGGTGCCGCCGCCGACGAGGACGACCCCCGCCGGCGGGTGGCCGACGAAGCCGGCGCGCTCGATCTCGGCGCCGATCATCCCGGCCATCTCGTCGACGCGGGCCGCCAGGACCCGGCTCACGTCGAGCCGCCGGACGCTGCGCACCTGTTCTTCGCCGAACGGCACGATGTCGACCTCGGCGCGGTCGTCGTCGTGCTCGGGCAGGACGTGGCCGTGGGTCTTCTTCAGCCGTTCGGCCTGCTCGAACGGCGTCTGGAACAGCACCGCCAGGTCGTTCGTCAGGTGGCGGCCGCCGACCTTGAGGGTGTCGGTGTGGACCACCGCGCCGTCGGCGAAGCAGGCGATGCCGGTCAGCGCGTGGCCGAGGTCCACCACCACGACGCCGAGCTCGCGCTCGTCGGGCGTGACCGTCGCCTCCGCCGCCGCCAGCGTGCTCATCACGAGGCGGTGGCGGTCGATCTCGGCCAGCTTGAGGCAGCGGCGCACCGTGTTGAACGCGCCGAGGCTGCCGGTCACGATGTGGACCTCGGCCTCGAGCCGAAATCCCTCCATGCCGATCGGCGAGTCGACGGCGCCGCCGCCGTCGAGCCGGTAATGGCGCGGCAGGACGTGCAGCACCTCGCGCTCGGGCTCGATCGGCACCGTGCCGGCGGCTTCGAGGACGCGCTCGACGTCGGTGGCGTCCATCGGGCGCGGCCGGCGGCCGCACGGCACGGCGGCGCGGTTCGTGGCGCCGTGGATGTGGGCGCCGGTGACGCCGATCACGGCCGTGTCGAACGTGTCGCCGGCCAGCCGCTCGGCCCGCTCGACGCAGGCGCCGATCGCCCCGCCCGCATCCTCGACGCTGACGACCTCGCCGGCCCGGATGCCCTCGGCCGGCGCGTGCCCGGCGCCGACGATGCGCACGCCGCCGCCGGGCAGCCCCTCGCCCATCAGGGCGACGATCTTGTGCGAGCCGAGGTCGATGCCGATGATCATGCCGGTCGCTCCTGTCACAGTCCCGACCGCAGTCGGTAGTACGGTCGGCTCGGGAACCGCAGGTCGACCCGCTCGATCGACGACGGGTCCGCGTCGAGGCCGCGTTGGAAGGCGGCCAGGGTGGCCGCCTGGCGCGCCGCGAGCGCGGCGTCGGCGCCCAGCAGCACCGTCCAGCCGTCGGCGGTCGTGACGGCGAAGCCCTCGGCCGGGCCGCGCCAGGTGAGGTCGCCGAACCGCGGCGCGTACGCTTGCGCCGCCGCCACCGTGCCCAGGCCGATCACGGCGCCGATGGCGGGCGGCGCGCCGCTGGCGTCGGCCACGCGCAGCAGCGCCGCAGCGGTGGCGGCGTCGGCCGGCACCGCGATCGCGCGCCCGCCGTCGTCGATCGCGATGTCGCCCGCCGGCGACTGCCAGCGCAGGACGGGCGCCGTCTCGACGATGCGGATCGTCACCCGGTTGGGCAGGCTGACCTCGATCGTGGCGTCGCGGATGTCGGCCAGCGCCTTGAGCCGCGCCACCACCCGGGCGGCGTCGATCGCCACGACGCGGCGGCCGTCGATGTCGGCCTGGGCGTACACCGCGGCGGCGCGCAGCCGCTGGTTGCCCACCACCGTCGCGGCGCGGACCTCGAAGCGCGGTCCGGTGAACAGGTGCACCAGCATCGCGCCCAGGACGAACGAGGCGCCCAGCGCCGCGACGCGCGACGGGTTGCCCAGCAGCGCCGCCAGCGGCGCGCCGAGGTCGGGCGTCGGCGCCCGGTGGCGGGCCCGGACGCGCGGCGTGGCGTCGGCGGGCCGCGGCGCCTCGAGCGCCTCGGCGTCCCGGCCGCGCCGGGCGCGCCACAACCGGGCGATCCGGCGGCGGCGACGGCTAGAGAGCAGCGGCATCGTCGTCTCCCAGCGGTTCGATCTCGAGCTCGAGGCGGACGCCGTCGTGCGCCCAGACCGCGCGCCGCGCGGCGTCGATGAGCGCCCGGAGGTCGGCGGCGCGGGCGCCGCCCTCGTTCACGAAGAAGTTGGCGTGGACCGGTGAGATCCGGGCTCCGCCGTGCGCCCGCCCCTTGAGCCCCGCCGCCTCGATGAGCCGGCCGGCGGCGTCGCCGGGCGGGTTCTTGAAGACCGAGCCCACCGACGGCGCCGTCGGCTGGGTGCGGCGGCGGTGGGCGTGGTTGGACGCGATCCGGGCCTGGATCGCCGCCGGATCGTCGCGCGCCACCCGCAGCACGGCGCGCAGCACCAGGTGGCGGTCGTCGTGCTTGAGGGCGCTGGCGCGGTAGTCGAGCGCCAGCCGGCCCACGTCCCAGCGGGCGCGCCCTCCGTCCGGCGCGACGACCTCGGCCCAGACCAGGCTGTCGGCCATCGCCCAGCCGTGCGCACCGGCGTTCGTGACGACGCCGGCGCCGACGCTGCCCGGGATGCCGACCGAGGCCTCGAGCCCCGCCCAGCCCTGGCGCGCCAGCTGCTGCGCCAGCGCCGCCAGCGTCACGCCGCTCTCGGCCACGACGCGCGCCGTGGCGGCGCCGTCGGGCGGCGGGGGGCCGTCCGTCGCGCCGCGCTCGCAGGCGCCGTCGTCGGCCACCAGCCGCCACGCCTCGCAGCGGTTGAGGAGCGCCACGCCGGGCAGCCCGGCGTCGGCCACCAGGACGTTCGTGCCGCGGCCCAGCACCCGCACCGGCGCGCCGAGCCGCCACGACAGCAGCCACCAGCCGGCCAGGTCGTCGACGCGGCGCACGCGCACCGCCAGGTCGGCCGGTCCGCCGACGCGCAGGCTCGTGTGCTCGGCCATCGGGGCCGGGCCGAGGACGTCGCCGCCCAGGCCCGCGGCCGCGCCCGCCGCGGCCACGTCGGCGGCGGCCCGGCGGGCCAGGCCGCGCACGGCCGCCCGGCTGGTGCGCGGCAGGTCGCCGGCGCCCAGGAACAGCGCGACGTCGCCGGCGGCGGCTTCGGCGGCCACGACCGCGGCGGCCGCGGCGAGGTCGGCGGCGGCCGTGGCGCCGGCGATCCGGGCGGCGATCGCGCCGCCGTCCGCGTCGCTGCCCGACTCGCGGGCGCCGTAGACCGGCGTCACGACGACGCGGTCGGCGGCGGCGAGGCGGGCGGCGAAGTCGTCGGCGAGCAGGGCGATGCGCGAGAACGTGTGCGGCTGCCAGATCGCCCAGATGCGGCGGCCCGGGTAGCGTCCGCGCGCGGCGGCGATCGTGGCGGCGATCTCGGTGGGGTGGTGGGCGTAGTCGTCGACGACGGTGACCCCGCCGGCGGCGCCGACGACCTCGAAGCGCCGCCCAACGCCGCGGTAGTCGGCCATGGCGGCGCGGGCGGCCGCCGGCTCGATGCCCAGCGCCGCGGCGGCGGCGATCGCGGCCACGGCGTTGGCGACGTTGTGGTCGCCCGGCAGCCGGGTCGTGAACCGGCCCAGGGCGGCGCCGTCGCGCACGAGGTCGAACGCCTGGCCGTCGGCCGAGGCGGTGCGGTCGACCGCCCACCAGCCGCGCGATGGCGCGTCGCCGCCGGCGGCCAGGCCGTAGCGCTCGACGGTCGCCGCGGCGTCGGCAAGGACGGCGTCGACGACGGCGCTGTCGGCGACGGCGATGAGGCGGCCCCCGGCGGCGATCGAGGCGGCGAAGGCGCGGAAGGCGGCGACGACGTCGTCGATCGTCGGGTAGATGTCGGGATGGTCGTGCTCGACGTTCGTGATCACCGCCGCCGCCGGCCGGCCGAAGAGGAAGCTGCGGTCGTACTCGTCGGCCTCGTAGACCACCACGTCCGCCGTGCCGGCCACGGCGCTGCCGCCCAGGTCGGGCACGTCGCCGCCGACGACGACGGTGGCGTCGATCCCGGCGCGGCGGACGATGTGGCCCAGCAGGCCGGTGGTCGTCGTCTTGCCGTGGGTGCCGGCCACCCCGACGCCGCGGCCGGCGTCGACGAGGGCGCCCAGGAGCTGCTTGCCCTTGACGACCGGGATGCCCGCCGCCCGCGCCGCGGCGACCTCGGGGTTGCCGTCGGGCAGCGCGGCGGTGACGACGACGAGCGCGGCGCCGCCGCTCAGGTGCGCGGCGTCGTGCCCGACGTGGACGCGCGCCCCGGCGTCGGCCAGGCGGCGCAGCGCGGGGCCGTCGGCGCGGTCCGAGCCCGAGACGGCGACGCCGCGCGCCAGCAGCAGCGTCGCCAGCGCCTGCATCCCGGCGCCGCCGATGCCGACGACGTGGACGGCGTCGCCGGCGGCGAGGGCCGGGGCGCCGCAGCCGGCCGGCCAGCCGCGCTGCGCGAGCGGAACGGCGGTCATCGGGCCACCCGCAAGAAGATGAGCAGCATCAGGAAGCCGGCCACGACCCAGGTCTCGATCCCGTCGGGCACGAGCGCCAGCGGCGCCAGCTCGACCCAGCGGTCGGCGCGGGCGGTGATCGGCAGCTGAAAGCCGCCGAAGGCCGTGTTCGGGTAGCCGAGATCGTGGGTCAGCTTCCAGGCCGTCCAGACCACCAGCCAGCCGTTGAACAGCCCGATGAGCAGGTCGAACACGAGCCCCGTCACCGGGTTGGGCGGCCACTTGCCCTGGAACGTGAGCTGCTGGCCGGCATAGCTGATGACGACCCAGCCGCCGACGATCGCCATGTAGACGAACCACTTGAACAGGTCGACGTTCGTCGTCGCCGCCAGGCCGAGCTGGCTGAAGGCCTCGTAGACCAGGTTGCCCAGCGCGTCGCCGCCCAGGCTGAGCATGAGCAGCATCGCGGCGTACGAGATCGTGGCGCCGAGCTCGCGCGGGAACTTGCGCGCCAGGCCGACGACGCCGAAGGCGCCCACCAGCAGCAAGGCGACGAACTCGATGGGCACCATCAGTTGTAGACCTTCTGGCGCGGCCCGCCGCCGCCCAGCGACTTCACGCCGAAGTACAGCAGGACGACGACGACCGCGAACACGATCCAGTGCTTGTAGGGTGCGGCTGCGGCGGCGATGGACAGCCGGGTGTCGATCAGGCTGATCCGGGCGCCGCTGACGATGCGCGGCAGGACGAACATCGCCACCAGGAGCCCCGTGAGCCCGGCGACGAGGCCGCCGACCAGGCGGTCGATGACGCGCGGCGCGGCGCCGGCCGGGGCGCCGGGCCGCGGGAAGACGCGGCGCAGGATGCGATAGCCCAGCAGCAGCACCACAACGGCGAAGAAGGCGATCTGCCAGACCGCCACCTGGCTGCCCTCGGTCGGCACCGGCGGCGGCATCGCCGACGCGGCGCGGAAGACCTCGCCCGGATCGCCGGACGATGTGCTCAGCTTGAAGCCGGCCACCGCCAGCTTGATCTGCTTGTTGAGCGCCCCGGCCACGCGGCCCCACGCCGTCCCGAAGACCACGTAGCTGGCGGCGGTGACGACGAGCACGCGCGCCTCGGGCCCGACGCCGCGCGCGACGCCGATGAGGCCGAAGACGAGCATGACCACCAGGGCGTGGGCGCTCATGTCGGGCCCTGCCGCCGGCGCGGCCGCCGCGGCCGCGGTCGGCCCGCCGCCCAACGGCGCCGCCGCGGCCGTCGACGCCGCCAGGCCCGCGGCGACCAGCGCGACGGCGACGGCCGCCGCGGCGCGCAACGGGTCCACCCGGCGCGCCGTCACGCGGCGCCTCCGGCCAGCGCGAGCACCTCGTCCGCGATCGCCGCCGCGGCGCCGGGCCGGTCGAGGCGGCGGGCCGCTGCGGCCATCGCGGCGCGGCGGCCCGGGTCGTCGAGCAGCGCGCTGACCTCGGCCGCCAGGCGCGCGCCGTCGAGCGCGGCGTCGGGGATGGCCACGGCCGCGCCGGCGTCGACCAGGACGCGGGCGTTGGCCCATTGGTGGCCGCCGGCGATCGGCAGCGGCACCAGGACGGCCGGCAGGCCGCGGGCCGGCAGCTCGCCGAGCACGGCCGCCCCGGCGCGGCACACCACGACGTCGGCCGCGGCGAGGGCGTCGGCCATCGCCTGGTCGGCCAGGAACGGCGCCAGGTGCCAGCGCGCGGCCTGATCCGCCGGCAGCGCGGCGCGGGCGGCCTCGGCGGCGGCGAGGGTCCGCGCGCCCGCGGCGTGGATCAGCACCGCCCGCGCCAGCAGCGCCGGCGCCGCAGCGGCCACGGCGTCGTTCAGCCGGCGCGCGCCCTGGCTGCCGCCGAACACGAGCACGACCGGCTCGTCGGGCCCGGCGCCGAGGCGCGCCCGGGCGGCGGCCCGGTCGGCGCGCCGGACGGCGTCGCGAACCGGATAGCCGGTGACGACGCAGCGCCGCCGAGGCAGGGCGTCGCACGCCGCCGGCGCCGTGACGCAGATCGTGCGGGCGAGGCGCGCGATGAGGCGCACGGCGAGGCCCGGGGCGACGTCGGGCAGGTAGACGCACAGCGGCGTGCCGGTCAGCCGCGCCGCCACGGCCAGCGGGACGCTGACGTAGCCGCCGGTCACCAGCACGGCGTCGGGCCGCTCGCGCCGCAGGTCGCGGGCGGCGGCGAGCGCGCCGCGGGCCATCGCCGCCACACCGGCCGCCGCGCCGAGCGGGCCGCGGCCGACGACGGCGCCCGTGCGCACGGCGCGGAAGGGGATGCCGGCGCGCTCGGCCAGCCCCTGTTCCATGCCGCCGCTGCGGCCGAACCAGACCACGGCGCTAACCCGCGAGCCCAGCGCGTCGCGCACGGTAAGCGCGGGATACACGTGTCCGGCGGTTCCACCACCGGAGATCCACAAGACCATACGGCGTCACCTTGCTGGGATCGGCCCGCTGCGAGATCGCGACGAGCAGGCCGACGCCGACGAGCGTCGTGGTCAGGCTGCTGCCGCCCGACGAGATGAACGGCAGCGGCACCCCGGTGAACGGGATGAGCCGCGTCACCACCGCCATGTGGACGAACGCCTGGCTGACGATCCACCACGTGATGCCCAGCGCCGCCAGTTTGGCGAACGGGTCGGGCGCGCCGCGGGCGATGCGGATGCCGCGCCAGGCGATGACGGCGAACAAGGCGACCACCAGCAAGCAGCCCAGCACGCCGGTCTCCTCGCCGATCACGGCGAAGACGGCGTCGGTGGCGCCGGTGTCCAGCGGCATGAACCGCTTGTACTGGCCGTTGCCCAGCCCGACCCCGAACCAGCCGCCGCGCAGGACGGCGTTCTCGACCAGGTTCGGCTGCCAGTTCGCCTGGTCGGCCATGGCGTCGCGGTTCAGGAAGCCCAGGACGCGGTTCACGCGGTAGTCGGCCATGATGAGCGCCACGGTGAGGACGACGACGGCGATCGAGCCGCTGAGCAGCATCTGGTCGATCCGGGCGCCGGCGGCGACGAGCATGGCCGAGGCGATACCCAGCACCAGGATCGCGGTCGAGAAGTTCGGCTGGAGGATGATGAGGCCGCAGACGATGCTGACGAGCAGGATGAACGGCACCAGGCCCATCGCGAACTGGCGGATCTCGTGCGGGCGGCCCGAGAGCCAATCGGCGATGTAGATGACGACGACGAGCTTGGCGAGCTCCCCCGGCTGGACCGAGCCGCCGAAAAGCCAGCGCGTGCTGCCGTGCACCCGCTGGCCGACGACGAGGACGAGGACGAGCAGCCCGATCAGGCCGACGAACAGCAGCGGCGACCAACGCTGGATCAGACGGTAGTCGCCGATCGTGGCCACGACCCCGGCCGCCGCGACGCCGACCGCTGCCCAGAGGAGGTGGCTCTGGAGCGCGGCGCTGTCGCTGGCGGTGAAGACGGCCAGGATCCCGATGAGCAGCAGCAGCCCGACGGCGGCGATGAGCACGCCGTCGCGCGGCCGCCGCGCCCGGGCGGGCGCCGCCGGCGCCGCCGCGCGGTCGGCCGCGCCGAGCGGCCCGGCGCCGACGCTCACGCCGCCACCCAGGCGCTGCCGCCCGCGCCGACGACCCAGTGGGCGGCGCAGGCGCGGAAGCGGATCGCGTCCTCGACATCGGCCTGGCCCAGCGGGGTCAGCGCCACGGCGTCGCCGGGCTGCGCCAGCCGACCGGCGGCCTGCACCGCGTCGGCGACGTCGGCGCAGCGGACGATGCCGACCCCACCGGCGCGGACCAGCGCCTGCGCCAGCCGCGGTGCGTGCGGTCCGAAGAGCAGGACGTAGCGGGCTTGAGCGGCACAGGCGCGGGCCCAGCCGGTCAGCCCGTCCGGCACCGACTCGGCCGCCACCACCGCCAGCACCCGGCCCGGCCAGCCGCGCAGCCGCAGCATGGCCTGCGCCGCCGAGGGCGCGTCGCCCACCGCCAGCCACGTCACGCCGTCGCGCAGCCCCAGCGTCTCGGCCGACTTGAGCCGGGCCGGCCCCACCCCGATCACGGTGTCGTTCACGGTCGCCCTCCGATCGCGCGCCCTGGGTTCCCTTCCAACATCAGACCGCTCCCCGCGTCGCCCACCACGCCAGCGCCGCCGCCGCCGCCGCCCCGAGCGCGCCGACGAGCCAGAAGCGGCGTGTCACCGCCGTCTCGTGCAGCCCGCCGAGCTCGAAGTGGTGGTGGATCGGCGCCATCCGGAACACCCGCTTGCCGCCGGACCACTTGAAGTACCCCACCTGGATCACGTCGCTGGCCACCTCGGCGACGTAGACGACGCCGAGGATCGGCAGCAGCGGCCACAGCCCGCTGGCGAGCGCGATCGCCGCCAGCGCGCCGCCGAGGGCCATGCTCGTCACGTTGCCCATGAAGACCCGGGCCGGGTAGCGGTTGTGGACGAGGAAGCCGAGACAGGCGCCCGCCGCCCAGATCGGGAGGAGCGGCCCGCTCGCGGGCATCACGACATCGTCGCCGGCCGGCCGATGGGTCAGCGCCAGGACGACCGCCAGCCCGGCGAAGGCGATCGCCGCCACGCCCGCCGCCAGCCCGTCGAGGCCGTCGCTCAGGTTCACGCCGTTCACGACCGCCACGACAACGAGCGTGCCGAGCGCCAGCCACGGCACCCATCCCACGAGCGCGACCATGTCCCCCGGGCCGAACGAGCGCTGACCCAGCAGCACCCAGAGCGACGCGGAGGTGGTGCAGATGTCGCAGGCGATCGGCCGCGTCGCGAGCCATGTCGTCGCCACCGCCCCGACCGCCTGGAGCGCGAACATGCGGCGCGCCGTGAACCCGATGCCGGGCGGCCGGGCGCGCCCCTTGCGCGCCAACCCGTGCCAGTCGTCGAGTAGCCCGATGGCGCCGAACCAGACTACGGCGAAGGCGGCCGCGGCGGCGAGCCGAAAGTCGACGCCGTCGAACGCCATGTTGATGCCCTTCTGTTGTTCGGCGCGCGCAGTCCACATCGTCCCCGCGGTCCACCACAGCAGCGCCGGCGCGACGATCGCCGCCAGGACGACGCCGACGAGCACGAGGCCGCCCATCGTCGGCGTGCCGGCCTTGGCCTGGTGGGCCGGGCCGTCGTCGCGGATCGCCTTGCCGAGCTGGCGCCGCCGCAGCCAGCCGATGAGCGGCCAGGTGCCGACGGCGACGAGCACGGCCGGGATCGCCGCCCACACCGCCAGGCTCACGACGGGCTGCAGCGCGCTCACCGGCCGGCCTCCGCCTTGTCCGCCGGCACCCGCAGCACCTGCGCCACCACCTCGGCGACCTCGGCGAAGATCGGCGCCGCGACGCGGCTGCCGCGCTCGCCGATCGGGCGGTCGAGCTTCACGAGGATCACGGCGGCCGGGCGGTCGACCGGGAAGAAGCCGGCGAAGCTGGCGATCAGGTCGTCCTCGTTGTCGCGGTCGCGGTCGAAGACCTCGGACGTGCCGGTCTTGCCGCCCGAGGTGTGGCGCGCCAGCTGCGCCGCGGTGGCCGTCTCGTCGACGACGCTCTCGAGCATCGCGCGCATCGTCCGGGCAGTGGGGGCCGAGATGACCTGGGCCACCGGGCGCGGCGCAACATCCTGCGGCGCGGCGCCGGCGGGGCGGACCTGGCGGACGATGCGCGGTGTCATCCGGACCCCGTCGTTGGCGATCGTCGCCATCGCGACCGCCATCTGCAGCGGCGTGACGTCGAGCCCCTGGCCGAACGCGTTGTAGGCGAAGTTGCTGCCCACCCAGCCGTCGTCGCCGGGCAGGACGATGCGCCCCGGCGCCTCGCCGGCCAGGTCGACGCCGGTGGCGTGGCCGAGGCCGAACGCGTCGAGGGCGCGGTAGAAGGCGGCGCTGCCGAGCGTGTCGGCCACGTGGACCGCACCGACGTTGAGCGACAGCTGCAGCATCTGCCACATCGTGGCCGTACCGTGCGCCACGTAGTCCTGGTTGGGGATCGTGACGCCCTGGTAGAACGTCGTCGCCGTGTCCTCGTACGTCGAGCCCGGGCTCAGCTTGCCGCCGTCGATCGCGGCCGCCAGGCTCAGCGGCTTGAGGACGCTGCCCGGCGGGTAGTAGGCGCCGATCGCGGGGTCGATGTAGCGGTCCACGTCGGCCGCCGCGAACTGGTTCGGGTCGTAGGACGGGTAGCTGACCGAGGCGAGCACATCGCCGCTGGCCGGCTCGAGGACGAGGACCGTCCCGCCGCTGGCGTCCTGCTGGCCGATGTGCGCCGCCAGGATGCGGTGGACGGCCAGCTGGATGTCGCGGTCGATCGTCAGCACCAGGTCGGCGCCGTCGCGCGGCGCCGCGAACGCGCGCGGGTCGGTGCCGAACGGGCCGGGCGTGTGGCCGGGCGCGCCGGCCAACAGGTCGTGGTAGTGGGCCTCGAGGCCGTACTCGCCGTGGCCGCTGGCGTCGACGAAGCCCGTCAGGTGGCCGGCGGCCTCGCCCAGCGCGTAGTGCCGGCTGGGCAGCGCCCGCACCACGACGGCGTCGGCCGGGGCGGCGGCGCGGACGGCGTCGGCCGCCGCGGGCAGGCTGTAGTGGAGGACGGTGACCCACTGGATCGCCGGGTCGTCCAGCTGGTGGCGGACGGCGTCGGCGCGCGCCCCGAGGTGGGGGGCGATGGCGGCCAGGAAGCCGGCCGGATCGGGCAGCTTGGCCTTCTCGACGATCACCTCGTAGCGGTCGTAGCTCTCGGTGGCCACGAGCCGCCCGCGGCGGTCCCACAGCGCCCCGCGCTGCGGCCGGACCTCGGTCGACGGCTCCCAGGCGGCCTGGGCCGCGGCCGCCGGGCGGGCGCTGAGCCAGACGACGCGGCCCGCGACGAGGGCCATCGCCCCCAGCAGCGCCAGGCCGAGCCACGGCAGGCGGGGGTAGTCGACCCGGCCCCTCACGGCCCGTCCTCCAGCACATGCCACAGGCTCAGCGGGATGCGCGACAGCGACGGCTCCGCGACGGCCGGCATGGCGGCCGGCGGCACGACGAGGTCGAGCGGGCTGCGCTGGCCGGGCGCGGCCTGCCGGGCCGCGCCGTCCGACGGCCCGCCGTCGACCGTGATCGTCACGACCTCCACCGCCGCGTCGTCGATCGGCGCGAAGCCCAGCGCGCGCGCCCGCTCGGCCAGCCGCTGCGGGTCGGTGGCCTGCGCCAGCGCGACGCGGGCGGCCGCGCGCTGCATCAGCCGCTCGTCGCGCTCGTCGAGCAGCCGCGCGATCTGGCGGCCGGTCTCGGCCACGCCGTTCGCCTGGCGCACCCACAGCAGGCCGGCCAGCAGGAACAGCAGCACCAGCACGCCCAGCGTCGGGCCGAGCGTGGCCGCCGGCGGCCGGCGGTCGAGGTAGGGCGACGCCTCGGGGCGCGGCGGCCGCGGCGGGCGGGCGAGGCTCACGCCGCCACCTCGAGCCGCTCCGCCACCCGCAGCTTGGCGCTGCGGGCGCGCGGGTTGGCCTCGGCTTCGGCCGGGCTGGGCGTGACGGGCTTGCGGGTGACCAGGCGGACCGTCGGACGGCCGCCGCAGACGCAGGTCGGCAGTTCGGGCGGGCAGCTGCAGCCCGTGGCCGCGGTGCGCAGGGCGTGCTTGACGATGCGGTCCTCGAGCGAGTGGAAGCTGATCACCGCCAGCCGGCCGCCGGGCGCCAGCTGCTCGACCGCCTGCGGCACGGCGCGCTCGACGGCCGTCAGCTCGTCGTTCACCGCGATCCGGAGCGCCTGGAAGGTGCGGGTGGCGGGGTGGATCGGCCGCCGACCGCGCTCCGGCCGTACGACGCGCGCCACGACGTCGGCCAGCTGCCGCGTCGTCGCCAGCGGGCGGGCGGCCACGATGGCGCGCGCGATGCGGCGGCTGGCCCGCTCGTCGCCGAAGCGCCAGATCACGTCGGCCAGCTCGGCCTCGGCCAGCTCGTTCACGAGGTCGGCAGCGCTGACCTCGGCGTCCGGGCCGAGGCGCATGTCCAGCGGCCCGTCGTGCTGGAACGAGAGGCCGCGCGCCGGATCGTCGAGTTGGTCGGACGAGATGCCGAGATCGAAGAGGATGCCGCGGCTGGGCGGCCAGGCGGCGGCCGCCGCGATGGCGGCGAGGTCGCCGAGGTTGCCCAGGACGAGGTGGGCGCGGTCGCCGAAGATGTTCAGACGGGCCGCGGCGCGCGCCAGCGCCTGCGGGTCGCGGTCGATGCCCAGCAGGCGGCCGTCGGGTGCCGAGGCGTCGAGGATGGCCGCGGCGTGGCCGCCGCCGCCGAGCGTGCCGTCGATCCAGTGCCCGCCCGACCCGACCGCCAGCAGCGCGATCACCTCGTCGCACAGCACCGGCCGGTGGCGCGTTGTCACGGCGCGCCGCCGAGCAGTCCGCCCAGATCGACCGTCGCCAGGTCGGCCTCGACCCGGGCGATCACGTCGAGCGCCCGCTGCTGCCAGATGTCGGCGTTCCAGATCTCCACCCAATCGCCCATGCCCAGCACCGCGACCGGCGCGCCCGGCGACAGCTGGATGTGGGCGCGCAAGTGCGGCGGGAGCATCACCCGGCCCTGCCGGTCGGGCGTCTCGTGGGCGCCGGTGCGCAGGAACCGCATCGCGTCGACGGCGCCCGCGCCGAGGCCGAGGCGCGCCTCGAGCTGCAGGCGCTGGGCGGGCCAGTCGGCGGCCGGGAACAGCCAGAGGCAGAGGCCGGACAGGCCGCGGACCATCTGCATGCCGTCGGCGAACGCATCGCGAAAGGGCTTCGGGATGATCACCCGGCCCTTGTCGTCGACGCTGCACCGCAGCTCGCCTTCGAAGTCCGAACGTGCCACGCGCCGGGAGCTCCACTTCGCGATCGGCACCCAAGCCGAGATCGAGGGGTGGGCACCACAAATCTCCACAAATCTCCACCCGCGTCGATGCTACCACAGCGCACCCACCCACCACAACCCACCGGCGACGTGATTTAAGGTTTAGTTGTCCACAGGCCGGCCGCGCCGCCCGCGCATCGATCCACCTCGGCTGGCGAGGTCGCCACGCTGTCGCCACGCTGTCGCGACAGCGTTGACAGGGCGCATGCGATGCGTATACTTCGGCTCGACTAGAATGCATGTTCTATGCCCGTCTGGTCATCCGCTCGAACCGGTCACCCACGAAACTCACACCTTACGGAGGACGTCATGTACCAACGCGTTGTCGTCGTGGGCAATCTCGGCCGAGATCCCGAGATGCGCTACACCGCCAATGGCACCCCTGTCTGCAACTTCACCGTCGCTACGAACCGCCGCTGGACCGACCAGGACGGCTCGTCGCAGGAGGAGACGACCTGGTTCCGGGTCAGCGTGTTCGGACGGCAGGCCGAGATCTGCAACCAATACCTGGCCAAGGGCCGGATGGTGTTGTGCGAGGGCGAGATCCGAACGAACACCTACACCGATCAGAGCGGCGCCGAGCGCAGCGGCTGGGAGTTGCGGGCGAACATCGTCAAGTTCCTCGGCGGCGCCGGCGACCGCGCCCCGGCGGGCGCCTTTGACGAGGCCGGTGCCCACGGCGGGTCGCACATGGCCGAGGACGACATCCCGTTCTAACCCCGGGCGGTGCGCCCGGCCGGCTGGCGCCCGGCCGCGTCGACTCGCGGCGCGGCCGGGCGCGTTGCCGTCAGCCGGGCGGATCGATGCAAGGGTCGTGCCACCGCGGCGCGCCGCCGTCAGCGCGATCCGTCGACGCCGGCGCGCCGCGGCCCGACAGAGGCGACGGCGCGCCGCGCGGTCCGCGACGGCGCCGCGGACACGCGGCAGCGGGCCGGCGGCGGCCGCGTGTCCGCGGCAATGTCCACACTCGACTATGGGATCGTCCGCAGGCCGGCGAGGCGCGTGACCGGCGCGAGCGGCGGCGGCCGTGCGCGGTCCGGCGGAGGGCTACGGGGTGGTGAAGACCTGCACGCGGCTGTTCTGCTGGTCGACGACGTAGAGCTGCCCGGCGGCGAACGCCAGGCCGGTGGGGGTGTTGAACTGCGTCGACCCGCTGCCGAGCTTGCCGAGGTCGGCCACCCAGGCGCCGTCGGCGAAGACCTGGACGTAGTGCGAGGCCGCCTCGCTGGCGTACAACCGGCCGTCGTCGTCGAGGGCGAGGCCGGCGATGCGGTAGAGCGTGGCGTCCTTGTAGCCGTGGGCCAGGCTCTTCTCGTACGTCCCATCGGGCGCGAACACCTGGATGGCGTAGCTGTCGCCGGTGCCGACGTAGACGCGGCCGTCCGGACCGACCGCCAGCGCCCGCGGCTGTGAGAACTGGCCCCGGCCCGTGCCCTTCTCGCCGATCGTCCGGACGTGCGCGCCTCCCGGGCCGAAGACCTCGATCCGGCCGTTGGCCGCGTCGGCCACGTAGAGCTGGCCGGCGGCGTCGAGGGCCAGCGCGGCCGGCTGGGCCAGCTGGCCCGGGCCGTCGCCGACGGCGCCGACGGTGCCGGCGGGTGCGCCGGCCGCGTCGAACACGCGCACGGGCGGCTCGCGCTGCGCCACGTAGAGCCGGGCGCCGTCGGGCGTGACGGCGATGCCGTTCACGGCGACGAGCTCGCCGGCCGCCACGCGCCGCGCGAAGCGGCCGGCGGCGTCGAAGACCTGGACGCCGACGGAGTCCGAGACGTAGGCGTTGCCCGCCGCGTCGACGGCGATCGCCGTCGGCAGCTGGAGCTGGCCGTCGTCGAAGCCGGGGCCGCCGAAGTTGCGGCCGTAGACCGGCACCTTGCCCGCCGCCCGCTGTGTCCCGAGCGCCTCGGGCGGCGCCAGCGTGGGCGCGCCGGCGTCGGCGACGGCGGCGGCGGTCGCGGCGAGCGTGGCGGTGCCGCCGCTGGCGGCCGGCGCCGCGTCCGGCGTCGAGGCGCCGCAGGCGGCGGCCAGCAGCGACCCGAGCGTGGCCGCGGCCAGCGCGGTGGCGGAGGGGGCCCCGAAGTGCCGGCGGCGCGGGCGGGTCGTGGTCGCGGGCATGCGCGTGTGTCCTGGGTGCGTGACGGCGGCGGGGCGGCCGGCGAACGATTATAGGGGATCGGTCCGGCGCGCCGGCGGCGCCACGCCGTCGATCGGCCGCGCCCGGCCGTGATCGGCGCTCAGCGGCGGCTGGTGGATGCCCCGCCTCGTCCGGCGTACAGCGCCGGCAGGAAGAGCCGGCCATCGCCGTCGGCGGTGGCCGTGGCCGTCGGACTCGGCGTGACCCGCGGCGTCGGGCTGGCGGCGACGGTCGGCGTCGGCTCGTCGGTGGCGGTGGCGCTGGCCGTGGGCGACGGGCTCGGCGTCGGGGTCGGCGGCGCGGCGAGGAACAGGTGCAGGCCGGCGTTCTCGGTCCCGACCCAAACGCCGCCCCGGACCGGATCCCAGGCCAGCGCCGTGATCGACTTGACGCCCAGCCGGTCGGGCGAGGGCGCGATCGTCAGCCAGCCGCGGCCGTCGAACACGCGCAGGCCGCCGGCGGCCTTGTCGGCCGTGTCGAAGCCGACGACGGCGTGCTCGGCCGCGGCGTGGCCGCGGGTCGTGCCCGCCCAGAGGCGGCCCTGGCCGTCGAGGGTCAGCGCCGCCACCCAGCCCTCGCCGGCGAACCGCGTCGCGTGCCAGCGCTGGCCGTCGAAGCGGTTGACGACGGCGTCGACGAACGGCCAGACCGCGGCGATCGTGTCCTTGCGGCTGTCGATGTCGTAGCTGCCGGCCCAGGCGGTGCCGTCCGCCGCCGCGGCCACCGCCCGGACGTCGCCGGTGACCAGCGGGTCGCGCCCGAAGCCGGTGCCGTGGTAGGTCTCGAGGCCGGCGGCGCCACCGGTCCAGCCGCGCACCACGCCGTCGACCGCCCGGCTGACGCCGCCGCCGACGCGCGTCTCGGTGGCGACGTCGAGGTGGTGGCTGGCCGCGATCCAGACGGCGCCGTCGCCGGCGGCCAGGTCGAGGACGGTGTCGCCGACCAGACCGCCGCCGGTGGTGGCGTAGCGCAGGTGCTCGAACGTGTCGGCGGATGGGTCGTAGACCACCAGGCCGTCGCCGCGGCTCGTCGTGCCGCTGGCGCCGGGGCCGTCGGGCGAGGCGCCCAGGCCGATCCAAATGCGGCCGTCCGGTCCGGCCAAGATGCTGCCGACGTCGCTGTCCGGCACGGCGTCGCTGCCCCGCCGCAGCGGCGCGCGCCAGCGGCCGCTGGCGATGTCGAGCGACGAGACGCCGCCGTCGATCCAGCGCTGGCCGTCGAAGACCGACTTCGTCGTGGCGACCCACAGCGTGTCGCCGCCGACGGCCAAGTCCGTCACCGCGTCGCCCGGCAGCCGCCCGCCCGTCGACACCGTGGTGTGCTGGCTCCAGCGCTGCCCGTCGAACCCGAGCACGCCGTAGCCGCGGGTGCCGGCCCAGACGCGGCCGGCGCCGTCGACGACGACGGCGGTGATGTCGTTGACGGCCGGCGTCCGTCCGGCCGTCGAGAGCGTCCGCGCCGGGCCGCCGTCGCGCGTCGACAGGCCGCCGCCGTCGCGGCTGCTCGTGCCGGCGCCAAACCAAACCCGGCCGGCCGCCCCGGCGATCGCCGTGATCGTCGGCGCCCCGGGCGCGGTCGGCGACGACGCCCAGCGGCTGCCGTCGTAGCGCGCCGTGCCGACGGCGCCCTGCTCGTCGGCGCACGCGGCCCACAGGGCGGTGCCGACCGCCGCCAGCGCCGTGATGCTCTTGCCGCACAGCCCGCCCTGCGGCGTGTGCCAGTGCCAGTCCTCGCCGTCGAACCGGTAGAGGCCGCGCAGCCAGGTGCCGGCCCAGACCGAACCGTCGCGCGGGTCGATCGCCAGCGCCGTGATCTGCTCGGTCTGCGGTCCGTTGGCGGGGTTGCCGCCGGGCCCGACCGACGTGACGTGGCGCCAGGCGCCGTCGGCGGGGTCGAACCACGACAGGGCGGCGCGGTCCTCGTCGACGCGATCGCGGCCGTGGGCGAACCACGTCCGCCCGCGGCCGTCGACGACGCTGTCGGCCGCGCCAGTGGCGCCGGGGCCCTTCTTGGCGGCGCGCGAGAAGCGGGTGAACGTGTCGCGCGCCGCGACCTGCCAGTGGTCGGCGCCCGGCGCGAGGAAGGCAATCCCGGCGTCGGCACCGGCCCAGACGACGCCGCGGCGGTCGACGGCGACCGTACGCACGACGTCGCTGGGCAGGCCGTCGGCGCTCGACCACGCCCGCCACGCCGCGCCCGAGGCGCGGACCACCCCCCCGGCCGTCGCCAGCCACGGCGTGCCGTCGGCCGGGTCGAAGGCCACGTCGTAGACGCGGTTCGAGGGTAGGCCCGGCTGCGTCGGCGCCGTGTGGTGCTCGAACGTGGCCGCCGCGGCGTCCCAGACGACGACGCCGCCGCCCTCGGTGCCCGCCCAGAGCCGGCGCGCGTCGGACGGATCGCTCTGGAGCGCCAGCACCTCGTCGCCGCTGGCGTAGGTGCGCCAGGCGGCGGGGTCGGCGGGGTGGTGCAGCGGCGGCTGAGCCGGCACCGGCGGCACCTGCGCGGCCACCGCTGGCGCGAGGGCGTGGCCGGCCGCGAGCGACGCGGCGATCGCGACGGGCAGACGGCGGCGGCGCGCGGCGCGGCGCGCCGTCGTCGGGCGTGGGTTGGGGGACTGGCTCATGGGTTCGCGGGTTGTCCGACGTGGGGCCGGGCCGGCCACGGCAAGCGGGGCGGGGCAGAGCGCTGGCGCAGCGGGGGTGGGAACGGCGTCGTACGAACGATCCAGACGACGCGACGCGGCCGCCGGTGATGCCCGGCGGCCGCGTCGTCGGCGTTTCGTCAGGGTTGTTGCGGGATGCAGGCCTGGACGCGCGCCAGCTTGAGGCTGCTGCCCTGGGCGTCGCTGAACGCCCAGACCACGTCGCCGTTGAAGTCGTTCTCGAAGTCGTCGCGGGCGCCGGCGGCGGCGTCGACCGTCACCGGGCCTTCGATCGGCTCGGCCCGGGTCGAGAACACCGCCAGCTTGAACGCCTCGCCCTCGACCCACGAGGCCAACAGGTGTTGGGCGTAGTTCGCCAGGTGCGGCGCCAGCTCGTCGACGGCGGCCGTGTTCGTCAGCCAGTAGGGGTCGCTGATCTCCTCGGCGTCGCCGTAGACGCGGACGAGGCCGATGTCGTACGACTTGCGGCCCTCCTTGGACTGGAAGTTCAGCGCGAAGCCGTCCGGCAGCGTCACCAGGCCGCCGAGCGCGGCGTCGCTGTGGCCGCTGCCGTCGCCGCTGGGCTCGCTGCGCAGCGTCGGGCCATGGCGGTAGACGATGGCCTTGGCCGGGTAGGCGTCCGAGAGGCAGACCGGGCCGATGATGTCGAGCCCGCGGTTGTGGCGCAGCCGGACGTCGAGGCTGTGGCTGCAGCCCCAGTCCCACTGCGGGTAGTCGCGGGCGGGCTCGGTCTCGGGCAGGACGCGCTGGCCGTCGGCGTCGAACAGCCACAGCAGGTCGCCCTGGTGGACGCCGTTGGCGCCGAAGTTCTGGACGTGGCCGACGTAGGCGGCGAAGACCTCGCCGGTCCAGCGCAGCCGGCTCTCGTGGGTCCACGACGGCCGGATCCACTTCTTGCCGCTGCCCTGGCCGGCATTGCCGACGACCACCGTCTTCCACGGGATCGTGCCGTCGGCCAGGAAGCGCACCAGGACCAACTGCTCGTTCTGCCGCACCAGCGCCGCGCCGCCGTCGGTGCCGACGGCGGCCAGGCCGTGAACGCTGTCGCCCTGGACCTTGACGTCGTTGGACTCGCGGCGTCCGGTGGCGGTGGCCAGGGTGAAGTGGATCTGGCCGTCGGTGTCGGGCCAGGCCACCCAGGTTCGCCCGATCGACGCCGGCGCCACCAGGATCGGCATGCTGGTGAAGTACGTCGCGGTGCGCTGGACCTCGAACTCGCCGATGTCGATGTTGCGGACGCTCAGCCGGCTGGCCAGCGGCACGCGGCACGGCCCCGGGACGCCGGGCATCGGCGTGGCGGTGGGCACCTCGGTGGGCGGCGGGGTGTTGGACGGCTCGGGCGTCGCCGTCGGCGGCGGCGCGGTCAGCGCGGGCGCGAAGTCGGCCCGGCGGGCCTGCCGGACGACGGCCGCGAGGTAGATGCGGGTGATCTTGGGCGGCAGCGAGCCCTGCCCGAGCCGCGCCGCCCGCACCGCCAGCGCCGGCACCGCTACGAGCGCGACGGCCCCGACGAGCGCCAACGCCCAGCGCGAACCTGCGATCCGCCAGCGCGCCCCGTGGGCGCGCGGTGCGCCTTCCGCCATCCGTCACCCTCCTGCAAGCCGCGGCCCACGCGAGCCCGACGGCGCGGCATTCGCGCTACTATGGCACGCCGCGCGCGGCGCGGCAAGGGCGCTCCGGTCGGCGCGCCGCGGCGCCGGTTCGGCCGCCGGGCAACGCGGCGCCGTCGCCACGCCTACCCCCGCGTCAAGCTCCGATACCGCACCCGATGCGGCTCGTCGGCGGCGGCGCCCAAGCGCTGCCGCCTGTCCTGTTCGTAGTCCTGGAAGTTGCCCTCGAACCAGCGCACCTGGCTGTCGCCCTCGAACGCCAGGATGTGGGTGGCGACGCGGTCGAGGAACCAGCGGTCGTGGCTGACGATGATGGCGCTGCCGGCGAAGCGCTCGATCGCCGCCTCGAGGGCGCGCAGCGTGTTGACGTCGAGGTCGTTCGTCGGCTCGTCGAGGAGCAGGACGTTGGCGCCGCTGCGCAGCATCCGCGCCAGGTGGACGCGGTTGCGCTCGCCGCCCGAGAGCACGCCGACCTTGCGCTGCTGGTCGGCGCCGGTGAAGTTGAAGCCGGCCACGTAGGCGCGCGAGTTCACGGTGCGCGGACCGAGCTGGAGGAACTCGTCGCCCTCGGTGATCGCCTGCCAGACGGTGTCGTCGGGGGATAGCACCGCCCGCGACTGGTCGACGTAGGCCAGCTCGACGGTCTCGCCGACGGTGACGGTGCCGCGGTCGGGGGCGTCGTGTCCGGTGATCAGCTCGAGCAGGGTCGTCTTCCCGGCGCCGTTGGGGCCGATGACGCCGACGATCGAGCCGGGCGGGACGGCGAACGAGAGCTCCTCGAACAACAGCTTGTCGCCGAACGCTTTCGTCACCGCGTCGAACGTGATCACGACATCGCCGAGGCGCGGCCCGGGCGGGATGTAGATCTCGAGCTCGCCGCGCTGGGCCTCGCCCTCCTCGCCCAGCAGCCGCTCGTAGGCGGCCACGCGGGCCTTGCCCTTCGCATGGCGGGCCTTGGGCGCCATCCGGATCCACTCGAGCTCGCGCTCCAACGTCCGGCGGCGCCGGTCGTCGGCCTTGGCCTCGTGGGCCAGCCGCGCCTGCTTCTGCTCGAGCCACGACGTGTAGTTGCCGCGCCACGGGATGCCGTGGCCGCGATCGAGCTCGAGGATCCACTGCGCCACGTTGTCGAGGAAGTAGCGGTCGTGGGTGACGGCGATGACGGTGCCCTTGTACTGCTGCAGGTGCCGCTCGAGCCACTGCACGCTCTCGGCGTCGAGGTGGTTCGTCGGCTCGTCGAGCAGCAGGATGTCGGGTTCGCGCAGCAGCAGCCGGCACAGCGCCACGCGGCGGCGCTCGCCGCCCGAGAGCACGGCGACGGGCGTCTCGGGCGGCGGGCAGCGCAGCGCGTCCATGGCGTGCTCGAGGCGCGACGCCAGCGACCAGCCGTCGACGGCCTCGAGGCGCGCGCCGAGCTTGGCCTGCTCGTCGATCAGCGCATCCATCTCGTCAGCGCTCAGGTCCTCGGCGAAGCGCGCCGACAGGGCGTCGTAGGCGGCCAGGAGGTCGACGACGGGCTGCACGGCCTCCTCGACCACCTGGCGGACGGTCTTGGACTCGTCGAGGTCCGGCTCCTGGTGCAGCAGGCCGCGGGTAACGTCCTTGTCGATGACGATCTGGCCGGTGTAGCCCTCGTCCTCGCCGGCCATGATCCGCAGCAGGCTGCTCTTGCCGGCGCCGTTCAGGCCGAGCACGCCGATCTTGGCGCCGTAGTAGAACGACAGCGAGATGTCGCGCAGGACGTGCTTGTCCGGCGGGTGGAAGCGGCCGACGCCGACCATGGAGAACAGGATCTGCTGGGGGTCGGCCATCGGTCGGACCTCGTCGGGGTTCGTGTAGTCAGGGGCTATCGGCGTCCGGCCTTCTCGCCGGGGGCCGACTATCCTAGTGGCCTCGCCGCCGGTATGAAAGGATGAACTCGATGTCGATCTCCGACGAACCCGCAGCGTCCGCGGCCCACGGCTCGCCGCCCGTGAAGGCCTTCGGCTCGGGCGACGCGGCGATCGCCGCCTACGTCGAGGCCACGTTCGCGCCCGAGGACGACGCGCTGCGCGCCGCCCGCGAGCGATCGGCGGCCGCCGGGCTGCCGCTCATCCACGTGGGCGCGATGGACGCCCGGCACCTCGAGGTCGTCGCGCGGGCGGTCGGGGCGGTCAAGGCGGTCGAGATCGGGACACTCGGCGGGTACTCCGGCATCGCGATCGCGCGCGGCCTGGCGCCGGGCGGCCACCTCTGGACGCTCGAGCTCGAGCCCGACCGCGCCGAGGTGGCCCGGGCGAACTTCGCCGCCGCCGGCGTCGCCGACCGGGTCACGGTCGTCGTCGGTCCGGCGCGGGACAGCCTGCCACACCTGGCGCCCCACGCTCCGTTCGACCTCGTGTTCATCGACGCCGACAAGACCGGCTACCTGGCCTACCTCGACTGGGCGGCAGCCCACCTCCGCCCCGGCGGCGTCGTCCTGGGCGACAACGCCTTCGCCTGGGGCGGCGTCGTCGGCGACGAGGCGCCCAGCGCCGACGCGGCGGCGATCCGCGCCTTCAACGCGGCGCTGGCGGGGGACCCGCGGTGGCGGGCGACGATGTGGCCGACGGCGGAGGGGTTGGCGATGGCGGTGCGGGTGTAGGGGGCGCGCCGACCGCCGACCGCCGGCCGTCGACCGCGGCCGCTGGGCGGCCGAGATCGTTGCCCCCCCGCACCAATCCCATATACTTACCAAGGTTCGGCCGCCGGTGAGGGGCGCCGGACCTCGTCTCGTCGCACGAGGGGGGAACGCATGGCCGGAGTTCGCACGGCCGGCGCGGAGGCGCGCCCGGCGCTCTGGCGACGGCTGCTGGGCATCCTGCGCTACCGCGGCCGCGAGGGGCAGTGGTCGTGGGTGCTGCACCGCGCCGCCGGCCTCGGGATCGTGCTGTTCCTCTACCTGCACATCTTCGACATCTGGCTCATCGGGTTGGGCGAGGACGTCTTCAACGAGTTCCTCTTCCTCTACAACCACCCGGTGTTCAAGGTGTTCGAGTCGTTCCTCATCTTCGGCGTCCTGTTCCACGCCGTGAACGGCGCCCGGATCATCCTCATCGACCTCGTGCCGGGGATGGCCCGTCACCAGCGCCGGCTGGTCTACATCGAGACGGCCATCATGCTCGTCGTGCTCGTCCCGACGATCTGGGTCACGCTCGAGCCGCTGTTCCGCTGATCGCCGCACCGGAGGAGAGCGTGAGCGTTTACCGCACCCCGCGCGCCGAGCGCGTGCACGCGCAGGGCAACCTCGAGCTCATGGCCTGGTTCTTCATGCGGGCCAGCGGCGTCGTGCTGCTGTTCATCGCCACCTTCCACCTCCTCTACATGCACCTCGTCGCTCGCGTCGAGACGATCGACTACGCCTTCGTCGTCCAGCGCTGGGCCCATCCCGGCTGGCGGCTGTTCGACTGGCTGCTGCTCACGTTCGCGCTGTCGCACGGCACGAACGGCGTCCGGACCGTCATCGACGACTATGTGCCGCGGGGGCTCGGCAACGTCGTCTGCAAGTGGATCGTCTACGGCCTGGCGATCCTCTTCTTCGTCATGGGCACCCAGGTCATCGTGACCACCGGCGTGCCCGAGGCGGCCCAGGCGCTCGCGCTGCCACGACCGTAACGCGCCCGTCGCTGGGGGGACTGCCGCCCAGGGCTGGGGATCGGGGAGGACCGTGACCGTTCAACACCACTTCGACGCCGTGATCGTCGGGGCCGGCGGCGCTGGCCTGATGGCCGCGCTGAACGCTTCGAAGCATGCGCGCGTCGCCGTGATCAGCAAGCTCTACCCCAGCCGCTCGCACACGGGCGCCGCGCAGGGTGGGATCGCCGCCGCGCTGGGCAACATCGAAGAGGACCACTGGGAGTGGCACGCCTTCGACACCGTCAAGGGCGGCGACTACCTCTGCGACCAGGACGCCGTCGAGGTCATGTGCCGCGACGCGGTCGAGGCGATCATCGAGCTCGAGCACGCCGGGCTGCCGTTCAACCGCACGCCGGACGGGCGGATCGACCAGCGCCGCTTCGGCGGCCACACCCGCCCGGCGCCGTCCGACGACAACCCCGACCGCCGGGTGGCCGTCCAGCGCGCGTGCTACGCCGCCGACCGCACCGGCCACATGATCCTGCAGACGCTCTACCAGCAGTGCATCAAGCACGGCGTCCAGTTCTTCGACGAGTACCAGGTCGTCGACATCGTCGTCAAGGACGGCGCCTGCCTCGGGGTCGTGGCCCACGAGATCGACTCGGGCGCGCTGCACGTCTTCCGCGCCAAGGCGTCGATGTTCGCCACCGGCGGCTTCGGGCGGATGTGGAAGGTCACCTCGAACGCCTACTCGCTGACCGGCGACGGCAACGCCATCGCGCTGCGGCGCGGCGTGCCGATGGAGGACATGGAGTTCTACCAGTTCCATCCCACCGGCATCTACAAGCTGGGCGTCCTGCTGACCGAGGGCGTGCGCGGCGAGGGCGGCATCCTGCTCAACAAGGACGGCGAGCGCTTCATGACGCGCTACGCGCCCACGATCAAGGACCTCGCCAGCCGCGACGTCGTGAGCCGGGCGATCTTCCAGGAGGTCAAGGCGGGTCGCGGCATCGACGGCAAGGACTTCGTCTACCTCGACATCCGCCCCGAGGTCGTGAACCGCTACTTTGCCGAGGACGGCGCCAAGAACGCCGACGGCACGCCACGGCGGATCACCGCCGACGACGTGCGGCGGAAGCTGCCGGACATCTCCGACTTCGTCGAGACGTACCTCGGCATCGACCCCGTCCGGGCGCCGATGCCGATCCAGCCCACGGCGCACTACGCCATGGGCGGCATCCCGACCGACATCGACGGCCGGGTGGTCATCGACGAGCACAACACCGTCATGCCCGGGCTGTACGCCGCCGGCGAGTGCGCCTGCGTCAGCGTCCACGGCGCGAACCGGCTCGGCACGAACTCGCTCGTCGACCTCGTCGTCTTCGGCCGCCGCGCCGGTCGGGCGATGATCGCCGACCTGCCGCACCTCGCCGGCGACGCCCTGCCGGCCGACGCCGCGGACTACGCCACCGAGGCGCTGGCGCGGCTGCTGGCCGACGGCGGCACCGAGCGCGTCGCGGTGATCCGCCGCGAGCTCCAGCAGCTGATGACGGACGACGTCGGCGTCTACCGCAACGGCCCCGACCTGGCCCGGGCGGTCACCGGCATCCGCGCGCTGCAGGAGCGCTACAAGCACGTGGCCATCGACGACCACGGCCGGCGCTTCAACCAGGACCTGCTCGAGGCCTGGGAGCTCGGCTGCCTCCTGGACCTGGCCGAGGTGACGGCGGTGGCCGCCCACGCCCGCCAGGAGAGCCGCGGCGGCCATGCGCGTGAGGACTTCCCGGAGCGCGACGACGTCCAGTGGCTCAAGCACTCGCTGGGCTACCAGACGGCGCAGGGCGTCGAGATGCGGACCAAGCCCGTCACGATCACGAAGTACGAGCCGAAGGCGAGGGTGTACTAGTGGAGATCCACCTCAAGGTCCGCCGCTACAACCCCGAGCGCGACACCGCGGCGTGGTGGGGCGAGTACACCGTCGAGGTCGACCCCGACGACACCGTGTTGACGGCGCTCAACGTCGTCAAGTGGTACCACGACGGGACGCTGGCCGTCCGGCGCAGCTGCAACCACGGCGTCTGCGGCAGCGACGCGCTGCGGATCAACGGCCGCAACCGCCTGGCGTGCAAGACGATCCTCAAGGACGTCGGCGAGGCGATCACCGTCGAGCCGATCGCCGGCCTGCCGGTGCTCAAGGACCTGATCGTCGACATGGCGCCCTTTTTCGACAGCTACCGAGCGGTCCGGCCGTTCCTGATCAACGACGAGCCCGCCGGCGAGCGCGAGCGGCTCCAGTCGCCCGCCGAGCGGGAGCGGTTCGACGACACGACGAAGTGCATCCTGTGCGCCGCCTGCACCACGAGCTGCCCGAGCTTCTGGGCGAACGACCACTTCATCGGCCCGGCGGCGATCGTCCAGGCGCACCGCTTCATCTTCGACAGCCGCGACCGCGGCGCCGACGAGCGCCTCGCGGTCCTCAACGACGGCGACGGCGTCTGGCGCTGCCGGACGATCTTCAACTGCACCGAGGCCTGCCCGCGCGGCATCGAGGTCACGCGGCGCATCGGCGAGGTGAAGAAGGCGCTGTTGTTCCACACGGTCCGCTAGCCGGATCCATCCGTACGTCATCGCGACACGGCGCGGGCGCGCGCCGTCGTCGCGCGAAGCGCCGGCAGCGCGGTCCGCGGCCGCCGGCGGAGCATGCGACAGGAGGGCACACGATGCCGGACGTTCTGATCCGAGGGCTCGAGGGGGTGGTCGTCGCCCAGTCGGCCAAGAGCAAGGTCTACGGCGAGGAGGGCCGGCTGATCTACGGTGGCTACGCCATCGAGGATCTGGCCGAGCATGTGACGTTCGAAGAGGTGATCCACCTGCTGTGGTACGGCGAGCTGCCGACCACGGCCCAGCTGGCGGCGCTCCACGCCGAGCTGGCCGCGCACCGCGCCGTGCCCGACGGCATCGCCGCCGTGCTGCGGGACCTGCCGGCCGCCGCCCACCCGATGGCGGTGCTGCGCACGCTGGTCAGCGCCCTCGGCTGCCTCGACAACGCCGACGCCGAGGCCGCGGCCCATGACGAGGCCGCCCGCTGGCGCTGCGCCAAGCGCCTTGTGGCCCAGCTGCCGACGCTCATCGCCGCCCACGAGCGCCAGCGCCGCGGCCAGCCGTTCGTGGCGCCGCGCGCCGACCTCGGGCACGCCGCCAACTTCCTCTACATGCTGCACGGCGCCGAGCCCGGGCCGCGCGCGGTGCGCGCGCTCGACGCCTACCTCGTGCTGCTGGCCGACCACGGCTTCAACGCCAGCACGTTCTCGGCGCGGGTGACGATCTCGACGGAGTCGGACCCCTACTCGGCGATCACGACCGCCATCGGCACGCTCAAGGGCCCGCTCCACGGCGGCGCCAACGAGCGCGTCATGGCCATGCTCGAGCAGATCGGCGACCCGGCCCGGGCGGAGGCCTACGTCGAGTCGACGCTGGCCAGCAAGGGCCGCATCCCCGGCATCGGCCACCGCGTCTACAAGACGCTCGACCCGCGCGCCGGCGTGCTGCGGCGGCTCAGCGAGGACCTCGTGGCCGAGGTCGGCGACAGCCCCGAGCGGCGCTACCACGACATCGCCGTCCGCGTCGCCGACGCCGCGGCGGCCTGGTTCGAGGCCAACCGGCCCGACCTCCGGCTCCACCCCAACGTCGACTTCTACTCGGCCATCGCGCTGCGGGTGGCGGGCGTGCCGACCGACCAGTTCACGCCGCTGTTCGCGATGAGCCGCGTGGCCGGCTACACCGCCCACATGATCGAGCAGTACGCCGACAACCGCCTCATCCGCCCGCGCGGCGACTACGTCGGCCCGATGGCCCGGACCGTCGTGCCGATCGAGGAGCGCTAGGCGGCGCCGCCCGAACGGCGGTGGCGGCCGACCTGACGATCGGCATCAGCGGCGCCCCGGAGGCCACGACCGGCTCCGGGAGCGCCGCCGCGGTGCGCGCCTGCCGCCAGCTCGGCATCGACGCGCTGGAGCTGGCCTGGGTCCACAGCGTCTCGGTGACGCCCGAGGGCGGCGCCCGGATCCGCGCTGCGGCCGCCGAGCACGGCGTCCGGCTCTCGGTCCACGCGCCCTACTACATCAACCTCAACAGCCCCGAGCCCGACAAGGTCGCCGCCAGCATCGACCGCATCGTGCGCGCCGGGCGCGGCGCGGCCTGGGTCGGGGCGCGGGACGTCGTGCTGCACCTGGGCTACTACCACGCCGACGACCGCGCCGCGGTCTACGGCCGCGTCCGCGACCGGCTGCGCGAGGCGGCCGACCGGCTGGCGGCGGCCGACGACGTCGACGCCGGCGCCGTCTGCCTCCGGCCCGAGCTCATGGGCCGCGCCAGCCAGTTCGGCGACCTCGACGAGGTCCTGCGGCTGTGCGCCGACGTGCCGGGCACGCGGCCGTGCATCGACATCGCCCACTGGCACGCCCGCACCGGCGCCTGGAACGACCACGAGGCGTTCGCGGCGCTCTTCGACGCCGTGGGCGACGCCTTGGGGCCGGGCGCGCTGCGCGATCTCCACGTCCACGCCAGCGGCATCGCCTACGGCCCGCTGGGCGAGAAGAGGCATCTGGCGTTCGCCGACGCCGACCTCGACGTCCGCGCCTTCCTCGAGGTGGCGCGCGACCGCGGCGTGGCGGGCACGGTGATCGTCGAGAGCCCGGCCCGCGAGGCCGACACCCGCTGGCTGCGCGACCTCTGGCGCCAGGTGGCCGCGCCGGGCGACGGTGCGCGCGACGCTGAGCGGGGTCGCGCGGCGGACGAGGGCGCCGGCCGATGACGGGTTGGACGGTGGTGGCCGCCACCGCGATGGCCGCCGCGCCGCTGGCGGCCGTCGGCTTCGCGCTGCGCGGCGGCCCGGCGGCGCCGCGCTCGATCGGCCGGCACGCGCTGCTGTTCGCGGGCGTCTACGCCGCCGCCCTGCTGGGCTTCGACCGGATCGGCGCGGTGGGGACGCTGCTGCTCTACAGCGTCGGGATCGGCGCGATGGCGAGCCCGCGCGGCATGGCGCTGGCGCTGCGCTGGCTGTTCGGCCGGCGCTGGCTGGCCGCCCACGCGGGCGCGGCCCGCGCCGCGGCGGGACGCGTGTTCATCCCGCTCTTCAGCCTGGCCGTCGTGGCGTTCGCCGGAGCGATGTTCGCCCGGGTCGTCGAGATCGCGCGCTGGACGGCGCCGGCGGCCGGGCCGTAGCCGCCCGACGGCGGTCCGTCGCCGAGGCCCGGCGCTATACTGCGCCGCATGGAGATCGTCCTCGAGACCTTCGACTGCCCGCCGTTCGGCGAGAACAGCTACCTCGTCGGCGATCCGGCCCGCGGCGAGGCGGCGGTCATCGACCCCGGCGGCCGCGTCGACGACATCGTCCGCACGGCCGCGCTGCGCGGCGTGACGATCACCCAGATCCTGGGCACCCACAGCCACATCGACCACGTGGCCGGGGTGGCCGAGCTGCAGGCGCGCACCGGCGCCCCGTACCGCCTCGACGCGGCCGCCGTGCCCATGCTGGCCGGCCTGCCGGCCCAGGCGGCGCGCTTCGGCCTGCCGCCGGTGGCGCCGCCGACGGTCGACGGCGTCGTGCGCGCCGGCGACCGCGTCGCGGTCGGCGGCCTGACGCTGACCGTGCGGGCCACGCCGGGCCACGCGCCCGGGCATGTCACGTTCGTCGCGCCCACGGTGCGCCTCGACGGCCGCGACGCCCCCGTCGCGCTGTGCGGCGACGTGATCTTCCTGGGCTCGATCGGCCGCACCGACCTGCCGGGCGGCGACTACGCCACGCTCATGACGGTCATCGAACGCGAGATCCTCTCGCTCGACGACGACACGGTTCTGCTGTGCGGCCACGGCCCGGCCACGACGGTCGGCCACGAGCGCCGCACGAACCCGTTCGTTCTCGACTGGCTGGCCCGCCATGGCGCGCGGTGAGCCGCCCGCGGCCGGCGCCGCTCCCGCCGGCGCCGCGGCGCGCGCCGACCGCGTCCCGGCGACCGTCCGGGTGCGGCTATTCGCGGCCTTTCGCGACGCCGTCGGCGTGGCCGAGGTGACCCGGCCGCTGCCGGCGGGCGACGGCCCGCCGACGGCGGGCGCGCTCTGGCGCGATCTCGTCGCCGACCACCCCCGGCTGGCGGCGCTGCCGCCGGCGGTGGCGATCAACGCCCACCTCGCCCGCCTCGACGCGCCCCTTGTGGCCGGCGACGAGGTGGCGTTCCTGCCGCCGGTGAGCGGTGGCTGACGCGGCCGGTCGGGCGCGGCCGTGACCGCCCTCGACGCCAGCGGCGCGGCGCTGACGGCCGAGCCGATCGACGCCCGCGCCGTCGAGGCGTTCGTCGCGCGGCCCGGCGCCGGCGCCGTCGTCACGTTCGCCGGCGTGACGCGCGACGAGACGGACGGCCGGCGCATCGAGTGGCTCGAGTACGAGGCCTACGACGACCTGGCCCGGGCGGCGCTGCGCGCGCTCGTCGCCGGCGTCGCGGCGCGCTGGCCCGAGGCGCGGGCGGCGGTGGTGCACCGCACCGGGCGGGTGGCGATCGGCCAGTCGAGCGTCGTCATCGCCGTCTCGGCGCCGCACCGCGCCGAGGCGTTCGAAGCCTGCCGCTGGCTGATCGACACGCTCAAGACGACGGTGCCGATCTGGAAGAAGGACGTCTGGGCGGACGGGACGGCGTCGGCCTGGGTCGCCGGCGCACCGCTCGAGCCGCTGCCGTGAGCGCCGTGGCGGGCGGCGCCGCCGGCAGCGGGGCGCTCCGGGCGTGCCGGCGCGGGCCGACCGGCGACCGCCGCGCAGCGCTTGGCCTCGGCCGGCGCGGCGGGCCATAATCCGCCCCGTGACGACGACGTCCCCCGGCGCCGCGCCGGAGCCCATCGCCCTGCTCGACCTCGACGTGCTGACCGCCGACGACGGTCAGCCGCTGCCGTTCCGCCATCGCCGGCCGCCGTGGCTCAAGGTGCGGGCGCCGTGGGGCGAGACGTTCGGGGCGGTCGAGGGCCTGATGCGCGCCAACGCGCTGCACACGGTGTGCGAGGAAGCGCGCTGCCCGAACATCGGCGAGTGCTGGGGCGCCGGCACGGCCACGTTCTTGATCCTGGGCGACACCTGCACGCGCAGCTGCGGTTTTTGCGCCATCCGCACCGGGCGTCCCGGCACCCTGGATGTCCTCGAGCCGGAGCGCGTGGCGCGGACGATCGCCCGGCTCGACCTCACGCATTGCGTCATCACCTCGGTCAACCGCGACGAGCTGCCCGACGGCGGGGCGGCGATCTTCGCCCGCGCCATCCGCCGCAGCCGGGCGCTGTCGCCGCAGACGTCCATCGAGGTGCTGATCCCCGACTTCTGCGGCGACGCGGCGGCGCTGCAGGTGGTCATGGACGCCCGGCCGGAGATCCTCAACCACAACCTCGAGACGGTGCCGCGCCTCTACCGGACGGTCCGGCCGCAGGCGATCTACCCGCGCTCGCTCGAGGTCCTGCGCCGGGCCAAGGCGTTCGACCCCACGGTGCTGACGAAGACCGGCATCATGGTCGGCCTGGGCGAGACGCGCGACGAGCTCGACGCGCTGCTCGGCGACCTGGTGGCCATCGGCGTCGACATCCTCACCGTGGGGCAGTACCTCCGCCCCACCGAGGCCCATCTGCCGATCCAGCGCTACTGGGCCCCCGACGAGTTCGACGCGCTGCACGAGCGCGGCCTGGCGATGGGGCTGCGCTGGGTCGAGGCCGGGCCGCTGGTCCGCAGCTCGTACCGCGCCGAGCAGCAGGTGGCCCGCCTCTCGGCCCGCAGCCCGCACGACGGCCAGCGGCGCACCGCCGCCGAGCTGCGCCACTTGGCGCGCACGGCGGCGATTGACGCGGCCGCGGGCGGCTGATACCCTGGCGGCGCTGCGTCCACTTCCCCACGGCGTCCATTCCGGCGCCAGCGGGGTGCTCCCCGCGCAGTCGCGATGACGACGGGGCCAGGCGACGCCGGGCCACCGCCCACCAGAAGGGACGCGCACATGAACCCCCGGACGCCTGCGCGGCGCGCCGCGTGGGGCGTGCTGGCGGCCATCGGCCTGCTCAGCGCCGCCCTCGGCCATCTCGCCGCTCCGCCGTCGCCGGTCGTCGGCCAGTCGGAGCCCCGCCCGACGGCGGATCGCACGCCGCGCGGACGCACGAACGCGTGCGTCGGGTCGACGGCGCTGCGGGTGGTCACGACCACGACGCGCACCTGCGACGAGGCGACCGTGCAGGTGACGGCCGAGGCTGCCTGTCCCACGTGCCCGGGCGGGGTCAACGTCTTCTTCATCCTGCAGCGCTGGGCATTCGAGTCGTTCTGGATGGCCGCCGAATCGCTGGCCGTGCTCCAAGAGCTCGAGTCGTGGCAAGAGCGGAATCCCAACGGCCCGACGGTGCGGGTGGCCGTGATCGTCTACGACCACGAGGCGGCCGGTGCGCAGGTGCTGGTGGACCTCACCGAGAACATCCGGTCGGCGCGCAGCCGGCTGACGAGCGTGCCAGGCTTCGAGCGCTGCCTGCAGGGCACGGCATGCCTGTGCTTCGCCCAGCTCGGCAACCTGACCCGCGTGCCCGGGCTGATCAACGGCATGCTCCACGAATTGCAGCGCGACCTCGGCCTCGGCGACGACGACGTCGGCTGCAACACCGCCGTGCTGTTCAACCAAAGCGGCTTCGGCCTGTCGTGCCTCGGCTTCCCGATGATCGACGACACGAACCGCGCGATCCGCATCGCCCAGCAGATCGAGCGGGCGGTCGGGACGATGATGGTGGGCTGCCCGTCGACGTCGATGGCCGATTGCGAGGGCACGGCGCGGATGGCCTCGAACAAGAGCTACTTCGCGCAGCCGCCGCGCTCGAACCAGCTGCGCAACATCATGGGCGGCTTGTTGGACCGGCTCGAGAACCAGCACCTGCTGCAGTCCGTGGCGTTGACGCAGCGGCTGCCGGCCGGGCTGGCGTGGGTCCCCGGCTCGGCCTCGCTGGCGCCGACCGACGTCGTCACCGACGCCGATGGCACGACGCTGGCGTGGCGGTGGGAGCGGATCGGGGTCGAGGGACCGCACAGCGTGACGTACCGCGTCGACCCGGCGACGGTCGGCGTCTACACGATCACCGGCGAGGTCGACATCGTCGACGACCGCACGATGCACCGCGTGTTGCCCATCGACGATGCCGTGTTCGTCGTCGACGACCCCTGTGCGCCGCCGCCGTCGGCGACGCCGACGATGACGTCGACGCCGACGCCGTCCGCCACGCCCACCCAGACCGCGACGCCGACGCCGACGCCGACGGCCACGGCGACGGCGACGCCGCGGCCCAAGCCGGTCTACCTGCCGGTCGCGCTGGCCGAGCGCTGCGATCGCGAGCGGCGCGCGTCGGACGTCGCGCTGGTGATCGACGCCTCGACGAGCATGCTCGAGGACGGCGGCACGGGCCGGACGAAGATGGCCGCGGCGCTGGCGGCGTCGCGGTCCTTCCTCGACCTCATGAACCTCGCCGGCGGCCGCGACCGAGCGGCGATCGTCAGCTTCAATGCCGACGCCACGATCCACGAGCCGCTGACGGCCGACCGCGCCCGGCTCGACCTGGCGCTGGCCGCCATCCAGCCCGCGCCGCTCACCTGCCTGCCGTGCGCCGTCGACGCCGGGCGCACCGCGCTCGGCGGCCCGACCGCCGGCCGGACCCGGACGATGATCGTCTTGACGGATGGCCGCTCGAACCCGCGGCCCATCGGGGAGGCGGTGGCGCGGGCGGCCGACGCCAAGGCCGACGGCATCCTGATCGCCACGGTCGGCCTCGGGACCGACCTCGACCTCGACGGGCTGCGGGCGATCGCGACCTCCGACCAGCACTTCTTCCAGAGCCCCGACGCGCGCGATCTCGAGGCGATCTACGCCGCGATCGCCAGCCTGATCCCGTGTCCGTCCTATTGGCCCCAGGCGCCGTGACGCCGCCGGCGCGATGACGATCGACCTCCACACCCACACCACCGCGTCGGACGGCACGCGGACGCCCGCGGAGGTCGTCGCGCTCGCCGCGGCCGCGTCGGTGACGGTGCTGGCGATCACCGACCACGACACCACCGCCGGCCTGGCCGCGGCCGGTCCCGCCGCCGCGGCGGCCGGCATCACCCTTGTCGCCGGCGTCGAGCTCGGCACCGAGGACGCGCGCGGCCAGCACGACCTCCTGGGCTACTTCGTCGACCCGGACGACGGCCCGTTCCAGGCCCTGCTGGCCACGATCCGCGCCCACCGGCATGAGCGCGCCGTCGCCATGGTGGAGCGCCTGCGGGCGCTGGGCGCGCCGATCGCCCTCGACGACGTGCTGGCCCTCGCCGCTGGCGGCGCGCTCGGCCGGCCGCACGTCGCGCGCGCGCTGGTGGCCGCCGGTTGGTCGGACGACGTGCCGGACGCCTTCCGGCGCTACCTCGGCCGCCACGGGCCGGCCTACGTGCCGCGCTACCGCCTCTCCCCGGCCGACGGCTGCGCCGCGATCCGCGCCGCGGGCGGCGTCCCGGTGCTGGCCCACCCCACGCCGCCGGGCGACCCGTGGTCCGATCCCAAGCGCCTTCGGACGTTCCTCGGCGTGCTGGCGGACGCCGGCCTCGGCGGCCTGGAGTGCTACTACCCGGGCTACACCGCCCGCGTCAGCCGCTGGCTCGCCGTCCTGGCCGAGCACTGGCGCCTCGTGCCCACCGGCGGCAGCGACTACCACGGACCCCACCGGCCGCAGGGCGTGCTCGGTGGCGTGGCCGTGCCGCCCGACACCGTCGAACGGCTCGCCGCCGCGCGCCGCCCGGGCGCGGGGCCTATCGGCGCGGCGCTGGCCGGCGGCGCGGCGCCCGCACCGTGACCGCCGAGCCCCGCCCGCGCCTCGTCCTCGGCATCGAGACGTCGTGCGACGAGACCGCCGCCGCCGTGGTCGAGGCCGGGCGCATCGTCCACGCCAACGTCGTCGCCAGCCAGGCCGCGCTGCACGCCCCGTTCGGCGGCGTCTTCCCCGAGGTCGCCAGCCGCCAGCACGTGCGCGACGTGAGCTACGTGGTCGAGGCCGCCCTCGACGCCGCCCAGGTGCGGCTGGACGATATCGACGCCCTGGCGGTGACGAACGGACCCGGCCTGGCCGGCGCGCTGCTCGTCGGCGTCAACGCCGCCAAGGGGCTGGCGCTGGCCACCGGCACGCCGCTCGTCGGCGTCCACCACCTGGCGGGGCACCTGGCCAGCCAGTGGCTTCACGCCGGCGGCGTCGTGATCACCCCGGCCGTCGCGGCGGCGGCGGGGCCGCCGCCGCCACTGCCCCACCTGGCGCTCATCGTCTCGGGCGGCCACACCGAGCTGCTGTGGGTGCGCGACCTCACCGACGTGACGCGCCTGGCGCAGACCCGCGACGACGCGGCCGGCGAGGCGTTCGACAAGGCCGCCCGGCTGCTCGGCCTGGGCTATCCGGGCGGGCCGGCCGTCGAACGCGCCGCCGCCCACGGCGACCCCGACCGATTCGCGCTGCCCGTCGCCCGCACCGACGACGGCGACTGGAGCTTCAGCGGCCTCAAGACCGCCCTCGCCCGCCAGGTCGAACGCCTCGGCGCGACCGGCGCCGCGCGCGGGCACGGCGCGGCCAGCGGCGACGCGCCGCCGCCGGACGCTCGAGTGGCCGACCCGCTGCCGCCCGACCTGCCGGTGGCGGACCTGGCCGCGTCGTTCCAGGCGGCCGTCGTCCGGGCGCTCGTCGAGCGCCTCCGACGGGCCCACGCCGACCACCCGGGCGCGGCGATCGCCGTCTCCGGCGGCGTCAGCGCCAACGCCGCCCTCCGCGCCGCGCTCGCCGCCGCGTTCGACGTCCCGGTGTGGTGCCCGCCGCTGGCGCTGTGCACCGACAACGCCGCCATGATCGCCGCCGCCGCATGGCACCGCTGGACAGGCCCGCCGCCCGACGGCGGCCTCGGCCTCGACGTCGACGCCGACGCGCCGCTGGGCTGACGGCGGCCGAGGCGGCCGAATGCGCCGCGGGGCGGATGGCCGCGCCGCGCGCCGCCGCGGTCCGTTCGCGTCGCCCGGCATCGACGAGGCCGGCGGCGCCGACCTCACGCGTCCGGCGGCCCCCACAAGACGAACGGGCTGCAGAACGGCCGGTTGAGCCGCCAACCACCGGCCTCGTCGTCGGCGTCGGCGCCGCCGGCGGCGACGGACGGCTCGGCCACCAGGTAGTCGAGCGCGTCACGCCGCAGCCGCCAGCGGCCGTCCGGCGAGACGTTCGGCAGCAGCGGCGCCAGCCGGTCGCTCGCCGAGCGCGGCACCCGCTCTACGGCGCCCGTCGTCACGTCCAGCAGGTAGCCCACGGCCGGGTCGGGCGGCGGGCCGCCGCCAACGGCTGCGTCCGGCGCGCGGCCCGTCGACAGCCAGCGCGACGGTCGTTCGGGCTCGCCGGCCACGCCCGACGGCCGGCCGTCGCCGTCGCCCTCGATGTGCAGCGCCAGCCGGGTTGAGCCCGGCAGCCAGCCGAGCCGCCACAGCCACTGGGCGTCGACGTCGTCCTCGAGCGGGGCGTTGAAGAAGGCGTGGCGCTCGTCGGACGCCGGCTGCCACGCCACCACCAACTGGCAGTCGCGACGGTTGGCGCAGCGCCACGCCGTGGGTAGCGTCGTCGCCAGCCAGCGGCTGTCGTCGGACCACGCCAGCCCGGCCGGGGCCAGGTTCGACTCGAGCGCCAGATGGCCCGCGTTGCGCCGCGCCGGCCGCAACGTCGCCTCGTCGAGCGCGAGCCGGCGCACCGCGGCGCCCGTCGTCGCGTCGAGCACGTCGATTGCCCAGGTCCCACGCCCCGCGTCCATCCGGTCGCCGGCGTCGTCCCCGTCGCCGTCCGCCGGCCTCGCCGGGGCTACGACGCGCGCCACCCATCGGCGGTCCGGCGACGCGACGCCCAGCTCCGACGCGAACGTGCTCCGCGCCGGCGCCGCGGCGGGCGACGCGGCGCCGGCGAGCGGGCCGTCGATGCGCTCGGCGGATCCCAGCCGGCCGACGCCGGCCTCGACCGTCCAGCTGCTGCGCCAGAGCTCCGGCACGGTCCGCCGGCCGTCGACGTCGGCTCCGTACGCGCTCCACAGCAGCCAGCGGCCGTCGGCCGACCAGGTGATGTCGTCGGGCGCATGGGGCAGCGCCCGCCGCTCGGCCGCCCAGCGTCCGAGCGCGCCGCGCCGCAGCACGGCGATCTGTTGGACATCCGGGGGCTGAACGCCGTCGCCGCCCACGCGGGCGCACGCCACCGCCAGCGCGGGCTGCGTCGGGTGCCATTGCAGCGCGCCGGCGAAGGCGTCGCCGCAGACGTGTTCCGAGATGGCCGTGACCTGCGCGGCATCGACGATCAGCGGATCGAAGCCCTCGCAGAGCGCCACGAACGGTGCGTTGATCGGGCTCGGCGCCTGCGGGCGCGGCCAGTTCAACGCCAGCGCCAGCCCGTCAGGTCCGAGCGCCGACCGGAGGCTCGGCGCTGTCAGCTGCAGGGCCGCCGGATCGGACAGCCGCCACGCCGCCAGCAGGTCCGGCAGGCGCCGCGGGTCGTCGGCCGCGGCCCGGGCCACGAACGAGCGCGCCACTGCCAGCCGGACCGCGGCCGGCGCACCGGCCGGGCCGAGACCGAAGGGTCCGATATGCCACAGCGTGAGGTCGCGCTGCGCCGCGGTGGCGTCGTCGGCGAGGGCGGCGGCGGCGGCCGGGTCGAGGCGTCGCAGCAGGTGGACGTCGAGGCCCGCCGTGGCCAGCGCGAACCGGTCGCGGTCGTAGCGCACCTCGGGCCCCGGCCCGTCGAGCGCGATCGCCGCCGTGCGGGCGATGCTGAACGCCAGGAGCGCCCGGGCCGTCGCGTCAGCCGGCTGCCACGAACGCGACGGCGCGGTCAGCTGCCGGTCGCCCCGTCCGCGCGCGCCCATCGTCAGCCACAGCCTGCCGTCGCAGCGGCCGGTGTCGGCGCACAGCGACTCGACGGCGTCGGCCGCGGCGGTCAGGGCGGGGCGCAGCACGGCCTCGTCGGCCGCCGGAAACGTAGCCGAGATCCAGGGCGAGCCGAAGTCCACCTCGTCCGCGCCCCCCCCGTCGGGCGGCAGCGACGCGTGTAGCCAGCGGCCGTCGTCGGCGAAGACCATGCGCCGGCGCTGCTCGAAGACGCCGACGCGCACGCCGTCCGTCGCGTCGGCGCGGACGGTGGCGGTGATCGCCCGGACGTGCCCGCCCGCCGCCGCTTCCGCCACCTCGACCGCCGTCACGCGCGGGGCGTCGCCCTGGAACGTGAGGCCCGGGAACGGCCCGGCCGCGTACGCGTCGGCCGCGATCTGGTCCGGCCGCCGCAGCTGGCGGCGGCGGCTCTCGTCCTGGAGTCCCAGGTAGATCTCGCGGTCGCCATCGCGCTGCGCCTGGGCCTCGAGCGCCACCACCGCCTGGACGTCGCGCTGGATTCGCCGGTGGAGGCGCTCGTTGCGCAGCGTCCACAGCGCCGCGCCCACTGCCGCCGCCGCCAGCAGCCCGCCGGCCAAGCGCGCCGTCCAGCGCCGGCCCGCGCCCGGGCCGTCGGCGTCGAGGTTCCCGCCGTCCGTCGCGTCGGCGAGCGGTGCGGCGCCGTACCCGGCGTCGCCCGGCCGCGCCGGCAGCGGTCCGCCGCCCGCGCCCACCGCGGTCGGCGCGACCGGCGCGCCGTCGCCCAACCGGCCGCCGCCCTCGCCGCCGAACGACCACTGCACCCCGTCGTCGCGGCCGCGCCGCTCGTCAGGCCCAGGCATCGTCCCCCCCGGCCGCCGGCGTTTCGGCCGGCCCGGCCGCCACCAGCCCGCGCTCCAGCGCCGCCACCGTCAACCGCGACCACTCGGCCAGGTCCAGCGTCTGCGCCCGCCGCATCGGGTCGATGCCGGCCGCGGCCAGGACGGCCGCGGCCGCCTCGTCGGCGAGGCCGAGGCCGGCGGCCAGGCTGTTCTTGAGCTGCTTGCGCTTCTGGCCGAAGCCGGCCCGCGCGACGCGGAAGAAGGCGTCGACGTCGGGCAGCGGCACCGGCGGCGCGGCGTGCAGGTCGAGGCGCAGCACCGCCGACGCCACCCGCGGCGGCGGATGGAACGCGCCCGGCGGCACGACGCAGACGCGCCGGACGACGGCGTGCAGTTGGAGCGCCACCGCCAGCAGGCTCATCGCGCCGGGCGCCGCGGTGGCGCGGTCGGCGACCTCCTTCTGGACCATGACCACGACCCGCTCCGGCCGCTCCGTCGCGTCCAAGAGCCGGCGCAGCACGGCCGAGGTGATGTAGTAGGGCAGGTTGGCCACGACCTTGTAGTGAGGCCGCAGCGGGCCGAAGCGGCGGACCGCGGCGGCCGGGCCGCCCGCGCCGGGCGCGCCGGGCGCGCCGTCGTCGAGCAGCGCCACCGGGTCGCAGCGCAGGATGTCGGCCGCCACCACCGTCAGGTTGGGCGCGGCGCCCAGGCGATCGGCCAGCACCGCCCGCATCCCGGCGTCGAGCTCGACGGCGACGACGCGGCCGGCCCGACTGCACAGCGCCTCGGTCAGGGCGCCCAGCCCGGGGCCGACCTCGAGGACGGTGTCGGCCGGCCCGACGTCGGCCGCCTCGACGACCCGGGCCAGGTAGCTCGGATCGACGAGAAAGTGCTGGCCAAGGCGCTTGTTCGGCCGCAGCTCGTAGGCGCGCAGCAACGCCGCGGGCCGGCCGGCCGCCGCCGGCCGCGGGTCGACGGGCGGCCGGCTCAGGGCGCCCACCACGGGATGCGCTCCGGCGGCGGCGCCGGCTCGAGCAGGTAGACGTCCACGTAGCGGTGCCAGCTGACGTAGTTGTCGTCGTCGTAGCCGAGGTCGATGTGAAAGCGCTTGACGCCGCCGCCGGTGTCGCCCGCGAACCCGATGCCGTAGCCCTCGACGTAGAGGTTCGTCCGCATCGGGATGTAGCGCGGGTCGGTGGCGACGATGCCCTTGCGCATGATCTCGCCGATCCGCGTCCGGCCGTACCACGGCGCCGAGCGCGGCGTGCCGGCCCGCGCCGCGCTGTAGCTGGTGGCGTAGACCCGCAGCTTGCGCCAGTAGCGCCGCGGCCCCGCCTCGGTCTCCACCGTGCCCCAGACGATGCGCGTGCCGTAGGCCACCCGCTCCGCCACGGGCTCGCGCACGACGACCTCGTCGAGCACGCGGCGGCCGACGACGCGGCCGCCGTGGTAGGTGACCTCGACCTGCTGCTGCGCCAGCCCCGGCACCCCGGCCTGCAGCACGACGACGTCGTCGAGCGGTCGATCCGGGTCGGGTGTCGCCTCCGTCGCGTACGGGATCTCGACCTCGCGGGTCGTGACCACATCGCGGACGCGCGTCACCGCGACGGCCAGGCCGCGCGCCAACGGCGTCTCGGCCGGCGGATCGACGAGATCCCGGCCCACCAGGCCGATGCCGGCCGTCGCCAACGCCTCGCCCACCGTCGCTGCCCGCACCCGCAGCTCGCGCGTCATGCCGTCGGCGTCCACCGCCATCGGGACGCCGCGCTGCAGCGTCACGCGGCTGGCGTACGACAGCGGCGTGTCGCGACCGGGGCTGACGCGGTCGCCGGGCCGAAGGCGGACCCCGGCGCGGTCGAGCGCCTGCCCCACCGTCTCGCCGGCCACGTCCAGCGACGTCGCCACGCCGTCCTCGATCACCTCGATCGTGCGCGCCCGCGCCACCCGCACCACCACGCCGCCGACGGCCGGCGCCGCCGCCGGCCCGCGGCCCAGCGCCGCCAGCGCCGGCGCGATGGCGCGCGCCGCGGCGCCGCGTGCGCCGGCGGCCCAGGGCGCCACGTACGGCCGTGCCGCGCCGGCCGCGTCGTTGCGGCCGCCGGCGCGGTCGAGCGCCGCGGCGTGGGCCACCGCGGGCCGCAGCGCGCCGCGCCACAGCGCCTCGAAGGGCGCGCCCGGTCGGCGCGCCGGCGCCTCCGCCGGCGCCGCCGACCGCGGCCACGGCGCGTCCGGCGGCCACGGCAGGCCGTTGACCGTCACGGCATCGGCCGCCGCCAGCGCGGCGCCGGCGGCGGCGACGGCCGCGCGCGCGGTCGGCGGCCGGCCGCGCAGCCGCACCGTGCGCCCGTCGGCGACGACGAGGACGGCCGGGGCCCGGAACAGCGTCAGGCGCGCGCCGTCGGCCAGCGCCTGGTCGAGGCGCGGGGTGACCCGGTCGCCCGTGTCGACGGCGAGGCCGTGCTCGGCCAGCGCCAGGCGCACGCTGGCCGCCGTCGTCCGGATCGTCCGCCGCTGGCCGTCGACCTCCAGGTGAACGGTGCGCGCGGCCCGGGCGTCCAGCCAGGGCACCAGGAGGGCGATCGCAACGGCCCCGACGAGCGGCAGCCAGGCGACGGCCGTCGCCCGGCGCCGCAGTGCGGCCGGCCGGTCGTCGAGGCCCGTGCGTGTCGGCGTGCGCAGCAAGCCGTCGTCCCCCCAGTCCGATGGCTGTCCGATGGCTGGCCGGCCCGGCAGGCTCGCCCAAGGCGCGCCCGCGGCGCCCGGAGGGCTTCCCTTAGCGCTGCTTCCTTCCGGACCTGACGCGGTTCGAGAGCCTCCGCCGCGCGGGACCCTGGGCGGGCCTGCCCGGCCGGCCAGCGGCGCGGGTGATTCTAGCGCAACGGACCCGGGCGCGGGCGGCCGCCTACTCCCAACCGCCGGGGTCGTCGACGACGCCGCAGAAGCGCCCGTCGTCGCCCTTGAGCCCGCGCAGCGCCCGCCGCAGCCGGTCGCGCTGGGCGTCGTCCAGGTTCATCGTCCGCTCGCCGACGGGCTTGCCCTGGACGGCCGGGATCACAAGCCCGACGTAGACGCCGGTCGTCGTCGCCAGGTCGCCGCTCTGGCCGAGCATCTCGCAGGTGGCGATCGCCAGGCCGCCGTCCGCGGCCGCCGCGTCGGGCGGCGGCGCCGGGGCGGTGGCCGCGACGCCGACCGCGGCGCCCGCCGCGACCGCCGTCGCCGACGCCGCGTCGTCGGCGACCGACGGACGCGGGACGTCCGGCGCCGGCACAGGCGGCGTGGCCTGGCAGGCGCCGGCGAAGAGGGCCATGGCGCAGGCGGCGAAGTGCAGGCGGCGGCTGGGCATCGGGCGTCTCCATCGGCTGGGCGGTCATCGGATTAAGCTTAATGTAACCATAATGGCGGCCGTCAGCGGCGCCCCCTATACTGCGCCCCGTAGCACGTACACGCCAGCGGCTGTGTGGGGGTCTGCCACGCGAGTGGCGACGCGTTGTGTGTGGGTGCTGCGCAAGGACCAGTGCCCAGGGCATCCGCCCGGGGTCGCTGGTCCTTCACTTTGCGCCGGGCGCAGCCGGCCCGACGCCCTGCCGGGCGCGGCGGCTACATCTCCTCGCGGTAGCTCAGCCCGAACCGCGCGCGGGCGTCGATGACCGCGGCGCGCAGGATCTCCATCACCGCGTCGGGCTCGGTGATGTTCTCGAGCACGACGATCGCGTCGTCGGGGTCGTGGGACTGGACCCGGATGTCGCCCAGGTTGAACATCCGCTCGCCCAGCGACTGCACCTGGTCGAGGTCCTGGATGCGGACGAGCTCGATGTCGGAGCGGCTGCGGGTCAGCAGGCCGCGGCTGATGCGCAGCCGCTGGCTCGTGATCGTGTAGCGCGTGATGAGCGACAGGAACGGCCGCCCCTGCCACAGCACGCGCTCCTGGGCGGGGTCGAGGTCGGCCGTGTCGTCGTCGGCGCCGGGCGCGCTCGCCTCGAGCACGGCGTCGAACTCGGCCGCCACGTTGGCGGCGATCGCGGCCACCAGCCGGTCGGCGGCGTCGGGCGCCAACGCCGCCAGGTCGACGCCGCTCTGCGCGACGGCCTGCCACACGCGGGCCTTGAGCCGCGCCTCGAGGTCGGCGGGGGCGATGCCGCCGGCGGCGGCCGATGCCTCGGCGGCCATGGCGCGCGCCGGGCCTAGAGGTCGGCCAGCGAGCGGCCGTTCGCCTTGAGCGCCGCCGCCAGGCCCTTCTTGGACACCGTGCGCAGCGCGCTGGCCGACAACCGCACCGTCACTGTCCGGCCCAGCTCCGGGACGAACAGCCGGTGGCGCTGGAGGTTCGCGTTCCAGGTCTTCTTGGTGCGGCGGTGCGAGAACGAAACGTTGTAGGCCGTGAGCGGCCCCTTGCCGGTCACCTGACATCGACGAGCCATGCTGCACTCTCCCTCGTGGTGGATCAGCGATCCAGCTCCCACACCAGATGCGCGATCTCGGGCGCGATCAACCGTTCCCAAGCCAACTGCACCGCCTGCGGCGATCCCGGCAGCGCGAACACCACCGCGCTGCCCACCGTCCCGGCCGCCGCCCGCGACAGCATCGCCGCCGATCCCACCGCCGCGAAGCTCAGCTGCCGAAACAGCTCGCCGAAGCCCGGCAGCGCCTTCTCGAACCGCCGCGCTACGACGTCCGCGCTGTTGTCGCGCCGGGCGATGCCGGTGCCGCCGTTCACGACGACGACGCGACTGCCGGCCGCCAAGACCGCGTCGAGCGCCGCTTCGATCGCGGGCGGGTCGTCGCGCACGAGGCGCGCCGCCGCCACTGTGTGGCCCGCCGCGGCCACCGCGTCGGCCAACCAGCGGCCGTTGACGTCGGTCTCGTCGGTGCGGCTATCGCTGACGGTGACGAGACCGATGCCCACGCCCTGCCGGGCGGCGGCCGATCGGTGCGCGGCGACGGTCAACGACGGCTACTTGGCCTCGCGGAACAGCACGTGCTTGCGCACGAACGGATCGTACTTCTTGATCTCCATCCGGCCGGGATCGTTGCGGCGGTTCTTCTCCGAGACGTACATGTACGCGCTCTCGGTCGACCGCAGCTTGATCACCATCCGGACGTCTTTCTTCCTGCCGGCCATGGCGGCCCTCCTTCCTCAATGGGGCAAACGGCGATCATAGCCGTGAGGCCGCCGGCTGTCACGTTTTTGGTGGCGGCCGGCGGAGGAGCGGCTACGGGCAGCCGGACTTGAACGTCACCGGGTTGAAGATCGGGTTGTAGGGCGCGTTGATGTTCGACAGGCCCAGGTAGATCCGGGGCGGGTTGGCCGGCGACGGCGGCCGGTTGCCGACGGCCGGCTGGCCGAACGTGCCGATGTCGGTGGGGTTGGCCAGCGCGTTCTGGATCACCGCTGGCGGCACCCGGCCGTTCAGCGTCGGGCAGAGGCGCGGCTCGAGCGGGCCGTACGGGCTGACGGTCGGGACCGGCGTCGGCGTCGGGGTGCGAACCACCTCCTCGGCGATGAGGGCGTAGAGGTCGCCCGAGACGTTCTGCCGGTCGGTGCGCAGCTTGCCGCGTCCGCCGTAGAGGATCGGCGACTTGTGCAGCGGGTCGTAGAACATCGACGCCCCGATGCGGTCGCCCAGCGGCGTGCCCAGGTTGCGCCACGCCGGCGGCGCCACGTTCAGGTCCAGGGCCCACACCTCGGGCGCCGCCACGATCTCGAACGGTCCGTGGATGTTCTTCGTGTCGCCACCGTAGACGACCAGGTGGTTGAGGTCGGCGTTGAAGGCCGCCGCGTGAAGCGCGCGCCCGGCCGGCACGGTGAGCGGTCCGCTGTTCGCCACCGCCAGGCGCTGCCAGGCGCCGGCGGCGTAGTTCGCGGTGGCCATGTCCAGCGCCCAGACCTCGTTCGTGCCGCCGGTGCGGTCGTAGGTGCCGCCGAACAGCAGGACGCGCTTGAGGCGGCTGTCGAACACGGCTTGGGCGCCGAACAGCCGCGGACCCGGCGGGCCGGCGACCCAGCGCGGCGCGTCGGTGACGGGGTCGAACGTCAGGAAGACCGTGTCGTTGTAGGGATCGTCGCAGGTGATCTGCGCCGTCGGGAAGAAGATGCAGCGCTCGTTACCGCCCTGGACCACCACGACGTCGTTGTGGGGGTCGTAGGCGGCCGCGGGCAGGACGCGGTGGTCGAAGCGCCCCTCGGGGCGCACGGCGGTCCAGGTGCGGTTCACCAGGTCGTGGACCTGGAGCTGGTCGAACGGGCGGGCCGCGCTGTCGCTGCCGCCGATCCAGTAGATCGTGCGCGCCACGCCCCGGGTGCGGAACGCGCCGACCGCGCCCCACAGCTCGGCCACGGGGCCGGCGGGCCGCAGCCCATTGTCGACCTTGGCCCCGGCGAGCGCGCCGGAGAGGTCGACGGCGTCGAGCTGGTTGCGGACGTTGCCGTGGAGGTCGAAGCCGCCGTACAGGTAGAGACGCTGCTCGACGGTGTCATAGGCGGTGGCGCGATGGAACAGCTTGCTGTTGATGGACGCGAACTTCTGCCAGCGGTAGACGGTCACCGGCTGGGCGGCGGCGGCGGGCGCCAGCGCGGCGCACGCGACCGCGGCGGCCGCGACGAGCCACGGCGCGCGGCGGACGGGGGTGGTGGGCATGTCGGTCCTCCTCGGAGCGGCTGCGGCCTCCAGCCGCAGACAGTAGGACGGTCGCCGGCGGCGAAGGGTGCGCGGCGGGTTCGACGCGCTCACGGCGCGTCGGCGGCCGCGGCTTGGGCCGGGCCGCCGGCGTCGGTGCCGTCGCGGCCCTCGCGCAGGAACCACAGCGGCTTGAACGGCCGCCAGCGCAGGCCGTACGACGCGGTGGCGAAGTGCAGGAGGTGGGCCATCGCCTCCTCGGGCACGTCGGTGACCACCAGCCGGGCGACGTCGGCGGGGTCGATCGTGCCGGCCGGCACCATGACGTCGCGCAGGTACGCCACCAGCGGCTGCCAGTAGTCGGTGCCCATGAGCACGACCGGGAAGTCGTGCATCTTGCCGGTCTGGATCAGCGTCGTGGCGTCGAACAGCTCGTCGAGCGTGCCGAAGCCGCCCGGGAAGATCACGAAGCCGATCGAGTACTTCAGCAGCATCACCTTGCGCACGAAGAAGTACTCGAACATCACGTGGACGTCGACGTAGGCGTTCGTGCCCTGCTCGTGCGGCAGCCGGATGTTGCTGCCGACGGACCGGCCGCCGTGCTCGCGCGCGCCGCGGTTGGCGGCCTCCATGATGCCGGGTCCGCCCCCGGTCATCGTCACGAAGCCGGCCTTCGCCAGCCGCCCGCCCACCTCGCGCGCCAAGGCGTAGTAGCGGTGCTCGGGTCCGAAGCGGGCCGAGCCGAACACCGTGACGCACGGTCCCAGGAAGTGGAACGTCCGGAAGCCGCGAACCATCTCGGCCACGATCCGCAGCAGCTCGCGCGTTTCGCGGCGGCGCGGTCGCGGGCCGCGCAGGAACTCGCCTTCGAACGCGGCCGGTGACCACGCCACGGCCGGGGGACGCGATTCCCCGATGCCGGGCTCGAAGTCGTGCGGCGCCTGGACCGTCATCGGCGGGCCTGCCCCGGCGGGGCCCGCGGCGGGCGCGGGCGGCGTCAGCCGCCGGCGGCCCGGCAGCCCAGGCCCACGATTCTAGCGCCGGCCGGCCGACACGGGCGCGCGCCGGCGCGCTCCGGCCAATGTGCTACCCTGTCGCTGTTTGCCCGCCCGCCCGCCGCGCCGCGCGCGCACCCCCACAGGATGGCCCGCCGCCATGTCCGAGCCCCGCACCCCGCCGCCGATCGACGCGTTCGTCCACCGTCACGTTGGCCCTCGCCCCGACGACGTGGCGCACATGTGCGGCGTCCTGGGCGTGCCGAGCCTCGACGCGCTGATCGACGCGGCGGTGCCGGCCGGCATCCGCCAGGCCGCGCCGCTCGACCTGGGCCCGGCGCTCGGCGAGCACGAGGCGCTGGCGCGGCTGCGCGACCTGGCCGACCGCAACGGCGTCGCGGTGCGCATCGACGGTGGGGGCGAGGTGCGCCGGCCGGCCAAATCGTTCATCGGGCTGGGCTACCACGGCACGCTCACCCCGCCGGTGATCCTGCGCAACATCCTCGAGAACCCGGGCTGGTACACCCAGTACACGCCGTACCAGGCCGAGATCGCCCAGGGCCGGCTCGAGGCGCTGCTGAACTTCCAGACGATGGTGGTCGACCTGACCGGGCTCGAGATCGCCAACGCCTCGATGCTCGACGAGGCCACCGCCGCGGCCGAGGCGATGACGATGTGCCATCGCCTCCACGGCGGCGAGGCCGACGCGTTCTTCGTCGCCGACGACTGCCACCCCCAGACACTGGCCGTGCTGCACACCCGCGCCGAGCCGCTGGGCATCCGGCTCGTCGTCGGCGACCCCGACCGCCACGCCTTCGGCGCCGACACGTTTGGCGGCCTGATCCAGAGCCCGGCCGTCGATGGCCGGCTGCGCGACGTGGCGGACTTCGCCGACCGCGCCCACGCCGCCGGCGCGCTGGCCGTGGTGGCGACCGACCTGTTGGCGCTGACGCTGCTGACGCCGCCCGGCGCCCTCGGCGCCGACGTCGCCGTCGGCAGCGCGCAGCGCTTCGGCGTGCCGCTGGGCTTCGGCGGGCCGCACGCGGCGTTCATGGCCACCCGCGAGGCGTACCAGCGCCAGCTGCCGGGCCGGCTGGTGGGCGTGTCGCTGGACGCCGAAGGTCGGCCCGGCCTGCGGCTGACGCTCCAGACGCGCGAGCAGCACATCCGCCGCGACCGCGCCACCAGCAACATCTGCACGGCGCAGGTCCTGCTGGCGGTCATCGCCTCGATGTACGCGGTCTACCACGGCCCCGACGGGTTGACGCACATCGCCCGCCAGGTCCGCCGCCGCGCGCTGGCGCTGCGGCGCGTGCTGGCGGACCTCGGCGCGGCGGTCGAGGACGGCCCGATCTTCGACACGTTCGTCGCCGCGCCGGCCGGCGGCGACAGCGCCGGCGTCGTGCGCCGCCTGCTGGCCGACGCCGCGATCAATGTCCGCCCCGTCGGCGGCGCCGCTGCCCCGACGGCGGTCGGCATCGCCCTCGACGAGACCGCCACCGACGCCGACCTGGCGGCCATCGCCCGCGCCTTCGGGGCGCCGGCCGACGCCGCCGCGGCGCGCGTGGCGGCGGCGCTGGCGGCGGTCGACGCGGCCGGCGAGCCGTGGCCGACGGCGCTGCGGCGAACCACGCCGTTCCTCACCCACCCCGTTTTCCACGGCGCGCGCTCCGAGACCGAGATGCAGCGCTACATGCGCCGCCTCGAGGCGCGCGACCTCAGCCTGACGACGTCGATGATCCCGCTGGGCAGCTGCACGATGAAGCTCAACGCGGCGGCCGAGATGCTGCCGATCACCTGGCCGTTGTTCGGCGACATCCACCCCTTCGCGCCGGCCGACCAGTCGGCCGGCTACCGCGCGCTGTTCGCCGAGCTGGAGGCCGACCTGGCCACGATCACCGGCTTCGACGCCGTCAGCCTCCAGCCCAATGCCGGCTCGCAGGGCGAGTACACCGGCCTGCTGGTGATCCGGGCCTGGCACCGCGCCCGCGGCGACCTCGGGCGCACCGTCTGCCTCATCCCGACGAGCGCCCACGGCACGAACCCGGCCTCGGCGGTCATGGCCGGCCTCAAGGTCGTGCCGGTGGCGTGCGACGACCAGGGCAACATCGACGTTGCCGACCTCCAGGCCAAGATTGACGCCCACGCCGACGCGCTGGCGGCGCTGATGATCACCTACCCCAGCACCCACGGCGTCTTCGAGGCCACCGTCCGCGACATCTGCGACCGGATCCACGCCGCCGGCGGCCAGGTCTACCTCGACGGCGCCAACATGAACGCGCTCGTCGGGCTGTGCCGCCCGGCCGACTTCGGCGCGGACGTCTGCCACCTCAACCTCCACAAGACGTTCTGCATCCCGCACGGCGGCGGCGGGCCGGGCATGGGGCCGATCTGCGTGCGGTCGCACCTGGCGCCCTACCTCCCCGGCCACCCGCTCGAGGCGGCCGTCGGCGGCGCCGACGCCACCGGGCCGGTGTCGGCGGCGCCGTGGAGCAGCGCCTCGATCCTGCCGATCCCGTATGCCTACATCAAGATGATGGGCGGCGACGGCCTGACCGAGGCGACGCGGGTGGCGATCCTGAGCGCGAACTACATCGCCCACCGCCTGGCGCCGCACTACCCGATCGTCTACACCGGCGCCGGCGGGCGGGTGGCCCACGAGTGCATCGTCGATCTCCGCGGGCTCAAGCCGGCCGGCATCGAGCCCGAGGATGTCGCCAAGCGGCTCATCGACTACGGCTTCCACGCCCCGACGATGTCGTGGCCGGTGGCCGGCACGCTCATGATCGAGCCGACCGAGAGCGAGCCGCTGGCTGAGCTCGACCGCTTCTGCGACGCCATGATCGCCATCCGCGACGAGGTGCGGCGCATCGAGTCGGGCGCGCTGGCCGCCGCCGACAGCCCGCTGCGGCACGCGCCGCACACCGCCGCCGCCGTGACGGCCGACGCGTGGACCCGGCCGTACAGCCGCGCCGAGGCCGCCTTCCCGGCGCCGTGGCTGCGCGCGCACAAGTTCTGGCCGCCGTCGGCCCGCATCGACAACGTCTACGGCGACCGCCACATCGTCTGCACCTGCCCGCCGGTCGAGGCGTTCGCCGACTCGCCGTAACCTTCCGGCGGCGGATCCGTCATCGCCTAGCGGCGGCCAGCCCCCGGCCGCCGAGCCCCCAGGAGTGCACGATGACCGCACTGCCCCGGCGCCGATCGGCGCTCGCCGCGGCCCTCGGCGTGGCGCTGGCCCTCGCGGGCGCCCGCGCCGCGCGCGCCGACGCCACGCCCGCCGAGCTCAGCGTGATCACGCTGCTCAACCAGGAGCGCGCTGCGCTCGGCCGCGGCCCGCTGGGCAGCGACGTGCGGCTCTTCAACGCCGCCGAGGGCCACGCCACCTGGATGTGCGCCAACCAGACGCTGTCCCATACCGGCAGCGGCGGCTCGACGCCCGGCGGCCGGGTCACGGCCGCCGGCTACAGCTGGTTCGCCGTCGGCGAGACGATCGGCCAGGGATTCCCGACCGCCCAGGACATCGTCGACGGCTGGCACGGCTCGCCGCCGCACTGGACGATCCTGACGAGCGCGACGTACCGCGACATCGGCGTCGCCTACGTGGCCTGCGACGGGCGGCCGCGGCGCCACTACTGGGCTGCGATCGTCGCCAACAGCCGCAGCGCGGCCACGCCGGTCGGCGCTCCGCCGCCCGCGGCCACGCCGACGTCGACGCGCACGGCCACCCGCACCGCCGCGGCGCCGGCGCCCACCGCCACGCGCGTTCCGCCGACGGCGACGTTCGTGCTGCGGACGGCGACGCGCACCGCGACCGCCCGGCCCACGGCGACCCGCACCCCGACCCGTCTCGCCGCGCCCTCGGCGACGGCCGCCACCGGCGGCGGGATGCTGACCAGCCGCGTCACGCTGCAGGGCCGCGCCCTGCACGGCGGCACGACGATCTACGTGAACGGCGCGCCGGTCGCCGTCACGGCCGACGACGGATCGTTCACGGTCCGTGGCATCGCCGCCGGCTACAAGACGGTGCGGGCGCGCCGCTACGGCTACCTCGACGCCGCCGTCCAGGCGTCCGTCTTCGCCGGGGCGACCACGCAGCTGCCGGCCGTCCAGCTCCCGAGCGGCGACACCCACGTCGACCAGCGCGTGACGGCCTTCGACTCGCTCGTCGTGCAGCTGCGCTACGGCGCCTGCGTCGGCGGCGCGGCGTATGCCGCCCATGTCGACCTCGACGGCAGCGGCTGCATCGACCCCGCCGACCTGGCCCTGGTGACCGTGAACCTCGGCCGCTACGGGCCGGTCGGCTGGCGCTGAGCGAACGGAGACCGGGCGCGGCGGCGGGCCAGCCGGCGGTGGCCGCGCCGCGCCCCTTTCGCCTGGGCCTGACGGGCGACGTCGGCGCCGGCAAGTCGACGGTGCGCCGCTGGCTCGAGGCGGCCGGCGCGGCGGCGATCGACGCCGATGCCGTGGTGCACGCGCTGCTGGCCGACGACCCCGCGGTCCGCGCCGCCGTCGCCGAGCGCTTCGGCCCGGCCGTCGCGCCCGGCGGCGGCATCGACCGCGCCGCCCTGGCGGCGGTCGTGTTCGGCGACCCGGCGGCGCTGGCGGCGCTGGAAGCCATCCTCCACCCGCGCGTCGCCGCCGTCATCGACGCGTGGTGGGGCGGTGTCGAGGCCGACGTCGCGGTCGTCGAGGCGGTCAAGCTCGTCGAGGCCGGGCTGGCGGAGCGGTGCGACGGCGTCTGGCTCGTCGTGGCGGCAGCCCCGGCGCGGGCGGCGCGGCTGACGGTCCGGGGCTGGGGGCCGGCCGAGATCGCGCGCCGGATGGCCGCCGCGCCGCCGCTGGCGCCGCGCCTTGCGGCCGCGACCGAGGTGATCGACAATACAGGACCACCCGACGCCACCGCCGCCCAACTCGAGGCGGCCTGGGCGCGGCTTCGGGTGGCGCGCCGGTCGGCGCCGAGCGGTCGGGCCCGCTGAGGGCCGCCGCGCCGGCCGGCAGCCCGCCGACGCAGCCCGCGGAGCGCTCTATGGCCTGGATCCACCGCCATCCGAACTTGGTCACCTGGGCCGTGTTGGCCGTCGGCATGGTCGCCATCGTCGGCTACTCGGCCCGCGACGTCGATACGCTCTCCGGCCGACAGTGGTTCTGGCTGGCCTTCGCCACCGTCCTGGTGGCCGGCCTGTGCGCCTGGATCATCTCGTGGGAGGCCGACGAGGACGACGAAGGGGACGACGAGGGCGACGGCGGGGACGCCGGGCGCGCCGACGGTGCCCACGGCGGCGGCGCGCCGTGAGCGCCCGCGCCAAGCTGCCGGTGCCCGCGGCCTGGCAGCCGGCCGTCCTGCTGGCCCGCGACCACCTGGCCGCGCGCCTCTCGCTGCCCATGTCCTCCATCGCCGTCACGCGCGCCGACGATGAGGCCGCCGGGGCGCCCGGGGTCCTCGACGTCTGGCTCATGGCCCGCGGCCGGACGTACCGCTACGTGGTCTCGAGCGCCGGCGCCCAGCCGGTGGCGCCGGCCGACGCCGCCGCCCGCCCATGACCGGCGCGGGCGCCGCCGATCGGCTCGGCCGGTCGCCGGACGGCCTGCTGCGCTTCGACGCCGGCCGCGACCTCGCGGCCGTCATCGCCCTGCTCGAGCTCGGCTTCGGCGACGACCTCGAGGAGCGCGATCGGCGCTGGCTCAAGGACCTGGCGGCGCTGTCGGCGGCGGGACCGCTCGTCGGCCTGGCGCTGCGGCTCGTGCCGGGCGCCGTCGACGGGCTGGGCGGCTACGTGCTCTACGAGGCCGGCCGCCTGATCGGCAACGTCAGCGTGCTGCGCGCCGGGCCCGACAGCTGGGTCATCGCCAACGTCGTCACCCACCCGCTCTACCGACGCCGCGGCATCGCCGACCGGCTCATGGCCGAGGCGCTGGGCGGCGCCCGCCAGCGCGGTGCGCGGCGCGTCCAGCTGCAGGTCCGCGACACGAACGCGGCCGCCAAGGCCCTCTACGAGCGGCTCGGCTTCCGCGTCGTGGGCGCCTCGACGCTGCTGCGGCTGCCGGGCGGCGCCCAGAGCGCCGCGCGCACCGAGCGGACCGGACGGGACGGCGACGACGGTCCATCGGTCGCGGTGCGGCCGTGGCGGCGGGCCGCGCCGGGGCGGGTGGCGCACCTCGTGGCGCGCTCGGGCGACGCCGGTCGCGCCGGCCCGCCGTCCCTGGTGCGGCAGACGGCGCGCCGCGGCGCGCTCAAGGGCCGCCTCGACGACTGGCTCCACGGCCGCACCCGGCACCGCTGGGCGGCGGTGGCCGACGGCGACGTCCGGGCCTTGGCCGTCGTCGATGCGTACCACCACGGCGGCGTCCACCGCCTCGACGTCGTCGTCGACCCCGCGTGGCGCGGCCGCGTCGAGGTCGCGCTCGTCGAGGCGGCGCTGGCCTGCCTGTCGGCGGCGCCGGGCACGCCCGTCGAGGCCGATGTCGCCGTCCAGGACAGCCCGCTGCGCGCGGCGCTCGTCGCGGCCGGCTTCGAGCCGCAGCGCACGCTGGAGCGGATGGAGCTCTGGCTCGGCAGCCGCTGACCGGTCGGTCCGTCAGGCCGGCACGGCCGCCCGCATCGTCGCCAGCACCTCGGTGGCCCGCTCGGCGTGGATCGCGCCCTCGGCGACGATCGCCTCGGCGACCGCGTCGGCCTCGTGGTCCGCCGCGCCGGCGGCCAGCGCCAGCTGGCGGGCGTGGAGCGCCATGTGGCCGTCCTGGATGCCCTCCGAGACCAGGGCCCGCAGCGCCGACAGGTTCTGGGCCAGCCCGACCGCCGCCACGACGCGCGCGAGGTCCTGGGCGCCGGACACCGCCAGGATCTTGAGCGCCAGCGCCGCCTGCGGCTGGGCGCGCGTCCCACCGCCCACGGTGCCCAGCGCCAGCGGCAGCTCGAGCGCACCGACGAGGTCGCCGCGGTCGTCGATCCGCCAGTCGGTCAGGCCGCGGTAGTGGCCATCGCGGGCGGCCCAGGCATGGGCGCCGGCCTCGACGCCGCGCCAGTCGTTGCCGGTGGCGATGACGACGGGGTCGATGCCGTTCAAGATGCCCTTGTTGTGCGTCGCGGCGCGCCAGGGGTCGACAACGGCCAGGGCGTTGGCCTCGACGATGCCGCGCGCGACGTCGCGGCCGTCGCGGCCGTCGCGCGCCAGGGCCGCGGCCGGGATGCGGCAGCGGGCCCGCACGCACCGCTCGCTGGCCAGGTTGGACAGGATCCGCAGCACGACGCGGCCGCCGCTGGCCGCCGCCAGGTGGGGCGCGAGGGCCTCGCAGGCGGTGTTCACGGCGTTGGCGCCCATGGCGTCGCGAACGTCGTAGTGGAGGTGGACCACGATCATCGGCCCGACCGGCGTCGACGGGAAGGTGCGGACGACGAGGTCCTTGGCGCCGCCGCCGAGGCGCGGCAGGCTGCGGCTCTGGCGGTGGGCGACGGCCAGCAGTGCGTCGCGCTCGGCCAGGATCCGGCCGGCGGCGGCCTCGAGGTCGTCGTCCGGCAGGTCGAGGATCTGCACCTGGCCGATCATCACCGGCGCGTCGGCGTCGGTCGTGAAGCCGCCGCCGTGGCGGGCCAGCAGCGCGCCATAGCTGGCGGCCGCCACCACCGACGGCTCCTCGACCGCCATCGGCACCAGGACGTCGCGGCCGTCGACGACGAAGTTCGTGGCGATGCCCAGCGGCAAGCCGAAGACGCCGACGGCGTTCTCGATCATCGCCGCCGCCCGCTCGACGGTCATTGCGCCGCCGCCGAGCGCCGCCACCTCGTCGTCGCCCAGCCCCGCCCAGCGGGCCAGCACGGCCCGCCGCTGCGCCGTCGACAGCCGGTGGAAGCCCGGCAGGCGGCTCGAGCGCGTCGCCACGGCCCGCTCGAGCGCGTCCGCGCCGTCGCCGTCCGGCCCTGGGCCGGCGGTCGCGCGGGCGCCCGCGTCGTCGCGGGCGGCGCCGCGCACGGCCGGCCGGGCGGCCGGCGGATCGGACGGGCGGACGAGGCCGCCCAGGAAGGTTCGTCGGTTGTCCCGCCGCAGCAGGTGCACGGTCATGTTCGTCCCCCACCCTTCGTGTTGCCGCGCGACCCGACCGCCCAGCGGCCGGCGATCGCAACGGCGCCAACGATGCCGTGCGGGGACTGTCAAAACCTGTCAGCGGCTGTCGAGCAGCCGCCAGCCGCGGCTATTCCTTGACGACCGCGATCTCGTTGCCGCGCTGGTACCGGACGTTGGCGGTCCGGATCGCATAGAGGTCGAGGTTGCCGGAGCGGTCGTCGCTGTAGAGCAGCAGGCCGTTGACCAGGATCGGCCACGACTGGTTCGCCGGCGGGACGCGGATGCCGAACGTGGGGCCGCGGGTGCGGTTGTTGTCGTAGACCTCGAGGCCGACGATGTCGTTGGCCGTGGCCGGGTCGTAGACGTTCCAGACCAGGCCGCCCGAGCCGTAGTTCGGGTTGAAGTCGTCGTCCTCGGTGCCCGTCAGCCGGTCGTCGCTGCCGTAGGGCAGACCGTTGCGGAGCCGGATGCTGTAGATGTCGGTCGTCTCGCCGCGGTCGTCGACCCAGGCGACGGCGCTGCCGTTCGTCGTCGGGTCGGTCGCGTTCCAGGTCTCGCCGGCGAAGACCTGGTAGGGCTTGCCGTTGGGGATGCCGTTGAAGCGGATCTTGCGCGCCATGATGCGGTCGAGGTCGCGCTCGTTGTCGTCGTAGACCAGGATGTAGTCGGTGTTGTCGGCCCGCTCGGTGGCTTGGATGGCGACGTCGGGGTGCTGCTGGTCGCCGGGGCCGGTCACGAGCAGCTTGGGGGAGCCCTGCGAGTAACCGGCCGGGCTGACGCGCACGCCGAAGATGTCCCAGCCGTTCGCCTCGCCGGTGAACTCGGACCAGACGAGCAGCAGCTCGAGCTGCTGGCCGTTCCACACCAGGTCCGGATCGACGCGCTCGCCGTGCGGCTCGGCATTGCGCCCCGGCCCCTGCGGCTCGCGCACGACCTGGATGCCGGCCCGATCGGGACCGCCGTTGGGCAGGCCGTTGCCGAACAGGCGCTTGCCGTAGATCTCGCCACCGCCGCCGCGGTCCTCGATCCAGACGGCGAAGTAGTCGTTGAGCTGCTCGACCTCGCTGCGGGCCTGCGGGTTTGTCATGAACGCCAGGGCCGGCATCTTCTGGTCGCGCGGCGGGGTGGCCGCCGCGGCGCTGCCGCCACCGCGGGCGGCGCCCGCCGCCAGGAGCAGCGCGATCGCCCCGCTCGGAATCCAGCGCATCCTCGCCATCGTCGACCACCTCCTGCGCCCGTGCGGCATCGCGGTCAGCCGTCGGCCGACCGGTTACGTATTATATCGGCCCAGCTTCGCCCTCGGATACGCCCGACCGGCGCCGGATCGCGGAACCCCCGCCGCACGGCCGGTGTCCCACGCCATCGACCGCCGCCACCAGGGACGTCGACTCGCTCCCACACTCGACTCATTGTCGCGCTCGGAGCGATCGCAGCCGGGTCGACGCCGGGTGGCGGCGGTGCTACAGTTGCGGGGACCGTGCGACGCCGTCGGACGGCCGACGACACGGACCGCAAGGAGCAAGCGATGACGATCCGGACGTGGCGCGGAATCTGGAAGCGGCCGGGTGCGGCCGCCGCAGCGGCGCTGTTCGCGGCCGGGCTCGGAGCGGCGGCCGCCGGCGGCTCGGCCCGCGCCGCCAAGGCGCCGCCGCCGACGCCGATCAGCGGCGCTTGGTGCGGCGTGACGGACGACGGCGGGCGGGCCCAGTTCTTTGTCACCGCCGACGGCCGCTACGTCAGCGGCGTCACGATCAGCGGTCCGGGCGGTAGCTTCAGCGCCGGCGAATCGTCGGCCGCCACCGTGCCGATCGCCGACGCGAAGTGGATCCACCGCCGCGACCGGACGATCATGGAGTGCGAGGACCGGCGTCCCGGCCCGGACCCGATCCGAACGCCCGGCGGGCCGCCGCGCTGCTTCCGGCCGCCGTGCCCGGTGCCCGGCTGCGACGTCCGGGTGACGAACGACGCCACGATCCGCGGCACGTTCGACACCTCCGACGCCGCCCATGGGACGTTTACGTTCCTCGTCGGCAACGGCAAGCGGCGCGAGACCGGCAGCTACAACGCCTGGCCGGCGTCGGTGGCGCCCTGCCCGTAGCCCACAGCGGGGCGGACGACCGGACGGTTACGGCGCAGCCGGCCTGAGCGCCGCCAGCGACGAGCCGGCGCGCAGGACCTGCCCCGGCAGGTGCACCCCGATCTGCGGCTCGAACGCGCGCGCCGCGTCGATCAGGCCGTCGAGGTCGATGCCGGTGGCGACGCCGGAGCCCTCGAGCATGTGGACGGTGTCCTCGGTGCAGATGTTGCCGGTGGCGCCGGGCGCGAACGGGCAGCCGCCCAGGCCGCCGATCGACGCATCGGCGATGCGCACGCCGGCGTGCAGCGCGGCCACCAGGTTGGCGGCGCCCGAGCCGCGCGTGTTGTGGAGGTGGACGGCCAGCGGAACCGCGGGCAGCCGGAGCCGCAGCGCCGCGAACAGCCGGTAGACCTGGGTCGGCACCGCCATCCCAGTCGTGTCGCCCAGGCAGACCTCGGCCGCGCCGGCGTCGGCGCAGCGGCGGGCGAGGTCGAGCACGCGGTCCGGCGGGACGTAGCCTTCGAACGGGCAGCCGAAGGCGGTGGAGATCGTGGCCCGCAGCGGCAGGCCGGCGCTGCGGGCGAGGGCCGCGGCTTCCGCCAGCGAGGCCAGCGAGGCGGCGATCGATTGGCGCAGGTTGCGCTCGTTCTGGCTCTCGGTGCCCGACAGGACGAAGTTGAGTTCGTCGAGGCCGCCGGCGCGCAGCGCCCGCTCGACGCCCCGCACGTTGGGGACCAGGCCGACGAGCCGGGCCCGGCGCGCGTCGCCCCCCCGGTCGATGCCGGCCAGCACCGCTTCGGCGTCGGCCATCTGCGGCACGGCCGTCGGGTGGACGAAGCTGACGCACTCGATGCGCCGGAAGCCCAGCGCGGCCAGCCGCTGGATCAGCGCGATCTTGACATCCGTCGGGACGTGGCGGGCGATGCTCTGCAGCCCGTCGCGCGGGCCGACTTCGACGATCTCGACGGTATCGGGCAGCGCGGCCGGCGCTGCCGCGGCCGCCAGCGCCGCCGCCTCGCCGCCCGACAGCGCCGTGACCGGGTCGACGCTCGACGCCGCCGTCATGGCGCGGCTCCGGCGACGTCGGCCTCGAGCTGGACGAGCGGCACCCCGGGCCCGACGGCGTCGCCCTTGGCGCACGCTACGGCCGCCACGGTGCCGTCGAAGGGCGCCACGATCGGCACCACCATCTTCATCGACTCGAGCAGCACCAGCTTGTCGCCCTCGGCCACCCGGTCGCCGGGCGCGACGAGGACGTCGAGGACGACGGATGGGATCGTGGCCGCCAGGCCGGCGCCGTCCGCCGGCCGCGGCCCGCCGCCGGCGACGATGCGCGTCGCCCGTAGGGTTCGTCCGGCAACCCACAGCTGGCGCTCAGTGCCCTGCGCCACGCCGGCGAGCGCGATCCGGCGGCCGTCGTCGCGCTCGAGGATCCAGCGGCCATCGCCGAGGGCGCGCGGCGTCAGCGCGACGGCCGGCGCCGCGTCAGGCACCGGCGGCGGGATCCCGTCGGCACCGGCCGGCGGGCCGAGGCGGACGATGATCCGGCCGTCGCGCCGCAGCACCTCGGCCGTGCGTACGCCGTCGCCGAGACGCAACGTGATCTTCATCGGCCGTCGCCGCCGACGCGAACGTTCCGCCAGCCGCCCAGGCGCGCCCATGGCGCGGCGTCGACGGCGGCGGCCGGGCCGTCGCCCGCCGCCGACCCGTCCACGACCGCGCCGACGCTGCCGAGCCGCTCGAACGCCGCCGCAGCCAGCCAGGCGTCGTCGGCGGCGACGTCGCCCCCGCGCCAGCCGGCGAGGTGCTCGTCGAGGAACTTCGTGTGCACCGCGCCGGCCGCGAACGCCTCGTGGCCGGCGATCGCCTGGAGGTAGTCGAGGTTCGTCGTGACGCCCAGGACGACCGTCTCCGCCAGCGCCCGCCGCAGCCGGGCGAGCGCCTCGCCGCGGTCGGCGCCGGCCGCGATCACCTTGGCGATCATCGCGTCGTAGTGCGGCGTGATCTCGCTGCCGGTCGCCACACCGTCGTCGACGCGGATGCCGGGGCCGGCCGGCGGCCGGTACTGGGTCAGCCGCCCGATCGACGGCAGGAAGCCCTGCGCCGGGTCCTCGGCGTACAGCCGCGCCTCGATGGCGTGGCCGCGCAGCGCCACGTCGGCTTGGGCCACCGCCAGCGGCTCGCCCGCGGCCAGCCGCAGCTGCCAGGCCGCCAGGTCGAGGCCGGTGACGAGCTCGCTCACCGGGTGCTCGACCTGCAGCCGCGTGTTCATCTCCAGGAAGTAGAAGCCGCCCGGCGGCGCGGCGGTCGGGTCGACCAGGAACTCGACGGTGCCGGCCGAGCGGTAGCGCACCGCCTCGGCCAGGCGAACCGCGGCGGCGGTCAGGGCGTCGCGCTGCGCCGCCGGCAGGTGCGGCGCCGGCGCCTCCTCGAGGATCTTTTGGTAGCGCCGCTGCACCGAGCAGTCGCGCTCGTAGAGGTGCAGGACGCGCCCGTCGCCGTCGCCCAGGACCTGGACCTCGACGTGGCGCGCGCGGGGGAAGTAGCGCTCGAGGAGCACGGTGTCGTCGCCGAACGCCGAGCGGGCCTCGGCCTTGGCCGCGGCCAGGGCGTCGGCGAACGTGGCCGCTTCGTCGACGCGCCGCATCCCGCGGCCGCCGCCGCCGGCCGAGGCCTTGATCAGGACCGGGTAGCCGAGGCGATCCGCCGCCGCGGCCAGGTCGTCGTCCCCCAGTCCGACGCCGCTCACGCCCGGCACCGTCGGCACGCCGGCCCGGCGGGCCAGCTCGACCGCCGGCACCTTGCCGCCGAGCTGGCGCATCGCGTCGGCGGTCGGGCCGGCGAAGGCGATGCCCGCTGCGGCGCAGGCGTCGGCGAAGCCGGGGCGCTCCGACAGGAAGCCGTAGCCGGGGTGGATCACGTCGGCCCCGACGCGGCGCGCGGCGTCCAGGATCCGGTCGGCGCGCAGGTACGTCTCGGTGGCGGTCGCGCCGGGCAGCGCGACGACGGTGTCCGCCGCCTGGTGCCAGACGGCGTCGCGATCGGCGTCGGAGGCGACGCAGGCGGCCCGCCAGCCCAGGTCGTGCGCGGCGCAGACGATGCGGCGGGCGATCTCGCCGCGGTTGGCGACGAGGACGGTCGGCATCAGCGGCCCTCGTCCGCGGCGTCCGGCGCCGCGAGCCACCGCGGCGGCCGCCGCTCGAGGAAGGCCGCCATTCCCTCCTGCCCCTCGGCCGACGCGCGGCGCTCGGCGATCGTCTGCGCCGTGAAGTCGCGCGCGCCGGCGGGATCGTCCCAGACGCGGCGGATGAGGCGCTTGGCGCAGGCCTGCGCCTCGGGGCCTGCCGCCCGCAGCGCCGCCAGCCGCTCGGCCACGCCGGCGTCGAGGCCGTCGCGCGCCGTGACGCGGCTCACCAGGCCGATGCGCGCGGCGTGGGGCGCATCGAACACCTCGGCGGTCAGGAACAGCTCGCGCGCTGCGGCGACGCCGATGCGCGGCAGCACGAACGGCGAGATCACGGCCGGCACGATGCCCAGCCGCGCCTCGGACAGCGCGAAGCGGGCGTCGTCGGCGGCGACGGCGATGTCACAGGCGGCGATCAGGCCGACGCCGCCGCCCATGCACGCGCCCTGGACGCGAGCGACGACCGGCTTGGGGCAGTCGCGGATCGCGGCGAGCATGTCGGCCAGGGCGTAGGCGCCGGCGACGTTGGCGGCGTGGCCTTGGTGGGCGATGGCGCGCATGTAGGCCAGGTCGGCGCCGGCCGAGAAGTGCTTGCCTGCCGCGGCGAGGACGACGAAGCGGACGCCGTCGTCGCCGCCGAGCCGCTCGAACGCCGCCGTCAGCTCGTCGATCGTCTGGTCCGAGAGCGCGTTGTGGACGTCGGGCCGGTCGATCGTCACCGTAGCCACGTCGCCGGCGCGGGCGACGGCCACGTGGGCCGGCGGGGCGGCCCCGTCGCCGGGGCGGGCGGGGGCGTCGGCGTGGGGGCCGGTGGCGCGGTCGGGCATCGACGGCGCTCGGCGCTACATCCGGAACACGCCGTAGCCGCCCTCGGGCGGCGGCGCGTTCAGCGTGGCCGAGAGCGCCAGGCCCAGGACGGCGTGGCTGTCGGCGGGGTCGATGATGCCGTCGTCCCACAGCCGGGCCGTGGCGTAGTAGGGGCTGCCCTCGTGGTCGTACTGGTCGAGGATCGGCTGCTTGAACGCCGCCTCGCGCTCGGCCGGCAGCGGCTCGCGGCCGTCCTGGTTCACCGTCCAGAGCACCGTGGCCGCCTGCTCGCCGCCCATGACGCTGATGCGGCTGTTGGGCCAGGTGAACAGGAAGCGCGGGTCGTAGCCGCGGCCGACCATGGCGTAGTTGCCGGCGCCGTGCGAGACGCCGATGAACAGCGTCAGCCGCGGGACGGGCACGGTGCTCACCGCGGTGACCATCTTGGCGCCGTCGCGGGCGATGCCGCCGGTCTCGTACGCCCGGCCGACCATGAAGCCGGCGATGTTCTGCAGGAAGAGCAGCGGCGTGCCGCGCTGGCCGCACAGCTGCACGAAGTGGGCCACCTTGGTCGCCGACTCGCTGAACAGCAGCCCGTTGTTGGCGACGATGCCGACCGGGATGCCCCAGATGTGGGCGAAGCCGCAGACCACGGTCGGTCCGTAGCGGGCCTTGAACTCGTCGAGACGCGACCCGTCGACGATGCGGGCGATGACCTCGCGCACGTCGTAGGTGACGCGGGCGTCGGCCGGGACGATGCCGTAGAGCTCGGCCGGGTCGTACAGCGGCGGCTCGGGCGTCTGGCGCGCCACGGGGTAGGGGGCCGGGCGGCGGTTCAGCTGGCCCACGACCTGCCGCACGAGCTCGAGCGCGTGCGGCTCGTCCTCGGCGAAGTGGTCGGCGACGCCCGACAACCGGGTGTGGACGTCGGCGCCGCCGAGGTCCTCGGCGCTGACGACCTCGCCGGTGGCGGCCTTCACGAGCGGCGGGCCGCCCAGGAAGATCGTGCCGTTGCCGCGGACGATGATCGCCTCGTCGCTCATCGCCGGCACGTAGGCGCCGCCGGCGGTGCAGCTGCCGAGGACGGCGGCGATTTGCGGGATGCCCAGCGCGCTCATCCGGGCCTGGTTGAAGAAGATGCGCCCGAAGTGGTCGCGATCGGGAAAGACCTCGTCCTGGCGCGGCAGGAAGGCGCCGCCGGAGTCGACGAGGTAGACGCACGGCAGTCGGTTCTCGCGGGCGATGTCCTGGGCGCGGACGTGCTTCTTGACCGTCAGCGGGTAGTACGTGCCGCCCTTCACGGTCGGGTCGTTGGCGACGATCAGGCACTCGCGCCCGTGGATGCGGCCGATGCCGGTGACGATGCCGGCGCCGGGCGACTCGTCGTCGTAAACGCCGAACGCGGCCAGCGGCGAAAGCTCGAGGAACGGCGTGTCGGGGTCGAGCACGGCCTCGATCCGCTCGCGCACCGGCAGCTTGCCGCGCTCGCGCAGAAGCGCCAGCGCCTTGGGGCTGCGCGCGGTGGCGATGCGCGCCTGGCGCTCGTGCAGCTGGGCGGCCAGGGCGCGGTTGTGCGCGTCGTTGGCCCGGAACTCGGGCGACGACGGCTGGGCGTGCGAGTGGAGGACGGGCATGGGGCGGGATGATACGGGCGGGGGGCGGGGGACACAAGGTGCGCGTCAGCGGTCCGCCGGCCGGACGAGCCGCGGCAGGTAGAGCGTGCGAACGGTGGTGGCCAGCGGCAGCGAGCTGTTGCCGGCGCGGTCGATGGCGTACGCCGAGACGAAGTCGCCCGCCGTGGTCAACGCGAACGGACCGCGATACGGCCGGAAGTCGCGCTGCCGCGGGTCGGTGCTCACATAGACGTCGTGCAGCCCGGCGCCACCGGGGTCGTCGGCTGCGGAGACGGTGACGCGACGGGCCGCGTCGACGCGCAGCGTGACGGCGGGGCCGACCGCGTCGGACGTCTCGGCGCCGCGCAGCCGCGCCAGTGGGCGGATGGCGACGAGGTCCGAGGCCGGGTCGCGGCGCAGCCGCAGCACCGGGTCGGCGGCGGGCAGGGCGAGCGCCGGCAGCGGCAATGACAGCGTCAGGACCGACGTCGACCCGACCGCGGCGGTCTCGTACACGATCGCCTGCGCCGTCGTCGTGCCCTCGACGGCCGAGACGCGCACCTGGACCAGTCCGCGCGGCATCAGGCTGCGCACCGCCAGCGTGTAGGTCGACGTCGCCTCGAAGTCGAGCAGCGTCGCGTGACGACCGACCGTCCGCGCCAGGCGGGGGATGCCGTCGCCCGCGCCCAGACCCGGCCGGCGGGCGCTGGGCGCCGTCCGACCGAGCGCATCGGTGACGACGACCGACACATCGCCCAGCACCTCGACCCGGATGCGCGGCGCGCCGCCGGCCTGCGCGAAGGCGAGCGATCCGCTGCCGTCGCGCGTCGGACGCAGCGCCCGGGCGATGTCGTGGGCGCGATCGTAGCAGGCATCGGAGCCGTGCGCGTCGCGGTCGTCGTCGCTGTCGTTCCAAATCCGACGCGGCACCTGCTTGCCCTCGAGCAGCAGGCCGACAAGGACCTGGACCTGCCGGTGCGTCGGCAGCGCCATGTGCTCGACGTAGCGCACGAGGTGGAGGCGGCCGAGCCGGTCGAGGTCGAGCGAGTTCGCGCCCAGCGCGCTGTCCATCGGCACCGTGCCGTCGCCGCACGCCGTCGGCATGCCCTGGGTGTAGTGAACGAGCGCGTCGTCGTCGCCGGATGGGTCGATGAGCCAGCGCCAGCCGTCGTAGACCTCGCCGACGGTGGCGATGCCGGTGCCGACGACGACGTGCTGGATCGGCACGTCGCGCTCGATCGACAGGTCGCCGAGGCGGTCGACCTCGGCCTGGCCCTCGTCGAGCAGCCGCGCCGACGACGCCGCGACCAGGTAAGCCGTCGTCTGCTCGGGATCGAGCAACTCGTCGGTGGCGGCGTTGCGCGCCCTCACCCGGACGTGCGGCCCGCCACGCCCGGTGCCCTCGGGATCGCCGAACGCCAGCGGCGACGGGACGAGGTTGTAGGTGCCGCGCCAGGTCCGGATGAACCCGAGCAGCCGCGACGGCTCGATGTCGAGCCAGTAGCGGAGCTTGTCCTCGAGCGCGTAGCTGAGGTCGCCGGGGTGGACGAGGTTGGCCGTGGCCTTGGGGGCGCCGAGGAAGGGCGTCCCGAGCGTGATGATCTGGCGGATGCCGTCGCCGCCCACGTCGAGCACCCGCCGCCGCGCCACCAACCCGCCCATGCTGTGGGCGACGATGTCGACCTGGTCGGCGCCGGTTCTGGCTCTGACCGCCGCGATGCCGGCGTCCAGGACCTCGGCGCCGTACCCGACGCCTTGCCGGAAGTCGTACGGCAGGAAGAACAGGTCGACGCCGTCGCGGTAGCCGAGGTCCTTGAGATAGCCGTGCATTCCCTCGAGGATGTCGTCGTCGACGATCGACTTGACGAGCCACGACAGCTGGAGCCGCATCATCGTGCCGTCGCGACCGTCGTGGTCGGTGCGCACGCTGAGGCACGCCGGCCGGCCGTCGCGCGTGGTCGGCGGCGTCCGGCCGTCGTCGCCGAGGCCGAGCATGTCGAAGTAGCCGTTGAGGATGTCGGTGATGTCGATGCCCTGCGGCAGCCAGACGTCGTCGAACTCGTCGTAGTCGATGCTCCCGCGCGACTGGTCGTAGCACGACGTCAACTGGCTCCCGCCGTAGCCGGGGACGATGATCACCGGCCGGCGATCGAACCGGGCCGTGCACGCGATCGGCTCGGAGTACACCGAGAACTGCGGTTCGGCCCCGTGCCGGTGCGACCGGGCGCGCAGGCTCACGACGTCGCCCTGGCGGAAGGCGGGCTCCTGGTCGCCGAGGAGGTAGCCGGCGCGCGCCGTTTCGAGCTCGCCGATCTCCGACCAGGCGCCACCGGTCTCGTGCTCGAGGTGGATGTGGCTGGCCGTGCCGGTCAGCCGCTCCCACCAGACGAACAGGCCCCAATTCTGCGGCAGGGCCTTGGCGGCTAGCTCGACGCCCTGGCAGTACAAGACCGGCGCGTCGCTCGGCCGGGCGAACGTTGAGCAGGTGGCGACCGCGCTGTACTCCGAGTAGCTGTCGGTCGCCACGATGTGGCCGCGTACGCGGTAGGACACCGACTGCCCGCTCGGCACGTTGCTGTCGGCGGCGGTGCGGCCCGGATGGTCGACGGCGCCCGGCAGCGCCGCGAAGCCCCCGTCGCCGACGGCACGCTCGACGACGTAGCGGTCGTAGGCGACGTCGTTGAGCCACGACAGCGACATGCCCCACCGCCGGCCGCCGTCGAAGTCGCGGGCCTCGCAGCTCAGGTTGCGCGGCGGCGTCCGCGGCGTGCCGACGGCGCAGACGGTCGTGTTGCTGGCGCCGGAGCGCCGACCCGACGCATCGAAGTAGGCGAAGACCCGGTAGGCGTACGGCGTGTTGGCGACGACCGCCCGATCGACGAAGGCGGTCGTGTTGGCGCCGAGCGTCGCGATCGTCGCCCAGGCGCCGCCGGCGTCGGAGCGCTCGACGTGGAAGGCGTCTTCGAACGAGTGGTCGGCCCAGGCCAAGGCGATCGCCGGGATCGTGCCTGCGATCGCCTCGCAGGTGAGGTCGGTCGGTGCCGGCAGCACGACCGTCGGCGTCGGCGACGGGGTCGCGGGCTCGTCGGTGGCGATGACGATCGTCCCGGCCGTCGTCGGTGTCGGCGGGGGCGCGGTCGGGCTGAGTGGCGTGGGCGGCCGGGGCGTCGCCGAACGCGTCGGCGTCGACGTCGTGGGCGTCGTCGTCGCCGTGGCAGACGAGGTCGCCGTGGCGGGCGCCAGGTACTGCACCACGAGCCGCGGCCGGCGCGCGGCATCGGGGTCTTCTCGGCTGGCGAAGTCGCGCCGGTGCTGGGCGGCCGCCTCGTCGCCGGCGCGCCGCAGCCGGACGCCGCGATCGGCCTGCCCGCCGTACCACCCTTCGGCGAACGTCGTGACATCCCACTGCACCCAGGCGTTCGCGGCGCGGCCGACGGACGCGACGACGCACGGGGTGCCGACGTTGGGCTGGTTGTTCCAGTGGACGCCCGATTCGGACCAGTCGGTGGCGGCGCGGCACGCCTCGATGCCGACGGCCTGGCCGTCCGGGCTGTCGCCGCTGGTCTGCCAGAGCTCGAGCGTCGCGGCCACGACGGTGCTGCCGGGCGGCAGGGCCGGGCGGGCGACGTGCAGCAGGCTGCGCCACGTGAAGTAGAAGTCGCCCATCGACCGCGAGCCGACGATCAGGCTCGGCAGACCCCCGAAGTTGGTGGTGTCGCCCGTGTCGTACGTGCGGCGGATGAACGCGTCGGCGTCGGCGCTGCCGACGGCCCGGCGGGCGCGGATGTCGAGCTCGGCCGCCGCCCAGCTCCTGGGCGCGTTCCATATCGCATCGGCCGGCCAGAGCTTGTCGTTGCCGGGCGAGCCTCCGGCCCACATCTCGGCGGCGGCCATGCCGATGCCGTGGCCGTCGCCGCCGAGAAACGACACCGCGACCCGAAACTCGGCGTCCCAACGGCCGGCGCCGGCGGCGGCGCTCGCGCCCGAGACCGCGCCCGGCGCGGGCGTGAACGCGGCATAGTCGCCGGCGCCGTTGCCGCGCCGGGTCGTCACGGGCGGCGCCGTGCCCGGCTGGAACACCGAGACCATCGTGTCGCCGGCCTGCGCCACCGCGTCGCGGCTCTGGTCGGGGTCGAGATAGACGGCGGCGAACGTGCCGGCATCGGCGGTCAGGCCGGCCAGGCAGACGTAGACCTGGCTCGGCGTGCGCGCGATGCGGACCTCGACGGCGACGTCAGACGCCGTCGAGTCCAACCAGAGCGTACGGCGAACCGTGTCGGCGTAGCCGACGTCGTCGCAGCGGCCGTCGAGGCTCGGCGCGGTGGTGGCGTTGGCGACGGCGAGGTGGTCGGCGGCGGCGACGACCGCGGCGCGGGTGCGCGACGACGCCGGGACGGCGTCGCCGGGCCGGTAGGCGACGAGGCCCAACGCCGCGGTCGCCAGGGCCAGGGCCGTGGCGGCGGGAGTGGTGCGCCGGCGGTGCGACCGTCGTCGAGGCCGCGGAGCCGCGATCGGGTCGGGGCGGTCGGGACGAAGGGAACCTTCTCGGTGCGGGGCGTCCATGACCGAGGTACACCGGCCGCCGCGGCGATGTTCCCTAGGCTTGACCGTCGACCGGCGGCTGGGCATCGTCGCCGGCGCGGCGCGGGCTCCGCCCGGCCCGCCGCAGCGCATCGCGCAGCAGGTACTCGATCTGGCCGTTCAGGCTGCGCAGCTCGTCGTCGGCCCAACGCTGGAGGGCGTCGAACACCGCCGGGTCCATCCGCAGCGGGAAGGTCTTGCGTTCGGCCATCGTCGGCGCCTCCTGGCTCCCGCGGGCGTCGGGGTCGGCGCGGCGGCCGCCGGAGGGGTCCGGCGGCCGCCGCGGGCGGGCGTCGATCAGTTGTGGAGGGTGCCGGTGTTGACCACAGGCTGGGCGTGCCGGTCGCTGCACAGCACGACCAGGAGGTTGCTGACCATGGCCGCCTTGCGCTCGTCGTCGAGGTCGACGATCTTGCCGGCGGCGAGCATCTCGAGCGCGTTCTCGACCATGCCCACCGCGCCCTCGACGATCTTGTAGCGGGCGGCGACGATCGCGCTGGCCTGCTGCCGCTGCAGCATCGCGGCAGCGATCTCCTGGGCGTACGCCAGGTGGCTGATCCGGGCCTCGATGACCTCGACCCCGGCCTTGCCCAGCCGCTCCTGGATCTCGGCCTTGAGCTGCTCCGAGACGTCGGCGGTGTTGCCCGACAGCGACAGCTGGCCGGCGTCGTGGGCGTCGTAGGGGTAGCCGCTGGCCAGGCTGCGCAGCGCCGCCTCGCTCTGCACGCCGACGTAGTTCTTGTAGTCGTCGACCTCGAACATCGCCTCGGCCGTGTCGACCACCCGCCAGACGACGACGGCGGCGATCTCGATCGGGTTGCTGTGGTTGTCGTTGACCTTGAGCTTGGGCGTCTCGAAGTTGCGCACCCGCACCGAGATCTTGTGCTTGCTGTAGAACGGGTTCGCCCAGCGCAGCCCCTCGTTGCGGGCGGTGCCCACATAGCGACCGAACAGCTGCAGCACCTGGGCTTCGTTGGGCGCCACGGTGAAGAACCCGCCGAGCAGGATCGACTCGACGACCACCACCAGCAACAGGCCGACCCCGACCGCCTCGCGGCCCGCCATGAACGCCACGACCATCGCCGCGATCGTGCCCACGAGCACCAGCGGCAACACCACCAGCATCGGAATACCCGCGATCGGCGAGCGCTGGACCTCACGGATCATCGAACCACCTCCCCTGTGCATCGAGTGGACATCAGTATGATATCACTACGATGGCAAGGGGGTCAAGGTTGCGCGGGGGCGGCGGCTGCCCTAACGTCCGCACGTTGGCCGGCGGCGCCGTGAAACCGCCGTCGGCGACTGCGGCGGGCCGGTGATGGAATCGGCACGGTGCATCTCCCGCACCTTGCAGGAGGGGTACTCGAATGCTGTGGCAGCGAATCGAGAGCCGTACCGACGTCGCTGCACTCCTCGCTGCGGTGGCGGTCATCCCGATGATCGCAGTCGAACTCACGGTAGCGGCGTCAGGCCACCAGTTGGCCGTGTCGGTGGTGAACTGGCTCCTCTGGTCGATATTCGCGGCGGACGCAGTCGCCAAGCTGGGTCTACATGGCCGGTCGTGGTTGAGAACGCGCTCGGCGTGGCTCGCACTGGTCATCCTTGGAGTGAGTTTTCCACCACTAGGCCCAGCCGCGTCCGCCGTGCGCCTTGCGCGGCTGGGGCGGCTTGCTCCGCTGGCGCGGATGGGACGACTTGGTCGACTGGGACGCCTCCTCGTCGGTGCCGGGCGTTCACTGCACGGCTTCGATCGGTGGCTCAGCGCTGCCGCCCTGCCGTTCGTCACGGTGGCGACGGCAGCGGTCGTCACCGTCGGCGCGGCAGCGCTCTATGTGGTCGAGTTTGAACCCGCTGGCAACCTCCGCATCGGCGACTCACTCTGGTGGGCGCTCACGACGGTCACAACCGTTGGCTACGGCGACATCGTTCCTTCGTCGGCCGCCGGTCGAATCGTCGGCGCCGCCGTCATGTTGCTGGGTATCGCCTATACGTCGCTACTGACCGCCCAAATCGCCGCCTACCTCGGTCGCAGGGATCGCGACGAGGCTCAGAAGGACGACCGCGATCGGATCGGCGAGTTGGCCCACGAAGTGCGCCTCTTGCGCGGCGCAGTGGAACGGCTGTTGGCGGACGGGACCACCGAGCCAACTGCGCAGGACGGTCCCCCCCGCCTCGAGGAGTAGACTCCTTTGTCGCACGCGACGATGCATTCAGGCACAGCACCGACAGCCCGATCGCCTCGCCAGCCGCGAACGCACCGGTTCCACCCCTAATCGTCGATGTCGATCTCCCCGCTGAACGTGTCGCACGCCTCCAGGCTGCCCTCGTTGACGCCGCGGGCGAACCAGGCGGCGCGTTGGGCCGAGGTGCCGTGGGTGAAGGAGTCGGGGACGACGTAGCCCTGGGACTGCTTCTGGAGGCGGTCGTCGCCGATGGCCTGGGCGGCGGTGATCGCCTCCTCGAGGTCGCCTTGCTCGAGCATGTCGGACATCTCGTGGGCGTTACGGGCCCAGACGCCGGCGTAGCAGTCGGCTTGGAGCTCGAGCCGGACCGAGAGGTCGTTGCCCTCGGCGGTCGAGCTGCGGCGGCGGGCCTCCTCGACCTGCGCCGACGTGCCGACGAGGTTCTGGACATGGTGGCCCACCTCGTGCGCGATCACGTACGCCTGGGCGAAATCGCCGGGGGCGCCGAAACGCTGCTTGAGGAGGCGGTAGAAGCCGAGGTCGATGTAGATCTGCTGGTCGGCCGGGCAGTAGAACGGGCCGACCGCCGCGCTGGCCATCCCGCACGCCGACTCCACCTGGTCGGTGAACAGCACCAGCTTGGGCTCGGCATAGTCGCCGCCGCGCTCGCGGAACTCGGCGTTCCAGACGTCCTCGGTGTCGGCCAGGACCACCGAGACGAACTCGCCGAGCTCGACGTCCTCGGGCGCCAGCGTCGCCCGGACGCCGGGCTGGCCGCCGCCGGACATCATCTCCTCGGTGAGGATCTGGCGCGGGTCGACGCCCAAGAAGTAGCTCAGGGCCAGCACCACCAGCAGCCCCACGCCGCCGATCCCGGCCGCCCCGGCGGCGCCGATGCCGCGCCGGTCCTCGACGTTCTCGCTCCGCCGCCGTTCTCGCCACTTCATTCGAACCTGCCTCCTGTGGGGTGCGCCGGGCGCACGGTCGATCGCGCGGTTACCGCCCGTCGCGGGCGGCCGGGGCTCAGCGCGGAACCCACTTCACGGCGTCGAACCCGATCCGCCGGCTCAGCCGCGGCTCGCCGGTGATGTCGTTGAGCGCCGCGTACTCCTTGCCGTCGCCGGTGAAGCGGTAGGTGCCGAGGCTGACCCAGGCGTCGCTGTAGGCCGCCTGGTCGACGACGCGGCCGCCGAAGCCGTCGGCATGGGCCACCCAATAGCGCGCCGCGTGGGTGTTGGCGTTGCGGCTGGGGATGAACGCGAACACCTCGTAGCGTCCCGGCGCCAGCGCCGGGATCCAGCGCATCCAGTTGTAGTCGGGCGACGCGGTTGTGTTGTTCAAGGTCCAGGTGCTGCCGCCGAAGCCGGCCGCAGCGCGCTGCCAGGCGGTGGGGTCGCCGCCGCGCAGGATCTGGCCGCTCTGCTCGTCGACGACGATCTCGGCCGGCGATGGACCCGGCCCGCCGCCGCGCGGGATCCACAGCGTCTGGCCGGCGTTGATCTGCTCGCCCTTCAGGCCGTTGGCCGCCTGGATCGCCGCCACCGTGGTGCCGTAGCGCCGCGCCAGCGAGAACAGCGTGTCGCCCGGCTGCACGGTGTGCCGCACCGGCGCGCCCGGCACGCCGCCGTCGGCCGCGCCGGCCGGCGACCACGTCAGCCGCACCTTGGCCGCGCCGATCCCCTCGAAGTACTCGAGCCGGACCTCGGCCGGACCCGGGACGTCGACGACGTCCGACACCGTCGTCGCCGACATGTCGAGCCAGCGGTCGAGGACGAGGCGGCCGTTGACCCAGAGCCGCACCCCGTCGTCGCTCGTCGTCGCGAACCGGTAGCGGCCCGGCGTGAACCCGACGACCTTCGTCCAGCGCACCGAGAAGTGATCGGCCGGCAGCGTGCCCTGGGCCGGCGATCCCGAGCCCCAATCGAAGTCGATCGCCGAATCGTCGCGCACCAGCAGCGGCGCCCCCGACAGGCCCGCGTTGCCGAAGTACTCGCCGCGCCAGCCGCCGGCCGGCGCCGCCACCGGGCCCGCCGACACCGTCAAGCGCGCGTTGCCGGCGCGCTCGTAGTACTCGACGCGCATCAGGTGTCGGCCCGGCGCGAGGTCGATCTCCCGGACGTACCGCGTCGTCGCCTGGTCGTGCCAGGCGTCGATGACGATCGCGCCGTCGAGCGTGACGCGGACCCCGTCGTCCACCGTGACCTCGACCCGGTAGCGGCCACCCGGGTGGTCGACCCATCGCTCCCAGCGGACGCCGAAACGATCGTCCGGCACCGCCGCGCTCGGCGCGCCGCCGCCCCAATCGAAGTCGATGGCGGCGTCGATGCGGGTCAGGACCGGGTCGCCGGCGAGGTCGATGTTGTCGTAGTAGGCGCCGCGCCAGGCGTCGCTGGGCACGGTCTGGGCGACGGCCCGCGCGGCGCCGGCCAGCGCCAACAGCGCGGCGCCGACGACGGCCGTCCAACGAACCAGGCGGTGCGCCGCGTGCGGACCGCGGCGCGGGAGATCGCTCATGGCCGACTCCTGACGGGGGTACGGGCTGCGCGGACGATGGTAGACGGGCGCCCGGCGCCGCGCAATCGCGGCGGGCGCCGCCAGCTACGACGGCCCCTGGCCGCCGGCCGCCTCGATGACCGCCAGCTGCTGGGCCAGCGCCTCGATGGCCACCCGCTGCTTGCGGTAGAGGTCGCTCTCCGACAGCGCCAGCCGCTCGGCGATCTCGCGCACGGTGTGGCCGCGGACGAACTTGAGCTCGAGGATGTTGTAGAGCAGCCACTGGCTGGCGGTGAGGCTGCGCTCGCCCTCGGGCTTCAGCTGCTCGAGCGCCTGCTCGAGGACGGCGCGGATGGCCCGGCCCGGGTTGCCGTCGTGCGCCTCGAGCGCCCGCCGGACGACGGCCAGGCCGAGCAGCGGGCTGTCCGAGAGCTTGGGACCGCCCCAGTAGTGGGCCAGCGCGTCGCGCACCCAGCCGGTGAACGCCGGATCCTCGGCCAGCCCGGCGCTGCGGTGCAGGGCCATGTCGCCGTCCGGGCCCGTCGCGCCGCCGGCCACCGGCTCGAGGACGCCGCGCAGCCGCTGCATCCCGGCCAGCTCGGGCTCCAGGGCCCGCAGGCTGGCCAGGATCCGCTGCTGGACGACGCGCTCCTCGAGCGCCTCCTGGGCCGCCGCCACGAGCGACACGACGACGGCGGCCTCGTCGGGCGCCAGCGCCCGGCCCGGGTCCTCGAGCGCCAGCAGCCCCAGGAACGCGCCGCCGCCGCGCGCCCGCAGCGCGTACAGCCGGAAGCCCTCGGCGGTGCCGGCGTAGCCGTCGGCGTCGGCCCGCTCGGCCAGCCGCGACAGGTCGATCGACGCCAGCAGCGCCAACGTGCGGGCGCGGTCGCCGGCCCAGGCGTCGACCGCCGGGCGCCCCTCGCCCAGCCCGACGATGCAGCCGGTGGCGACCCGCAGCCGGTCGCACAGGATGGCGATGATGTTCTCCAGCAGCTGGGCCAGGTCGTGCGCCGTCAGCAGCCGCTCGTCGAGCCGGCGCAGCCACAGGACGTCGTTGCCCTCGCCGCTGAAGATCAGCCGGTCCACGTAGGGCTTGGCGGCGCGGATCACGAACTGGTAGCCGACGATGCCGATGACCGCCGCCAAGCTGAGCACCGCGTCGCGCGGCAGCCCCAGGCTGTCCTCGAGCCGCAGCGGCACCGACTGGAGCATGAGCAGCGCCAGCGCGCCGAGCGCCGGGCCGTGCACCAGGTACTTGACGAAGTCGCGCCGCACGGCGCGCTCCGGCGTCAGCGTGCCGTTGAACGCCACGCCGTAGGCGACGACGACGAGCATGGCCGCCAGCGCGGCGTTGGCGACGACGTTGACGAGGTGCCAGGCGGCCGGGCTGCCGGCGAACGCCGGGTCGCCGATCGCCAAGTACGGGAAGACCGACAGCGGCGCCACCACCGCCACCAGCAGCGACGCGTTGCGCCGCCGCGAGCGCGGCGTCAGCGCCCGCGCCCGCGCCCGCCAGACGAGCCACGTCCCCCCCAGCGTCCAGCCGGCGAAGCCGAGCGCGAACAGGCCGAACAGCGGCCCCGGCGCCAGCCGGACGGCGCCGCTCGGCCCAAACGGCTCGCCGACGATCTGCCGCCAGACCAGCCCGTCGGCCAGCGCCGCCAGGCCCATCGCCCAGGCCAGGCCGACGAACAGCCCGCCGCGGGCCGGCGCGCGCCCGGTCGTCGCCACCAGGGCGCTGCCCATGTGGAAGAACGCCGGCGCCACCAGCGACACCCCGACCCACTCGAACCGCAGCCAGAACGCGGTGGCCGGGTCGGTCGCGGCCAGCCGGCCGGCGGCCAGGAACACGTCGCCGATGTAGACCACCGTCACCAGCGCCAGCACCCGCACGAACGCCCGCGCCACCGGGTTGCGGACGTTGTAGACGAACAGGTACGCCAGCAGGCTGAACGCGAACAGCACCGTCGTGCTGGCCAGCACCAGGTTGAGGCGGCGGAGGATTTCGGTCAGGAGCTCGGTCATCGGACGAGGAGCGCCGCCCAGTAGACGACGGGCGCCGCGAACAGCAGGCTGTCGATCCGGTCCCAGACCCCGCCGTGGCCCGGGATGAGGTGCGACGCGTCCTTCGCGCCGAACTGGCGCTTGACGAACGAGTGCGACAGGTCGCCCAGCGGCCCGGCGACGGCAATCGCCAGCCCGAGCGCCGCCGCCTGCCATGCCGGCGCCGTGGCCAGCCCGTGCGGCGCGACGCCGATCCGGGCCGCGGCCGGCAGGAGCGCGATCAAGAGCGCCACCGCGATCGTCGCCATCGTGCCGACCGCGGCGCCCTCCCATGTCTTCTTGGGGCTCAGCGCCGGCGCCAGCGGGTGGCGCCCGAGCGCCCGCCCCCCGAAGTAGGCCGCGCTGTCGTTCGTCCAGACCAGCAGCAGCAGCGTCACCAGCCAGGCGACGCCGTCATCGAGCGCCCGCAGCCCGATCGCATAGCCCGCCATGCCGCCGACGTAGGCCGGGAACGCCACCGCCAGCCCCCAGGCGGCCACCGAGCGGCGCTCGGGCGGGCGGGCGATCTGGACGACAAACGCGGCGACGACGACGATCGCGAGCGCCGCGCGCAGGCCGCCGTCGCCGTCGACCCAACGCGTGGGCGCGCCGCCGATGCCGGCGTACGCCGCCACCAGGTAGGTGGCCCACGGCACGAGCGGACCGACGTCGTGGCCGGCGTGGCGGGCCAGCCGGCCGAGCTCGTGCCCGGCCAGCGCCGGCACCACCGCCGCCACGAGCGGCCACGCCGCGCCCGGCAGCCACAGGACGCCGGCGATCACCAGCGGCGCCATCACGAGCGCGCTGGCGATGCGGGCGCCGAGGTTGCTCATCGGGCGGGCGCCGCGCCGCGGCCGGCCCGGCTCAACCGGTCGACCCGGCGCCGCCGCCGGCCGCGGCGCCGCCGTCGGCCGGACGGCCACCGTAGCGGCGCTCGCGCGTAGCGTAGGCGGCGAGCGCGCGCTGCAGCTCGGCGCGGTCGAAGTCGGGCCACAGCGTCGGCGTGCAGTAGATCTCGGCGTAGGCGGCCTGCCACAGCAGGAAGTTCGAGAGCCGCATCTCGCCCGACGTCCGGATGATCAGGTCGGGGTCGGGCATGCCCGACGTCTCGAGGTAGCGCTCGACGGTGGACTCGTCGATCTCGTCGGGCGGCACGGCGTCGGCCACGATCCGCCGCACGGCGCGGACGATCTCCTGGCGGCTGCCGTAGTTGAACGCCACGTTGAGCACCAGCCGCTCGTTGCCGGCGGTGCGCTCGATCGCGCGTGCGATCGCGCGCCGGAGGTTGTCGGGCACGTGGTCGAGCCAGCCGATGTGGCGGATCTGGACGCCGTTCGCGTCCAAGGCGTCGAGCTGCCGCTCGATCACCTCCTCGAGCAGGAACATCAGGCCGCGCACCTCGTGCGGCGGGCGCTTCCAGTTCTCGGTCGAGAAGGCGTAGATCGTCAGGATCGGCACCTCGAACTCGACGCAGGCCTCGATCACCCGCCGCAGCGCCTCGGTGCCGGCGCGATGGCCGGCCAGGCGCGGCACGCCCTGGCGGCGCGCCCAGCGCCCGTTGCCGTCCATGATCACCGCGATGTGGCGCGGCCGGCCCTCGGCGCCGCGCGCGGCGTCGTCGGCCGCGGCGGGCGCGGTCAGGGCGGTCGGGGCGCCGCGCGCCGGACGGGTGGCCACGCCGCGTCAGACCTCGCGCAGCTCGGCCGTCTTGCGCTCGCCGAGCTGGTCGATCGTGTGGACGTGCTTGTCGGTCAGCTTCTGGATGCCGTCCTTGGCGCCGTGCAGCTCGTCCTCGGAGACGTGGTCGAGGCGGTCGAGCGCGTGCAGCGCGTCGCGCCGCACGTTGCGCACGGCCACCCGGGCCTCCTCGGTGCGTCGCTGGACCAGCTTGGTGAGCTCGGCGCGCCGCTCCTCGCTCAGCGGCGGCACCGACAGCCGGATGATCTGGCCGTCGTTCGACGGGTTGAGGCCGACGTCCGAGCTGCGGATCGCCTTTTCGATCTTGGCCAGCGTCGAGACGTCCCAGGGCCGGATCGTGATCAGGTTCGGCTCCGGCGTGCCCACCGTGGCGCACTGCGCGATCGGCGTCGGCGTGCCGTAGTAGTCGACCAGGATCCGGTCGACGAGGCCGGTCGAGGCACGGCCCGACCGGAAGCCGGCCAGGTCGTGCCCCAGCGACGTCACGGCGCCGTCCATCCGCATCTCGGCGTCCAGCAGGATCTCTTCGCTCGTCTCGCCATGCATCGCGGGTCTCCTCCAGCGGCGGTGCGGATCGTCGGGCGGCGCCGGCCTCTCAGGGTGCGGCCAGGACCGGCGACGGGCGCAGGGCGGGGTTGTCGACGCCGTCGACGCGGGTCCCGACCGGTTCGCCGCGCACCGCGGCGGTGATGCCGTCGGGCTGCCAGAGGTTGAGCACGATGATCGGCATCGCGTTCTCCTGGCACAGCGTGAACGCCGTCAGGTCCATCACGCCGACCTCGGCGTCGAGGGCCTGGCGATAGGAGAGCTGCTCGTAGCGCTGAGCGCGCGGGTCTTTGGCCGGGTCGGCGGTGTAGATGCCGTCGACCTTGGTGGCCTTGATGAGCACGTCGCACTCGAGCTCCATCGCCCGCAGCGCCGCCGCCGTGTCGGTCGTGAAGTACGGGTTGCCGGTGCCGGCGCCGAGCACCACGACGTAGCCCTTCTCCATCTGGTGAATGGCGCGGCGGCGGATGTAGGACTCCGCCACCGCCGCCATGTCGATCGCCGTCTGAACCCGAACGGTGTGGCCCTGGTGCTCGAGCGCGTTCTGGAGCGCCAAGCAGTTCATGACCGTGGCCAGCATGCCCATGTGGTCGGCCGTCGAGCGGTCGATGGCATGGTTGCGCGCGCCGCGCCAGATGTTGCCGGCGCCGAGGACGACGGCCACCTGCACGCCCAGCGCCGCCAGCGCGCCGACCTTGCTGGCGACGAACTGAACCGCGTCGGGGTCGATGCCGAACCCCGTCGGGCCGGCCAGCGCCTCGCCCGACAGCTTCAGCAGGACGCGCCGATAGCGCAGCCCGTCGTGACCCGCGCCACTGTCGACCGCAGCCGTGTTCAACGCTGAACCTCCCTGACCGAGGATGGACGCGCGTTGGTTACCCCAGGCGTGTCGATCCGTTGCGGCGTCACGCCTTCTCGCCGAGCACGAACCGGCTGAAGCGCCGCACGACGATGTTCTCGCCGAGCTCGGCGATGGCGGCCATGACCAGGTCCTGCACCGTCTGGCTGTCGTCCTTGATGTACGGCTGGCGCAGCAGCACCGACTCCGTGTACCACTTCTCGATCTTGCCGGCGATGATCTTGTCCTTGATCTCGGCCGGCTTCTTGTCGCCCTCGAGCTGCTTGAGGAAGACGAGCCGCTCGTTGTCCAAGACATCGGCCGGGATGTCCTCGGGCGAGACGTAGCTCGGGGCAGCCGCCGCGATCTGCAGCGCGATGCTGTGGCAGAGGTTCTGGAACGCCGGCGTGCGGGCCACGAAGTCGGTCTCGCAGTTCACCTCGACGAGGACGCCGACGCGGCCGGGATCGCCGTGGATGTAGCTGTAGACGCGGCCCTCGGCCGCCTCGCGCATCGCCTTCTTGGCCGCCTTGGCCAGGCCCTGCTCCCGCAGCTGCTGGATCGCCTTCTCGATGTCGCCGCCGTGGGCCTCGAGCGCCTTCTTGGCGTCGAGGATGCCGGCGCCGGTGCGCTCGCGCAGCTCGCGGATCATGTCCGTTGTGACCATCTTCGTCTTCTCCTCGTCGCGTGCGGGTGGCCGGCAGGCGCACGGGCGCCGGCCGTCGATGCGGTGGGGGTGGGTCCGGGCGAGCGTGATCGCCCGCGGCGGGCGGCGATCGGCGCGGCTAGTCCTCGTCGTCGTCGCGGCCCTCGTCCTCGAACGGATCGTAGACGCGCTTCGACGTGTCGACGTCCTCGCCCGGTCCCTCGTCGGCGACCGTGCTCTCGCGCTCGGTGCGGCCCTCGATGATCGCGTCGGCGATCTTGTCGGTGATGAGCTTCAGGGCGCGGATCGCGTCGTCGTTGGAGGGGATCACGTACGTGATCGGGTCGGGATCGCAGTTCGTGTCGACGATCGCCGCGATCGGCACCTTGAGCTTGTTCGCCTCGCCCACGGCCAGGTGCTCGCGCCGGGTGTCGACGACGTACATGATGTCCGGCAGGTCGTGGAGGTGCTTGATGCCGCCGAGGCGCTTGTTGAGCTTCTCGATCTTGCGCTCGATCGTCAGCTGCTCGCGCTTCGAGAGCATCGCGAACTCGCCGCGGTCGCGGCGGCTCTCCAGGTCGAGCAGCGTCGCCACCCGCTGGCGCATCGTCTGCCAGTTCGTGAGCATCCCGCCCAGCCAGCGGTCGACGACATACGGCATTCCGCAGCGCTCCGCCGCCTCCTGGAGGCTGGCGGCGGCCTGCTTCTTGGTGCCGACGAACAGCACCGTGCCGCCCTTGGCCGCCACCGAGCGCACGGCGTCGGTGGCCTCCGTCAGCTTCTCGACCGTCTGGGCGAGGTCGAGGATGTGGATCCCGTTGCGCTCGGTGAAGATGTACGGGCGCATCTTCGGGTTCCAGCGGCGGGTGTAGTGCCCGAAGTGGACGCCCGCTTCGAGCAGCTCCTTCATCGTGGCCAGGCTCATGGTGGATCGGATCCCTTTCGTTGGTCCTCCGCCATCCTGGACCGCCGCGCGGGTCGGTCACGAAGGGGGGATGGCGTGCGGGGTGTGGGCGCGGCTGCGCCAGGTCGCCGGCGATGCCCGGCAGGCCGATCGATCAGTATACACACCGCGCCCCGGACGTGGTAGCCTTGGCGCCATGACGGCGCGCGACGATCCCGCCACCGCCGCGCCGGTCGCGGCCGAGCCGTGGCGAGCGCACTACGAGCCGGGGGTTCCGTCGGACCTGCCCGACGACGACGGCGCGTCCCTCGACTTCGTGGCGGGCGCCGCCGCCGTCGCGCCGACGTTCCCGGCGGTCACCGACGGCCGGCGCGCCCAGCACTTCGCGGCCCTCAGCGCCGCCGCCGACCGCGTCGCCGCCGCCCTGGCCCGCGACGGGCTCGGCCGCGGCGACGTCGTGGTCGTCGCGCTGCCGCCGGGCCCGACGGCGGTGGCGGCCATCCTCGGCGGTCTGCGCGCCGGCGTGGTCGTCGCGCCGGCCGACGGCGCCGAGGCGTCGGCGGCCGCCGAGCTGGCCGTGTCGCGCGGCGCGCGGGCGGCCGTGGTGCTCGAGCGCATCGCCGACGCGTTCGCCGCCGCCCTCGAGCGCGCCGGGCAGCCGCTGCCGCGGGTCGTGCGCGTCGACCCGTTGCGCGAGCTGCGCTGGCCGCTGCGGGTCGTCGCCTGGCTCGGCGGCGCCCGCACCGCGTCGTCGCCGCGCGCCGGCGTCCCGTGGCACCGCTGGCTGGGCGCCGAGGCCGCCAGCGCCGGTGACCACCGCCAGCCCACCGACGGCGCGCTGTTGATCGACGGCGTGGCGTTCGGCCGCCGCGAGATCGGCGCCGGGGCGCGGATGTGGGCGTCGTGGCTGACCGACGCCAGCCCGGGCGACGACACCTGGCTGATCCTGGCGCCGCTGTCGTCGTCCGTCGGCGCCGTGGCCGCGCTGGGCGCTGCGCCGGCGCTGCGGGCGCGCACCGCCCTCGTGGCCGGCGGCGCGACGGCCGACGTCATCGACGCGCTGCGCTATGTCCGACCGGCCTGGGTCGTGTCCGATACGGCCACCGTGGCCCGGCTGGCGGCCGACCCTGCCCTGGCCGGCGTCGACCTGCGCGGCGTGCGCGGCTGGCTGGTGGCCGGCCCGGTGCCGCCGCCGCTGGCGCGCGCGTTCGCCGAGGCGTCCGGCGTCGAGCTGTGCGTCGGGTGGGCGCCAGCCGGCGCGGCGGGCTTCGTGGCCTGCAACCCCATCAACGGCCGGCGCGTCGCCGGCAGCGTCGGCCTGCCGCTGCCCGGGGTGCGCATCGTGGCGGGGGCGTCCGGCATGACGCTGCGGGCGCCGAACGGGCCGCCGCCCCCCGCCGACGGCACGCTCGTGGCCGAGGCGCGGCTCGACGCGGACGGCTACCTCGTCGTCGACCCGCCGCCCGAACTGCCCGCCGCCGTGGTCGACGTCTTCCGGCGCGGCCGCGTAACGGCCGGCCGGGGGCGCCGTTAACCCGGGGCGAGACGGGACGGGCCTGCCGGCATCCGGATCGCCCGTCGGCCGGCGGTGGTGTCGGCGACGAGCCGGATTGCTGCTATCCTATCCGGCGTTGGGTCTGCCGCCATCCGGCGCGGTTCCCGGCGCGGTCGAGGCGTGCGCAGGGCGGTGTGCGCGCGGCGTCGCTGCCGATCGGGTCGCGGGGGGTGGGCGGCGTCGACCATCGGTCGAGCTCCTGCCTTTCCGTCCGCACGCCGCAATGGCCACCCTGTGTTCCGATGGAGGTATGACCTGATGAACCGGACCCACCTGCTGTCCGCCGTGACGGCCGCCGCGCTGGGCGCGGCCGGTTTCGTCGCCGGCACGGCCCACGCCGAGACGGCGCCGGCGGCGCCGGCCGCCGCACTCCAGCTCGACGCGCCGAGCGTGCTCGACGCGGCCGAGATGGGCGACGTGCTCGACCTGATGTCGCGCATCGAGCCGCACCTCTACGTCGCCGACGACGGCACCCTGCAGCTGCGCGAGGGCGTGACCGCCGAGCTGCTCGGCGTGAGCGAGGCGTTCCTGGCCGACTACCGCGCCGCGATGGCGGACTCGAACACGCTCATCGAGCAAGGCGAGGTCACCCTGGCCGACGACTTCACGGTCTCGATGAAGGCGCTGCCCGAGCGCAACATCGGCGTGATCGGCATGCCTGCGCCGGGCGGGCCGGTCACCGAGGGCGAGGGCGCCAGCGGCGACGCGGCCAGCCTCGCCAGCGCGTCGCCCGACAATTGGAGCGCCTACGGCTACTCGTCGGGCGCGATGTTCTACAACAGCTACGGGCTCTACCGCCAGTACTACAACAACTACTACAACCTCTGCAACACGATGGCGGCGTACATTCGCCAGCCTTGGATCAGCTCGAACCTGGCCTACTTCTACGGCTACAACGGCGGCTACCTGAACAACAGCTGCTACCAGAACAGCGGCATGTGGTACTACCTGCCGTACACGAGCGGCTGCCAGCAGTGGGTGCCGACGCAGCGGTCGTACACGAACCAGTGCTTCGGCTCGACGGCCGCCTACCGGCCGGGCTACCTCTGGCAGAACCGCTACATCTACAGCGCCGGCTGCCGCTGCTACCAGCAGCAGTGGCAGTGGCAGGGGTACTGGATGCGCTACTAACCGGATCGCGCCCGCCGCGGGCGCGACCACCTGACCACCGCCTGTCAACGGGGGCTGCCACGGCAGCCCCCGTTGTGCATCCCGACGCCCGTCGTCGCCGCTCGCCGCCGGGCGCGCGGTCGCGGCATCGCCCGTAACACGCCGCCGCCGCCACCGTTGTCTCCCCCGAGTCGGCCGCCTGCCCACCGCCGTCGACGAGACGTTCGTCGACCGATCCATCGGGTCTGACCAGGAGCGTGGGCCATGGCCATCGTTGAGGGACGCGCTGCGCGGGCAGCGTGGGGGATCGCCGCGTTCGCCTTCGGCGCCTTCGTCGTCGGCGCCCGGCCCGCGGCCGGCGCGGCGGCCGATCCGCCGCTCGCACCCGTCGCCGAGGCGACGCCGAGCTGCCCGGGCGGCGCGGCGGGCGCCGAACTGCCGCCCGGCGCGGCGCCCGCCGCCGGCGACACGCCGGCCGACGACTTCACGCGCTGCACTGCGCTGAAGGTGGTCGGCAACACCTACGTCGACAACAACCGCAACGGCCGCTACGACGCCGGCGGCGGCGACTGGCGGCTGCCCAACGTGCGCATCCGGCTGTCCGACGCCGTCACCGGCCAGCCGATCGGCGAGACGGTCACGAACCAGGACGGCTACTACCGCTTCCCGCTCCTGCCGCTCGGCCCGACCTACCGCAGCGAGGTCGTCGCCGTCGAGGGCCACTACGTGCCGACGACGCCCACGTCGCGCGACCTCGAGCTGCGCGACTTCTCGCTGCTGTGGTGCTGCAGCGGCCGGGCCGACTTCGGCTTCTACCAGCCGACGGGGCCGCGCGGCGGTCCGGTCCCGCCGCCGCCGCCGCCGGTGGCGCCGGGCGGACCGGTGCCGCCGCCGCCGTGCTGCGAGATCCCGACCGGACGGCAGATCCACCTGCCGATCTTGAACTACGAAGCGAACGACAACGTCTGCAATACGATCATCGAGGCCCAGAACGTGGGCGCCTGGCCGTCCAAGGCGCTGCTGATGGTCTGGGGCGCGCCGGGATTCTGCCCGCCTCAGTGCACCGGCCCGCTGAAGGTGGAGTGCTCCGGCTTGCTGACGCCGGGCAGCACCTGGAACTTCCTGGGCGCCCAGCTGCCGGGCCGGGCCAAGGGCGGCATGGTGTTCAGCGCCCCGGCCGTCCAGACCCTCGCCAGCGGCGGTCCCAGCGGCGACGTCTTCGCCGACCTGCTGTGCGAGGCGCTGTTCCACGAGGTCGTCGGCAGCTGCGACAACTACCGGCGCTTCAAGCAGGCGTTCAACAGCTACGGCCAGTGGCAGACGCCGACCTACACGTTCGACTTCCGTCGCTATCCCGGCGCCAGCCTGGCGGTCGAGGTGGTGCGCAAGTGCCCGGGCGACCAGAACCCGCTCGTCAACGTGACCGGGGGCTACGCCGGCCTGGCCGACGAGCAGCTCGGCAGCTTCGACCCGGTCTACAACGGCTTCGCGTTCTTCGCGCCGCTGATCTACGCCGACGAGGGCGGCTTCAGCAGCTGGCTGTACATCCAGAACGGCGGCTACGAGTGCACCTCGCTGGAGATCTGGTTCAAGGCCCAGGACGACTGCAACCGGCCGCGCGTCTGCGACGTCGCCACGCTGGCGCCCGGCGAGACGTTCCAGTTCGACGCGGCCAGCTGCGTCGGACCGGGGTTCGTGGGCAGCGCCTACGTGCGCGCCAGCCAGCCGGCCTCGATCGTCGTCGACCACATCGGGCACGACGTCCTGATGAGCTACACCGGCAACCCGTCCGAGCTCAAGTACAGCTATGAGGGCGCGCCGTTCTTCACCACCGGCAGCCAGGTGGCCTACGGCCCGCTGACGTACTCGGAGTACCAGGGCTGGGACGCGCTCGTCCAGGTCCAAAACCTGTCGCAGATCCACAACGCCAAGGTGAAGGTCTACTTCTTGGACCGCTCCGGCGGCATCATCAACACCCTGGTCGACTGGATCTGCCCGGGCGGCAGCGCCGGCTTCTTCCTGCCGGTGATCAGCGCGCTGCCCGGCAACTGGGTCGGCGCCGTGCGCGTCGAGAGCCAGGACTGGTTCGTCGCCGGCCAGCCCGGCATCCAGGCGCCCAACGTCACCGGCGTGGTGGCGCTGACGAAGTACGGCGACGCCACGCGCACCGCGGCCCTCGAGGCCATGGCGTACGCGATGTTCCCCGAGCAGCGCGCCTACGACTGGCAGACGGGCAGCGGCTACGGCGGCCTCTACTCGGGCGTCGGCCGGATCGGCATCCCGAGCTTCATGAAGGACCTGCGGGGCACCGGGCTGTCGACCGAGCTCGCGATCCACAACGTCGTGCCGGTGCCTGGGTTCACCGACTTCATCGTCTACATCTACGACCAGAACGGCCTGGTGAGCAACCTGTGCGAGAAGCTGAACGAGAAGCAGGTCGAGTACCTCGACGTCGCCGGCGACCTCGGCATCCTGCCCGAGGGCTTCAAGGGCTCGGCCGTCATCAGCGCCGTCTACTGGGAGCACCTCACGGTCGACGAGGCCAACCGCATCGCCCGCAACGTCGTCGGACTGGCCGTGGTCAAGGTGGAGCGCACCGCCACGATGTACGGGGTCGACATCCCCGGCGACGAATCGGCCGCCAGCCCCGGCTTCCCGATCATCGGCCCGTTCGCCTTCGCCGGCCCCGTCATCGGCTGCCCCGGCGTGCCGAGCCACGGTCCGTGGCAGCCCGGCGGGCCGCCGATCCCGACGCCCTACCCGGTGAACCCGACCCCGCTGCCCCCGGGCGGCGGCCCCGGCTTCCCGCCCGCGCCCGGCCCGACGCCGTCGGCCCCGCCGGCGCCGACGAACCTGCCGCCGCCGCCGCCACCGCCGCCGCTGCAGGACTAGCCAGCCGCCGCGCGCGGCCGCCCGCCGCGCGCGCGCCAAGACGTTCACGGCGACCGCCCCCTCCTCCCGTCGCGGAGGAGGGGGCGGGGTCGTTGGACGCCGCGCACGGGCGCCGCGACCGCACGCCGCCAGGCGGACGTGCGACGCGCCAGCGCTGCGTCGGACAACCGGGAGCCGCGCCCGTCGGCGACCGGGAAGCGCAGCGGGTTGGCCGTCTCGAGCGCTTCCATCCGGCCGCTGACGGCCCCCGGACGTCCAGGTCGGGGTGGCCGGGCCAGGTCACGGGCGAGGTGCGCATGGACGGCTTCCTGCGGCGCGGGTCCGGACGCCGCGGGTTGCCCGCTGCCCGGTGCTCCCTCGGCGCGAGACCGATCGGCTACGCTGCTACCGTTGTTGCGCCGTGACCACCCGCCGCCCCTGGAGCCTGCATGTCCATGGACCGCATCACGGTCACGCTGCTGGGCAAGGTCGCCGTCGAGCGTGATGGACGGCCGGTGCCGGGGCTGACGGGCGTCCTGGCGCGCGCCGTCCTGACGGTGCTCGTCGTGTCCGGCCGGCCGGTGGCGCGGCCCGAGCTGTGCGCGCTGTTCTGGCCCGAGGCGCCCGAGACCCAGGCGCGGCAGAACGCCCGGCGCGTGCTCGCCCGGTTGCGCCGGGCCCTGCCCGGCCGCATCACGGCCGATCGGCATGCCGTCGCGTTCGTCGCGGCGGTAGGCGACGTCATCGTGCCGGCGGTCCCCGGCGCGCGGCCGCGCAATCCGGCGGATTCGCGACGTGCGGGCGACACGGCCGCCGCCGCGGGCGGCGCCGAGCTGGCCGCCGACCTCGACAGCGCGGCCGGCGCTGCTTTCGACGCCTGGCTCGCGGCCCGCCGCGCCGAGCGCCGCGCCGCCGCGGCTGGGTCGCCGACCGCGATCGCGGACGCGCCGCTGGAGGGCCTGGCGGACCGGGTCCGGCTCGCCCCGCTGGACGAAGCCCCCGCGCGCGCCCTCATGCGGGCCCTGGGCCGCGCCGGGCGCTTCGACGAGGCGCTGGCGGCCTACGACGATCTGTCGCGGCGCCTCGGAACCGCGCTCGGCGTCGGACCATCGGCGGCGGCCACCGACCTGCGGGACCGCGTGGCCGCCGCGGCGCTGCGGCCCCGCCGGATCAACCTGCCGCCGCCGGCGGACCGCGATCGAACGGACGGCGACGCGGGGGCGTCCGATGCCCCGGCCCAGCTGGCGGCGTGGATCGCCGACCCGGCGCGCCGGCTGGTGACGCTGGTCGACCCGGACGCCGTGCGGCGCCAGGCGTGGGCCCGCGCCGCCGCCGCGCGCACCGCGTCGCGCTGGCTCGACGGGATCGCGTGGGTGGCGGGCGGGTCGGGCGCGGGCGCGTCGCTGGCCGAGCGGGTGGCGCGGGCCGTGCGCGCGGTCGACGGCGTCGACGTCCCGCCCGCCGACGTCGGGCGGTGGCTGGCGCCGCTCGAGCGGCTTGTGGTGCTCGACGACTGCGACGCGGTCGCCGGCGACGCGGCGACGGCGGCGAGCCTGGCGGACTGGCTCGAGGCGGCGCCCGACCTGACCGTCCTGGCGTTGGCGTCACGGCCGCTGGGCCTGGTGTTCGAACACCGCTTCGTCGGGACGCCGTCGTGACGCCCGAGCCGCCGCTCGCGATCCGGCTGCTCGGCCCGCCGGATGTGCGCCGGGCGGGCGCCGAGGTCGCCGCGCCGCGGGGCAAGTTGGCGGCGCTGCTGGCCCGGCTCGTCGTCGACGCCGCCCCGGCGTCGCGCGCCGAGCTGTGCGAGCTCTTGTGGCCCGGCGCGCCGCCGGAGCGGGGGCGGCTCAGCCTCCGCGTCGCGCTCAGCCAGCTGCGGTCGATCGCGCCGGGGCGCGTCGAGGCCACGCGCGACGCGGTGTGGTTCGTGCCGGCCGCGGGCGACGAGATCGACGTCGCGGCGCTGGAGCGCGGGGCGGCGGTCGATGCCGACGAAGCGGCGCTGGGCCAGGCCAGCGCCGCCGCCCGCGGGCCGCTGCTCGAGGGTCTCGACGGCGTCGACACCGCTGCCTTCGACAGGTGGCTCGATCACCACCGGTTGCGCCTGGCGGACGCGGCGCGCCGCGTCGCGCTGCGCCTGGCCGATGCCCGCGCGGCGCGCGGCCGAGCGGCCGAGGCGCTGGAGCACCTCCAGCGGGCCGTGGCGATCGACCCGCTGGACGAGGCGGCGCGCTGCGCCCGCGCGCTGGCGCTCGCCCGCGGCGGCGATGTGGCGTCGGCGCTGGCCGATCTCGCGGCGCTGCGCGCCGAGCTCCGGGACGGCCTCGGCGTCGATCCATTGCCCGCGACGTTGGCCGTGCGCGAGCGGCTGGCGGCGGCGGCCGCGCGGCGACGACCGGCGCGCTGTCCCACCCCCACCACGGCGTTTGTCGGACGCGAGGCCGAGGTCGGCGCGGTCCTCGACGGGTTGGCGGGCGCCGGCCGCGTGGTGACGGTCGTCGGCGCCGGCGGCATCGGCAAGACGCGCCTGGCCATCGAGGTGGCGCGCCGTCTCGCGGCGCGGTTTCTGGACGGGGTGGCGTGGGTGCCGCTGGCCGGCCTGGCGGCGGACGACCCGGTCGCCGCGGCGGTTGCCGCCAGCCTCGGGCTGGCGGTCGTCGGCGGCGAGGAACCGGCCGGCCACGTCCTGGCGTCGCTGCGCGAGCGCGAGCTGCTGCTGGTCCTCGACAACTTCGAGACCGTCGCCGATCAGGCCGCGGCCTGCGAGCCGTGGGTGGCGACGGCGCCGGGCCTGCGCATCCTGGCGACGTCGCGCCAGCCGCTCGGCGTGGCGGGCGAGACCGTCGTCCGGATCGACGGCTTGGCGTACCCGGCCGCGGCCGCGCCGTTCGCCCCGGAGCGCTACGACGCTGTCGCCCTCTTCGTGGCCGCTGCCCGCCGCCGGCAGCACGACTTCGACCTCGCCCCGGACTGGGATGCCGTCGGTGCGATCTGCCGCCAGGTCGAGGGGTTCCCGCTGGCGATCGAGCTGGCCGCCGCGTGGCTCGACGACGCCGACTGCGCGACAATCGCCGCGCGCCTGGCGGACGACCGGGCGGAGACGCCGGCGGCCGCCGGGCTGCCCGAGCGCCACGCCAGCCTGGCCGCGGTCTTCGCCCACACCTGGCAGCGCCTGGCCGGCGCCGAGCGGCTGGCGTTTGCGCGGCTGTGCGTCTTCCGGGGCGGTTTCGACGACGACGCCGCCGCCGCGCTGGGCGTCGACGCGGCGGCGCTGGTCGCCCTGGCCGACCGCTCGCTCGTCCGGGCGAGCGGCGACGGGCGCTTCGCGATCCACGAGGTGCTGCGCCGCTTCGGCGTCCAGCGTCTCGACGCCAGCGCCGCCCTGGCCGAGCGCGTCCGCGACGGCCACGCCGCGCACTACGTGGGCCGCTTCGGCGCGCTCGTCGCCGCGCACGGGGCCGATGCGCGGGCCGTGGCAATGATGGCCGACGGCGACGGCGACAACCTGCTGGCGGCGTGGCGCCATGCCGTCGACCATCGCCGTCTGGGGCTCGTCGGCGCCGTGGCGACCGACCTGGTGGCCCATTACTACGCCCAAGGACCGAACTCGGCGGGCCTTTCCCTGTGCGACGCCGTGGTCCGCTGGTGGGGCGACCGAGACGGCGCCGAGGCGCAGCGTCCAGCGCTCGGCGCCCTGGCGGCCCGCTTGGCCGCCGAGCGCGGCTTCTTCGCCCTGCGGCGCGGCGACGCCGCCGCCGCCGACTCGGCCGCGGGCACGGCCCTCGCGATCGCCGCGGACCTCGGCGACGAGCGGTTGCCCAGTGCCGACGCCGCGCGCTCGGCGGCGCTGCGGCTGCGCGGCATCGTGCGGCGCAACGCCGGCGAGCTCGACGGCGCAGACGGCGACCTGGCCGCCGCGGAGGCGAGCGCGCGGACGGCCGGCGACGCCCGGCTGGCGGCCGAGGCGGCCTACCACCGCGCCGGCATCGCCGTCTATCGCGGCGACGTGACGGGGTGCCTCGACGCGACGCGGGCCGCGCTGGCGTCCGTCGACGGCCGCGGCTTCCTCCGCCTCGAGTGCGCCATCTACTACACGCTGTCCGTCCTCTACGACCGTGCCGGGGACATTGCCGCCGGGCTCGACGCCGCCCAGCGCTGCCTCGAGCGCGCGATCGACGCGGCCTACCGCCTGGGCGAGATGAACGCGGCCGCGACGATCGGCGCCCTGCTCACCCGCGGCGGCCAGCTGCCGAGGGCGATCGAGCACCTCGAGCGCTCGCTGCTGCTGGCGGACGAGCTCGGCCACTACGCGACCGAGCGGCTGGCGCGCCTCCAACTGGCCGAAGCGTTCATCGCCGGCGGCCGCCTGGGCGACGCGCTCTACCACGTCGAGCGCGTCGCCGCCGACGCCCGCAGCGCGGCGCAGCCCCGGCTCGACGCGCAGGCGCGGCTGCGGCTTGCGATGGTGCAGCGGCTATCGCACGACCTGGCGACGGCCGCCGGCAACGCGGCCGCGGCGTGGGCGACGTTCGAGGGCTTGGGCGACGCCGCCAGCGCGGCGATGGCCCGCGCCGAGGTCGGACGGTGCGCCCGGCTGCGCGGCGAGCTCGACGCGGCCGCGCGGGACCTCGACGCGGCGGCGGAGGCGCTGGCGGCGCACGGGGCGCGAACCCAGTGGTTGTCCGCTCGCCTCGACGTGGTCCGGCTGCGGATCGCTGGGGACGCGGGCGGGGCGGCGGGCGCCGATGCGGCGCTCGACGACATCGCCGCGGCGGCTGCCCGGGCTGGCGTCGCCGCCATCGGGCCGGCGGTCGACGTCGTGCGCGGCAGGGTGTGGGTCGCCACCGACGCCGCCCGCGCCCGCGCTGCCTTCGCCCGGGCGCTCGATCGCTACGTCGCCGACGGGCTGCCGCACCTGGCCGTCGAGGCCGCGGCCGGACTGGCGCGCGGCCACGTGGCCGCCGCACACACGGCCGCGGCGCGGGCCTCGGCCGCCGCGCACGCGGCCGACGCGCGCGCGCTCGCCGACGCCCACTTCGACGACCTGGCGCGCTACCGCCTGGCGGGCGTCGAGTCGCCGGCCGCGCTGCTCGACGACGTTACGACCGTGCTGGCCGGGGTCGATCACCCGTCCGCCGCGCGGTGGACGGACTGGATCGATCGCTGGTGGCGCGACCACCCCGATCACCACCCGCGCCCGCCGGACGCGCGGGGCGGTCCGCCTCGTCCGGCGGCGGAGCGCTACCCCCCTCGGCCACCCAAGCCGCGCCGAACAGCAGGACCGACGCGCTGACGTAGACCCAGAGCACGAAGACCACGACCGTGCCCGCGGCGCCGTACAGCGAGCCGGTGCCCGCCAGGCCGACGTAGGCGGCGAACGCCCGCTTGCCGACGTTGAACAGCGCGGCCGCGAGGAGGGCGCCGCCCCAAACGCGCGACCACGGCAGCCGCACGTCGGGAAAGCCGTGGTACAGCGCGGCGAACCACAGCACGGTGAGGCCGATGATCGCGGCGCGCTGCGCCGGGCCTGCCGCGGGCAGCCACCCGACCGGCAGCCCGAGGCGGGCCGCGCCGAGCGTCACCCACTGGGCGGTGACGATCGTCAGCCCGAACAGCACGCCGCCGCCGAGCACGAGCGCCAGCCCGGCCAGCCGCGCCGCCAGATCCGCCCGCCAGCCGTGCCGGCCCGTGACGGGCGCGACGCCGTAGACCCGGTGGATCGCCTGCCGCACTTCGCCGAACACGCCCGAGGCGCCGGCCAGCAGCAGCGCCAGCGCGACGAGCGTGGCCGGCCAGCGCTGCGCGGGGTGGACGAGGCTGGCCGACAGTCCATCGACGGCGTCGGACAGCGGTCCGCCGAGCGGCATGCCCAGCGCGTCGGCGGCCAAGGCGCGGACCTCGACCGCCGCGGCGTCGGCGCCCACGACCTGCCCCAGCGCGGCGATCGCCAGCACGGCGAGCGGCGCGATCGAGAACAGGGCCCGGTAGGCGATGGCGGCGGCCGCGGTGCCCACGAACGGCTGGCGCCAGCGGCGCCACGCCGCCGCCAGCCGGCGCGTCATCGCGCGACCCCGCCGCGCCAGCGCCGCTCGTAGGCGGCGGCGTCGAACTTGCGCGCCGCACCGGCGGCGCTCATCGCCCGGACCAGCCCGAACACCGGCCGCTCGAACCACGGCCGGTCGTGGACGCCGCCGATCGACCAGGCGATGCCGGCGTAGCCGTTGGGGTCGCGGCCGTCGAGCTGGTAGCGGTCGTTCAGGCGGATCGCGATCGCCAGCGCCGCCTCGGGCGACGCCGACCAGGCCAGGATCATCTTGGCCCAGTACATCCGGACGTAGCCGTGCATCCGGCCGGTGGCGACCATCTCGGCCTGCCCGGCGTTCCAGAGCGGATCGTGGGTCGCGGCCTGCTCGAAGTCGTCGCCGTCGTAGACGGCCGTCCGCGGATCGGCGCGGTGGCGCTCGAGCGTGGCCCGGGCCCAGGCCGGGAAGCCGTCGACGCGGTCGTAGGCGGGCTGGTGGAGGCAGAAATTGTCGGCAAGCTCGCGGCGGACGACCAGCTCCTCGAGAAAGGCGGCGGCATCGGGCCCGCCGGCCAGCGGCGACGCCCGCACCGCCAGCGCGGCCCGCGCCGGGGCCAGCTGGCCGAAGTGCAGGTAGGGCGACAGCCCCGATTGGCCGTCGACCGCCGGGTCGTTGCGCCGCGCCGCGTAGCCCGCAAGGCGCTCGGCGACGAACGCCGCCAGCGCCGCCTGTCCCGCCGCCGGGCCCGGCGCCACCGACGTCGCGGCGCCGACGGTGCGGTCGACGGTCAGCGTCGCCTCGGCGGCGCGCCAGTCCACCGCCGCGAGCGGCGTCGGCCACGGCACGGCCTGGGGCGCGACCGGCGGGAACGGCTCGAGGAAGGCGTCGAGCAGCCGGGCGAGCTTGGGCCGCAGCGTCCGCGCGGCGTACTCGAGCCGGGTCGATGCCGTCCAGCACGGGACGCAGTTGTGGGCGTCGACCTCGTCGAGCGCGACGCCGCGCGCGGCGAGGCGGACCGCGGCGTCGTCCCGCCAGGCGCGGCCGAGGCGCAGCGGCTGGAAGTCGACGACGACGTGGCCGACGCCGTGCGCGGCGGCGAAGGCGTCGAGGGCCGCGGCTGGCTCCGGGCCGGCCCATACGATCAGCGGGATGCCGAGCGCGCGCAGGTCGCGCTCGACCTCGCGCAGGCCCGCCAGCAGGAAGGCGTAGGGCCGCCACGGCGCGCCCAGGAAGGCCGGCGCCAGCGTGAACGCCACCGCCAGCGGTTGGCCGGCGGCGGCGGCCAGGTGGCGGGCGTGCAGCAGCGCCCAGTTGTCGTCGACGCGGGCGTCGCGCGACATCCAGTACAGGACGGGCCCGGGACCCGGCGGAGCGTCGTTCAGGCGCCGCACGCGCGCCGGGTGGACCGGCGGAGCGTCGCGAGCGGTCACCGGCGGCCGTCGCCGTCGAGGGCCGCCACGCCCGGCGGCGCGAAGTCGCGGACCTCGAGTTCGATCGTGCGCTGGCCGCGCCAGACGTTCTCGCGCAGGCCGAACACCAGGTCGACGCGCGCGCCGACCTCGGCCAGCCGGTCGCCCTGGCCGAACGCCATGGCCTCGAGCGTGCCGTGCCACGTCGGCAGCAGCAGCTTGAGGTGCCGCTCGCCGACCAGCCGCTTGGCGCCGACGGCGACGTCGCGGCACAGCAGCAGCGGCGGCGGGTTGCCCTCGCCGAACGGCTCGAGCGCCTGCAGCCGGCCGAACAGCCCGTCGCCGATGTCGTCGAGCGCCACCTCGGCGTCGATGTCGAGCGCGGGCCGCAGGTCGAGCGGGGCCAGCGCCGCCGCCGCGTGCGCGCCCAGCGCGTCGCAGACGGCCGGGATCCGCTCGGCCCGGGTCGTCAGCCCGCCGGCGCGGTCGTGACCGCCGTGGCGCTCGAGGAGTGGCGCGATGGCGTCCAGCGCCTCGATCACGCTGAACTCCGGGATCGACCGCAGGCTGGCGCGGGCCCAGTCGCCCTCCACCTTGAACACCGCCGCCGGGCGGTAGTGCGCCTGCGACAGCTGGCCGGCGACGAGGCCGATGACGCCCAGCGCCACGTCGGGCGAAGCGTACGCCAGCAGCGGCGCGTCGGTCCGGCCCGCCAGGTCGGCCAGGGCGGCCTCGAGGGCGACGTCGGTGGCGGCGCGCCGCTCGCGGTTGTGGTGCTCGAGGATCGCCGCCAGGCGCGCCGCCTCGGCGTCGTCGGGGGCCAGCAGCGCGTCGAGGGCGGTCGTGGCGTCGGCCATCCGGCCGGCGGCGTTGAGCCGCGGCCCGAGGCCGAAGGCGACGCCGCGGGCGGTGATCACGCCGGCGTCGATGCCGGCCGCGGCGCACAGCGCGGCGATGCCCGGCCGGGCGCCGCCGCGGATGCGCGCCAGGCCGGCGTGGACCAGCGTGCGGTTCTCGGCGTGCAACGGCACGACGTCGGCCACCGTGCCGATCGCCACCAGGTCGAGCAGCTCGGTCTCGTCGATCGCCGGCCGGCGGGCCGACGCCCGGGACGTCACGCGCAGCAGCGCCTGGGCCAGCTTGTAGGCCAGACCCACCCCGGCGAACTCGGCGAAGCCGTAGCCGTCGTCGGCGCGGCGCGGGTTGACGACCGCCAGCGCGTCGGGCAGGGCGTCGGGCAGGGCGTGGTGGTCGGTGACGATGACGTCGAGCCCCAGCGCGCGGGCGTGGGCGATCGGCTCGGCCGCCCGGACGCCGCAGTCGACGGTGACGACGAGCCGGACGCCGTGCCGCGCCAGCCGGTCGAGGGCGGCCGGGTGGACGCCGTACCCTTCGCGCTCGCGGTGGGGCAGGTAGGGGATCACGTCGCCGCCGATGGCGCGCAACGCCAGGGTCAGCACGGCCGTGCCGGTGACGCCGTCGGCGTCGTAGTCGCCGTAGACCGCGATCCGCTCGCCGTCGGCCACGGCGCGCCGCAGCCGGGTGACGGCGCGGTCGATGTCGGCCAGCCGGAACGGGTTGTCGTCGCCGGCGCCGCGGCCCAGGAAGGTCCGCGCCGCCGCGGCGTCGGTCAGGCCACGCGCCGCCAGCGCCCGCGCCAGCAGCGGGTCGCCGAGGTCGTCCAGGGCGGACGGGGGCGGCGGAGCGAGGCGCCAGCGGGCGCGCGGGGCGGCGGTGGGCATGGGTCCTCGTCGGGCAGCCCGCGGCGGCGGGCGGCGGTCGGCTCGCCCAGGCGGCGAGCGTCCGTCGGCGGATGATAGCGCGGCGCCGTGGCCGCAACGTCCCACCCGATCGCCGGCAACCGCGCCGCGGCGTCAGCCGAGCGCGATCCGCCAGGCGCCGGCCACCAGGGCGGCCGCGGCGGCGAGGGCCGACCACTGCCAGGCCGCGCCGGCGGCCGGCCGCGGGCCCGCCTCCGCGCGGCGCGGCCAGGCGCGGGCGAGCGCCGCGCCCAGCGGCACGCCGCAGGCCAGGCCGCAGGCATGGGCCAGGACGTCGGTCTGGGCGCCGGCGCCCAGCAACGCCAGCAGCGCCAGCGCCGCGCCGAGCGCCAGCCAGCCGCCGCCCGACCGACCGCCGGCGCCGCCGTCGACGAGCCGCGCCCCGGCCAGCAGCCCGACGGCGCCGAACAGCGCCGTCGAAAAGCCGACGCCGCTGCTGCCCGGTCCGCGCAGCGTCGCGTTCAGGGCGTTGCCGAGGGCGCCGGCCACGACGACGGCCAGCGCGGTGAGGCCGCCGCCGAAGCGGGTGCTGGCGAACGGCACGAACGCCAGCGACGCCATCGCGTTGGCGATGACGTGGCCGAGTCCGGCGTGCAGCGTCAGGGCGGTGACGGTGCGCCAGAGCTCGCCGCGGAGGATCAGACCGCTGTTCGCCGCGCCGAACGGCGCCAGCCCGCCGCCCTGGGAGGCGTCGCCGGTCGCGGCGTAGCCCAGCAGCAGCGCCGCGCTCAAGCCGAGGCCGACGGCGATGTCGGGCCCGATCGCGGCGGCCGCGCGCGGCGCCGGCGCCGCGCGCGGCTCGAACCCGGCCGGCCCGTTCTCGTGCAGGAACGCCGCCAGGCTGGCCGAGGCGCGGTCGGCGTCGGCGGCGGCGACGCTGAGGTAGACGCCGTCCGCGCCGGCGACGAGGCGGTGGTCGATCGCCTCGCTGGCGAGCACGAGCGACCAGGCGTCGGCGCGGCGGCGCGGCAGTGGACCGAGCACGGCCGCTTCCGCGGCGTCGACGGCGTCGGCGGGGATCGTCATGGCGTGAACGATAGCGGCCGGCGCGGCGGCCGGCCATCGGGGCGCCCGCCGCCGGCGGCGCCCGCGGACGCCGTCCGACGGACGCGCCGTATAATCGCCCGCCATGACGACCACCTCCGGCCCCGCCGTCGGTCCGACCGCGCCGCCGACCGGCGTGTCGGTGATCGCCACGGTGTTCAACGAGGCCGGCACCGTCGAGGCGCTGCTCGACAGCCTGGCTGCCCAGCACCGTCCGCCGGACGAGATCGTCGTCGTCGACGGCGGATCGACGGACGGCACCGTGGCGCGGCTGCGCGCCTGGGCGGGTGCGGCCGCGGCGCGCCGCGGGCCGGCGCTGCGCGTCGTCGAGCGCCCCGGCGCCAACATCGCCGCCGGCCGCAACGCCGCCATCGCCGCCGCGCGGGGCCCGATCGTGGCCGTGACCGACGCCGGGGTGCGGCTCGTGCCGGGCTGGCTCGGCGACCTCGTGGCGCCGATCGAGGCCGGCGCGGCGCGCTGGGCGGCCGGCTTCTTCGCCAGCGATCCGCGCGGCGCGTTCGAGACGGCGCTCGGCGCGGCGACGCTGCCCGAGGTCGGCGAGATCGACCCGGCGCGGTTCCTGCCGTCGAGCCGCTCGGTGGCGTTCCGCAAGGACGACGCCGAGGCGATCGGCGGCTACCCGGCGTGGCTCGACTACGGCGAGGACCTGGTGTTCGACCTCGTGCTCCGCCAGCGGGCCGGCCAACCGGCGTTCGCGCCGACGGCGGTCGCCCGCTTCCGGCCGCGACCGACCCTCGGCGCGTTCGCGACGCAGTACTACCGCTATGCCCGCGGCGACGGCAAGGCGGGCCTCTGGCCGCGCCGCCACGCCGTGCGCTACGCCACGTACGTGGGCGCCGGGCCGGCGCTGGCGGTGCTGTCGATCGCCCACCGGCCGGCTTGGGCGCTGGGGCTGGCGGCCGGCCTGGTGGCGATGCTGGCCCGCCCGGTGCGCCGGCTGGTGCACCAGTGGGGCGACCTGTCCCTCCCGGGGCGCGCCGCGGCGCTGCTGTGGCTGCCCCTGATCCGGGTCACCGGCGACGTGGCCAAGATGGTCGGCTACCCGGCCGGCCTCGGCTGGCGCCGCGCCCACCGCCCGCCCCGCTGGCGCTAGGGCGCGGGCGGACTTGCCTGCCCGCGGCGATCGCGGTATCCTGTCCGTTCGTTGTCCGCTGGTCGCGCCCGCCCGGCGCGCCGCGCAGCCGAGCCGTTGCCCGGTCGCCCGTCGCGACCGCGTTGGAGTGCCGCGAGGAGCCCGTCCATGAGCGATTCGATCACGCTGAACGCCCAGCGCCGCGGCGTCACCGGCAAGAAGGTGGCGGGCCTCCGGCGGGACGGCCTTACCCCGGCCGTGCTGTACGGCCCGGAGAGCGAGCCGGTCAGCCTCCAGGTGGACACGAAGCACCTGCGGGCCGTCCTGCACCAGGCCGGCACGACGCGGCTGATCCAGGTGGCCATCGAGGGCGACAAGGCCCCGCGGCTGGCGATCGCACGGGCGATGCAGCTCCATCCGACGCGCCTCACGCCGCTCCACGCCGACCTGATGGAGGTGAGCGAGCGCGTCCCGGTGCAGACCACGATCCCGGTCCGCATCGGCGGCCGCGTGCCGCCGATCGTCCAGCGCAACGAGGCCATGCAGCGGTTGCTGCTCGACCGGGTCGCCGTGCGCGCCCTGCCCAAGGACCTGCCGACCGAGATCGTGGTCGACGGGGGCAAGCTGCGCCAGCTCAGCCAGGTGCTGCGCGTCGGCGACATCGCCGCGCCGGCCGGCGTGCGCATCATGGACGACCCCGACCGCGCCGTGGCCCGCCTGGCGGCGTTGCGCCGCGGCACCGGCAAGGCGACCGTCGAGGACGAGGAAGACGAGGACGCCGCGCCGGCGGGCGAGGCGGCGGCCGAGTCCGCCGCGGACGAAGGCGCCGCCGAGGCCTGACGCCCGCGCCGCGGCCGGCCGGATCGGCCGCCGCGACACCCCACGACCGCTCTTCACGCCCCGCCGCCGGCCACCGCCGGCGGCGGGGCGGTGTGGTATACTCCACGCGGTTGGCCGCCGGACGATCCGGCGCGTCTCGGTCGAGGAGCCGTCCGGCGTGTACAGTCCGATCAATGCCCTGCTGGGCATGTTCTCGCGCGACATCGGCATCGACCTCGGCACCGCCAACACGCTGGTCATGGTCGACGGCGAGGGCATCGTCATCAACGAGCCGAGCGTCGTGGCGATCGACAAGCGGACGCGGCGGGTGCTGGCGATCGGCGCCGAGGCCAAGAAGATGGTGGGCCGGACGCCGGCCAACATCGTCGCCATCCGGCCGCTGCGCGACGGCGTGATCAGCGACTTCGACATCACCGAGAAGATGCTCGTCTACTTCATCAAGAAGGTGCACGAGCGCTCGTTCAGCCCGCTGCCCAAGCCGCGGGTCGTCGTCGGCATCCCCAGCGGCGTCACCGAGGTCGAGAAGCGCGCCGTCCACGACGCCGCGATCAGCGCCGGCGCCCGCGAGTGCTACCTCATCGAGGAGCCGATGGCCGCCGCGATCGGCGCCGGGCTGCCGGTGACCGCCTCGATCGGCAGCATGATCATCGACATCGGCGGCGGGACGACCGAGGTGGCCGTGCTCAGCCTGGGCGGCATCGTCGTCGCCCGCAGCCTGCGGGTGGCGGGCGACGAGATGGACGAGGCGATCATCGACTACGCCCGCAAGCGCTACAGCCTGGCGATCGGCGAGCGCATGGCGGAGCAGATCAAGCACGAGATCGGATCCGCCTACCCGCTCGACGAGGAGCTGACGATGCCGATGCGCGGGCGCAGCCTGCTCACCGGCCTGCCGCAGAGCGTCGAGGTGTCCTCGATCGAGATCCGCGAGGCCCTCGCCGGCCCGGTCCAGACGATCGTCGACGTCGTCCGGGACGCCATCGACGACACGCCGCCCGAGCTCGTGGCCGACCTCATGGAGCACGGCATCGTGCTCGCCGGCGGTGGGGCGCTGCTGCGCGGGCTGGCGCAGCGGCTCGAGCACGAGACGAAGATCGAGGTCAAGGTCGCCAAGCACCCCATGGCGTGCGTCGCCCGCGGCGCGGGCCTGGTGCTCGAGGACCTCGACAACCTGGCGCCGGTGCTGGCCTCGACGCAGCGCGCCGCGCTGGCCACGGGCGGCCGTTGACGCCGATGGGCCGCCGCGACCGACCGTCGTGGATGTTCGCCCTGGTGCTGGCCGGCGTGCTCGTCGGCTTGGCGCGCGGCTGGCAAGGCCCGGCCGTGATCAACGCCGCGGCCGCCCGCGTGCTCGCGCCCATCACGCACGGCTTGCGGGGCGTGCGCGCCCAGGTCGGCTTCGTGTCGACGTCGGCGCGGCGGCTCGAAGCCCTCGAGGCCGAGAACGCCCAGTTGCGGCAGGAGAACGCCCGCCAACAGGTGGACCAGACGAAGCTCGGCCAGCTCGAACGCGAAAACAGCCGGCTCAAGGACCTGCTGGGCTTCAAGAACGACCGCCTCGACCTCGACCTGCTGGGCGCCAGCGTGCGGGCCGCGGTGATCGGCGCCGAGCCCGGCGGCCTGGTCCACGGCATCTGGATCGACCAGGGGCGCGACGACGGCGTCGAGGCCGGCGATCCGGTCGTCACCGAGCGCGGCCTCGTCGGGCGCGTCGTCCGCGTGTTCGGCCAGGCCAGCCAAGTGCAGTTGATCCGCGACGGCGCCTCCGCCGTCGGGGCGCGCGTCGAGCGCAGCGGCGCGCCGGGCATGCTGTTCGGCTCGGCGTCGGGGGCGCTCACGCTGCGCTACGTGCCGCAGAACGGCACCGGCCAGCCGCCCAACGTCGTCGTGGGCGACATTGTCCACACCAGCGGGCTCGACCAGGACCGCGGCTTCCCGAAGCTTATCCCGATCGGCCAGGTGACCGAGGTGCGCCAGAGCGACGAGCGGCCGCACCAGGAGGCCGTCGTGCGTCCGTCGGTCGACCTCGCGAACCTCGAGGCCGTGCTCGTGGTCACCGCTTGGCGCGCGGCGCCGCTGCCCGAAGGCGACGACCCGCCGCCCAGCGACGGCGTCGACGCGCCTTGAGGCCCTTCGTGGCCGCCAGCCCGTACGGGCTGGCGCTGGCCGTGGTGGTGTCGGTGCTGGCCCAGGTGTCGCTCATGCCGTCGGCGGCGCTCGGCGCCGCAGTCCCCCTGCTGCCGCTGCTGCTCGTCGTCAGCTGGGCGCAGCTGCGCGGCGCCCGCGCCGCCTTGGCCTGGGCGCTGGCCGCCGGCCTGCTGTGCGACCAGCTCTCGATCGCGCCGCTGGGCACGTTCACCGTGCCGCTGTTGGCGGCGACGCTGGTCGTGGCCGCAGGCGCCGGCCGCCTGGCCGACGCGCTCGTGATGCCCGCCGTGTTCGCGGCGGCGGCCACGACCGTGTTCGTCGTCGTCCAGCTCGGCGTCTTGGGCGCGACCGGCCGCGTCGTCGACGCCCGGCCGGAGGCGGTGCTGCGGCTCGTCGTGCCGTCGGTGCTGCTCAACCTGCTCTGGCTCCCGATCGTCTACTTCCCGCTGCGGTGGTGGGCGCGGCGCGGCGGCCCGCCGCGCCTGGCCTGGGAGCGCTGAGGCGTGGCCCGCGGCGCAACCCCGCTGCCGGCGGCGCGGCTGCGCCTGCTGCGCCTGGCGGCCGTGGCGGCGCTGGCGTTGTTGTGGGGCCGCCAGTGGCAGGTCCAGGTGCGCCGCGGCGCCGAGCTCGAAGCCGACGCCCGCCAGAACCGCTACGTGGCGCGCGAGATCGAGGCCGACCGCGGCGTCGTCTACGACCGCGCCGGCACCCAGGTCGTCTTCAACCGGCCGCGGTTCACCGTGTCCATCGTGCCCGGCGCGCTGTCCGATCTCGCCCCAGCAGAGCGCGACCGGGTCCTCGAGACGGTGGCCGAGGCGGTCGGGATGTCGGTCGCGCCGCGCTCCGCCAGCGTTCGCATCGGCCGGCTCGGCCCGCGCGACGCCCGCGGCGGGGCGCTGGACGACACCGTGCGGGCGACGTTCGCCGCCCCGCGCAGCATCCTGCGGCTGCTGCCCGTCGACGCCGATGGCGCGCCGCTGTTCGCCGGCTGGCAGGCGATCCCGATCGACCGCAACGTCTCGCGCGAGGCCGCCTTCCGGCTCATGGAGCGCCAGGGCGAGCTGCCCGGCGTGCAGGTGACCGAGTCGAGCGTGCGCGAGTACCCGGCCGGGCCGACGCTGGCGCACGTCCTGGGCTTCACCGGTGCGATCCCCGAAGAGGAGGTCGCCGACTACGCGACGCGCGGCTACCGGATCTACGACACCGTCGGCCGCAGCGGGCTCGAGGCCAGCTACGAGGACGTGCTGCGCGGCGTCAAGGGCGAGCAGGTGGTCGTCGTCGACGCCATGGGCCGGCCGCTGCGCGAGCTCGACGCGACGCGCCGCGCGCCCGTGGCCGGCTCGAACCTCGAGCTCACGCTCGACCTCACGTTCCAGCAGGCGGTCGAGGCGGCGCTGGCGCGCGGTCTCCGGCGCGTCGGGGCCAAGAGCGGCGCCGTCGTGGCCCTCGACCCGCGCGACGGCGCGGTGCGGGCCATCGTCACGCTGCCGACGTTCGACAACAACATGTTCTCGACCGGCGCTTCGCCCGAGGCCTTCGTCGGCTTGTTGACCGACCCCGGCCTGCCGTTGGTGAACCGCGCCCTGAACGGCGAGCCGCCGGGCTCGACGTTCAAGATGATCACGGCGGCCGCGGCGCTTCAGGAGGGGGTGGTCACCCGCCACACCCAGGTCGTCGATCCCGGCGCGATCACGCTGCCGCACGCCTATAACCCCGACGCGCGGCAGCAGTTCGTGTGCTGGAACCGCGGCGGGCACGGCGCCGTCGACGTCGTCGAGGCGCTGGCGCAGTCGTGCGACGTCTACTTCTACGAGGTGTCCGGCGGCTACTACGAAAACGGCGCCAACCAGAGCGGCCTCGGCAGCGACCGCCTCGGCCGGTACGCGCTGGAGTTCGGGCTGGGCGCCGCCAGCGGCATCGAGCTCGTCGGCGAGGTCGACGGCCTGGTGCCCAACAAGCGCTGGCTGGCGGCCCACAACGGCGAGTACTGGGGCACCGGGCAGACCTACATCATGGGCATCGGCCAGGGCTACACGCTGGCGACGCCGCTGCAGATGGCCAACGTGACGGCGGCCGTGGCCAACGGCGGCACCCTGTTCCGGCCGCACCTGGTGGCGGCGGTGCGCGACGCGGCCGGTCAGATCGACCCGCGCCGCGTCCCGGGCGGCGAGATTCGCCGCGTCCCGGTCGACCCCGGTCACCTGGCCGTGGTGCGCGAGGGGATGCGCCGGGCGGTGCTGCCCGGCGGCACGGCGTCGTGGGCCGGCTTGCCAACCGAGGTGGCGGTGGCCGGCAAGACCGGCACGGCCGAGTTCGTCGACATCGTCAAGGACGAGAACGGCCGGGCGGTCGTCCGCACCGACCGCTACGGCAACCTGTTGACGCACGCCTGGTTCGTAGCGTTCGCGCCGTTCGACGCGCCCGAGATCGCGCTGGCCGTCTTCGTCGACGGCCGCGGCCTCGACCACGTCATCGAGGGCTCGCAGGTGGCGGCGCCGATCGCGGCCGAGGTGCTGCGGACCTACTTCCGGCTGCCGCAGCCGGCGCCGACCGCCACCGCCAGCGGGGAGGGCCGATGAGCCTCGAGCAACCGCTGCCGCCCAAGCCGCCGGTGTCGATCAAGGGGCGCGGCAGCACCGTCACGATCGCGGTCGACGCCACGGCCGAGACGGCGGCCATCCTGGCCAGCCTCGACGCCCAGTTGGCGCGGCGCGACCGCACGTTCTTCCACGGCGCGCCGGCCGCCGTCGAGGTCCGCCCCGGGCCGCTCGACCCGGCCCTGGCCGTGGCGCTCGTCGAGCGGCTGGCCGCCGCCGGCATGCGGCTCGTCGAGCTCGGCTCGGGCGAGCGCGCCGCGGCGTCCGCTCCGGCCGCCGCGGCGCCGTCGCCCCCGGCCGACGGCGCGCTCGTCGTGGCGCGCACCTTGCGCGGAGGGCAGCGTATCCACCATGATGGGACGGTCATCGTCTTGGGCGACGTCAACCCCGGCGCCGAGATCGTCGCCGGCGGGCACGTGGTGGTGTGGGGCCGGCTGCGCGGCACCGTCGAGGCGGGGCACGTGACGGCCGGCGCCATGGTGTGCGCGCTCGACCTGGCGCCCAACCAGCTGCGCATCGGCGCCGCGATCGCCCGCGCGCCGGAGGAACCCGACCGGGTGCCGGTGCCCGAGGTGGCCCGCGAGGTCGATGGCCAGATCGTCGTCGAAGGGTGGCGTTGAGGCGTGACGAGCGTCGACGCGGCCCGCGAGTCGCATCCGAACCCGTCCGACGCGGCCGGCGCACCGGCCCGCCAGCCAGGAGCCCTCGCCATGGAGCCCACGACCCGCCGCGGCCAGGTGATCACCGTCACGTCGGGCAAGGGCGGCGTCGGCAAGACGACGACGACCGCCAACATCGGGGTGGCGCTGGCCCGGCGCGGGCGGGCGGTGGCCGTGGTCGACGCCGACATCGGGCTGCGCAACCTCGATGTCGTCATGGGCCTCGAGAACCGCGTGGTCTACAACCTCATGCACGTGGTGCGCGGCGCCGTCGAGGCCGAGCGGGCGCTCATCCGCGACAAGCGCGTGCCCGGCCTGATGATGCTGGCGGCCGACCAGCACTCCGACAAGGACGATGTGTCGCCCGAGGAGATGGTCCAGGTCTGCGACGACCTGCGGCCCCACGTCGACTACGTCATCGTCGACTCGCCGGCCGGCATCGAGCAGGGGTTCCGCAACGCCCTGGCGCCGGCCGACCGGGTCGTGCTCATCACGACCCCCGAGGTGTCGGCCGTGCGCGACGCCGACCGCGTCGTCGGGCTGACCGAGGCCGCGGGCAAGGCGGCGCCGGTGCTCGTCCTCAACCGTATCAAGCCCGACCTCGTGGCTCGCGGCGACATGATGACCACCGCCGACGTGCTCGACATCCTGCGCGTCGACCTGCTGGGGATCGTGCCCGAGGACAGCGGGATCGTCGCCGCCACGAACCGCGGCGAGCCGGTGGCCCTCGACGCGGCGTCGCGCGCCGGGCGCGCGTTCCACAACATCGCCGCCCGCCTCGAGGGCGAGTCGGTGCCCCTCATGGCGCTCGACGACGCCGAGGCCAAGGGGTTCCTGAAGAGCCTGACGAGCCTGTTCCGCAGCGGACCGGACGGAGGGTGACACGATGGGCTTCCTCGACCGCCTCATGGGCCGCGAGCCGGCGCCGGCCACGACGTCGGGCCACGTCGCCAAGGAGCGCCTCAAGCTCGTCCTGGAGTACGACCGAGCCCGGTTGACGCCGGCCCAGCTCGAGCAGATCCGCGACGAGTTGATCGCGGTGATCTCGCGGCACGTCGACATCGCCAACGCCGAGGTCGAGGTCAAGCTCGAGCAGGGCGGGCGGCTGGTGGCCGAGATCCCGCTGGGCCGAGGCGCCGCGGCCGGGCCGCGGCCGTGAACCGGACGTTCGTCGGCCGGCTCAGCCGGCCCGCCACCGCCTCGCTGCCCGAGGCGGCGTGGCGTCGGCTGCGCGGCTACGACTGGGCGTTGACGGCCGCCGTCGTGGCGGCGGTGGGCTTCGGCGTGGCGATGATCTACAGCGCCACGCTGCGCGGCGGCGCCACCGATGTCTGGTGGGAGGACTACGTCTACAAGCAGCTGGCGTTCGCCGCGGCCGGCTTCGTCCTTTACGCCTTGCTCAGCGCCACGGACTACCGCACCCTGGCCGCGTTCGCCGCGCCGCTCTACGGCGCGTTCGTGGCGGCCCTGGCGCTGGTGCTGGTCTTCGGCGCAGCCGTCCTGGGCGCGCGGCGCGGCTTTCGCCTCGGCGTCCTGACGATCCAGCCCAGCGAGCTCATGAAGGTCGTCATGATCGTGGCGCTGGCCGCCTACTACAGCCGCTTCGATGTCCGCAAGCCGCGCGTCCTGCTGGGCTCGATCGGCCTGATCGCCGTGCCGGTCGTGCTCATCCTGATGCAGCCCAACCTCTCGACGGCCGTCGTGCTGGCGTGCATCTGGCTGGGCGTGACGTTCGCCGCCGGCGCGCGGGTGCTGCACCTCGGCCTGCTGCTGCTGCCGGCCGGTCCGATCGTCGCGCTCAGCTTCCGGCTCGGCCTGCTCTACGAGCACTGGCTGGCCCGCTTCGCCGACCTGCTGGCGCCCGGCTACCAGAGCCGCCAGGCGATCATCGCCGTCGGCAGCGGCGGCTGGTTGGGCACGGGCTACGCCCAGGGTTCGCAGTCGCAGGGCGGCTTCATCCCGGTGCTGCACTCCGACGCGATCTTCGCCCTGGTGGCCGAGGAGCTCGGGCTGGTGGGCGGGGCGGTCGTCGTCGCGCTGCTGGGCTTCATCGTGCTGCGCATCCTCGCCGCCGCCGGTCAGGCCCTCGACCGCAGCGGCGCGCTGATCTGCACCGGCGTGGCGACGTACCTCCTGGCCCAGGTGCTCATCCACATCGGCGTCGTGCTGCAGGTCGTGCCGCCCACCGGCCTCAGCCTGCCGTTCGTGTCGTACGGCGGGTCGAGCCTCACGACGGCGCTGGTGGCGCTGGGGCTGGTGCAGTCCGTCCGCATGCGCCGGCCAGCCCTCGACTTCTCGCCCTGAGCCCCGCGGCGACCCAGGAGCCCCTGCCGATGACCCAGCGCCCGGTGCGCGTCCGGATCGCGCCGTCGCCGACCGGCTTCATGCACGTCGGCAACGCCCGGACGGCGATCTTCAACTGGCTGTTCGCGCGCCGCTACGGCGGCACGTTCGTCTGGCGGGTCGAGGACACCGACCGCGCCCGCTTCGTGCCCGAGGCGCTCGACGACCAGCGGGCCGCGCTCGACTGGCTGGGCATCACCCCCGACGAGGGGCCCTTCACCGGCGGCCGCTACGGCCCCTACCTGCAGAGCGAGCGCCTGCCCCGCTACACCGCGCACGTCGACGCCCTGCTGGCCAACGGCCAGGCCTACCGCTGCTTCTGCACCCCCGAGCGCCTCGACGAGGTGCGCCGGGCGCGCGAGGCGGCGCGCCTCAAGGGCCGGTACGATCGGCAGTGCCGCGGCCTCGCGGCGGCCGAGGTCGACGGTCGGCTGGCCGACGGCGCGCGCCACACGGTGCGGCTCAAGCTGCCGCTCTCGGGCAGCCGCGTCCTGCACGATGTCCTGCGCGGCGACGTCGCCTTTGACCTGGCCGAGCTCGACGACCCGATCATCCGCAAGAGCGACGGCTGGCCGACGTACCACCTGGCGGTCGTCGTCGACGACGAGGCGATGGCGATTACCCACGTCCTGCGCGCCGACGAGTGGATCCCGAGCGCGCCGATCCACCTGGTGCTCTACGAGGCCTTCGGCTGGGAGCCGCCGGTCTACTGCCACGTCCCGCTCGTGCTGTCGCCGACGGGCAAGGGCAAGCTCTCGAAGCGCGAGGGCGGGGTCGAGGTCCGCGACTACCGGGCGGCCGGCTACCTGCCCGAGGCGCTCTTCAACTACCTGGCGCTCCTGGGCTGGGCCTACAGCGGCGACGAGGAGATCTTCACCCCCGAGATGGCGGCGGCGCGCTTCGCGCTGGCCGACATCAAGGTCTCGCCGGCCGCCTGGAACCCCGAGAAGCTGCTGTGGATGAACGGGCACTACATCCGCGCCCTGGAACCCGACGACCTGGCGTCGCGGCTCCTGCCGTTCCTCCGCGACGCCGGCCTCGACGCCACGATCGACGAGGTGGAGCGGCTCGTGCCGCTCATCCAGGAGCGCATCGGCACCCTGGCCGAGGCGGTCGGCTTGGTCGACTTTTTCTGGGCGGAGGCGATCGACATCGATCCGGCCGCGCTGGTGCCGGCCAAGTCGGATGCCGGCACGACGGCCGACCAGCTGCGGCGGTGCGCAGCGGCGCTGGCGGCCGTGGCGGACTGGACGGCCGAGCCGCTCGAGGCGGCGCTGCGGGCGCTGGCCGAAGACCTCGGCGTCAAGCCGGGGCCGCTGTTCCAGCCGGTCCGCGTGGCCGTGACGGGCAAGAAGGTGGCGCCGCCGCTGTTCGACACGCTCGCCCTCGTCGGTCGCGAGGCCGTGCTCGAGCGCTTGGCGGCGGCGGCGACGCGCCTCGAGCGAGGGGCCTGATGCCGGCCGGCCGCATCGTCGACCTGCGCAGCGACACGCTGACGCGGCCGACGCCGGCGATGCGCCAGGCGATGGCCGCCGCCGAGGTCGGCGACGACGTCTTCGGCGAGGATCCGACGGTGGTCCGGCTGGAGGCCGAGGCGGCGCGGCGGATGGGCAAGCCGGCGGGGCTGTTCGTGGCCAGCGGGACGATGGGCAACCTGGCGGCGCTGCTGGCGCACTGCGGCCGCGGCGACGAGGCGATCGTCGGCGACGCCTCCCATACCTTCGTCTACGAGGTGGCCGGCATGGCTGCGCTGGGCGGCATCCAGCCGCGCACCGTGGCCAACGCCGCCGACGGGACGATGGACCCGGCGGCGATCGAGGCCGCCGTCCGTACCGACAACATCCACTTCCCGCCGACACGCCTGATCTGCCTCGAGAACACCCACAACCGCTGCGGCGGCAGCGTCCTCGACGCCGCCTACATGCGCGCCGTCCGCCGCATCGCCGACGCCCACGGCCTGGCGGTCCACCTCGACGGCGCGCGCCTGTTCAACGCCGCCGTGGCGCTGGGCGTCGCGCCGGCCGCGCTGGCGGCCGACGCCGACAGCGTCACGTTCTGCCTCTCCAAGGGGCTGGCGGCACCGGTCGGCAGCGTCCTGTGCGGCAGCGAGGCGTTCGTGGCGCGGGCGCGCAAGGTGCGCAAGCAGCTCGGCGGCGGGATGCGGCAGGCCGGCGTGCTGGCGGCGGCCGGGCTCGTGGCGCTCGAGACGATGGTCGACCGCCTGGCCGACGACCACGCCCACGCCCGCCGCCTGGCCGAAGGGCTGGCGGCGCTGCCCGCCATCCGCCTCGACGCCGCCGGCGTCCGCACAAACATCGTGATCGCCGCGCTCGATCCGGCCGCCGGTGCGGTCGAGGCGCTCGTCGAGCGCCTCGCGGCCGAGGGCGTGAGGTTCTTCGCGGTCGGTCCCGGCCGGTTTCGGCTCGTCACGCACTGGGAGGTGACGGCCGATGACGTCGAGCAGGCGCTGACGGCGTTCCGGCGCGTCCTGGGCGGCCGACCCGACGCTTGACAGCACCCGGCGCCGATGGTATCCTCGCCCGCCGCCGCGGTCCCGGCCAACGGTTGCGGGCCGGCGCGGGGTGGGACAACCGAACAGCTGGGGGCGTGGTGTAGAGGCCTAACACATCGGCCTGTCAAGCCGAAGATCGCGGGTTCGAATCCCGTCGCTCCCGCCAAGACCCACGGGCTGCCCACAAGGCAGCCCGTGGGTGCGTTCAGCCGTCGGTGCGGTCGTGGCGCCGCGGGCCGCGACGGCTAGCGCCGGTCGCCCTCGCGCAGCCGCAGCGCGCGCACCGCCAGCAGCGCCACGACCGCCAGCGCGACGATCCGCGCCGCCTGCCGGCCGGGCGGCGTGGGTGTCGGGGTCGGGGAGCGCGGCGCCGCCGGGTCGGGCAGCGCCGGGCCGAACGGCTCACCGCGCGGCGTCGGGCGGACCTCGACGGCGAACCGGGGCGGCGTGGGCGTGGCGGGTGGCGCGGGGGCCGCCTGGGCCCAGGCGGCCGGCGGGCCGAGCCGGCCGAGCGGGCCAGGCGCAGCGGCCTGGCCCTGTGACCCCAGGCTGGCGGCCAGCACGCCGACGAACATGGCACCCCGCAGGGCGCGGGACAGCGGGGCGCGGCGGGTCGGGGGGGCGGTAGCGAGCATTGGCGCGAGTATAGCCCGCGCCCCGCCGTCGCCACCGACCGCGGCGCGGCCGAGGCGGCCCGACTGGAGCTGCCCGCCCCGGCCGTCGAGGGCGCGACGCCCGCTACGGCGCCGCGGGGTCGTTGTCGAGCGCCCGCGCCAGCGCCTCCGCGCTGACCGCCGCGACGACCGCGCCACCCGCCGCGCGGGCGATGCGCTCGAGCCCCGGCGCATCGGGCAGCGCGCCGAGCGTCACGACGACGAACGCGGCGCCGCGCACGCGCAGACGCCGGGCGCGCGCCTCGGCGCCCGGCACGCTGGCCGGCGCGCTGTCGCCGGCCGCGAGCAGGACGACGACGTCGGCGCCGGCGGCGGATCCGTTGGCCAAGCCGGGCCGGTCAAGCACGGCGTGGGCCAGGGCGAGCGCGGCGTCGGCGCGGCGGTCGTGGGCCGGGGCGGTGGCGATCCGCGCCACGAGCCGCCCGGCGGTGGCCGGGGCGAGCGGGCCGGCGTGCTCGGCCCAGGCGCCCCACGTCGCCCCGTCGAAGGCATGGTCCGGCCGCGCGCGGCGCCAGGCGTCGACGGCCGCCGCCAGGGTGTCGCCGCCGCCGTTCGCCGCGAACCAGGCCGCCGCGGCCGCCGTGCCGTCGACGAGCACCACGGCCCGCGGCGCCGGGCTACCGCGCGCTGCGCCAAGGACCGGGAGGTAGATGGACGTGGCGCGCGCGGCCGGGGACGCCGTGGTCGAGGCGCGCACCACCGCCTCGGGCAACCGCACGATCCCGGCGTCACCGAGCGAGACAACGACGTCGCGGCCGACGACGTGCACATCGTCGCGTTGCGGCGACGTGGACCAGGCATCGACGAGCTGGCCGTGGGGCAGCTCCAGCCCCGCGCCGATCGTCGCCAGGTCAGCGGCCGCGTCGAGGGCGACGAGCGCATGACCGTCGGACGCGAGCCACAGCGCGCGCCCGAGCGGCATCGTCGCCGTCGCCGCCCTCCCCATGCCAGGGCCGCGTCGCGACGCGACGGACGCGACCGGCGCCGCCGTGCCGACCGCCGCCACGGCCGGATCGCCCAGCGGCCAGCTCAGGCGCAACCCGCTCGGCGCCGCGTCGATGACACGGTGGGCCCGGTCGAGGTCGGCCCAGCGCGTCGGGGCGCGGCCGAGCGCGCCGATCGGCCAGCGCCACAGCGCGGCGTCGCCCAGCGGCGCCACGACAACGGACCAGAGGGCGTCGTCGGTCCATCCGACCGCGATCGGCGTGCCGTCGGCGGGCGGGGCGACGTCGACGGCCACCGGTTGCGCCGGCCGGCCGACGTCGGCTGCGACGATGACCGGTCCGGCGATCGCCCGCCGCTCGATCCACGCCGCGTGCCGGCCGTGCGCCGCCAACGGCGATGCCACGGTGCCGGCCGCGGCGGGCGGCGGCGCTCTCCACGGTAGCGCGCCGACGACCGACGGGCGGCCGCCCGCATCGACGGCCAGGGTGACGAGGCCACAGCCCTGCGTCAGGGCGACGTCGACCGCGCCCGCCGCCACGGCCGTCACCGCGCCGCACGGCGTGCCGCGGTGGTCGAGCGCCCACGGCGCCGCCGGCGCCAGGCCGTCGGCCGTGACGGGGACGACGGCGAGGCCGGCTGGCCCGGCCGCGCCGAGGAGATGGCGCCCGTCGATGCCGAGGGTCGACTGCCAGAGCGGCGGCGGGATCGCCGGCGCCGTGCGCGCGACGCCGTCGGCGACGCCGATGAGGCCGGCGTCGCCGGCCGCGACGGCCACGGTCGGGAGGCTGCCCCCGTCCTCGCCACGCCCAACCAGCGCCACCGCGGCGCGGCTGGCGGACCACGCTGCGAGTGCGCCGCCACGTGGATCGCCGCGCAGACCGGTCGACCGCCGCAGCGCGGTCCAGCCGGTGCCGTCCGCGGCGACGACGACGACATGGTCGCCGCGCCAGGCGACCGAGGGCCCGCGCGAGCGGCCGCCGCGCGGGTCGTCGCGCGGGTGCGGCGTCGTCGGGGCGATCCAAGACGCGGCGTCCGCCAGGTCGCGCTCGGCCACGACGACGGGCCGGTCGGGGGCGACGATGTCGACGATGCGCACGATGCCCGGCCCGGGCGCGGCGACGTCGACCACGACGACCTCGCGACCGCGCGCCGCCACGGCGAAGGCGGGCCACGCACGGTCGTCCGGGCGGGACGGCGGCCCCGACCGCACGCGCGGCCGGTCGGGGTCGAGGGCATCGACGACCCAGAGGCCCCACGGCCGGGCGACGACGGCGACGGTGGGATCGCCGGAGAGGGTGATCCCGCCCTGCCAGTCGAGGGCGTCCATGGCGTCGACGCGCCCGTCGGCCGTCGCGACGACGCCGCGCTCGACCGGCGCCGTCGGCTTGAGGTCGACGATCGACACGCCGCGGTCGGTCACGGCCCAGGCGAGGGTGCCGCCGACGGCGACGGCGCCGATCGCGGTGGCGCCGCTGCGCGCCAACGGCACCTGCGCCACGATCGGCGGAGCGCTCGGCCAAGCGGCGTCGAGCACCCAGAGCTCCGCCCGACCCGCCACCCGCACCCCAACCACGACACGGCCGTCGCCGACAGCGAGGGCCTCGGGCACCGACGGCAGCACCGCCGACACGCCGAGCCTCTGCCAGCCGCCGTCGTGCCGCCACGCCGTCACCCGCGGTCCGACGACCGCCCACAGCACGTCGCGCGCGTCGTCGTGGGCGACCGCCGTCACGGCGCCGCCGGCCTGGCTGGCATCGAGGGGCGCGTCGTTGGGCCCGGCGTGCTGGAGCTGCGGGCGCACGCCCGGCGGCGCGCCGACCGTGCCGGCGTCGTCGGCCTCGGCGCCCGCATCGGCCACGCCGCCGTCGGCCGCGTCAGGCCCGTCGCGTGCGTCGGGCGCGTCGGGCGATGACGCCGCGGCGCCGTGGCCGGCGCCGTCGTCGACGCCGGGCAGGCCTAGCGTGACCGTGATGTCCGCGCGGGCGTCGCCGAGGTCGAGGACGTCGGCGGCATCGCGGTCGGCCGCCGCACGGAACCAGCGCGTCCGGCCGTCGGCGCTGGCGCGCAGGTGGTAGCGGCCCGGGCCGAGCCCGACGTGGCGGCAGCCGTCGTCGGCGGTGACCGCGAAGACGTCGAGCGGTCCGTCCGGCGCGGCGCCGATCGCCAGCTCGGCGTCGCCGACCGGCCGGCCCTCGTCGTCGACGACGTGCACGGCGATGCCGTGCGCCGGCATGTCGGGGCCGCACGGTGCCTGCGCGGCCGACGGGGGCGGGCCGGGCGGCGGCGCGGTCCGCTCACCGCCGCCGGCAGTGGCGGGGCGGGAGACGGGTGCGCGGTCGCTCGCGGCGGGCGCCGGCAGGGCGGTTGGGGGCGCGGGCGGATGGGCGGTCGGGGCGCGCGACGGCGCCGCGGCTGCCAAGGGCGGTCGGGCCTGGGCGGGGCGCGCCGCGTCCGCTGCCGGCCCGGTCGCTCGACCGGCGGGCGTGCGGGCGGCGTCGTCGAGCGACGCGCGCCGACGCACGAGCGTGGCGCTCGGCTCGGCGGCCGGGGTGCGCGGCGCGGACGCCGGAGCGGTGGCCGGCTGGGCGCCGTCGCCGCCGCCCAGCGCGGCCCACAGCGCGCCGCCCAGGAGCGCCGCGACGACGAGCGTCGAGCCCGGCCGATGATGGCGCGGCGTCGGGGCGGGGACGGCGCCGGCGACGGCGGCGTCGATGGCCGCCCGGCGGGTCGCGTCGAGCGGCGGCAGGGCGGTGATCGCCGCCGCGAGCGCCACGAGCGCGTCGAGGTCGCTCTCGGCGCTCCTACGGCCGGCGACGGCCGTGGACGACTCGAGGGCGGCGGCCAGCCGCTCGGCGGTCGATTGGGCGGCGCGCGCTTCGGGGTGCTCGTTCATGGTCTACCGGTCCCCATCTTGCAGGCGTTCGCGCAGCGCGACCAGCGCCCGGTGTTGGAGCTGTTTGACGGCCGCCTCGCTGCGATCGAGCAGGGCCGCCGTCTCGCCGACGCTGTAGCCGGCGCCGAAGCGCAGCGCGATCACGTCGCGCTGCAGGGCCGACAGCGTCGCCACCGCGGCCGAGAGCGCCGCGGTCCGCCAGGCAGCGTCGGGATCGTCGCGGTCCGCTGACGCCCCGGCGACGGCGGCGGCCGCGCCGGCGAGCGTGTCGTCCTCGAGCGGAGCCTCGCGCCGGCGCTGCCGGCGGTACCGTTGCCAGTGTCGGCGCAGGGCGTTGCGGGCGATCGCGAACAGCCAGGCGTCGAAGCGGTCCGGGTCTTCCACGGTGCGCACGCCGCCCATCGCACGCACCCAGACCTCCTGTGTAAGGTCGGCCGCCACGGCGTCGTCGCCGACGTGCAGCCGGAGGTAGCGGAAGGTCCGATCGACCCTCGCGCGGTAGAGCTCGGCCAGCGCCGGGCCGTCGCCGGCCACGGCCCGCGCGGCGAGCCCGGAGAGAGGCTCCGGGCTCGCCGCGGCGCCGACCGCGGGCGTCGGCGGCGCGGGGGAAGCGCGCCGAGAGAGGCGCACGGTCGACGCGTCCGGCCTATTGCCCGACGGCGCCCGGCGATCGGAGCGCCGATTGCGCGCCGCGCGATGGACCCGCCGAGGCGAACGGGAAGAAGAGGTCGTGCCAGCCCAGGCGCGTCGGCAGGTCGGGCAGCGCCACCGGCACCAGCGGCGGGCCGCCGGCCGGCGTGCAGTGGTTGCTGAAGTGGAAGTCGAGCCGGGCGGTGCCCAGCGTGAAGTCCTTGAACGTCAGCTCGCGGCGCAGCGGCGCGTTCGGGCAGCCGGTCCAGCCGCCCGGCCCGCTGTCGACGCGCACCACGACGGTGCCGGCGGCGTCGGCCGCGGCGATCGGCAGCGCGGCGACCTGGAGCCCGTCGACGGCCGAGCTGTGCGCCACGGCCAGGCGCCGGCCGGTCGGGTCCTCGGCCACGAACCGCAGCCGGGGCAACGGCGAGCGCGCCGCCGCCGCGCGATCGTCGTCACCGTAGACGCCGTCGCAGGCCGCGCAGCCTGGCGCGGCGCCGCCGGCCACGTTGACCAGGCCCACGGCCAGGACGACGACGGGCGGCTCGAGCGGCGGCCCAGATGTCGGCGCGGCGGTCGGCGTCGGTGCGGACGGCGGCACGGCGGTGGGCGTCGGCGCGGACGGCGGCACGGCGGTGGGCGTCGGCGCGGCCGGCGCGGTCGGCACGGCTTGGGCGATGTCGCTGTTACGCTCGGCCCACAGCACGTGCTGCTCGCCCGGCACCCGCACCGCCTGCCCGGCGCTCGCCCGGGCCAGGAGCGCCGTCGTGTCGAGTCGGCCGGTGGCGGCGAACGTGTCGACCCGGACCACGACCGGACCGTCTGAGGTGATCCGCCCGCTGCCGTAGGAGCGCACCAGGTGGCCGAGCGCGTCGGCGCCGCGGAAGACGTGGCCCCCCAGGGGCGGCAACACCACCGACGCGCCGGGCACCGGCACGTCGACGCCGTCGCTGCGCTTCGCGCTCAGCGTCACCGTCCGCGGCATCGGCCCCGGGTTGACGACGCTCACGTCGGTCGTGAGCCCCATCGGCGTGTGGGCGAGCATGACGACCGGCAGCCAGAGGTCGTCGCGGGCCGCGCCAGGCGCGACGGCCGGCGCGGCGGCGGCGGCGGCCCGCTGGCCCGACGCATAGCTCGACTCGACGCCGTTGGCGACGAACGGACCGCTGCCGTTCAGCTGCAGCGGACCGCTGCAGCCCTCGGGCACGGCCGTCTCGTCAGCGAGGTCGATCGCGATGGCATCGCCGCGGGCGACCGTTCGGGGGCCGACGGCGATGGCCTGGCCGGCACAGGCGCCGGCCTCGCCGTACAGCGTGGCCGTCACGAGAACGTCGGCGGCCGACGGGTTGGCGACGACGATGCGCGTCGAGCGCGTCACGCCCAGCGCATCGACCAGCGGCGCCGCGCGGTGGGCGCGCACGATCCATCGCTCGGTCGAGGCATCGCCGGCGCCGAAGCCGGTGACGTCATAGACGGCGCGCCCGACGCCGTCATCGAAGACGAGGGCACTGGCGACGACCGGGCGGTCCATGCGCACCTCGGCGACGCGCGCGCCGCGCGGCACCGCCAGCGTGACGAACCGCTGCGATGCAACCGTGATCGGCTCCGCGCCGGCGCCGAAGTCCACCGTGCCGGTGGTGAAGCCGGTGTTCGCCGGCATGCCGACGCGCAAGATGGCGCGCTCGGTGGGTCGCAGCCGGAGCGGTAGCACGATGTGATCGTCGGCCGCCGATGACGACAGCGACAGCGCGCCGCCGGTCACCATCCAGTCGAGCCGCAGGACCGGCGACTCGAAGGCGTCGTTCTCGACGTAGGCGAGGTAGGAGCCGTTGACGAGCTCGGTCGACGCCGGCACGTAGATGTGCAACAGGCCGGCCGGCTCCACGCCGGGGCGCTCGACGATCCGAGGCTCGCCGCTCGCCGGCCAGAACTCGACCCGCGCGGTGTGCGGCTGGGCCTCGTGGTTGAACAGCGAGAGGCCCGCCACCGCCACGCCCATGCGCCCGTCGCCGGGCACCGGGGCGGGCCAGGCGACCGGCGTTCCGACCGGCACCGGCGTGGTCGACGCCACGGGCGTGGGCGGTATCTCCGTCGGCCGACCGGCCGCGGAACCATCGCGCAGCAGCAGCGGCAGCCAGCGCCGGCCGACGTCGGCGGTGGACAGGAGTGTGAACGCGGCGTCGTCGGCCCGCTCGGCGGCGTCGACCACGACGCCGACCAGGGCGCCTGCGGCGCGGATCCGGGCGCTGCCGTAGCTCCCGGCGGCCATCGCCCCGCCCAGCCCGCCGTCGACGACGAGCCCCCCGGGCGGCACCGTCAGCGCGCAAGCTTCCGGACAAGCCACCGCCGTGCCGCTCGACGTCCAGACCTCGAGCGTGGCATCGACGGGCGCGGCGCCCGGATTGAAGAGGTGCAGCCGGGTGGTGAAGCGCCACGACGTGTGGTTCGCCCGCCAGATCGGCGCCGCCAGGTCGTCGCGCGCGGCGGCCAGCGGCAGCGCGGTGTAGCCGACAAGGGCGGCGCTGGCGCCGGCCGCGCTGCGGCCACGGGCGAGCAGCGCGCCGGTGAGCGAGGCGCCCCCATCGACGGTGATGCGCGCGACCGCCGTGCAGCCGGCGGCGATCCCGGTGGCGTCGGGGCCGAGATCGACGCGGGCGGCGCCGCCGGCCGGCAGCGTCAGCGGCGCCGTGTGATCGTCTCCGTCGCACGCGCCCACCCCCTCGACGGTGAGCGTGGCCGAGGCGTCGCCCACGCCCGGGTTGTGGAGCCCGAGGTCGGCACGCCAGCGCCGGCCCGCCGCATCCAGGGCGTCGATGGGCACATAGGGCAACAGCAGCACCGGCGACGCCTCGCCCGCCGTCGGCGCGGCATAGCCCGCCACCCCGGGGCCATCGACGCCGTCGATCAGGACCGACGCGGCGATCGGACGGTCGGCGTCGAGGACGAGCGCGCCGTCGAAGGGCTGCAGGGCGGCGAAGGCGGCGCTGCGCCCCAGGTCGAGCGTGGCCGAGCCGCCTGCGCCGAGCGTGAGCGGAACGGCGGCGACCTCGGCGGCGCTGCCGCTGCGGATGGCCCGGACGGTGATCGAGGCCGGCGCGGCCTCGTCCGTGTTCTGGATGCTGACGAGCGTCTCGAACGATGACCCGTCGTTGCGGACGAGCGGCACCGAGACGACCGTGGCCGCGCGCGCGCCACCCGACATCGCGCTGGCGCTCGAGGCGCTCCAGTCGAGCCGCGACAGCGGGACGAGGTCCGCCGACCCGACGACGGTGCCGGCGTAGGCGCCGGTGCGCAGGGCCGCCTCGGCGGGTAGATAGAGGTTGTACGCCCGTTGGGGGCCGATGCCATCGCGGCGGATCGTGACGGGCGGGTCGCCCGCCTCGTGCCGCAGCCGGAACTCGAGGTCGGTCGCGCCGGCGCCGACATTGTGGAGTTGGATGCCGCTCGCGGCCATCCCCGAGATGCCGGCGTGCGCCGACGAGCCGAGGACGACGAGGCCGACGGCAGCGGCCACGAGGCCGGCCGCGGTGGCGGGGATCGATCGTGGGTGCGGGGGGCGCGAGGTCATGGGGTGCTCCGCTCGGTGAGCCCGCGAATCGGGCCGGTCACCCCGTCTGACCCCGGCTGCGGCCCAAACGGTGACATCGACCCACCTAGCCGCTGTGGCGCCGCCCGAAACGGTGGCCGAACGGCAGGTAGATCGTCGTCGGCGCCGGCCGCGTGGCCGTCGGGCTGCCGGGCGCGGTCGCCGCCGTCGTGGCCGTGGCGGGCGCCGTCGGCCGCTCGGTCGGCGTGGCCTCGACCGGCGCCGTCGGCGTGTCGCTGGGCGTCGGCGGCGCGGCGTCGGCGGTGGCGGTCGACGTCGCTGCGAGGGGCGGTGTTGGCGTCGTGGACGGGGTCGGCGACGGGCCGGTCGTGGCGGTCCGGCTGGCGGTCGCCGTCGACGACGCCGTCCGGGTGGCGGTCGCGGTGCGGGTGCGCGTCGCGGTGCGGGTCGTCGACGGCGTGGGGGTGATCGACGGCGTCGGCGTCACGCTCGGCGTCGGTGTGACGGACGGCGTCGGTGTGACGGACGGGGTCGGGGTCACCGTCGGCGTCGGGGTGATCGTCGGGGTCGGCGTCACCGTCGGCGTCCGGGTCGCGGTCGGCGTGCGCGACGGGGTCGGGGTCGTCGATGGGGTGGGGGTGATCGACGGCGTCGGGGTGATCGACGGGGTCGGCGTCGCCGACGGCGTGGCGGTGGCGGTGTGCGTGGGCGTCGGGCTGGGCGTTGCGGTGCGGGTGCGCGTCGCCGTCGCGGTGGGCGTCGTCGACGGCGTGGGCGACGGTCCAGGCGTGGCGGTTCGGCTCGGCGTTGGCGTCGGCGTGCGGCTGGGCGTGGTGGTGGCCGACGGCGACGGCGTCGCGCTGGCCGTGGCCGTGGCCGTGGCGGTGGCGGTGGCCGTGGCGGTCGTCGACGGCGAGGCCGAGGCGGTGGCGCTGGCGGTGGGCGTGGGCGTCCGCGTGGCGGTGGACGATGGCGAGGGCGACGGCGTGGCGGTGGGCGACGTGGTGCGGGTCGCCGTCGCCGTCGGGGACGCCGTCGGGCTGGACGTGGGGGCAGGGGTGATCGTCGGCGTCGCCGTGGGTGTGGCAGTGCGCGATGGCGTCGCGGTCGTGGTGGCGGTGGGCGACGGGCTGGGCGTCGGCGTGCGCGTCGCGGTGGCGGTCGTGGTCGCCGTGGTCGTGGGGGTAGCGGTCCGCGAGGCGGTGGCGGACGGCGACGAGGTTGAGGTCGCCGTCGCGGACGGCGTGCCGGAGGGGGTGCGCGACGGCGTCGGGGTGCGGCTGGCCGTCGCCGTGGGCGTGGCGGTCGGCGTGCGGCTCGGCGTCGGCGTGGCGGTCGGGGTGCGCGTCGCCGTCGGGCTGGCCGTCGGCGTCCGGCTCGGCGTGGCCGTCGGCGTGGCGGTGCGCGACGCCGTCGGCGTCGCCGTGACGACGGCCGGGCCGTTGAGCCAGAGGCGGTTGTACGTGCCGTAGGCGCCGACCAAGGCGTCGAGGTCGGCGTCGCCGTCGGTGTCGCCCAGCGCCACGGCCCGGCCGGCCCCGGCGCCGCCGATCGCCTGGCCCGTGTCGGTCATCGCGCCGCTGCCGCCGTTGCGGTAGACGCGGCTCGGCGCCTGGTCGCAGACCGCGAAGACGTCGCGGTCGCCGTCGCCGTCGAGGTCGCCCAGGGCGACGGCGCGCGTCCAGCAATCGGGGCGGAGGCGCTGGCCGGTGTCGGTGAAGACGCCGGCGCCGTTGTTGCGCCAGACGCTGTCCGGGCCGGGACGACCCGGATCGCCGACGGCGTGGTACTGGCCGACGTAGGCGTCGAGGTCAGCGTCGCCGTCGAGGTCGGCCAGGGCGATGGCCATCACGCCGTCACCGGAGAGCCGTCGGCCGCTGTCGACGAACGCGCCGCCCACGTTCTGCCAGATCTCGCTGGGACCGTCGAGGCGGCCGACGACGACGTCGGCGTCGCCATCGGCGTCGATGTCGCCCAGGGCCAGCGACGAGATCGAGCCGGCGCCGAGCGTCTGGCCGGTGTCCGTGAACCGTCCGAAGCCGTCGTTGCGCCAGACGATCACGGGCCGGTGGCCGCTGACGCCGCTGACGATGCGGTGACCGATCAGCGCGTCGACGTCGCCGTCGCCGTCGATGTCGCCCAGGGCCAGCGCCGCGCCGGCCCCGGCGCCCAGCCGCTGGCCGGTGTCGGCGAGCGCGCCGCGGCCGTCGTTGCGCCACACCGTGTCGGGCTGTGGGTGGAACCGGCCCGAGGCGTCGACGGCGCCGTCGTTCACGACGACGAGGTCGAGGTCGCCGTCGCGGTCGACGTCGGCGAGGCCGCCGGCCGCGCCGTTCTCGGCGCCCAGCCGCTGGCCGCTGTCGATGAAGCGACCGGCCGCGTTGCGCCAGACGCGGTCGCTGTCGCCGCTGAACGGTGCGCGCGGCGAGAGGTCGGTGATCAGGACGGCATCGCGGTCGCCGTCCCCGTCGAGGTCGCCCAGGACGACGCCCGTCGTGGCCAGGATGCCGAGCAGCTGGCCGCTGGAGCGGAACACGCCGCCCGACGCGGCGACGTCGACCGCGGATCGCGCCCCGCCGACGGCCGCGAGGGCCACCGCGGCGACCGCCGGCCAACGGCGCCGAGCGCGGCGCGTCGCGAAGCGCGTGCTAGGGCTCCCGGCCGACGCTCACCGCCGCGCGGTAGGCCAGGCGGTAGCGGGCGAAGGCGTCCTTGAACCGTCCGGCGGCCAGGTGCGCCTCGGCCGTGTTGTACTCGGTCTGGGCGTTGCGCACATCGTAGCCGGCCGCCGAGAGCGTCGCGATCGTATCGCCCACGACATAACGAACGCTCAGGTCGTCCTGCGTGTTCAGGTAGCCGCCGTTGGCGCGCGGCAGCTGGAACAAGCTGACGCGCTGGTTGGCCTCGTCGAGCATCGCATCCTCCATCTCGAGCCGCAGCTCCCACAGGCGGTGGAAGTTGTGGCTCTGCTGCGAGGCGCGGCTCGAGATCGTCTCGTCGAGGTAGGCATTCAGCAGGTGCGCGTGGAAGTCGTTCTCGCACTCTTGGCTGATGTCGTGGGCCAGCTGGACGGCGTCGGCCGTGGCCTGGAGCGCCGCGTAGGCCACGACGCAGACGATCTTGGCCCAGTTCGGGATCTGGGTGCCGAAGACCGTGATGTCGCCGTCGAAGTAGGAGCAGACGGACTCGGCGGCCCAGGCGGCCGTTTGGAGGGCGAAGATCGTGGCCTCGCCGCCGGCCACCGGCGGCGGGCAGCCGTCGCAGGTCGGGTCCTTGCCGAACTCCTTGCAGTTGTTGTACTCCTGCGGCAGCTGGCTCGGCACCGTCGGTACGCGCTCGGGCATGAGGCCGGGCAGGCCGGGCAGGGCGCGCAGGTTGGGCGGCAGGGCGGCCGGCGCCGCGGCGCCGTCGGGCGTCGCGCCGTGCTCGAGCTGCTCGAGCACGCTGCGGGCGTAGGCCGGGATGCTCCAGAAGCCGGGGTAGGGCCGCAGCGCCGCGTGCGTCTCGTTGAGCTGCTCGAGCGTCAGATCGTCGATGCCGACCTCGGCCTCGGCGATCTTGTCGACGAGGTCGAGGCGTTGCGACTCGGGCAGCAGCTCCACCGTCACGTGCAGGTCGGCGTAGAACGTCTTCATCTGGTCGCGCAGCGCTTCGAGCTGGCCCTCGGTCGGCTGCTCCGTGGTCGAGAGCGCGACGTCCTCACCGGCCACCGCCGGGGCCACGTAGGTGCGCCACGTCGCCTCCGGCCCCTCGGTGCGCAGCGTTCGCGCCAAGGCTTGGCGGCGCTGGTCGGCGGACTGCGCCGCGGCGTAGTCCGCCGGGACCGAGAGCCGATCGGCGACGGCGGCGAGGTCGCGCCCGGTACGCGGCGGCGACGCGGCGCCGGCCGGCGTCTGGGCGAGCCAACTCGAGGCGCCGAGGCCGAGCGCGGTGCCCAACATCGCCACCGCCAGCCAGCGGCGGTCGATCCGCACCACGAGCGGCTGGCGCCGGCGACCGCTCATCCGCCCGTCGGTCGACCCGCTCATCGTCGCGACTCCTCTTGCACGGCCGCCCGGTACGCTTCGCTGAAGCGCTCGTAGGCCGACTTCCAGTTGCCGGCCATGTACTGCATGTCGCCATCGGCCAGCTTGGCGCGCGCGCCGGCGATGTCGATGAGCATGCCGGCCGCCGTGTTGCGGTTGATCGTGTCGTCGACGATCTTGCGCACCAGCTCGAGCTGGCCGCAGAACCGGTAGCCCTCGAAGCCGGTGATCGTCGTCGTGTCGTTCGGGACGGGCGTGGCGCTGCAGAACCGCTGCGGCAGCTGGAACAGCGCGATGCGCTCGTCGGAAGGACGCAGCAGGTTGCGCTCGATGGCGATCTGGAGTTCGAGCTGGGCGTGCGCATCGAGGCTGGCTTGGGTGACGCGCGACGACACCGTGTCGTCGAGGTAGAGGTTGACGAGGTTGAGGCGGAAGCCGTCCTCGCACTCCTTGACCAGCTTGTTGGCGAAGATCAGGCCGCGCTCGATCGCCTCGAGGGCGATCCGGATCGAGTTGGCGATGTAATACGGGATGTTGGGGAACGGGATGCAGATCGGCCGCGGCATCGGCAGCGGGCAGGTGCAGGTGCAGTCTTCCATGTCCGGATCGAACGAGTCGGTGATGCGCTCGGCGATCAGGGCGGCGATGTGGACCGCGAAGATCGCCCCGAGCGGGATGCGGTCGCCGCACTCCGAGCAGACGTTGCCCTCGAACACGCCGGGGCAGCCCGGGCGCGACTCCGACCCGCCGCTGGGCAGCGTCGGGCGCGGCGTCGGCCACACGGGCAAGGTCGGGAACGGGGCGGTCGCGGTCGCCTGCGGCGTCAGCACGACGGCCGGCGCCATCGCGGCCCGCCGCTGCGCGACGAGCCCGGCCCCCGGCACGGCGACGGGTCGGCGGCGCAGATCGTCGGCGGTGGCGGTGTCGTAGAGGCCGTCGCGCTCCCAGGCGTCGATCTGCGCCGCGTAGAACGGCGGCATCGGCGCGCCCGGCTCGAGCAGCGCGTGGATGTAGGCCGGCAGCTCCCAGTAGGCGTCGGCCTGGCTCAGGTCGCGCTCGATGGTCAAGAGGTCGGCCGCGCTGGCGTCGTCGACGTCGGCGCGCAGGGTGGGCAGCAACTGGACGGGCTCGGGCATTGCCTGGCCCATGAGCTCGGGCAGGACGAGCGCCATGTCGTCGGCCCAGGCGTGGAGCTTGTCGCGGAACGCCTCGGCCTGGGCGACTTCCTGGGCCGACAGCGGTGCGGCGCCCGGATCGGGCGCGCCGCGCGGCAGCTGCGGCGCGGCCGCCTGCGGCGCCGGCACGGGCTGTTGGCGAGCCGGCGCCGCCGCCGCCCGATCGTCCGCGGCCGAGGCCAGCGCCGCGGCCAGCACCGCCACGACCCCGCCCGCCACGAGCCATCTGCGCAGGACCCGCATGCTCTCACCTCCCGTGCCGAGCGAGCCGTGGCGCGGGCGGCCGCCGCCGGCGCCCTGCCCACACGCACCCATGTTCCACCCTCAGCCGGCACCGCGCGTGCCCAGCAGCCACCGACGGCCGGCGGCTGCGGTCGGCGATTATACAACGTCGCAGCGGGCGCCCCCGATACGCCGTCGCCCGGATCGGCAATCGGCCCGACGGCCGTATCCGGCCGCGCTCATGCCGCGTTTATTTACCAGATCGCCCCGGCGCGTCCTGCGCGTCGGCGGTTTGCGCCTGCACGCTTCCCGCTTCGGCGGGGGCGCCGCTCGGCGCGTCCTGGACAGCCCAGCGACGTTGCGCGCCGCGCGACCCGCTCTCGATACGATCTGACCGCACCCGCTGCCCGCGACTGGAGACCGACCATGCCTCTCGCCGCTTCGTGCTCGACTGGCTTGATCTCCGTCGCTCGATCCGCCGGCCGCAAGGCCCCGGTCGCGCTGGGCGTGGCGTGGGCCCTGCTGGCGCTGGCGGGGCGTTCGCCGGGGGGCGCGGTCCCGGTGTCGGCCGCGCCGGGGGACGACGGCGCTCGGCCGGCGGGCGTCGCGGGCACGCAGGCGTTGCTGCCGGCGCCGGAGAGCTTCGAGGCCGGCCTCGGCGACTGGGTGGTCGTCGGGGCGGTCGACACGCTGCAGGCCAGCGACCTCTCGCGCACGAACGTCGGCGACGGCAACGACCCGATCCCGCCGGACGGCAACCGGATGGCGCTGCTGTGCAGCGGCCCGGGGGCGCGGTCGAACACCGACTCCGGCCAGAACATCGACGGCGATCCGGGCAACAACAGCGAGAACGACGTCTCGTCCATCACCCAGAACTTCACGCTGGCGCCGAACCAGGTGCCGGCGACGCTGAGCTTCGACTGGAACTTCCTGACCGCCGAGTCCGATGGCTCGGTGATCCCCAACCCGTACGACGACATCTTCCAGGTCACGCTGGCCACCGGCGGCCAGCCGATCCTCTCGGGCAGCGTCCCCGGCGGCGGCATCTCGCCCTACCCCGACGTGCCGGTCGACGGCGTCGAGATCGACGTGACCGGCGGCGCCACCACCAGCGGCTGCACGTTCGAGTGGGGCCAGGGCGGCTGGAAGAAGTTCCAGCGCCTCCTGACCGCCCCCGGCAACTACACGATCCAGTTCCTGGTCGCCGACCAGGGCACCGACGACGCCTCGATCGACTCGGGGCTGCTCATCGACAACGTCCGCATCGACCCCGAGGTCGACATGGCGGTGACGAAGACGTCGCTGCCCGACCCGGCGATCGCCGGCGAGGCGATCTTCTACGAGGTCACCGTCACGAACCTTGGCAGCGGCCGGGCCACCGACGTCGTCGTCACCGACATCCTGCCCGCGCCCGTCACCTACATCTCGGCCAACGCGCCGCCCACCGACGACGGCCGCGGCGGTCCCGTCGTCGACCCGGCGTGCCAGGAGACGGCGCCGGGCAGCGACGTCGTGGTCTGCCAGCTGGGCACGTTCACCGGCGGGCAGACGAAGCGCTTCACGATCCAGGCCGAGATCGACCCCGAGGCGGTCGCCAACGGCCTCGAGGAGCTGACGAACCACGTCACCGTGACGAGCTTCGAGCTCGACGGCGACCTCACGAACAACGCCTTCAGCCAGGTGGCCTTCCTCGACGACCTCGCCGACCTGCGCGTCTGGAAGGTGAGCAAGCCGGACGACCGCATCCGCGCCGGCGAGATCTTCACCTACACCGTGCTCATCGAGAACCTCGGCCCGTCGACGGCGCGCGAGGTGCGGTTCGACGACACCGTCCTGTTCGACAGCAACGTCACGCTCGTCGACATCCTCCTCGACCCGACCCGCGCCGACAGCTGCACCCAGGCCGCGGCCCCGGCGCCGCACACCGGGCGGATCGTCCGCTGCGCGCTGGGCGAGTCGCTCGAGCCGGTCGGCAGCGGGCTGGGGACCGGCCGTTGGACCGTCCAGATCGAGGCCCGCGCCGTCGAGGACACCGACGTGAACAACGAGGTCCACGTCTACACCGTCGACGCGCTGACGGGCCGCGAGCCCGGCACGCCCGACCCCGACACCGCGAACAACTACGCCACCGACCAGATCTCGGTGCTGGACACCTCGGACCTGCGGCTGACCAAGACGTCGACCGGGCAGGTCCGCAGCGCCGTGCACTGCGCCGTGACGACGGCGACGGCCGGCCAGGTGACGGCGGGCCTCGAGCTCACCTACAACCTCTCGGTCACGAACGTGGCGCCGGTCTTCGGCGCGCCCGGCGGCTCGCGCGCCGACAACGTCGTCCTCGAGGACTTCCTGCCGCACGGCGTCGAGCTCGTCAGCGTGACGGGCGTCGGTCCGGCGGGCGCGGCCGGCTGCCACGCGGGGACGCCCGGCCACCCCGCCGACCCAACGCGCTGCACGTACGGCGTGCTGGCGGTGGGCCAGTCGGCGACGATGACGATCGTCGTGCGCGTCGACGACGACTACGTCGGCGTCTCGGGCACGAACCTGCTCCAGAACAGCGCCCAGGCGCGCTCCGACAGCATCGACCCCTGGCTGCAGAACAACTGGGTCAACCAGACGACCACCGTCGGCGAGGTGGCCGACGTCGCGATCACGAAGACCTCCATCCCGGCGGTGAACGTCGACGCCGGGACCTCGCTGTCCTATGAGCTCGTGGTGACGAACAACGGGCCGTCGACGGCCCGCGAGATCGTCATCCGCGATCGGCTGCCGGCCGGGGTGGTGTTCCACTCGGCGCGCATCGAGAACCTGCAGGGCCGCGAGAACTGCACGTACAGCGCCGGCGCCCACGAGGTCATCTGCTCGGGCTTCGACATCCCGCCCGTCGAACCGTCCACCGGCGTCGGACAGCGGCGCGTCTTCATCAACACGCGTGTTCGGCCCGAGACCCCACCCGGGCCGATCGGCAACACCGCCACCGCCACGACGACGCAGACGCCGGACTGCAACCCGACGAACAACAGCGTCACGATCACGACGAACGTCACGACGATCGCCGACCTCGACATCGTGAAGACGAGCGACCCGGTCAAGGTGTTCGCCGGCGAGCAGAAGCGCTACACCGTCACGGTGACGAACCTCGGCCCGTCGACGGCCCAGAACGTCGAGGTCTACGACGTGCTGCCCGACGAGGTCGACTACGAGATCGATACGAACGCGCCGATGTGCACCCGCCCGGCCAACCTGCGCGGCTGGCGCGCGGTGCTCTCCGGCGCCAACGAGGTGCCGCCGGTCGTCAACACGGCCATGGGCCTGGCGACCTTCGTCCTCGACACCGCCTCGAACCGCCTGGTGTACGCCGTCCAGGTCAACGACATCGACAACCTCACCGAGGCGCACGTCCACATGGGCGCGGCGGGCGTCAACGGGCCGGTGGTGCTCAACCTCTTCAACAGCCCGCCGCCGCCGGCCTTCAGCCCGACGAACTCCGTGGTCGGCGAGCTGTTCCTGACCCCCGCGCAGGCGGCGGCGATCTCGGCCAACCCGGCCGGCTTCTACGTGAACGTCCATTCCACCGACTTCCCGGCCGGCGAGATGCGCGGCCAGCTCGCCGTGACCCGCACCTCGCCGCTGCTGTGCCCGCTGGGCACGATCGAGCCCCGCGGCGGCACCCCGCCGCGCGACGCGGCCGACGGCGGCGTCGGCGTGCGGTCGTTCGACATCTGGACGCGCGTCCGGCCCGAGATCTACTCCGGGACGACGATCACGAACGTCGCGATCGTCACCAGCCCCACCGAGCCGGACCGCGACCTCAACCCGGCCGCCGGCGTCACGAACAGCGACCTCTACACGCTGGGCCGCAACAACGTCTCGGCCCGCAAGAACCTCGTCCTGACGAAGAGCGACCTCAAGGTCACGAAATTCGGCAAGAACGACGGCCAGGTGCGGGCGGGCCAGATCCTCACCTACACCGTCATCGTCGACAACCTGGGTCCGAGCTACGCCGAGACGGTGTCGCTCAAGGACGTGCTGCAGGCCGGCGAGGAGTTCGACCTCATCGACATCACGTCGGACCGCGCCACGACGTGCCGCAGCCTGACGGCGGCGGGGCAGGAGACGAACAACATCGCCGGCACGCCGTGGCCGCCGGCGCTGCCGCCGGTGCCGTACTTCGGCGTCCTCGAGCCCACCGGCATCCCCGAGATCTTCCAGCGCCTCCAGGTGGACTGCACGCTGACCCAGGGCGACAACCCGGCCACGCCGGCCCGCAACGAGTCGCAGCTGGCCGTGCTGCGCGCCGACGGTCCGCCGAACAGCGGCCGCTGGATCCTGACGATGCGGGTGCGCTTCCGGCAGGGCCAAGACATCAACAACGTGGCCGACGTCCTCTCGGCCACCGCCGAGGAGCCGGCGCCGGCCAACAACCACGCCGAGGTCAGCCACGAGATCACCGACGTCGCCAACCTCTCGGTGACGAAGACGGCGGTCGGCGAGGTGCAGGTGACCGGCCAGCCCGGCCTGATCTACAACACCACCTCCGCCGCGCCGGCCTTCCCGCAGGCGCCGAACTACGCCACGTCGCCGAGCCTGGTCACGGCCGGCCGGCGGATCCGCTACACGATCCGGCTGCAGAACATCGGCCCGTCCGACGCCGAGAACGTCGTCCTCACCGACCGGCTGCCGCCGGGGGTGACGATCCTGCCCGGGTCGGTCGTCGTCACGGTCGACAACATGGCCCCGCTGCCCGCCGGCGCCTGCGAGACCGGCACGCCGGGCAACCCGGCCGATCGGTTGGTGTGCGGCATCGGCACGCTGCTGGGGGTCGACTTCGCGATCCGCCGCGGCGCCACGATCGTCTACGACGTCCTCGTCGACCCCAATCTGGCCGCCGGCGCCGTCCTCGAGAACGACGCCTTCGTCAGCTCCGACGTGTTCGACCCGTTCAACTCGAACAACCACGCCCACGTCCAGACCGTCGTCGACACCGACGCCGACCTGGCGACGAGCAAGACGGCCATGGGCCAGAACGTCGTCGGCTACGACGTCGCCAACCAGCGCTTCGTGCTGGCCGACCAGGCGAACTCGGTCACGGCCGGCCTGGTGCTGCGCTACGAGATCGCCGTCCAGAACAACGGCCCCAGCGCCTCGTCCAATGTCACGCTCTCCGACGTGCTGCCGGCCGGCACCCGGCTGCTGCGCGTCGTCGGCGCCAGCTGCCGGCCGGACGCCGTGAACAACAACCTCCTCTACTGCACCGTCGGCGACCTGCCCATCGGGGCGCGGCGGACGTTCGACGTCTACGTGACGGTCGACCACGCCGTGGCGAACAACACCGTGCTGCAGAACTGCGTGACGTCGCTGTTCCTCGGCGCCACGCCGCCCGGCCAGCCGCCGGCGCTGCCGCCGCCGGCGCCGACGCTGCCGCTCACCGACGACCCGTTCGCACCGAACAACCAGGCCTGCAACAACACGACCGCCCGCGCCGTCGCCGACGTCGGCGGGCCGGAGAGCGGTCCGGCGACGTCGGGCGCGCTGTCCTACATCGAGAAGAAGGACGTCCCGGCCGAGCCGCGCCTCGACACCGTCCACGAGCCCGACCTGGCGATCGCCGGCCGCGAGCACCGCTATCGGATCCGCTTCGGCAACGCCGGACCGTCGACGGCCGTCGGCGTCGTGATCACGGACACGCTGGACTTCAAGCAGCCGCTCCTGCCGGGCGAGCGCTTCGTCCGCTGCGAGCCGCTCGACCCCGACGACCGCGTCCTGTGCAGCGTGAACGCCGCCACGAACGTCGTGACGTTGACGCAGCTCAAGGTCCACAACGAGACGATCTTCAACGCCGGCGTTGGCACGCTGGCGCCGGGTATCGCCTACGGCTTCGACCTCATCACCGAGGTCGACGCCGGCTATGTCCTGGACGCCTCGAACGCGCTGGCCGCGGGCCCGCTGAACTCCGAGCCGGGGGCGATCGCCCGCAACACGGTCTTCATCCGGTCGACGACGACGGACTTCCGGCTGGGCAACAACCGCGACACCGAGCGGACCCGCATCATCGCCGAGGCCGACCTGAGCGTCGACAAGACGGACATCCTGGGCGACGACTTCCTGGCCTGCGACCCGGTGACCCGCGGCGGCATGATCACCTGGACGATCCGGATCCGCAACGACGGCCCGTCGGATGCCGCCGAGGTCTTCGCCGTCGACCGGCTGCCCGAGGCGTTCGTCGCCGTCGATCCCGACCAGGTCGACGTCACGATCAGCGCCGGCAGCGTCGTCGAGGTCCGCGACGACGGCCGGATCACGCTCCAGGTGGGCAACGGCGTCAACAACGCCGGCACGCCCGAGCTGGGGCGGCTCAACGCCGGCCAGGAGGTCGTGGCCACGATCTCGGCGATGGTGCGGCAGACAGCCGTCTGCGGTGGCCTGGCCGTGAACCGGGTCAGCGTCGAGACGCGCCGCAACGACGTCCGCTGGCCGCCGATCGTCACTGGCCCGCCGCAGGGCTCGCCGCCGGTCAGCCCGACCGAGCCGCGTACCCCGACGTTCGACCCCGACGCCAACGACAACCTGGACTTCGAGGACACGAAGATCGAGTGCCCGGCCATCGAGGTCAACAAGACGGTGTCGTTCGACGGCCAGTGCCCGGGCCGCGACGTGCCGCAGATCAACCGCACCGGCCAGCCCGTGACGTTCTGCTTCGAGATCAAGAACACGGGCACGACCTACCTCGACGATATCGAGGTCGTCGACATCCTGCGCACGCGCACGGCGATGCCGATGGTGATCTTCACCGACACGATCAAGTTCGGCGTCGACCCCAAGGTGCCGGTGGCGCCGGGCGAGACCGTCCGCCGTCAGGTCACCTACGAGAGCCTCGACTGCGAGTGCGGCATCGTCGAGGACATCGTCACCGTCACGGCCAACCCGGTGAACTCGGGCCGCACCGACCTCACCTGCCTGCCGGACGTGACCGACAGCGACATCGCCACGATCGAGGTGCCGTGCGCTGGCGTCGACTTCCGGCTGCAGCTGCCGGTGATCGACAGCGGCACGTGCGAGACCTGGATCACGGCCCAGAACGTCGGCGACGAGAGCGTCGTGCCGCTCATGGTGGTCTGGGGCGATCCGGGCTTCTGCCCGCCGCAGGCGGCCGGTCCGCTCAAGGCGGAGTGCGGCGGCCTGCTGCGGCCGGGCTCGGCGTGGCGCTTCGCCAGCAGCCAGGTGCCCAGCGGCGCCCGCAGCGCCGTGATGTACGCCTTCAGCGCCCGTTCCATCGAGGTCCAGCCGGGCACCGAGATCCCGTTCGGCGCCTGGGTGTGCGACGAGGTCCTCAAGTACGTCGTCGGCCGCGACCTGGAGTGGGTGCGCTTCGACGCCGCCTACCGCATGCGTGGCCTGTGGCGGACGCTCGACTTCGGCAAGTACCTCAGCGAGCCGATCGCCGTCGTCGTGAACCGCACCTGCCCCGACCCGACCGATCCGAACCAGAACGTGAGCGCGGCCTACATCGGCATCAGCAGCGACCTCGAGGGCGCGGCGGACCCGATCAGCGGCGGTTACGGCTACTACACGCCGCTGCTCTTGGCGAACAAGGGCGGCTTGAACTCGACGATCCACATGCAGAATTCGGGCGCGCTGTGCAGCAGCCTCGAGCTCTGGTTCTACGGCCAGGACAACTGCCTGCGGCCGGTGCTCGGCGACGTCCTGACCTTGGCGCCGGGCGAGACGGTGGCGTTCGACCCGAGCACCGTCGTCGGGCCGGACTGGCAGGGCAGCGCCTGGATCCGGTCGACGGTGCCGCTGGGCGTCGTCGTCGACACGAAGGGCGCCAACCACTTCACAAGCTACAACGGCTACCCCGCCGACGTGTTCGACCTCGACTTCAGCTACGGCAACCAGATCAACTACGCCCCGCTGACGTACAGCGAGTACCAGGGCTGGGACAGCGCGATCCAGGTCCAGAACCTGTCGCCGGTCACCGCGGCCAAGGTGAAGGTGTACTTCCTCGACCGCGCCGGCGGCATCATCACGACGCTGGTCGACTGGATTTGCCCGCGCGGCAGCCAGACGTTCTTCCTGCCGGTGATCGGCGGGCTGCCGGGCGCCTGGGTCGGCTCGGCCCGGGTCGAGAGCCAGGAGTGGCTGGCGCCGGGCGGGCCCAACGTCGAGGCGCCGCGGGTGTCGTCGGTCGTGCTGCTGGAGAAGTGGTCGGATCCGGCCCGCACCGCGCGCCGCGAGGCGATCGCCTACAACGCCCAGACCGAGTGCCTGCTCTACGACTGGCAGCTCGGCTCGGGCAAGGGCGGCACCGCCAGCGGTTCGGCCGTCTTCGCCATCCCGCTGGTGGCCAAGGGCTACAACGGCGTCACCAGCGAGATCGCGATCACGAACCTGGTGCCCAAGCCGGGCTTCACCGACTTCGTGATCTACCTCTACGACCAGAACGGCCGCATCGACCACTTCTGCGAGAAGCTGACCGAGAAGCAGGTCGAGTACCTCGACCTCAACAGCATCGGCTGGCTGCCGTCGCGCTACCTCGGGTCGATGGTCGTCAGCGCCGTGTTCTGGGAGCACGATGTCTTCGACGGCCGCGGCCAGTTCGTGCGCAACCTCGTCGGGCTCGGTGCCGTCAGCGTCGAGCGCATCGGCGGCACGCTCGGCGGCGCCGACGTCCCCGGCGACGAGAGCAAGGCGTTCGAGGCCTTCCCGATCTTCGACCACTTCGAACCCGAAACGGCGCCCAGCTGCCCGGGCGTGCCGCCGTTCCGGCCGTTCGCGGCGCGCTAGGCGCTTCGCTGTGACCCCCGTCGCCGGACCGGACGGCGCGATCGACGCCCGTTCCCACTGGAGGAGGCAGCGGCCCATGCGCTTCCGGCCCGCTCGGTTCTCTGCCCGTCGCCTCGGCGCGCTCGTCGCGGCGGCGTGCCTCGGCGGCCTCGCCGCCGCGCCCACCGCGCACGCCGCGCCGTCGCGCCAGGCCGCTGCGCCCGGCGCCGACGCCGCGGCGGCTGCGCTGGCCAAAGAGGGGTCGGCGTCGATTCGACCCGCCAGCGAGATGGCGCAGGCGGCCCCGCTGGCCGTCGGCGGCGGCGCGCCGGCCAACCTGTACTACCGCTACATCGACTCCGACGAGCCGCCGAACCCGCCGGCGGTCGTGCCGCCGACGCCGAATTTCATCGACATCCGCGCCACCGGTACGCAAGTAATCCTCGGCGATGACACCTGCACGAACATCGCTCTCGACGGCGAGGTCCTGCCGGCCGACGACGAGTTCCCGTTCGTCTTCACCTATCACGACGTCCAGTACCAGACCGTCGACATCTGCTCCAACGGCGTGCTGTCGTTCGGCGGACCGTACACCGTGTTCAACAACGTCTGCCCGCCGCTGGCGTCGTCGCCCGGCGGCATCGTCATGCCGTACTGGGACGACCTCCACCCGGGGATCTACGGCCAGGTGTTCTACGACGTCCGCGGCTCGTTCCCCAACCGCACCTTCATCGTTCAGTGGGAGCAGGTGGCGACGCTGGCGAACCCCGCCGACACGGTGATCTTCCAGGCCCAGCTGCTCGAGCGCACGGGCAACATCCGCTTCGAGTACTTCAACGTCGAGAGCGGCGAGCCGGACGGGATCGCGCTCTCGCCCACGGGCGACCTGCTGGTGGCGGAGGCGGCCGGCGACAAGGTGCTGCGGTTCAGCGGCGGCGCCTTCGTCGAGAACCAGGTCCGTAGCCGCAGCGGCAGCCTCTCGACGCCCGGCGGCCTGTCGATCGGCAACGGCATCAACGGCGACGCCGTCGGCGACCCGTCCGGCGACGGGGCCGACGACCTCTACGTCACGAGCTTCGACAACGACCGCGTCCTGCTCTTCGAGGGCGGCACGACCGGACCGGCGCTGAACCACGGCGCCTTCCTCGGCCAGATCATCACGCCCGGCGCCGGCGGCCTGGACGGGCCGCGCGACGTCGTGTTCGGGCCGGACAACAACCTCTACGTGTCGTCGTTCCACACCGACCAGGTGCTGCGCTACAACGGCTCGTCGGGCGCCTTCCTCAACGTGTTCGTCGCCGCCGGCTCGGGCGGCCTCGACGGGCCGGACGACCTGCTGTTCGCGCCCGACGGCAACCTCTACGTTTCGAGCTTCAACAACGATCGCGTCCTGAAGTACAACGGCGCCACCGGCGCGCTCATCGGCACGTTCGTCGCCGCCGGCTCGGGGGGGCTCGACGGCCCGCGCGGTCTGGCCTGGGGTCCGGCGGACGGCAACCTCTACGTGGCCAGCGAGCTGAACGACCGGGTCCTGCGCTACTCGGGCGTGAACGGCGACTTCTTCAACGTGGCCGTCGATCCCGGCTTCGGTGGGCTCGACGCGCCCCGCAGCATGGTGTTCGACGCGTCCGGCGATCTCCGGGTCGCCGGCTTCAACTCCGACGTCGTCCACGTCTTCGACGTCGACCAGCGCAATTTCCTGTCCGCCGGCTCGGGGCTCGACTTCCCGGAGGGGATCGTCTTCAACGGCGGCTTCGCCTACGTCTCCAGCCGCGACACGGACCAGGTCCTGCGCTACAGCGCCACCACCGGCGCGTTCGTCGGCGTCTTCGTCACCGCCGGCTCCGGCGGCCTCGACGGCCCGCAGGATCTCGTCTTCGGCCCGAACGGCAACCTCTTCGTGTCGAGCATTTTCTCCGACGAGGTCATCGAGTACAACGGCACGACCGGCGCGTTCATCGACGAGTTCGTCGAGGATGATCCGGGCACGCTCCTCGTCGACGAGGACGGCGGGCTCGACGGACCGCACGGCCTGCGGTTCCAGGGCGGCGACCTGTACGTCGCCAGCATCGACACCCACGAGGTGAAGCGCTACAACGGCACCACGGGCGCGTTCATCAGCAACTTCGTCAGCGCCGGCAGCGGCGGACTGTCGTTCCCGGTCGGCATCGTGTTCGCGGGCAGCGACCTCTACGTCGCCAGCAGCGGCACCGACCAGGTGAAGCGCTACAACAGCGCGGGCGCCTTCGTGAGCAACTTCGTCGCCGCCGGCAGCGGCGGCCTCGACCGACCGATCGGCATCACGTTCGGCGGCGTCGACAACAACCTCTACGTCGCATCGGCCGACAACGACCGGGTGCTGGCCTACGACGGCGCCAGCGGCGCCTCGATCGGCACGTTCGCCCCCGCCGGCAGCGGCGGGCTCGACGAGCCGCGGATGCTCGCCTTCGGCCCGGACGGCCGGCTCTACGTCGCCAGCCGCTTCACCGACCAGGTGCTGACGACGCTCTCGTTCCAGGTGAGCGCGATCCCCGTCGGCGGCCAGCGCGACGCCGGCAAGTCGGCCACCGTCGGCCTCGACGGCACGGCCGCGTTCGGGCTGCAGTACGGCTGCAATCCCGGCGGGGGCGTCGGCGCCCCGATCGTCCACGACGACCTGGCGATCCTGTTCATCGCCCCGCCGCCGCCCGGCGCCGACCTCGAGGTGGTCTACAAGAAGACGGATCTGGCCCCCGACGAGTGCTACAACGAGGGCGACACCGTCACGTTCGAGATCAAGGTTCGCAACAACGGCCGCGAGGACGCCACGGGGGTGACGGTCGACGACCAGCTCCCCGACGGCCTGACCTACGTCTCGTCGGCGGCCTCGCAGGGCAGCTACAACCCGGGCACCGGCGTCTGGACCGTGGGCAACCTGGCCCGCCAGGCCATGGCCACCCTCACGATCGTCGTCACGGTCGATCCCGACACCGCCAGCATCCTCGGCCGGTTCGAGGAGGAGTTCGTCGTCTCCGACAACCCGCCCCTGGGCCGGCTCATCAAGCCGCACGACATCGCGGTGGGACCCGACGGCAACTACTACGTCTCCAACAGCGGCCGTGACGAGGTCCTGCGCTACAGCCCGGCCGGCGCGTTCATCGACGTGTTCGTGCCCGGCGGCACCGGCGGGTTGTTCCGGCCGGCCGGACTCGAGTGGCGGACGGGCCAGCTCTACGTCGTGAGCAGCGGCACGAACCAGGTGCTGCGCTACGACGCCACCGGCGCGTTCACCGGTGTCTTCATCGGCAACCCGGTCAACCCGATCTTCCCCAACGGCGTGTTCGTCCCCAAGGACATCGTCTTCGACGCCGCCGGACGCGCCTACGTCTCGAGCTCGATCAACCACCGCGTGCTGCGCTTCCCGGCCACCGGCGGCACGATCGGCGTCGTCGTCGCCGCGGCGCTCGGCGACGTGGCGTCGCCGTTCCCGGGCTCGACGCTCAACCTGCCCCACGGCATGCTCTTCGGCCCCGACCGCAACGCCGACACCTTCGCCGACCTCTACGTCGCCAGCGAGGGCGGCAGCGAGATCCTGATCTTCAGCGGCAACCCATCGCTGCCGGCGTTCCTGGGCGCGCTTGTGAACAACGCCAGCGGCTTCCTCTCGGGCCCGACCTTCATGACGATCGGCCCGAACAACAGCCTGTGGGTCAGCTCGCGTGGCGGCGGCAGCGTGCTGCGCTTCGACCTGACGTCGGGCGACTACCGCGGCGAAGTCGTGCCGTCGACGCGCGGCGGCGTGGCGGGCCCGCACGGATTGCTGCTCGAGGCCAGCCGGCTGCTCGTCGTCAGCCAGGACACGCATCAGGTGCTGGCCTACGGCACGCTGCCGACCGGCAACTACGACTCGCAGTTCATCGCCGAGGACGGCATCGAGCGGCCGCGGGCGGTGACGCTGGCCTCGAACCAGCAGCTCATCGCCGCCTACCGCAAGCCGGGCGACGCGAACAACCTCATCATCCAGGCGTGGAGCCAGACGAACAACACCCAGCTCGGCACGATCTTCGACGACGAAGTGCCGCAGCTGGTCGACATCGCCTGTTTGTTCGCCACCATCGCCGAGGTGTACGACGTCGCGGTCAGCGAGGACCTGTCGCGGATCTACGTCGCGCTCGAGCTGACCTGCGGCCGCGTTGCCGTCGTCATGTTCCAGGGTCCGAGCGATCCGATGACGTCGGGCGACTTCCTCGGGGTCATCGCGGGCGACGACACCGGGCTGTTCAACCCGCTGGACCGGATGAAGGGCCTGACGATCGGTCCTGACGGCAACCTGTACGTCTCGCGCCAGTCGTCGCCGCCGCGCATCGAGCGCTTCGTCGGCGGTACGGGCGCCGCGCTGGGCGTCTTCGCCAGCGCCGGCGGCATGGCGTCGCCGACCGGGCTCACGTTCGGCCCGGACCGCAACGCCGACGGCATCGACGACCTCTACGTCTCGAACGAGGGGAACAACAGCGTCGTCGCCTTCAGTGGCGCCGACGGCAGCAGCCTGGGCGTCGTCGTCGCGTCCGGTCTCGGCGGCCTGAGCGGGGCGCAGGACGTGGCCATCGGCCCCGACGGCAACATCTACGTCACGAGCTTCAACACCGACCAGGTGCTGCGCTACACGCCCGCCGGAGCCTTCATCGGCTCGTTCGCCACCGCGTTCAGCGACGGCCCGTCGGGCATCGTGTTCCTCGACGACGGCGACGCGGTGGTCGCGAACCGCAACAACGACCGGATCAACCGCTACGACGGCGGCGTGCCGTTCCTGGGCGTCTTCGCGCAGGTCACGGCGGACGGCCTGAACTGCGCCAGCTTCCTCACGTTCGGCCCGGACCAGACCGGCGACGGCGTGCCGGAGCTGTTCGTCTCGGCCTACCACCAGGACGTCGTCAAGCGCTTCAACGGCGCCACCGGCGCCTACATCAACGACTTCGCCACGACCGGCCTCGACGGCCCCAAGGACCTGCTGTTCGGCCCCGACGGCCACCTCTACGTCGCCAGCAGCAACAACGACAAGGTCGTCCGCTTCAACGGCGCGACGGGCGCGTTCATCGACAACTTCGTCGGCGGCATCTGGCCGACGAATGGCCTGAACCAGCCGATCGGCCTGGCCTTCTCGACCGACAACATCCTGTACGTCGCCAGCTCCGAGGGCGGCCAGATCCTGCGCTACGTGGGCCCCACGTACGGCTTCTTGTCCGGCGCGCCGTTCTTCGAGCCGTTCGTCACCTACGGCGGCACGCCGTCGCTCGTGGCGCCCACCGACATCACGTTCGGCCCCGACAGCAACGGCGACGGGAACTTCGAGCTCTACGCCTCGGTCGCCAACGGCGTCTACCGCTACGACGGCGAGCTTGGCACGTTCCTCGACGTCGTCACGATCGGCGGCGACCTGGCCGGCGCCGAGGGGATCACGTTCGGCGCCGACGGGATGCTGTACGTGGCCAGCTCCGGCAACGACAAGGTGCTGGTCTACAACCCGAACACGAACACGTTCGTGCGCCAGTTCAACATCGTCAACGACGACCTCTACACGATCGATATGCCGATCGGCATCGCCTTCGGCCCGGACGGCGACCTCTACGTCGCCACGTGCGGCGACCACAACGTCGTGCGCTTCTCGGGGCCGATCGCCAACTACGCCACCGTCGACGGCGACCAGGACGACGCCCGGCCGGCGAACAACACCGGCAGCGCGGCGGTCTGCGTCGTCGGCGCCGACCTGATGATCGAGAAGACCGTCGACAAGCGCACGCCGTTCGACGGCGACACCGTCACGTTCACGATCACGCTCAAGAACCTCGGCCCCGAGCCGGCCACGGCCGTCACGGCGCTCGACGTCCTCGACCCAGGGATCACGATCCACTCGGCGGTGGCGTCGCAAGGCACCTACAACATCGGCAGCGGCACCTGGACCGTCAATCCGCCGACGCTGGGCGTCTACGATCCCGACACCGACGCGCCCAAGGCGACGCTGACGCTCGTCGGCACCGTCGACGCCAACGCCAGCGCCAGCTACGACTTCATCGACAACACGATCACGGCCATCGACGCCATCCAGGGCGATCCGGACGACACGAACAACACCGCCACCGCGACGGTGTTCCTGACCTGGGCCGACCTCCAGGTGACGAAGACCGCCGCGCCGACGCTCATCGACGAGGGCGCCAACAGCACGTTCACGGTGTCGGTCACGAACCCGCTCGTCAGCACCGCCGACGCCGAGAACGTCGTCCTCACCGACCTCGTGCCGGCCGGCCTGGCCTACGTCTCCGACGACAGCGGCGGCGCGTACAACCCGCTCACCGGCGCCTGGAACGTCGGCACGCTGGTCCAGGGCGCCACCGAGACGATCCACATCGTCGTCGTGGCGCTGCCGGGCTCCGGCGGCCAGACGTTTACGAACGAGGCCTTCGTCAGCCAGAGCTCGGTGCCGGATCCGTTCGACGTCAACAACCCGCCGAACAACAACCGCGCCACCGCCACGGTGACCGTCCGCGGCGCCGACCTGCGCATCGTGAAGACCGTCGTGACGCCGCCGCCGCACCTCGAGGGCGCGCTCATCGACTTCAACCTGTTCGTCGAGAACCTGGGCTCGCGCGACGCCGCCAACGTCCGCGCCATCGACCGGCTGCCGGCCTGCCTGGCGTACGTCGCCCATGCCGGCGGCAACTACGACCCGGTCAGCGGCCTCTGGACGATCGGGCCGCTGGCCAACGGCGCGAACGCCTCGCTGACGATCACCGCCCGGCTGCTGCCCGGCTGCGGCGGCAAGGAGGTGCGCAACCTGGCGTCGGTCGACAGCGACACCGGCGACCAGGACCGGTCGAACAACCAATCCGTCGTGTCGATCATGGCGCCCAGCGTCGACCTCGACATCCTCATCACGTCGCGCCCCGGCCCGCTCTACCCGGCCCTCGACGCCCCCGGCGACGACGGCGCCTCGCCGGACGCCTTGACGCCGCGGCCGCTGCCCAACCCCGGCCCGGCGTTGGCCGGCCACTCCTTGTTCTACGACATCACCGTCCTCAACCGGGGCATCGGCACCGCCACGAACGTCGTCTTCACCGCCACGCTCGAGACCGACGTCCACTACGTCACCGACAACCTGGTGCCGCACTGCGTCGAGGCGCCGGTCGGCCAGCTCACCTGCCAGCTCGGCAGCATCCCCGGCGGCGGCCAGAAGCAGTTCACGATCCAGACCGAGGTCGGCCCCAACGCCTTCCTCGACCGCGCCCTCGCGCCCGAGCCGCTCGTGCTCGAGCTGTTCACCGGCGTGACGAGCGACCAGCCCGACCTCGACCCACGCGACAACACCGAGGTCCATCTCAGCCTGCTGCAGGATCTGGCCGACGTCCGGGTCATGAAGGTCAGCAAGCCCGACACCACCGTGCGGGCCGGCGAGGTCTTCACCTACACGATCCTGGTCGAGAACCTCGGCCCGTCGGCGGCGCGCGACCTCATCATCACCGACACGATCCTGTCGTCCAACGTCTTCACCCTGGTGGGGATCCTGGGCGACCCAGGACGGCCCGACAGCTGCCTGAGCGTGCCCGCGCCGGCGCCGCAGTCGGGGCAGTTGCTGCGGTGCACGCTCGACGCCGCGCTCGAGCCGGTCGGCAGCGGGCTGGGAAGCGGCCGTTGGACGGTGCAGGTGACGGTCCGCGCCACCCAGACCCAGGACGTCAACAACGAGGTCCGCGTCGCCAGCCGTGACGGCGAGACGGCCAAGGTGGGCACGCCCGATCCGCGGCTGGCCAACAACGTCGCCGTCGACCACATCAGCGTCGCCGACACCTCCGACCTGTTCCTGACCAAGTCGGAGGTCGGCCGCGTCCACAGCCCCACCGTCTGCGCCACTGTCGCCGACACCGCCAACGGCGTGACGGCCGGCGCGCAGCTGACCTGGACGCTCGTCGTCACGAACCGCGCCACCGCCTTCGGCGAGCCGGGCGGCAGCGTGGCCACGAACGTCCGGGTGGCCGACGCCGTGCCGGCCGGCCTCGAGATCGTCTCGATCGCCGGCGCCGGACCCGCCGGCGCCGCCGGCTGCCACGCCGGCACCCCCGGCGTCCCTGCCGATCCGGCGCGCTGCGTCTTCGATCGGCTGGCGGCGGGCCAGAGCGGCACGGTGACGATCGTCGCCCGCGTCGACGCCGGTTACGTCGGCGCCTCGGGGACGAACACGATCGTCAACAGCGCCTTCGCCAGCTCCGACAACCTCGACCCGTTCACGGCCGACAACTTCGCCCAGCAGACCACCGCCGTGGGCGAGGTCGCCGATCTCTCGATCACCAAGCTCGCCCAGCCGAGCCCCGTCATCGCCGGCCGGCCGCTGAGCTACGAGCTCGTCGTCCGCAGCGACGGTCCGTCGGTGGCGCGCAGCGTCGTCGTGCGCGACGCGCTGCCGGCGGCGCTGCAGTTCGTCGGGGCGCGCATCGAGAACCAGCGCGGCCGCGAGGCCTGCACCTACAGCGAGGGCGCCCACGAGGTGATCTGCTCGCTGTTCGAGGTCGCGCCGGGCGAGCCGCCGGCCGGCGGGCGCCGGGTGTTCATCGACACCGTGGTGCGCGCGAGCGCGGCGGCCGGCGTCGTCGCCAACACGGCCACCGTGCGCAGCGACGTCACGCCCGACTGCGATCCGGCCGACAACAGCGCCACCGTGATCGTCCCGGTCCAGACGCAGGCCGACGTGGCCGTCCAGAAGTCGGCCGACCCGGTGCGCATTGCGGCCGGTCGCCAGATCCGCTACACCGTCACCGTCTTCAACAACGGCCCGTCCGACGCCCAGAACGTCGTCGTGTCCGACACGCTGCCGCCCGAGGTGCGCTACGAGATCGACACGCTGCAGCCGATGTGCATCGTCACGAACGCGCCGGCGATCCCGCAGACGCTGTCGTGCGCGATCGGCACGCTGCCCAGCGGCCAGACACGCTCGTTCGACATCTGGGTGCGCGTCGAGCCCAACATCCCGGCCGGCACGACGATCACGAACAACGTCGCCGTGACGAGCCAGACGTCGCTCGGCGACCCGGTGACCGCCAACAACGCCGCCTTCGCCAAGAACCACGTCCGCTCGGTCGTCGACCTCCAGGTGACGAAGTTCGGCACGAACATCGGCCGTGTGGCGGCCGGCAAGGTGCTCACGTACACCGTGATCGTCGACAACCACGGTCCGAGCTTCGCCGAGGGCGTCGCCCTCAAGGATGTGCTCCAGGCCGGCGAACAGTTCGACCTCATCGATATCACCTCGGACCGCCCGGCGATCTGCCGCAGCCTGGCCAACGGCGCGACCGAGACGAACAACCTGCCGGGCACGCCGTGGCCGCCGGCGCTGCCGCCGGTGCCGCCGGTCGGCGTGCTCGAGCCGAGCGGCATCCCGTTCATCGGCCAGCGCCTCGAGGTGGACTGCACCCTCAACCAGGTGCTGACGCCGGCGTTCGGCATCCCGCAGCTGGGCGTTCTGTTGGCCGACGGCCCGCCGAACACCGGCCGCTGGATCCTCACGATGCGGGTCCGCTTCCGCCAGGCCCAGGACATGAACAACATCGCCGACGTCGTCTCGACGTCCGAGGAGATCGACCCGGCCAACAACCACGCCGAGGTCGAGCACGAGATCACCGACGTCGCCAACCTGTCGGTCACGAAGACCGCGCTCGGCGAGGTCCAGGTGAACGGCCAGGCCGGCCGGATCGTGAACACGCAGGCGGCGCTGCCGGCGCTGCCCGAGGCGCCGTTCTACAGCGGCTCGAGCAGCCAGGTCACGGCCGGGCGGCGCATCCGCTACACGATCCGCGTCCAGAACAGTGGCCCGTCCGATGCCGAGAACGTCCTCGTCACGGACCGGCTCCCGGCCGGCGTCACCGTCCTGCCGGGCACCGTCCGGGCGGTGGTGGACAACATGGCGCCGCTGCCGGCGGGCGCGTGCCAGACCGGTACGCCCGGCGAGCCGTCCGATCGCTTCACGTGCGGCCTCGGCACGCTGCTCGGGGTCGACTCGGCCCAGCGCCGCGGGGCGACGATCACGTTCGACGTCTTGGTCGATCCCAACGTCGCGCCCGGCACGGTGCTGGAGAACGACGTCGACGTGCGCTCCGACGTATTCGATCCGACGATCCACAACAACCACGCCCACGTCCAGACCACGGTGCTCGCCGCCGCCGACCTCTCGACGAGCAAGACGGCCGTCGGTCAGAACGTGACCGGCTACGACGTCGCGGGCCAGCGGTTCGTCATCGCCGACCAGCCCAACGCCGCCACCGCCGGCCTCGAGCTGCGCTACGAGCTGGCCGTCCAGAACGCCGGCCCCAGCACGTCGCGCAACGTCACGCTGCGCGACGTCCTGCCGGCGGGCGTCACGTTCCTGCGCGCCGACGGCGGCGCTCGCTGCCGGGCCGACGCGGTGAACGGCGGGACGCTGTACTGCAGCGTGGGCGACATGGCGCCCGGCGAGCGCCGGACGTTCAGCATCTACGTCGCCGTCGATCAGGCGGTGGCCCAGGGCACGGTGCTGCGCAACTGCGTCGACGCGCTGTTCGCGGCCGCCTCGCCGCCGGCGCCGCCCCCGCCGCTGCCGCCGGCGCCGCCGGAGCTGTCGCTGACGCTCGACCCGCTGGCGACGAACAACCAGGCCTGCAACAACACGACCGTGAACGCCGTGGCCGACATCGGCGGTCCGGGCGACGGCGGGCCGTTCGGCGACGCCAACGGGTTCCTGCAGAAGGTCGACGTCCCGGCCGAGCCGCGCCTCGACCGCCTGACCGAGCCCGACCTGGCGATCGCCGGCCGCGAGCACCGCTACCGGATCACGTTCGGCAACGCCGGCCCGTCGACGGCGGTGAGCGTCGTGTTGACCGACACGCTCGACTTCAAGCAGCCCGGACTGGCCGGCGAGCGGTTCGTGCGCTGCGAGCCGCACGATCCCGACGACCGCGTGCTGTGCAGCTACAACGCCGCCACGAACGTCGTGACGCTGACCCAGCTCAAGGTCCACAACGAGACGATCTTCAACGCCGGCGTCGGCACGCTGGCGCCGGGCATCGGCTACGGCTTCGACCTGATCACGATCGTCGACCCCGGCTACGTCCTCGACGCCGCCAATGCCCAAGCGGCCGGGCCGCTGAACAGCGAGGCCGGGCTCATCGCCCGCAACACCGCCTTCCTGACCACGGCCACGACCGACTTCCGGCGCCAGAACAACCGCGACACCGAGCGCACACGCATCATCGCCGAGGCCGACCTGGCGATCACGAAGACCGACATCTTCGGCGACTTCCTGACATGCGACCCGGTCACGCCCGGCGGCATGGTGACCTACGAGATCGTCGCCAGCAACCTCGGCCCGTCCGACGCCGCCGAGGTCTTCGTCGTCGACCAGCTGCCGCCCGAGGCGGTGGCGGTCGATCCGGACGTCGTCGACGTCACGGTCTCGGCCGGCGAGGTGGTCGAAGTCCGCGACGACGGCCGGATCACGCTGCGCATCGGCAACGGCGTGAACAACGCCGGCGTCGCCGAGCTCGGACGGCTCAACGCCGGCGAGTCGGTGACGGTCACGATCATGGCGATGGTCCGCCAGTCGGCAGCGTGCGGCTCGCTGTTCGCCAACACCGCGTTCGTCGAGACGCGCCGCAACGACACCCGCTGGCCGCTGGCGCAGACCGGCCCGGCCCAGGGCCCGGGCGGCCAGCCGCCGACGACGGCGCGGACGCCGACGCTCGACCCGCTGACCGCCAACAACCGGGCCGTCGAGTCGACGGCCGTCGCCTGCCCGTCGGTCGTCGTCGACAAGACGGTGTCGTTCGACGGTGTCTGCCCGGGCGCCGATCTGCCCGTGATCAACGAGACGGCCCAGCCGGTGACGTTCTGCTTCGAGATCAAGAACACCGGCACGACCTACCTCGACGACATCCGGATCACCGACACGCTGCGGTCGCGCTCGACGATGCCGACCATCATCTTCACCGACACGATCCGCTTCGGCGTCGACCCCAAGGTACCGGTCGCGCCGGGCGAGATCGTGCGCCGCCAGGTCACGGTGCCGCACCTGACCCGCGAGTGCGGCAACGCGATCGACACGGTCGAGGTCAGCGCCAACCCGGTGAACTCGGGTCGGACCGACCTGTCGTGCCTGCCGATCGTCACCGACACCGACAGCGTCCGCATCGAGGTGCCGTGCGCCGGCGTCGACTTCCGGCTCCAGCTGCCGATCGTCGGCGGCGAGGGCTGCGAGACCTGGATCCAGGTCCAGAACGTCGGCGACGCCGAGACGATCCCGGTGCTGGTCGTGTGGGGCGACGCGGGCTTCTGCCCGCCGCAGGCCGCCGGCCCGCTCAAGGTGGAGTGCAGCGGCCTGCTGCGGCCGGGCAGCGCCTGGAGCTTCGCCACGAGCCAGATCCCGGGCGGCGCCCATAGCGCGGTCGTCTACTCGCTCTCGGCCGCCACCGTCGAGGAGCAGCCGGGCCAGCCGATCGCCTTCGGCCGGCTGGTGTGCGACAAGATCTACACCACCGTCACCGGCAGCGATCTGAACTGGCTGATCTTCGACACCGCCTACCGCAAGCGCGGCAGCTACGAGGGCTACGACTTCGCCAAGTTCGCCGGCGAGCCGCTGGCGGTGGTCGTCAACCGCGCCTGCCCCGACCCGGTCGATCCGAACCGGGTCAACCACGCCGCCTACGAGGGCGTCTCGAGCGACCTCGAGGGCGCGTACGACCCCGAGTCGGGCGGCTTCACGACCTATGCGCCGTTCGTGGTGTCGGGCAACGGCGGCCTCGACTCGGTGCTCCACATCCAGAACTCGGGCGAGCTGTGCACCAGCCTCGAGATCTGGTTCAAGGCCCAGGACAACTGCCTGCGGCCGATCCTGGGCGACGTCATCCAGCTGTCGCGCGGCGAGACGGTGGACTTCGAGGCCTCGACCGTCGTCGGGACGGGCTGGATCGGCAGCGCCTGGATCCGGGCCAGCCAGCCGCTGGGCGTCGTCGTCGACACGCGCGGCCCGAACCACTTCACCAGCTACGTCGGCGTGCCCGCCGACATCGAGGCGCTCGACTTCTCGCTGGGCGACCAGGTGAACTACGCGCCGCTGATCTACAACGAGTACCAGGGCTGGGACACGGCGATCCAGGTCCAGAACCTGTCGTCGACGATGGCGGCCAAGGTCAAGGTCTACTTCCTCGACTTCGGCGGCGGCATCAAGCAGACGCTGGTCGATTGGATCTGCCCGCGCGGTTCGAACAGCTTCTTCCTGCCGGTCATCGCCGGCCTGCCCGGCGCCTGGACCGGCTCGGCGCGCGTCGAGAGCCAGGAGTGGTGGACCCCGGGCGGCCCGGTGGCCGACCCGCCGCGGCTCCAGAGCATCGTGATCCTCGAGCGCTGGTCCGACCCGGCCCGCAGCGAGCGCCGCGAGGCCGTGGCCTACAACGCCTCGACCGAGACGATCTACGATTGGCAGCTGGGCAACGGCAAGGGCGGCGTGGCGTCGGGCTCGGCGGTGTTCGCCCTGCCGATGGTGGCCAAGCGCAACCGCGGCGTCTCGACCGAGATCGCGATCGCCAACCTGGTGCCCAAGCCGGGCTTCACGAACTTCGCCGTCTTCCTCTACGACCAGAACGGTCTGATCGACTACGTCTGCGAGACGCTGGGCGAGAAGCAGGTGGAGTACATCAACGTCGACAGCTGGGGCTGGGTCCGGCCGAGCTTCCTGGGCAGCATGGTCGTCAGCGCCACGTTCTGGGAGCACGACGTGTTCGACGCGCAGGGCCGGTTCGTGCGCAACCTCGTCGGCCTTGGCGCCGTCGGCGTCGAGCGCATCGGCGCCGTCCTGGGCGAGCCCGACGTGCCGGGCGACGAGAGCAAGGCCTACGGCTCGTTCCCGCTGTTCGACTTCTTCCTGCTCGAGAACAAGCCGGCCTGCGATCCGTAGCCGGCGCGGCCCCCCGCCGGCGCTGCGCGCCGCCGGCCCTCGTTCGCTCGGCGCACCCCACCGGGCCGATCCGCACGTCGGATCGGCCCGGTGTTGCGCCTGGGTCCAGGCACCATGGGCGCCGCCCGTTGCCGCCGTCGCCGTTCGACTAGGCCGACGGCGGCCGACGGCGGCCTACATCTCGACCTTGCGCCCGGTGAGCCGCTCGTAGAGCCAGACCAGGACCACCGACCCCAGGAAGGCGGAGATCACCTGTCCCAGCAGCCCGGTGCCAACGAGGCTGCCGAACGCCCAGCCGCCGACGAGGCCGCCGATCAGGCCGACGACGACGTCGACGAGGTTGAACTGCTTGTTGCCCTTGAGAAACCAGCCGGCCAGGAAGCCGCCCACCGGGCCGGCGATGATCCACCACATGCGCGTCCTCGTCCTTCCGTGCGTGTTGCAGGCGCCCGTCGTCTCGGGCCGCCGTCGAGCGTAGCCCGATCGTCCGATGCGGGCAATGCGCGGCCGCGCGCCGCCCGGGCGCCGGTCTGCGGGACCTTGATTCGGGGCCGACATCGTCTATAGTCCGGCCATGTCGACGCGACCCGCCGCCGAGCCGACCCGCGCCGGCGCCAGCAACGGCCGCCACGCCGATGCCGACCGCGCCGCCGCGGCCCTCCTCGGGCCGGGCGCCAACGCGCGCCGCGACCCGGCGCCCTCGGTCGCTGCCAACCCCGGCGTCCCGCTCGACCTCGAGTGGGCCCTCGACGTCCGTGTCAACCGCAGCGCGGTCGAGCGGCGCGCCGCCACGCTGATGGCGCGCCGCAGCGTCAAGGGCGCGGCGCAGACGGCGTGGTTGCTGCGCGCCGTGACGCTGCTGGATCTGACGACGCTGGCCGGTGACGACACCACCGGCCGGGTGCACCGGCTGTGCGCCAAGGCGCGCCGGCCGGTGCGCGCCGACGTGCTGGCCACCCTGGGCGTGGCGCCGGACGCGGCCGCACGGCTCACCGTGGGCGCGGTCTGCGTCTACCACAACCTCGTCGCCGGCGCCGTGGCGGCGCTGGCGGGCAGCGGCGTGTCGGTGTGCGCGGTGTCGACCGGCTTCCCGGCCGGCCAGACGCCGCTGGCCACGCGTTGCGCCGAGATCGAGGCCAGCGTCGCCGCCGGCGCGACCGAGATCGATGTCGTGATCCCCCGCGCACGGGCGCTGACGGGCGATTGGGCCGGCCTCTACGACGAGGTGCGGGCCTTCAAGGCGGCCTGCGGCCCGGGCGTCGTCATGAAGACGATCCTGGCCACCGGCGAGCTCGGCCCGCTCGCCACCGTCGCCGTCGCCAGTCGCGTCTGCCTCATGGCCGGCAGCGACTTCATCAAGACCTCGACCGGCAAGGAGCCGGTCAACGCCACGCTGCCGGTCGGGCTGGTCATGGCCCGCCAGATCCGGGCGTACGCCGAGCGGACCGGCCACCTGGCCGGCCTCAAGCCGGCCGGCGGTATCGCCACCGCCAAGGACGTGCTGGCGTGGCTCGTCCTGGCGCGCGAGGAGCTGGGCGCCGACTTCGTGACGCCGGGCTGGCTGCGGCTGGGGGCGTCGAGCGCGCTGGCCGACATCGAGCGCCAGCTGATCCACCGCGCCACGGGACGCTACGCGGCCCGCTACGCCGTGCCCCTGGCCTAGGCGCGGGCGCGATGGACGACGCCGCCGCTTCGCCCGCCGCGCGCCCCGCTGCGCCGTCGCCCGCGGCGCTCGACTACGGCCCCGCGCCGGAGTCCGACGCCAGCGCCCGCGCCTGGCTCGACGCCCACGGCGCCGCGTTCGGCCTCTACATCGGCGGTGCCTGGCGCGCGCCGGTGGTCCCCGACGGCTTCGACACGCTCGACCCGTCGTGCGGCGCCGTGCTGGCCCGCATCGCCCAGGCCGGGGCGGCCGACGTCGACGCCGCCGTGGCCGCGGCGCGGGCGGCGCAGCCCGGCTGGGCGGCGCTCGGCGGGGCGGGACGGGCGCGCTACCTCTACGCGCTGTCGCGCCACGTCCAGAAGCACCACCGCGCCCTGGCCGTCCTCGAGACGCTCGACAACGGCAAGCCGATCCGCGAGACGCGGGACCTCGACGTGCCGCTCGTGGCGCGCCACTTCCTGCACCACGCCGGCTGGGCCCAGCGCTTCGACGCCGAGTTCGGCGCCGCGGGCTACGGGCCGCACGGCGTCTGTGCCCAGATCATCCCGTGGAACTTCCCGCTGCTCATGCTGGCCTGGAAGGTGGCGCCGGCGCTGGCGGCCGGCAACACCGTGGTCCTCAAGCCGGCCGAGTACACCTCCCTCACCGCGCTGCGGTTCGCCGAGCTGTGCGACGACGTCGGGCTGCCGGCGGGCGTCGTGAACATCGTGACCGGCGACGGGCGGACCGGGGCGGCGCTGGCGGCGCACCCGGGGGTCGACAAGCTGGCGTTCACCGGCTCGACCGAGGTCGGCCGGGCGCTGAGGCGCGTCACCGCCGGCAGCGGCAAGGGGCTGACGCTCGAGCTGGGCGGCAAGAGCCCCTACATCGTGTTCGCCGACGCCGACCTTGACAGCGCCGTCGAGGGGCTCGTCGACGCGATCTGGTTCAACCAGGGCCAGGTCTGCTGCGCCGGCTCGCGGCTGCTGGCGCAGGAGTCGGTCGCCGACGACCTCTACCGCCGCGTCCGCGCCCGCATGGCCTCGCTGCGCGTCGGCGCGCCGCTCGACAAGGCGATCGACCTCGGCGCGATCATCGCTCCGGTCCAGCTCGAGCGGATCGCGGCGCTGTGCGCCACCGGCGTCGCCGAGGGCGCCACGTGCCACCAGCCGCCGCTGGCGCTGCCGCAGCGGGGCTGGTACTTCCCGCCGACGTTCTTCACCGGCGTCGAGCCGGCCAGCACGCTGGCCCAGGAGGAGATCTTCGGCCCGGTGCTGGTGGCGATGACGTTCCGCACGCCCGACGAGGCGGTCGCGCTGGCGAACAACACGGCCTACGGCCTGGCGGCCAGCGTCTGGAGCGAGAGCGTGAGCACCGCGCTCGACGTCGCGCTGCGGCTCCAGGCCGGCACGGTCTGGGTGAACGGCACGAACCACTTCGACGCGGCCAGCGGCTTCGGCGGCTACCGGGCCAGCGGCTTCGGCCGCGAGGGCGGCCGCGAGGGCATGTGGGCGTACGTGCGCCACGCGGCCGACGCCGGGCCCGGCGGCGCGGCGGCGCCGGCGGCGGCCGCGATCGAACCGCCCGGCGCATCGTCGGCCGCGGGCGACCGCCCTGCGCCGCCCGCGGTGGCCGGGCTCGACCGCACCGCCAAGCTCTTCATCGGCGGCCGCCAGGTGCGCCCCGACGGCGGTCAGAGCCGCGCCGTGCACGCGCACGACGGCCGGCTCGTCGGCCACGTGGGCGACGGCAACCGCAAGGACGTGCGCAACGCCGTCGAGGCCGCCCACAAGGGCGGCGCGGCGTGGCGAGCGCTGGGCGGGCCGGGGCGGGCGCAGGTGCTGTGGTACCTGGCCGAGAACCTGGCGGTGCGCGCCGACGAGCTTGCGGCGCGCCTCGTCGACCTCGCCGGCGTCGCGCCGGCGGCGGCCGCGGCCGAGGTCGCAGCCGCCGTCGCCGGCTGGTCCGACTGGGCGGCGCTGGCCGACAAGCACGATGGGGCGGTGCACAGCGTCGCCCAGCGCGCCGTGGTCCTGGCGGTCCACGAACCGTTCGGCGTCGCCGGCGCCGTGGCGCCCGACGCCCGGCCGCTGGCGGGCCTCGTCGATCTCGTCGGGCCGCTGCTAGCGGTGGGCAACGCCGTCGTGGCGGTGCCGTCGCAGCGCTGGCCGCTGCTGGCGACGGACCTCGTCCAGGTGATCGAGGCATCCGACGTGCCCGCCGGCGCGTTCAACCTGGTGACCGGCGACCGCGCCGCGCTGGCGGCCGTGCTGGCCGACCACGACGACGTGGCGCTGCTGTGGTGCGGTGCGGCCGGCGCCGAGGGGGACGCCGCGGCCCTCGCTGCCGGCGGCGGGCCCGGGATCGTGGCCGACATCGAGACGCGCGCCGCCGGCAACCTCAAGGCCACCTGGTCGGTCGACCTCGATCGCCCGCCGCCGGCGGCCGAGTTCCTGCGCCGCGCGACGCAGGTCAAGAACGTCTGGCTGCCCTACGGCGCCTGAGCGGCCGCGTCCGGCTCCTCGATCGTCAGCGCGGTGGCCGGGTCGATCGGCCCGTCGACGACCTGTCGCGCGCCGGACGGCCAGACGACCTCGACCCGGTCCACCGCCGCGGCGCCGTCGAGCCCGACGACCAGCGGCAGCGCGCTCTGGGCCAGGTAGCCCGACTTGCCGTCGTGCACGGCGTGCATCGTCCGGCCGCCGGCCGTGACCGCGATCCGGGCGCCGAGACCGTCGCGGTTCGAGGCGCTGCCGACGAGCCGCAGCCGGAGGCTGCGGCGCTCGGGCCAGCGCTGGGCCAGGTCGCTCACCAGCACGATCGGCACGTCGTAGATCTCGCTCGTGACGATGTCGAGGTCGCCGTCGCCCTCGAGGTCGAGCATCGCCGACGAGCGGCTCGACACCGCCGCCCAGACCGTGATCCGGCCGCTGCGGTCCTTGCAGTCGACGTGGCGCCGGTCGGCATCGTCGCAGTCGAGCTCGAAGTACGGGATCGCGAACCGCCCGTCGCGCCGCGGCTCGGCGCCGAGGGTGAACGTGCGGTCGACGAACCGGCGGCCACCGTCGTTGAGCAGCAGGCTGTTGACGCCGTAGCGGAAGTCGTAGCCCATGCCGGCGGTGACGAACAGGTCGTCGAAGCCGTCGGCGTTGAGGTCGCCGGCGCTCGGGCCCCAGGGCCAGAACGTCTCGAGGCCGTAGGCGTCCGACAGCTCCTCGTAGCCGCCGTCGGCGCCGCGCTTGAAGAAGGCGTTGCCGAAGATCCCCTCGTCGTTCGGTGCCTGCACCGCTTCGGGCCAGAGCAGGCTCGACTTCAGCGTCTCGCTCAGCGGGTCGACGACCTGGGTCATGTCGGAGTGCATGTCGGTGACGTAGAGGTCGAAGCGGCCGTCGTTGTCGGCGTCGAAGACCTCGAGCCCCATCGCGCCGGTCGGGGTGCGCGCGAAGACCTCGGCGCGCCGGTTCGTGAACGCGCGGCCCTGGTCGTTCTCGAAGTAGTCGTTCGGGCCCTGCATGTTCGCCACGTAGAGGTCGGGCCAGCCGTCGTCGTTGCCGTCGATGACGGCCGCCTCGCCGTTCCAGCCCTCGGCCACCAGGCCGACGGCGTCGCTGACGTCGCGGAAGGCGCCATCGCCTTCGTTGTGGAACAGCAGGCTGCGCTCGGTCCGCTCCGGTTTGAGCTGACCGAAGAAGGCGTCCTTGTAGCCGTCGTAGAAGCGGCGCTCGGCCTCGTCCAACGGCCCGCCGCGCAGCGGGTTCGTGCTGGTGCGCACTTCGTCGCTGGTGTAGGCGCCGACGTTCGTCAGGAACAGGTCGAGCCGGCCGTCGCGGTCGTAGTCGAAGAACACCGCGCCCGACGAGTGGCCGCGGTGGCCGAGGCCGGACGCGGCCGTGACGTCGCGGAAGCGGCCGCTGCCGTCGTTCTCGAACAGCGCGTTGCCGTCGCGGATGCAGGTGACGTAGAGGTCCGGGTCGCCGTCGTTGTCGACGTCGGCGAACGACGCCCCGACGCACACGCGGCCCGGGACGCCGACGCCCGCCGCGGCCGTGATGTCCTCGAACGTCCCGTCGCCGCGGTTGCGCCACAGCGCGTTCGGACCGAGCTGGGCCGCGAAGTAGAGGTCGGGCAGGCCGTCGCCGTCGACGTCGGCCGCTGCGACGGCGCTGCCATGGTCGTAGTGGTTCGGCTTGAACGTGCGCCCCGAGTCGTCGGTGATGCGGCCGACGAACGTGATGCCGCTCTCGGGCTGGCCGTCGCGCAGCGTGAAGTCGTCGAACACCGCGCCGGTCGCGGACGCCGCGACCTCGGTCGCGCGGCGCACCGCCAGCCACGGCGATGGGTCGAGCTCGGCCGGGACATCGACGCGCGCTGGCGCGACCGTGGCGGCGGGGTCGGCGGCCGGCGTGGCCGGCCCCGTCTCCAGCTCGTCCGTCGAGCGGCCGCAGGCGGCGACGACCAGCGCGATGCCGGCGGCCAGCGCCGTGGCCGCGGTCGCGGTCGTCGGACGCGACCGACGGGCGGCGATCGCGAGGGCGGCGCGGGGCAGCGAGGCGTCGTTCACGGGCACACTCCATGGCGCCGGCGGGCGGCCTTCACTCGGACGTCCGAATGTCGGCGGCGAGGTCGAGGTCGCCCAGCCAGGCGGCGTAGGCGTCGCGCGGCATCACGACCAGCTGGCCGTCGAGCGATGCGTGCGGCCGGCCGCACATCTGATCGCCCAGCAGCTCGAAGGTGCCGACGTCCGTCGAGGTCCAGGCGAGATCGAACTCCAGGTCGGGCACCGCGATCTGCTTCAGCTCAAGGTGCGGCACGCCGAAGAAGTATACATAATCGAGGCTGTGAAGGCGCAGTCGGACCGGAACGCCGACCGGGACGTGGAGGTCGGTGGTCGTGGCCACGTCGTCGGCGGTGTCGAGGCGGCCATCGGCGCCGGGATAGGTGTAGCGCCACACGTACTCGTTGCCGGTGGCGTCGATCTCGTAGGGCTCCGGGATCGCGACGGCGGCCGCGCCCGGCGCGCCGCGGCCGTGCGAGGAGGATCCACCGCAGCCCGCCACGGCCAGCGTCGCGGCGACGAGCGCCGGGACGGGGCGCGCCCATCGCGCCGTGGGCGACCTCATGGCGAGGGACAGCCGGTGAGTCGGCCGGCGATGGCGCGGTAGATCGCGGCCAGATCCTCGCCGTCGGGTGCCAGGAAGTAGTCGCCGGAGCTGGACGCGATCCCCTGCAGCAGGCTCTCGAACACGTCGCCGCTCTCGCCGAGTCCGATCGCGAAGAGCCGCGTGCCGGCCGCCTTTGCCTCGGCGGCGGCGGCCAGAACGGTGTCTTCCTGGCGCCCGCCGCCGATCGGCGTCGGCACGCGGTTGGGCAGGCCGTCCGTCAGCAGGACGAGCACCGGCTCGACGCCGGGCGCGCGCGGCGTGCCGTCGAGCAGGGCCTGGCCGGCCCGCAGCGCCCGATCGAGCCGCGTGCCCTCCTGGATGCCGTCGGACAGGCCGTCGAGCGCAGCGAGGATGACCGCCGTGTCGCTGGACAGCGGCGCGCCGGTCCAGGCATCGTTGTTGAAGCCCACCACGCCCACCCGATCCCGCCGCCCGGCGGTGTCCGGCGTGAAGCGCATGAGCGCCACGAAGGCGCGGGCGGCGTCGACCGCGGCGTCGTGCTTGCTGCGGTTGCCGCGGGTGAGCCGGTTCATCGAGGTCGACATGTCGAGGACGAGGACGACGTCGGTGCGCGTCTCGAACGGCACGCAGTGCCGGCGCTGGGCGACCGGCAGGTAGATCTCGTGGTGCGCCGTCGTGGCGGTCGGCGTCACCGTCGGCGACGGCGTGGCGGTGGTCGTGGGGCTCGGCGTGGGCGTGCGGGTGACGGCGTCGGTGGGCGTCGGGGTGTAGGTCGGCGTCGGGGCGACGTTGAGGCTCTCCATGTCGCCCAGCCCGGCCGCCTTGGCGAAGGTCAGCGTCAGGCCGGCGTGGATCGTCTCGCGGCGGACGTGGGCGCCGGTGCGGTTGTCGTACCACAGCGTGCCGTTGGAGTTCACGGTCTGGGGGTCGACCGCCGTGCTGACGACCTGGTCGAGCCATGGCAGGGCGGCCAGCGAGCCGAACGCGGTCTCGGCGTGCAGGATCGTGTCGTCGTAGAGCTCGGGCGCCGGCAGCGGCACGAAGCGGTCGCCGACGCGCGTCGTGAGGACGATGTCGCCGCTGCCGACGCCGCCGATACCGCGGTCGCCGGCGCGGTCGCGCAGGCCCAGCACGAGGTCGCCGTCGTTGCGGAACTCGAGGTCGACGAGCCACGGCTCGGCGCCGGTTGGGCTGCCGCGCCCGCCCTGCTCCCACGCCGGCTGGCGCGGATAGTCGAGCGGCATCCGGCTCACCTCGGCCATGTCGGTGCCGTCGTGGCGCGAGCGGTAGACCACCGCCTGCGGCGTCGCGCCGTCGATGACGACGCCGTGGTAGAGCCAGCGGTCGTGCCAGCCGAGGCCGAACGGGAGCACGTCGGACGGCCGCGCCTCGGCCAGCGCGCCGACCGGGAACGCCCCGAGCGGCCGCCCGTCGGGGACGCCGAAGCGGTAGATCAGCCTGTCGTAGAGGTTGACCGCCAGCAAGACGTCGTCCTCGACGGCCAGCTCGAGGTCGCCCAGGCCCACGCGGCCGACGAAGTTGGCGCTGGCGACGTCGAAGTTCGCCCCGTCGTCGTGCGGATCGGCGCCGGCGTCGAGGACGGCGAACGGCTCGGCGCGGCCGGTGCGCAGGTCGAGGCGGTAGATGCCGCCCGGCCCGAGCGGCCCGAACCGCGTAATGCGTTTGAGGAACGCGCCGGCGTAGACCTGCTCGCGGGCGATGTCGGCGGCGATGCCGAAGATGCTGCCCAGCTCGTCGTTCCAGGCCAGCGGGAGGTGCGTCGTGGCGTCCTCGGGCTCGCTGTCGTTGAAGGCGATGACGACCGGCTCGCCGGCCCACCAGGCGGCGTCCATCTCGCGCCCGCCTCCGTCCAGCCAGGGCACATGGTTCGCCACGGCCAGGTACGGGTTGTCGCTGGCGTCGGCCGCGCGGATCGTCGCCTGGGCGAGGACGACGGCGCCGGACCGCGCCGTCGAGCGTGTCGGCAGCGGCGTGGCGGCCATCCGCGCCGCCAGCCGCGGCGCCGCCGTGGCCCAACGGGCCGAGGCCGCCGTGGCGGTGCCGGCGCCCGCCGCCGCCGCGGTCGGGCGGCGGGCGTCGATCGTCGCTACGGCAGGGGCCATGGCCGTGGCCGTGGCGCGGGCGTCCGTGGCGCGGGCGATCTCGGTGGGCGCGTGGGCGGTCTGGGTGGCCGAGAGCACCGTCGGGGCGGCGGTGGCGGTGCGGGCCCGGGCGTCGGCGGCGGCGGTCTGGGCGGCGGCGGCGGTGGCGGTGGCGACCGGGGCGCCGACGGCCGTCGCCGTACCGGGGATGTCGACGCCGTCGGGCGCCGCGCTGCCGCACAGGACCTCGACGTCGCCGGCGGCGAGGTCGGGCGCCATATCGGGGGCGCCGGCCGCGTCATAGACCACCTCGGTGCCGATGCGGCGACCGGACGCGGCGTCGAACCAGGCCAGCGCCAGCCGATCGGCGCCGACCTCGGCGTCGCCGGCCAGCGGCAGCGTCGGAGCGACGACGACGTCGAGCCCGGGCAGGGCTGCCACGGCGCCGAAGGCGGCGTCGCGGCCGGCGGCGCCGGTCACGTCGAAGACCCGGGCGGCCGAGGCGCGCCAGGTCAGGCCCTGGAACGTCGTCGCCCGCAGGTCGCCGACGCTCGGCCCGTCGGTCTCGTCGCCGCGCGTCCGTTCGGGCGCCATGTCGACGGCGCGGTCGCGCCAGCCCAGGACGAGTCCGCCGCCGGGCCGCAGGGCGAGGCCGGCCAAGAGGGGCTGGTCGCCGACCGGGCGGTCGGTCCAGGCGGTCCAGGGGGGCGTCCGGCCGTACGTCCAATCGGCGTAGCCGACGGTCCGCCGCCCGGCGCCGTCCGGGGCGGCGGCGTAGACCAGCGCGGCCTTGGGCCGCGGCGGGTAGTCGGGGTCGAAGCCGTCGGTCACGCCGAACCAGACCTCGTCGCCGACGCCGGCCACGGCGAACGGGCGCAGCGCGGCGTCGAACTGGTCGCGGCGGTCGCGGTCGCGGAAGCGGCCGAGCACGCGCCCGTCGGTCAACGACAGGGTGACGATGTGACGGTCGAACAGGTTCGCCACGTGCAGGGCGGTGCCGTCGCCGGAGCGCGCGACGTCGCCGAGGCCGTGCTGGCCGACGAAGCGGCGGGCGGTCGAGTCGTCGGCCAGCGGGTCGGCCGCCAGCGCCGGGTTGTGGACGTCGGCGCCGGCGGCGAGCGCCTGCCACGGCGCGACCTCGCCGCTGGCTAGGTCGATGCGATAGACCATGCCCGGCCCGCCCGGTCCGAACGCGGCCCCGCGGCGGACGTGGGCGGCGGCGAAGAGCGCCTGGCCGGCGGGGTCGTAGGCGAGGCCGTACACCGCCCCGACCTGACCCGCCGTCGCCAGCACGATCCGCTCGGGCGGTTCGCCGGCCGCGGTATCGCGCACCGCCACGACGGCCGGGGCGGCGGCATGGGCGGCGGCGGTGAGGCCGCGCGCCTGGACGACGACGGCCACGAACGGGTTCGTCGTCCGGCACGCGGCGGCGACGCGATCGGCTGCGGACGGCGCCTGCGACGAGGCGGCGTCGACGGCCGCCGGCGTCGGCGCCGTCGCGAGCGCCGTCCAGACGACGGCGGCGCCGAGGACCGCCGCCGCGGCCGCCGCGCGCCGGCCCCTAGCGGGTGGCATACGGCATGAACACCCGGCCGGCCGTGACCGGCGGCGTCGTCGCCGCCGGCGTCGGCGTGTCGCCGTCGACGAACGTCGCCGTCGGCGACGGCGTCACGTCGGGCGGCACGAACGTCGGTGACGGCGTGGGCGTGGCGGTGCGGGGGCTCGGCGTCGTCGGCGGGCCGGTGGCGGTGCGCGTCGCGGTCGCCGTAGCGGTGCCGGGGATCTCAGCGCCGAACTCGAACGCGCCGATGTCGCACAGCTTGGAGCCGTCGCCGTCGCCGTCGACGGGCCGGGCGGCGCCGCGCTGGTCGGTGGGGTTCTGGGCGCAGCGGCCTGGGTGGCCGGCGTCGATGGCCGCGCTGGAGCCGTCGATCGCCATGGTGCGCGTCGGGCCGCCGTTGTCGGCCAGCGGACCGAGCGCCACGTTCGACGATACCACGTCGCCGCGGTTGCCGAAGGCGCAGGTGCCGTCCGAGTCGAGGTTGCTGCCCAGCGACGCGATCCGGTTGAAGCAGTTCTCGCCGTTCGCATCGTTGGCCAGGATCGAGCCGCCGACCCGGATCGCGTTGTCCTGGTTCGTCGCCAGCCCCGCCCCGTCGAACGTGGCGTCGTTGTCGGCGATCGTGCTGTCGCGGAACTCGAGGCGCCCCATCTCAAGGTGGGCCGCGCCGCCCTCGAGCGCCTTGTTGCCCTGGAACGTGGAGCGGTCGACGATGACCTCGGCGCCGAAGGTGTCGTTGGGATCGTCGTTCACCACCGCCAGGCCCCCGCCGGCGGCGGCCGCCGTGTTGCCGTTGACCGTGCTGCGGACGAGCGTGAGCGCGCCCGGCTGCGAGCTGCCGAACCCCTTCACCGACACCAGGCCGCCCCCGCGTCCGCCCGAGGTGTTGCCCTCGATCGTCACAGCGGTCAGGGTGGCCGTGCCGAAGTTGAGCACGCCGCCCGCCTGCGTCGACGCCTCGTTGCGCTCGATCCGCCCGCCGAAGATCGTCAGGTTCGAGGCGCTGAAGATGCCGGCGCCCTGTTGGGCGCGGTTGTCGCGCACGACCGAGTCGTTGAGGGCGAGGCGGCAGACGCCGGCGCAGTGCACGCCGCCGCCCATCGTCACCGCGCGGTTGCCGTGGATCGAGACGCGGTTCAGCGTGGCGCGGTCTTCCACCAGGAGGCCGCCACCGCGCGCGTTCGTCGCCTCGTCCGGGCTGGTGTCCTCCGGGTTGCGGACCAGGTTGTCCGCGACCTCGCCGCCGTTCATCGTCAGCGTGCTGTCGACGTTGACGACGATGCCGCCGCCGGCGTTCGTCGCCCGGTTGCCGACGACGGCGATGTCGTCGGCGATGACTTCGCCGGCGTCCAGGTAGATCCCGCCGCCGTTGTAGACCGTGACCGCCGCGTCGGTGCCGCCGTTGCCGGTGACCCGCAGGCTGCGCAGCGTCGCGCTGCGCGCCTTGACGTAGATGCCGCCGCCGTAGCGCTGGCCGAAGATGTCGAAGCCCGTGCCGCCGGTGATCGTCAGGCCCTCCAGCGTCGATCGCCCGGCGCCGTTCTGCAGCGCGACGACGGCGCCGCGCGCGCCGACCAGCGTGGTGGCGTCGCGTCCGGCGCCGCGGATCGTGACGGCCTTGCCGACGACCACGCCCGCCGGATACGTACCGGGGCCGATCTCGATCACATCGCCGTCGGCGGCGATCTGCAGCGCCGCGCCCAGCGTCGTATGGTCACATCCGGTCGGACAGACGGTGATCGTCGCCGCGCGCACCGCGGCGGGTCGACCGCCCAGGGCGACGACGAACGCGGCGATCGCGACGATCGCGCGGCGCGGATACGGCGACGGCACGCGTGGTGGCTGGCGCAACGGCGAACTCCTCGGCGGTCGGGCGACAAGCAACGGCGGTGTCCATCCTAACACCGCCGCCGAGCACTCGGGCAGCGCCAGCCGCTCAGTCGTGGATTTCGACCGGCGTCCCGAGGTCGGCCCAATTGTAGAGGGTTTCGGCGTTGGGGGTGTCGAGGACGACGCAACCGTAGCTGACCGGCGAGCCGAGCATCCCGCCCCAGAGCGTGGCGCCGTTGATCACCGGCAGGGCGTGGATGCCGTTCTCGGAGCCGCCCGCCCAGTAGATGCCCAGCCAATGCGGCATCCAGAGCTGCCAGGCGCTCGACCAGGCGTTCGGCTCCTTGCTCTGCACCGCGAACGAGCCGGTGCGCGTCGGGTGGGTCGCCAGGCCGGTCGACGCCGTCCAGTTGAAGACCAGCGTCCCGCCCTCCCAGACGTACATGCGCTGGTCGCCGATGTCGACCTCGATGCGCTTGGCGCCCGTGCCGGCCGGCGCGCCGCTGCCGGCGCGCGGCACGTACAGCGTCTGCCCCGCCGCGATCGCGTCGCCGTCGAGGCCGTTGAGGCGCATCAGCGCCGCGGCCGTCGTGCCAAAGCGCGCGGCGATGCTGCTCAGCGTGTCGCCGGCCGCGACGGTGACCGTATCGGTCTTGGGCACCGGCCGCGACGGCGTGTCGGCCGGCGACGTCGGCGCGCCGGGTACGCCGTCGCCGGCCGCCGCGCCGTCGCCGCGGACCGGGACCCGCAGCGTCTGGCCCTCCCAGATCGAGCCATCGGCCGGCAGGCCGTTGCGGCGCTTGATCGCCTCGACGTCGGCGTCGAAGCGATCCGCGATCCCCAGGAGCGTGTCGCCGAGGACGACCTCGTAGTCGGTCGTGGCGGCGACGTCGTCGCCGCCGGCGCCGGTCACGTCGGCCTGGAGCGTCCGCACCAACCCGCCCGGCGCCGCGCCCGCCGGTGACGCCGCCCGGGCGTTGGCCGCGTTGACCATCGGCACCCGCAGCGGGCGGCCGGGCAAGAGCAGGGCCGTCGGCGGGACGCCGTTGAGCGCGGCCAGCGCCGCCGCGCGCATGCCATAGCCTGCCGCGAGCCGCCACATCGTCTCGCCGGGCCGCACCACGTGCAGGCCGTACGCCGGGCCGGCCGCCGCCGCGAGGGGCGCGTTCGCGGCCGCGGCCGACGGCGACGTGGCCGGCGACCCAGGCGCAGCGGGCTGGGCCCGCGCGCCACCCGCGTCGGACGCAGCCAGCACGGCCGCGACGAGCGCCGCCAGGCTGCGCCGCGCGATCGACGCCCGTCCGCCCAGCTGCGAACCGCCGCGCCGCCGGCGCGGCGCGGGCGCACGGTGCTCCGTGCCCCCGCCGCCGCGCCCGGCGGTCGATCGCGTCGCGCCCACCGGCGTGACCTCGGCGGTCCGCGACGTCAGTTGACCGTCACCCGCACGGTGCACGGCGTCGGGAACTGGCCCGCCGTGTCGACCGCCGTCAGCCGCAGCTGGTAGTCGCCCGCGGGCATGTTGCCCAGGTACCACACCCCCAGCATGCCGTCGCGCACGCGCTGCCGGATCACCTCGCCGATCGAGTGGAAGTCCGACGGCAGCGGGTTCGTGCCGCGCGCGTACTCCAGCTTGTAGAACTGAAGGTTGGGGATGTCGGCGGTCCCGATCACGTAAAGCGTGCCCGAGACGTGCTCGAGGTTGAGCGGGTCGACGATCTGGATGTTGCGATTGCACGCCGCCGGCACCAGGCCGGGCCGGGCCGTCGGACGGGCCGGCGGGCGATGGCCGGGCTTGGCCGGGCCGCCCGGGCCGGGGCGGCCGCCGGCGCACGGCACGTGTAGCGCCTGGCCGGGATAGATCAGGTACGGGTAGCCGATGCCGTTCGCCCGCGCCAGCGCCTCGATCGTCGAGCCGGTGCGCCAGGCGATGGCCGACAGCGTGTCCCCGCCCTTGACGATCGTTCGGTAGCCGCACTGCGCCGGCGGCTGACCCGACCCGTGGTCCGGTCCCGGACCGCCGGGCCCGTGGCCGCCCGGCAGGACGAGGGCCTGGCCGGCGTAGATCAGGTTCGGGTTGGCGATGCCGTTGGCGGCCATGATCGCGCTGACGCTCGTGCCCGTCCGCCAGGCGATCGCCTGGAGCGTGTCGCCGGGCTTGACCACGTAGCGACCGCCGCCCCAGCCGCTGGCGCCGACGTCGCCCCAGCTGCCGGACGGCGCCGGCATGGCCGCGCCCGGCACGCGCAGCGACTGGCCGGCGCGGATGTAGTCCGGGTTGGCGATCCCGTTGGCGGCGGCGATCGCTTCGGCGCTCACGCCGTAGTAGCCGGCGATGCTGTAGAGCGTTTCGCCGGCTTGGACGACGTGGACGCCGCGGTCGTCGGCCGCCGCCGACGCCGGGTGCAGGAGGCCGAACGCGGCGAGCGCGACGGCCAGCTTCACGGAGGCCTTGAGCGTGGGCATGGTCGTGGGTGCTCCTGAGTGAATCGGGTGCGGGGCTGCGGGCGCGGCGGTCCGGCCGACCGCGCCGGTGGGGCTCGGGCGACTACTCGGCGGTGACGGCCGCGCGCGCCGGCGGCGCGAGGTCGTCGGCGGCGTCGGCGCGCGGCCGAACGGACGCCGGGTCGGTCGGCGCCGCGGCCGTCGACCGCGCCGCCAGAAACGCGTCCAGGGCCGCGCGGTGGATCCGGTAGCCGCCCTCGAGCTTGACCGCCTCGAGCTTGCCGCTCTGGATGTAGCGGCGGATCGTGAAGATGCTGACCCCGAGGCGGTCGGCGACGTCCTGCGTAGAATAGAACTCGGGCATAGGCCGTCCTTCGCTGCGCCGTGTTGTGCTACGTCATGCTCACTGGTGCAACGTGCTGAGCGGTTATGATCGTCCTTGCTCACCGCCAGTGTACCTGTTGACCGGAACCATGTCAATGGCCTGGCGCGTTTCCCAACGTGACGATGATCAGGCTCGCTTTCTTAAGAGCGGACGTCGCCGGCGCCGCCGGTGGGGTCGCGGGGGGTGGGATCGTGGACAGCAAGACGCAGCGCCTCCTCGAGTACGACAAGGTGATCGCGCGCCTGGCCGACCACTGCGCGTTCACGGCCGGGCGCGCGCTGGCCCTGGCGCTCGTGCCCAGCGCCGACGCCGCCGAGGTGCGCGCGCGTCAGGCGCGGACGGCCGAGGCGCGGGCGTTCCTCGACCGCCGCGACGGCGCGACGCTCGACGGGGCGGCCGACGTCCGGCCCGTGGCGTCCGCGGCGGCGCGCGGCCGCGTCCTACCCGCCGCCGAGCTGCTGGCCGTGCGGTCGACGCTGGCGACGGCGCGGCGCGTCAAGCGCGCGCTGGCCCACGACGACGCCCGCTGGCCGCACCTGGCGACGATCGCGGCCCGGATCGACCCGTGCCCAGCCGTCCACGACGCCATCGCCGCCGCCCTCGACGATGCCGGCGAGGTGCTCGACAGCGCGTCGCCGGCGCTGCGGCAGGCCCGCCGGCAGCTCAAGGTCGTCCACGACCGGATCACCCGCCAGCTGCAGGCCGTGGTCAAGGGTCCGGCCCGCGAAGCGCTGCAGGACGCGCTCGTCACGCAGCGCAACGGCCGCTGGGTGGTGCCGGTGAAGGCCGACTTCCGCTCCAAGGTGCCCGGCGTCGTCCACGACACGTCGGACAGCGGGGCGACGCTGTTCGTCGAGCCGCTGTCCGTGGTCGAGCACGGCAACGCCCACCGCGAGCTGTCGATCGAGGTCGAGCGCGAGGTCGAGCGCGTCCTGCGCGCGCTGTCGGAGGCGGTGGGCGGCGAGGCCGACGCGCTGGCCGAGACGGTCGACGCCCTGGCCGAGCTCGACCTCGCGTTCGCGGCCGCCCACTACGGCCGGTCCCTCCGAGCGGTCTCGCCGATCATCGAGGACGCTGCGGCGCCATTCTTCGTCGCCGACGCCAGCCGTCATCCGTTGCTCGACCCGGCGACCGTGGTCCCGATCGGCGTCCGGATCGGCACCGACTTCCGGCTGCTGGTGATCACCGGCCCCAACACCGGCGGCAAGACCGTGGCCCTCAAGACGATCGGGCTGTCGGTGCTCATGGCCCAGGCGGGGCTGCAGCTGCCGTGCGCCGACGGCGCGCGCTTGGCCGTCTTCGACGCCGTGTTCGCCGACATCGGCGACGAGCAGTCGATCGAGCAAAGCCTCTCGACGTTCTCGGGCCATCTGACGAACATCGTCCGCATCCTGGCGGCGGCCGGACCGGGCGCGCTCGTCGTGCTCGACGAGCTGGGCGCCGGCACCGACCCGACCGAGGGCGCCGCGTTGGCCGGGGCGATCCTCGAGGCGCTGCGGGCGCGCGGCGTCGCCACGGTGGCGTCCTCCCACTTCACCGAGCTCAAGGCGTACGCCTACGCCACGCCGGGCGTCGCCAACGCCTCGGTGGAGTTCGACCTCGAGACGCTGCGGCCGACGTACGAGCTGACGATCGGGCTCCCCGGCCGGTCCAACGCGCTGGCCATCGCCCAGCGGCTCGGCCTGCCCGAGCCGATCGTGGCCGCCGCCCGCGGCGGCCTGGCCACGACCCAGATCGAGATGGAGTCGCTGCTGGCCGACATCGGCGCGGCGCGCCGCGCCGCGCTCGAGGACAAGGCCGCCGCCACCGACCTCCGGCAGACCGCCGACCGCTGGGCCGCCGAGCTCGAGGTCGGGGTGCGCGCCCTGGCCGCCGAGCGCACCGCCGTGCTGCACGAGGCCCGCGAGCAGGCGGCGGCCGAGCTGGCCACGGCGCGCGAGGCGATCGCCCGGCTGATGAAGCGCGCCGAGCGGGCGGCGGCCCTCGCCCGGGCCGGGACGCCGCTGGCCGCCGCGCCGTCGGCCGAGGCGGTCGCCGCCGAGAGCGCCGAGCTCCTGTCCGCCGCCGACGCGATCGGCCGGATCCTGACGACGACCGAGCGGGCGGCGCCGGCGGACGTCGGGCCGTGGGCGCCGGGCGACAGCGTACGGCTCCGCCGCTTCGACCAGGCGGCCACGCTGCTGGGTGTCGACGGCGACACCGCCCAGGTGCAACTGGGCCGGATGCGGATGACGGTGCCGATCGACGACCTCGAGCGCATGGCCGGCGCCTCGGCCGCGGCCGCGCCCGCCGGCGGCGCGCGCCGTCCGTCCGGCCGCTCGGCGCGCAACGCGGCGCTGCTCGACGCCGTCCAGCCGGCGCCGGCGGCGCCCATCGCCCGCGGCGGCGGCCCGGCGACGGAGGTCGACGTCCGCGGGCTGCGCGTCGAGGAGGCGCTCGAGGCCGTCGAGAGCCGGCTCGACCGGGCGCTGTTGCAGGGGGCGCCGTGGTTGCGCATCATCCACGGCCACGGCACCGGGGCGTTGAAGTCGGCGCTGCGGACGCGCCTGGCGGCCCACCCGGCCGTGACGCGCCACCGGCCGGGGGAGCGCGGCGAGGGCGGGGACGGCGTCACGGTCGTCTTCTTCGACTGAGCGTGGCCAAGGGGTGCGGGGCAACGGAGGCAGCCCGATGCGGATGACGTACGACGAGGCGATGGCGGCGAGCGCGCGCGACCGGCGGACGCTGGGCGCGGCGGCGCTGGCGCGGGCGCGCGGGCGCTGGGGCCGGACGGCGGTCGAGGAGCGCGCCGGCCGGCTCTCGCGGCTGCGGCTGGCCGCCGCCGCGCTCGTCGTCCGCGACGCGCTGGGGCTGGCCGACGACGAGCGTCGGGTCGGCGTCCTGCTGCCGCCCAGCCGCGGCGGGGCCGTGGTGAACCTAGCCCTGGCCCTCGGCGGCCGTACGAGCGTCAACCTCAACCACACCGCCGGCGAGGCGCAGCTGGCCCGCATGGCCGAGCTGGCCGGGCTGCGGACGATCGTCTCGTCGCGCCGCTACCTCGAGCGACTCGGCCAGCCGGCGCTGCCCGGCCGGGTCGTGTTGGCCGAGGATCTGCTCGGCCAGCTCTCGAAGGTGGCGGTGGTGGCGGCCATGGTCCGCGTCATCGCTCTGCCGGCGCGCTGGCTCGACCGCGCCCGGCCGGACGACGTGGCGACGATCATCTTCTCGTCCGGCACGACCGGCGACCCCAAGGGTGTCCAGCTGACCCACCGCCAGGTGCTGGCCAACTGCGGGGCGATGATCGCGCATGTCGGCATCGCCCCCGACAGCGCCACGCTGCTCACGTCGCTGCCGCTGTTCCACAGCTTCGGGCTGGTGCCCGGGATGTGGATGTGCCTGGCCTACGGCATTCGCATCGCCGCCCATCCCGACCCGCTCGACGCGGCCGGCATCGGCGCCCTGGCGGCCCAGACCGGCGCCGGGTACGTGATCAGCACGCCGACGTTCGTCCGGAGCTACCTGCGCAAGGTGCCGCCCGAGCAGTTCGCGGCGCTGCGCTTCGGCGTCGTCGGCGCCGAGAAGTGCGCGCCCGAGCTGCACGCCGCGTTCCGCGATCGCTACGCGCCGGCGGCGCTGCTGGAGGGCTACGGCTGCACCGAGCTGGCGCCGGTCGTGAGCGTGAACCGGCCGGGCGACATCCGCGAGGGCACGGTCGGCCAGCCGCTGCCGGGCGTCGAGGTCTTTACCGTCGATCCCGAGACGCTCGAACGGCTGCCCGACGGTCGCGAGGGCCTGCTCGTGGTGCGCTCGCCGTCGCGGATGCTGGGCTACCTGGGCCGCGACGACCTCACCGCGGCGGCGTTCGTCCACGGCGGCTACAACACCGGCGACATGGCCGCGATCGACGCCGACGGGTGCATCCGGATCACCGGCCGGCTGGCCCGCTTCGCCAAGGTCGGCGGCGAGATGGTGCCGCTCGACGCCGTCGAGGGCGCGTTGCAGGGCTGGCTGGCCGAGCGCTATCCCGACGACGGCGTCCAGGTGGCCGTGTGCGCCGTGCCCGACGCCAAGCGCGGCGAGCGGCTCATCGTCCTCCACGCCGGGGCGCTGCCGGCGGAGCCGGACACGCTGTTCGGGGCGCTCGACGCCATGCCGGCCCTGTGGCGCCCGCGCGCCGCGGACGTGTACGCCGTCGAGGCGATCCCCGTCCTGGGCACCGGCAAGCGCGACCTCGGGGCGCTCAAGCGCCTGGCCGCTGCCGCGGCCGGCTGACGGCGCCGTGCGCGCCGCCGCCTCGGTAGGCCGCGCGCGTTACGGCGCCGGCGTCGGCGTGGCCTCGCCGCACAGCCCGCCCCACGGCGCGGCGCCGTAGCAGCGGTGGTCGATGACCGCCCCGCTCGGGTCGCGCAGCTCGGCCTTGTCGCCGCTGTTGTTCCAGATGCCCTGGTCGCTGCCCCAGCGGAACGCGCACGGCCGCTCGGGGTGGTCCTCGTTCGTGTAGACGCGGCAGCGCGCGCCGGGCGCGATGGACGCCGCAGCCGGGAAGGCGAAGACCTGCCCTTCGCCGCGCAGCGAGGCCACGGTCCAGCCCGCCAGCGACACCGCCTCTGCCGCCACGTTCTCGATCTCGATGTACTCGTCCGCCTCGGTCTGTGGCACGACGCCATCGTAGAACAGCGTGGCGATGCGCAGCGGTGAGCGCGGCACCGCACCGGCCGGCGTGGTCGGCGTCGCGCCGGCGGCCGTCGGCGCCGGCGTGGGCGCGGTGCCGGTCGGCGCCGTCGCCGCCGGGGTCGCCGTCGCGGCCGCCGGCGTCGGCTCGTCGCAGCCGGCCGGCGTCGGGAACACCTCGTGCCGCAGCAGCGCCGGCAGGTGGACCGCGAAGCGCGGCGCGCCCCAGCGCCGGAAGCGGACGGCGAACGGGTCGTGGTCGCTGACGCGCGACGTCTCGAACGGGGGCGGCGGCGGCTCGCGGTCGGCGGGCGGCCGCGACGGGAAGTCGGTGTTGAAGTGGACCGGGCCGGCGTCGATCACCTGGGCGGTGGCGAACGCCGGCGGCACCAGGATGTAGTCGAGGTTCTGCGCCACGCCGTTGAAGATGTAGGTGTAGTTCGCCTCGGCCGGCACCCGGTCGTGCAGCAGGGTCAGCCGGCCGTCGCCCACCAGCTCCTGGATCGGCGGCCAATCCTCGAACTCGTTGAGGTCGCCCATCACGAACACCGGTGCGGTCGGGTCGGCGGCGCTGAGCTCGGCCACGAGCGCCGCCACGTGCCGCGCCTGGAGGAGCCGGGTCTGCATCGTCTCGGCCTCGCTGGCGCCGCCCTTGCTTTTGAAGTGGTTGGCGATCACCGTCAGGCGCGCGTCGGTGTCGCGCAGCGCCAGCCGGACGACGAGCGGCGGCCGGGCGAAGATCGGCACGCCCGAGGCAGCGCCCGGGCCGTCGCCGGGGAGCGCGCACGCCTCGCCGGCGATCGCGGCCGGTCCGGCCTCGGCGGCGGTCATGCACTTCTGGCGCTGCTCGACGGACCGCAGCGCGAAGACCGCCCGGTCGTAGAGCACGCCGACGTCGATCCCGCGCGGGTCGGGCCCCTCGATGAGCACGGCGTCGTAGCGGCCGGGCGCCAGCAGCGGGTGGGCGGCCAGGTCGCGCAGCACCGGCAGCTTCTCGACCTCCTCGATCGAGACGATGTCCGGCCAGCGCAGCTGATCGGCGATGGCCCGCGCCCGGTGCCCGACGAACGCCTCGTAGTCGGCCCGCGTGCGTGGGAAGTAGGAGCCCTCGGTGTCCTGCTTGCCGGGGTCGTCGACGTCGTCGAACAGGTTCTCGACGTTGAACGTGGCCGCCGTGAGCTCGCCGGGGCCGGCCTCGACCCAGCGCTGCGGCCGACGCTCGCCCGAGGTCACCGCCACCGTCGCCCAGTCGTCGACGACGACCTTGTACTCGCCGTAGGAGTAGAACAGCGGCCCGGCGACGCCCGCGAGCGTGTCGCCCTGCGTCACGACCGGCCAGTCGTGGGGGGCGATCACGGTGGCCAGGCGGCCGGTCAGCGCCCCGCGCAGCACGTGCGACAGCGGCAGCGTGGCCTCGACGACCGACACCTCGCCGTAGGCGTCGGTGCCGCCGACGGCCCGCGACGGCGGCAGCGACACCCGCATCCCCTCGTAGCGCTCGAGGGCTGCCTCGACCGCCGCCGGGTCGTCGGGCAGCGTCAGCGCCGCGGGCGCCGGCAGCGCCGCCGGCCCCAAATCGACGACCTGGGCGTCGTCGAGGACGAGCTCGGTCAGGCCCTGGTACTCCTTGGCGCGCCCGACCACCCGCACCCGGCGGCCGACGGCGACGCGACCGGCGACCTCGGCGGAGAGGTCGCGCGGCACGTAGACGAACAACCCGTCGCTCGTCTCCGGCCGGTCGTCGCAGCCCGGCGCCTCGAGGGTGAAGCCGTACGGCTCGACGCGCACCGCGGCGCTGGTGACGACGCCCTCGGTCGTGACGGTGGCGGTCGTCGCCATCGTCGCCGGACCGTCGCCCTGGATCTCGCAGATCGTCACGGGCAGCGGCGCCTGGGCCGCGACGCGCCGCCCGCCGCCGTCGCCGGGGCGCGCGGCGACCGCGGCGCAGGCCACGGCGGCGGCGATGAGCGCGGCGCGCAGGGCGGCGGGCGCGCGGGGGGGCTGCGGCATGGCCGGGGCTCCTGGCGGGTCGCGGCCGGCCGGGCGACGTGGCCGGCGGGCGGCTGGGCGGGGCGCCGGCAGTATATCACACGGGCCCATGGCCTCTGTAAATCGACCTTAACGACCCACGCGCCGCTGCGCGCCCGCGGTCGCCGCCGCCCCGCCGGCGCCACGCCAACCGGGGCGGGCGCCGTCGCCAGCGCCCGCCCCGGGGGACTCGATCGAGGGCGGCGGACCGACCGCCGCGCGGGGCTACCGGCCGCGGCTCAGCGCCGCCGCGCCGTTGCGGGCCGGCTTCTGAAGGTACGGCAGCGCGATCTTGATCTCGCGCCAGCAGGTCGTGACCTCGTGGCTGTCGGTGCCGCCCTTGGGGTCGCGGACCACGAAGCGCGCGGCCTCGCAGCCGACGAAGCCCGGGCGCGGCCGCACGCACACCGCCTGGGTGCCCTGGCCGGTGATCGTCAGGTTGTCGGTGTTGAAGTCCCTCACGAACCACAGCAGGCTGGTCTGGGGGTCGTCGGCGTCGATGGCCTTGTTGGCCAACGGGTAGCAGGCCGCCGGGCTCGGGCGGCCGCCCTTGCTGGCGCCGGCCGTCTTGCCCAGGAGCAGGTTGCGCAGGATGACCGGCTTGGCGTTCGTGATCACCCACGTCAGCGTGATGCCGGCCGTGGCCTGCAGGCCCTTGGAGTCCTTGACGGCCAGCTCCGGGAAGGTGCTGCCGACGAAGTCGGGCTTCGGGATGAAGTCGAAGGTGCGCTTGGAGGTCTTGAGCACGGTGGCGTCGAGGTCGCCCGAGTTCTCGACGAACCACTCCAGCGGGTCGGGTCCGTCCTCGGCGTCGCCGGCGACGTCGGTCAGGTCGACGTGGATCGTCGTGTTCACCGGCGCTTCGTACTCCCGCACCAGGCGGTCCATCCAGATGATCGGCGGTTGGTTGGGGCGCTCGGTCCAGTTCAGGGCGATCGGCTGGCGCACCTCGCAGCCGTCGGCGTCGGCGAGGACGATGTCCACCAGGGCCGAGTAGTCGGTGATGACGGCCGGGCTGAGCGAGAACACCAACTGCAGCGTGCCGTTGCCGCTGACGGTGATCTCCTTGTACTGCGGCTCGATGTCGGCCCGCCACTGCAGCTGGGCGGTCGCGGTCTCGATGTCGGAGCCGTGGCCGGCGAGGTCGATCGTGATCGTCTCGCCGTAGCGGACCGAGCCCGGGTCGGCGATCCGCGGGGCGATCCGCGGGCAGTCGTTCACCGAGCGCACGATGACCTTGAAGGTGGTGTTGACCGTCCGCGGCCCGTCGCTGATCGCGATGCGGACCGTGGTCTGGCCGAACCAGTTCGCCTGCGGCGTGACGCTGATCATCAGCGTGCCCGCGATCAGCTCGACCCCGGCCTCGGGCGCGCCGTGGTCCGTGATCGCCAGCTTGAGGCGATCGGGCGGACAGTCCGTGTTCGTGACAAAGGCCTGGAGGTTGACGACGGTCGACTGGTCCTCGTCGAGGACGACGTCGGGAATGGCCGCCACCTGGAGGCCGCGCGAGTAGTCGATCGAGTTCTGGTACAGGCTGCCCACGGCGCCGCAGGCGTCCTTGCCCAGCGCCTTCCAGCCCGTCCACCACTCGGCGAACGTCGTCGGGTTGCGCTGCCGGAAGACCTCCCAGATGTCGGCGAACGTACCGTTGAAGGTGTCGTACTCCTCGACGCTCTGGTCGTGCTCGTAGAGGTCCCAGAATGCGCCGGCGACGCGGCCCGGCACGCGGTCACCGTTGTTCCAGCCCGGCGTCTGCGGCTTGGGCGCGTCGAGGTCGAGGGCGCGCACGACCTGCGACTCGAACAACGCCTCCTGGTAGACCGCCAGCGGCAGGAACGTCGCGAAGCCCTGTAGCAGCGCGCACGACGGGTCGATCTCGCTCTTGATCGTCTCCTCGGGGCCGGCGGTGCAGGCCGTCCAGGCCGCGGGGAGCGTGCCGTAGATGTTGTGGATCAGGGCATAGGCGGTGTGCTGGACCACGACGTCGGCGAAGCCGGCCGTGTCGGCGCGGAACGTCAGCGCGCGGGTGGCGGGGTCGTAGCGCGGACCGTCCTGGCTGTCGTGCGACCAGTAGCCGGTCACCTTGCCCGGGTCGCCGCCGCTGGCCGACTGCATGAAAAGCCACGCCTCGGCCATGTTGACGAACGTCCACAGCGCCTCGACGTCGCGCGCCGTCTCCTGGACCAGCAGCCGCGGCATGGCGACGGCGCCGTCCTTGACGTTGCGGAGGATGCCCTGCTCGCGGTCGAGGTCGTAGCTCTGCCAGACGAACTCGCGGTTCGTTCCCAGCTGGAGCAGCTTGACGTCGCCGTTGTCGCTGTACAGCTTGAGGTAGACGTCCTGGCCCGTGACGCCGGCCTCGCCGCCGGGGCCGTCGCGGTCCTGGTTGGGCAGCGGCGCGCTCTCGAAGTAGCCGTGGATGTCCGTGCGCGTCTCGCCGAGCTTGCTCGACGTGTCCGGGAAGCCCTCGTCCTTGTCCCAGATCTCGACCCGGACGCCGGCCGCCGCGTGCGACTTGTCGCTCTCGCGGTCGATGTAGTCGATCCGGCCGCGGACGACGATCTTGCCGGCCGGCACCTCTTGGGCCATTGGGTGGGCGTGGGCGGCGGGGGGGGAGGCCACACCGGCCAGGCGGCCGGGCAGCGTCGCGGTCACGAGCACCAGCGCCAGGGTTGCGAGCGCCAGGCAAACGGCGCGCCGTGGCAGGGCAGCCATCCGATCCTCCTTGGGATGTGGGCCAGTCGAGCGTGGCCCAGCCGGCCTCGGCCGCCGATGCGGGGGATGCTTCGGCCGGGGCGGACCGCCGGGCAGGGGGTTCACGCAGTCAAGACGGAGCAGCGGCCGGCGCTGTTACGGTGGATCGGGCGGCGCGCCCGGCGGGCGGACTTGACCGCCGCCGGCGATCCGCCCCATAAACCGTACGCCCGGGCCGTCGCCTTCCGCCGGCGGCTGCCGCCCTCAGGACGCCGCATGCGCATCCTCATCCTCGGCGCCGACGGCCAGCTCGGCCGCGCCCTCGCCCGCCGGGCGGCCGCCCACGACGTCGTGGCCGCCGGCCGCGCCCGGATCGACGTGACGGCCGACGCCGCCGTCGAGTCCGTCGCCGCCGTGGCGGCCGACGTCGTCGTGAACGCCGCGGCGCTCACCGACGTCGACGGCTGCGAGCGGGCGCCGGACGAAGCGTTTCGCCGCAACGCCGTCGGCGCCTGGCGGGCGGCCCGCGGGGCAGCGGCGAGCGGCGCGGCGATCGTCCAGGTCAGCACCGACTACGTCTTCGACGGCCACAAGGGCGCACCCTATGCCGAGGCCGACCCGCCGGCGCCGTTGAGCGTCTACGGCGCGTCGAAGCTGGCGGGCGAGCACCTGGTGCGGTCGGTCGCGCCGCGCCACTACGTGGTGCGGACCGCCTGGCTCTACGGCCTGGGTGGCCGCAGCTTCGTTTCGCGCATGGTCGCGCTGGCGGGCGAGGGTCGGCCGCTGGCCGTGGTCGACAACGAGTTCGGCAACCCGACCTTCTGCGACGACCTCGCCGACGGCATCCTCGCCCTGGTCGAGACGGGCCGCTTCGGCACCTACCATCTGGCCAACCGCGGCAGCTGCAGCCGCTGGGAGCTGGCGCGCGCCGCGCTGGACCGCAGCGGCCACGCCGGGGTCGCGATCGAGCGGCTCGACCGTTTCGAGCGCCTCGCCCGCCCGCCGGTGTGCGCGGCGCTGGCGCAGGACGCCGCCGCGGCGCTCGGCATCGCGCTGCCGCACTGGACCGAGGGGCTGGACCGCTTCTTCGCCCGCGGCGGCGTCGACCCGTGATCGAGCGCATCGACAGCGCCGTGTTCGGCCCGGTGCCGTCGTTCGTCCGGCTGAGCGGCTGGGCGGTCGGGCTCGACGGCACCGCCCCCGCCGCCAGCGCCGCGCGCGACGAGCTCGCCCGCGCGTCGGCGGCGGCCGTCGCCCGCGACGACCTCGAGGCCGCCTGGCGGGCCGCCTACGCCGATGTCGGCCTGCCGCCGGCGACGGTGCCGCCGCCGGCGGCGCTGCGGGCGTGGGCGGCCACGGCGCGCGGCGTGCCGTCGCAGGGCCCGCTGCCCGACATCCTCAACGCCGTCTCGCTGCGCCACGGCGTCCCGACCGCCGCGTATGACGTTGCGGCCATCGTCGGCGACCTCTGGCTGCGTCCCAGCCGCGGCTGCGAGGGGTTCACGCCGCTGGGCGCGGCCGACGGGCGACCGGAGACGGTGCCGATCAACGAGCTCATCCTGGTCGACAGCGGCGACCGGACCCTGGCGCGCTCCTGGCACGGCGCGCCCGGCGCGCAGGCGTTCGTGGCGCCGGGCTGCCGCGCCGCGCTGGTGCATGTCGACCTGTTGACACCGGACGGCGGCACGCCGCCGGATGCGGCGGCGCTGGCCGCCGAGGTGGCCGACGCCGTCGCGCGGCACCTGGGTGGCCGGCTGGCCTGGCAGCGCCTGACCCGCGCCGCGCCGCTGGCGCGCTGGGACGGATGACGGGCGACGGCGCGCCGCGGGCGTCGGTGATCATCCCGAACTGGAACGGCGCACACCACCTGCCGGTCTGCCTCGACAGCTTGCGCCGCCAGCGCTGGGGCCCGTTCGAGACGATCGTCGTCGACAACGGCTCGACCGACGCCAGCCTCGCGCTGCTGCGCGACTACCCCGAGGTGGCGGTGGTCCGCCTGGCCGCCAACCGCGGCTTCGCCGGCGCGGTGAACGCCGGCATCACCGCCGCGCGCGCCGAGGTGTTGGTCCTGCTCAACAACGACACCGAGGCGGAGCCGGGGTGGCTCGGCGCCCTCGTCGCCGGGCTCGAGGCCGCGCCGGGCGCCGGCATGGCCACCAGCAAGGTCCGGCTGTTCGATCGCCGCGACGTCCTCCACACGACCGGCGACACCGTCGACCGCGCCGGCCAAGCCGCCAACCGCGGCGTCTGGGAGGTCGACCGCGGCCAGTACGACACCGCGCGCTGGGTGTTCGGCGCCAGCGGCGCCGCCGCCGCCTACCGTCGCGCCCTGTTCGACGACGTCGGCGTGTTCGAGGCGGCCTTCGGGAGCTACTACGAGGACGTCGATCTGGCCTGGCGGGCACGCCTGCGCGGCTGGCGCTGCGCCCACGTGCCCGACGCCGTCGTGTACCACAAGCTCTCCGCCACCGGCGGCGGGCCGCTGGCCAGCTACCACGTCGCCCGCAACCGCGCCTGGACGATCGTGCGCTGCTACCCGGCCCGCCTCGCGCTGCGGCACGCTGTCCGCATCGCCGCCGCCGAGCTTCGGACCGCCGGCCGCGCCGTCCGCCACGCCCGCGGCGCGGCGGCGCGGGCGACGCTGGCCGGGCAGCTGGCGGGGTGGGCGACGGCGTGGCGCTGGCGGCGCGCCCGTCGCTGCATCCAAGCCGGCCGCCGGATCGACCTGGCCGCCCTGGCCGCGCTCTTGGACGGCGTCGAGCCGGACGCGCCCCGCTGGCCGGACCCATCCGGCGCCGACGCATGATCGCCCCCGCCCGCGCCGACACGGGTCGGGCGGGCGGGGGCGATGCGTTCAGCGGTCTCGGTGCGGCGGTCCGGTGCGCCGCCGTCGGCCTACGAAGCGCGGACGCGCACCAATCGGGCGCCGGTCCACAGCAGGCCCATCGCCGCCAGCGCCACCAGGGCCAGGTCGCTCATGCCGCCGCCGGTCGTCGGCAACTCCGACGGCTTGGCGCTGGCGGCGGGCTTGGCGGCCCCGGTCGAGGCGGCGCTCGCCGGCGCGCTCGCCGCCGCCGCGCTCGGCGCGGCGCTGCTCGACGCCGCGGCGCCGGACTTGGCGGCGCCGGCCGGCGCGCCGTCCTTCTCGGTCACGTTGCGCAGCGTGGCGGCGTACAGCGGGTCGCCCGACGGGGCGTCGGCGCCAGCATCCGCCTCGGCCGTGACGTACAGCCGGGCGACGCGGTAGTCGACCTCGACATCCGCCAGCTTGAGTTCGTCCGACAGCGCGCCCAGGTTGTGGCGGTAGCCGTCCATGTCGACGGCCCAGACGACGAACGCCTTGGCGCCCTCGAAGTCGGCCAGCTTCATCGTCTCCGCCGCGCCGCTCAGGTCGAGCATCACCGTCGCCGAGTCGCCGTTGCCGACGATGTCGACCAAGCCGCTGGGCGAACCCTTGAGGGCCTCGCCGGCCCGCAGCGTCAGTCCCTGGACGTTCTGGGCATGGGCCACGGGGCTGGCCCACATCGCCCAGACCGCCACGATCCCGAGCACGACTGCAACCTTGCGCATCGCAACCTCCTCGCGCGTGCGGCACCGCCGACCCACCGACGGCGTCGGGCACGCCTCGTCCGCGTGCGGCGCCATTGTATCACGCGCTCCCGCGCGGCGACGCCGTTCAATCTTAAGAGTTTCGTAACCAATCGCGCCGCCGCCGCCGGCCGCCGCCGCCGGCCGCCGCCGCCGGCCGTGGCTGGGTGGCCGCGCGGCGCGCCCGGCCCGCCGTTGCCATCGCCGGCCGCCGCTGCTAGCCTCACCGCATGTCCGACGCCAGGCCCGCGCCGGCGGCGACCCAGCCGTCGCTGTTCGATGCCGCCGCCGGGGTCATCCCGCCCGCGCCGCGGGGGCCGCGCGCGCCGCTGCCCCCGGTGACGTCGACCACGTCGCTGGACGGGGCGGCGGCCGCCTTCGGCGAGCATCTCCGTCGGACCGGCAAGACCGACAACACGCGCCGCAGCTTCACCAGCGACCTGCGGCTGCTGGCCGAGTACCTGGGGCACGGCCGCGCGGTCGCCTCGATCGGCCGCCACGACCTCGAGCGCTTCGTGACCTGGCTGCTCGAGGTCCGGCCCGAGCCGTGCAGCGCCAAGAGCCTGGCGCGCCGCATCACGACGCTCAAGGTCTTCTTCGCCTGGCTCGCGGCCGAGGGCGCCTGCACGGCCGATCCGGCTATCGCCCTCGTCCACCGCCGCGCCGTGGCGCCGCTGCCGAGCGTGCTCACCGACCACGAGGTCGACCTCGTGCTGGGCGTCGCCGCGGCGATGCACCGCCGGGCGGCGGCGCCGGATCCGCGGCCGGAGCTGGTGCTGCGGCTCGTGCTCGACACGGGCCTCAAGAAGGGCGAGCTCATGCGGCTGCGCCCGGTCGACATCCAGACCGACCCGGCGTCGCCGTCGCTGTTGGTTCGCTACGACGCGCCGCGGTTTCGGGCCAAGGAGCGCCGCGTGGCGTTCGACCCGGCGCTGCTGGCGGTGCTGGAGGCCTACCGCCGCCGCTACGGCGTCGCCGACGACGGGCCGCTGTTCGACTGCACGGCGCGCAACCTCGAGTACCTTGTCGCCGACGTGGCCCGCGAGGCCGGGCTCGGCCGGCCGCTCGGCTTCGAGACGCTGCGCTGGACGTCGGCGCTGCGGAGCTGGCGCGCCGGCGTCGCGCCGGACGCGTTGGCGGCGCGGCTGGGGCTATCGCCGATCACCTGGGCCGAAACGGCCGACAAGCTGGCGCTGTTGGCGGCCGGCGCCGGGCCCGCCGGCGTCGAGGCGCGCTTTCCGCCGCCCGCCGCCGGGTAGCCGGCGCGATCAGGCCGGCGCCGCGCGGAGGATGTTGCGGGCGATCACGAGCCGCATGATCTCGCTCGTGCCCTCGCCGATCTCGGTCAGGCGGTTGTCGCGGTAGAACCGCTCCACCGGCACCTCGCGCGAATAGCCCATGCCGCCGTGGATCTGCACCGCCTCGAAGCACGCCTTCTCGGCCGCCTCGCTGGCGTACAGCTTGGCCACGGCGGCCTCGGTCCCGAACGGGCGCTTGTGGTCCTTCAGCCAGGCGGCCTGCCACGTCAACAGCCGGGCCGCGTCGAGCGCCACCGCCGCGTCGGCGAGCTTCCACTGGACGGCCTGGTTGGCCGCGATCGGCTTGCCGAACGCGATCCGCTCCAGCGAGTAGCCGGTGGCGTGCTCGAGCGCGGCGCGGCCGAGGCCGAGCGCCATGGCGGCGATCGAGATCCGGCCGCCGTCGAGGATCGTCAACATCTGGCGCAAGCCCTTGCCGATCTCGCCGAGCACGTTCGACGCCGGCAGCAGGCAGTCCTCGAAGAACAGCTGGCTCGTGATCGATCCCTTGAGGCCCATCTTGGGCTCGTCCTTGCCGACGATGAAGCCCGGCAGCTCGCGCTCGACGACGAAGCAGCTGACCCCGCGGTCCTCGCCGTCGACCACGGTGCGCGCGGTGGCGATGACGGTGCCGGCGATGCCGCCCGAGGTGATCCACATCTTCTGGCCGTTGAGCCGCCAGCCGTCGCCGGTCCGCTCGGCGGTGGTGCGCGTCGCGCCGGCGTCCGAGCCGGTGTGCGGCTCGGTCAGACCGAACGCGCCGAACATCGCGCCCGACGTCAGGCGCGGCAGGTAGCGCTGCTTCTGCTCCTCGGTGCCGAACAGGGCGAACGGCGAGCAGCCCAGGCTGATGTGCGCCGCGTAGACCAGCGCCGTCGAACCGCACGCGGCGGCCAACTCCTCGACCGTCAGCGCGTAGCTCACCGTGTCGCCGCCGCCGCCGCCGTACGCTTCGGCGATCGGCAGGCCCATCAACCCCATCTCCGCCAAGCGCGCGAAGTTCTCGGCCGGGAAGCGGGCCTGCTCGTCGACATCGCGGGCGCGCGGCGCGAACTCGCGCTGCGCCACCTCGCGAACGGCGTCGCGGATCATCCGCTGCTCTTCGGTCAGCTCGAAGTCCAAGGCGGGCTCCCGACGGGTGCAAATCGGCTGGCGGCGGAGCATACCGCGCCCCCCGGCGCCCGGCAAGGCGCGGTGCGATGCGGCTTTGACAGCGACCCGCCGGAGCGTATCCTAGCCGGCGCGCCGGACGTCTTGCCCTCCGCCTGTGGCCACGATGTCGGCGGCGTGCCGTGGGCGGCCGGGCGCTGGCGTACGCGCCGATCGGGCCGGCGCACTCGCAGATCGACGCCCCCGCGCCGCGCGGCGCGGGCATCCGGTTCCACGCCAGCCCCCCGGCGCGGCAGACGGAGGTTCGCCCAGCATGCCTTTCGCGTTCGGACGGGCCGCGACGCTGCGCGCGGTCACGGTGCTGCTGGGGATCGCCACGGCCCTGGGCGCTGCGCCGCGCGCCGCGGCGGCCGGCCCGCACGTCGCCGAAGCGGCGCTCGTCGACGTCTGCTCGCCCGCGTGGCTGGCCGCGCTCAAGCCCGCCGCCCGCACCGCGTCGGCCGGCCTGGCGGCTGGCCTTTGGCTCGCGGCGCCCGCCCGGACGGCCGATGGCGCGGCGCCGCCGCATTGGACGGCCGCGGCGCGCCCGCCCGCTGCGCCGCGGCCCCCACGACGGCCGCATGAGGCGGCGGGCGACCCTCTGGCCGCACTGTCCGAGCTGGCCCAGCTCTCGGCGCCGACGCGGCCCAACGACGAGTTCCTCAGCCTTCAGACCGACAGCCTGGGCCTGGTGCTGCACGCCGCCGACGCCTGGCAGACCAGCTACGGCCGCTCCGACGTGACGATCGCCATCATCAGCGACGGCGTCGATGCGTTCGACGTCGTCGGCGACGACGGCGTCGTCGACCCGGCCCATCCCGACCTCGTCGGCAAGCTCTGGCGGAACCCGGGCGAGGTGGCCGGCAACGGCCGTGACGACGACGGCAACGGCTACATCGACGATGTCCACGGCTGGGACTTCGGCGGCGACGCGCCGTTCGATGTCGCCAGCCCGCCGCCGTACCTGACGAACGGCGGCGATCCGGAGCCGCAGCCCGTCGCGGTCGGGCCGCAGGCCGTGGTGCGCTCGTACAACCGCGGCACGCAGATGGCCGGCATCGCCGCCGCCGACACGAACAACGGCGAGGGGATCGCGGGCGTCTCGTGGGGGGCGCGGATCATGCCCCTGAAGGCGACGTTCCCGGTGCACCGCGATGGCGCCTTCGTCAACGCCGGCTTCTGGGTCAAGCACATCATCGAAGGGGTGTGCTACGCCGCGAACGAGGGCGCCCAGGTGATCGTCATCGGCGGCCTGCCGGTGCGCGATCCGGCGCGCGACCAACGGTCCTACCAGAGCATCACGCGGCTGTCGGAGGCGATCGGCTTCGCCGACGACCGCAACGCCACCGTGGTCGTGCCGGCCGGCGAGTGCGGCGTCGTCGAGCGCGCCGACCAAGTGTGCCCCGAGGGCGCCAACCCCGACATCTTCCCGGCCCACATCCATAGCCCGAACGTGATCGGCGTGACGTCGATGCACATCGGCCGGCCGGCCGGCCGGGAGACGATCAGCCGCCGTCGGACGATGAGCACCGGCGCCTGGGTCGACATCGCCGCGCCGGGCGAGGGCTTCCTGGCGCCGGTGAACACGGAGAACAACCCCGACGAGCCCTACCAGCTCGTCGACGTCGCCCAGCGCGTGGCGATGCCCGACGACTACGCCGCGGCGCACGTGGCCGGCGTGATCGCCGTCCTCAAGACGATCAACCCCGGCCTGACGCCGCTGCAGGTGTTGGGCTACCTCTGCCGCAACGCCGAGCGCGACGAATCGATGGGCGCGTTCGACGTCGGCGGCGACGGCTGGCTGCGCAACGACGTCTTCGGCTGCGGCGTCATCGACTTCGAGCGGGCCGTCGAGCACGTGCCGTTCCGGATCCGCCTCGAGAGCGGGGCGGTGGTCCACGACTTCGTGTCGCTCGACCGCACCGAGGTCCTGCGACCGCTCGTCAACCCCTACCTCAACATCGACCGCTGGGCGATCCACACCGACACGACCTGGCTGGCCGACGCGCCGCAGGCGCAGCGCGTGGGCGCGGCGTCGGTGCGGGCGCTGAAGATCAGCGTCGACACCCTCGACCGCTGGGCAGGCGGGCTGACCAGCGACACGATCATCGCCCCGCAAGAGATCCGCGTCTGCCCCAAGAACGAAGAGAACCCGACCTGGAATCTGACGTTCACCCCGGAGGATTGCGGCCTGGGCGCGCGCAACGGCTGCGTCTGCATGCAGCTGCGGATCCGCGTCGCCGGCTCGACGCGCCGCGCGTTCCTGCCGCTGGGCCTGCGGTCGGCCGCGGTCGGGCCCGACTGACCCCGAACCTGGCGCGCTACGGGTCGGGGACGACGCTGTCCAAGACCCGCGCCGACGACAGCACGCCCGGCAGCCCCGCCCCGGGATGCGTCCCGGCGCCCACCAAGTAGAGCCCGTCGACCTCTTCGCTGCGGTTGTGCGGCCGGAACCAGGCGCTCTGGCTCAGCCGCGGCTCGAGGCTGAACGCGGCGCCTTTGACGCTGCGGTAGTCGTCGCGGAACTGCAGCGGCGTGAGCACGCGCGACGTCACCACGTGTCGTTCGAGCCCCGGCAGCAGCGTCGCCGACAGCCGCGCCGCGATCGCCGCGCGGTAGCCCTCGGCCGCCTCGTTCCAGTCGACGGCGGCGTCGAGGTGCGGGACGGGCGAGAGAACGTAGAACGCATCGCAGCCGGGCGGTGCCAGCGACGGGTCGGTGGCCGTCGGCCGGTGGAGGTAGAGGCTGAAGTCGGGCGCCAGGACGTGGCGGTCGAACACGTCGTCGAGCAGGCCGCGGTAGCGCGGGCCGAGGGCGATCGTGTGGTGCGGCACGTCGGGGTAGCTGCGGTCGGTGCCGAAGTACCAGACGAAGAGGCCCATCGAGTACGCGGCGCGATCGAGGCGGCGATCGGTCCAGCGCCGGCGCGCCGCGGCGGGCAGGAGCTGGCCGTACGTGAACGCGGCGTCGGCGTTCGAGACGACGATGTCGGCGGCGATGTGCTCGCCGCTGGCGAGGCGGACGCCGGTCGCCCGACGGCCGTCGAGCGTGATCTCGGCCACGTCGGCGCCCAGCCGCAGCCGCCCGCCCTGGCCCTCGACGAGCCCGACGAGCCCGCGCACCAGGGCGCCGGTGCCGCCCATCGCGTACCACACGCCCCAGCGCCGCTCGAGCCAGCCGATCAAGGCGTAGATCGAGGTGACCCGAAACGGGTTGCCGCCGACGAGGAGCGGGTGGAAGCTCAGCACCGTGCGCAGCTTCTCGTCGCGCACGAAGCGCCGCACGAGGCCGTACACCGAACGCTGGCTGCCCAGGCGGGCCATGTCGGGCGCGATCCGCAGCATGTCCAGCGGCGAGTCGAACGGGACGTGGGCCAGCGCCTCGAAGCCGACCCGGTAGATCGCCTCGCTGCGGCGGATGAAGCGCTGGTAGCCGGCGACGTCGGCGGGCGCGAAGCGCGCCACCTCGGCCTCCATCGCCGCCGCATCGCCGCTGTAGTCGAAGTGGGTGCCGTCGTCGAAGCGGATGCGATAGAACGGTGTCACCGACCGCAGCTCGACGTCGTCGGCCATCCGCCGGCCGACGAGCGACCATAGCTCTTCGAACAGGAACGGCGCGGTGACGATCGTCGGCCCGCCGTCGAAGGTGAAGCCGGCGTCGCGGAAGACCCGCGCGCGCCCGCCCGGCTGGTCGAGGCGGTCGACGACGGTCACGCGGTAGCCGCGCGCCAGCAGCCGCACGGCCGCCGCCAGCCCACCGAACCCGGTGCCGATGACGACGGCGTGGGGGGCGTCCGGCGCCGGTGGTGGCGGCGGCGTGTCGCGCTGCGGCTGCAGCGTGGCGGAGGGGCGGAGCGGGGCGAGCAGCGCGTCGAGCACGGTGGGCCTCCGGGGCGAGTCGCGGGCCGTGGATCGCATCGGCCCCCGATCTGTCGCGCCAGCCGCCGTCGCGTTTCACGCCGCGGGTGTCTGGCGGCGGGCTCAGGCGTCGAGCGCGGCCGCCGTCGCCAGCAGCGTGGGATCCAGCGGCTTGCGCCGGCCGACGACCTCGGCCAGGGGCGTGGTGATCACGTCGCCGCCGTCGTGGCCCACGAGGACGCCGGTCTCGCCGTCCGCCAGCCGCCGGACCGCCGCCGCGCCGAGGCGGGTCGCCAGGAGCCGGTCGGCGGCGGTGGGCGTGGCGCCGCGCTGGAGGTGGCCCAGGACGGTGGCGCGGATGCTGATCTCGGCCAGGCCGTGCTCGGCGCGCGCGGCGCGCAGGCGATCGGCCAGCGCCATCGCGCCGGGCGAGGCGCCCTCGGCCACGACGGCGATGGCGTGCCGCTTGCGGCGCCAGGTGGCGGCCAGCTCGGCCAGCCAGGCGTCCGGGTCGATCGGCGACTCCGGCAGCGCGAACGCCTCGGCGCCGCCGGCCACCGCGGCGTGCAGCGCCACATGGCCGCTGTCGCGCCCCATGACCTCGATGAGGAACACGCGCTCGTGGCTGGCCGCCGTCGCCCGCAGCCGGTCGATCGCCTCGATGGCGACGCTGACCGCGCTGTCGAAGCCGATCGTCGTGTCGCTGCCGGCGAGGTCGTTGTCGATCGTCGAAGCGACGCCGACGACGGCGGCGCCCTCGGCCGCCAGCGCGGCCGCGCCCGCTTGGCTGCCGTTGCCGCCGACGACGACGAGGACGTCGATGCCGTGCGCCGCCAACACGCCGTGGGCGCGCTGGCGGATCGCCGGGTCGAGGAACGCCGGCAGCCGGGCGCTGCCCAGGACGGTGCCGGCGCGATCCACGATCCCGCCGACGGCGCGCCGGTCGAGCTGCCGCAGGTCGCCGTCGACGAGGCCGGCGAAGCCGCGCTTGATGCCGACGGCCTCGATGCCGAGGTGGTCCGCCATGCGCACCACGGCGCGGATGCAGGCGTTCATCCCCGGGGCATCGCCGCCGCTGGTCAGGACGCCGATCCGGCGCACGGTCACGCCCGGGGCTCCCGGGCCGGCTCGCTCGGGCCGTCGATCGTCGGCACGTCGGCTCCTCCTCGCCGCGCGGCGCCACGCCGGCGCCCCGCGGCCGCATTCTTGCCGTGCGCCCCGGCACCGTCGACGCCCGCGCCGCGGCCGGCTTCGGTTCGGTCCGCGCCCGACCGCAGCGCGACGGTGTGCCGCACCTCGTAGCGCGGCGGCCCATGGCCCAGCTCGCTGGCCACGACGGCGACGGAGTCGATGTCGCACCGCACCGCGGCGCTGCCGACGCGGGCGACGAGCGCCCGGACGTCGGCCGGATCGCCGGGCCGCAGGCGGGCCAGCGTGAGGTGCGCGGCGAACGGCGACGGACCGGGCTCGCCGACGGCGCCGTCCACCACCGCCGCCAGCGCCGCCAGCTCGGCGGCTCCGGTCGCGACGCCGAGCCAGAGCACGCGGGCGCGCTGGGGGGTCGGGAAGGCGCCGAGCGGACCGAAGCGGATCGGAAAGGCCGGCGGCCAGGCGGCGGCGTCGAGCGCGCGGCACAGCCGGTGCTCGGCGTCGGGGGTCGTGTCGCCCAGGAACCGCAGCGTGAGGTGCCAGTTCACGGGCGGCACGACGCGCCCCGGCAGCGGCCCGGCCGTCGCAAGGCGATCCGCCAGCGCCGCGCGCGTCGCGCTGTCGATCGGGACTGCGACGAACAGCCGGGCGGCGCCGTCAGCCGGCATCGCCGACCACCGCCACGAGCTCGGCCAGGATCATCGCCGTCGCGCCCCAGATCGTGTGCCCCAGCGCCGCGAACGCCGGCACGTCGCGGTTCCGGCCGTCGATGCCCGGCCGGCGGGCTGTCACGCGCGCGGCGGGCGCGGTGAACGCCGCCAGCGGCACCTCCAGGAGTGCCGCCACCTCGTCCGCCGACGGGGCGAGGGGCGGCCGGACGGCGGCGGCGGCCACGATCGGGAACACGAGGAAGTTCGTCGGCGGGATCCACAGTGGCGACAGCGGGCCCAGGACGTCGACCGGTCCGCGCAGCCCGACCTCCTCGCTCGCCTCGCGCAGCGCCGCCGCCTGCGGGGTCTCGTGGGCCTCGATCCGGCCGCCGGGCAGCGACACCTGGCCGGCGTGGTCGCGGAGGTCGGCCCGGCGCAGCGTCAGCGCCACGTGCGGCGCGCCGCCCACCGGGTAGAGCAGCGCCAGCACGGCCCCTTCGCGCGCCCCGCCCGCCCGCGCCTCGGCCACCGAGCGCGCCGAGCGGCCCGGCACGGACAGCGGCGCGAAGGCGGCCTCGCCGGGCAGCGGGCCGGCGGCGAGGCGCTGCCGGAGCCGCGCCACGGCGGTGGTGTGGTCCGTCACGGCCGCGCGCCGGCGCCGATGCGGTGGCCGGAGGCGACGAGCCACGGGTGCAGGTAGGCGTTCACCATGTAGGCCCAATGGTAGGCCGGCTCGGTCGAGACCCAAGGCGCCACCTTGCACGCGACGCCGTCGAAGCCGGGTGGGTGGCGGATCAGCTCGTCGAGCACGGCGCCGACACGGGCCTGCCAGCGCCGCGCCGTGGCACGGTCGCCGGCCGCCGACGCGGCGCCGATCAACGGCACCCCGGCCAGCAGCACCGACAGCCCGGCCGGGTGTCCGATCTCCGACACGAACCGCGGCGACCCGGCCGGCCGTCCGGGCCCGAGGTCGACGTAGAGGGCGCCGGCACGGTGTTCGGCGCACGGCATCGTCCAGCGCGGGAAGCGGGCGACATCGAAGCCCAGCCCGGCGCCGGGATCGCCGTCGAGCAGGCTGCGCCCGTCGGGGGCGATGAGCGTGGCCTCGGCGGAGCGGGCGAGCACCGGCCAGGCGTCGGCGGGCGCGAACGACCGCCACGGGCGGCCGTCGGGCGCGTCGGACGTCGCCAGCGCCAGGCCGAGGCTGTCCCAGGTGAAGCCCAGGTACGGCAGTGACGGCGCATCGTCCTGGTGGTTCTCGATCCAGTAGCGGTTCTGCCCGTACGGACCGCCCGACGACTCGCGGCCCACGGTGCGCACGGGCACGCCGAACCGCGGGTCGGGGCGATCGTCGGTCAGCGCGTAGTCGACGTAGTGGCGGCCGGCGGCGACGAGCGCGGAACGTTCGGTCGGGCTGATGCGGTCGCCCGCGACGGCCATGGCGATCAACACGCCGGCGCCCATCCACGCCATCTCCTCGGCCGGCGTGTTGTGCTTGTCGGCGTTCCAGACGAACGTCGCCGGTCGCTCGGCCGCCACCGGCTGGCCGCCCAGCGACCGCGCCGGCGACTCGGCCGCGGTGCGGGTGGTGAACGTGAGGTCGGCGTTGGGCATCGTGCCGCTTGACCAGAAGGCCGCGCGCCAGGCGCGGGCGCTGCTCACCAGGACGTCGGCCAGCCGCGCCTCGATGTCGGCGTCGATCGGGCCGCTGTGGCGCGCCACGTCGGCCAGCAGGCCGAGCTCGGCGGCGCGCTGCGTGTTCTGCCAGATGGCGGCCCGGGTGTCGCGGTGGCCGGCGCAGGCGCGCGGCGCGTCGCCGCCGAACGGGTTGGGCGGCTCGCAGCGCACGAAGACGAACGCCTCCATCGCGCCGACCGCCCGCGCCAGGTAGGCCGCGGCCCAGGCGTGCTCGCTCGCCACGACCGTGTCGGTCAGCGGCCGTCCGGCGCGCACGAGCCGCAGGGCCCGGGCTGCGTGCCACAGGCCGTAGGCGTCGGGCACCCAGACCTGGCAGGCGTCGCGGTGGGCGCCGGGGCCGAACACGTCGGGGAGGTCGGGGAAGTCGCGGCACGCGGCCTCGACGCGCAACGCCGCCGCGGTGTCCGACGGGGTGATCGGCGCCGGCGGGAGGAGCGCGTCGAGCGCGTTGCGCCGCTCGAACGCCTCCAGCGCCGTCCAGATCCGCGCGGCCAGCGCCGCGTCGGGCCAGCCGCCCGCGTCGCGGTCGAGCCGCGGCAGATAGGCGCGCGACCACGGTGTGTCCTGGGCCGCGGCGGGCGCGTCGCCCGGAGCGGTGGGCGCGCGCAGGCCCGCCGCCAGCGCCAGCAGCGCCGCCGCGATCGCCGATGCGGCCCGCGCACGGGTCCGGGAGCCCTGCCGCCCGTCGCTGCAACGCCCGCTGGCCATGCCGCCAAGCGTAGCCGGTGGCGCCCAGACGTGCGAATGGGGCGGCGCGAGCCGCCCCATTCACACGGGGTTTGGAGGTGTCCAATCGGTTGCGCGCCCAGCATAGCCGGCCCGAATGGCGCCGGCATCGACCGAAAGGTGGAGCGCAGTGTGGGCTGGGGTGGAGGCGGGCGGTGAGACGGCGCGCGGGGGGCGTCGCCGGTGACCGGCCCTAGACGGCACAACGCCCCGGCGGGGCGACGGCCCGGCCAGGGCGTTGGCTGGCGCCGGCAACGGCGCGGTGGGGGAGGGATCGGGCTAGCGCCACGGTCGGTTCAACCACTCGAAGTGGCTCAGGAGCCGGCGCGAGCGCTTCTGCGGCTCGCCCGCCTGGTCACCCAGGTTCTGGCGGATGCGCAGCTGGCCGATGGCCTCCCGGCGCAGGTCGTCGAGACGAGCCTGCCGTGCGGACAGATCGGACGGGACAAACATCGTGGGCCTCCAAATGGCTCGGGCGAATCGAACATCGATCCACCCCGAATGCGAACGCTGACCAGGATACGCGCTGCGCCCGCGGCCCGCATCGGTCGAAAGGTGGAATCTCGGCTGGCCGATTCGGGCCTCGCGAGGCCGCCGCGGCCCGGCTCGGTTGGCGCTAGAGCAGGCCGATCCGGCGCGCCTCGGCGACGGCCTGGGTCCGGCTGCGCACGCCCAGCTTGCCGAAGATGTGGTTCACGTGGGTCTTGACCGTCGACAGGGCCACGACGAGCCGGTCGGCGATGGCCTGGTTCGTCTCGCCGGCCGCGATCCCGACCAGGACATCGAGCTCGCGCCGGCTGAGCGGCTCGACCAGGGCGGCGTTGGCGGCCGGGTCGCCGGGCATTGTGGGGGCGCTCGACGCGCTCGTGGCGGCCGCCGCCGCGCCCGGCGTCCATTCGAGCGCCGCCAGCAGCGTCTCGGCGTAGGCGGCGAGCGCCTCGGCGGCCGGCGTGGCGGCCGTGATCGAGGCGCGCGCCAGGGCGACCAGCGACGCCGCGTCGGCGCCGTCGTCGGCGAACAGGCGCACGTAGCGCTCGGGCTGCGCCAGCGTCAGCGCGGCGATCATGGCCTCGGCCGCCGGGCGCGCCTCGCCCCGCGCCCGGTGCAGCCGCGCCGTCAGGTAGGCATGGGCGACCCGCGTCGCCAGCCAGCCGCTACGCCGCGCGAGGGCCGCGCCGACCGCCGCCAGTTGGGCGTCGGCGCCGGCCGTGTCGCCGAGGAAGAGCGCCAGCCGCGCCCGCAGCAGCGCGTCGGCGCAGGCATCCGCCGCGCCCGCCGCCGTCGCCTGGCCGTCGCCGGCCGGCGACTCGGCCTGCCAGCGCAGCGCCGGCCCGGGATCGCCCCGCTGCAGCCCGATGAGGGCGCGCGCCCGCATCACCTCGGCGAGGTACTCCGGCCGGTCGTATCGCAGCGCCACCGCCTCGGCGGCGTCGACGGCGGCGACGGCGTCGTCGCCGCGCTCGGTGGCGACGCAAAGCTGCGCCGCCGCCAGATGGCCGGCGATGGCGACCCGCACGTGGACGTGGCGCCCTTCGGCCAACGCCAGCCCGGCCGCCAACAGCTCGGCCGCCTCGGCGCACGCGTTCCACTCGCGCAGCACGTCGCCCAAGCCGATGTGGGCCAGGCCGGTGAGGGGCAGGCGGTGCAGGCCGTGCTCCGCGGCGCAGGCGAGCGCCTCGCGGTAGCTCGCGGCCGCCGCGTGCAGCAGGCCGTCGAGGTGGTGGGCGCGGGCCAGATTGACCGACGCCGCCAGCGTCGCGTACGGGTTGTTGGCGCGCACGCCGAGGGTTCGCGCCTCGGCGAAGGCCTGGGCCGCCTCCGCCTCGCGGCCGCGGGCGAGCTCGGCCAGGCCGAGGTCGAGCGCGGCCAGGCCGCGCCACGGCAGGTCGTCGGCGTCGAGCAGCCGCTGGGCGGCGGCGGCGTGCTCGGCCGCCGTGTCGCTCTGGCCGCGGACGCCGTCGACCGTGCCGCGCACGGCCGCCAGCCGGCCGAGCCAGCCCGGCGAGGCGTCGGCCAGCGCGCCGTCGAGCGGCGCCAGCAGCGGGTCGACCGCCTCGAGCGACTGGCCGTTGAGGACGTGCGCCAGCGCGAGGTAGAGGGCCAGGCGCGGTTCGCGCTGCAGGGCGTCGGGCGACAGCGCCGCGATCCAGCCCTCCAGCGTGGCGGCGCGTCCGCGCGTCCAGGCGTCATCGGCGGCGCCCAGGATGAGCGCCGCGGCATCGGCTTCGTCGCCCGCGTCGAGGCCGTGGCGGACGGCGCGGGCCACGTAGCCGTGGGCTCGGTACCAGGTGGCCGCACGGCGGTGCAAGGCGGCGACCGCGTCTGCGCCGCGCTCGGCTGCCAGCTTCGACCGGAGCGCGTCGGCGAAGAGGCGGTGGTAGCGGAACCACTCGCGGTGCTCGTCGAGGGCGACGACGAAGACGTTGTCGGCGTCGAGGCGCTCCAGGAGCGCCTGGCCGCTGCCGGCGGGCCGCCCCGTCACGGCCTCGGTCAACGGGCCGCACAGCCGGTCGAGGATCGCGGTCTCCAAGAGGAAGGCGCGCACGTCGTCGCTGACCAGGGCCAGCACCTCGGCGGCCAGGTAGTCGCCCACATAGCGGTGGCTGCCGTCAAAGGCCTCGATCACGGCGTCGAGCCCACGGTCACGCGCCGCCCGCGCCGCCAGCGACACGCCGGCGACCCAGCCCTCGGTGCGCTCGGTCAGCCGCTGCGCCTGGTCGTCGGTGGCGGGCAGGCCGAGGTGGTCCATGAGGTAGGCGCGCGTCTCGACCGGCTCGAACGCGAGGTCGGCCTCGGTCAGCTCGGTCAACCGACCGTCGACGCGCCAGCGTTCGGTCGGCAGCTGGGGCTCGGCGCGCGTCGTGAGCGCGACCCGGACGTTCGGCGGAAGGTTGTCGAGCACGAACGCGAGGGCCGTCCAGAGCGCCGGCTCGTGGACGGCGTTCAGGTGGTCCAGCACCACGACGATGTCGTCCCCGTGGGCGGCCAGGCCGTTGACGAGCGCGGTCAAGACGGTCTCGACGTCGCGCCGCGGCGTGCCGCTGACGAGCACCTGGCCGCCCGCGGCGGCCGCGGGTGCCGCGGCGTCAAGGGCGGCGAACGTGGCTGCCCAGAAGCGCCCCGGATCGTTGTCGGCCGCGTCCAGCGCGATCCAGGCTGTCGCCGGCGCCACCGCAGCGGCCCGCAGGCCGTGGAGCCACTGCGAGGTCAGCACCGTCTTGCCCGATCCGGCGGGCGCCGCCAACAGCGCGACGCCGCCGCCTGGGGTGGCGTCGAGGCGGTCGAGCAGGCGGCGCCGCGTCACCCAGTCGGCGCGCGGTCGTGGAGCGAACAGCTTGGTGGCCAAGAAGCGGTCGAGCACGGGTGGCGGGCTCTTCGACGTGCGGATCGGCGGGCGCCGGTGCGGTCGGACTCGCCGGCGATTATAGGCCGGCGCCGGCCGCCCCGGCGGCCGGCGCCGCGCGGTGCGCGGCCGATCTTTAAGGCCGTGGGGCTTGACAGCGGCCCTTGGTTTCCGTATCCTCACTCCGCTCTGGCGAGCGCCAGGCTGCCCACCACCCGTCCAAGGTGATGAGCGCGTGACCGAAGCAACCCAAACGATCCGGAGATCTGACCTGCGGGCGCCCTAGGCGTCGCGCGCTGCCTCGGGCGGCGTTGTAGGTTCGATTTCCGCCGTGGTCGGACGACCACGGCGGATTTGTTTGGGGCACAGAGCAATCGGCCTTCGGGCGAACGTCCGGCGGCGAGGGACCTTAACACTAGAAGAGAGAGCAGAAGCGGGCGCTCAGGGGTGG